>DASYWU010000032.1:0-460578 GCA_035935755.1 Occallatibacter sp. | reverse complement strand
GCCTACGGCAAAAGAGGTCGTCCAGGATTTGAATCCGGCCGCCTCAACGTGCAGGCTGTAATTGCCGGGAGTCACATTTACAAAAATGAATGCTCCAGTCGCGTCCGTCTGCACCTTTTGCTGAACATTCGTGTCTGTGTTGACGAGGGTGACCGTAGCGGTCGGAATGACAGCTCCCGAAGTGTCGGTCACGGTTCCATTGACCGCGCCGGTGGCAGCCTGACCTAACGCGATGGTACCCATCACCGTCATAAGAAGCATGCCCAACAAAGTCGCTGCTAGTTTGCGCATGACAATTGACCTCCTCGTCGTTACACATGCTCACTGCTGCTCCGAGCACACGCATGTGGTTCCGTATACACACCAGATCAACTCACTGATCGAATGACCAAAAGAGCCAGAGGTTAATCGAATTGGTAAGAACCCTTGCAGTTTGCGCGACCTTCGCGCCAGATGCAGAAAGAGAGGTCGCATAGCCTACGAGGAAATCGGGGAAGGTCAGACTACGCAACATCACGCTAGGGGCTGCTCCGTTTCTTGCCAGTTCTTCAGAGCAGGAGATCTAAAATCTGCTTCGAGCTTTGGAGCGTTCGTCCCTTAAGCGTTTACGTCGGCGATAAAAGTAGGACAATTTCAATTCCTCTGTCAAGAGAAAAATCAAAACTTCTGCGAATATGTGCCGTAAGCCTTTGCCAAAGATTTAGATCTGGCTTCTCAGCGCCTGTCCAAAGCATTGCAAGCTCCTCAACAGAATGAGTGCGACCCGCTGATCACCTGCTCTTAGATTCTTACCGCTCGATTTGTAAACAGGAATACTTCAACATTTCACGCGGCTTGGAGTAGTTGGATGATGTTAGAGACCGAGTCATCGGCCTTATGGAAGGCGGTCTCCAGTTTGCTTTGTGGGCGTGAAGCGACGTCCGGGCGGTGATGAAAGAGGCTGTTGGCCAGCGGCCCGCAGAGTTGTTTGTGGAAGAGGACGAACAAGAGTGCGGCTTTGGTCCCTTTCTCGCTGAGCCGGTAGGCGTAGCGTGATCCGTCGCGTTCCAGCAGGCCGTGGGCTTTCATTTTGCGCAGATCGTAGCGGAGTTGATGGAGCCCGTAACGGTCCTCGGCGAGGCGGAAGGTGGTGAGGATGGCTTGGTGGATTTGCTTGGCGGGCCAGCCGCCGACGGTGGCGCCGCCGTGCAGCAGAACCTCCATTAAACGGATCATGCGGGTGTCGTGGATTTTGATGCCGGGGAACCTGGCGGTGCGCAGGGCCAACCTCTGCAGTAGAGGGAACTCGACGTGCACGTTGAGGCACTGGGCCTGGAAGGTGGCGAAACGATCCGTGACGGCGAGGAACTTCTGGCGCACCGCCGGCAGATGGTCCAGGCCCTTTTTCAGGCCGAAGTCGGCCAGGTTGTTGGAGCAGACTTCGTTGCGCAGGAAGGTGGAGAACTTCTCGTACTGCTTCACGAAGGCGTTCTTCCAGTAGGCGCGGAAGATGTGATGGCCATGCTCGATCTCGTCCAGGGTGGTATTCAGCTTGCCTTTCAGCCTCTTGGTGATGCGCTGGCCGAAGACCTGGGAGATCTTGTCGGCGGTCATGCGCCACAGTCCGATCTCGCAGGAGCGCTCGAAGATCCTGCGGATGGGGAAATGGCGTTTGAAGACGAAGTTGCGGCAGTACTCGACCTGGTTGACGGCGTAGAAACGGCGCAGGTTCATCCGGGCGCGCTCCCGCTTGGAGAACTTCGGTCCCAGCACGAGCGTCCAGTAGTCGAGCCGCTTGCGGATGATGTCTGCGCTGAAACGGTCGGCGGCCGCCTGCAGCCCCTCGGGGTCGCTGACGGCCAGAAAGGCGTTGTCGTTCTTGCGGAAGGCAATCTTGTCCCGAGTCAGCTCCACCTCCATGAAGTGATGGCCGTTGAGATAGTAGGTCGCCTGGAAGGGAAAGAACGAAGCCATGCGCATCGCCATCGGCCCCAGCACTTCGTCACGGAGGTAGAAGTAGTAGTGCGTAAAGCGGCTGCGCTGTCGGGCCGGGATGCGATAGTTGGGGTCATCGGTCGGAAACCGGGGAACCGCGGAGCGAAAGGCGTTGCCCTGCTCCATGCTTTTCAGGATGAAGTACACGCCCGAGCGATGGGCGCGTTCCATGCGGCGCAAGGCGGGACGAACGTAGTCCTCCTTGCGCACCTTCGCTTCTGCCCATTCGATGGGGATGCCATGGTTGCGGGCGAACGCTTCCACCCACGCCCGATACTCCTGGGTCCGCCGCGACAGCACTTGCTTGTCGATCGCCGGCTCACCCACCACCTCGTGGAAGAAATGCGCCACCTGGCCCGGCCGCGACAACCCGCTCAGGTACCCGTGAATCACCACCCGGTCGAAACAGTGGTATACAAACAGCAGCAGGCTGCCAAACAGCCTGATAAACGAATCCATCGGTCGTCCTCCCTGTCCTTGTCTTCGACAACAAGATCATCGGACCGACGACCGGTGGTTTCAAAATTTCGCCTCGTCAGCAGAATCTGTGGGTAGTTTCCGGTTCGGGCAGTCGTCCAAGCGTGTGATATAGCGCGACTTCGATGCCGTGGTAGGTGCGAAAGCCGTAGGATCGTCTGGTGACCACTCGGACTTTGTTGTTGAGGCCTTCGACGGCGGCCGAGGACAACTCGCCGCGGGCGCGGAACCAGTTCATCAGCAGTGGCTCGTGAGCCCGCAGCATACGCGCCATCTTCTTCATCGGCTCCAGCTGGCTGCGCATGGCCCGTTCGCACCAGGCATCGAGGAACCCTCCTGCCCAGAGAACCGACTTGTACTTCCAGAAATGCCCGAAGGCTTCCTTCAGTTCCCAGGCCCGCGCCGTAGCCAGTTTGCTGGCCAGCAGCGCATTCAGCCTGCTTCGCGCCTGGCCTCGCACCCGGCTGCCTTTGCGCAGCAGCGGCCAGCGCATGTGCTTCAACTTCTGTGCCGCTTGCTGGCTGTGCGCACGCAGCCGGCTCGTCTCGGCGCGGCGCACTTCATCGACGGCCTGGTTCAGGTGCTGGGCGATGTGAAACCGGTCCAGCACGTTCAGCGCCTGGCCGGCCTCCTCGGCAAGCACCTTGAGATACGGCTTCCACATGTCGCTGCAAACATACCGCAGGCCTTCGACAAACTCCTTGCCCAGCTCGTTCAGCCCACGGCGCAGCGTCTGCTCCGAGCGCCGCCGGCCGATCCACAGCAGCCGCCGGCAGCCTTGGTCGATCTGATAGATGACCGTCAGGAAGTTGTCCGCCTTCAGCCCGTGACCCCAGTGAATCTCGTCCACCCCGATGGCCGCAACGCCGCTCACCCTGCGCTGCGCCAGGCCCCACTCCACAAACCACTCGACCGAGCGATAGACCGCCTCCCAACTGACCTGAAATACCTCGGCCGTCTCCACGGATGTGGATGCGCGGCTGTACAAGAAAAGCTACGGGAAGGAGTCGAAGTTGAGCTATCTGGGCCATGCGCTGGTGGAAAACCGCAACGGGCTGATTGCTGCCGCGATGGTGACGCACGCCGATGGCTACGCCGAGCGTGATGCAGCGTTGCTGATGCTGGCGGAAAGGCAGCAAGGCCGTTCGCGACGCATCACGGTGGGGGCTGACAAGGCCTATGACAGCGATGACTTCGTGCGCACCGCGCGGGAACTGAACGTGACGCCACATGTCACACAGAACGATAAGAATCGCAGCAGTAATCTCGACCGCAGAACTACACGACAGCCGGGCTACGCGATCAGTCTGAGCCGCCGCTGGCTCATTGAGAAGGGCTTTGGATGGCTGAAGCAAACTGGCCCGCTGCGCCAGGTCAAGCTGCGCGGAGTGGAAAAGGTGGACTGGTTGTTCGTGTTCAGTTGCGCGGCACACAACCTGGTCCGTCTTCCCAGACTCATGGCTCAATCACCGGCAAATCCCGGGGAGCAGTGTGCCTGAACCACGGATGCGGGCGCCGGAATGACCTTCCGAGCGCCCGCAGATCCTGATAAACGCTGGCTCAAGTCACGATTCCAACAGTTTTCGCCGTGGGCGAAATGCAAATCCCAAACAAATCCGCTGTCGTGCAGCGAATTTCAACAAGTTCTTAGGCGGACAGCTTCCAGCCTCCAGTTGAAGAATCGGTACTGGGGCCTGGCGGTACAACCGGCAAGCCATCTCAGAGGCTTCCTGCTCTCTCAAGCATGGTGAACGCGCTCGAACGATCGGGAGAAACTATCGCACGATCTTGCAGCTTCTCTGAAAGAAGTCCTGTCCATCGCCAACCGAGCTGCCCACGGAGAGTCAGTATCCGCGGACTCCGCGGAAAGGCTCTCTATGCTCGGCGTCATGCTTATTGAGGAGTTGTGGAACATCTACAAGAACAAAGTTGCCGAACCCCTGCAGAGCATCTCCGTAGAGGATGTGTACCTGAATAAGCTAAACGAATCGCAATACCGTGTGATCACCACCATTCCTTACACGAAAGAACCCGTCATGAACATCCGCGTGCTCGACCAGGACGGCTTAAATGAATTCCTTGACGGCTATGAGGAATTCGCAGAGTTTCTGGTTTCTGTCGAGCGTGAGTTTTCCTATGAGAGAGGATGTCAAGAGAAAAAACTCCTCCCTGCTCCCCGCAAGGGGAAACTGTTTGGCTTGCATCCAGCCCGATGTCTGAGACTGGGCGTGACCCGGCCAGTGGCGGTTATATCTCGTCGGTTTCATGTTTCCGATGGTGGTTCGACGCCGTCGGCTCGTGAAGCTACTCAAGCAGAAGTGTTGGCTCCAGACAACGTGCCAACCATGATCCTATGTGAGACTCGAGGCCTATAGCTTTATTGGGTTGTGCGAGGGGGCATAGGATCGGCATGGAGACTTCGGTGCTGAACGGGCAGCACACAAAAGCGCCTAAAAACTCACTAGATACTCTCCCTCGACCCCAAGCGTCGCGAGAACCGATTGGGCTACCATCGACCAGAGAAACCTGAGCAATGGCCTGGTCCTCCCTGACGCTCAAGCTGCTTGTGGCTTTACATATCCTGCATCGAAACACTCTCCCTTCTTCCAAAGCGTTAGCGTGATGGCCGCGATTTTGCGTGCCAGTGTAAGGCGAGCCATCTCCGGCTTCATCCCTCTAGCCAGGAGGCCTGCATAAAAATCCTGGAAAGGTCCGGGACGAACAGTGGCGCTCAGGGCCGCACTTTTGAAGATCTCCTTTATCGAGTGGTTGTGATTCTGATTGAGGCCGCGGAGCTGCTGCGGCTTTTTCGACCGTTGCAGTTGTCCATCCACGTAACAATATTGCGCGCTGTCGTGCGTCACCACTGCGAGACCACTGTAGGTCCACAGCTGCCGCTTGCTCCGGAAGCGATGCGGCGTCTGCATCAGAGCCACCAGCTGGCGGCCCGCAGTGGGCCGATGAAAGGAATCTGGCGCAGCAGTTTCACTCCAGCATGCTTCCGGCTCTCGGCTAACAATTCTCCTCGCACAGTGCGCCGCAAGCTCTGCAATCCATCCAGCTGCTGATAAAACAGCTCGGCGCGGCGGCGTACGCCGGCCTCGTTAATCTTTTTCAGCCACTGCTCGCGATGGCGCCGACCATAGACCTGCGTGCCCGTACAGGGAATGCCCCAGCTGCGATACAGCGCCTTGATCCGGTTCAACACTCGCTGCTGATCTTTACTGATCACCTGGTAGCTGCGCGCCAGCTCCCGCAGCGTCCGCAGCCCATTTTCTCCGTGGTAGACCGCGCGCAGCAGTCCGCCGCGCAGCAACTCCGACAGTTTGCGCGCATCCACCCTGTCATTCTTGCTGCCTTCTTTCGATAACGCATTGCGGCGCGTATTGCAGACTACGAGCTCCCGCACGTGCGGTTTGAGCACGTCGTACAGCCAGGCCGCCCAAGTCCCCTCTTCCAGCGTCACATGCAGTTCTCCCCGCACTCCATCCAGGAACTCCAGTAGCGTATTCGCCTTGGTTGGCACGACCGATTCCATGACCAGCTTCCCGGCCCCGTTGCGAACCGCAACTGTAATCGCTTCCTTGTGTACGTCCAGGCCGATATACTTGACATTGCTACCCACCATAATGGGTACCTCCTTGGGGGGAAGGTGATTCTTCAGCTGGACCACTTTCCCTCAAGGTTAAGTGTCTTCCCTTTAGAACTCACCGCAAAGTTGCAGCTCGCTTCCCGCCGCAGTAAAATCTGGCTCGGACTGAGCGGAGGATAGGGCCAATGCTGGGAAGCAACCCGAGCGCCGACTCAGTGGCCTCGACCGATGCAGGGGGATGCTACGGCATCCCCCTTTCTCCGACTGCTTGCAGATTCCCAATCGGGAGAGGCACCAAAGCGTTAAATCCTGGGGGTGCGGGGGCAAAGCCCCCGCAAGCTTACGCCGGCACCCAAGCTTCCTTCTGAAGCACGGGCGCTCTCTCATAATGCATCGGTAAGGGTCCATGATTTTGCGTGGGCAGGACTGGTAGGTTGAGCTAGTCGCAGAGGAGAGCGCCTGGCGATGAGTAACAGAAGCGGCCCGGTTCCGGATTCGATCAATCAGTTAAGGGAACAACTGCAGCAGTTTCGCAGCACGCACCCGCGGCGGACGCGGCTGCCCGAGGCACTGTGGCAGGCTGCGGTAGAGGAAGCGCGACAGCACGGGGCTTACATAGTGGCTCACACGCTGCGGCTGGACTACGCCAACTTGCAGAAGCGGTTGGGTGACGCACCAGTGCAAAAGCGAATCCGCGGTGGCGGAGAAAAGGCTATACTTCGCCTTGCCGAGCAACATATGGCACGCGTCGTCTTCTCGGGCGACACACGCCAGATTCAGAGTGTCGAGGCCTCCGACGCGCTGCGCATTCTGGAGCGCGAGTCGCAAATGAAGAGCGTCGCGCTGACCGGTGTGCAAAGGCAGACGCACGCGCAGTATCGAGACGCCATTCAAGCCCCGCGCCAGGCTCCCGAACAGGGCTTTGAGAAGCTGGAGCGCCTTGGCGCTGTGCACGAGGTCCCCTTTGTCGAGCGTGGCCGTGCGGTTGCTGATCTCTACCGCGAAATGACCGCCGATTCGTCGCGGTGTGTTTTTCGCGCCCACGCATGAGGAAATTGGCCGTGTCACTCGCGCGATTCGCAATGACCTCTCCGAGCGCGGTCATCTCGGCCAAAGCGTCACGATGGATCGATACATCCCGCTGCAATGGACGGAAGCGCAGAAACGCGATCTGGCGAACTACCGTGAGGGGCAGGTGCTGGTAGTGCATCGGGCATCAAGGGGTATGGAGAAACACGAGTCGGTGACCGTCGCCCGTGTTGACTCTGGCACGGTGATCGCCCGCAATGCACGCGGCGAGGAGAGAAGCTTCACACCGGCACAGACACGCTCGTTCTCCGTCGATGAGCGGCAATCCATCGACGTAGCTCCGGGTGACCGCCTCATGCTTACGGCCAATCGCCGAGATGCCGGTTTCCGCGCTAAGAATGGCGAGCTGGTGACGGTGCGCGGCATCGAGAGGGGACGCATTCAACTTAAGGATGGTCGCGCACTGCCGGCGAACTATCACCAGTTCGATCACGGCTACGCCATTACCGCCCATCGTAGCCAGGGGAAAACGGTTGACGGGGTAATCCTGTCAGCCGACGCCATGAAGCACGAATTGTTCTACGTCGGCGCTTCCCGTGGCCGCAGTGAAATCGCAATCGTTACCAGCGACCGTGAGCAATTGCGCGAATCGCTGGGTATTTCCTCCGCGCGTCCGTCGGCGATGGAGTTGGCGCGGGAACAGGCTCATCTACCACAGCCCGAGCACAAGATTCAGCAAGCTCCCGCCCAACAAATCGAACCACCTGTCCCTCGCCACGAAATCAGCATCGGTCATGACTTGGGCCTCGGCTTGTAAGCAGGTTGTCGAATAGTGGCGCTCCACCTCCTCGTAGAATTATGTGAGGACATCCCCATGGCTGACATCCAACAGCTCTTGCAGGAAATCCACAACTGCCCGGTTGCGACTTCCATTCGCAACGGGCAACCCGGTCCCTGCCAGACGATTGTTCTGTCTCAGACGGGCACGACATTCCATTCGCCTGAGCCCTGGTCTGGACAGATCACCACCGCGCCGATATTGTTTCTCAGTTCGAACCCCTGCAAATTGCCGCCGAACTGGCGCGTCTACGTCTGGCTATTCGTGCCGAGGGATTCGTGCGAAATCCTGGATGCGAAACTGGAAGCACTCAGAAGCGCATACGGCAGTGCATTCAAGGTCAGAATCACCGCCCTCGAGGATGTCCAGCCATGGCGATCGATGGCGGGGACAGAAAAGTCCCGGAGTGGGAAGAGCTGGAGCCCGCCCCGATCGAGATCTAGTGTAGTGCGTCACACAGAAAGGCGATTAATTAAGGCCGCCTGAGCGCGGGTGACTTTTCCCAGAATGTCGTTGGCCTTTGCGGTCCAGATAAACGGCTTCGGATTGGCGTTGTGTTTGTCGATGTAATCACCGATGGCCATGATCAACTGCTCCAGGTCCTGGAAGACTCCGCGTCGAATTCTCTTGTCCGTCAGATCGCGAAAAAACCGCTCAATCATGTTCAGCCACGATGCCGAGGTCGGTGTGAAGTGCACATGGAAGCGCTTGTGCTTGGCGATCCAGCGCTGTACGCGCGGATGTTTGTGGGTGGCATAGTTTCGCAGATAATGTGAATCTGCTTCTCCGCGTCGACCGTTGCATCGATCAGGCGCAGAAACTTCAGCCACTCCTGATGGCGATGACGCTCCTGGCTCAAACCATAGTCTTCACCGGTGGCGGTGTTGAGCGCGGCAAACAGCGTCGAGGTTCCGTTGCGTTTGTAGTCGTGCGTCATGGTCTGGCCGCGGCCTTTCTTCATCGGCAGCCCGGGTTGCGTGCGGTCCAGCGCCTGGATCTGGCTCTTCTCATCGACCGACAACACCAGCACATGTTCGGGCGAATTCAAGTAAAGCCCGACGATGTCCTCCAGTTTCTCGGCAAAATTCGGATCTTTGCTGATCTTGAAGCTCTCCACGCGATGCGGCTTGAGCCCGTGCGCGCGCCAGATGCGCCGCACGCTGGCCTCCGAGATGCCCACTTCGCGCGCCATGGTGCGCGTTGACCAGTGCGTAGCATGGGGCGGAGTGGTCTGCGTGGTCTTGCGGATCACTTCCTCGACAGTGGAGGCGGGAATCGATGGGGTGCGCCCAGGCCGGGGCGCATCTTTCAGCAAGCCCTGGATGCCGAGCGAGAAAAACCGCTCGCGCCACAAAGCCACCATGCGCACGCTGATCTTGAGTTCGCCGGCAATCTGGAGATTCTGCAGTCCTTCCCCGGCCAGCAAGATGATGCGGCTACGCAGAGCCACGCGCACCGGAACCGAACGCCGGCGTGCCAGCCGCTGAAGTTCCTTCCGGGTTGATTCGTCGAGCACGATAGGACGGGCAACACGCATTGACGAGTCTCCTCATCATAAGATGAGACCCGACACATACTTGCTTCTATTTATGACGCACTACTCTAGTGGCATCCGAAGTGCGTGGGCCGCTCCGACGACGGTGTACGGCCACCAGATTTCATCGGCCAGCCCGACCGTTTCAACGACGGAGGCTTCGCCGAGTCAAGGGCCGGTACAACGGTTGGTGCACTGACCCAACCTCACGGCTATGCTTACAGGACGAACAACGGCCGGGAGAGTGTGTCGCGCTTTCGGGCTCGGCGACGATACCCTTATGCAAGAGAAAATCCGGCTAACGGGCGAGGCACTGCTGGCGTGGACGGGCGATGCTATTATCAGCCGTGGCGAACCTTTGTTTTCCTCTGTCGAATGGTCCCATCTTCCTTGGAGACGCCGTGCCGCAACCTGCACAATCAAGCGCTCCGCCGCGTGGGAAAGTAGTTTCGCAGAACTGCTCTTCTTGTCGGACATGCGGTCCCAGCGCCCAGGCGTTTCCCGTTTATCGGGACTCAGTCGAAAGCGGAAGGCACGTTAAAGACCATCGCGAGATGGCGGCGAGATATTCAATCGGATTGTTAACTGGATGCGCGTGAAACAGATCCTTGTGTTTGGACCTCGCTTTGCACAGGGGACCATATGTGGCTCGCGGTATCCTTGTCTTGAGAACCGCGATTCCCGCTTCCCAGGGTCGCCATGGCGCAAAAGCAGATACAACGATCGACGTCGGCGGCCAGCGCATCGGCCGGTGTGGGAAACGGCCACACATCGCCGGAGTCGGCTGAACGCGTGCGGGAACTGATCGCAGGCCGGCACTCCAAAGCGGCTCTGCAGGTTGCTAAAGACCTGCACAAGCGCGAGGCCACGGCAGAGTCGGAGACCCTCCTGGTTAATGCCTACCGGGCCCGTATCGAAGATCTTATCCGATTGCGAATGACGGTCGAGGCCAAGGCGCTGTTCGAAATCGTGCGCCAGCGGTTTCCTGCGGCGGTCCCGCGATTCTCGGAAATTGAGCGGGAGCTCTGCGTGCTCGATGGCCGGCTCGACGGGATCGTAGCGCCGTTGCGGGATCCAAACCTTGCCGCCGCGGATCGTGAACGGATCGAAACCTTTATCCGGCAGCGGATCGACGACCTTCCCGCCTTGGCCGCCGTTTCCTCGCTGCCGCCGGAACATCGATTGCGCGCCGCAGCCTCGGCGCTTGCCGCAGCGCTCAAAGCAGTCACTGAAGGACGGGTGGACGACGAAACCCTGGCTTTGCCAGAGGTCTCGCGCCGCAGCCCGCTGGCATCGTGGAAGGCGCTGGTGCGTGCGATCGCCTCTTATTATCGACATGAGGACGCCGAATGCAGGAAGTGGCTGGGTGCGATCAGCAGCGATTCCGTGCCGGCGCGCTTGATCCCGTCGATGACCGCAATGCTTGGCGCGAAAACCGGCGCCCGTTTCAGTCCGGCGGAAGCCCGGTTGATTGCAGCGGCCGGCGATCGTGGCGCGGCTTTACGCGCATCGCTTGCCGCGCTCGAATCCACATTTGCAGCGAAGAAGAATCAGGCCATTCTGGATGCGGTCAGGGCCTTCACGGCGGATAGCATCGGCCTCAATGCCCCGCTGCGCGAGAGGCTGCGCCAGCACATTGTCGTGCGCTGCGTAATGCAACACGTCCCGCGGGCGGCCGCGTATGCCGCGCTGGGCGGCGCGCCCAGGCTCGATGCGCATTACTACCGCCTCCTGGCGCGGGCTCTCGATGAGGCACATTTCGCGGAAAGCTCCGCTGAAGCTGTTATCGTGTGGGATGAGTTCCGCCGCGCGGCCATCCGTGAAAATTGGTTTGCGGATGGCGGATTGGAGGATGGTGTTCTCTCGCTGCACATTGCAGAGGCAGTGGCCAAGCTGCCCGGCGATGTTATCGAAGAGATGGCGGAAGGCGAGATGTCCTTCTACGCTTCGGGCCATGGAAGCAGGAACACAAAACTGCCCTCCGCGCACCAACTCTATGAACGCGCCTGCCAGGCCGACCCCAGCACCGAGGCCTTTACCGCATGGCTGCGCTGGGCGAAAAAGCAGCAGAGCCCAAAAATCGCTGATGATGTCGCCGAACAATGGAGAAAAGCACGGTCCACAGACATTCAACCCCTCCTTCACCTGATGGATTCCGCCGAGCGACGGAATGCGCTGAAAAAGTCGTTGAAGTATCAGGAGGAAGCGGAAGAACTCGATCGTTTGAATCCTGCCGTGCACCGGGCCAAGGCGAGGCTTCTGGTTTCCGCGGCTTTGCGGCATCTGCGCGAGCGCAAAACCCATCTTGTATCCGCTGAAATTGAGCAGTTGCTTACCGTCCCGGAGGTGCGTCCCGGAGACGTTTCCGCACTGGCTCGAGCTCTCGGCTGGTGCTGCGCCGCAGTCGATGAAGACAAAACAGCTCGACAAGAGCGCGAAGCGGAACTGCTTGGCGCCATCGGCCCTGTGGCCGCGGATCTGTTATTCGCGGCTTTGATTCGCGCCGCGGAACTGGGCGCCCGCGTACTCGCGCCGCCGATCGGCGCAAAGCACATTCCGCCGCCCGATCTGCTTTTGGGCGCCATCCGCGCTTGTTTGCTGGGGGATTGGGTGGGGCTTTCCATTCCCCTCCTCTTCGGCTGGACGGACAGGTTGATTGACGCCCTCAGGCAGCCGAACGGTTCCGCAGATGCCGCGCAATTGCTTGTCCTCGGAGAAGCCGCGCTCAGCGATTCTGCCCGCGAGCTGGCATACGCCGTTTCGTCTGCGGGGTTGGCCCTCGGCACCGCCAATGCGAGATTCCTCTTCCTTCGCGCCCGCGCCTTGCCCACCTGGATGGACACCCGTCGCGAAGGCTGTCTTTGCGCTGCGCTAGAGTTGGCCCGTCGCGAGCGCGACAGCGAGCTTGCAGGCAAGATCCTTGACCGCTTTAACGGTTGGTTCGGTCCCGGTGAGAAAACCAATTTTCATCCCCCCGAATTGCTGAGTGCGATTATCGAAGAAGAGTTGAAGTTCACGAAGTTTCCCAGGAGCCCCGGCGACGATCGGCCGCGTTACGGCGCGCAACTCGCCTCCGCCAGTGCGGGCAAATGCGACTGCCCCAAGTGCCGCACAAAACGTGGTGAACCCGCAGGCGATTGGGACGAGGACGATTGGGACGACGATGAGGAGGATGACCTCGATGACGTCTTCGGCCCGGCCTTTGAAAAAGCAATTCCGGGAGCGCTGGCGGCGATTGTCGGTACCTTGCCTTTCGCGGCGCAGCAACGCATCCTCAACGCGATCGAAGCCGGCGAAGATCCCCTGAAGATTCTTGAAACCATCGATCGGGAAGTGCGCAAAGTCGCTCCCGGTCTGGGCTCGCGCGGCTCCAAATGGAAACCGCCAAAACGGACAACAGACAATGGTGCGGGAAGCAATAAGAATAGGAATCAGCAAAATGCACGGCCAGATCGACTGCCGGTGCAGCACACCTTGTTTTGAAAAGATGCCATGAATCCAAATTCTGCAACAGACTTCGACCCTTACGCCACGTTGGGCGTTAGCCCTGGGGCGGGCGACGCCGAAATCCGGACCGCCTATCTGGCCCGGCTCAAAGAGTTTCCACCCGACCGCGCTCCCGCTGAATTCGAACGGGTCCGCGATGCGTACGACTTGTTACGCGACCGGCGGCGGCGGGCGCAGTACACGTTGTTTGGCATCGATCCGGATGCGCCGCTCGAGTCCCTGTTGCAGGACCTGGAAAACCAAAGACCATTTGCCGGCCCTGCTCCATGGCTGGCCGTGCTCAAGGAAAGAAAGACAAACATAGATGGAAATGGATATTGATATCTCTTTGCCGGCGGCTTCTCCCGAGGAACGCGAACGGATGGTGCGCAACTTCGCCACCTGGCTCGATCGCGCCCTCGAGGAAGAACAGCTTCCCGAAGGTCTGACCTCCGAGCTGCTTCGAGCGTTGCGGAACGGTGAACCCCTGCCGCCGCTCGAAGAAGCGCACTCGTCCGATCAGGGGAGCGATCTCTATTCACTTTGGTCGGCCATGACGGCTCTGGCGCAGGAAGTCCGCATGCAGGGACGCTTCTTCAAGCAGTTAAATGAGACGTTGATTCAGACCGCGCAGAACCGGAGTGCGCAAAACGAAGAGACCCCGTCAGAGCCGCTCCGTGGCGCAGAATCGCAATCCGCACCCTCCGCCTGCGGCCAGCCGCGCAAGCAGGAAATCGATCTCCTGCTCGATCTGCGCGATCGCATGGAACGCGGAATCGGCGCCGCGCGCGAAGCGTCTGCTGGGTTGACGCCCGCGCGGCTTCCGCGGCTGGCGCGCTGGCTCGGCGTGGGCCGCAAGTATGCGCATCAAGCGCAGGAGATTCTCGGCGCGCTCTCCCACGGCTGCGCTCTCACGCTCGACCGTTTGGATGAGATGCTCATAGCCAGCGGCGTGGACCGCATCGCCTGCCTGAACCGCCCTTTCGATCCACAATGCATGACCGCAATTGACATTGACGAGACCGGCACAGCGCCCGAAGGCACAGTCGTCGAAGTCTATCGCGATGGCTACGAGTGGAATGGAACCGTCTATCGCACTGCGCAAGTCAAGGTGGCGCGCAACACAGGGAGCCAACTCCAATGAGCGATTCAATAAACGACGCGATCGCCGGCTCGCCGGAAGATTTGATTGTTGGCATCGATCTCGGCACCACCAATTCCGAAGTCGCAGCCTTCGTCGATGGCCAGGTAAGAATCCTCGGCTCCGGCGGCAAGGAGATTCTGCCTTCCGTCGTGGGCATCTCACCCTCCGGCGAATTGCTGGTGGGAGAGGCGGCGCGCAACCAGCTCGTACTCTATCCCGAGCGCACTGTGCGCAGCATCAAGCGCAAGATGGGCAGCAACGAGACAGTCACTCTTGGCGACCGCCAGTTCACGCCGCCCGAGATCTCCGCGCTGATCCTCCGCGAGCTCGTCTCCTGGGCCGGCCGCAAGCTGGACCGGCAGGTCCAAAAAGCGGTGATCACCGTTCCCGCGTATTTCTCTGACGCGCAACGCCAGGCCACGCGCGAAGCAGCCCGGCTGGCAGGTCTTGAAGCCGTGCGCATCCTCAACGAGCCCACTGCCGCAAGCCTGGCTTACGGCGAGGGCAGCCGCCACACTGCGGTGGTCTACGATCTGGGCGGTGGCACCTTCGACGTCTCCGTCGTAGCCCTGGAAGGCGACATCACCGAGGTGCTCTCGAGCCACGGCAACAATCGCTTGGGCGGCGACGACTTCAACGATCTGCTCGCCGATCATTTTCTCCGTGAGTTTCAGTCCATGCACGGCGTCGATTTGCGTACCGGTCACCCCGTAGCCCGGGCTCGCCTGTGGTGGGCGGCTGAAGAAGCCAAACGCCGCTTGAGCTTCGAGCCGGAAGTCACCGTCCGCGAAGAAGGGCTGGCTACGGTCGATGGCAAGCCTCTGCACCTTGAACTTGAAGTTACACGCGAGCAGTACGAGGAAATGGTTCGCCCGCTGATCGAGCAAACCCTCGAACATCTCTCCAAGGCGCTCTCCGATGCCGGCAAGGGCTCTGCGGATCTGGATGCCATTCTGTTGGTCGGCGGCTCGACGCGCACGCCGCTCGTCTCACGCCTGATCGAGGAACGCACCGGCGTCACGCCGCGCGGCGAGGTCCATCCCGACCTCTGCGTGGCGCTCGGCGCCGGCGTCATGGCCTCGCGCCTGGCCGGCCACCAGATCGAGCGCGTGCTTGTCGACGTCACGCCTTACTCCTTTGGCATCTCGTTTCTGGGCGAGCGCGGCGGCATCGCTTACCCGCATTGCTATAAGCCCATCATCCGCCGCAACAGCCCGTTGCCTGTCACCCGCACCGAACGCTTCTACACCAGCCCTCCCTACCAGGAAGAAGTCGATGTGCGGGTTTACGAAGGCGAAGACGAAGACGCCCTGCGCAATATCCTGATCGGTGATTTCAACATCAAGGGCCTCACGCCCATGCGCGACCACAACGAGGTCCTCTGCCGCATGAGCCTCGACCTTGACGGCATCTTGAACGTCACCGCCATTGAGAAAGGCTCGGGGCTCTCGAAGCGCATCACTATCGCCCGCGCTCTCGAATCCAAATCCGAAGCCGAAATTGCCGCGGCCCGCAAACGCCTGGAAGCTCTATACGCCACGCGGCAGAGCGATGAGTTCGACGATGAAGGCCTCGATGAGGACTTCGATGAGGATGCGAGCCTGCTCCCGGAGGTGGAAGATAGCACGCCGGTGGCTGTCCTCGCGCAGCCGGCAAATGGTGGAGATTGGACCGCCGCGGCCGCCGAGGGACGGCAGATGATCGAGCGATCCCGTCAACTGCTCGACCAGATCCACGAAGAAGACCGCGAAGAAATGATCGACCTGAATCAAACCATCGAGTCGGCGATAGAATCCCAGGACGCTGCCGCGCTCGAGCAGGCGCTCAACAAAATGCGCGAGATACTGTTCTTCGTCGAGGGCCGCGCGTGAACGGCGATGCACAGTGCGCGGCCTCGTGCCCGGTATGCCAGGCGCGCTTTCGCGGCGTGGCCAGATGCCCGCGCTGTGGCGCCGATCTGACAGCGTTGATGCTGCTCGCTGCCCACGCTTGGCGCCTGCGCCAGCAAGCGCGCCAAGCCCTCCGCCAGGGCGATTACAGCGCAGCTCAGGCTTGCGCCACGAAGGCTCAGCAATTGCAAGCAACGCCCGCAGGCAATCTCTTGCGATGGGTTTGTACCGCCGCATGTGGACAGCCGAAGGGACAACCCCAGTTTACAACTGACCCTTCTTGAACTATCTTGATACGCAATACGTTATTACCACCGCTCAGGCGCAGGGATAAACTCGCCCTGACTCGGGAGGAGGGCCACTTGAGACTCCCGGCCGGAAGGGTTTGGACGGAACGAGAACTTGACTTCTTGAGGGATTCCTACCGCTCGTGCTCCGTCTTAGAGATTGCCGCAAAGCTCCATCGAACTGAACAGGCGGTTCGAAATAAGGCGTTTCAACTCGACCTTGGCCGCTGCCAGGCAATGACGCTCGATGACATCGAGCTCTTGAAACGTCTTCAGGCTCGCCAACTGAGCACCCAACGAATAGCGAAGCTGATGAGGCGTAGCACCCCGTATATCCGGCGCAAGTGCGCAGAACTGCATCTCCAAACGAAGACAAACAAGTGCTGGACCCCTAAAGAGGATGGACAAATAGTCCTCCTCGCCGCTCGGGGAGCCACTGATAAGGAAATCGCGGCGGCTCTGCGCTGCTCGATAACGAGTGTCAGTGCCCGTAGACGGACGCTCAAAGTGAAGCCTGCGCGCGCTCGGCCTTGGACAGATCATGACACTGAGGCACTGAAAGCTCAGCTGGCCATATCTCACGAGTACCACTCCATTGCAGAGTCAATGGGCCGCTCCTATCATTACATTAGAGATAAATGCAAAGAACTCCAGTTAGGACCGTGCAGAGATGGGCGCGAGTCTATCCAGATTAACCAGAACCAGCAGACCTCAGTTGAGCCTTTATCGGCAGACTGAATGCTGCCACAGGCACCGCCAGATGCGGAACGACAATACACGCCCAGTCTTGTACAACAACCAAGCCAAAAGCCGGGGATTCCTTTGCAAGTGGAGTCCGGCGTATCCGCGCCGGAATAGTTAACGCCGATGGAGCGGTCGAATTGGGGCATAACTATCTTTCAAGCGATTCCTCGAGACTCCACATGTTATCGTGTCCTGGGAGTCGAATTTACCGACCGGTGAGGACGATATGGACGAAGGCTTAATCATCGCTGCAATCGACGAAGAAATCGGAAGGCTACAGCAGGCCCGCGCGTTGCTCTCTGGCGGTGACGCAGCTACCGCGACCCCGGCGAAAGCCACTCCTACCCAACGAACTGGGAGACGTCGGAGAGTGAGCCCAGCCGCTCGCAGGCGCATGGCCGAAGCGCAGAAAAAACGCTGGGCGGCGGTAAAGACCAGGACCGGAAGGTCAGCGCCAACGAAGAAGTCGGAAAAAGCATCTCCTGCCCAGAAGTCTCTAAAGCGGCGGAGATTGAGCCCGGCAGCCAGGAAACGCATCGCTGAAGCACAGAAGAAGCGTTGGGCGGCCGTTAAGGCAGCGAAATCGGCCCCAGCGAGAAAGGCTGCAAAGAAAGCTTCGGCTAAGAAGGCCGCCGCCGTCAAGATACCTGCCAAGGCCGCGAAGAAAACCGCCAACAAGTCAGCTGTCAAGCGAGCTCCAGTCAGGAAAACGAAGAAAGCGGCTGTCCAGAATAAGGCGGCTACGGCTCCCATCACGGCAGTTACCACTACCGCAGCCGAGGTCGCTTCTTCTTAGCGCGCAGCCGTAAAACGCGTTTTGAGCCGGCCGCAAGGGCGCGGCCATCGGAGAAACATAAGTTCCCTCCGATCTGATTTCATCAACTTCGCGGCGCTTCGGTTTCACAATCCGTCCTACCCATTTGCGATCGGCTCGCGCAGCACCAGCAGCGAGAGAACCGCCCCGTACGCCGGCAAGCCGATCGCCGTCTCCCATACTTGGGCGCCAGGTTTGAGTCCTTTTTCAAAGAACCACGCCGTAGCGGGCACAGTTTGCTGCTCCTTCGGAAGCGGCTCGCCGCGTAGCCAACGCGCAGCCAGCGTGGCCTCGTGCAGTCGCCCTTTCCGCACCCAGCGTACGAGACCCGCTGATGGCGTGTACCAGCGCACTGTTCCTTCCTGCGACCACACTACGGCCGCCGGGTAGGTGGTCAGCGTCATCAGACGCACGGCCGAAGAGGTAAGCGAGGTTTCGCAGGCGGCGGCGATTGATTTGATGGCGTCAAGTGAAGGTTCGGCCTCCAACCATTCCCGAATCGTCTCCCGCGGCATCAGGATCTCTGCCGCAAATCGATTCGCGGCCCGCTCGGCTGGATCGAGGGCTCGCTGCCAGTTTTCGATCCTGCCCGCTAGGCATGGCATCGATAGCTCCTGCTGACCGGGCAGAACGTGGTGACCGATTTCGTGCGCCAGGGTGAAGCGCCGGCGGGACTCCTCCTTGATTCTGGAGTTGAGGACGATGTAGCCGAGGCGTGATCCCGGAACGCGCAGCAGGGCTCCTTCGTAACTTTCGGCTTCGCGGTAGCGAACTTCTAGTCCCAGGTCGGCTGCGATCTCGTTGAGCCGCTTCCCGCAGTCCACGCCAAATCTTTTCAGAAACTCCGCGCTCACCAGGGCGGGCCAATCCGGTTCTTCACCCCGCTGGTTTCGGCGGGCCTGTTCGTGAAGCTCGGCGGCGAGCCGATCGAGATCTTGCTGGTCGCGTTCTACAAGACTTCCGGCCTTTCGATAGGCGCGGCCGGCTTCAAGGCTCGTGGGCAAATTGAACGGCGCGAGAAACCGGCCCAGCCAATGCTCGGCAAAAGCGTGCGCGGCGTCCGATTCCGGGAATTTCCGCTTTGCGGACACGACTGAAGGGTCCGTCTGGGCGATGGCTTGCTGCAAGGCCAACGGCACCGTTTTCCCGGCGCGACGCACGTCTTCGGCAAGTCGCTCGGCGGCTTCATGGAAACGCGCCGTTGTTCGCACCGGATCGATACCGGAGCTCTCGAGCTCACGGCGAATTTCCTCCCGGTCCAAATCGTCGTCGCCCTCGCCGAGCAGCGCGGCGATGCGGAGGATTTCCTCGTCCGGTTCCGCTTTGCCCTTAGCCATGCTTTGCTCCTTTTGTCCGCAGCCCGGCCGCCAGATTCTTGAGCCTTGTCTTCAGCCGCCGCTTGCGGTTTTCGATCTCCGTGACGGACACGGCGAGCATTCGCGCCAATTCCAGATTGGTGAAGGCGTTGTAGCCGTCCATCTCCAACTGAAGCCGTAAGATGGCCTCAAGCTCCGGCTCTTCGCGAAACTGCGTGAGCAACCACGCGGTATTTTCGTGGCGCATCGCCTCATGTTCGGGGTCGGCGGAGCGGATTGGGAGCCTGTCGAACCACTGGCCCCCCAATTCCTGCGCGCCAATGTCCTGTACATCGCGGTCCGGATAGACAGCAGCCTGATACCGTCTCGACCGCACCAGATCGAGATAATCGCACTCCAATACCGATCGGAGATAGGCCGTGAGGCCTGCGGTCGTCGCCGTTCCCTTGCTCTCCGACCAGACGACCGTATGAACACTGGGATCGAGGAACTTGACCAGGGTCGCACTCGCCAGATCGGCGGGACCGTCTCCGCCTGGCAACACCGTTTCTTCGCCAGCACGGCACGTGGAAGCGGCGATCAGATTTCGTGCGTGCACGGTGAGGCGATGAAACACGTCTTCGAGATCGACCTGGGCCAGCGAAAGCTCCGACAAACTACCTCCTGCGCGCCGTGCGAATCGATCTCCTTTCCGTATCAAGAGATTTTCACAGAAAAATGCACGAGGCAAGCCGCAAAATCGGCACTTCCCAACCGGATAGAAGTGGTAAGCGAATGCACCGGTCGCGCCGGAGAAGGAGAAGAGCCAATGTTCATAGCAGAAAGTTCCCGGCAAGCCGCAGAATCGGCACTTCCGACGTGCATGAGAAGTAGAGAGGCGAATATTTCCTCATTGCTTTCTGGCTGGAAGCCTTCTTGTCTGCACGCCGCGCACTGAACCACCTGACGACCTGGGCTGTCGGCTTGGCATGACTGTTAAGCGCGAGGGCGTTTCGCACCTTGAAGCGACTTTGGCGAAGCACGGGGTCGAACAGTAACAGTCTGTTCGACCGCGTCAACGGACGGATTGTGAAAATTTCGTTACACCTGCAACAAAGGCGTTAACAAAATGCCTTATCAGTATAGAGGGCCAATTTTACGCATGGCTCTCCCAATTGGAACCCTTCCTGCCTGCACGACGGTTGAACCGGAGAACACCACAAGAGAACGCCACAGAAAGTCCTATATCTCTCTATGATTTTGCCCATCTGTGTGCAGATGGAGATTGAGGTGTGGTATGCCGACTTCCCCCGACGACCAAAATCCGAAACGCAGGTCATGGCGGCGATGGCCGCCGGAGGCGCTTGAGATCCTGCGCCAAAACAAAGAAACGGTTGCGATTTGCGAAGCGCTTTCGTCCCTGACGGGCAAAAACAGGCGCGCATGTTGGACATTCATGACCAGGCACGGCATCCAGCGGCCCGGCTCAGCAACCAGGCACACGTTTGATCGTAAAACGTGCGACAAATTGGTCGAGTACATCTCCAATCATGGCGTCCACGCCGCCGCGGAGAAGTTCGGCTACAACACGAAGAGCCTGTATAACCTCCTGTACCGGCAAGACCACACGAAGATGAGCAAAAACACGATGACCCTCCGCCAGCTCGCTATGTATTTGCGAATGAGGTTCAGCCGGGTCCGGGGCTGGGTCGAGCGTGGACTGCTCACGGCGCAGCGACACGAATTTAAGTCGGGCGCGGTGAGCTACCTCATCCAATTCAAAGAACTGCGGAGATTCTGCAAGAAGCACCCGGAGCTGCTTCTTACATCACGGTCGTGTCCCAGCAGAATCAGTTTTCTTGAGGAATTCCTCTTTGCACCGAAGCGCGCAGAACTACTCCGTTCTCGCGAAACGAAGGGCAAAGCTCCTTTGTGAAGTCGGAACTTCGCATTACGCATCGGCGGCGGGCCTAAGTTGTCAGCGACTGACGACTTCGGCCGCTATGAACTCTGAACCCTTCAGCCCCGGAAGATCGGTTATCGAGGCGCATATGGCAATTCTCCCCCAATTGCCGGAGCGACCCCCTGAGTGGAGTCCCGACGCTTTGGCCATGGCCGCGCAGGCAAAAGTGCTGCCGGCAAACAAGCTCGAACAGCTCGTCAACCGTATTCAACGCCACTCTGGACGGCCCAAGGAGGCTTGCTGGCGCCTGGTCATCCAGCACGGAATCAGAAGCCGGCAGGACTACCGGCGGTGGACCGAGGCGGAGTTCGACATTCTGCGCGAGGAGCTCGAAAGGCGTTCTGTAGACGAAGTAGCGAAGTTGATCAACCGTACCCCGAAGGCGGTCCGCAACATGCTGCGAAGAAACGATCTCACCTTGGGCCAGATTCGCAGCGATCAGCACTCCGAACACGCCGTGGCAAGTGCGCTCCAGATCCGCAAGGAGGAGGTTCTTTCATGGATCAAGCAGAAGTGGCTTCGCGCCACCGTTGTCCATGAAGGCAAGCGGCGGCGCTACATCATCACGGCTGAGGCTCTCAAGGACTTTCTCCGACATCACCGCGATGATCTCATCAAGCGCGGCGTTCGTAGCCTCTCGCTGTTCGAGGCGTATGTGGATTTCTACCACGTCCCCAAGCACACCACCGGCAAACAGACGCTCGATGTTCGGCACGACAAGAAGGAACGGGCCGCATTTGAAAAGGCCCAAAGAAGGGAGGCCGCGATCGGCGAAGAAGAGGAGGAGGACGAAGACTTTGAAGACGACATTGAAGAGCGTTATGGCATTGCGATGGCGGAAGTCGACGACGAAGAGGGCTGAGTGCGCCGGCGGTTTCGCGCTGCTGATCTAACATAAGTGGCTGATTGCCCCCGAGACGGTATCGGAGTCGAGCTCAAACGATGAACAGCTCGGCGAAGGGGCCAACCGCGCCCGCACCGCCGCGCTGGCCTCGCGCCAGGCCGCATACAACTGGCCCGCTTCGCGGCAACTCAACCGCTGTTTCGCGATCGTCTCGGCCATGCGCACACAGTCATCCGCATGGCTGCGCGCCATCGGCACCAGATACTTCATGGCCACATGCGCCGCGATCGCTCCGCTGCGCACATGCTGCTGCACGCTCACGGGAAGCAGTTCGACCAGCCCCATCCGCCGCGATACCCAACTCATGCTGCGATCGAAACGGCGGGCCAGCTCTTCCAGCCCGTAGCCATGGCGCTCGGCCAGTTCCACCAGCAGCCAGCCCTCTTCCAGCGCCGTCTCCTGTGGGCCGCTGCGTAGACTGCGGTCCAGAAGCAGAGCCTCCACTTCGCTCATCGACCAGGCCACCGCTTCGACCGTGTCCCGGCCAAGTTGCTTCAGCGCCGCCACCCGCTGATAGCCGTCGATAACCAAGTAATGCTCCGGCTGCTCGGCGGCGACCACGATGATCGGCGTCTGCTGGCCGCTGGCCGCAAGCGATGCCAGCAAGCGCCGATAACGCTCCGGCCGGCGCACCCGAAGGTGCTCCAAACCCAGCTCAAGTTGGTGCCATTCCAGCCGCATCACGCGCGTTCCTTGCCCTGCACCAATTTGCACCCGCGGCCATCTGCGATTGCGCGGCTATGGGCAGTAGTGTGCCGCCATCCCCATTGGAATCAATAGGATGGTAAGGTAACTGGGATTGCGCGGAACGCACCAGTAGCGCGCCCATAACCCCTATGAAATCTGCCCCTTGCGCCCCAAACTCCGATTGCGCGATATCCCAGGGAAGTCGGTTCAACGGTGGCGGTACACGTAGCGGTTCCACCCGCCCTCCCATGCATTTCCGGGCCAGGATCCGCCGCCCCGCAAAGTAATCCGGATTGCGCCGCCGCCACGCCGTCTGTTGCTTCCTGCGGCGTGCCAACTGACACTCCGAGCGACTGCAGGCATGCTGCCTTCGCCTACTCGATTGTCGGGACGGAACCAACGATGACAGATACAACAAGGACGCTTGGCCGTGGGCATGATGGCTTCATCATCCCCACGCCCTTCCAGATACCTCAGTTGCAAGCTTGATTCGAGACAGGTGGGTCAGTTTTGGAAAGCTTCCCTGGGTCAATTCTCAAAAGCGCCGAAGCCGGAAAAGAGAATCTGAGGCCCGCAACCGTCGAAGGTGCCATTGTATTGCCGTAGCGGGCCGCGGTGCGCAAATGGTCCGGCGGGAGGAGAGTCTCTCCCACAGCTTCTCGAGAGAGAAGGCGCTTTGTTCCCACAGTTCTTCGAAGGCGCGCTCGAGGACAACAGGAACAGCAAGCTTTCCCAGAAATCCGGTCTGTTCGGCGCCACGGCAGATCACAACCGACTCGACTCTGCTGATGATGGCTTCGTCGGCGAGCCCCAGGGCCCTATGAAGGAGAGCATGATCCTCGCGGAAGATGTCTCGCGCTTCGACTGCTTGTCTGTTCGCACAACCGCAGCTGTTCTTGAAGACACAGCGCGTCTCGACCGACGAGCCGCCGTTGCCGGCGATTGCACAGGTGGAGCGGGATCTGGATGTGACGCTGGCGATTCTGCGGCGGGCGCGCCGGCGGTTGCGGGGCGTGACGGTGGAACTGGATCGAGAGCAGTGCCGGCAGCTGCACGGCACGATCCGCAGGGCGGAGGAAGAGCTAGGCCGGCTGGGGACCATGATTCCGCAGGCCAGGCAAGGAGGGGAGGATGTTGAGTCAGAATCAGCGGACCGCGATTCTGGAGTTGGCCGGCCAGGGAGTGAGCCGGCACGAGATCGCGCGGGTGTTGCAGGTCAGCCGGGGAACGGTGAAGAAAGTGCTGCGCTCGGGCAGTGCGGCGATACTGCCGATGGAACGCGCGGAGAAGTGCGAGCCCTACCGGCAACAGATCCTGGAGTTACTCAGCAGTTGCAAGGGGAACCTTGTCCGAGTACTCGAGGAGTTAGCCGCGCAGGGAGCGAATCTGTCTTACTCGGCGCTGACGGCCTACTGCCGCCGGCATGGAATCGGCCAGGCGCCGGTGGCGCCGGCGGGCCGCTACCACTTTTCTCCGGGTGAGGAATGTCAGCACGACACATCTCCGCATGAGGTGGAGCTGGGCGGCAAGCGGCGCAAGGTGCAGACCGCCTCGGCGGTGTTGTGTTACTCACGCATGCTGTTCTTCCAGATGTATCCCACCTTCCAGCGCTTCGACTGCAAGGTCTTCCTGACCGAGCCATGGTGCCCGTGCCGGAAATGGCGGCTTTTGCCTCGCGCTACGGCTTCCAGTTCGCGGCCCATGAGCTGGGCGATGCCAACCGTTCGGCGCGCGTCGAGAGGCCGTTTGCATTTATCGAGCGAAACTTCCTGGCCGGGCGCAGCTTCGCCGACTGGCAGGATCTTAACCCGCAGGCGCGGCAGTGGTGCGATCGCGTCAACGCCACCTACAAAAAGCATCTGCGCGCCGTACCGCGGGAGTTGTTCGCCATCGAGCAGCAGCATCTTCGCCCGCTTCCGGTCTGGGTTCCCGAGGTCTACCGGCTGCACGAGCGGGTGGTGGACGTGGAAGGCTACGTCGCCGTGAACACCAATCGCTACTCGGTTCCGGTGGACTGGATCGGCCGCCGCGTCGAAGTGCGCGAGACGCGCGACAAGGTCGAGATCCAACTCGACGCACGCCACCTGGTTACACATCAACGCGTGGCCGAGGCCGAACGTCGTCACGTTGTGCTGGCCGAGCACCGGCCGCCACGCGGCGCCAGGCGGCCCGATCCGCATCCCGAGGAAGCCGAGATCCTCAAGGCGGCGCCGGAGATCGCCGGCTATGTCGCCGTGTTGAAGACCAACAGCCGCAAGCTAACGGTTCTTGCCCTGCGCCAACTGCTGCGCATGGTGCGCGAGTATCCCCGCGAGCCGCTCGTGGCCGCCGTCGCCGAAGCGGCACGCTACGGACTCTACGACCTGGACCGGGTCGAGCGCATGATTCTGCGGCGGATCGCACGCGACTACTTCCTTCTCAACAACGATCCGGAGAGTGAGTCATGAAACCCAGTGACGAGTTGGAACAACTGTTGAAGAACCTGCATCTCAACCGCATCCTGGAGATCTTGAACGAGCAGTCGAGCGCCGCCGAGAAGGAGGACATCAGCTACGCCGAGTTCCTCACCCGCCTCGTGCGCGCCCAGTGGCATCATCGCCAGGAGACCGCGCTGGCATGGAGAATCAAGCGCGCCGCTCTGCCCGAGAACTGGTCGCTGGCGAGCTTCCCCTTCGCGCGTCAGCCCGGCGTAAACCGCAAGCAGATCCACACCCTGGCCGAGCTGGAGTTCGTCGCCAAAGCCGAGAATCTGGTCCTGATCGGGCCACCCGGCGTGAGCAAGACGGGACTGGCGTCGGGTCTGCTGTTGAAGGCTATCGAGAACGGATACCGCTGCCAGTTCATCCGCGCACAGGATCTGTTCGATCAGATGTACGCTTCGCTGGCCGACCGCTCCACGCGCCAACTGTTGAATCGCCTGATGCGGCTTGACGTTTTGCTGGTTGAGTCAAAGAGATTCATGATTAGCTTTCCTCGTTAATTGCGCTCAGAATCTGATGAAACTGGTCTTTGATCAACTGGATGCCGAGCTGATACTGCAACTGCACTTCCGACATCACCAGCGCCTGGCGGTCCAGATCCACATTGTTCCCGTCGGCGCGCTCCACCAGCCCCGGAACCTCGCGCGCCACCGGTTCCATCTCCATGCCTCCCGCACTGTTTCGCTCAGAGCCGGCTGAGGCGCGCATGGCGCGATTCAGTTCCCCCTGAAAATCGATATCCACGGTGTGATAGCCCGGCGTATCCACATTCGCCATGTTGGCGGAGATGGTCTTCTCGCGGTAGGAAGTCAGGCGCACAAAGCTCTCCAGTTGCGCGAGCAGCGGCACTTGCTGGCTCATGCATACCTCCTCGGCGGCAGCCCGTATTCCCTGATCTTGTTGCGCATCGTGCGCAGGCTGATGCCCAGCATCTCGGCGGCATGGGTGCGATTTCCCCGGGTCAAAGCCAGCGTGTTTTCCAGGTGTATCTTCTCCAGCACCGAGATCGGCGTCCCCGGCGCTGCGGGCAGCGTTCTGACCGCGGGCTCAGGCCTGCGAACCTGCGTCATCTCTTCCTGGAAGCGTGCTGCATCGATCGCGCCGCCCGCATGCAGCGACAAAACACGCCGCATGAAGTTGGCCAGTTCGCGTACGTTTCCCGGCCAGGCGTGCCCCCGCAACGCAGCCACAAAATCCGGCGCCAGCTCGACCAAGGGCCGACCCTGTTCGGCTGCAAACTTCTCCGCAAAATGATTGGCCAGCACCTCGACATCTTCGCCACGATCCCGCAGCGGCGGAATGGAAAGCGGAATCACGTCCAGCCTATAATACAGATCGCTGCGGAACGTGCCGCGCTCCACCATCGCGCTGAGCGATGCATTCGTCGTTGCGATCACGCGCAGATCCAGGCGCACCATGCGCGATTCGCCCAGCCGCTCCAGTTCGCGTTCCTGCAACACGCGCAGCAGCTTGGGCTGCAGGTTCAGCGGCATCTCTCCAATCTCATCCAGAAGAATTGTGCCCCCGTTGGCTAATTCGAATTTGCCTGCCTTCGCCGCTGCCGCGCCGGTGAACGCTCCTTTGGCAAAGCCGAAGAGTTCGCTCTCCAGCAGCGCTTCCGGGAGCGCCGCGCAGTTGACCGCCAGAAACGGGCGGCGATTGCGGCTGCTCGCCGCATGAATGTATCGCGCCAGCAATTCTTTCCCCGTCCCGCTTTCCGCCTCGATCAGCACATCGGCATCGGTTGCCGCCGCGGCCCGCGCGCGCTCCAGCGCCTTCAGCAGCAGCGGAGAGCGGCCGATAATCCGCACCCCTGAAATGCCGGCGACAGTGTGCTCGCCGCGCCTTGTGCTCTCAGTTGCGCCTCGCATCACGCGCGCAGCGGCCGACTGCAGTTGCTCAAACGACACCGGCTTCATAAGGTAATCGACAGCTCCGCCGCGCATCGATTCCACCGCTTCCGGTACGCTGCCATACGCGGTCAGCAGAATCACCCGCGCTGACGGCGCCCGTTTCTGCGCCGAGTTCAGTACGTCGAATCCCGTTCCGTCGCGCATTCTCACGTCCGTCACCACCAGGTCGAAGCTGGCTCGCTCCATCGCCCGTGCAGCCTCGTGCACTCCGCCCGCCGACTCCACACGCCACCCCTCGCGCGCAAAATTCACTTCCAGGGCCGTGCGCATGCCGGGCTCGTCATCCACCACCAGAACCGAAGAATCGCGCAGAATACTCCCGTTCATGCTCACTCCGCTTCAGGTTCGACCAGCGGAAAACGCAGCGTGATTAGCGCCCCGCCGCTGTTGCCGTTTGCAGCTGTGATCCGGCCTCCGTGACGCTCCATGATCCGCCGGCACACTGCCAGCCCGAGCCCCGAAGTCTCGCCGGTGCCGCTGAAGCCCGGCTCGAAAATCTGTTCCATCTGTTCCGGCGCAATTCCGCAGCCGCTGTCGGCAAACCCGACCACAACTTCGCTGCCTTCCTGCCTTGCCGCAAGCCCGTGCCGCTCGATGGTAACCATGATCCGCCCGCCCGGCTGCGTATGGCGCACAGCGTTCGAGACGAGATTCAGAACCAGCTGCTGAAGCGCGGCGCGATTGCCCACGATCCACGCCGGGTCGCCCGCCGCCGGCGCCTCCAGCGAAATCCCCGCCTGGGCAATCAACGGCCGCACGAACTCCAGCGCACTCTCCATCGCCGCGCCGAGTTCCACCGGGCTCAAGTCGAACTCGCCCCCGTGAAAGCTCAGTACGTTGTTCACCGTCGCCGAAAGCGAACGCAGCCCCGCACGCAAATGAGAAATCCATTGGCCGCGGTCCCTCTCATCTTTTTCAATCAGCTCGGAGAAGAGCTCCAGGCTCGCCAATGGATTTCTAATCTCATGAGCCAGCACCCCGGCCAGCTCCGCGCGAGCCATGGCATTGCGCCCCGCTTCCCGGTCCTCTTCCGCACGCTTGCGGGAGGTCACATCGCGCAGAATGAGGATTGTCTGCCCATGGCTTTCGCTGCTCGTATCAACGATCCGCCTGTTGCGCACCTCGAGCCAGCGGACGGCGTTCGCACCCCGCTTGCAGAATTCCCGCGTCGTCTGGCCACCCTCTTCAACCGCACAGCAGGCCAGATCGATTCCGCTCTTTTTCGAAAGCTGTTGCAGACTGAGAGAATCGCCAGGCTGCACCGCGTCCCTGCATCCCAGCAGGCGCCTGGCCTCGGGGTTGATCATCGCGATACGGCCGTCCCCGCCAGCAACCAGCACCCCGCACGGCATCGAATCGAGAATCTGCTGCAATGTCAGCCGCATGCGCTCGTTTTCCGTCTGGCTCCGCTTCAGCGCCGCACGCCGCAGCGACAGCTCGACCTTCAGTTCGGCTACCTCTTGCTGCAGATCGTGATAGGAATTTTCCAGGCGCGATGATGCGGCCATGAATTGGGAGAAGGCGCTCGCCAGCCCCTGCGCGGTCGGCGCCGGCGCTTGGCCCTCCACCATTGGCGCCTCGGCCGGCAACGTATTGCGCGGCTGCGTCTCCCGCTGCCGGCGGTCACGGCCCGCGGGCGGATCGTCGATGAGGAGAAAATGAGAACTAGGCAGCATCTGCCTAGTTACCATGCAAGTGGAGTGCCAAATCTAAAACAGAATGTGCCGGTCCAGAATCTCCCGCTCTTCGCCGGCAAAAATGCTCGACCGCTCCAGCACGTTGCGCAGTTCGCGAACGTTCCCCGGCCAGCCATGGCTCTCCAGCAGTTGCACCGCTCCCGCGTTAAGCGCGGCTCCCGGCAGAAACTTCGCCAGAAAGGCTTGCGCCAGCCTTGGAATATCGCCCTCGCGCTCACGAAGCGGCGGCAGTGCAATGGGAAAAATCGCCAGCCGGTAATAAAGATCTTCACGAAAGAGCTTCTGCTGTACCCGTTCCTGAAGATTGGCGTTGGTTGCCGCGATCACGCGCACATCCACTTTCAGGTTGTCGTTGCCGCCGATCCTCTGCACCTCGCCCTGTTCGAGAAAACGTAGAATCTTGCTTTGCAGCGCCAGCGGCATGTCACCGATCTCGTCCAGAAACAGCGTCCCACCATGAGCAGCATGAATCCTGCCGATGCGCGACTGAACCGCCCCGGTAAACGACCCCTTCACGTAGCCAAACAATTCGGCTTCCAGCAGCGGCTCCGGAATTGCAGCGCAATTGATCACCACCAGCGGCTGCTTCTGCCGCGCGCTCAGCAAGTGAATCGCCTGCGCCACCATATCTTTTCCGGTGCCGCTCTCACCCGTAATCAGCACCGTGGTATCCCGCGGCGCAACCAGGTGCACCATACCGTAGACCCGCTGCATGGCCTCCGAATCGCCGACCATGCCTCGAATTCCGCGCTTCCCCTCCCGGCCGGATCGCCACTGCTCCAATTGCACCGGCGAAAGCGGGCCCCTGGGATGCCCGTCCGTCGCCCCCAGGCGAAGCTCTTCGCTCAATTGCGTCGCCAGCGACGTCGGCGATGAAGACCCGAGCACCAGGATTCCTGTGTGCGTGTTTACCGTCAGCACCTGCACCGCGGGAAACTGCTCGCGAACAATCGCGCTGAATTCTCCCGATTCGAGATCGGGAAGCAGCGGATCGAGCACGAGAAGCTCACGCACTTCCTCATGCAGGTATTCGAGCGCCTCCGCGCCGCTGGCAGCCTCCGTCAGTGCCCAGCGCGGCGGACGCAGCCGGTCGCGTAACGAAGCGCGCAGCCGGGAGTTGGGGCTCACCAGCAGCACGCCGATTCCATCCCGCTCTTCTTCGCGCCATCCCGGCTGGCTCATCGACATCCGCAAATCTCCAGCGCCGCGGAGCCGGTCCGCTCATCCATCCTGCCGGCCATCTCCACTCAACACGTAACCCACGCCGCGGACCGTGCGGATCAGTTTGGTTTCTCCGTCCGCATCAATCTTGTCGCGCAGGTATTTCAGGTACACGTCCACGATGTTCGTCGAAGCATCGAAAGGGGCGTTCCAGACGCTCTCCATCAGTTCCTTGCGCGAAAGCACCTTTCCCGCGCGCCCCATCATGAATTCGAGCATGTCGAATTCACGCGGCGTCAGGTCGATGTGCCGGCATCCGCGCCGCACCGAGTGCTCCTGCCGGTTCAAAGCCAGGTCGCCGACGCACAAGCCGCCCTGTTTTGCAGCCATCGCTGGCCTGCGCCGCAAGAGCCGGCCCATGCGGGCAATCAGTTCCTTGAGCGAGAAGGGCTTCATGAGAAAATCGTCGGCGCCTTGCTCAAATCCCTTTACCAGGTCTTCGGTGCGGTTCCGCGCCGTCAGAACGATGATCGGCAACTGCGGCCATGCGGCGCGCACTTCGTTGAGGAGGTCCATCCCGTCCACACCGGGAAGATTCAAATCGAGGAGGACTAAATCGTGCGCCGGCCGGTTCAATTCCGCCCGCGCCTCCGCTCCATCCACGCAGACCTGTACTTGAAAATTTCTTCGGCTGAGTTCGCGGGCGAGGAATTTCCCCAGCGCAACGTCATCATCAACGATCAGAATTCTGTGGGCCGTTGGCACCATTTCAAATCACCAGGGCGCTAAAAATTCCCTCAGCGCCGGACTTACGACGTCGGGCGCCTGGATTTCAAAAACTGCAATACTGATTTCTTCGCTCCAGTATATTCATTGTGGAAATCTGCGGCAATAAAACTGCACCTTTGGTAACCACATTCGCTCCCGATCTCTTCCCACCTTCCCTTTTCCGGCAGCACCTGCCCCAAAATGGCGCACGGCAATTGAAGAACGGCCCATCGCATGCCGATATATCGATCAACGCGAGTACCCGCAATGGAGCATGGCCGTGGCAAACATCCGCACTTTCCAATATCGCCCTCGCCGCGTGGAGACAGGCTTCGCCGTCGATTTTGAATGCGCCGGCCGCACCAACCAGGGCGTCTGCTGGAATATGGCGGAGACAGGCATGCGCGCGGAATTTGCTTCTGCGGTGCACCTCGGCGATTTCGGACAGCTGGCTCTTTATCACGCGGGAATCGTCCTTCAGATTGATGCCGAAGTGACTCATGTGAATGGCCGCCAGGCCGGCCTCAGCTTCCGCTTCCAGAACGACCGGGAGCGCGAAGAGGCGGCAGACCTTGCCCGCGTCTGCAAACCTCTCGAACCGACGCAATAATCTGGTAACCGGTCATACATGATGGCGCAGACTGAATGCGCTCATTCCCAAACTGAATCTCCGGTTCTTTTCGGGAAGACCGCAACTCAGACCCGCGAGAGCTGACGCGCGCACGTCCGCGGCCTCTCAGAACGTCAGCACCAGGCGCGGAGTGAGCACAAAGAACGGCGAAGAATGCGCGCCTCCTCCCGGATTCACGAAATACTGTGCATCCACCACCAGGGCAACATTGCTTTTCAACGCCAGCTTGTAATACTCCTCTGAGACGGTCTCCCTATACGCGCGCGAGCCATTGTCGGAGTGGCCGGCAATCCGGACCTGCGTTGCGGCTACACCGATCGAATCCGCCATCCGCTGCGAAAATGGTGACTGCAGAACCGTGCCTAACCCAACGTGCGAACCGAAACTGTTCTCGCGATCGTCTCCGGTCCCCAACTGCACAAATCCCGTCAATTTTCTTCCTGCGTCACCATCCGCCCCTGCGTCGGGAGTCCAAAACTGCTGTTCCACCACCGCATAAAAGCCATCCGTCCCGGTAACCTGTTCGTCATTCCGCGTAATCAGCGGCTGGTGCAGCCTCCAGTAGCCGAGTTCTACATTCCCCGGGGCGCCTTTTGTTCCCAGAGCCCACTTCTTCCCCCCTTCGGCAAGAGCCATCCTGCCGCCATCTGTTTCAAATCCACCCACCGCAAGCCGATGCGATGCCGGCAAGTTAACCACCACGTCGAGCCCTGGCTTAGGTTCGGGGTAGGTGGGAAAATTCATGATCGTGGGACTATATCCCATCGATGAATTCAAAAAATCGCTCGCAGTGGCAACAGCGGCAAACTTCGTATTCGCGTCGATCTGTCCCACTTGGACCTCAATGCGGTTCTGGGCCAGGCTTTGCACCATCCATGTCTCATATAAATACATCTGCGCATCGGCATCGATATTGGAATAGCCCTGCGCCACTTGAGCGTACATCTGCCCCGCTACATTAGCGTGCTTCTTAAGGTCCACGTGAAAGGATGCTCCCTTCCACTGCATCGCCTTTTGTCCATCCACGTCCATGGAAAGATCGAGAGAGTAGCGTGAAAACCAGTCATGATCTCCATGCGAGCTGATGGGCGACTTGGAAAGATCGTTCACAAAAACGGAATGTATCGAGAGTCCGTGCTTGTCGAGCGATTGCCCCGCTTCGTGCGCGTCATCCCGGGCAGCCGCGGCAATGGTGCGGACGTGCGCTGCAGGATCCCCGGAATGCTGCCCCATCGCAGCCGGGCCAAGCGCCAGAAAAAGCGCCAATCCTCCGACGGGAGCCAAAGCTGAAACCCACCGCTGATGGAACATGAGCGTCCTCTTCCTTTTCGGATCGCTTCCCGTTCCTTATCGGCACAACCATCGAACACACTATCCGAGTCGGGAATCGCAAGTAATATCCCCTTTACTTCCTCACATCGGTCGAGCGCAGAGCCGTTCCGCCAGATTAAGAATCCCTCAGCGGTGCGCACCGCACCGGTTTTTGCCCACCCTCCGGGGATACATCCGCTAAACAAATGCGCATCTCCGTCGATAAAGGATTCAGAATCGATCACCCGCTCAGGTCCTTCCGTCATCCCGCGACAGCGGGAGATTTCGGAGCTGTTTACGGCTGAATTCGATCGGTTCGTCTGTCGCGGATTCGATACGGCCAGACAGCCGCGCCCGGTCCCGTGCCGCAGGCCAGGAGATCTTTCATTGCGCCTGGGGCCGGGAAGTGAAAGGAGAGGTATGGCAAGCGCAGTCCTGGAAACATCACGAACATACACGGATCAGCAAAGTGGCGTGTCCCGGCCACACGGTTCCGAAGCCAGGCAGGCGGCGGCCGAATCTGCCGCCGGCGGCCCTGTCTCCAGAGCCGGTGCCGTCGACCATCGCACCGGAAAATATCTGACTTTCCTGCTGGGCCGGGAAGAATTCGCCATCCAGGTTCTGAAGGTCCGCGAGATCATGGGCATCCAGGACATCACCGCCGTCCCGCAGACACCCGACTACGTCAAGGGCGTCATTAATCTTCGCGGCAAGGTCATCCCCGTGGTAGATCTCCGCCTGAAATTCGCCCTGCCTGAAATCGGTTACGCGCAGCGTACGTGCATCATCGTCGTGCAGGTGCAATCGTCAGGCACTGCCATTCTCACTGGCATCATCGTCGACGAGGTTTCTGAAGTGCTGAACCTCGCCGCCGCCGACATCGAAGACACGCCGGATTTCGGGGGAAGCCCGGCTCCGGGCTCCTCCTATCTGCTGGGCATGGCCAAGATAAAAGGCAAGGTCAAAATCCTGCTCGACATCGATCGTGTGTTAAGCAGCCAGGAAGTACACGGGCTGGGCGCCATAGCGCAGTTCTGAAACTGCACATTGAGGAAAGGAAGAATCGGAAAATGTCATCGCAATGGACCATCGGAAGGAAACTCTTTATCGGCTTTGGCGCCTCGCTCGCGCTGACGCTTATCGTCGGTGGATCGGCAATCTGGCTGATCGGCAGCCTTGGCAGCAGCATGGATCGAGTCGTGAATGTGACCGGACGGAAGCAGTTCCTCGCTGCTCTCATCGACACCGACAATTCGGACCTGATGGCCACAGAATTTGAGATCCTCGCTCACAGCTTTACCAAAGAGAGCGCGGCCATGGCGCAAAATGCCCACGACTATGCCGCTGCAGCCTCCCAGCTAAAGAGCAATCTCGAAGCCCTCAAGCCGCTCGCAAGCACCGACGAGGAGCGCAAACAGATCGCTACAACAGAAGCGCAACTTGGCATCCTCGATGGCCTTCAATCGCAGTTTTACCAGCTCGCCACGGCGGGCAAGCTGGACCAGGCAGCCGCTCTGCTGAAAGACAAGATCCTGCCCGCCCTGGACACACTCGGCAACCAGTCCGTGGCCATGAAGCAGCTCGAGAGCGATCAGATGTCGGCCGCCGTCAAAGATGCCACCGGAAAGGTACTCCTGGGACACTGGCTCACTATCATCTTGCTGCTCCTTTCCGTTGCTGCCGGTGGCGTACTCGTCTTTTTTGTCCGTCATATCAACGAAGCGCTGCGCAGGATGGTGGGCAGCCTTTCCGAAGGAGCCGGCCAGGTGGCCAGCGCCGCTAATCAGATCTCCTCTTCCAGCCAGCAACTGGCCCAGGGCGCGTCCGAGCAGGCCGCTTCGCTGGAAGAAACTTCCGCCTCCAGCGAAGAGATCAACTCCATGGCCCGCAAGAACGCCGAGAACTCCCAATCCGCCAACGGCCTGGTCATGCAGGCGCAACAGAACATCGACGAGACCAACCAGTCGCTGGAATCGATGATCGTAGCCATGGGCGACATCAAGGCTTCCAGTGACAAGGTAGCCAAAATCATCAAGGTCATCGATGAAATCGCCTTCCAGACCAATATCCTCGCTCTCAATGCGGCCGTTGAGGCAGCGCGCGCCGGCGAAGCTGGCATGGGCTTCGCCGTGGTTGCCGACGAGGTGCGCAATCTTGCCCAGCGCTGCGCCCAGGCCGCCAAGGATACCGCCGCTCTCATCGAGGAATCCATCACCAAATCCAACGACGGCAAAGCCAAGGTCGATCAGGTAGCGGTTGCCATCCGTGCCATCACCGATCAGTCGGCAAAGATCAAGACCCTGGTCGACGAAGTCAGTCTCGGCAGCCAGGAGCAGACCCGCGGCATCGAGCAGGTGGCAAAAGCCATTTCCATGATGGAGCAGGTCACGCAGCAATCAGCGGCCAATGCCGAAGAGAGCGCCGCGGCGGCCGAGGAGCTTACCGCGCAGGCATCCGCTCTCATGGAAGTGGTTCACCAGCTAAGCGCCATGGTGGGAGGCGGAGAGGAAGCGGACCGGCGAAGCTTTGCAGAGCGTCCTGCCATTCACGCACGCGCCCTTGCAGCGCCCGCTAAAAAAGCCGTCGCCGCCGGCTCCAGGACCCATTCGCTCAAGCCGACGTACGCCAAAGATGACCCGCTCCCGATGGAGTCCGATTTTAAGACGATGGCGTAACTCTCCCTTCACTCTCGTTCACGCGGTTCCGTCGATCGTTCGTGAAAAACGGAACCGCGTGAGGCATTGCACAGGAATTGGCGAACGGCATCATGTCATCGACCTCAGGCCATTTCGAGACCGGTCAGAGTTTGGCGCTAGAGAGTGTGCGCGCCCGCCTGGAAGAACTCGCCACCAAGGTGGTGCTCGGCGGACTGGACCCCGCCGAATGGACGGCGTTGCTGAGTGCCTTCCGCGGCGAGGCGGAAGCAGCCGGTCTCTCGGGCCTCGCCCGCGTCGCCATTGAATCGCTCGGAAACGTTCCCTCCGCAAATTCCAGCGGCATTGAAGCCACCTATTCCGAAACCGTGAAACGCATTCAGCAAGCCTTCCCCACGCGCCCACCAGAACTGCCTTCACCTAAACAGAATTCCGATCTTCCCCCGCCCGCCGCACTCCCGGCGCTCTCCGCCTCTCTCTGCGAAGACAAGGAGACCCTGAACGACTTCATCCTGGAATCGCGCGAACACCTGGCCCGCGTCGAAACTCACTCGATGACGCTGGAAAAGGACCCGGACGACGCCGAGGCCATCAACACCGTCTTTCGCTCCTTTCACACCATCAAGGGGCTGGCGGGCTTCATGGAGCTTGTCGACATCCAGGCTGTCTCTCACGAAACCGAGAGCTTGCTCGACCTGGCCCGCAACGGCAAGCTGCGCATCACGCCCGGGGTGATTGACATCGTGCTCGCGGCGACCGACTTTCTCCAGATCTCGCTCAGCCGTCTCGAAGCCGCCCTGGCCGGAACCGTCCTGGGGGCGGCGCCCGACAAGTCTACCTTGATCGAACGCATCCGCAGCGGCGCACTCGTCAACTCCGCCAGGCCTGCAGCGGAATCGATCCTGCAACCCCCGGTCGAATCCGGGCCGAGCGCCGCATCGGAGGATAAGGGCGCGCCGGCAACCAACTCGGACTGGGTAGAACGCCGCACCGGAGGCGATCGACGAAAGCAGGAGAACGACGCTCTCTCCGTCCGTGTTGACACGGCCAAGCTCGACTTTCTTGTGGACATGGTGGGCGAACTGGTCATCGCCCAGTCCATGCTGCGCCACCAGCCGGAACTCGAAAATCTGCGCAGTCCCACCGTCCTGCGCAGCATGGCGCAGTTTGCCCGCATCACCAGTGATCTGCAGAAAACCGCCATGTCCATGCGCATGGTGCCTGTTAATGGGCTCTTTCAGAGGATGACCCGTGTAGCCCGTGATCTCACCCGCAAGACCGGCAAGCAGGCTGAAGTCGAAACTATCGGCGGAGACACCGAGCTCGACCGCAGCGTGGTCGAGGAACTGGCCGATCCCTTGATGCACATGATCCGCAACGCCATCGATCACGGCCTCGAATCATCCGAAGAGCGTCGCATCGCAGGCAAGAATCCGATTGGAAAAATTCGCCTGCGCGCCAGCCATCAGGCCGGCCACATCGTCATTGAAATTGCCGACGACGGCCGCGGATTGAATCGCGAAAAAATCTTCGAAAAAGCGCGCCGCACCGGCCTCCTCGACGAAGGCTCAAACCCTTCCGACCGCGAAGTCTTCAACCTGATCTTTCACCCCGGCTTCTCAACCGCAGCCAGGATCACAGATGTGTCCGGCCGCGGCGTGGGCATGGACGTGGTGAAAAAGCAGATTCAGAAACTGCGCGGCCACGTCGATATCGAATCCCGACCCGGCAAGGGCACGTCCTTCTTTCTTCGCCTGCCCCTGACCCTGGCCATGATCGACGGTCTCGTTGTCGGGGTTGGCAGCGAACGCTATGTCGTCCCGCTGTTCTCGGTGCGCGAAATGCTGCGGCCCTCGGCCGACACGGTCTTTACTGTCGAAGGGCACCACGAGATGGCGCTCGTGCGCAACAGCCTTCTCCCGGTCATCCGGCTCTATCAGCGCTTCGGGGTGAGGCCGCGCTCCGAATCGGCCACAGAAAGTCTTCTCATCGTGGGCGAAGCCGCTGGCAGAACTTTCTGCCTGATTGTGGACGAGTTGATTGGCAAGCAGGAAGTTGTAATTAAGAGCCTTGGCGGGAACCTACAGAACATCTCCGGCGTTGCCGGCGGCACCATTCTGGGCGATGGCCGCGTCGGCCTCATTCTCGACCTTGAGGGAATCTTCCGTGCGGGGGATAAATGACCGGCGCAGGAGGGTCAACCATTGCCGCAGATTCTTCGTCCGTCCCGGTCTTCCCGTCTCTGAACCTGACCGCCAGAGAATTCGCTGCCATCTCCAATCTCGCCCGCGAGGAATTCGGCCTCGAGCTCGGCCACGGGAAGGAACAGCTTGTCGTCGCGCGCCTGGGAAAGCTGATGCGCCGCCTCGGCTTCTCGCGATTTCGCGATTTCTACCAGCATCTCGAAGACGACAGCAGCGGCGAAGCCCTGATTCAGTTAATCGATGTCCTTACCACCAACCACACCAGTTTCTTTCGCGAACAGTCGCACTTCGATTTTCTCGTCCAGCATGTCTTTGCCGAACGCCGCCCCACCACCCCGACGCGCATCTGGAGCGCGGCCAGTTCCACCGGCGAAGAACCGTACACCATCGCCATGACAGCACGCGAGATCATCGGGCCCGGCTCTCCGAATCTGCCTCGCATCCTCGCCACCGACATCTCTACCCGCGTTCTCGATATCGCGCGTAAAGGCATCTATAGCGCCGATCGCTTTCCCGGGGGCCCAGCGCCCTGGGTCAGAAAACACCTGCTGCGCGGCGCCGGAAGATGGGCGGGCTGGTACCGCATGCACCCCGAGATCCTGCGCATGGTCGAGTTCGGCCGCATCAATCTCATCGAACCACTCCCCGATGTCGGCCGTTTTCTCGTGATCTTCTGCCGCAACGTGATGATCTACTTCAACCGCGCCGCGCAGCAGAAAGTCGTTAACGTCCTGACCGGCTGTCTGGAGCCGGGCGGCTATCTCTTTGTCGGCCACTCGGAGAGCCTGACCGGGATTCAGCACCATCTCCAGCAGGTTCAGCCGGCGATTTATCGCAAACCGGGCGGCAGATCATGAGGCAACTTGTCGTTGGCGTGGGCGACGGTGAAATCAGTCAGGATCCTGACTCCATGCTGGTGACTTATGCGCTAGGTTCCTGTGTCGCGGTCATGTTTTACGACCCGCTGATTGCCGTGGCCGGAATGGTGCATTACATGCTGCCGGATTCGTCCATGTCCTCAGAAAAATCTCATGTCCGTCCGTGGATGTTCGCAGACACAGGCATTTCCCTGCTGCTGCGCGCCGTCCTCGATCGCGGCGCGGACCAGCGCCGGCTGATGATTTCCGCCGCCGGTGGGGCCAAGGTCATGGACGACACCGGCCTTTTCGACATTGGTAAGCGCAATTGCGTGGCCCTGCGTAAAACGCTTTGGAAATTCGGCCTCGTGCCGCAAACCGAAGAAACTGGCGGAACTGAGGCCAGAACCGTTCGCATGGAAGTCGGCTCAGGCAAGATCTGGCTGCAAACGGCGGGCCAGGAGCCAAAGGAAATCACGCCGCACCCACAGAAATCCCGTCGCGTGCCGGTCTAGGAGCAGAAACGTGCCGCCTAACTCTACTGTCGCAGATGACATTCCGGCTACGCGCGAAAGCCGAATCAAGGTCCTCATCGTCGACGACTCCGCTATCGTGCGCAAGGTCCTCACCGATGTTCTAACTGAGGAAGCCGACATTGAAGTCGTAGGCACGGCGCCCGATCCTTACGTGGCGCGCGACAAAATCCTCTCCTTGCAGCCTGACGTCCTCACCCTCGATATCGAAATGCCGCGGATGGACGGCCTTACGTTTCTCAAACGCCTGATGCACTACCGCCCCATTCCCGTCATCGTTATCAGTTCGCTCGGCATCGCTTCCAGCCGCACCGCGCTTGACGCACTCGAAGCAGGCGCAATCGATGTGCTGGCCAAGCCCGGCGGTCCGCAGTCTGTTGGCGAATTGCGCCTGAATCTCGCCGCCAGAATCCGCGCAGCCAAAATTGCACGCCTGAAAAATACCCTTCAGTCCCCTTCCTTTTCCAACTCCCCCCCGCCCCGCCTCCCTAGAGGTCAATCCTTCCCCTCAGCCGCCATCATCGCCATCGGCGCCTCCACCGGCGGCACCGAGGCCATTCAGAAAATCCTCTCCCCGCTGCCGGAAGATTGTCCCGCCATCCTCATCACGCAGCACATTCCCGCGGTCTTTTCCCGCTCCTTTGCCAACCGCCTCAACGAGCTGTGCGCCATTCGCGTTCGCGAAGCTGAGAACGGCGACAAAGTCGAGTCCGGCCTGGCGCTGGTTGCGCCCGGCAATTTTCACATGCTCCTCCAGCGCACCCCCCTGGGCTACCGGGTGGAAATTAAAGACGGTCCCATGGTTTGCTTTCAGCGCCCCGCAGTCGATGTGCTTTTTCATTCAGTGGCCAAATTTGCCGGGGCTGACGCCACCGGAGTCATACTCACCGGCATGGGTTCTGACGGCGCGCAGGGCATGCTGGCAATGAAGCGCGCCGGCGCAAGGAATCTGGCGCAGGATGAAGCGAGTTGTGTCGTCTTTGGAATGCCCAAAGAAGCAATTCGCCTGGGAGGAGTCGATCGCATCCTTCCCCTGTCGGCTATTCCGGGCGCAATGCTGGCGGAATCTCGGCGCCGAAATCCGCTTTGATCACATCATCCCGCCTAAGTGGTCAGCCGATTCCGCGAAATGGGCGTTAGCTGCCACACGGATAAGCGCTCGATAGCGCCAGTAGTGCCGGCCCACTTGAAGCGAAGATTGCGCGGCCTTGCTCCGGGCAGATAGAAGCGCTTGGTGTGCGCCACTCGGCCGTTCAGAATCAGCTCAATCACGGAACTGTCGATGTACAGACTCAGCTCGGCCTGCGTTCTTCCAGATTCGAGAGCAAGGGACTTGTCGTCGATGGTGATTTGGCCAGGATGGCCCGGATCGAAGGACAGCGAGAGACAGGTACTCTGATTCGCAGGTTCCCGATCGTCCGGGTAAATGGAGAGGTTGAAGGCCTGCGATCCGGCCTGGACCACGAAGGCAATTTCTCCGCATGCGGCATCGATTTTCATTTGGGCGATCTGCTGCAGTCTCTGCTCTTCTGTTCGCTCGTGAATGAATCTCTGTTCAGAGCGCCGCAACTGATGCACTTCCGGAGCAATGTTCATTCGGAGCCGGCCGTCGCTGCCCAACGTGAGGATACGCGGCAACGACATCAGGCACGCCCATCCAGCGGCACGATATGCCTCAACCGGGCGGGTTTCCGGTATCCATCCCCAGAGCACTCGGTTGCCAGCTTTGTCGGTCTGTGTTTTGGCTGCGTAGTAGGCGCCTGTGTCGAGAGTCCCCGCCTGCTCCGGATTGAATTTGAGCGCCTGCCGATCGAAAGCGCCAGTCATCCAGCGTGACTTGCCTTTTGTTGAATAGATCAGCACATGTCTATTGCCGAGCGGGAAAAAATCGGGGCACTCCCACATGTCGCCGGAGTCCACCGGATTTGCGGCTCCTCCACCGGGCGTCTCGGAGGAAACCAGCGGATGAAGGTATTCCCAGTAGCGGAGATCTTTTGAGCGGTACAGGAGCACCGCGCCTCCTCTGTTCGGGAACCCTGATCCAATGGCGAGCAGCCAATCGTCGCCTTCCCGCCATGGCGTGGGATCACGGAAGCCGGTGACCGACAGGCCTTGCGGTGGCGCGGCGATCACCGGCCGCGGCAGCTTTATCCAGGACTTCAGATCAGAGTCATGCGAATATGCCAGACACTGAGTTTCACGGAGGCTGTGGACACCATCGCTGAGCGTAGCTTCGCTTTCGGGAACGGAACGAACCCCGGTGTACAGGACCGCCACTCGATCGCCCTGCACAACCGCGGTTCCGGAAAAGCATCCATCCGCGTCGGGTCCACCGGGCGTAGGTGACAGGGCCACCGGCAGATGCTTCCAGCGCACCATGTCCGGACTCACAGCATGTCCCCAGTGCATGTCTCCCCAGACAGAGGCATCGGGGTTGTACTGGTAAAACATGTGATATTGCCCGCGCCAATATATGGGGCCGTTGGGATCGTTCATCCAGTTGGCAGGGGGAAGCAGGTGGTATTGCGGCCGGCGCGGATCGGCCGCAAGTTCCGATGCTGTAACAGCAGCGACTGCCGCCGCGCCCTCTAAATCTCGAAGGGCTAGCACTCCGGCGGTCCCCAGCAGGAATCGTTTGATAAGGTCACGACGATTGGCGATCATGCTCTCTCAATCACGAGATATTTCCTAACAGTTTACGTCCACCTGCCAGGGGAAACCGGCCGGCTGCCGGCGCGGCGGCGATACTGCGCAGCGACTCCCGATGCGGTGCTCGAAATGAACCGGGAGCGCACGCGCAACCGATTGGCGCGAATTGCGAATTGGCAAGTCAGAAGCGATCATGCGCGCCCGGGTGGGGCATCAGTTCCCTGCCCTGCTGCCCGCGAGTAGCGAATGACCTCGACGCGCGAAGTCGCAACCAGTCCCTCCGCGATCATTTCGTCCAGGTGGGGAATAAGTTTGGCGATCTGCTCTTGCTTGTCGACGATGCTCAGCATGACGGGAGCGTCGCGCGAAAACTTCCAGTGGCCGGCATGCCGGATGCGGGTGCTGCTGCCGAAGCCTTCGATGCCCCTGTAGACAATGGCGCTGGCCAAGCCCAATTCCTGGCACTTGGCGAGAATCGCCTCGTGCAGCGGCGCGCCGCGCCATTTGTCCGCTTCGCCAAAGTGGACGCGCAGCATGCTTGCCTGAAACTGTTCTTTCATGGCTCAGTCTCCATTCTGGCGGCGAATTATTGTCCTTCGCCATCTTCCATCGATAAGGCCCGATGTGAGTACTTGATGACGTCTACCTCGGAAAGCACTACGAGGCCCTCTTCAACCATCTCCTCGATCGTGGGGAGGAATGCCTGGAGCTTTTGCTCGCTGTCGATCACCGAGAGCATGATGGAAGCATCGCGCGACAGGTGCAGCGGCTTCTCCCTGTGGATCCGGCGGTGCGCTCCGTAGCCGAGAATTCCGCGATAGACGGTGACTCCGGCGATGTCGTTGGCGCGCATAGCTTCGACCAAGGCCACATAGAGCGGCTTGTCGCGCCAGCGATCGGACTCTCCGATGTAAATGCGCATGAGCCGGGCTTTGCCTTCGATTTTGAGATGTGATGCCGAGGTGACCTCCTTTGATTTCGACGCCTCGGCGGGCTTGGCGACGGTGGTTTCCTGCACCTCAATCATCCCGGTGCCGGCCAGATCTTCGAGCTTTCCCAGGAGCTCATTCACTTTTTCCGCGCTCTCGATGAACTCGATTTTGAGGGGCATGCGGTCGGAGATCTCGACGCCGCTGGCCGTGTGCAGGTGATGATCGGCTCCAAACCCGGCAACGCCCTTCAATACCGTTGCGCCGGAAACGCCCCGATAGAGCAGAAAATCCAGAATGCTGGAATAGGTGGGAACCCCGCGTCGCGTTGATCCCTCGCTGACATAGATGGAAACTTTGAGGGCCTTGCCCGCTTTCAGCATTTCTCCTCCCTTACGCCGACCCTGGCTTGCGCCCGATCAAGCCATTTTAGATGCGTTCTCATGAGAAGACCGCAGCCAGAAGCGATCCACCCCAGACCGCAACCAATCCCACGAGCAGGCTGCCGACTGCATAGAGAGCGGCGAGAACGAATGCACCCGCCCGCAGTGTGCTGAGCGTCTCCCACTCGTAAGTGGAAAACGTGCTGTAAGCACCGACAAATCCGATCGGTATCAGAAATTGCCAGGCGGGATTGAGACCAATTCGCTTTCCCAACCAGGTGGCCGAAAAACCGATGATCAGGCACGCCGTCATATTAATAAGAAAGGTGCCGTATGGGAACCTGGTGCCCATGCGGCTGGAGACCTCCGACCCGACCCAATATCTGGCGATGGAACCGATCGCGCCGCCGATCGCGATGTAAAGGTATTTCTGCAATGCTCCCCCTTTCATGTCCCCTGATGCGCTTCGTCAGGTGTTTCCGCAGTGCCTCGAGTGGATGAGAACCTCCAGCCAGTTCACCGGCAAAGAGTGAACAGATTCGCTGAGGATGCAAGAATGCACAACAATTCCGTTGCACATCTGGAATCCGCGAATCGGATGGGCAAAGCACTCTCCACCGAGTGTCGTTTCAAACTTATGATCGGGAATCGCGTCACAGACATAACTCCGTAACAGGATTCCCTGTCAGGAGTCATCATCTGTCCGGCCTATTGGGTGGGACAGCGGTTAAAGGTGAACTCCTTCACCTCAACAACATCTCAGTAGATAACGGATAGAGTGGGGTGTCAAGCGACTACGCGCTGCGGCGATCAGTGCAACTGCGTACGAGGAGGCCGTTGCGACATTCCAGGGTGGCCGCCAACGGTGACATCAATAGCTGAACAGGATAATCCGCCTCCGTGAAGCGCCGCTCGCGAGTTCGCCTAAAGTAAAATGAACTTATGGCCTTCCCAGACATGCGAATGCGGCGGATGCGGCGCAGCGAGTCTCTGCGGGCTCTCGTACGCGAAACCGCAATCGAGCCTGGCGATTTCATCTACCCGCTCTTCATCTGCCCGGGTGAGGGCGTGCGCCGCGAAGTGGACCCCATGCCCGGCGTCTTCAATGTCTCCGTCGACGAGGCGGTTCGCGAAGCCGAAAAATGTGCCAGTCTTGGCATAGGCGGCCTGCTTCTCTTCGGGCTGCCCGAGTCGAAAGACGAAACCGGCACCGGCGCGTGGGATGAAAACGGGATCGTGCAGCAAGGACTGCGCGCGCTCAAGGAATCCGCAGCCGCCAGCAAGCTGGTGCTGATCGCCGACGTCTGCCTCTGCGAATACACCAGCCACGGCCACTGCGGCATCGTGGTCAAGTCTGGCGGCGCTTATGACGTGGACAACGATCCTACGCTCGATCTCCTGGCCCGCACCGCGGTGAGCCTGGCCAAGGCCGGTGCCGACGTGGTTGCGCCGAGCGACATGATGGACGGCCGCGTCGCTGCCATTCGCCGCGCACTCGACGCGGCCTCGCTCGCCAACACGCCGATCCTTAGCTACGCCTCCAAGTTCGCGTCCGCCTTTTACGGCCCATTCCGCGAAGCGGCCGATTCGGCGCCGCAATTCGGTGACCGCCGCAGTTACCAGATGGACGGCGCCAATCTCCGCGAAGCCATGCGCGAGATCGAACTTGACCTTGCCGAAGGGGCGGACATGGTTCTGATGAAGCCGGCCATGCCCTACCTTGACGTGGTGCGCGCCGCACGCGAGCGCTTTGGCGTGCCCATGGGCGCATACCAGGTTTCCGGCGAGTATTCGATGCTTCAGGCTGCATTCCAAAAGGGCTGGCTCGATCCCCAACGGGCCATCCTCGAGTCGCTCATCGGCATCCGTCGCGCCGGCTCTGACTTCATCGTCACCTACTTCGCCAATGAAGCAGCTAAGCTGCTGGAGTAGTTACAGCAGCTGTCGCAAGGAGCCAGGAGATTCGCTTCGGCGGTATCATAAATGTAGCGCGAATGCGGTGGTGCTTTATGGACTGGTCAACTTACAGCGACGTTGAGATCGTCGCCGGAAAGGTAAGCGGCGTACCTGTACTAAAAGGGACTCGGCTACCCGTCACCGCCATCACCGGAAACTACGATGCTTTTCTTGAAGCGGGATCCTCGCCCGATGAGGCCTTGACCGAAACGGCGGAGTGTTACCCAGAGATCGGGACTGAGAGGATCAAGGCCATCCTTGACTGGCGCGCTGCCCACGATCTGCAGCCCCAGCCTTGAGAGTCCTCTTCGACGAAGATGTGCCACACCCGCTGGCAAAAGCGATTGAGCCGTTCCACGACGTGCGTACCGTGGCCGAAATGGGCTGGGCTGGCGTCAAGAACGGTGATCTGCTGGAACTGGCTGAAGACGAGCGATTCGAGGCCTTCCTAACCGGCGATAAGAATCTGCCGCACCAACAGGATCTTTCCTGCCGCCCCTTCGCGGTGCCCGTTCTCTCCGCAATCAATTGGGCCATCGTCAGGAATCACGTCGAGTCCATTATCAAGGCGCTCAAAGCCGCTCGTCCGGGTACCGTGACTTTCGTCGATTGCGGTTTCTTCCTGCCGCGCCGCAAACGAAAGACTTGAATCAGCAGCTCTCGATTTCCAGTTCCGCTCTCGCGCCTCAGCTCTGTTTGTTCGTTAACATGAGGAGGAAGCCGCGCCAGGACGGCTACACCGATGACCACTCTGGAAATCGTAAGCATTCTGGTAGCCATCGCTGCCGTCTTCGGCTGGATCAGCGTTCGCTGGCTCCGCCTGCCCATCACCGTGGGCACCATGCTGCTTACGGTCGTAGCTTCGCTCTCTCTCGTCGGGCTCGGCGGAGTTCATCCGCCGATCCACGATTTCGCTGTCGGCCTCGTCCGCCGCATCAATCTTGAGAGTCTCATTCTGCAGGGCATGCTGCCGCTGCTGTTGTTTGCCGGATCTTTCCTGCTCGATCTCGACCAGCTCGCCCGAGAAAAATTCGCTGTCTCCATCTTCGCTATTGTGGGGACGGTGACATCCATTTATCTCGTCGCCGGCCTCGTGTGGCTCATCGCCGGCACTCACGCATCGTGGATTGAATGCCTCATCTTCGGCGCGCTCATCTCGCCCACCGACCCCATCGCCGTTCTGGAAATGCTGCGCCGTACCGGCGTTCCTCAGGCCATTCGGGCGCAGCTTGCCGGCGAGTCGCTCTTCAACGACGGTATAGGTGCGGTCTTTTTCCTCACCATGGTTGAAGTGGCGCGCGGCCACGCGCCCGGACCGTTGCAGGTCACGGGCATGCTCTTCGCCAAAGCCGGCGGCGGCATCATGATCGGCATCGCCGGGGCGTGGATTACATCGCAGCTTATGCGCCACGTCAACTCCTACCAGATCGACATCCTGCTCTCGCTCTCGCTTGCTTTCAACGGCTATGTCCTTGCCGATTTCGCGCAGGTCTCCGGCCCGCTCGAAGCTGTTGCCGCCGGGATCGCACTGCGCTTTTTCAATCGCAGCCAACCCGGCGAGCGCATCTCCCACGAGGATGTAGATGCCTTCTGGAAGGTAGTTGACGAAGTGCAGAACTCGCTGCTCTTTGTCCTACTCGGTCTCGAAATCATGGCCGTCCCGCTCGATCTGGAAACCCTGCGCTCCGGCGGCGCCGCCATCCTCTCCGTCACCGCGGTGCGCTTCGGAGTGGTGATTCTACTGCTTGCGATTGTGCGTCTGTTCAGCCTGGGGCATCGCAGTTCTGTCGCCATCCTCACCTGGGGCGGCCTGCGCGGCGGCCTATCTATCGCTCTCGCATTGTCAGTGCCTGAAGCTCTCGGCCGCTCCTGGATGGTCGGCGCAACTTATCTCGTCGTCGTCTTCTCGATCGTTATTCAGGGAGGATCCATGGACCGCCTGGTCCGCTGGCGGCACATGCTCCGCGCCCGCGCACAGGCCCGCAAGGCCACCCCTGCTCCGGCCCACAAATTACAAAGCTGAAGGACCATCCGATCCCGGTCCTTCTCCCCTTTTTCTATTGCTGCCGACTATTCCCTATCCCCGCCCCCCGGCAACGTACATTAGAAGCAGGCATGAATCTTCTTCCCAAGCGTAGCCGCCACCAACTGCTCTTCGCCCTCAGTACCTGTTTCGTATCGGCTGCCGTCGCGCAGACTACCTACACCTATCGCGTGGTTCACACTTATCCTCACGATTCGCAGGCCTTCACCCAGGGCATCATCTACCTCAACGGCCACCTCTACGAGAGCACCGGGATCGAAGGCCGCTCCTCGCTGCGAGAAGAAGATCTCGAAACCGGACGGATCCTCAAGTACCAGGCGCTCTCCAGCCGCTACTTCGGGGAAGGCCTCACGAACTGGGGCAATGAGCTGATCCAGCTCACCTGGCAGTCCCACACCGCGCTGGTGTACGACCTCAACACCTTCCGGTTTCTGCGCACCTTCCACTACCCGTGGGAGGGCTGGGGCCTGACCCAGGACGGCAAGAACCTCATTCTCAGCGATGGCAGCTCCACGCTGCACTTCCTCGATCCCAACACCTTCAAGCAGGTCCGTAGCATCAAGGTCACCGACCACGGCAAGCCCGTCCACCAGCTCAACGAGCTCGAGTACATTCACGGCCAGATCTACTCCAATGTCTGGTACTCCAACCGCATCGCCATCATCTCGCCGGCAAATGGAGATGTGCTGAGATGGATCGACCTCACCGGAATCCTGCCCCCCGGCTCCATCTCCGATCCCACCTCCGGCGCCGTCCTTAACGGCATCGCCTACGACTCCGTCCACGACCGTCTATTCGTGACCGGCAAGCTGTGGCCCAAAATCTTCGAGATCAAACTGGTGCCCGAGGGCGCACCCGGGCACCCGCAAATCCACCGCACGTCGGCACGGCACAGAAAATGACCGTCAGCGCTTCACAATCTTTTCCAGCCGCGGATCGGTCCACAACATGGCGAACTCCTGCTCATCGTAGACCCGTTTCATATCCGGGAAGCGGCCTACCTTGGCGCGCTGCAGGTACTCGAGAGCGGCCTCGATATTCCCCCGTTTTGCATAGGCCCTGGCGATCAGGTAGTTGATGCGGGCGCGCTGCTCGGGTGTGCGGATCTGCGCGATCACCCCATTGCGGCCTGAATCCAGGATGTCCGGATCGAGCTCGATGGCGCGGGCATACTCGGTCATCGACCGGTCCACTTCCTTCAGACCCAGCCACGCCTCGGCCATGTTCAGGTGCGCGGAAGCCATGGTTTCATCAAGAGCCAGCGCGCGCTTCAAGTACTTGACGGCATTCTTGTACTTTTTGTCCAGACAGGACACCGCGCCCAGGTTGTTCAGCACACTTGCGTTTTGGGGATCGACCTTGGCCGCGCGTTCAAAACTTTTGCGCGCCGCATCGTTCTCGTGCAGCTTGAGCCGGACGATCCCCAGCTTGTTGTAAAGTTCGGAGTTCTTGCGGTTGTAGCCGGCTGCCCGCTCATACCAGGAGGCGGCAATCTGGAAATCTTCGCGGGCTCGTGCTATGTCGCCCTTCAACTCGGCGGCCTGGGCGGCCTGGAGCCGCGCCTCGTTGGCTGAGGTGGAAGCCGCATCCGCCCTTGCATACGCGTTCGAACATGTAGCCAGGGCCAAGGCGGTTATTAGAAAGACGTGGGTTCGCATGGCGCTCCTCCCTTGTGCGGGCCGGCGGAAATGTGGCTCAGCGTTCGCGATTCCGGCCTTCCGCCGCCCGCACATCACTTCCGCTCCAGTAGAAGTCCATCCGGAGGCGTCCACAACGCTATACCCGATACCGTCTCGTTTCCGGTTCGTTAAACCGGCTGCTCAGGGTGGCCCATGCTATTGGCGGGAGAGGAGATGGAACCATCGGGCTGCGCTCTTCGTTTTTCTCATCGCGGGGCACGTTACAGGGGTTACCTGGATTCGGTCACCGTCACGTCAACCGTTAAGGGCATGCGCAGAATTCGCGTTGGCGCTAACATAATGTTCAACAACCCCGCAGCGAGCACCAGAAGGCGGCGAACAATGGCCGTGAAAGATCTGGAAGCGATTGAGCTCAGGGACGAGCGCGCGGAATTAGCGGCCGTGCTTGCCTCCAGCGGATTCACGCGCGCCCCAACCCTGGCGCATCTGCTGGCCTGGCTCTGCGAAAAACTGTTCAGCGGCGCAACGGGGCAGATTAAGGAATATTCGATCGGCGTGGAAGTTTTCCACCGCGGCTCTGATTTCGATCAGGATGCGGACTCGATCGTGCGCGTCGAAGCCAACCGGCTGCGCCATCGCCTGGCCCAGTACTACGAGGGAGAAGGCGCGGGCCACCGGCTGCACATCTCCATTCCCGTGGGGCAATATGTTCCCCGGTTCGAGTGTAAGGTTGCCGAGGAATCGGGAGTATCGGGCGACTCTGCTCTTGATCGCCCGAGGTCGAGGGCTGCGCTGCTTCGACTGTGGCCGGCGTCTCGCCGCATGTGGTGGACCGCCGCTGTCGCGATAGTGCTACTGCTCGCCGCCGGCTACGCGTGGCTGCGGGTGGGGGAGCAAAAGTTGGGCCAGGATGTGAAACGTCAGGTTCTGCTGGGCCCGGAGCGATCGCAAATTCCCTTTGGTCCGCCCGCCGGCCAGGAAGTGCGCATCCTGGCTGGAGCCAGCCGCAGCTTCGTCGATCATGCCGGCAAACTTTGGAGTGCCGATGCCGGTTTCACCGGCGGCGCCGCCGTCAAGAGCGAGACACAGCACATCTGGCGTACCCAGGAGCAGGGCTTCTATCGCACCAGCCGCCAGGGAAACTTCCGCTATGACATTCCGCTCACGAGAGGCGTTTACGAACTGCGACTGCATTTTGCAGAGACCGTCTTCGGCCCTGAACCGTCCGGAAACGGAGGAGAAGGCAGCCGCATTATGAATGTGCGCGCGAACGGCCAGCCCCTGCTGAGCGATTTCGACGTGCTGGCCGATGCCGGCGCCAGCAATACCGCCGATGTCAAGGTGTTTCCAGACATGAGCCCTGGTGAGGACGGGATGCTGCATCTGGAATTTTCCGGGGAAAACGGCCAACCTGCGATTCTTTCGGCCATCGAAATCCTGCCGGGAATTCGCGGCCACATGCGCCCGGTGCGCGTGCTCTCCCGGCAGACTCCTTACTACTCCAACGACAGCCACTGGTGGAGCCCGGACAGTTACTTTGCTGGCGGGCAGCTTGCAACTTATACCGCCCCGGTGGCAGGGACCGATGACCCTGAGATGTTCGAGACGGAACGGTGGGGCAACTTTTCATATGCCATACCGGTGTCGCCGGGTAAATACTCGCTGGCAATGTATTTCACCGTGCGGCATGGCGGCTGGGATGATCCTTCCCCGGGAACTATCGATGAAAAGCCCGATGTGGCGCACGTTTTCAGCGTCTACTGCAATGGCAAAGTGCTGCTGAACGAATTCGATTTGCCCGGAGAGGCCGGCGCGACCGACGTGGTGGTGCGCCGGTTCACCGGCCTCGAACCCAGCGCCCAGGGGAAGCTGCTGCTGAACTTCGTTCCGGTGCGGGGTTATGCGACGGTGACGGGCATCGAGGTGCTGCCGCAATGAATATTGACATACGAAAGCCGCAAGTCCGCCGCCAAATATCGGGAGCATTTCTGAATCGCTACTGTTGCAACAGGACTGACACCGTTCCATCCGTCACATTGGCCACGGCCAGATCGAGCTTCCCATCGCCATTGAAATCCGCGGCCACAATTGCAGCCGGGCCTTTGCCCACCGCGTAGGGCGAATCGGACGCCTGCGTAAACGTCCCATCACCGTTTCCCAGCAGAAGCGTGACTGTGTTGTCGCCGTCGTTGGCTACGGCCAGGTCAAGCTTGCCGTCGTTATTGAAATCGCCGGTGACGATTGCCAAAGGCGCGCTACCAACCGGGATGGTGAGCAGAGGCTGAAAGGTTCCATCCCCATTTCCCAGCAGGATGAGCACTGCGTTAGTGCCGGCATCCGTAAGCGCGAGATCGAGCTTGCCATCGGCATTGAAATCCCCCGCGCCAATCGCAGATAAGTCCTCCCCGACGGAGGCAGGAGAGCCACTCGCCGAGGTGAAGGATCCGTTTCCATTGCCCAGCGATACAGCGATTCCCGAATATGGATATTTCGTCGACCCGCCGCCGGCTATCACCGCATCCAGTTTTCCGTCGCCGTTGAAATCGCCTACAGCTACGCCTTCGGGAAAACCTTGGGTGTAGAGTGCTCCGGCCGAATTGAACGCGCCACTGCCATATCCCAGAGCAAGTAGCGAGTAGCCGCTAATTGAGTTGATCATGGCAAGGTCAAGATTGCCGTCGGCATTGAAGTCCGCCGCCGCCAGTGCTGACGTGGGCTGGCCCTTCGTTTGAGCGAATGCCGCCGACGACGGGGTGAAGCCACCGTTCCCATTCCCCAGCAGGATCACTGCGGCTCCATTCTGGAACTCCGAAACCGCCAGTCCCGTATAACCGCTGTGATTGAAATCGCCCACCGTCATAGCCGAGATATACGGCGACCCGAAGTCGTTGTACGGCGGGCTGGGGATGCGTTCCAGGGAGCTCGGCCCGGAGACGAAAGTGCCGTCTCCTTTTCCGAGCAACACAAAGAGGCCGGCAACGCCATCGGCGACGGCAAGGTCCGCGTTTCCGTCCTGATTGAAATCCGCGGCCGCCAGTCCATACGGCTCGCTGATCGGGAGTGGAGAGTTTGGAGCGTTGGCAAAAGTGACTGATGTCTGCGGCGCTGCCACCTGAAGATAAACCACGTTGGAGGCGCCGCCGCCGGGAGCGGGATTCACGACCGTGACAGAAGCTGTCTCTGCCGCCGCGACACTCTTTGCCGGGACGAGCGCGCTCAGGTGCTCGCTGTCGGCAAATGTGGTCGGGAGCGGCACGCCATTAAAATCCACGGTCGCGCCGGAGCGGAAATTGGTTCCGCTCACGCTCAGCGTGAAGCCCGCGCCGGGCGCAACTGCAGAAGGCAAAAGCGGCTGGGTCAGGAAGGGGACGGGATTCGCCGCTGTTGAAGCGCCGGGGTTGATCTGAATGCTCAGGAACCCATCGATCGCGCCTGCGCCGTCGTCATCCGTGACGGTCGCCTCAAAGTACCAGGTTCCAGCAGCGGTCGGCGTTCCGCTGATTGTGCCCGTAGTTGGATCGAGTTTGAGGCCATCGGGCACCCATCCGCCGACTTGCCAGCCGGTTTCAATTGGTCCGTTGTAAACGCTCCATTGAAAAGGAGCCGTCCCGCCAGTGACCACGACGGGCTCACTGTATGGTTTTCCCACCGTGCCGTTCGCAAGCGTCTGGGCAATGGAAAGCGCGAGAGGAGGGTTGATGGTGATGTCTAGCGCAGCGCTTTTGGTGGGGTCTTTTATCGATGTGGCCGTCACCGTCACTTGCTGCGGGCTGGTGAGAGTCGAACTCGGCGAACTGTAAGTTACCGCCACGCCGCTTGAAGAACTGAGCGATCCCGGACCGCTCAGGCTCCACATGGCTCCTTCGGAAGACGAATCATTGGTGATGGTCGCAGTGATGGTGACTGGTATTCCCTGATCCACCGCCTGCTTTGAAGACGCCAGGCTCACCGATATAGGCGGAGATGAGGAACATCCGCCCAAAACCATAGCGATGGTTGCAAACACCGTCCCCCAGCGGAATCCCAACCGGGACATGTTTCTCCCCCCAGGTTTTTAGTAACAGGAAATTGTATACCCGCGAATGCTGCCGAATGAACCTCCTGGGTCAAACATCGCGTCGCCATTCCGGCCGCTCGAGACGCGCCGGCTGACGTGGACACTCTGCCGGCACTTGCGCCATGCGTCACACTCTCGCTCGCCCACGTCCGCGTATACTTTTCGGCAAGGCAAAACATTGCAGCCATGGACTACTCGACAGTTTTCCTTTCTCAGTCCGTTGAGAATGCCGTCGTATTGACGATTCTGCTGGCCTTCACCGGTTACCTGGTGACCTACTGGGGCAACCGGATGATGGCCAGGCGCATGGCTCATCTGCAGCTCGTTGATCGCCGGCTCAATGAGTTCTACGGCCCTCTGTACGTGGCCTCGCGTGCCGGCAACATCGCCTATCGCTCGCTGCTCAAGAAGCAAGGCAAGACGCAGTGCCATCCCATCGCCCCCAACGAGATGAAGGAATGGATGCTGTGGATGAAAACCATCTTCATGCCGCTGAACAACATTCGCGAAAAAATCATCATCGAGAAGGCGCACCTCATCATCGAGGAGGAAATGCCCTACTGCCTCCTCGAATTTGTCACCCATGTCGTCGGCTACAAAGCTGTCCTGGCCAAGTGGGCCGAAGGGGACTACTCCGAAATGCGCTCCACCATCGGCTGGCCGCCCGAGTTCGACCGCTACGTGGAACGCTCCTACGCTGCGCTTAAGGCCGAGCAGACGCGCCTCATTCACAGCACCGCAACGCGCCTTTACCGCCGGCTCTCGAGCCCGCGGCAAAAGCGGAATGCGCAACCGCAATAACGCGGTTCATCGCGGCGGCCGTGTAGTTACGCTTTCTGGCGTGACGCTATTTGACGTAATCGTTCTCACCACCTGTTTCTGGCCCCAAATGCAACGGGGGCGCAGCCCAATGGCCGCGCCCCCGCCGTTTCGCCGGTTGAGGCGACTACTTGGCTCCGGTATGCAGGTCTGGCCCCGCCTGTTTTTCGACGAGTGCCGCCTGCGCCGCTGCGAGCCTTGCCGTCAACAACCGGAAAGGCGAGCAGGACACATAGTTCAGCCCGATCTTATGGCAGAACTTGACGGACTCCGGATCGCCGCCATGTTCGCCGCAGATGCCCACTTTCAGCGTGGGTCGGGTGTTGCGTCCCTTGGCCGTCGCCGACCCCACAAGGTGCCCCACGCCCACCTGGTCCAACGTGGCGAACGGGTCATGCTTGAAGATGCCGTACTTCAGATACGCCGGCAGGAAGTTGTTGATGTCGTCGCGCGAAATGCCGAACGTGGTCTGCGTCAGGTCGTTGGTGCCGAAGCTGAAGAACTCCGCTTCCTCGGCAATCTGGTCTGCCGTCAGCGCCGCGCGCGGCAGCTCGATCATGGTTCCCACCATGTAATCGACCTTCGCGCCCTTCTGCTCGAAGACCTCGTCCGCAATCCGGCGCACGATCGCCGTCTGGTTGCGCATCTCTTCGATGGACCCGATCAGCGGAATCATGATTTCCACATGTGGATCGCCGCCCTTCGACTTAACCGCTACCGCAGCCTCGAGAATCGCCCTCACCTGCATTTCCGTGATCTCAGGGAAGGTGATTCCCAACCGGCAGCCGCGCAGCCCCAGCATCGGGTTCATCTCGTGCAGCTCTTCCACCCGCTTGAGCAGCGAGCGCAGCTCCTTCAGCTTCGGCGACTTCGGCTTCGACTCTTCCAGCCGCGCAATCTGCACCAGCAGATCTTCGCGCTTGGGCAGGAACTCGTGCAGCGGCGGATCCAGCAGCCGAATGGTCACCGGCAGCGACTCCATGGCCTTGAACAGTCCCACAAAGTCGGCCCGCTGCATGGGCAGCAGCTTCTTGAGCGCCGCCCGGCGATCCTTCTCGTTGTCCGCCAGGATCATTGCCCGCATGTGCTCAATGCGATCTTCGGCAAAGAACATGTGCTCCGTGCGGCACAGCCCGATGCCCTCGGCGCCGAAGAGCCGCGCCTGCTTGGCATCGCGCGGAATATCCGCATTGGCGCGCACTCTCAGCCGCCGCACGGGATCCACCCAGCTCATGAACTTCACCAGCTCCGGATCGTCCGGCTGCGCGGGAATGGTCTTCAGTTGACCCGCGATCACTCGGCCGGTGGTGCCATCGAGCGAAATGAAATCGCCCTGCCTGAAGGTCTTGCCCTTCACCCGAAGCTCGCGCTTCGCCTCGTCCACCGTACAGTCGCCGGCGCCGGCCACGCAGCACTTGCCCATGCCGCGCGTCACCACTGCCGCGTGCGAAGTCATGCCGCCGCGCGAGGTCAGAATGCCGTCGGCCACTTCCATGCCAGCAATGTCTTCCGGCGTGGTCTCGCCGCGCACCAGGATGATGCTCTTATACGTGCCCTTCTGGTGGAACTTCACGGCGTCTTCCGCCGTGAAGACGATGTGTCCCACGGCTGCGCCCGGTGAAGCCGGCAAGCCTGTCGCCAGCACCTCAACTTTCTGTCCCTTTTCGTCGAGCCGCGGAACCAGGAAGTCATAAAGCTGATTCGGTTCGACGCGGAAGATCGCCTCGTCCTGCGTGATCAGCCCTTCGCGCACCATGTCGATGGCTACCCGCACCGCGGCGAGTCCTGTGCGCTTGCCGTTGCGCGTCTGCAGCATGTAGAGCTTGCCGTCCTGAATGGTGAACTCGAAGTCCTGCATGTCGCGGTAGTGCTTTTCCATCTTCCAGGTGATCGCCTTCAGATGGTCATAGACCTGCGGCATCGCCTTTTCGAGTTCGCTGATGGGCATCGGCGTGCGCACGCCGCTGACGACGTCCTCGCCCTGCGCGTTCATGAGGTACTCACCGAAGAAGGTGTGCTCGCCGGTGGCCGGATTCCGCGTGAAACCGACGCCCGTGCCCGAGTTCTCGCCCAGGTTGCCGAAGACCATGGCCTGGACATTCACCGCCGTGCCGAGCCAGTCGTCGATGTGGTTGATGCGCCGGTAGGTCTTCGCTCGATCGTTATTCCAGCTCCGGAACACGGCATCACGCGCCGCTACAAGCTGCTCCATCGGGTTCTGCGGGAAATCTTTCCCCGTCTCCTTCTTCACCAACTGCTTGTACTCAGCGATGATGCCTTTCAGTGCCTCGGGCGTGAGTTCGTAGTCGAACTTCACCTTCTCGCGGTGCTTCACCGCGTCGAAAATGTGCTCGAACTTCTTTTTGGGGATATCGAGAACCACATCGCCGAACATCTGGATCAGGCGCCGGTAGGAGTCGTACGCAAACCGCGCATTCTGGCTGCGCCTGGCCAGCGCTTCCACGGCCTTGTCGTTCAGGCCCAGGTTCAAAATCGTATCCATCATGCCGGGCATGGAGAACTTGGCGCCCGAGCGCACGCTAACCAGCAGCGGATTGTCGCCCGCACCCAGTTTCTGCCCCTGCAGTTCTTCCAGGCGAGCCAACGCCGCGCGCATTTCCTTGTCGATCTGCGGATTCAGTTTTCCGCGCATGTATTCGCGGCAGGCCTCGGTCTGGATGGTGAATCCCGGAGGAACCGGCAGACCGGCATTGGTCATTTCCGCAAGGCCAGCGCCTTTGCCGCCGAGCACGTCCTTCATTTTGCCGTTGCCGTCGGCGCTGCCGTTGCCAAAAAAGTAGACATATTGGGTTGGAGTTGACGTCTTGTCCGCCGTCTCGGCAGACGCGTGTTCGAGCACGCCCTGGGTCATTTCGCAAAGCCTCCGTGGTGTTGATTTCCGCGACGGCGGTCCACATGTCAGGGTAACGGACCACATGCTCAACGCGCCAATATGCCCATTGGGATTGGAGTACGTCAGAGCGCGCGTCACCCGCGATTGGGAAGGCGCCGAAGAGAGTATTCAGTCGTGAATACTTGTACCAATTCAAGTATACGGCTGCCTGTGGCTTACATCACAGTTGATGGCGCGTCCTCTGAGGCTGCCGATTTCCTTCAGGCGGCGCATTGTGGATTCCCCTAAGGCTCATAGATTTCCAATGCTGCAAGTTCTGGCGCACTCGCAGTTCGCCTTTCCGCGCCGCCCCTAAATTGCGAGCCATCGCAGTTTTTCAGGTTCAGCCCGACGGGTCGACGCGGCCTGGCCCCAGATCTGAAGAGCGGATGACAGCTTGAAGTCCGGTGGTTTTCCACCGCAGTTTTCGCTTTATATTCGCCTATACTGTTTCCATGCGGCGCGTATATATGAGCTTCATGTCGCGGGGGGCGTGGTTCTGCAGCTTCCTCGAAGAGGACCTGAAGACGCCGCTGCCCAAAAAGCTGGCCTTTGCGGATCAGGACAAGATCTTCGAAATGGCGCGGCGGGGCGGCGCCAAGTTGGATGTGGAAGCCAAGCAGGCGATCCGTCACGGGCTGGAGATCGGCCGCGGGGGAGTGTGGCTGAGCCTCACCGAGGAACAGTACCAGAAGCTGAAGAGTTGAACAATGATATTCGTTGAATCTACGAAGCTGATCTGCCAGCCGCCGACGCCATAGCGCCCGTGCGAGTCGGAACGGCTACTAGTGTTATCTTTTCATGCGTGCGGCATCATCACCGAAATGAAGCGCCGCAATACGCTCACGACTGCGTGCCCTGAAAGAAGTCGAACGTATCATAAGGCGAGATCGGTAATCTACCGAAGCCGAAGCTGCGAATCAATTCACGGTAAATGAAATACTCGTCGAGTTACTGAGGCTCCCGGAATTCCCATTCACGTTTAGCGTGTAATTTCCCAGCGAAGTTGTCGTCTGCGTCGTCACATAAACGTAGCCCTTGACGGAGGAAGTCCCGGTGATGCTTGGTGGCTGAGTGGAGACGGTGCAGGCGGGAACGCTTACCGCGCCGGAAGGGCCGCTCACCGAACAAGCCAGCGCTACGCTCCCTGTGAAGCCGCTGCTCGGCGACACGGTGATGGGAACATGGATGGATCCGCCTCGCCATCCGATCACAAAGGAACTGCCGGAAAGCGAGAAGGAACCGCTACTGGTGCCGGAGACGGTGATATCCCGCGTGGCGTACACGTGGGTCCCGGCACTGTTATAGGCGCTGAAGGTCAGCTTGTAACTTCCCGCCGCCATCGCGAGTGACTGATTCATGGTGCCGCTGCTCTCGCTGAGCAGCTTGGTGTTGCCGTTCCATAGCTCGAAGCGGTATACGCCTCCGCTGACGGTTGCAGCAGCAAGTATGGAAACTGGCGAGGTAACGCTGGCGCCCTCGGCGGGCGAGCAGACGTTTATGCCATTGCTGGATGGTGCGGCGCACTGGGTACTGCCGAAGGTGAAGGTCGCGCTGCTCACGCTGCTCTGCAGATATCCCGATGCGGCTGCAATGGCCTTGACGGTGGTATTCGAACTGATTGTGATCGGGCCCGTGTACTGGGCAGAGGCGGTAGTGGGAGTGGTTCCGTTGAGAGTGTAGTAGATTGAAGCCGAAGAGGTCGCCGAGGACATGGTCACCGACTGGCTGGTGGAGAACGTTCCGCCGTTAGGAGTAATTACCGGCGCCGCCGCCGCGGATTCCCCGTTAAGCAGCCCATACACGTCCACTTGTCCATTCGTCGCTATATAGACTTTCCCGTTCGTCACCACCGGGACCGAAAACTTGTTCGCAGGCCCCGCTTTGTCGCGACTGGCGTTGGTATCGCTTTCATAAAGAATCTTGCTCAGATCGTTGGCGTCGAAGGCATACAACACGGCCGGCCCGTTAGTGTTGAACTGGTCTGCGCGCACTGCCCAGGCGACGCCGTCCTGGGTTCCGTTGGAAGAGATAGAGAAACTTGGTCCCGGATATGCTGAAGTAACGCTGGTCTTGCTGCTGGGGGCGGTGGTTAGCAAGCCGCTATTGATCTTGAACTGCATGCCGACGTTTGGCACGCCGCCGTCGCTGGGGAGCTCGCCGCCGGCCCAGAGATAAACGTTGCCGTTCCAGTAGGCGGCTGTGCTCCAGAAGCCCTGCCCTACCTGGACTACGGGAGGGATATCCTGCACCGCGTTGGTATTGGAAGAAGCGCCAGAAGCATAACCGCCCAGATTGTCCCGGTTCAAAAGAGTGATCCGCCCTTCCTTGCCTGCCGTGATCAAAAGATGTGGATACGCGCCCTGCTGATCGGGCAACATCAGCAGCCCCCCGGAAGCCTGATCATAATCATGAGAATTCAGTGTCGCGTAATTGAATGGAGTAAATTCATCGGTCGGAGTGAATTGCCCATTGGCGATATCGAAGGCGACCACGCTCTCGCCGTAATCGGTGCTGGAGCTGAAAGGCGGCGCGCTGGAGCGGGCGCCGTTCCCGGTCACCACAAACATGCGTCCGCCGGAGACGCTGGTGTCGATGGGCATGCCGGCGCCCGAGCTCCAGATTCCTCCGCCGATATCATTCGGGGTGAGACATAGTACTGCAGTCTGCTGCAAAGTGGTTGCGTTGTATGCAAAGAGCCATCCGTGCCAATTACCGTTATCGCCATGCGCGGAATAGCCGAAATAAACGTAGCCGTTGTAATAATCGAGCGCGGGCCGCTGATTTTCAATCAGCGGATCGAACGTAATCTTTCCACCCGAACTGCCTGCCCCGTTTCCGGCCACCGTTGCCGTGATATTTACCGGGCTGCCCGATTGCTCCGCACCGGTGATGATATTAATTGCGTGCAAGCGCGAGTAATACACGCCGCTCTCTTTGGTGTTCGCCACCACATACATCGTGTTCGTAGCTGGATTGATTGCGGGCGTGCCGGTGATGCCGACGGTGGGCGCAACGTCCGGCGAACCGGTGTCCTGCCAGGGAATCGCGGTGGCTCCTGATCCCGCTCCGTAGGCAGAGGTAAGCAGGCTGATTTGCCAGAGAGGCTTGGCATCCGCGCCCTGGTTTGAGTCCGCGTCGAAAGCGTAGATGGAGTCATTTTCGGTGGCGACAAAGAGGACATTGTGCACCAGCCCGTCACTCATGGTCAGGCCGGGCACATAGAGCGGCTGCGCGTAGACGGTGCTGTCCACAGAAACAGAAAACAGTTTGCCGAAGGAAGTCACATTTACATTGGTGGGAGTCAGCGCGGTCTCTTGCGTGTTCTGCCCGGCATGAGTCAGATCGTAACGCCAGGTCGGCACCGGGACAGGAGTCGGTGTCTGTGCCGGCAGCAGCCCGGATGACAAAGCGAAGAGAAGGGCCAGTTGGAAGCTGTGAAGGAAGGTTCCGGATATGAAGCGCTGGAAAGCGCCGGGATCAGCCTTACGCGACTGGTGAAACCACGGGCACAATTGTAGGGACATAATTACCTTGAGCGCGATGCGTTAAGCGCGCGATTCCTTTCCTGAACAGTCAGGCACAGCGCGGGGACACACGCTGACTGTCCGAAGAGAAACACACCTCTCGCTGCAACTAAGAAGAGGATTGGCAGGGTAGTTAGTCTGGCCAATCGCATGTCGTGCTTGGAATTAATGAAGCAAGTCTAGTCAGATTCCAGGGGACGATTTCAGAGTAACGCCACCATCACAGGCGCACCTGCTACGATGCCGCAATTCGGAACTCAGTTGCTCCCGGCAAGGCGTGTAAAGGAGTTACCGCCGAGCCTGGACAGAAAGGGCAGCTTTGAGACGGTTATGTTTACAGCTCGCGTATCGCCGCCGCCGGTTCCAAGCGCATGGCCCGATAAGCCGGAAGCAAGCACGCCAGCAGCGACATCGCGCCCAGCAACACCGCGACTCCAATTACTGTCAACGGATCGTTGGCGTCAACCCCGTATAACTGTCCGGCAATGAAGCGCGTCAGGCTGAAGGAAAGGGCAAGTCCCAGCGCGATGCCGATCATCGTGAGCCTCAATCCCTGCAGAAAGACGAGCCGCATGACACAGCCGAGCGACGCCCCGAGAGCCATGCGAATTCCGATCTCGTGCGTGCGCAGTTCGGTGCGATAAGCCACCACGCCATAGACACCGGTGGCGGCCAGTATCAAGGCGATGATTGCGAAGATCCCCGCGAACGTGCTTTCCATGATTACAAATGTGCTCGAGATCTGAGTGGTTTCGCGCAATGGGCGCACATCGAACACCGCAATCTGACCATCGACCTGATGGATTGTGTCCTCGATGGCGGTCGCTATGAGTGTCGGATCGCCTTTGGTCCGGACCATGACCGTTGTCTCATTCGAGTTCTGAAAGAAACTCAAGTAAACCATCGGCTCTGGTCGCTCGTTTATGAATTGATGCTTCGTGTTCCTGACCACGCCTATCACCGTGTAGAGTCCACCCCATATCTGGAGGCGGCGGCCAATAGCGTCCGCGCCGGGCCAGTAGTGCGCGGCCGCGCTCTGATCGACGATGATGACGCGCGGCGCGGCCTCGTTATCGTCCGGCCTAAAGTCGCGGCCGGAAACGATTGGAATGTCCATGGTCTTGAAAAATCCCGGAGTCACATCGGCGCGTCGCACTTCGTGCGACTCGTGCAACCGGGGTACATAGCCTTCGGGATAGACGTCGGCGCTCCTGCCGTTGAAACTGAGCGGCAGCCAGTCGGTGAGCGCCGCAACCTCGACCCCCGGCAACGCCGTCACCCGATCGAGAATCTTGTGCTGGATCGCTCTCTGCTCGCTGGGCGGATAGCCGGCGATTCCCAGAGCAACTGAGGCGGTGAGGACATGGTCAGGCTCGAAACCGGGATCAGTGCCGCTGATGTTTCTCAGCGTGCGCAGGAGCAAACCGGACGCAACGAGCAAGGCAAGCGAAAGCGCCACCTGTGCCACCACCAGACCGCTGAGCACGTGCCGGTTGTGGCCGCCGCCGGAAACACTCGCTGCCTCATCCTTGAGTACTTCCGTGGCGTTTGTGTGGCAGGCGCGCCACGCAGGAAACGCGCCGCAGATTGTGCTGGCCAGTAAGGCCAGCAGCAGGGTAGCGAGAATGACGCCGCGATCAATATTGCCATTAAGGACGATGGGGATAGAACTCGCCGGGATGAAGTCCTCGAGGCGTTTCGCCGTCCACGAGGTGAGCAGAAGCGCCAATGCGCCGCCTGCCAGTGAAACCAGCACGCCTTCGATGATCATCTGGCGCATAAGCTGGATGCGTCCGGCACCGAGGGATTGCCGAATCGCGATTTCGCGACGCCGCGAAACAAACCGGATCAATGCAAGCGTCGCCACGTTGACGCAAGTAAGCAGCAGAACCACCCCGGCAATGGCCAACACAATGGGCAGCGTCGCTGCAAGATAGACGTTGGCCCCGAATGGCGAACGCCACATGGGATCGAGGGTGATGGTATTCACACCAGGATGGTCATTGGGGAATTCAGTTACTAGCTGGTGCATGATCGTTTCGAGATCTCGCGTGGCACGCTGGCGGCTGATGCCGGGCTTCAGCCGGCCCAGCACGTTATAGTAGCTGGCGCTGCGCTGTGTCAGCCGACTGTCCGTTCCCAGTGGGGCCAGCGGCAGCCAGGCATCATCCTTAACGCCCGGCATCGCGTTGATGAATCCCGCCGGCGCGACTCCGATCACCGTGAGAGGGTGCCGCGCCAGTTCGATCGACTTGCCGACGATAGCCGGATCTCCGGCAAAGCGCGTCTGCCATAGCGAATAACTCAGCACAATATACGGAACGCCACCGGAGCGCACTTCTTCCGAAGGCAGAAAAAAACGCCCGAGCGCAGGCTTGATGCCGAGTACGTCGAAAAAATTGGCGGATACGTTCACCACATAAATGCGCTCAGGGGTCCCAGTCCCGGTCAGCGTCAGCCAATCGTGATGATAGGCAAGCATCCCGCTGAAGCTTTGGTTGCGGTCGCGCAGATCGCAATAGTCGAGGTACGAAAACGGCGGGGAAGGCGTTATGCTCCATTGCCCACGCATTACGCTTACAAGGCTTCCCGTGTCCCTTGCCGTCGGGATCGGGTGCAGCATGGTGCCGTTGATCCAGCTCAGGATGGTACTGTTGGCGCAGATTGCGATTGCCAGCATGGCGATCGCGGTAATTGCGAATCCGGGATTCTTGCGAAGTTGCCGCAATGCAAGGCGAACATCCTGAAGCAGTCCTGCCATGACCGCCTCCTATCGGAACCCTGCTCCTGGGGAATGAGAGTATTGCTCTTTTCGTTTGCAAGCGGTGTGCCAAACTACGCACATCTCTAACTCTCTTAAAGTCCGGTGTGTAGGTGCAGGCGAAGTCGCCTGCTCCGTTCATTTCCGCCCATGTGGGCCCCGAAATGTCCGTTCTTGGACACTCCCGGCATATTAGCGCAGCAGCGATCAGCAACCCCCTTCACACCAGGAACGTCACATCACGTCTCGAATCGAGGGAGCGAATGAAAAATCGGACAAGGCGCGGCCTCTCAAATGCTTGCCAGAGAAATGGAAATCGCATCGTTCTCTGCCAACGGAACCGGAGAAGAGAATTCGAATGTGGCGGCATCGTGCGTTGATGCCAATTGCGCGTCGAGACGGCGGCCATTGAACGAAATGGATTTTGCGGCCGGGGCCGTTTTGATCCGCCGGAGATCGAGTTTGCCCGAAAGGCATTGGATGGACAGGATGCGGCCGACGCGACGAATGGCGCCATAGGCGGCGGCGGTAAACCAGGGAGCATGAAAGTCGCCGGGCGCTGTGGGTGCGATTTCCAATGCGCCGTTGGCGAGATCGGGCTTGAAGCCGGTGGACGCGAGCATCGTGGCCCAACTGCTCATAGCTCGCGAATAGTGCCCACCACATTCCACGTGGTTCCAGGGCTGACCGGCGCGAAGGTAGCGACGATGAATCGTTTCCACGATCCTCACGCCGTCGGCATAGCGGCCGTTGTCCATGAGAAAAGAAGCAAAAGCGAATTCAATGCCGGACCATAAGCCTCCCGCCTGAAGGTTGTTGAGGGCGAGGAGCTCTGCTCCGCCCTTGGGACCGGTGGCATTGTGCAGGCCGAATTCGGGATTGAAGTTGTACTTGAAAACACTGTGGATGGCGCGCGTGATGTTCTGCTGCGATGAAGTGCCCGGCAAGCCGATGAGTTGGGAAAACCACTCGCCGGAAATCTGGTCGGTCATGCAGAGCTCGTCGCGCGTTTGTCCGTCGACCCAGAGGCTGAAATAGTCGCCATTGAAGAGCAGTTTGTCGAAGTTAGCGCTGGCCTGGGTAAGCAGCTTCGACCAGCGCGCGGCTTCGTCGTGCTTGCCAAGGTCTGTGGCGATGCGCGCAGCGGCCCGCAAAGCGCCGATCCAGAGCGATGCGATATAGGAAGGGGTGCCGCGCATGCGCCACTGATCGTAGGTTTGCAGGCCCGTGTCGCGATCGGGAAGGGCATCGCCGTTGGTGTCGAGCGACTCAGTAAAGGCCATGGCGCGAACGATGTTTGGCCACAGGTCGGTCAGATACTCGCGGTCGCCGGTCCATAAATAGTCGCGGCAAACCATCATGACGAATTGGGGATTCATGTCAACGCGCATGAAGCCGTTGTCGACACGATGAACGTCGGCACTGTAGGTGTGCGGCACCTGGCCCAGCTCATTCTGGAAGGTGATGATCTGCTTCATCTGCGACATCTTGAGCTGGGGGAAAAGGGCAATCACGGGGAAACTGCCGTCGTAATCGACATCGGTTGTAGAGAGGCCGCAGCAACCCAGTCCTTCCCAGATGGCGTAGTGCGAGTCTTTGGTCCACCACGTATTTGTGATGAGCGAGGAAAGCTGGCTGGACCAGGAGAAGGCCATTGCGTCGCCGAGAGAAGTGTCGGCCAGCGTGCGCGCGAACTTCTCTGTTGCGGCGCGGTGGCGATCGTAGTTGGCGCAGAGGAAGCTGTTGACCGCGGCGGCATCCTGGAACCAGTTGCTGTACATGTGCCCCATAAAGTGGCCGTCGACCGTCAGGTGGTTGGGGAAGAACCAGCTCAGGGTGAAGCGAATTTCCGCTCGCTGGCCGGGTTCGAGCTCGATGGTCGAGGCTAGCGCTGCCGAACCCCAGGCGCGGTGAGAACGAGGGTTTTCGCCGGAAAGGTTTTGCACCATCTCTTTGAGCAGGGCGCGATCGGCTTCGGTTCCTCCATTCGGGTCGGCGGCGTGGGCGTCGCGAAAAATGCGAGCCAGCAATGCGTCCGATCCGAGCTTTTGCACCAGGTCCTGAACGGCGTTGGGAGAGAGGGATTCGATGGTGGCAAGCGGGGGGAGGCCGATGCGCGGATCTGTTTCGCCGTTGGTGTTGGGAAGCTTGCAGGTTGTGATCAACTCCTCGATAACGCTGACGACCATTCTTCCGATTCGCGCGGTATTCCAGTCCGCGGCTCCGGGCCACGCATAGTCGTGGAAGGTGCCGGTGATGAAAGAAGGATCGCCACCGGTGACGGAGAAGCACATGTTGCCGATGCCGGAGGGAAAATCGCTCTCAGCCGCGGTGTTCATCAGGATTCGCGTGGCGCCTCGTTCGCGCGAGAGCGTGTTGGTGAGCTTGCGCTCTGCGAGCGCGGAGGCGAGAGGATTGTCGAGAAATCCGGCGAGCGTGACTGCGGCCTTTTCTTTGCCGGTGTTTTCGATGGTGTAGACGACATGAAAGCCGGGAGTGGCAGAATCGCGGGCATTGCCGGGAATCATGGGGGAAAAGATTCGGGCCGATACACTCAGCGGCAGCGTGGAATCGTGATAGTGCAGCTCGGTAATAGGAAATCGCGCGTAGTAGTCGATCGATTCCACGTCGTGGAGCATGGGCAGAGAGTAAAGATCGTTTTCATCCGAGCGCAAATAAAGGCGGCGGACTTGGGCTGCGATGTCGGAGGCACCGGAGGTACGCAGAACGAAGCGGAGATATTGCGGCCCGGGCGGAGGCGGAGCAGTGGTGGAACGTGCGTTGCGGGCCCAGGGTCCCGAATTGAAGATCTGCCACTCGTAAAAGCATCCGTCAGCGCGGACTTCAACGAAGCCGGTGCCGATGCCGCCCAGCGGCGCACCTGACCCCATGGGCATGGTGGCCGGAATGGCGACAGGCATGGGGGTAGTGTGCGGGCCGGAGGCGACGCCGTGCGATTTGTCCCGCATGGTGACCTGATAGGGCGCCGCGGGAAGAGAGGTCAGGGCTGCTCCTCCGACCGCTCCAGCGTTTAAAAGGAACTTGCGTCGAGATAAAGTCATTCAGTTTCCATTCTCAAAAAAAGCAAACTTCGGCGAGGCGCCGAACCTTGCAGGTCGACGGCGAAATTATAAGGAGTCGAGGGCCCTGAGAAGAAATCTTCCCTTGAACCTGACGTGATGAATTTGCATGATGCCAGCGTAGGATCCCGCAAGAGATTGGGTTTTCAATGCTCGTTGGGCATTGCATCCAGAGTGAGCACTTCGAACGGCTTGAGTTCGATACTGCGTGGATGATCTGCGCGCAGCTCAATGGGAGCCACTCCACGATCTGAAAGCCATGGGCTGCGCGCGCGATAACTTTGCGCAGCGCCGGCTGGCAGTTCAAATGCCTTTGCCAGATCCAATGAGAAAGTCTGCGCATGATCCGACGGATTTCGCAGGACGATAATTCCGTTGCCGGAGGTCCAGGAGGCCCATCCATAAACTTCGAGTTGGGCAGGATCGCCGCCAACCCAATGCGTGTCTTTCAGCACCTGGGCATTCGCCCGGGACCACCGCGCCGCCTCCGCCAGCACATCCCAATTGCTCTTGGAAAGCAGAGAGGGCGTGATGTAAAGCTCCTGCAAGTCGGTGCCGGTGCCGAAATACGAGTGCACCTCGTCGGCAAAGTCGTTATTGGGATCGGTGCTGAGATGCTGCGTCTGGTCGCCGTAAATGATTCCGTGCAGCATCAGCGAATTGAGCGGAAACAGCGGTCCGCCCTCGACAATGTTGTGGTAGGTCTCAGCGTCACGATAAGTAATCCAGCGCTGCCGCCAGCTTCCCACACCGGTGAAGCTGTGGTCGTCGCCGCCCCGCCAGATCGAGTCTGCATAGCGGAGCCAGAAGGGCGAAGGCCATGTTCCGGTGGTCAGGTTAATGAAGACGCTCGGCTCCTGCTCGCGTAACCGGCCAATCAAATGAATCGCCGCCGAGAAATCGCTGTCGAAGATGCTTCCGGGAAAAACTGTGCTCACGTTCCCTGTGCCGTCAAACTTGAACTGGTTTACGCCATAGTCGCGCATCATCGTGAGGCAGGTATCTTCGAATTTTTGGTAATAGCGCGGGCCGGACAGGGCAAATCCGCCTTTCACGGTTTCATAACCTGCTTTCTCACCTGCGGCGACACGCTCCTGCTTGCGCTCTCCGTAGCCGCCCCACGGCGAAAGCCAGACGCCGATGCCAAAACCATAGTTCCGAGCAGCCTCGTGGATCCTGGTAAATCCGTCCGGCAGATCGTGATTGAATCCCCAGACGGAATTCGGATCATCCCAACCGTCATCGAAGAGGAACGAATCGAGCTTCACCTGGCGCTTTCGTACCAACTCATCGCCCAGCGCGTCGATCCGATTCAGCACCTGCGCCTCGGTGTAGTGGCCGCCCAGGTCATACCAGGTGTTGTAGTGCAGAAAGGTTCGATACGGATGCGCGCGCTCGTCCTCGATATAGGTCAGGAATTCACGCCGCATCTGTCCCGGCGCAGCCACTCCAATCACTGAGGAATATGTGATGGAAGTGCCGGCGCGCAGCGGCAGAATGCGCTGCAATTCCGAGGTTGCGCGGCCATCAACGACTCTGCTGTCGGCGAGCGGAGACTCGAAACCAAAGAAAAAATTCTCGGCCATCAGCGGCGAACCCCGCACTGTGCCTGATACGCGCGCGTCCGGATCGCTGAAGTCAAACATCCGTACAGCGGCGATCTGGACTGAATTTACGCCGGCTTTCAGCGTCACCTCCTGGCGCAAGTAGTTGGTGCCGTCACGCAAAATTGCGCACCAGTGGGCGGTCAGGTCGCGGCTCTCCGCGCGCAGGTCAGCGCAAAGTTCGTGCCCGGCCAGGTGAGCAGCAAGGCGCGATGCCGCAGGATCGGGCACGATTGCCTTCTCGGCGGGAACGGTTACAAGACGCATCTGCGAAGCCGCTGTTACGCTTCCATCCGCGAACTGCAGTCGGAAAGCTTCGCCCGGCCGCAATACCTCCCCGGTGCCTGAATCTCGAATTTCCGCGATGTGCAGCCGGCCGTCGAGGACTTCGAACCGAACGGACAGTCGCGCATTGTGCAAAACGAACTGTTTCTGTCCGGGAACCGGACTTGTGCTCCATCCAAATGGAGAGACCAGCAGAATTAAGAACGCCAGCGTCTTAGGCCCGGAACTCCTGGCCGCCTTTACGCATTTCCAATTCGGTTTGCAGTTCACGACGCCGAGTTTACATCATGAGGGAGAAGGAGCAATGCAGGGAGGAACTCGATCACTAAAACAGAATCCGCGTCTCGAGGATCAGATTGTGGTTGTAGGTGTGGAAGGCTGACGTCGCGATCTGCATGCCTGCATCGAAGACGAAAAAGGGATGAGTGGGCGCCCACTGCTTGTTTCGGTAGATGTAGAAGGCGCCGGGTGTGATGAAGTTTTGCATCTTTCCATCGTGGCTGCCGCCGCGGAAGTATGTGGCGTTTTCTTCGAGTTCCATCCAGACGGAATGGGTGACATGATCCTGGACGAGCGAATTCCAGACGATGCTGCGTCCCTGGGTGGCGATCTTTCCAGTAGGCATGGCGCCGCCGAGAGAGCTCTCGATGTCAATACGTTTGGTAAGCCCTTTGCCGCCGGCCAAGGTGGGATTCCATGAATCCGTAAGGGCTCCGTTGGATGCGCTGCCGGTGGCGAAGGTGTGACTAAGAATCGCAGTGGCGATGTAGTTGCCATGCTCGGCGTTGCCCGATGCCAGGCGCACCTTCACCAGCACCGAGGTGTCGCCGAAACCGTCTGCCGCAGTGGAGTGGTGCTGGATATATGGGGGCGGCAGCACGTCGAACTCCGCGCGATTCCATGCGATGATCCCACCGCCTCGCGCATTGCCGAAGTCTACGGTGTGCGTGCGAGCCGGCGTGTACTCGCTGGAGAAGGAGAAGCGGTAATACTGCGTAAGTCTCGGATCGGCTTCCACAACTGGCGTTGGCCACCCGGGCTCAATGGCAGACGCAGCGTTGTTGTGATTGAGGAATCGCTGCCAGAATGACTGCTGCGCACGGGCAGTATCGGAGCAAGCCACGCCAACGAACAGTAAGAAAAGGATCGAGAGGGTTCTGTTCACAGATTCAGGCTCGGGAAGCCCCTGGAGCCGACAGGAAGTCAGGATCAATGAAACAGCTTAACAGCAGGGGTTCAAATTACTGAACCGTATCTCGGGATTCAGGCAGTATTTTCAAATTGCCATGAGCCGAATTCCGGAAGCGCATCGAGTTTTTTAGCGTTGGATGGTTACGACATCATCTGCTGATTGACTGCCGTCGGGCGATTCAACATGGATTGGGATTGAGGTTTCGCTCCCGGTTAGCTTCACCTCGTTCTCGGTCCCGGATTTCACCGGCATTCCGTTCACTGTTATCGATCTGGAACGGGTGGACATTGGTTCAACAACAACCGATACCGATGAATCGGAATCGCTTGCGAGTTTGGCTCGGTAAGATTTCACGTCGGGAGTGAACCCAGGTTCAAGCTTTGCACCTTCGATCGCAAGGCGCGTTAGACCGGCGATGGCATCGATGGGGGCGGGCAGGTAATGATCCTTATTGACGTTGATCGCGACCCAGTTGGGATCAGTCATGCGGTTCCCGATCGTGACCTGGAAGGCTCCTGCAGGCCGGTAAGACGGCACCAGCACGGCATCTCCTTTGTCCATCAACGACTGCAGCGCGGCTTCGAGATTGTCCAGATAAGCCTCGCCCAGCAGCGGGCGATCGTTATGGCCGGTCATCATGTACTTCACTTTCCCGCGAAAGTGCGCGCGCGAAGTCTTCACCACAGACAGATAGCCGTCCAGCGGAACCCGGCTCCATTGCAGCCACAGAGCATCGGGAACGGTCGGCGAGTTGCTGCCGTAAGAATCGCCAGAGAACAGCCACCCATTCTTCTCATCGAAGATCACGATCGAGCCCGGGGTGTGGCCCGGAACTGCATAGACGACGAGGGACCGATCACCGAGGTCTACCCGGTCGCCATCACGGATCGCAAGCAGGTGTTTCGCGATCACATCGTCCGGCACTCCCCGCGACTCGAGTAGCTTCACCGCCTGCGGGCGATCCGGTTCGCCAATGTGCTCGATGCTGTCGCGAATAAACTGATCCGCCTGTCCGATATGATCTCCATGGTTGTGGGTAAATATCACTTCAATCGGCAGTCCTCCGGTGAACTGCGAAAGATACTTCTTCAGTTCGCCACGCCCCTGGCCCGAATCGATTAAGACGCATTTTGTTGTACCTCTTATAAGGAACATTTTGTCGTTATCTGAATCGCGCGCCATGCGTACGCCGGGAAGGATTTCCTCCGACACGTATTGATCTTTGTCTCTCCGGTCCACGACATATTGAAAATCGGCGATGTCGCTGTTGGTATGGCCTTCATCTACCGCCATCGCTCGCAAGGTATATCCGGCCTTCAGTCCGTGGTCCCCTTCATAAATACCGCCGATGAAGAGAAGCTGACGCGGATCGTAGACGGCACTTTTGCGAGTCGGCGCACTACCATCCCACGTGTAGTAGATGGTGGCATGGGGATCCGCATCGCTCAGGGCGACGGATTCGGTGGTAGGAAAGACGCCAGGCAGGGGAAATGCAGTGGGAGCGGCTAATTTAGGCCCGCTGCCTTGTGGCTCCGGCGGACCAAACTGTGCCGGCAGGCCGGGCGGCCAAAGGGTTAGAAAGATTCCCAGGCAGATGGCTGTATCAATGCGCTTCATCACGGCCTCCGAGGATAAGGCGGTTGCGAAACAAGGGGGTGGGAATGGGACCGCACGGTCCATCATTCATACGTTCTTATTCGTCGAGGCAATTCTAATGCTGAGTACTCAATGGCCGGAACAGCCAGAGCAGCAGGAACGTGAAAAGCATTCCGCCGATGGTGAACTTGAGGGCCACGGGAGCGGACGTGGGCGAGAAGAAGCCTTCGAGCGTGCCGGCGACGACCAGCATGGGAATAATGCCGGAGACCAGGCGGGCAGCTTCGACGCCGCCGCGGGCGACCGAATCTTTCCAGCGCAGCGCACCGGGAAAAAGCATAGCGTGGCCGAGACGGAATCCTGCGCCGCCGGCGATGATGATGGCGGGCAACTCGAGCGAGCCGTGCGGGGCGACGAAGCTCCACAGGGCCACCGACATTCCGTATTGATGGCAGGCCTCGCCGATGACGCCGAGCATCATGCCGTTGAAGAGCAGCAGCCAGAAGGTGCCGATGCCGAAGATTATGCCGCTGGCGAATGTCAGGAAACTGACCGACAGGTTGTTGGTCATGATGGCGCTGGAGGCCAGGGGCTTGATGCTGACCACGGACTTGGTCCACATCTCGTGGCGTTCCATGGTGGCGATCATCTCGGGGCCGAGGAAGTGGCGCATGAAATCTGGTCGGGCGCCGGTAATGGCGGCGCCGATGACAGCCCAGCCTACGGTAACTACCAGGGAGGCGAGGACAAAACCAAGCTGGCGCTGGAAGATGGCCGGGTACTCATCTCTGAGAAAGCGGAAAAGGGTAACGGCGTTGGTTTTTCGACCGGAATAAATGATATGGTGGGCGCGAGCCAGTAATTCATTGACGTGCTGGGCATAGGTGCGGGCGGTGGAGTCTTTGCGGAGCACGGAGAGGTCGGCGGCCACCTGGCGGTAAAGCAGGGCCAACTCGCGGAGTTCGCCGCGGGAGAGCCGGGCGAGCCCCATGGGTCCGGCGGCGTCAGATTGCGCAATGAGCGCGCCGAGCCGGTCCCAGTACGGGCGGCGCTTTTGCAGCCACTGGTTGGAGAGTACCTGAGGCATGGAAGTGCGAATGGAACAGGCAAGCGCCAATCCGGGAAATGGTGTGGGCGCGATGAACGCGGACCGGGCCAGGGCGGATCAGGCTAACTCAGATCAGCTTAGCATCGACACGCCGGAACTGGTGGCCATCGAGATGCCGCTGGCGGGAATCGGCAGCCGCTTTATTGCGCTGCTGGTGGACTACCTGATCTGGTTTGCAGGATTCACGGTGCTGGCGCTGCTGCTGGCAGTGATACTGCCCAGCATCCTGACCTATTCGCAAATTACGGCGAACTGGGCGATGGCGATCTTCATCTTGCTGTTTTTTCTGCTGAACTGGGGCTACTTCACGCTGTTTGAGGCGTTCTGGAACGGGCGCACACCGGGTAAGCGGGTGGCGAGGATCCGGGTGATTCAGCGATCGGGGCGGGCGATCGGGCTGTTCGAGTCGATGGCGCGCAACCTGGTGCGATATATCGATCAGATTCCCGGCCCGTACGTGGTGGGCGTAATCACGATGTTTGTGACGCGGCAGCACCAGCGGCTGGGCGACCTGGCCGCGGGCACGCTGGTGGTGCGGGATCGAGAGCAACCGGCGCCGATGTGGGGCGAGACAGGGGCGCGAACTTTTACGGCGCCGATGTTCTTGCCGAGCGCTCCGGCGCCGGAGCCGCATGCGGGGCTGACGCTGCCGGCTACGGGGATCGCAAAGCTGTCATCGGCGGATCTCGGCGTGCTGGAGGGGTTCTTCTCACGGCGGCTCGACATGAGCATGGAGACACGGCAGCGCATTGCGCAGCGCATTGCGGCGGCGGTTACGGCGAAGAGCGGATTGGAGCCGCCGGAGGGCGTGAGCGTGGAGACCTTCCTGGAAGCGGCGGCGCGGCAACTGCGGGACGTAGCGCGAATGCGGTGATGGACGCCGGTAAGCTCGCTGCGGCGTCGAGGCGTTGAGGAGCTGAGTTGAAGTATGAGCCTGGTTCGGATTGCGCTGGCGAATCTGCGGTTTCCTGAGTCGCGCGAAGACGCGGTGCTACGGGCGGCGGAAGCGATTGCACAGGCTGGGGCGGAAGGCGCGGCGATCCTGTGCTTCCCGGAATGCTATGTGCCAGGATATCGCGCGCCGCACAAGACGATTGCGGCGCCAGACGCGGAATTTCAGAAGGGCGCCTGGATGGAGCTAGGCGAAGCGGCGGCTGCGGCGAAGGTTGCTGTGATTCTGGGAACGGAGCGGCCGGAGGGAGACGCACTCTACATCACGGCGCTGGTGATCAACGGCGACGGCTCGCCGGCGGGGTTTCAGGACAAGGTGCAGCTCGATCCTTCCGAAGACGGTTTATATGCCGCGGGCTGCGGACGGAGGATTTTCACGGCGGGCGATCTTTCGTTTGGCGTGGTGATTTGCCACGAAGGCTGGCGGTATCCCGAAACGGTGCGTTGGGCGGCGCGGAGCGGAGCGCAGGTGGTATTTCATCCGCATTATCACTGGGCCGAGCCAGGAGACTATGCGCCGTCAACGTTTGCTGATCCGCGGAACAGTTTCCACGAGAAGGCAATGCTGTGCCGGGCGGCAGAGAATACGTGCTATTTTGCTTCGGTGAATTGCGCGGAGCCCGGGGCGGGTGTGACTTCGGCGGTAGCGCGGCCGGACGGGACGCTGCTCACGTATCAGCCTTATGGGGTGGAGGGGCTGCTGCTGGCGGAGATCGATACGAAGCAGGCGACGGGGCTGCTGGCGAAGCGGTGGAAGGCGGATTCGTAGCAGCTAGCGCGTAAGAGCGGAGGCTTGTGCGAACCGGCCTTGAAGCCAGTTCAGCGCAGACAGCTCGTCTTCAATCTCGATGCGCAGCTTTGCGGTTTGGAGCGGCAGCAGATCGGTGAATCGCTCGGATAATCGGCCCAAGCGCACGCGGTCTTTTTCCGTGGTGACGGTCGCTCGGGCGCCGGCTGCCTGGGCAGCGGTCTGGATACGATCGAGGTCGTGCGCGGTGTAGGGGTGGTGGTCGGGAAAAGCCAGACGCGCGGCGAGCTGAAGGCCTGCGGTTTCGAGACTCGCAAAGAATTGTGCGGGCCGCGCGATGCCGCAGAACGCAGCGACGGGGCCGTCGATTGCCGGCACTTCCATTCGGCGGCGCAAGCGCCAGACGGGTCCCTTGAAGCCGCGCGCGCGAAGGTCTGATTCCAGCGATGCGGTGTGGCCGCCGGCGGGAATGGCGATGACATCGGCACGGCGCATTGCGGACGGCGGCTCGCGGAGATTTCCTGCCGGAAGGAGCCGCTCTGCGGTCAGGTCGTTTTCGTCGAGGAGCAGAATATTCACGTCGCGATGAAGCTGGCGATGCTGGAAGCCATCGTCGAGCAGGTGAATGACCGGCGTGTCGCTTCGATCGGCGTCCGCCAGCAGCCCGGCCTGGTAGCGCTGCGCGGCCACATAGACGGGAACGCCGGCTTCGCGCGCGATCAGCAGCGGCTCGTCACCGTACTCCTCAGCGGCGCCGTTTGGATCGACTCGGAGCGCCGACTTCCCGCGCCGTCCGTAGCCGCGGGAAAGCACATCTACCTGGAGGCCGCGCCCCGTGAGCGCCCGCGCCAGGGCAATGGTCATGGGCGTTTTACCTGCGCCTCCGGCAGAAAGACTGCCGACGCTGATGACCGGCCAGCGAAGGCGACGTACAGGCCCGAGGCCGGTGCGGAAGCGCAATTCGCCAAGGCCGAGCGCGAGCCGGTAAAGCGGAACGAGCGGTAGCAGCGCCGGGCGTGCCGGGATGGTCATGCGGGCTGCTCCTGCGCGCGGTTTTTGCGTGGTTCGCCCGCGCCAAGCAGATCACGGAGCGCAATCACGCAGCGCGCCGTGGCGCCGGCCTGGGCCGCAAATACCTCGCGAGCGCGCTCTCCCATAGCACGTGCTGCTTCGCGATCGGCCAGAATCTCAAAGAGCACGGCGTCGAGCTCGCCTTCGGCCGCGATGCGCAGCGCCTTATGGGCGATCAATTCGTCAACGATAGCGCGAAAGTTGGCATAGTTCGGGCCCATGACGATGGGAACGGCGAACTGGGCCGGCTCGAGGGGATTATGCCCGCCGGCCGGAACCACGCTGCCGCCGACAAACGCGACCGCCGCCAGCGAATAGACCGAGGCCAGTTCCCCGATAGTATCGAGGAGCACAACTTCGCCACGCTCGAGCGGCTGAGGAGTGTCGTGGGGCTCCGCCCGCCAGGAAGAGCGAGCCACCCAGGGTACGCCGGCGATTGCCAGCATCCCGGCTACGGTAGCAAATCGCTCGGGATGCCGTGGGGCAATCACCATGGCGAGTTGCGGATCGGCCTCCAGCAGCCGGGGCCAAACGTCGAGCAGAGCCGATTCTTCTCCATCGAGTGTGCTGCCGGCGACGACAAGGCGCAGCCCCTGCGCGCGCTCGCTCAACTGCCGCGTAGCTTCGGCTTCTTCGGCTGCACGTACATCGAACTTGAGGTTGCCAGCGACGGAGACGCGATTGGCCGCGCAGCCGATGGCGCGCAGGCGCTCCGCGTCGCACTCGCTCTGCGCCAGCACCTGGGCCAGGCTGGCCAGCAGTGGCCGCCACCATCGGCGGAGGCGACGGTAGCGAGGCCAGGAGCGGTCGGAGATGCGCGCGTTGACCACAGCGACCGGGATGCCGCGCCGAAAACTTCCGCTCAGCAGGTTCGGCCAGAATTCCGTTTCAGCGAGAATCAGCAGGCGCGGCCGAAGACCATTGAGATAAGCGCGTACGGCCCAGGGTAGATCGAGAGGACAGTAAAAAACGCGGTCGCGTCCGAAGCGCTCGCGCGCCAGCGCCTGGCCGGTACGGGTGGTGGTGGAAATGAGAAGCTGAAATTCCGGCAGGGCGCGGTCCAGTTCGGCCACCAGGCGGCCGACGGCGAGCACTTCGCCCACTGAGACGGCGTGCAGCCAGATGACGGGTTTCGCGCCCATTTGCCTGGCATCTTCAGGGGCGGCTGTCCGCCGACGCAAGCCCTCGGGTACAAATCCGAGGCGTTCCCCAAGCCCTTCCCGGTATTTGTGAGTGGTGGCCATGCGCCAGAGCCACCACGGCGCTCCGGCCACCAGCGCCGCCAGCAGGGAAAGGTTGTAGAAAAAAAGTGTCATGTGTGACCGAATTTGGTTTCGGGGTGTCTAACCATAAGATGATACAGTCGGGCTCGATGAGAATCTTGCTGGCATCTTCGATCTTGCTCGTTGCGGCGCTGCCCGCTTCAGCCGGCGATCACCTACCCCCGGCGGTGCATCCGGCGCAGTCCTATGCCGCGGTCGAGGTGCATGCGCAAGAACAGGTGGCGATCGCCGCGGAGCCGTACGACACCAAGGAAAAGGAATCCCTCTTCCGCGTCGATTATCTGAAACACGGCTTTATGCCGGTGCTGCTGACGATTACGAATCTGGGCGACCATCCGATCTCATTGAACGACGCGCGCATACTCTTCGAGACTGCTTCCGGCGACACCGTGCAGGCGGCCGAACCGGAAGACGTGCAGCGTACGATGACGCGCGCCCAGCGCCAGGGCAGAAATATTCCCATACCCGCGCCTCTTCCCGGCATTCACGTGAAGACCAAAGGGAATTACCAGGCCATTCAGGACGATTTCAATACCTTCGAATACAAGGCGCTGGTAGTCGATCCGCACAGCACGCAGGCGGGATTCTTGTTTTACGACGTGGCCGGCCTCGCGCATCCGCTGCAGGGAGCGCACCTGTACGTGCGCGAAGTTCGCAATGCCGACGGCAAGGAGCTTTTCTCATTCGAGGTTCCGTTCGACAAGTACCTTCAGTCGAAGTCGAGCAGGATGCATTGAGGCGGCGATCGGGGTAGATTGCGGGGATCGGACGAGCGCCTCTGCTTACTCGTAGTAAGTCGCGGTGGTGGTGTCCGTCTCCCAGATTGTGCAGTCCTTTACGCGCACGCGGCCCGCGGTCATGTCCTTTAATTGAAGGTTGGTCTCGTCGAAAAAGTATCTGGCCAGGTTTTCGGCCGAGGGATTTAGCGCGGTGAAAGGTTCGAGATCGTTGAGCATTCTGTGGTCGATGCGGTCGATGATGGGCCGCATGACCTGCTTCAGCAGTTTGAAGTCGAGCAGCAGGCCAGCCTCGTCGAGTTCGGCTCCGGCGAGCGTGACGCGCACCTTGTAGTTGTGGCCGTGCGGGTTTTCGCACTTGCCGCGGTAGTTGCGCAGGTAATGGCCGGAAGAGAAGCCGGCGTCCACGGTGACTTCATACATAGAAAGCTTTGCTCGATCCTGCGGGCACTATCTTCCCACACTCTCATTTTACTGATTTATCGCCGTCGAAGCAGGGGCTGAGATAGCGCCAGTGAATGAACCGTAAAGCGAGGTAACCGCACGGGGTACCTACAAAACGATTACGTAAATAATCGGTTTACTCGCGGTGAGGGTCCACAAAAACTCTAAACGCGCATACAATTTGGATACAAAAAACACGCAACAACAGAAGGGCCCTGTGGCAAGCACGCAAGTTGTTGTTCGCCCAGACAAGGTACTGGTCAGGCCCAAAACGCCAGGCCAGCGGGATCTGTCTATCGATTATCTTCGCACCACGCTCATCCTCGTGGTCGTTGCCCTCCACAGCGCGCAGCCATACACGAGCGGCGACCACTCTCACTGGCGGAACATGATCCTCAGTGACGGGACGCGACTGCCTTGCTTTGATTACGTCCTCAACTTCTTCGACACGTTCTTCATGTCGCTGTTTTTCTTTATCTCCGGCTTGTTTATCTACCCTGCGCTGCGAAGGCACGGCAAAGCCCATTTCTTGCGCGAGCGGGTTCTAAGGTTGGGGGTACCGTTCGCATTTTCAGTTGCGTTTCTGTTGCCGATCGCCTTTTACCCATCCTGGCGCCTTACCGGAAATGCAGGGTTTGCCCGTCTGTACCTGCTGCTACCGGCGCGCGATCTTCCTATCGGACCGCCCTGGTTCTTATGGGAACTGCTCTTTTTCGACTTCGCGCTAATCTTGCTTCTGGTGGCGTTACAACCATGGATTCCGCGGATCGCGCACTCCATGACTCGGCTGCGCAATCGGCCGATTACAGCGTCCGTTACTATGTTCTTTCTATCTGCCGCTGCCTACTTGCCCCTGAACCATCATTTTGGGCCTGGCACCTGGACCGACCTATTTGCCTGGCCATTTTCTTTTCAGACCTCGCACATTGGCTTGTACGCCCTGTGGTTCCTCTTTGGCTTCATCGTCGGCGTACCCGATATTGAGAACGGACTGATCGCCCGCAATGGAAGCTTGGCGCGCCATTGGAAGCGCTGGTTTTTCGGCAGCATCGTTCTGTTTAACGTTGTGTGGCAGGTTCCCCGGTGGATAGCAGCGCATCCGTTGACATTCCCGCATGCGCGGGGTCTTGCGCTGCTCTATGTTGTGACTTGCGTGGCAAGCTCATTTGGATTTTTGGCACTTTTCCGGGGGATCCAACTGCCCTCTTTAAGGTGGATGAAGTCATTGGGCAGGAGCGCATATTCGATCTACCTGGTGAATTATGTCTTCATCGCGTGGATGCAATTCATTGTTTGGAAGCGGCCGTTGGAGACCGGCTTGAAATTTCTTTTCGTCTTTGTAACGACCATGCTTTTAAGCTGGCTGACGGCGCAAGCGCTTCTCCGCGTTCCCGTGATAAGAGAGATTCTTTGAATCGACTTTGCGCGGTCCGATGATGAGGCTCGGGAATTGTATTCGGCATGGCGCGTCACCCAGTTAGTCTGCTCCGCGATCACGCCGCCGCCTTTTGCGCCGAACCACCTGGCGGTTTTCTTCACTGCGGCGATCGACCTGCTCGAAGAGGTTGGTCATGACGCCGATGAACGCCGACCCCAGCGAAACGACGAGGAAGATCAGGGCAATGGTGCGCCACAGAGACCCGTTGGCGGGAAGGCCGGGCTGAAAACTCGACGGCACCAGCGTCATGGCGCCGGCGATCAGCGCAAAGAGCAGAAATGATGCGGCGAGGATGTAGAAGTTGCGCGACATGCGTGATCGCCTGTTGCGATTTTACGTCAGGCAAATTCAGTCGGTGAGTTCCGCGGTATCGATCACGACGACTCCGGCGTCAGCGAACCGCGCTTCCGCGCGCGCAATCGAATCGCTGAGGCCGATGGCGCGGCAGGCGTCGCGCAGCACAATTACTGATAATTCAAGCCGCCGCGCATCGATAGCCGAATAAGCAACGCAATAGTCATAGGCGAGTCCGGTGAGGAAGACGTGCGAAAATTCGCGCTCGCGCAGGTAACCGGCCAGGCCTGTGGGAGTGACGCGATCGTTCTCGAAAAACGCGGAATAGGAATCGACATCGCGCCGGAAGCCTTTGCGCAGGATCAGTTCGGCTTGCGGAAGATGGAGGGCCGGATGAAACTCCGCGCCTTTGCTGCCCTGCACGCAATGCGCCGGCCACAAGGTCTGCCGGCCATAGGGCGTCTCGACGGTGTCGTACGGCTTCTTGCCGGGATGCGCCAAGGCGAAGGAGGCGTGGCCGGCCGGGTGCCAGTCCTGAGTGAGGATGATGTGCTGGAAATGCGGCGCGATGCGATGAATGGGCGCGATCACCTCATCGCCGCCGGGCACGGCGAGTGCGCCGCCCGGGCAGAAGTCGTTCTGCACATCAATTACGAGAAGTACGTCATATGCGCTGATTTGCATTGGTCCTCACGCGGGAAGGATCGAAATCCAGATCTCATTCTCGCAAAGTTCGCACACTGCGAAAGGAACGCGGAAGCGATCAGGCGAGGAAAACCTCGATGCCGTGGGCGCGCAGCATCTCCATATGTTCTGCGGAGACGTCGCGATCGGTGACCACGACGTTGGCGTGGCTGAGCGGAGCCATGGGGAACATGCCCCCGCGGCCGAACTTGGTGTGGTCGGCGACGATGATCACGCGGTCGGCGATTTCGATCATTTTCTGCTCCGAGCCAACGACGAGGGTGTTGTTGTTGCTGAATCCGGATTCGTCGATGCCTCCGATACCCATGATCACGGCGTCAGCGCGGATGGCGCCAAGCATCTGCTCGCAGAACGGCCCGAGCATCACGCGGAGGCGCGGATCAAGATATCCGCCTGTCAGCGTGAGCTCGATGTGGCGCAACGATTCGAGGCTCTCGGCTATGGGCAGAGAGTTGGTGACGATGTGCAGCGACTTCGCGGAGAGCTCTTTAGCGACGGCAGCCACCGTCGATCCGCCGTCGAGGATCACCGTCTGACCGTCTTCGATGAGGCTGGCCGTCACTCGCGCGATGCGGTCCTTTATGTCTGTCAGGCGGCTGCTTTCGGTGTCGTAGTCGAAGGCGCGGCTGGGCGGAGTCTGCAGCGAGACGGCGCCGCCATAGACGCGACGCAAGGCCTTTTCCTGCTCGAGGATGTCGAGGTCGCGGCGCACGCTGGATTCGGACGCGTCGAGCTCGCGGCATAGCGTTTCCAGGTCGAGGAAGTCCCTGGTTTCGAACATCTGCCGGATTCTGAGTTGCCGTTCAGCAGCCTTCATGGTGTGTCGGCGCGAGCGCGGCGTGCTTCCCGCCCGCCACGGACCTCATTTACCCGCGCTAATCATCTCCATCACGGCGTCAGTCACCGACCGGATCAACGCTTCGAGATCGGCATCATCGGATTTCGCGCTGCGGCCATCGCACGTGGTCGGGCTCAGCGCAATGGCGTTGCCTTCTACATCGGAGAGCTGACACTCCTTCATTTGCGAAGCGTCGAAGCGCGGATCGGGCAGACCGAGCTTTTTCTTGATGGCCAGCAGATCGGCGCCGTGCTGCTCGGAGATATAGGAAATGGGCGCCCCCAGTTGCGCGGCGAGCATCAGCGTCCAGCAGTAGGTCTCCAGCACTTCGGCGTACCACTCGGCATGGGTCACCGTGTCGGCCCAGCAGACGATGCCGTGATTGGCGAGCAACACCGTGTTGTGCTGCTTGACGTAGGGCAGGACGGTTTCCGCGAAGGTCTTAGTGCCCGGTGTTTCGTAGGGCGAGACTGCAACTTTCCCGACGAAGACCTCGAACTCAGGAATAATCATGTTGGGCGGAATCTTGCCGGTGATGGCGTAAGCCGTGGCGTGCGGCGGATGGCAGTGGACGACCGCCTTTGCTTCCGGTACGGCCTTGTAGATTTCCAGGTGCAGCAGCAGTTCGCTGGTGCGCGGGCGAATGCCGGCGACCTGGTTGCCCTCGAGATCGACCAGGCAGAGGATTTCCGGCGTCAGGTCATACTTGCTGACCAGCGTGGGGGTGCACAGAACTTCGTTTGGGCCGATGCGGTAGGAGATGTTGCCACCGTTGCCGTCGACGAACTGGCGCATCCACAGTTTTTTGCCGACGGTGCAGATTTCCTTCTTTACGGCTTCCGCTTCCGGCGTGGAAAACAGGCGGGCGTTTGCGGGCGCAATGCTATTGCCCGGCGCTATTATGGCAGGCGCGCTGGCGGCGGAGTCTTTTGCGGCGGCGGCTCCGGAGGTATCCAAAACAATGTTCCTCTGCTGCAGGAAGTCTCGCGCTGACGGCGTTATAACGCAGTTTTCCGCCACGCGAATGCGCGCAGCGCCTGCACTTGCCGCCTCCTGCACATCGCGCAGCGTCAAAACCTTGCGGCTGCTCAGATTATTTTTTGCTTCGTCGCTCAATTCCGCACCTCGGTCATCTTCATAAAGTCTCTACTGCCGCACATCGATCGAATCCACGATCAGGGCGCAATACGCATCCACGGGAACACGATCCGGCCAGAACGGATTGGCAGCTTCACTTCCTTCAGTGAAGGCCACCATCTGACCTTCGGCCGCTCCCAGCTCATCCAGGACTATCAGCGCCTTGCCGCCGCCCTGCCCGTTATTGGCGCGTAGATTGTCCATCGTTATCGGTTCCACGACGGTCAGCGTTCTGCACTTGAACGACTCCACACATGGATTCAACACCACACGTCCGCGAACGATACCCAGTCTCATGCGATTGCGGCCTCCGCGTTTTCCGGCTGTTGTACCGCGTCCACAATTCCCACCACCGTAAGGCGGGCCGGAGTGGTATTGCCGAATCTCTCCCGCGCGATGTCGCCGTCGGTTGAAACCACCACCGTGCATCCTCTGGTTGCGCCCAACCAATCCACGACCACGATCGGCTCGGCCGCCAGGCTGCCGTCGGCTTCAATCCGCTGCGCCACCAGGAAGCAGCAGCCCTTAAGCGTTGCGTGCTTGGCGGCGGCAACCAGCGTTCCTTGAACTCGCGCCAGGTACATGGCTAAATAATCCGCAATGCGTTGCCGACGACCATCTGTCGTTCGCGCGTAAACGTCATCGGCGTGGTGATGCCTTCGCCCGTCGGCGTGGCGATGCTGTGGCTGAAGTATCCCGGGCCGCCCACGCCCAGTGATGCCGGCGATGCCGCATTGTGCACCAGCAAGGTGGTGTTCATCGCCCGCGCATAGCGCGTTGCGGTGTTCACATTCTGCGTGTGAATGATCGCCGTGTGCCGGTATCCGTGCTCCGCTTTTACCGATGCGGCAATGGCAGCGTCCACATCTTTCACGCGCACGATGGGAATGAACGGCATCATCTGCTCTTCGACGACGAAGGGATGATTCTCCTCGGTCTCGCCAAACAGGAGCTGTGTGTCCGGCGGGATGGAAACGCTCGCCGCTGCCGCGAGCACAGCCGGATCCTTGCCGACAAAATCCTTCTTCACGTGCGCCCGCGCGCATCCGCCGCCTCCGCCCTCGAATGTGAAGGCCGCGCGTGTGAGGCGATCGACGGCCGCTGTGTCCAACTGGAAAGCGCCGTTGCGCCGCATGGCTGCGATAAATGCGTCGGCCACCGAAGCGACAACGAAGATTTCCTTTTCGCCGATGCAGAGCAGGTTGTTGTCATAGGAGGCGCCGGCCACGATGCATTTGGCGGCGTGATCGAGGTCCGCCGTGCAATCCACTACTACGGGCGGGTTGCCTGGTCCTGCCGCAATCACGCGCTTGCCCGACTGCGCGGCAGCCTTGACCACCGCGGGGCCTCCGGTGACAGCGAGAAGCGCAACCCTGGGATGATGGAAGATCTGTTCGGCCGCTTCCAGGCTGGGCTCCTGGACAGTGGTCAGCACATTGGTGACGCCCAGTTCGCGCTGAAATTCGCGATTGAAGAGCTGGATGGCGTATTGCGCAACGCGCTTGCCCGAAGGATGCGGACCAAAGATCGCCGTGTTTCCAGCGGCGATGATGTTGATCGCGTTTGAAGCCAACGTCGGGACCGAATGCGTAACCGGCGTCATCATTCCGATCACGCCCCACGGCGCGCGCTCGATGATGCAGAGGCCGGTCGAATCACTGCGCGCGGCGCTGCGCATGTCGTCCACGCTGAGCACGAAGCGCATGTTGGTGAGCTTCTGAATTTTGTGATCGAGACGGCCGACTTTGGTCTCGTCCATCTCCATCTTGCCCAGCTCTTCGCGGCGGTCGTTGCAGATGCGCACGATGATATCGGTGAGGCGTTTGCGATCGGCAAGACTCATCGCTTCGACTTTCTTCTGCGCTTCGTAAGCCGCATTCACTGCGTCATCCACTGTGGCAAAAATGCCGTCGCCCAGGCTGGGTGCACCGCTTCTCGATTCGCGGCCCGCACCGTTCGACGGCTGCGTCGCAGTAGAAGCCGGCGTGGGCTGCATCTGCGCGCGCAGCCGCGACACCACCTCGCGTGCAATCTCCGCAATTACCTGCTGTTGAACTTCCATTACGGCTTCTCCAGGATCGCGCCCTCGACCTCGATGGCATCGACGATGCCGACGATGACCGCGTCGACCGGCGCGTCCTTGGTTGTGGGCGTCAGGCGCGCGGAACTGCCCTGCGTGAACAGCACGCACTCGCCGACGCCGGCTCCCACGCTGTCTACCGCGACCACGGAACTGCCCGAGACCTGCAGCTTCCCTTCCCTGCTGATGTAGGGCTGGATGAGGAGCAGCTTCATCCCGCGGAACTTCGCGTTCTTGTGGGTAGAAACGACGTTGCCGATAACTTTCGCAATAAACATGCCGGCTCACTCCAAACCAGGCGCAGCAATCCTTGCCGCGACTACTTCGGCAACACAGATCCCACGCTGTCGTGCGGCCGCGCGATGACGTGCACGCTCACTACTTCGCCGGCGGTACGCGCGGCGCTGGCGCCCGCATCCACTGCGGCGCGCACGCTGCCCACGTCGCCGGTGACATAAACCGAGCACAACCCGCTGCCCACCTTGGACCAGCCCGCGTACTTCACGCTGGCCGCCTTCAGCATCGCGTCCGTCGCCTGCACCAGGGCCACCAGGCCCTTGGTCTCTATCATTCCAACCGCTTCACTCGCCATTTGCGTTCTCTCCGCTCCTTACTTCAACATGCTGTCCACAAGCGCATCATGCGGCCGCGGAATTACGTGCGACGACACCAGTTCGCCCACAACTTTGGCTGCTGCCGCGCCCGCATCCACCGCAGCGCGCACGCTGCCCACGTCGCCGCGAACGATTGCGGTTACGAAGCCGCCGCCGATCTGCACAGTTTTCACCAGTTCCACGTTGGCGGCTTTCACCATCGCGTCACTTGCCTCGACAAGTCCAACGAGGCCCCTGGTTTCAATCAATCCGATTGCCTGACTCATTCACGTCTCCTCTTTCCGAAGCAGCTATTAGCTGTTAGCTCTTAGCCATTAGCTGGTTCTGCCCGTTTGTCCAATCCTCTCGCCGTTAGCGCAATTTCTGATCGCTCGGCTCACTCTGCGAATTCCGCATCGAGCTAAGAGCTAATAGCTACCCTTTCTTCGTTGCGGCGTTTTTGTTCTGCTGGACAAATGAAGGCAGTTCGTCGTGCGGGCGCGAAATCACCTGCACGCTTACCACCTCGCCGATGCGCGCCGCCGCCTCAGCGCCCGCGTCGGTCGCGGCTTTCACCGCGGCCACGTCACCTTCCACGAAAGCAGTCACCAGGCCGGAGCCTACCGTCTGCCAGCCCGTGAACGAGACGTTCGCCGACTTGAGCATGGCGTCGGTCGCCTCAAATAGCGCGACCAGCCCTTTTGTCTCAATCATCCCAAGCGCTTGTTTCATCGCTTCCTCTCTTCTCCGTTTGCGTTACTTGAAAAGTTCCACATCTTTGGTCAGGTGCAGGCCACATGCGTTGGCTTCGTCAGTGTCCATGTGGACACTGAGCCTCGATTCAGGATCGATGCGCACGTGAACGTTGTTGAAAGTCACACCGGACGGCCCGCCTACGCGCAGCTTCATCAGGTCGCCCTTCTTCACTCCGAAATATTTCGCTTCTCCCGGACACATATGCACGTGAATGGCGGCGCGGATGAGCCCCTTCTTCAACTCGACCACACCTTTCGGTCCAACAACCACTGCGCCCGGAGTGCCATCAAGGTTGCCGGAAAGCCGGACAGGAATGTCTTTGAACCCGAGGGTGATGGCATCGGTAAACGCCAGCTCGATCTGCGATTCCTTGCGCATTGGGCCCAGGATGCGCAGGTTCGAGATGACGCGGCTGCGCGGGCCAACGATGGTCACCATCTCTTTGGCCGCGAAGTTACCGGCCTGGTAAAGATCGCGCTCGGGAGTCAGCTCCGTCCCGGGGCCGAACAACACATCCATATCCGCGCGGGAGACGTGCATGTGCCGCGACGAAGTTTCCACCTTGAGCCTCGGCGCGCCACCCTTGGTCTCTCGGCCAAGATATTCGAGCGCCACCTGGCGCACGATGCGCTCCACCGCCGTCCTGTCGATGCCGTTAACCGTTCCCGGAATTGTTGCGCTTCCCATAAGAAAGTCCTGTGCTAGTCTTCGCTAACTCGCGTGAGCTGCCTGGGTCTCGCGTTTGAGAGCCTGGTTCGCGCGCGCCGCAACTGCCACGGTTTCGCGCGCCACGATGATCTCTTCATTGGCCGGAACCACGAATATTTTCACCTTGGATTCGGCGGTGGAGATGGGCCCTTCGCCCCGGATGCTTTTGTTCTTGGCATCGTCCAGTTCAATGCCGAAGCTGCCAAGATTCTTGAGCACGCCGGCACGAATTTGAGCGCCGTTCTCGCCGATGCCGCCGGAAAACGTGATCGCGTCGAGGCCACCCAGCTCCAGCATGAACGCGCCCAGGTAATGCCGGATCGAGTAGACAAAGACATCGAGGGCAAGCTGCGCGGAATGATTGCCGGACGCCGCGGCTTCAGTCAGATCGCGGACGTCGCCGCTGGTACCGCTGATGCCGGCAAGACCCGACTTCGAGCCGAGCAGCTCCGCCATTTCCTCCGGGTCGAGCTTCAATTTCTTCATCATGTGCAGCACGGCGAATGCATCGATGTCGCCCACGCGGTTGTTCTGCGGAAGGCCCGATTGCGGCGAAGCGCCGAAGCTGGTCTCAACGGCCACGCCATTGCGAAATGCTGCCACGCTGGAGCTGCCGCCAAGGTGGCAGGATATGTGGCGAATGTCGTCGCGCCCGAGCAGCGAACGGGTGCGCTCGCTGGCCGAGCGGTGGCTGGCGCCGTGAAAACCGTAGCGGCGAATGCCGTAGTCGCGACGCCACTCGTAGGGCACCGCGTAGGTGGTGGCGGCTTCGTTCATGTGCCGGTAGGGGCTGGTTTCGAGCACCGCAACCAGCGGCACGCCGGGAAGCTCTTGCCGGAACGCGCGCATGGCCGCGATGTAAGGCGGATTGTGTGCCGGGGTGATGAAAGCAAATTCCTCCATTGCGGCCAGAAACCGGTCATCCACAATCTGCGAACCGTTAAGCGGTCCCGCATGAACCGCCTTGAAACCCACGGCCCAGATTTCGCTGAGGCTTTTGAGGGGCTTGCCAGGGCCGGCGATCTCGGTGAGGCATTTGTGGATAGCGGCGGGATAATCAGGACATTCGCCGCCGGGCTGCCCGATTCGTTCCACCCGGCCCGAAGCGAGCACCTTCTCCTCGGGCATATCGAGAACCCGGTATTTAAAGGAGGTGCTGCCGATATTTGGGATCAGACATTTCATTGTTGACTGATTCTGACCGAAGTTGGATGATATTCCATAGTTCTCGTCAGAGTCAATGATGCTTCTGAATGATTGTGACGTAAAACACTAAGGAAGGCGCCAAAAGTGAGCACATTGGGCCCCCAAGTCAGTTCGTCGCATGGGTTTAGCCGGTCATCGGGCACTTCTTCCATCCAGCGCCTCGAGGAGTTGGGTATTGTCGGCGCCGGCGGTGGCGGCTTTCCTGCGGCGGTCAAGCTGAGCACTCGAGTCTCCACGCTTATCGCTAACGCGGCCGAGTGCGAACCGCTGCTGCACAAGGACAAGGAGCTGCTGCTGCACCACGCCGAGCCGTTCCTGCTGGGCTTGCGCATGGCGATGGAGCTGGTCGGGGCGAGCCAGGGCGTGATTGGCATCAAGGAGAAGTACCACGAGATTATCGAGGCCCTGGAACAGCAGGTGCCCGAAGGGGTGCGCGTAGTGCCGCTGCCGGATGTTTACCCTGCGGGTGACGAGTTCATCCTGGTGCACATGATTACCAGCCGCGTGATTCCACCCGGCGGACTGCCCAAGGACGTCGACGTCGCCGTGGCCAATGTGGAAACACTGATGAACATCGGCCTCGACCGGCCGGTGACGCACAAGTACCTCACGGTGGCCGGCGCAGTGCAGACGCCGGTGACGCTGCGGGTTCCGGTGGGAGTCACCATCGGCGAAGTCATTGAAGCTGCCGGCGGCGCGACGGTGGCCGATTTCGGCGTGCTGCTTGGCGGAGTGATGATGGCCAAGCCGGCCCCGGGCCTCGACGCGCCGGTCACAAAGACCACGGGCGGAATTATTGTGCTGCCGGCCGCGCATGCGCTGATCCGCAGGCACAATGCGCCCTGGATTCACGTGGAGCGCATCGGGCGGTCGGCGTGCGACCAGTGCCGCTTCTGCACCGAGTTTTGCCCGCGCTTTCTTCTCGGTCATCCCATTGAGCCGCACCGTGCGATGCAGTCGCTGGGCTTCAAGATGGGCGCGGACGCGATGGTCTCGACCCTCTACTGCTGCGAGTGCAACCTGTGCACGATGTACGCGTGCCCTGAAGATCTCGATCCGAAGAGTGTTTGCGTGCAATGGAAGCCGATGGCGCGCGAGCGGGGACTTACCTTCAAAGGCTCGCCGGAATCGATCACGCCGCATCCCATGGCGGAGTTCCGCCGCGTGCCCATGCGCCGGCTGATCGCGCGCCTCGGCCTGGGCGAGTTCAACAACACCGGCCCGCTTGTCGATTACGCATTTGCTCCGCGCAAAGTGGTGCTGCCGCTGAAGCAGCACGCCGGAGCACCCGCGGTCCCTGTGGTCCAGAACGGCGATCGCGTGCGCGTGGGCGATCTGCTGGCAGCGCCGGAAGCCGGAAAGCTGGGAGCCCGCATTCACGCGAGCATCGATGGCGTGGTGAGCGTAGGCCAAGAAGCAATCAGCATTGACGTGTAGAGAAGCCGCAACACGGGAAGGAGCCAAAGAGGTGCCTGAATTCAATTCCATCGGACTCATCGAGCTGTCGAGCGTAGCCACGGGCTTCCTGGTGGAAGACACCATGCTCAAAGGCGGCTCGGTTCAGCTTCTGCTGGCGCGCAGCATCTGCTCGGGAAAATTTCTGATCGTGGTTACCGGCGATGTCACTTCTGTTCAGGCAGCGCTGCTCGCCGGCGCAGGCGTGGCCGGGGCTTCGTTGATTGAACGCCGCCAGATCACGCGGGTCCATCCTTCGGTGTTTGCGGCGATTTCGCAATCGGTCGAGGTCGACCCGAAGCAGCTCCGATCGATCGGCGTAGTCGAGACATTTTCCGCGGCCAGCATCATCGACGTGGCCGACGCCGCCATCAAGGCCGCCGACGTTACCCTGCTTCGCATTCACCTGGCCATGGCGCTGGGCGGGAAGGGATTTGTGCTGATGGCGGGGGACATTTCGAGCGTGCAGGCCGCGGTGGACGCGGGATCCAGGGCTGCCGCAGAAGATGGAATGCTGGTGGGACGTGGAGTGATTGCCGCGCCATCGCCGGAACTGTTTCGCGAATACATTTAAATCGGTTTCGCTGCTTCACGCTTCGGTTTGCGGTGTGCTACCCCTGCGGTCTCATGGAAGGCTGATCCTCTGCCATTGACTGTTCCTGAGCAGCCGCAGCAGTTCCCGTCACTTCTGCGATCTCTTCGGCTTCTGCCCGGTTTTTCATCACGGACACGACAAGCGCGATATGCGACAGCACCAGGAAGATAAGTTCGAAACGAAATTCGAGGAGCACCATCCGCCACGCCGGAGTGCCCCACGGTACCGCGCGCACAAGAATCACCAGCACGCTCACCCAGGCCAGAATCGGTGCTACCCATGGCAGGCGGAAATAAAGCAGCAGCCCGATCGCCTGGGCCGCCAGCAGAAATTCGAAATAGCGCAGGAAGTGAGCGAGCGGCGAATTGACCGTCATGGTGGAAGCGAAGACCACCTCGGCGAATGCGAGCAGCTGGAAGAAAAGGACGATAAAACAAAAATTGAATATCGCCTTCAGCACACTCGCTGATGCCCATTTACTTGCCATCGACTTCTCCACTCCGAGGACACCATTGTAATTCCGGATGCGCACCGTTTCTGCAGCAAGTGGCGATTGCAGTGCCTGCTTTTACACTTCCGTACCGTCTCACGTATTTTGGTATGCATGCTGCCGCCTCGGCAAAATGACTGCACCAATGTGCATCGCACTAGACGCGGCAGTGCAGCTTCGGTTTACCACGAGAGGAACATGAACAGCACCAGGGCCGTACTTCGCAGGATTTTCGTCCTCCTTGCAGCCTTATTTTTCGGCTGCTCATCTTCGTTTGCACAACAGAGCCGCTGGGTTCATCAGGGTACTGATGGCAAGCTGGTGTATACGTACACGTCCAGAGGCGATCGCATCCCCGATTTCTCTTACGCGGGGTATGAGGGCGGCGGCGTGGCGCTGCCTCGCGTGTCGGCTAAGCGAGTAGTGAAGCCTTCCGGCGCGGACGACACGGACGCAATTCAGGCTGCGATTGACGCGGTTTCCGCGCTTCCACTGATCAATGGATTCCGCGGCGCGGTCGAACTCGCGCCGGGCCAGTTTCGCTGCGCGCGGACGCTTCTTATCACTACCTCCGGAGTAGTCCTGCGCGGCGCAGGCGACGGTGATAATGGAACCACTATCGAAATGACCGGCGTGCCGCATCTTGCTTTGCGCATCGCCGGGCAGCTTCAGCAGAGTGATCTCGGCGTGGACACGACAATCACCGATGCTTACGTTCCCGCCGGAGCTTCGGTCATCCACGTAGCTGACGCCGCCAATCTCCACCCCGGCGACCTGCTATTGATACGGAAGCCGGTCACGCAGTCGTGGACCCACTTCATGGGCATGGACAATATGGCCCGCCACGGACGCCCCGAGTACTGGATTCGCGCCCCATATCTCGAGGTGCGCCGCCGCATCGCCGCCGTTCACGGGAATGCCGTCACACTCGCCGTCCCTCTGATGGACGATTACGATACGCGCTTCTTCGATGGCGGTCATGCTCTGGTGAGCAAGATTGAGCTAAGCGGACAGATCTCGCACGTGGGCGTCGAAGATCTGCGCTTCGTCGCGCCGAAACGCCGCATTGCCCTGGGCGAGCCGGCCTTCAGCGGCGCGGCGGTTCGCGACGTCGTGGATAGCTGGTTCCGCTCGGTCGCGCTGCTCGATACCACGAACGGCATCAGCATCAACTCGGGGAGTGAACGCTTGACCTTCTTGAAATGCAACGTAGTACAAGAGGCGGCGGTCACCAGCCATGCCAAGCCCGCCGACTTTGCCTGCAATGGCTCGCAAATCCTGTTCGATCGATGCACCGGCAGCGGCGACAGCACGTTTTACATCGTCACCCAGGCGGGCGAACAGGGTCCGGTGGTGGCGCTGAATTGCCGCTTCCTCGGGAATGGCGCCATCGAACCGCATCAGCGCTGGTCCACCGGCCTGCTCATCGACAACTGCGAGGTGCCCAGCGGCGGCATCGATCTGATGAATCGCGGCGAGATGGGCTCCGGCCACGGATGGCCTATCGGCTGGAGCGTGGTCTGGAACTCCTCCGCACAAAGGCTGGGGATGAACCAACCACCCGGCTCATATATATGGTCCATAGGAAATCGCGGCGAGCAGACTGACCCAGCGTTCCCGGTTTTTGATGGTGGACCGAAGCATGCGCCGCTTCCGACGGCCACCGTCAATTCGCCGGGCAAGCCCGTGCAGCCGCGCAGCCTTTATCTTGCGCAGCTCAAGGAGCGGCTCAGCGAAGACGCGCTGAAGAACATTGGGTATTGAGACCTCAGAAGCGCCCGGTCGCCGATTCGAGTAATCTGAAATCAGTCCCGTTTTCAACATGACCGCGCTGCAGGACCAACTCGACGAGATCACTGCCAACACCCGAAGCCTGGTGCAGCCCGAACGCCTTGCCGTAGGCGAGCGCGCTGTGGAGGAGTTGTTCGCCACCGGTATCGAAGATCGCATCCTTCCGGCGGGCGCACAGATCCCTGAGTTTGCGCTCAAGGATTCAAGCGGCAAGCTTGTGCGCAGTGCCGACCTGCTCGCGCTCGGTCCCCTGGTGATCAAGTTCTTTCGCGGACGCTGGTGCCCGTATTGCATCACCGAGCTCGAAGCCTGGCGCGACCTTTACCCGCGCCTGCGCGACCGTGGCGGCCTGCTCGTCGCCATCAGCCCGCAAGTCGAGCGGCAGAGCGATTTCATGGTCGGCCAACACCAGCTTCCCTTTCCCGCGTTGACGGATCGCGGCTGCGCTGTAGCGGAAAGGTTCGGCCTCGCCTACACCGTGCCTGATTACCAGCGCGATTACTATCTTTCCATTCTCGTGAATCTGCCTTTTGTGAACGGCGATGCAAGCTGGCGTCTTCCGCTGCCCGCCACTTATGTTGTCGCGCGCGACGGCCGCGTTCTCTTCGCCGAAGCGCACGCCGATTTCCGGGTGCGACCGGAGCCGGAAGAAGCGCTCGCCGTCGCACTGGCCGCCTGCCGGCGCTGAAAGCTGGGCATGAGCCGCGCTTGACACTCGAAGCCTGCAACCCCGGATAATCGAACCCATGCGATTCACCGGGATTTTTGCGTTCTTCTTCTGTGCCGTCAGCGCCTGCGCGCAGCAGGCCATTCAGTTGCCGCCTCCGCCATCGTCGGCGGAGCCCGCCGCAGACACTTTCCGCTTTGTATCCAATGGACCGCGAGCGCTGGGCTGGTCGCGCAGTGATGAGATTGCGCGCAAATACTTCCACGAAAATCTCTCCGCACTCTTCGAGCGCACGCTCGCGCTCGACGCCGACGTGCCCGACCGCGCCACGCTGGAGTGGATCTTCACCGGCCCGCATGCCGGATTCACCGTCGAGCTCACGGCGGACAAGGTCCGGATCGCGGAACGCTATTACGATTCGATGGGCCTTTACGAGGGCCAGGGGAATTATCCCGAAAAGACTGTCAACACTGTCGAGCGCCAGTTTGAAGGCCACGCGCGCACGCTCACGGTCATCGCCGATGCGCACCTCGCCGTGCGGGTGCTGGTCAACGGAAAGCAGCTCATCGAAGCGCCGATGCTCTTCGACGTGACGCGCCATCAGCTTGTATTCGGCGCATCGCGCAGTGCGCACGATGTCGTCGTCGGATCACTTCTTGCACCAGAAGTAAAAACGGCCACTGTCACAATCGATCCCGGCCAGGTCTTTCAGACCATGCTCGGCTTTGGCGGCAGCCCCAGCATCACCAGCTACGACGAATTGAGCGACGCCGGCAAGCACGAATACTGGCAGATGCTCAAGCGCTTCAACCTGCTCATCTCGCGCGAGTACCCCATGGGCGAAGCGCTGAAGCCGGACATGAGCAACCTGGCCGACGCGAACGACGCCACGCCGCATTATTACGGAGACAATTTTCCCAACAGCGAGCTCACCAGCTTCGCTTATAACAAGCAAATCGAGCAGATGGGCGGCAGCGTAGTCTATGAGCTGTGGGCGCTGCCCGCGTGGGCCACCGAGCCTTACCACGGACCGAAGGTGGTCGACACCTGGAACAAAACCGTGAGGCAGGTGGCAAATCCCGACGCATACGCGCGCATCATCGTTGAATACTGCCGCAAGGAGCAAGCGGCCACCGGCGCGCCGCCCATGATTGTCGGCCTGGAGAACGAAGTCGACCAGCCACCCGCGGTTTTCAATGCCATGGCCGTCGCCGTGCGCAAGGCGCTCGACGAAGCCGGATTCACGCAGGTGAAAATCCACATGGCCGACGCCAGCTACATGTTCAAGGGCATCCAGCGCGCTGAGGATCTGCACAAAGATCCGGCGGCATGGCGCGTGATCGACTACTCCGCCACGCATGAATATGATTTTCAACAATTCATGGCCAACCCCGACATGTACGACGCGCGCATGAAAGCCATGCACGAAGCCGCCGACGGGAAGCCGTATCTAGCCACCGAAATCTGCGTCAACGATCCGCATTACCAGGAGCACTCGTACCGCATCGCCTTTGCCGTGGCGCAGCTTTATCACAAAAACCTCACGCTGCTCGATGCCGAAGCGCTGCTCTACTGCTGGACGCTACTCGATGTGGAGCAGCCGAGTTTTGCCGGCTCGCGCGCGCTGCTTGCGCCCGACCGCACCAAGGGCTGGGTTCCTGTGCCATCGAGTTTCCAGTTGCGCGTGCTCGGCGCCTACAGCCGGCACATCCTCAAGGGTATGAAGCGCATCGGCGCCAGCACGAGCGATTCGGATTTGTTGACGACTGTGTTCGCCGGCGGCGGAAACGAAACTATGGTGATGGTGAATCGCGGAATTACTGCACTCAAAGTCACCATGAATGGTGCGACGCATCCATGGGCAGAAATGGAGCGGACCGGGCTGGAAGAGCCGAACGAAGTCTCAGCGGTTCCAGATCAGGTCATTGTGCAGCCGGGGGAGATCGTGGTGCTGTCGACGGTCAAGTCGGACTGAGCGGGCGTAACATGAGTGCAGCGATTCCTATGACCTCCCAGGCTCCACGCGCCGCTCGCATTCGCTCTCGCGTGAGGGATTATGTCGTCTACATCCTAATTGCCTTTGCGTTCCTGGGAATGGTGTTCTTAATTGAAGGCAGGTGGGGTCACGATGCATTCATCCGGTGGGGCGGTCTTGCTGGTTTTACGGCGGTCCTTTTTGGCTATTTCATAACCGATAGTCGCCAATATTTTCGTGAGCGCCGGTTCTGGATCTTAACCGCTGTTCTCCTGAGTGTTCACCTGACGGTGTTTGCATTTGTTCTTACTCACGTCGAAGAGTGGAAGCTAATGTGGTTCATGGTGATGCTGTTCGAGTATCCCGTTTTCGTTTACCTGAGAACCGTCCTTCCCTATCCGCAGAAGTCCTGCCGCGAAGCCCCGAATAGCGCCTTCCCTTCGTGTGACCGTAATGCGATCGTGAAAGAACCACCTGAAAATGAAAATCTATAATTTTCTTTAGCGTTTGCGGATTCTTCAAGCGGCGGGGTGTTTTGGTGCGGTTGCGGCTTCCTCTTGCATGTTTGCTGATCTTCGACTGTGCGGCGCTCGCCGCGGCCCAGGTCACCATCGACCATCGCTGGTCCAACACCGACGCGCAATCGCTCATTGGCTTGCCCATGGGCAGCCACAAAACCATCATCGATAAGCAAGGCAATTTGAAGTGGTCGCAGTGGAGCCTGAAGCGCCGCCCCTTCGCTTCGAACATCGGCTTCAGCGCGCAGATGGACGGCGAGATTGCGATCCAGCCGTTCGCCGACGATCGGGCGCTCACCGTCGATTCGCAAAAGCTCTACCGCGGCCGCTATCCCTTCGTCGTCACGTCGCTCCACAACGGCGATCTCGCAATGGAAGAGCTGGCCTTCGCCGCCGATCCAGATGCCAGGCCCGGCGTGCTGCCCAATGCAAGCTCTGGCGCGCGCGGCATGGACGTCGTTCGTTTCACTTTCCACAATAGCGGCGCCACCGCTGCCGAAGCGCAGTTCAAGCTGAGCGGCCGCGAGCGCAATCTCCCCGGCCACGTCACCGGTCACAACCTCATCACGCGCGCAGGCGAAGATGTCGCTCTTGTCACCGAAGCTGCCGGTGCCGCGGTGAGAAGCGAAGCCAATGGCCTCGAGCTCAACCTCCACGTCACCGTTCCCGCCCACGGTGAAAAAACGCTATGGATCGAAGAGCCCTACGAGTATCTTGCGGCGCGGAATACCGAGTTGTCGCACGAGAGCGGAGAGGCACTGCTCGCAAAAGCTGTCGCGCAGTGGGACGGTCTCTGGTCGCATGCCATGCGGATCGATTTTCCTCAGCGCCAGTTAAGCGACTTCTACTACTCGTCGATCGCATACGTGCTCATCCTGACCGAATACGATAGGCGCGGCGACCTGTGGACGCTCGACGGCCCCGCCGTCTACCGCCAGTACTGGGGCCGCGGCGAATATTTCCAGTCGCGCGCTCTCGAAGTCGCCGGCTTTCTCAGCCCCGCGCGCCAGAGTGTGGAGCACGCCTTTCACCTCATCAGCGACGATGGCGAGTGGGATTTCCCGCCGGTCAGCGGCTGGCCGGCGTGGGACAACATGGGCGGTAACGCCGGCGCAGTGTGGCAATACTATCTTTATTCGGGAGACAAGCAGTGGCTGGCACGCGCGTATCCCGATCTGCTGCGCACATCGGAGTGGATTCGCGATCACCGCGAAGAAAGCTCGCTTGAAAGCGTTTCAGGAATTCCTGTCGGCGCCGAGCCCATTCGCCGCATGATCCCGTCGCGTTGCCGCAATGAGCCTGATCCTCCGCTCGCGCCCGGCGAAAAGCCTTTCTGGTTCGGCCTGCTGCCGTGGAGCTACGGCGACTCCGGCATTCCTCAGGGCCACTCTTTCGCGCACAATTTCATGGCTGCCTATGCGGTGCATGTGACGGCTGATGCGGCAAAAGTCCTCGGACACGCAAGTGACGAAGCGTGGCTTGGACGTGAGTATGCGAATTACACCGCGGCCATTCGCGAAGATGTGAATCGCGCTGTGGGGCTGGAAAAGACCACACCGGTTTATCTGCCCGCGATGCCCACGTATCCTGAAGCTGCCTATTCGCAAACGTTCCTCGCCGTTTATCCCACGCAAATTTACTCGCCGGAAGATCCGCTGGTGACGGGCCTCCTCGACCGCATGGAGAGCGGCGAAAAGCAGGGCCTGCCCACCAACGTGGCCTGGGCCGGGCCAGCGGGCGTGTGGGCCGGCGAGGCCATGAACATGGCGGAAACATATTTGTTGCGCGGCGAAAAACAGAAAGCGGTCGACATGCTCGTGGCGGCTCTCAATCACAGTTACACCACGAAGGTGTGGAAAGAAGAGATCCTCGTCGATCCGGATTTGCCGCGCGCCTGCGAAGGTCCGCACAGCAAGCGCAAGGCCATGCAGGGCACCGGCGACATGCCCGAAGCATGGGCCAACGCGAACCTGGTGCTGTTCCTGCGCGACATGCTTCTCAACGAGCGCGAAGACAAATTGCATTTGCTCGCCGGCCTGCTGCCCGATTGGGTTCCTGAAGGGAAGTCGCTTGAGCTGACGAACGCGCCCGTGACGACCGGCGGCGAAGTGAGCCTGCGCGTGGAGCATGCGGGTGCAAAGCTGTGGCGGATCACTGTCGATCCGCATGACGCATCGCGTGAATTTGTCCTGCACTTGCCGATGGACCCGAGCACGGTCGCTTCCGTCCGCATCGGCGGCAAGCCCGCCAGCATCGATGCGGCAATTCCCTTCACGGCGCCCGGCAAAGTGACAACCATCGAGGTGACGCAGAAATGAATCGGCGAATTTTTTTAGCTCAGGCCTCCGCAGCCGCAGCTTGCGTCGCGCCGAATTTCCTTTTTGCGCAGACAGGCTCTCAGCCGCTTGAGGCGACTCTCACCATCGATGAATCGAATACCCTTGCCACCGTTCCGTCAGATTTCATCGGCCTGAGCTACGAATCTGCGCAGCTTGCCAATCCCGCGTTCTTCGCCGCCAGCAACAAGGCACTGATCGCGCTTCTTCGCGAGTTGAGCGAAGACGGCGTCCTGCGTCTCGGTGGGGGTACGAGTGAGTTCACTTGCTTCACCACGAAAGAGAAAACCGGCGCGCCGCCTTTTGATGCCGTCGGTCCCGATACCAGCAAGAACGTCAAATCCGATACCCCGATCACGCCCAAAAGCCTGGAAAATTTGCGTGAGTTTCTCGATGCCGCGAACTGGCGCTGCCTATACGGACTCAATGCCGCCCGCGGTCCAGTTGCGAACGCCGTTGAAGAAGCTGCCTACGTGCAGCGAATTCTCGGACCGCGGCTGATTGCCTTCCAGCTTGGCAACGAGCCCGACGCGTGGCGCAGACGCTATCGCCCCTCAACGTGGTCCTACGCCGATTACTGGAAGGAGTGGTCGGCGATGCACGCCGCCATTGTGGCGAGGGTTCCGCAGGCCAAATTTGCCGGGCCGGATGTCTCCAACAAAATGGACTATGTGACCGGCTTCGCGGAGGACGTGAAGAAGAGCGCACAGGATGTCGTTCTGCTTACGTGGCACTACTATGCGATGGGGCCTGCGGGCGCGAAAGGCATCACTCTCGACAAGCTTCTTTCGCCGGACCCGAAGCTCACGCGCGCTCTGCAGATTGCGCAGGAAGCCTCGCGAACCGCGGGGATTCCTTTCCGCATGACGGAAGGCAATTCCTGCTGGAACGGCGGCCAGCCTGGCGTCAGCGACACCCTGGCCAGCGCGCTGTGGGCCGCCGACGTGATGCTCCAGTTCGCCGCGGCAGGCAGCGCGGGCGTGAATTTTCACGGCGGCGGCAACGGTTATTACACTCCCATCGCCGGCAGCGTCGAAGCAGGCTTTAAGCGCCGGCCGGAATTTTTCGGCATGGAACTGGCAAAGCATCTCGTGGGCGCGAGCATGCAACACGCAACGCTCGATTGTAGCGACGATCGGGTCAGCGCTTATGCTGGCCGCAAATCGGGTGCGCAAATGGTGCTTGCCATCAACAAGACCAATCAGCATGTCGAGGTACGGACCCCGATGCGCCATGCGCGCGAAGAGTGGCATCTTACCGGTCGGTCGATTGACGCGAAACAAGGCATAACGCTAAGCGGCGGCCATGCAACTGCATTTCGCCGGGGCGTAATGCACGTCGAGCCGTACAGCGCTGTGATGATCCGCGAATAAATCGGAGCAGAATGATGCCCAAATCCCGGCTCAGATCTCATTGGTCCCGCCGCCGCTTTTTACGCAATGCCACGCTGGCCAGCGCTGCGCTGGCACAGCAAAAGTCACTGAAGTCACGTGCTGAAGTCTCCTCCGCCCCAACCGCACGCGATCGCCGCCATCTCATCTTTTTCGAACAACCGGCCACGCAGTGGCCTGACGCCATTCCTGTTGGCAACGGCCGCCTCGGCGCGGTAGTCTTCGGCGGAACTTCGAAAGAGCGCCTTCAGCTCAACGAAGAAACGGTCTGGATCGGTGAGCGCCGCGACCGCAACAATCCACAGGCAGCCCGCACGCCTGAAGTGCGCAAGCTGCTCATGGCCGGAAAGGTTCATGAAGCTGAAGCCCTCGCTGCCGAAGTCATGATGGGCGTTCCCGCGCGCCTGCCCTGCTACCAGACCCTCGGCGATCTCTGGCTCCAGTTCGACAACATTCCCGAGCGAGTCTCCGATTACCGCCTCGAGCTCGATCTCGATGAAGCCATTGCGCGCACCAGCTTCACGGTGAACGGCGCACGCGTCACGCGCGAAATTTTCTGCTCCGCTCCGCGCAACGTCATCTCCGTGCGCCTCGAGTCGTCGCAGTCCATGACGCTAACCGTCTCGCTCAACCGCCCCGCGCACAGCGAAACCACCGCCGCCGGCGACGATCGCCTGGTGATGACGGGCGCCGCGCGCCCCGTCAAGCCCACCACAGATCCCGCAACTGAAGAGCGGCAGGCCGGCATCGCCTTCCGCGCCGAGGTGCAAGCCATCGCCGAAAACGGCACAAGCCGCGCCGCCGGCAATTCGCTGCGCATTGAAAACGCTCGGGCAGTCACGCTGCTGGTCGCGGCAGTGACCGATTTTCGCGGACACTCCGCCGCCGAGATGAACGCCGCCTGCGCGCGCAACTTCAAATCCGCCGCCGCGATTCCCTACGCGCAGCTCCGCGCCGAGCACATCGCGGACTACGCCAGTTTCGCGCGACGAACAGATATCAATCTTCTCGACGGCCCCGACCCGTTCGCCAGTATGCCCACCGACAAGCGCATGCAGCGCGTGAAAGACGGCGGCGAAGATGCAGGCCTGGTTGAAACTTACTTCCATTACGGGCGCTACATGCTCATCAGCAGCAGCCGCCCCGGAACGCTGCCCGCCAATCTCCAAGGCATCTGGAACGAGAGCCTCGATCCGCCATGGGGCTCGAAATACACGGTCAACATCAATGCGGAAATGAATTACTGGCTCGCCGAGACGTGCAATCTCGCCGACCTGCACTCGCAGCTCTTCGACCTGCTCGACTCGGCGTATCCTGCCGGCAAAGAAACTGCGTGCAAATACTACAGCGCCCGCGGATTCGTGGTGCATCACAACACCGACATCTGGGGCGACTCGATTCCCGTGGACCACGTACAGGCGGGCGTATGGCCCATGGGCGCGGCATGGTTGTCACTTCACCTCTGGGATCACTACGAGTTCAGCGGCGATAAAAACTTCCTGCGCAACAGGGCCTATCCGCGCCTGCGCGAAATCGCGGAATTCTTTCTCGACTATCTCGTCGAAGAACCGGACGGCCATCTGCTCAGCGGCCCGAGCCAGTCGCCGGAAAACAAATACCGCTTGCCCGACGGCACCGCTGCCAGCCTGTGCATGTCGCCGGCGATGGATACGGAGATCATCCGCGCAATTTTCGATCGCGTGGCGCGCGCCAGCCAGTTGCTGGGCGTCGATACTGAACTGCGCGCGCAGGCGCAGTCTGCAAGCAAGCGCCTGCAACCGTTCAAGATCAGCAAAATGGGCACGCTGCAGGAGTGGAACGAAGACTACGACGAGACGGAACCGGGCCACCGGCATATCTCGCATCTGTTTGCGCTCTATCCCGACGACCAGATCACGCTGCGGGGAACGCCGCACCTGGCCGAGGCCGCGCGCAAGTCGCTGGAGCGGCGCCTGGCCTACGGTGGCGGCAGCACCGGCTGGAGCCGCGCCTGGATTATCAACTGCTGGGCGCGCCTTGAAGACGGCGAGTCAGCATACCAGAGCGTGCTCGAGCTGCTGCGACGCACGACGCGCCACAATCTCTTCGACGTATGCGGGCTCAAGGAGCGGTCGCCTTTCCAGATCGACGGCAACCTGGGTGGCACGGCGGCGCTGGCTGAGATGTTGCTGCAAAGCCACCAAGGCACGTTGCGCTTTTTGCCCGCGCTACCGAAAGCGTGGCCCGCGGGCAGCTTCCGCGGCCTGTGCGCTCGCGGTGGGATTGAAGTAGATTGCGTCTGGCGCGGCGGCAGAGGGGCGACTGCAACACTCCGCGCCGGGCTCGATGGCCAGATCAAGCTCGCCGCTCCCGCCGGCCAGCGGATTGCATGCATATCGCGCGCCGGAAATGAGCTCTGGCTTCCAGCAGGAGGAACATCAGAACAGAATCTCGAACTCTACCGCGGAGCGGAGTACGGAGTCAGGTTTACTTAGGGTACCGTCGTGATGGACAGAGTTCTTCAATCTTCAACAGACGCAAAGAAGCGGAAGCCCAATATGAGCAGCCCCGCTTCATGTTCTTGACTGAGTATGTTCAGAATCAGTATCACGTGAGTACGCCGCCGCGGTCGAATCCGTGTTCAAAACACGATGTGCACGCCAAGATCGAACCGACGGACTTGCGTTGCGCTATACGCTCCACTCGTGGTGCCGATCAACTGATGCCGATACGCGGGCTGATATAGACCGGTGCCACGTGGCAGAAGAGGGAACCACTAATTGGAAATAGCTACGATACGGAGGTGAGAAGTTCGGTGTCGATACGAAGTTAGAAAATAAGTCTAACGTTTCGGACGTTAAGACATTCACCGTTAAATGAGCATCCGGTTGATACCTCCCGGAGCTTAGTTCCGCGTTTCGGAACTCCATTCCCAGCTCAACGCGGTCTTACCCAGAACGGGGGCCAGGTGGTGGGGAGAGGGACCGGCTGCCTCCGTCCCTCATGTACGGCTAAAAGGCTTCCGGCAAGATCCTCTTCGAAGAGCAATGAGCGCTGAGTCGAGCAGCAGTTCCAGGCAAAAGGTCTATCCGCTGGCGAAGTTGCCAAACGGAAAAATAGGGAGGCGCATCGGAACGCCTCCCGTGTCCGCTGTGCGATGAAGGGTTAGAAGATAATGTGAATTCCTCCCTGCAAAGACCGCCCGGAATTCAATTGTTTGTTCACCTCCCCGAATGTGGAGGCGGTGGGCTTGACATTGCCTGTCGCCGCAAACTGCGGATGATTCAGAGCGTTGAACGCGTCTACGCGCGGCTGGATGACCACCCGTTCCCCGATCGCGAAATCCTTCAGAACAGAGAAATCGAAGTTGTTCGTCGGGTCGCCACGCAACACGTACTGCGGGAAGGTGCGGTAATTCCAGCTTCCCGGCTGGTCGTTCTTCGCGGTATCGAAGACTGACGTGTTGAAGCTCGGCCCTTCATAGTAAGGCTTGTGCGGATTGTTATGGAAATCGTGCCAGTCGCCCGTGTAGACCACATTGCCCCAGCTGAGCGCGGTTCCGGACAAGTACTGGTAGATCCCCGTGACCTCCCATCCGCCAGCCACCTCGTCCAGCAGGCGCGAGTTGATATTGAACTGGCGCCCGTGCCCAAAGGGCAACTGATACAAAGTAAAGATAGAACCATGCACAGGGAAATCGGAGGTGGTCTCTTCGTAGCTCAGCGGGCCTCCGTGGTTGAGTTGCACCGTGTTGCCGAGCTGGCGCGAGTACTGGAAGTTGAACGTGAACTCCAGCCCGTTGGACATGCGCTTGGTCACCTGGGCAAGTAACGCGTTATAGTTCACCCGGACGTTGGGATTCAGCGCCTCCACCACGTCGCTGTATTCCGGATACGCATGCAGCAGACCGGAATTGCTGATTTTCGACTGGACATTCAATGCACTCGTTGCCGCCGGACCGTAGCCCGCCATCGTGCCGTAAAACGGGTTGGCAACGGTGGCGGACATGCTCGAACTGATGGCCGCGACGGCGGGATCATTTCCCTTGGCGGCGTGAACCAGGTACGGCACCAGCGGCACGCTGCTCAGGTCGTTCGAAAATGAGTTGTGAACCTGAACCGCGCCCATGTAGCCCAGCTCGACCACCCAGTTGTGCGCAAATTCCTTCTGCACGTCGAGGCTCCACTTTTCGGAGAATGGCACCTTCACCGGATGGAAGAAATATATGCTGCTGCCCAGGTTGGTGTTGATGCCGAGGGACGAACCCAAAGGCAATTGGATGGGGTTGTAATTCGAGCTTGTGCTCCCGCTGGGAAACGGATCGGAAAGAGTGGTCGCCGGGGTAAAGCCATTGTCCGTGCTGAAGAGCATTGTTGAATTCTGCGAGAAGCCGTAGGACTGACCCGCATCGTAATCATCGAACGGGTTCACATAAATTCCGGCGCCGCCGCGAATGGCCAGCGTGCCGTGCGCGAATCCCGGCGCATAGGCGAAGCCTATTCTCGGGCTGAAGTATGCCGCTGCCGGATAGTAGGCGCTGCGATTGCCGCTGGATGCGTAAATCACGCCGCCCGTGGGTTGGAACGCCTTGGCGGAGACATATGGACTCGGCGTGCCTGCGTTATAGGCCTGCTCAGCCGCGGCCGTCACCCCATTGGTCATCGTGGGATTCCAGCCAGCCACCATCTGGTTGTTGCTCTCCACCACAGGCGTCTCGTGCTCGATACGCACGCCCATGCTTAACGTGAAGTTCGGCGCCATCTTCCAGTCGTCCTGCGCAAAGAAGCCCATATACCAGTTGTCGTACTGAAACTTGGTGCCGATGGTGTAATTGGCGCTCTTATAAGTGCCGTTGGGAAGACCCAGTTCGAAGAGCGCCAGCGCCCCGCCGAAGGATTGTTTGGCGCCGGTCGCGGAATCGACCGCCGGGCCGTCGGGCGATCCGGTCACAAAATCCTTGTTAGAAGAATTGAAAGCGAAAGCGCCATCGGCCGCACCCGGAGAGAGCGATGAGTTCTTGTTCACCCGAATGTCGGGTCCGATCTGAAACGTGTGCTTACCCCAGGTCTTACTCAGATCGGCATAAAACTGGATGTCGTCGAAGTAGTCCGTATTTCCCGGCTCGGCACTCAGGCTGGGCATCGAGGTGGAATCAGATAAGGTGAGGTAAGGGATGGCCGGGGCCGTCGAGTTCGACGACATGTAGCCGGGAAAGCCGAGCGATGACGGGCTGGTTCCCAGGCTGTTGGGGCCGGAGAACGTCCCGTACCTGCTGAACCCGAGCCGTGTTTCCAGGTTGAGAGTCGGGGAGAACGTCTTGACGTTGTCCACCTCGCCACCCCACAGAATCACTGCTGAAGACGTTCCGCTGAGTGCGTTGTTGAATATGTTCCCCTGGCTGTTGTCGAACCGGCTACGATGGGCTTCGAAGAAGATCTTGTCGGAATCGCTGATGTTGTAGTCCACTCTGCCCATGTTCGACTCATATTTCTGGGTGGTGGGATCGAAGGCGAAGTAGTTATCTTCCCCGTCGGCTGCGCCGGTCAAATTGGGAAGCGGAATCAGCTTGAGGTAAGCGGCGGAGATGGGATTTACGGTGAGCTGCGGATCGTTGGCGTTCGATAAGATATTGCCTGGAATCGCGTTGCGCTGGCAGTACGTGTAAGTCTTGGTCCCGATAGTCGTGGTGGTCTCCGTGCAGCCGCCGAAAGGATCGTAAAGCTGATCCGGCAATGCAGAAAAGTCACCGCTGCGTTCCGCCTGCGTTGGAACGCTGGTTATGGTCGTCGCCGGAGAATCACCTCTGTATCCCTCATAGGCATAGAAGAAGAATAGCTTGTTCCGCCCGTGGACCAGGTGCGGAATCAGTACTGGGCCGCCAATCGTGCCTCCGTACTGGTTGTAGTGGGTGGAGGTGATCTTCGCGGTAGGAGATGTGAAATAGGGTCGGGCCTGGAACGGGCGCGAGCCGTTGTAGTATTCCGAGGCTGAGCCGTGGAACTGGTTGGTGCCCGCCTTGGTGGTGATGTTCACCACGCCGCCAGAGGTATCGCCCAAAGCGGCGTTAGCCGAGAAATTATCCACGTGAACGGACTGCACTGAATCCAGTTCCGGGCTGAACCCCGCAGTTCGGCCGGAGTTCTGCATGTTCGGCACCCCGTCCAGCAAAAGCTCGTTGGACGACGAGTTGCCGCCGCCCAGGCTGAAGTCGTCCGCCGCCGAGTTGTCGAAAGGCCGCATTTGCGTCATCGAGTGCTTGCCCTTCGCCACCGCTCCGTACTCCAGGTGCGCAAAACCCAGCGGAGCGCGCCCGTTGCTGGGCAAATCTTCCACCTGTGTCGCTGTCAGCGATTCGCCTGTTGACGCGTCGGACGTATCAATCAGGGGCGAGGCGGCGTGTACTGTCACCGTCTCTGAGGCACTGCCGATCTGCAGAACCACGTTCTCTGTCAGCGTCTGCTCCGTCTGCAGCGTTATGCCGGTGTGCACGTAGGTCTTGAATCCCTGCTGCGATACGCTTTCCATGTATCGCCCAGGTGCCAGAAAGGGAACCGTGTATGCCCCGGCGCTGTTTGATTTAACCACCGTCTTGGCGCCGGTTTCCTGGTTGGTGATCACGATGCGGGCGTTCGGCACGATGGCTCCGCTGGGATCCGTCACTGTACCGGTCAAGGTCGCGCGCGTCACTTGCGCGGCCGCGAATGCGGCCACGAACACGAACGCCAGCATCACTGGCGCATAGCGTTTGGCAAAACGTTGCATTGAGCACTCCGTATCGTTCGGCTCGCACTGTGACCTTCTTATGGCGGCTTCTAAGCGCGTGCCCGGGTTGGGAAATCGGAAGGGGCCTGACTGGCTACGACACATTCCGGATTGCAAAACATACAGCGAGGGCTCCATCGCCCAGGAGATTTCGGGATCACGCCGGGAGAGCGGACCAATTCGTCGCAATTTCACACGACCGCTTATCACCTCCGGTCGGAAATTGCGCGAGACGAAGCTCAGGCGAGCATCGCCGTCACACTCGAATAAGGTCCCGGATAACGAAGGAACTTTGCGCCCCGCTGATCCTTCCGCGCGGTGCGGTTTTTAATCAAGACAGCGCAAAGTCTATGGGCGGAGAAGAATCAAAGTCAACTCATTTTCGGAAATAAAAGCATCTAAATTTCCATTATTTACGGTTAAATTCCCAATAATCAAACAATGTAAGAATCGCCGGGACAGCATCATGCCCCTTCTCAATACAAGTTAGCAGCAACCTTCGTTCTCTGTTGCCCTGCTTGCGGCTAATCTACTGCCGCTGCCACGCGAACGGCCGCTTCGAGCACGGCCTGCCGTGTGTCGGCTTCGCGCTCGGGCGTCATGCGCACGATGGGGGTTGAGACGCTGAGCGCTGCTACCACCGGCTGAGCCGCCGGCCGGATCGCCGCGGCATAGCAAATTCCCCCCAGAGTCGATTCCTCCCGGTCGCAGGCGATTCCCGTCCTGCGGATTTCCGCAAACTCATCGAAGAGCCGGCCGCGATCCGTGATGGAATGCTCCGTGCGCCGCGACAATCCATAGACCTCCAGAATCCGGTCCGACAGCTCCCGTTCCTGGAAGGCCGTGATGGCCTTGCCCATGGCGCTGCAATGCGGCGGCAGGACCCGGCCAATGCGGTTCGACATGCGGATCTCGTGGTAGGTATCGATCGAATCCAGCACATGGATTCGATCCTCATACAAATACGCCAGGCTGGCGGTTTCATTGAACCGGTGGGCCAGGCGCTCCAGCTCCGGCCGGGCCTTGGCGCGAAGCGCGTTGCCTTGCTCAATCAGCCAGCCAAAGCGCAGTTTTGCGGCCAGCTGATAGGTGCCGTCGACAGCCTGTTGCAGATAGCCGTGCTTTTCCAGCGTCAGCAACACCCGGAAAAGCGTCGACTCCGGCAGGCCGGTGCGCGCCCCAATGTCGGTCAACGCCAGAGGCGCCTTGCCGTCGAAACAGTCCAACACCTCCAAAGCGCGTCCAATCGATCTCAGGTAGTACTGTTCGTTACCGGTACCGCTGCCGGTGGTTTGCAGGGCCCACTTGGGAATGCGGCGTCGAATAGCTTTTCCGTTTGCAGAGAGGGGTTCACTCTTGCTGGGCATGGATGGATGATCGCCTTTTCTCAAAAGAACGGTATTGAACTTACCAACCTTTATACGCGCACCCGACGAGATCCGTCTATTAATTTTCATTTTCTACGACGAGTTTGACACTGCCGCTCGGCCTGTGTAGAACGGACTTTGCCCGGAGATCTCCGTGCGCCCTTCCTTGTTCTCCCACGAGATTGGGAATTAAGCCGGCTGTCCGGTCAGCCCTTCATGCTCACTGAGGAACGATGGATCGAAGAGAACTGATCAAACTTGGGGCGGGAGTCCTGGCCAGCAGCCTCGCCGCCTCCGCCTCGCCGCAATCCGCCTCCGACAATCCAGCTACAGCGGAAGAAGTCGAGCGATGGGGCGTTTTCGAACTGCAAGCCCGCGGCCCCTCGGCCGGCAATCCTTTTGTCGACGTCACATTTGGCGCCCGGTTTATATTCGGGCACCGCGCGGTCGAGGTACCGGGCTTCTATGACGGCGACGGTGTTTACCGCGTCCGCTTCTCGCCAGACACAGTCGGCAGGTGGACTTACGAGACTTCCGCCAGCGATAAATCGCTTGCCGGCGTGACCGGCGCCTTCGACTGCACCGATTCCAAACCTGGCAATCGCGGTCCAATCAGCACCGCGCATCGCTTTCACTTTCAATACGCCAACGGAACCCCCTATTTTCCATTCGGCACCACCTGCTACTCCTACGGCTTTGTACCGGAGCCTTATCAGTCCGACACCCTGCGCAATCTCAAGTCCGCACGCTTCAACAAAGTGCGCATGTGCCTGCTGCCGAAGCCTCTGGGCACACTGCAACCCGTGGCTATGCCCTTCGAGCTCAAGCCGGGCGCAACTGCTAACTCCCCCGACAGTTTCGACCTGACCCGCCTTAACTCCGCCTATTTCCAGCATGCGGAACGCTGCATCCAGGATCTGATGACGGCTGGCATCCAGGCTGACGTCATCCTCTTCCACCCCTATGACGCCTGGGGATTCAAGTCGATGGGAGAGGAAGCGGATGATCGCTACTTGCGCTACGCCATCGCACGCCTTTCCGTATATCGGAATGTCTGGTGGTCGGTGGCCAACGAGTACGACCTCGTTCGCTCCAAGTCCACGAAGGACTGGGACCGCTTCTTCCGCATCATCACTGAAAGTGATCCGCACACCCGCCTGCGCTCCATCCACTACAGCCGCGTCATGTACGACTACGCCAAACCCTGGTGCACCCATGCCAGCTTGCAGACCTACGATTTCGAGAGATCCGCCGAGCGCCTGGCCGCCTGGGACAAGCCCGTCATCTATGACGAAATTCAGTACGAGGGCAACATCGCCCGCCGCTGGGGCAATCTCTCGCCGGAGGAGATGACGTACCGCTTCTGGAGAGCCATCATCAACGGCGTCTACGCCACACATGGTGAGACCTACATCTCCACCGATGGCTCACCGGTCTGGTCCGACGCCGGTGAGTTGCACGGAACTAGCCCCGCGCGCCTCGCGTTCCTGCACGAGCTGCTCAAGAAAAGCGGCACCACGGGCCTTCTCGCGCCCGAAAATCCCTACTACCCGAACGCCGGCAACCCCGGCCAGCTTTATCTCTGGTTTTTCGATTACCACTGCGCAGCCGAATACGACTTTCCGCTGCCCGAAACAGCGCAGTTCAAAGCCACGCTGATCGATCCCTGGGCGATGACCACCACGCCCGTGCCGGGAACGTTCAGCGGGAAAAGCCATCTGAAACTCACAGGGAAGCCTTACCGCGCCGTACTGTTCGAAAAGGTCTAGCTTTGGAGAAAACGAAAAATCGATTCGTAAGAGTCGGAGTCACTGCACGGCTCTTTGCCGCATCTGTCTTTGCGGTCCGTCTCGCCGCAACCGTCCATGCCGCTCCAATTCCCGTCATCGTCGCGAAAGGTGCATCGCCTCGTGCTCAATGGGGAGCGCAACAACTCCGCGCCGCTCTCGCCTCACTGAAGCCATCGCCCGAGGGCGCGCGCGTCATCGCTGCCCTCGCCACTGCCCCCGAACTCCAGCGCTTCAATCTTCCTGCATTTCCGCCCCGCACCGAAGAAGCCTTCCTCATTAAGCAAATCGGCAAAACCTGGGTCATCGCCGGCAGCGATGCCTCCGGCGTGCTCTACGGCGAGCTCGAACTGGCCGACCGCATCCGCGCCACCCGCAAACTCCCAGCCGGCATCGACGACTCCGAGCATCCTGACCTGAAGCTGCGCGGCGTCTGCATCGGCATGCAGAAACCGGAAATCACCTACGAAGGCGCCGAGTACGACTATCGTTACACGCCGCAGAATTTCCCCTTCTTCTACGACAAAGCCGGGTGGATCAAGTATCTCGACCTGCTCGCGGAGAACCGCTACAACACTCTCTATCTCTGGAACGGCCACCCTTTTACCAGCCTGCTCAAGTTGCCCCGCTACCCTGAAGCGCAGGAACTCCCCACCGCCCAGCTCGACCAGAACATTGCCATGTTCCAGTGGATCACCAACGAAGCCGACAAGCGCGGCATCTGGGTGCTGCAGGGCTTTTACAACATCCATCTCTCGCACGCTTTCGCCCGTGCGCACCACCTGCCCTACCATCTGTCTGCGCCCACGCCGCTGGCCACCGAGTACACCCGCTACGTCATCTCCCAGTTCGTGCAGCACTATCCTCACGCGGGCCTGATGATGACTCTCGGCGAAGCTCTCGCCCCACGCTACGGCGCCGAATGGATTTCGCGAGCCGTCATTCCCGGCGTGAAAGATGGCCTTAAGGCCGTCGGCGATACGACCGAGCCGCCTATCGTCGTGCGCGCGCATGCCACCGATATCAAAGCGGTGATGCAGGCGGCCATGCCCTTATACTCGAACATCGATACTATGGCCAAGTGGAATGGCGAGTCCCTGACCTGGACCGACGTCCGCGGAGGCGTTCGGCAGAATTTCGAGCAACTCTCCAAGGAGTCCAATGTCACCATCGCCAACATCCACCTGCTCTCCGATCTTGAGCCGTTCCGTTGGGGCGATCCCGACTTCATCCGCGAGACCATCGCGAATTTCAAGCCCATCGGCATTGAAGGTCTTCATCTCTACCCGCTGCGGTACTGGGACTGGCCGTATGTCGGCGACAACACCACGCCGCGCCTGACGCAGACGCAGCGCGACTGGATCTGGTTTGACGCCTGGGGCCGATACGCGTGGAACCCGGACCGCGATCCGCAAAATGAGCACGCTTACTGGGTGCAGCAATTCGCAGACCGATTCGGCACCGCGCAGGCCGGCGAAAAGCTCCTCGAGGCTTACACGCTCGCCGGTCCCTGCCAGCCCACGCTGTTGCCGCGCATCGGCGTTACTGAGGGCAATCGCGAATCGCTGGCGCTGGGCATGACCATGCCGCAGATGATCGACCAGAACCGCTTCGGCCCCGACTATCCGCTGTGGAACGGCGACGCTCCTGCCGGCGAGCGCCTGCAGGACTACGTCGAAAAGGAAGTTCATCACCAGCCGCACGAGGGCCAGACGCCCATCGGAGTCAGCGATCAGACCGTGCAGTGGTCAACCCAGGCTCTGGCCGCCGCCCGCGCCGCCGCTCCCTTCATCCCCAAAGACAAAGCAGAGTACGAGCGCATCGTCAACGACATGCATTCCATCAACCTGCTCATGCTCTACTACAACGCCAAAATTAAGGCCGCCGAGCAGGTGCTTCTCTACGGCTACGACCACGATGCTTCACACTTGCGTTCCGCTGAGCCGCTCCTCTCCCAGAGCGTCGACTACTTCAAGCAACTTACCGACTTCGCCGACCCCGCGTACATCACTGCCACCAGCATGGAAACCTCGCAGCGCCGCATTCCTTTCCCCGGCGGGATGAACAACTACCCAAGCTGGCAGCAGTGCCTGCCCATGTACGAAGAAGAGTTGGCCACATTCAACAAGCGCGTCGCCCAACTCGCCTCCGGCGCCGCCACGCACCAAGCCGGCTCCGACCAGCCCTTCCCGCAGGTTGATTTCACTCTCAAGCCTGGACCAGGCGAAGAATTCACCGTCGAAAAGGGCGCGCAGCTATTCAAGGGAACCGGCCCGCGGATTTCCGATCTCGACCCGCAGCTAGCCGGACTGCACGGAATCCGCATTTCACCTCGCGAAGGTGGCGCGCTCGATTTCGCGCTCGCCCAGCCGGCGCAGATCCTTCTTGGGTATCAATCGAACGGTACCGGCAAAAGTTCCATTCTCGATCCGGCAACCGAGCAATGGAATCTGCTCCTGCTCAACGCCATCAGCACGCCGAAGATTCCCGGCATGGCGGTCTGGGCCAAGACGCTTCCCGCCGGGCCGAACGAAATCGATCTCGGCAAAGGCGCCTACGTGGTCCTGGGATTCATCCCAGCCAATTATCATGTAACGCCTCATATCAACTTCAACGCCACCGGCAATGGGCCGATGAATCTCGACTGGCTTTTTGAGTAGCGGGCATAGCGAGCAAACAGTAGTCTATCTGCGGGTGATTGTCCGCAGCTTCTGCGGGGCTCGCGTCTCCGCCTGCTAGCTTTTTGGTGAGCGCGCTCGCTGGGGGGAGGATGGATCCATGTCCGTTTCCGATCTGCTTGACGCTTTCGAAGTTCATTCGCCGGAAGAAACCAAAAAGGCGCTTGCTGCCGGCGTCAGCCCTGTCGATGCGATCAAGGGGCGCAAGCCGATCGATCATTTGATTGAGGCTTATCTTCGCTCTCCCCGGTTTGCCGATTGCCTTCGCGTGATGCTGAGCGCGGGAGCTGTGATGGAAGACCCTTTGCTGGAAGCAGTTCTTCTGGACGATTCCTCGCGTTTGCGCGACCTCATTACAGAATCGCCGCAGCGCCTCCGTCAGAAGCTGGACCTCCTGGTCGCATACACTTCCTGCCGAGCCGTCACCGCCCTGCACGTCTGCGCTGAGTTCAACTCCGTTCGCTGCGCGCGCGTTTTGCTCGAGCTCGGAGCGAATGTAAACGCGATTGCCGACCGCAGCTCAGAGGGGATAGGCGGGCAGACGCCAATCTTCCACGCGGTCAATAGCAATCTCAATTACTGCCGTCCAGTGATGGAGCTTCTTGTGGAAGCAGGAGCGGACCTGGACGTGAAAGTGAAAGCCCTGCTCTGGGGAGAATCTATGAGCTGGGAGACAGTTCTGTATGACGTGACTCCAATCTCGTATGCTCAATGCGGTTTATATCGGCAGTTTCATCGGCGCGAGGAAGATGTATATAGCAATCTCAAATTTCTCTACCGCAGTAGATATGGCGCAGAACCGGCAATCCGAAACGTGCCGAACAGATACCTCGTGCAAGGCCACTGAGACTTTTTGTCGACAGGGCGGCTTATTCCGTTCTCAACGCCGCCATCGGTTCTACGCGGGAGCTTCGCAAGGCCGGCACGAGCGCAGCGACCGCTGCTACCAGCACAGGCGCCAGGACTGCGGCGGCCATCGTCATCCAGTCAAATCCCCGAACGCCGAAAAGCATTCCCGAAAGCGCGCGACCGGCGATCGCCGATGCAATCAACCCTGCTACTGCGCCGAACAGAGTCAGCCGGATCCCCTCGGACAAGACCAGCCTGACAATGTTCTTTCGCGTTGCGCCCAATGCCATGCGAATCCCCACTTCGCGAATCCGGCTCGCCGCAACGAATGAGATCAGGCCGTAAATCCCGAACGCCGAAAGCAAGAGCGCCGCGCCGGCGAAAAACACCAACACGGTAAAAAGAAAACGCCGCACGGCAATGGTGCCGCCGATCAGTTCCGGCATGGATTGCACGAAGAAGACGCCCTGGTCAGCATCCACCCCGGCCACCGCATTCCTGATCGATCGCGCCACCTCCCGCACCGAATCCGGGCTCTTCACGACAACGAAATTCACGTAGCCGGTGGATTGGTCCGCAGGGATAAACACTCCGGGCCTCGTCTTCATATCAAGCGCGAAGTTGCGCATCGGCTGCAAGACCCCGACCACCTGCCGCCATACCGGCTTTGCCGGATCATCAACATTGATCCTCTGGCCAATTGGGTTCTCGCCCGGCCACAATTTCCTCGCCAGTGTTTCATCAATCACCGCGATCTTCGGGGCATCGCCGGTGTCGGTCTTCTCGATCAATCGCCCGCTGGTCAGCCGCACTCCCATCGCTTCCAGATATCCCGGAGAGACGTCATTGGAGTCCGCATCGATCCCTTCTGTACCTGTGTTGAACATACCTTCGGACTGCGCTTTCGCGCCGTCATATTGCCCGACAAACGGAAATCCCGTCGACACGCCCGCAGCTTCAATCCGAGGCGTGCTCCTCAACTGTTCAAGTACTTTGCTGAAGAATATGTGCCGCTGTTCGGGCTGACCATATCGCGCAGGAGGCAACACCGTGACGGCGTAGTACACGTGGTCGGCGCGATAGCCGGTGTCTGTCGACAGAAGATTCGCAAGTGTGCGCAGCATTAGCCCCGCCACGCACAGCAGAACTACCGACACTGCCACCTGGCTGGCGACAAGCGAGCTGCGCAGTCTCGCCCGTGGCCGTCCCAGACTCGTTCGCGAAGATTCGGAGAGCACTTCTCTCGGCGAGCGCCCCAGAACCTGCATCGCATTCACTCCGCCCACCAGCGCGCCGCAAACGATCGCCAGTAGAGCCGCAAAAAGCACCGCGCTGAAATCGATGCTGGTGCTCGCCAGGCGCGGCACATCTATCGGGGCCAGGCGTAGCAACAGTCTCAGGGTCACCATCGCAACCGGCACGCCCAGCAGGCATCCGCAACAGCACAACAGAACGCCTTCGAGCAGCGGGATTCGCGCCACCTGCCAGCCGCTGCCGCCCAATGCCATGCGGATGGCCAGTTCGCCGCTTCGCGCCGCTCCGCGCGCCAGCAGCAACCCGGACACATTTGCGCAAGCCAGCAGAAGTATCAATCCAGTAGCCGCCAGCAGCGCAAGCAACGGTCTGTTTACTTGCTTCACGGTCTGCTGGCGCAGGGAAAAGATTCGCGCGCTGAGGCCGCGGTTGGTCTTTGGATACTCGCGTTCCAGCAAGCGGCAGGCATTTTCCAGCTCTGCCTGGGCTTCACTCAAGGTAACGCCGGGCTTCAGTTTCGCTATCACGCCGGCATCAGGAGTGCCGTGCTGTTCTTTGGCAAGATTGATCTCCAACGGCATCCAATGCTGCATCTGGTCCGTTGGCAGCAGCGCGGTTGTCCCCAGCTTCAGCGGGAAATTGAAGCCTCGGGGCATCACCCCAAAGACTTCGTAGCTTTCGTCGTCCAGATGAATGGTCTTTCCGACAATCTCACGATCGGCTCCGAATTTTCGCCGCCACAGGTCGTCGCTGAGAAGAATGACATGGGTATTTCCCGGCAGGTCGTGGTCGGCTGTAAACCAGTTTCCAAGCGCCGGCCGCACGCCCAGCATCGGCAGCAGATTGGCTGTCACGCGAAGCCCGTATACGGATTCCGCCTGGCCTTTACCGGTCAGATTGCGCAGATCGTAGTGATACATGGCCACGTCCTGAAAGGCGGGAACCATGGTCTTCCAGTCCAGCGCATCGCGCAGCGGTGCGCTCCAGCCATTCTGATCACCCGTTTTCGGCCACCAGCTCACAATCTGTACCAGCCGCCCGGGATCGCGGTACGGAAGAGGATTGAGCAGCACGTTCCGTACGATGCTGAAGATCGCAACGCTGACGCCGAATCCCGCGGCCAGCAGCAGCACCACGGTTGCGGCGAAAGCCGGCGCTTTGTAAATCTGCCGCGCCGCCTGGCGCAAATCGCTTGCGAGCGACGACAATGAGATCGGGTGAGAGGACTCGGCGCGCATCGCCCACGCTCCTGCACGTGACGTCCGCGCCGATGCAGAGCAATGAAACCGTCCGACTCGCATTCACCGCGGCATGATCAGTTTACAGATAGACATTGCAGTGGATGTTATGGAAGCATTGCCTCCAATATATTGGGACTTCATGCCAGGCAAGTCCGCGTGTGTGTGTTCAAAGATAGTGCGCCTGGCGACGCGGATTTGTCACTTCTCCCCCGCGATCGAGTAACTCACCAGCGATTTCCCGTTCCATTGCGATTCCGATGTCTGGCGCCCGGACGTATCGAAGTTTCGCCACGTCCAGCTTCCATCGGTCGTATAGATCTTCTCCCACTTCTTCGATCCGTCCTCGCGATAGAAATCTTCAGTTCCGACCTTCCTGCCCAGGTGATAATCCGAAACCCACTGCTTCCGCCCGCTTTCGTAGAAGAACGTCTGCGCCCCCTCAAGCAGGATGCGGCCGTCATTCGCCATTCCCGCAGACCACGTTGCGCGCACGCGCCCGTTGGGCCAGTTCTCGCTGTGCTTTGTCACGTCAGTGATCGAGCCAGGCCCTGGCGTTGCATCTTCCGAATCTGAAAGCACCCACGCCTCATTCATCACGATCTCGTAGTTGACCGTGTTCTTCGACGTCACAATGTGGATCAGCCCGTTCGGCCCCTGCGTCGCGGTGACGTAGCCGACCGTGAAAATGTTCGCGGGAAGCCGCTTCATCTTCCAGTTCTTGCCCTCGTTGTCGGAAAGCGCAACGTACGCGCCGTCCTTATGAATATGTTTCATATGGTGCGGATTGTAGTCGGCCACAAAAAACAGGCGTCCGTCAGCGAGACGAATCACGCTCGGCCGCTCGCCGCTCATCAGCTCATCGAATGGCGTCGGCGTGACGCGCCATGTCTTTCCTCCATCGGAGCTGATCGACAATGGCATGTGCCCGTTGATCTCGGAATTCTTTCCACCGAAACCAAGCAGGTCGCCATTCCTGGCAATGACCAGCGTGGTGTGCCGTCCGCCGGTGCGGCCACCCGTGTCGTACCACGTTTTGCCGTTGTTATTCGTGGCCCAGATGGCTGAGTCGGCAGGCAGTCCTCCGGCGCCATGGCCCGTGGAGTCCGTGGGAATGTAGATGGTTCCATCCTTCGCACGAACGATGGAGTTGATAGGCTGCGAAACGTAACGGCCGATCGACGCAATGAAATGCGGAAACTGGATCGGTCCCCATGTAGCTCCATTGTCCTTCGATTGCACGTAGGCAAACGGCGGTGCGCCGATCAGGCGCGGGAAACCGAAGAACATCCACAGCAGGCCGTGGTCATTCCAGAAAACCGGGGCGGCGCAGGCGGCGTCGGCAAAGTAAGGCCAGGGTTCGGGCATATCCCAGGTTTCAGAACCGGCACGGCGCCGCATGATGAGAACCGTCTGGTCGGGATCGTCTTCCTTATCAGGCGAGTTGTAATACGCGGCAACCATGTCGCCGTTGGCGAGTTCCTGCACGGCTGAATTGTGATAGGTGATGCCGAGGCCGCGTGCCAGGCCAATGCGCCAGCCCACATCCGGCATTGAGTTTCCGTTGAGGTTGGGAAACAGCTCATGCGTTTGGTAGAACGGCTTCTCAGGATCCGGTCCGGCGGTGAGGGAGAACGCCTTATGCTTGACGCCGGTTCTGAACCAGTATTCCCGCTGCGGAGCCGGATGCGGATGGGGCATCGGCGCCTCCGCCACGCGAAAGCCGATGTTGCCGCTGGCCGATTCATAGCTCGGTGCCATGCTGGCTCGGTTGGCGGAGCGCTCGAAAAAAGGCGCCATAGCCGGATAGATCTGACCCGGCTTGGGATGCCGCGAATCGAGTCCGCCGCCGCGCACGGCGCGAAAATGCCCATCGAGCGGTCCTGTGGGATCCACCTGTGCACCGGCTTGGTAAGGTGCATACCAGTCGGCCACCCATTCCGGCGTTCCTTCCGCAATTACCAATCCCCACGAATTCGCCTGGCCGAGCTGAGGCGGAGTGTCGCCAGTGAAAAACGGCGTTTGCGTGCCCGCGCGAGCCGCATATTCCCACTCCGCTTCAGTGGGCAATCGATATGACTTGCCCGTCTTTCTTGATAACCACTTGCAGTATTCAACCGCCTGTTCATAGCTGACGCCGGCGGCGTAATCGGGATACTCAGCAACCGGCTTGTAGCTCGGATCGAACTGCTGAAACTCCTTCACCGTGATCACGTTCTTCGACATCAGGAATCCATGCGTCAGCGTGACCTTGTGCGCGGGGTGCTCGTCCCAGTCGCCATGCGCCGGCCGCGCGGACATTACACCAAAGCCGTTGGTCACCGCCGGCGTAAGCGCTTCGGTTCCGGCGCCCATAATGAATGACCCGGCGGAAATGTGAACCATAGGTATGGCAGCAGGCTTTTGCGCGATCAGCGGCAGCGCGAAAAATCCCAACGCAAAAGCAGGAAGACTCTTCGGTCGAATCACTCTTTGCAACTCCTCGTGCGATCTCTTGATTCTTCGGCTCGCGCACGGTTTAAAAAGCCGCCATTCCGGTCAGTTCGGGAGTTCGGCTTCAAGCGATTCCAGTGCCGGACGGTTCGCCAGTTTTTTCCCGTCAACATAGACCGTCAATCCGCGTCCGCGATGGTAGTGGTTGCCGGTTTCGTCGTAGACGATGGTCAGCAGATGGCCGTGATAAGGAAGTCCGTCAATAGCAAAATAGCTCCACTGGCCTGCCGGCAGCAGCGGATGCAAGATCAGTTTGCGATCCGCGCGCGGCCGCAGCCCGACAAGGCCGGTAATCAGCGGATCGGCGAAGCCCGAGTGGTTGTAGTAATTGCCGCGGCCCACCTGCTTGTGCTTCTGGATCAGCATGTTCTTGGCGATCCATTGGTCGGTGTCTGCGTCCAGATCTTCGTCGATCCAGTCTATGGTGCGGCCATCGGCCAGCTTCAGGTGCTGACCACGCACATAATTCGAGAAGAGCTGGTAGTACTGCTGCTTTCCAATGTCCTGCTGGGGCGCGCCGTTCAGCAGGTGGGCGAGCGCCAGCAGAGTCTGAGTAGTCGCATAGGGCCAGGATGGTCCGTTCCACGTGCACTGGTCGCTGGACGCAAACCGAAAACGCGGGCTGCGCCGCTCGGCGGTGGTCGGGCCGTACTTGCCAGCGAAACCTTGCACATCGAAGAGCTGCTTCCACGCGATGTCGTGACTCGCGGCGGGCCCATAGTAGCCCCACGGAATATAGCCGATCAGCTCGCGCACGCCGGCAAATCTCAATGCGGTCCCGTTGTCCTTGAACTTTTTTTGCTTGCGAATGCCGGAGTCCGCCGCCGGCGAAACCACCTCGTAGAACTGATCTTTGGGATTCCACAGCTTCGCTTCGACTGTGTGCTCCAGCGTGTCGGCCTTGGCTGCATATTCGTTCGCTTCTGCCGTCTGACCCGCCGCTCGCGCAAAGTCGGCAATCGCGCGCGCCTCGCCCACCATGTAGCTGTTCAATGTCGGCCGATATCCGTCGCCGCTGATCGACTTCTCCATGGCGTCACGTGTGTCGATCGACCAGAAAAGTCCGACGGAGGGATCGAATTGCGTCGCCACCCAACCCTGGTAATTCGCGACCAGCCCCGGCAACATATCAATTCCGAGCTTGGCGTCGCCCGTCGCCAGCGTGACATCGCGAACGCTCGAGGCCAGGGCAAAGCTGTACAGGCGCGGTCGAGCTTCCGGCGAAACCCAGTAGTGCGCGTAGTCTTCGGCGATTTGCGGATCGCGCAACCAGCGCGCTTCGCCCAGGTGGAACGGCGCCGCATCGGGAAGCACGCCGTCGTTCGGAAGATCCGGTCTGTGCAGCCACTCAGTGATCAGGTAGCCGTGGTCCTTCGTGCGCACAACATGCTTTTCAAAGGCGTACCAACGGAAGTAGTACATCTCCTCGAACTGTCTGTCCGAGCTGTCAAAGAGCGGAATGTTGGCCTCGAGCCACGGCCACTCATCCGGGGCGTTCTGGTGCGTGGCCACCAGCTCATCATCCTTGAATTCATCGATGTAGTGGTGATAATCGGCCGGCTTCAGCAGCATGAAGACGTTCTGCTGCCGCACATTCTGAGCGCGCGCGCCCCATGGCAACAGCGCCGCTGTCAACATCAGCCACGCAAAGGATTCTATCCGCATCGCGAAAGAAGTTTAAAGGCGCGCGGGTGGGCAGGCAAGAGAAATATGAAAATAATTAACTCATTTTGGAAACTCGAAACTGAGGCAAATCCGAAACGGGAGGAGTTCCGCGATTCTGCCTCAACCTGAGCCGCGAAGCTTCGGATCAGAGATTGCCGACTCCGGAACGTCGAATTCAGCACTTGGCCGCCACTCCATCGCCGCCGGAGCCCGCGATCGCGCTCATCCTCACCTCCGAGTGGTTTTCCAGAATCTTGCGCGCGCTGCCCAGCAGGTCTCCCGCGGCTTGCTTCAGGCACGATATGTCGTTGGCGCAGAAGAGCAGATCTATTTCCAGGCCCAGCCAGAATCCGAACTCCTCCGGTGCGCAGGCGGTGGCCACGCTTTTACCGTGCTTACGCGCGGTTCGCACAATTTCTTTGGCCGCCACCTGCACTCTGGGATGGCTGGTTTGCGAAGGCACGCCGAGGCTAGCCGCCAGGTCCGCCGGCCCAATAAACAGATCCACATCCGGGACCGATGCGAGCTCGTCGAGCCGGCTCATTGCGGCCTCGGTCTCGATCTGCGCCATCAGGCAGAGATCGCCATTCAACCGCTGCTGCTTGGCGACCACCTCGCCCGGAATGCCGTAGTTGATGGCGCGCGAGACGGAGAAAATCCCCCGGCTGCCCTCCGGCGCGAAACGCGCGTAGTTACGCAATTGGTGCATCTGTTCAGGGTGCTCGATCATGGGCACATCGAGGATGTCAGGCCCGCATTCGGCGCCTTTGAGCACGTTGGCCCGCTGCACGTCAGGGATGCGGATCATGGTGAGCATCCCCGAACCGGCCGCCATGCGGCACAAATCTGCGGCCTGGGCAAAGGTGATGTGCCCGTGCTCCATTTCAATCCAGATGGCCTGGTAGCCGAGGTGCGCGCATATTTCCAGAAAAATCGGATCGTAAAAATAAACGGCTGCCCCCAGAAGCGTTTTTCCGCCGTTATCTTGTACTGCCTGCTTTAGACGGTTCATGGTGTGTCTCCCAATTGTATGGCGTGAAGATTTGGTTTTCCGGCTGAAGTGAGCATGACAGGAGCGTCCTGTTTATTTTCAAGAGTATACATTTATTTTCTTATTTTTGAGAAACCCGTGGCGAATTAGGCTGCCAGTCTCGTGCGAAATGCCTTTGCTTTACCCGGCAAAACTTGCCGGACGCGATCGAACGCGCCGCCCTTATTTGGTGTAACCGCTGAACTGCCGGGGCTTTGCTTCTCTTTTTGATAAGGCTCCGCGCTGCGGGTATTAACCCAGTTCCTGGCTCGCTGCGCCTCACGAAAATCCGCAATTCATTTTCCGCCGGCGCCGATCTCCGGCACGGCGGCCAGTGGCAGGCGCACAAAGTTGATTGATTCGCGGCGCCATGTGTAAGTGATTAGCAAGTCGCCGTTTGCAGCCTGGATGATGGCCGGATAGGAGTACTGTCCCGGTCCATCCTCAAGCGTTTTGAAGATGCGGAAATGCTCGCCGTCGCGGCTGACGGCCAGGTTCAGCGGCGTGCGCTCGTTGTAGCTGTTGTTGAAAGCCAGCACGATGCGACCGTCCTTGAGCCGCACCGCGTCTATTCCGGAATTCGGATTGGGCAGGTCGATGAAGTGTGCCTGTGTCCAGGTCTTTCCGTCGTCCCAGGAATCCGCGATGGCGATGCGCGACGCGCGCGTGCGGCTGCGCGCAAAAAAACGCAAGTGCTCCCCAACCATCCAGACCACGGAGGGTTGAATGATCCCCACGGTCGTTTTCGACGGCGGATAGACCTTGGTGTGCATACCGTCGGCCGGCGGCGCCTGCTTCCCGCCAGCCGCTGCCAGTACCGCCGGCCCCGGCACGTCTTCGCTGGCGGGAACTGTGATCGGCCCGAACTTCGTCCACGCTTTGCCGTTATCGGTCGAGCGCTCGATCCACGCATTCCACTTCCCGTTTTCGACTGATGAGCCGCTCACGATGGTTCCATCTGGCAGCACCAGCGGCTTGTCCTTGATCGGCCCCAGAATGCCGTCGGGCAGATATTCGATCTTGCTCCAGGTGCGGCCCTCGTCATCGCTCCATTTGCGCGCGCCCTTCCACGTGCTCGGATGCGTGCCGTATTTGTAGTACAGCCAGAGGCGGCCGTCATGCGTGTGAAACAGCACCGGGTTCCAGCAGGCCACGCCATCTGCGCTGGCCAGAACCACAGGCGCGCTCCATGCCCCATCGTGCAACCGCGCGCCATAGATCTTCACATCCGGCGCACCCTCGCGCGAGCCGGCGAACCACGCGACCATCACGTCGCCGCCTTTGAGTTCCACTACCGTGGAAGCATGATTGTTTGCCTGCGTCCCGGGCAATGCTTTTCCGCTCGAAAGCGGCGGGAAAATCAGCCCGTCGCCGTTTTGTCCATGCGCGACTGCCGTCAAAACTCCCATCATCACTACTAATGTCGCGCACTTCAGCAGGCCCATGCGGATTCTCCTGATCGTCAGTCTCATGATTCATTCACTGCGCGGCGCGCGAATTTCCGCATCCGCCCGCTCCATCGCCGGCCGAACCGATGCGAAAGACATACGCGGCCTCATCCGGCTTGATCTTCGGCAGCCGGATATAGAGCCCATCCTCCTTCTGGCTGAAGCCGAGCGTGCCATCCGACCCCAGCAGCCTCACCGAGCACACGGGTCCGCGCAGATACGGGGTTCCCTGCCACAGCGAATGAACGCGCAGCGTGCCGCCGTCCGGCCAGCCCAGCGCAATCGCGTAGAGCGCGCCGTCGTGCGTGGTAAAACGGATGTCCGCAGCCGAGTACTGCTGCAGATCGCTGTTCTTCGCGGGGCTGCTCACCACCGTCGGCCCTTCGCCATAAACAAACCAGGGCCGCGAGCCGTAAATTGCCTCGCCGTTTACCCTGAGCCACGCGCCCATCTGCAACAGGACGTTCCGCGCCTGCTCCGGAATGGTCCCATCCGACTCCGGTCCCACATTCAGCAGCAGATTGCCATTCTTGCTCACCACGTCTACCAGCTCGTCGACCAGCGACTGCGCGCTGCGATACTCGTCGTTCTTGACGTATCCCCAGGAACGGATGCACACCGATGTATCGGTTTCCCACGGCAGCAGGCGCGTGTTGTCCAGCTTGCCACGCTCCACATCAAGCACCGCCGTATTAGCCGGCATAGCCTCGAGCTTGTAGGTCATCACCACTCCCTGGTGCCGCTGCGCCGCCTCGTTGTAGTAATACGCGGCGAAGCGCTGCAGATAGGGGCGGAACGCGGGCTGCCCGATCCACCAGTCGAAGTACATGAAATCGGGATGATACTTATCCACCAACTCCGTGCTGCGCGCCAGCCAATCATCGAGGAAGGCCTTGCCCGGCGGGAGCCAGCGCTCCAGGTGACTCGGATTCGGCTCCTTTGCGTCGTCGTCGCCGGGCAGCGCCATCGGCTCGGCCGGTGCGTAGAGCCCCGCGAACCGCGGATCGCGCACATCCGAATCGAATTTCATTCCGCCGTGGTACCACCACCAGTGCTCCGCGCGATGCGAAGAGACTCCGAAGTGCAGCTCGCGCTTGCGCGTCGCCGCCGCCAGCTCGCCCACCACGTCGCGCTTCGGCCCCATTTTCGCCGCGTCCCAGTCGGTCACGCCGGAGTCGTACATGGCGAAGCCGTCGCAGTGCTCGGCCACCGGAACCACGTAGCGAGCGCCGGCACGCGCAAAAAGGTCCGCCCATTCATCGGCGTTGAAGCGCTGGCCGCGGAACATGGAAATGAAATCCTTGTAGCCGAATTTCGATTGCGGCCCGTAGGTGGCCACCTCGTGTTTGAAGGCCGGCGTGCCCTCCACGTACATGTTGCGCGAGTACCATTCGTTTCCGAATGCCGGAACGGAGAAGACACCCCAGTGAATGAAGATTCCGAACTTGGCGTCGCGAAACCACTCCGGCACGCGATAGGCGGCGAGCGAATTCCAATCCGCCGTGAACGGTCCCTGCATTCCCGCGCGCACGTTCTCCAGTTGCCGCTGCACGCGCTGTGCTTCAGTTTGCGCGCGCACCGGCGCAGCGGCCGGCGCCAGGACGATCATGGCAGCGATCATCGAAAACAAGATTCGATGCCGAAGAATTCGACTCACCCCAATGAAACTACCAGACACCCGCCGGCTTGCATATTGCGTCATGCCCCGTCGCTGCGGTATCACCGATGCTGGTGATAATGCCTGCAGGTTCGACCGCTCGTCTCTCGGGAATTCGCGCTCGCCGTCTCCGTGCGCTGCCGGTCGCGCTCGCCGCGTACTGGGCCACGGCCTGGGCCGCCGCGCAACCGCGACCGCCCGCTCCGGATCTGCTTGCGCCGTCGGCTTTGCGTTGCGACGGTCAGAGCACGCCGCTTGCAGTCGCCGATCCGCAGCCGCAGTTTTCCTGGAGCTTGACCGCTTCCTCTCCGGCATTACACGGCGTGGGCCAGACAGCGTGGCAGATTGAAGTCGCCGACGCCCCTCGCAGATTCGCGTCGGCCCAGGACCTGCTCTGGAATAGCGGCATCGTGCGTAGTTCCGCCACCTCGGAGATCCAGTACAAAGGCTCCGCGCTCGCGCCGCAGCATGAATATGGCTGGCGCGTTCGCGTTTGGGATGAGCATGGCCACGCCTCGCCATGGAGCGCCGTCGCGCGCTGGACCCAGGCGCCCATCTGGCACGCGCATTGGATCGAATCGCCAGACGCAGCCGCACCCGATGCGCCGCTGCCGCTCTTCCGCAAGAGCTTCCATCTCCAGCGCACCGTCGCACGCGCCGTTCTCTACGCATCCGGCCTGGGCCAGGACGAGCTCCGCATCGACGGCCGCAAAGTCGGCGATGATCTTCTCACTCCCGGCTGGAGCGATTACCGCAAAACCATCTTCTACGACAGCTACGATGTAACCGGGCTGCTGCGCCCCGGGGAAAATGTGCTCGGCGTGATGCGGCTTCACCACGCGCGGTCACCGTTAATGGGTTCCAGCGTCAAAAGCCGCGGGAGTAATCTCCGCTCAAATCGACGAGGATTCTCTTAGCATCGTGGTTAGCCCGGGTCACCATCAAATCCGCGCCGCAAACTCCATTCGCAAATAGCCGCAGCCTTGCCATTCACCAAGGCTTCGACCGCGCCACCGAGATGTCCCGCACCTCGTGCGGCCGAGAGCCGCTCGGCCCACAACTCCGCCGTTCCCGCGCCGAGCGAGTTGTGCCGGCAAAAGCACCAGTGCGAACATAAGCGGTACTAGAAGCCCCTTCCTTCCCCGCCGTCTCTGCGCTGCAAAAAGAACTTTCCCCAACCTGCAGTTTTTCATCCGGCGTTCTCGAAGTAAGTCGTGTAACTCTCGTTGCGCACAAAATAGAGTGGCGCGTGGACGCGCATCCCCTCTCCCGTTCCCGCATAGAACAATCCAGGCGAATCAGTCAGCGGCCGCATCGAGTCCAGCGCGGCCAGCGAAGTCTCTCCCGCCGCGGGACTCAGTTCTACATAGACCAACGGGCCGCGCAATATCGCCACAGTCTTCGGGTGCTGATCATCAATCGCCTCAGTGCGAAAAGTCTGCGGGAGGTCGAGTGTGACGGTGTCGCCGCTTTTCCAGCGCCGGCGCAAAACGGCAAAGCCGCGCTGCATCTCCGGACGCGCCGCAGTCCCATTCACCCTCAAGCCAGGCGTCTGCGCGATCCAGCCCGGAATTCGCATCCTCATCGCAAACTCCGCAGGCGCAGCGCAATCGACACGCAAAGTCACTGCCTCGCCCAGCGGATACTCCGTCACCTGCGCCACCCGGATTTCCGCACTGTTCTGCATCCATTTCACTTGCGATGGCGCGTAAAGGTTCACAGCCACACCATCGGGTGCGCGGAAGTAAATGTTCTTCACGTAATCCGCCACGCCCTGCACTAATGTGCCCGAACAGCACGGCCATTTTTGCGGATAGTAGACCTTGTGAGCGCCGGAGTTATAAGAGGAGTAATAGAAATAATCGCCGTCCGAATCCGGCTCCTTGATCACCAGCCGCGCATTCAATACTACGCGTTCAAGCCCATCGCCGTATTGCCCGTCACCGGTCGCGCACAAGAGATATCGCGCCAGCTTCGTAGCCGCATAGCTGCCGCAAGGCGTCTCGAAATGGTCGGCCGTCGTCTGCAGGCTCTCGTAAAGCTGTCCTTTGTGCGGCTGGATGAATAACTCGTTCGGCCCCCACCCACCGGTCGCATACTGCTGCTCTGTCGTCAGGAATCTCCAAGCGTTTTCCATCGTGCGCAGATATTTTTCCTCGTGCAGCACCAGCCGCGCCTTGGCCGCAGAGCTTAGCGCAATGGCATGACTGTAAGCATGACGCCCCGGCAATACATCTTCGCCACGCGCCAGCGGATCGAAATAATCGCTGTCCAGCAAATAAGTCACGGCACGGTCGTACATCTGCCTTTCGCCTGTTAGTTCATGAGCCGAAAAGAGGTTCTCCGGCAACACGTAGGTCTCGTCGTAAGGAGGATTCTTCCTGCCAATGCGATCGCGTCCCGTCTTCGGGATGAAAGGCAGTGCAGCCTTGTACACGCGCGGAAGCAGGTCGCGTGCTTCCGTCACGCTACATAGCTGCCAGGCATCCATAAGTCCGGCCAGATGCTTGTCCAGAATGTAACAGGGCCAGACCTTCTCGGCATTGGGCGCCGCAAAAACCGCGCCGCACGCGTCCACCGTCGCCGCAAAGCCTTCCACCAGCGAATGTACTTTCTGCCGGCAGGCTTGGTCGTCCGAAGCCTTCGCAAACCGCGCCAGGCCGGAGATGTACTGCCCCAGCGAATGTCCGGGTACAAATCCGTCGCGGCCATACCAGCCGCCCATTGGCTCGCCGGGTGCGGGCATTCCGGCGCGCTCGCGGTAGACACGCAGAAGGCGATCGTTGTCCAGCCCGAGATAGGATGCGCGCATGCGGTCGTATTGCCGCTTGAGAGGGCCGCCGGTCAACTGCACCTGGCCGTAATCGAACTCCGCTAACTCATTTCCGGAAAATACGTGCGCATCAGGGGGAACTTCCGCTCGAACTTTCGAAGTCAAACCAGCGCCGGCGAGTGCGGCTGCCGCACAGGCCACAAACTCCCTGCGTGAATATTCGCCTCTCACCGCGCGCCCGCTCCCGAATGGCCCTCTACCGTCTCCGAGGGAAAACCCCGGCGCCTAAACTTCAGCGCCGGCGAGATTCCGAATTTCGGAATCGTCCACCCGAACTTTCCCATTGCCGTCACTCGGAACTGCCGCATGCGCCACCAGCGTGTCGAGAGGATAGACCAGATCCACATTCCGCGGCGTCAGGAGCTGATGCTTGACGAAGAGCGCTGTGGGCACTGGTTTTTTGCGCAATACATTCAGAGCCAGTGGAATCAGCTCTTCGCCGTAGCGTTCAGGAAAATAGGCTACCGAACCCACCAGTCGCGTTCCCGGCCGGCGCAGCTCGTTGCGGGCCGCGCGCAATGCGTTCTGCCCCATCACCGCGCACTGTTCCGGCGCGCCCGCTTCTTCAAAGGCGCGCAATGCGGCCAGTGCGCAAATGTCATTTACCGTGCCCACCAGTGTCCGCCGCGGACGCCGCCGGCGCAGATACTTTCGCATCACGTCCAGCACCTGGTCGAAACTCCCGCGGCCGTCAAGCCGGACGAGTGGCGTTTCCACGATGCGTGGCAATTCCGATCTCAAACCGTCAACCAGCCCGGCTAGGCGCAATTCCAGCAGCGATCCGGCAATGGGCAGCTCCATCAGTACAAGCTGCTCCACCTGATCGCCCCAGTTTTCGCGGGTCCATCGGCCCAGCGCCTTGCCGCCCATGAGTCCGGCCTTGTAGTTATCGGCGCCGAAATAAGTGGCCCCAGGGTGCGGGACTTCGATAGCGATCACTGGCGTCTTTGCTGCAAGAAACCGCGCTGCGATCGTCGGTGCCACGCGATCGTAGGTCTGAAACTCCAGAACCAGGTCGACGTGTTCGCGAATCAGCAGCTCGGCGTTGCGCACCGCCTCCCGCGCGCTATAGCGATTGTTCAACGTGATCAACCGCACCCGCTCGCGCGCCGCCACCATCTCCAGTCCCCGGTTTACCTCGCGCGCAAACTCAGTGTCTCCCTGCGTGGCGAACCCGATGCGAAACGGACTCTCCGCCACCGGCCCGAAGCTGTTGCGGTAGAGGCCTGCGCCGGCCCGCTCGATCAGACCTCCATGAATCAGCGTGCGCAAAAGCCGGAAAGTTGTGGTCTTGGGAAGTCCCGTCCGTTCCATCACCTCGGCGAGGGGCAATTCTTCGCCGGCCTGGCGAAATGCCTTCAGCACTTCGCAGGCGCGTAATACCGTCTGCGATTCGTTGCGATCCCCGTTCCGATTTCCTCCGCTTGATACTTCCATCACTGCATGGCTCCCTTCCCAATTGGGCGCACTCATCCCCGGATGCGCTTTTCCGGCTGGCTCCGACTTGCAGTAGACTACATTCCGTAATTCGGAATTGGCAAGATTCAATTCTGACCGCGAATCCTCATCACTTTCTCCGTAAGGACCGGGAATGCTCGAAATCAATCAGGAAGACCAGCTCCAGCAATTCGCCAGCGACAACTATGCCGGTATATGTCCTGAAGCATGGCTGGCGCTTGAAACAGCAAATCACGGTCATGTTACCGCCTACGGGGACGATCCGTGGACGGCGAGAGCCTCCGACGCATTTCGCGCACTTTTTGAAACTGAGTGCGAGGTCTATTTCGTCTTCAACGGCACCGCAGCCAACTCGCTCGCGTTGGCTTCGCTTTGCCAGTCCTACCACGGAGTCATTTGCTGCGATCAGGCCCATGTCGAAACCGACGAATGCGGTGCGCCCGAATTCTTTTCCAATGGCTCCAAGCTGCTCATAGCTGCCTCGCCTGACGGCAAGCTGGCTCCCGCCTCCATTCGTGAACTGGCGACAAAACGCCAGGATATTCACTACCCCAAGCCGCGGGTTGCCACTATCACCCAGCCAACCGAAACCGGGCGAGTTTACAGCCTCGCTGAATTACGCGCTCTCTCCGCTGCCTGCAAGGAGCACGGGCTATATCTGCACATGGATGGAGCGCGCTTCGCCAACGCCTGCACCAGCCTCGGGTGCTCGCCCGCGGAAATGACATGGAAAAGCGGCGTCGACGTTCTTTGTTTTGGAGGTACCAAAAATGGCATGGCGGCCGGAGAAGCCGTTCTCTTCTTCGACCGTAAGCTCGCCGTCGACTTTGATTATCGCTGCAAGCAAGCCGGCCAACTGGCGTCCAAGATGCGATTTCTTTCCGCGCCGTGGGTAAGCATGATCGAAAGCGGCGCCTGGTTGAGAAATGCTGCACACGCCAACCATTGCGCACGCACCTTTTCCGAACGTATAAGTGGAATTCATGGTCTTCGCATTACTCACCCCGTGGAAGCAAATGCGGTTTTTCTCGGCGCTGACGAAAGCATACTGAATAAGCTTCGTCAGCGGGGCTGGCATTTCTATACCTTCATCGGCGGCGCTGCCCGCTTTATGTTCTCCTGGGACAGCGATCCAGGCCGAATCGACGCCCTCTATCAGGACCTGAAGGAATGCACGGCGGATTATGTTCCAGCCAGCAAGGGACAGTGAAAGCGAATTAGGTGCTAATTCGAGCAAATGAATAGCCTCGAATCACGCCTCTCGCGGGAAATGAGAGCACATTTCTCATTGACATGCTTGCTAGTTTGTATCAGAAATTGTACTCAACCGTTTCAAGTTGGATTCTCTCTGATCAGTTGGATCAAAAATATACGATTTTCGTTTTACAAACAGCCGGAAACCAGATATGTTAATCGAGGCTAGGAGTTAATACCGCCCGGCTCGCGACTTAGCTCCAAATTGTTTATGGCCGGTTCAAAATAACTGGAGGACATATGGGAGTTTCGGAGATTCTGGCATCGATTGATCGCGAGATTGCTCTCTTGCAACGGGCTCGCGTATTACTCGGCGAAGGCGGGGCGGGAGCGGCAGCAGCACCCAGGAAACGGCGGGGCAGGCCCCGGAAAGCGGCCGTAGCTGCCGCTAAACCCGCCAAGAAGAAGAGGCGCTTGTCCGCCGAAGGCCGCAGGCGGATTGCCGAAGCCGTCAGGCGCCGCTGGGCCGCGCAGAAGAAGGCCGCGGGGAAATAATCGGCACTTTTCAACGGTGATTCAAAAAGCAAATGTCCCATTCCTCACGCCGCAAGGAATGAGGAATGGGACATTTTGCACCTATAAGCTGTTTTCGCCCCTTTGAACCTCATCCCGCTGATTCGGAGACTACTGTCGTGGGGAAGTCCAATTTTCCCAGCCATAGGGCTCACCCGCTCTTCGTTTTCTCAGTAAAACGAGCTTTATCTCTCCGGTGACACCCACTCGCCGGAACTCGCGGACCGAAACAATGCGTCGATAACTGCCATATTACCGATCGAATCCTCGAGCGGCACTGGCGGTTCCCTGTCTTCCCAGACAGCTTTGGCAAAAGCTTCGGCTTGCATGGTGTATTGGTCAGCGACTGGAAACGTTTCAACCGTAATTCCGCCTCCTGCAAGATCGCCGCTGCTGTCGATAAAAATCTTTGTGGGCCGGTCGGGCGGCGCATTGAACGGAATCTCAATCTCAATACGGCCGCGCGTCCCCAGAAAATGGACCCTCTGGTAAGGAATGACCTGCGTACTGCACGTGAAGATTGCGTGCCCAACGGTAAACTCCATAAGTCCCGAAGTAAGGCGGTCGGTACGCATTTCGGGGTCGCGATCGATCACGGCCACCACCCTCCTCGGCTCTTGCCGGAAGGCATACCGCGAAGCGTGAACGAGATAGCAGCCTATGTCCATCAGCGCGCCGCCGCCAATCTCCTCTTGATTGCGAATGTTGGCAGGATCGATATTAAAGTAACTGAAAACTCCCGTGATCGCGCGCAATTCGCCCACCCGACCCTCGTCGAGTAACTCCCGTAACCGTAACCATTGCGGGTAACTCCGGATCATGAATGCCTCGCCGATTTTCACCCCGGTCCGCTCCCGCACGGCAAGAAGGCTTTTGACTTCCTCCGTATTCATGCCCAGCGGTTTCTCGCAGAGTACGTGCTTGCCCGCTTCCGCCGCCTTCACCGTCCAGGGAACATGCAGATGATTGGGCAGGGGATTGTAAATCGCCTCGATCTCAGGATCAGCGAGCAGCTCTTCATAAGAGCCGTAAACAGTGGGGATGTTGAGCGCCGTTGCCGCCCGTTGCGCCCGGGCCAGATCGCGCGAAGCTATGGCCGTAACTACGGTATGTTCGCCCCGCTGCATGGCGGGAATAACTTTCTTCAGACCGATGTTTGCGGTGCTGAGTATGCCCCAGCGAAGTTTCTTCGACATATGGGAATCATATCTCTGCGCCCCAGGAAGCATAGCTGCTTTTCATCCCGTAAGATCAGCCGGCTGGTGAAAGACGCGCAGCTAAGTCCTGGTGCCGGCGGAGCGCTTATGAAAGACCACACTTAAATCCTGCCGCCAGTGCTCGCCTAATGCGACAAGCTCCCACTCGATTTGTGGCGAAAAGAAACGAAGCACCGGCTCGTTAGCAGGATGAATGCGCAGCGCCGGAGCTGCCAGCATCAAGCGCGGATCACGCGGCGACACCTCCGCTCCGGCAAAATATCCTTGCCGCTCGAAGGCCGACAGCGGCCGTCCCCCGCCCGATGCGGGCTGCCGGTCCGCATTCAGCGCGTGCACGCGGATCCAATAATCGAGCGCCTGCAGCGGCAGGTGCAAATCCTCATCCGCCTTTAGTTCCAGCACGGTCAGCCGGCCTTCGCGATCGAGCGTCAGCAGGTCCAGCATGCCGCGATCACCGCCTGAAAGCGCCGGCACTTGCGTGTACATCAAATCGCCGCGTAAGCCGGGGAAAATTTCAGTCAAGTGGTTCCGCAAGCGCGACTCGAGCCAGCGCTCCGGGTGCATGCGAAACAGCGGATCGTTGTGCTCTCCATCAGGACGTCGCGCCGCAAACAGCCGTGCAAACAGTTCGCGGCAGGCATCTGCGTTCTCGTTCGTGAGCTGCGTTTCATTGGCTCCGGCGCCAAAGCTGACCTCGTCCTCACCAGCAAATGAATGTGCCGTTGCACCCCGGCGCGCACGCGCAAATTCCAGTCCGTGGAGCATGAGTGCTACCTCCACAGCAGACCTGGCGCGCACCTCAACTCGTTCCCGTGCCGCCGCCGGAACCAACTCCATCAGCCGGTCAATCCCGGCGCGGCAGCGTTCCAGAACCGAGTCCGCGGAAAACGCGTGTACCAACCGCGATTCCAGATTACCTGTATCGCATATATCCACCGTCTCCAGTTCTTCACTGCGCTCGTCCAGCGTGAATAGCTGGAAATCCGCGGCCGATGAATTCAGCCACGCCATGCGCTCAGCGGTAGTGCGCCACGCGCCGGCGGGAACGATCACCTTCAGTCCGCCAAAGTGGCGACGCGCATCGGCATGGTTTCGGCAGTGATCGAGCCAGAGCAGGCCGAGCGTTAATACGCCATCAATGGTGGCCGCAGATTCGCTTGCGCCTACTCCGATCACGGCCTCGCCAGCAGCGCCATGCAGAAGTCGTCCCCGCGCATAGGCCGGTCCGAAGCTGTGCTCCAGGTCCATCGCCGACCGGAAACCGTCCGCCTTCGCGCCGATGAATTTTCGCGTCAGAACCCGCTCTAGCAGACGCATGTAATTGCGACGTGCCGTGTCTCGCGTGGTTGGCGTCCTTCGATCGCTGCTGGGTACAAATTCCAGGGTCTCCGGCCGCGATGCGCCCATTCGCCGCGTGGCAACACGCAAGCAATGCACGCGCTCCTCCACGCCTACTACGGTGCGCACCAGGTTCAGCTCTTCGCTCCACAACTGCAGTAGGCATCGGCCATGTGACTCGCTCACCGAGTATCGTGCCGAGCGCATATCGAATTTCACGCGCCCATCTTCAAGCACCGCCGCCGCAGGGTGCGCAGCCAGGTAGTCTTCAATGCGCCGCGTAAGCTCTGCAGGCCCGGTCTCGCTCGGCATCCTTGGCGCCTACCAGCCCTGCCGCGCCCGCAGGCTGGTGATGTGTGCGGTGTGGTGGCGCGAGTGCCAGGCATACATCCCAAGGCTTGCATCCAGAGTCTGCCGCCCCAGGGCTGGATGCATGAAGCCCTTCTGAAAATCCTCTTCCCTCAGCGACTCCATCAGCGCGACCCAGCGCGAGTGCAAAGCAGCGAACATGGCCAGCGATCCCTCGATCGGCTCGCGACTGTCGGCGAGCTTCGCCCACGCCGCCTCGTCGTAAGGCTTCACGGTTGGCCATTCCTCGGTCAGCGCCAGCTTTACGCGGATGTACGCATTGGCGTGGCTGTCAGCCAGATGGTGAACCACCTGCCGAATCGTCCAACCACCCTCGCGATACGGCGTGTCGAGTTGGACATCGCTCAAGCCGCTCACCGCCGCGCGCAGGTGCTCCGGCGCCGCCTTGAGTGTTTCGAGATTGGCCGCGCGCGCGGCCGGCGTGGCCGCCTCGGCCGCATTGAAGCGGCCAACAGGATAACGGAGATCTTTTTCTTCAGTCATGATGTTATGCGGGCTGATGCGTTCCATGATGGTGCTTCTGGTGGTGCTGATGGTGCTGCCGATGCCTCGCCGCGAATACTGGGCCGGCAGACACCATCAATCGCAGGGTTGAAGCCGGCAGCTTTTTCATGGGATGAATGTAGCATGAAGCGGCCGTCCCCGACTTCGCTACCAGGATGCATGCGGCCCCGCCAATCCCGGCGCATCGATATCCGGCGTAAACTGAAACTACGATGACTCGCGCGGATGCTTCCCCTGCCGCTGACCACAAGCGGTTCTTTTTCGATAAGTTCGGCATCACCGAGCGGCTCCTGGAGCGCTGCCTGGGCGAAGCCCTCTCCGCCGGCGGCGATTACGCTGACCTTTACTTCGAATCCGTCATGGCCACTTCTCTGGGCGTTGACGAGCAGATCGTCAAATCCGCCAGCCAGGGTACCAGCGCCGGCTGCGGCGTCCGCGTCCTTTCTGGCGAGCGCACCGGCTACGCCTACACTGACAATCTCAGCCCCGAGCGCCTGCTCCACGCCGCACGAACTGCCGCTCTCATCGCCTCCGGTCCCGCCAAACAGCCTGTGCAGGGATTCGTCGAGACAGCTTCCGCCGAGCTTTATCCCATCCCGCTTGGCGGTTACGACATCGATCTCGCTGCGCGGCTCGAGCTCATCCTGCGCGCCGACCGCGCCGCGCGCGCTTTCGACTCGCGCATCGTCCAGGTGCGGGCCAGTTACTCTGAAGAGCTGCGCCGCATCCTCATCGCCGCCTCTGACGGCGCCTTCGCCAGCGACACCCAGCCCCTATGTCGCCTGAATGTTTTCGCCATCGCCAAAGATGGGGCGATTACCACCAAAGGCGCAGCCGGCGGTGGCGGACGCGCGGGTCTCGACCAGTTCACCGGCAGCAAAAGCCCGGAAGGCCTCGCGCACGAAGCCGCCCGCGGTGCAATCCTCCAACTCGGCGCCATCCCCGCCCCTGCTGGCGAAATGGAGGTCGTGCTCGGCCCCGGCTGGCCCGGCATCCTGCTCCACGAAGCCGTCGGCCATGGCCTCGAAGCCGACTTCAACCGCAAAAAGACCTCCGCATTCACCGGCCTCATCGGTCAGCCCGTCGCCAGCCCTAAAGTGACGGTGGTCGACAACGGCACCATGGCCGGCCGCCGCGGCTCCCTGAACGTCGACGACGAAGGCTCGCCTACGCACGAAACCGTGCTCATCGAGAACGGCGTCCTCAGGGGCTACCTCAGCGACAAGCTTTCTGCGCGCCTCATGAACATGCCCAACACGGGCTCCGGACGGCGCGAAAGCTACCAGGCCATCCCCATGCCGCGCATGACCAACACCTACATGCTCTCTGGCGAAGACGCGCCCGAAGACATTCTGCGCAGCGTGAAGCGCGGGCTTTATGCCGTCAATTTCGGTGGCGGCCAGGTCGACATCACTAACGGCAAATTCGTCTTTTCCGCGTCCGAGGCTTACCTCATCGAAGACGGCAAAGTCACCGCGCCCGTCCGCGACGCCACGCTCATCGGCAACGGCCCGGAAGCACTCAAATACGTGTCCATGGTCGGGAACGACCTCAAGCTTGATGAAGGCATCGGCACCTGCGGCAAAAACGGCCAGAGCGTGCCCGTAGGCGTGGGCATGCCGACCATCAAGCTCGATCGCATGACGGTGGGCGGAACGGGAAGATAGCGCGTTTTCAAAACCCGCATGTTCGAGCAACGCCAGCGTGCCGGTCATTTTGATAGCTTGAATTCATGCCCCAACCCGCTCCTCCGCCCGCCGAAACCGCTCTCGATCTCGAATCGTTGACTGCCGACGTCGTTTCCCTCGCCATGAAAGCCGGCGCCAGCGATGCCGAAGCCGTCGCCCGCGAAGGCGATGAGTTCAGCGTGACCGTGCGCATGGGCGAGGTGGAAACCCTCAAGGAGTCCGGTTCCCGCGCGCTTGGCCTGCGCGTCTTTCTCGGCAAACACTCGGCCTCGGCTTCCACCAGCGACCTGACAACCGAGGGAATTCGCCAGCTCGTCGATGGCGCCATGGCGCTCGCCAAAGTCACCGAAGAAGACCCCTTCACCGGCTTGCCCGAGACATCCGAATTCGGCGCGCTCGGCGGCGATCTTCACCTCTACTTCGACGATGTCTACTCGCTCGCCGGACCCGAGCGCATCGAATGGGCCCGGCGCACCGAGGCTGCGGCGCTCGCCGCCGATCCCCGCATCACCAACTCCGATGGGGGCAGCTTCGAAGCCGCCTCCGGCCGCCGCGCGATGGCCAATTCGCGCGGATTCGTCGGCGGGTACCGCACCAGCTATGCGGGCGTCTCCGCCGCGCCTCTCGCCCAGGACGCCGACGGCAAGATGCAGCGCGACGGTTGGTGGTCGAGCGCGCGCCGACTGGGCGACGTCGAATCCCCGGAATCTGTGGGCCAGGAAGCCGCGCGGCGCACCCTCCGTCGCCTTGGCGCGCGCCGTGTACCCACTCAGCGCGTGCCCATCGTCTTCGCGCCGGAAGTGGCACGTTCTCTCCTCGGCGCCATATTCGACGCGGCCTCAGGCGATGCCATCTGGCGCAGCGCGTCGTTCCTGGCCGGCAAGCTAGGCCAGCAGATCGCCGCGCCCAACATCACCATCGTCGACGACAACACCATGCTTCTCCCCACCGGCGCCGGCGGATTCGGCACCTCGCCCTTCGACGGCGAAGGCCTGCCTTCGCAGCGCACGATCGTCATCGAGAATGGCGTGCTCTGCACTTATCTGCTCAATACTTACACCGCGCGCAAGCTGGGCATGAAATCCACGCATAACGCCTCGCGCGGCCTCGCCGGAACACCGGGCATTGGCGCCGGTAATCTCTACCTCCAGCCCGGTACGCTCAGCCCGGAGCAGATCATCGCCGAAATTCCTGCCGGCCTTTACGTCACCGCGCTGATGGGCTTCGGCGTCAACACCGTCACCGGCGACTACTCGCGCGGCGCCACCGGCCTGTGGATCGAGAATGGCGAGTTGACTCACGCCGTCGAGGAAGTCACTGTCGCCGGAAATCTCGCCGAAATGCTGCGCAACATCACTGCCATCGGCAACGACCTCGTCTTCCGCAGCGCCATCGCCTCGCCCACGCTGCGCATCGACGGCATGACGGTGGCGGGCAGCTAGATCGATTTCGGAGTTAGCGGAGGCAGCGGAGTCAGTTGCAATTGCGATGAATAAGGCGGAACAGGATCGGGAAGCAACTGCGGCGCGGCCCCACGCTGACTTGACTGAGCAACTCGCCTTCGACCCCGCCGATCCCAAATCCGCGCTCTCGCAATTGCCTCAGTCATCTGCCGTCTTCGCGCTCTACGGCGCGGAAATGCACGCCGAGCCCTACGTCGGCCGCACGCCCAATCTGCGCGCGCGTCTCGAGCGCCTGCTCCAGCCTTCGCCCAAACATCCTCGTCGCCTGCAACTCGCCGGCCGTGTCCGCCGCATTGCCTGGCGGCTCACCGGCTCGGAATTCGAATCGCTTCTCGTCCAGTTCGACCTTCTGCAAAGCATCTACAGCGCCAAGGCGCTGGAACGCATGCACCTGCGTCATCCCGCGTTCGTCCGCTTCCTTGGCGGCAACCCCTATCCGCGGGTCACGGTGACGTTCCGCCCCAGCCGCCGCGAGGCTGACTGGGCTTACGGCCCTTTTCCATCGCGCACGGCCGCTGAGCGCTTCATCGACGAGGCGCTGAAATTATTCCTGCTGCGCCGTTGCACCTTCGAGCTCGCGCCTGATCCGAGCTACCCCGGCTGCGTCTACTCGGAGATGAAGATGTGCCTCGCGCCCTGCTTCAAGGGCTGCACCGACGAACGCTACGCGGAGGAATCCGCCGCCGTGGAGAGCTTTCTTGCCACGCGCGGAGAGAGCCGCCTCGTCCCGTTGCGCGCCCAGCGCGACGAAGCTTCTGCCCATCTCGAATTCGAGCGTGCGGCCGCTCTCCACGAGCAGGTGCAGCGCGTCGAATCGGTTCGCGGCCTCGCCACAGAACTCGTTCGCCCTTTGAGCCGTCTGCGCGCCATCATTCTTCAGCCGGCGGCGAATCCGGACGAGGTCGCGGTGTTCCTCTTCGAAGATGGCAGCCTTCGCGGTCCCGCCGCATTCTCCACCCTCGGCGTGCGGGTCCAGAACGAGCAGTCCGGCTCCAGCTCGCTTTTCGCACAGCCGATAGCTATCGAGCCGGTGCCTGAAGGTACGGAAAACAGGGAACAGGGAACAGGGATCAGGGATCAGAGACCCGAAGACGGGATCTCTGGTGCTGCGGAAGTCGCTGCGCAAGGATCACGGCCTGCTACCAAAATTGCCCGAGGCGTGCTCGAGTCCCGGCTGGAAGAAGTTCTCTCTACACTCAGTCAGCCGTCCGCTGCGCCCTCCTCCACCGAACGCCAGGGCCATCTGGCGCTGCTCAAGCGCTGGTACTATCGCCCCGAAGCACGCCGCATTGGCGAAATCTTCTTCCCCGATGCAGAGGATTGCTGGCCCGTCAAAGCCATCCTGCGCGGGATCGGCCGCGTGGCGGCCAAAATGTTGTCCAGGCCCGAATGACAACATTCAAGCCGGCTCCGCTCATTAAAAAAATAAACCTGATTTGCCGATTAATTCGCCAAAGCGCGTATCCTTGAATTCAATACTCGAATCCACGCCCAGCTTCGGCTGGGCTTTTTCATTGCGGTCCCCATGCTCCGCAATCTGGCGCTGGAAAATGCCTTGCTTTCAGACACTTATACGAAAATTGACCGCAAACCGCTTGTTTTCAGACACTTGTATAGAAAACGACAAAGCAACTCCCCTGTTTACAGACACTTGCAGGAAATGGGAGGGGGGACATCACGTCGCCGTGAAGATCCTGCACTTCATAGTAGCCTCTGCAGCCGCGCGGCTTTTGTTGAATGACGGACTCTCTTTTCGTTTAGGTGGTTTTGCGGCAGACTCGTTTTGGGCAGGTGGAGCGAAGGCAAAATGCCAAAGCCGCAAACCATCCGATCGATGCTTGTACCCGGCCACCGGCTCGACGCAGGCCGCGCCCGCGACGTAGCCGCCCTCATTCTCGCCACGCCGCGAAGAACCGCGCAGGTGGTCGAGTGCCTCTGGGACGACGAAGCCGGCGTGGCCAACCGCGCCGCCGACGCGCTGGAACGCGCCTCGTATCACCTGCCCTCATTGCTCGCTCCCTGGAAAGACGCCCTGCTCGCCCGCCTCGCCGAAGCCGAGCACAACAAGCTGCGCTGGAACCTGGCGCTGATGATCGCCCGCCTCAAACTCACCGCGCCGGAAACCGAGCGCGCCATGATCGCGCTGCGCAAGTATCTTGAAGACCGCGGCTCCATCGTCCGAACTGCAGCCATGCACGGCATGGCCGGCCTGGCTCTGCAAAATCCCGCACTTCTCCCCGAAGTCCTCGACACTCTGCGCATTCTTACCCGCTCCGGCACGCCGGCCATGCGCGCCCGCGGTCGCATCCTGCTGAAAAAGCTCGAGACCGCGGATAAGCCGGTTCGAAGCCATAAAACCCTGCTGATACACTGACTTTGCGGAGGCATTTCTTCGCGCTGTAATCGCATGGTCGAGCTGCTCCCATCCATTTTGTCCGCCGATTTTGCCCGCCTCGCCGAGGAAGTTGCCGCGGCCGAGCGCGGCGGAGGCACCACCATCCATGTGGACATCATGGACGGCCACTTCGTCCCCAACATCACCATCGGACCGCCGGTGGTGCAGAGCTTGCGCAAGGCCACCCGCCTGCCCCTCGATTGCCACCTGATGATCGAGAATCCCGACGAGTTTATCCCCGCCTTCGCCGAGGCGGGCGCCAACTGGGTGAGCGTCCACTACGAGGCCTGCCGCCACCTGCACCGCTCACTGGAGTTGATCGCGCACCACGGCATGAAGCCGGGCGTGGTGCTTAACCCCGCGACGCGCCCGGAGCTCATCGAAGATATCTTGCCCATGGTGCACCACGTGCTCGTCATGAGCGTCAATCCCGGGTTCGGCGGGCAGCAATTTATCCCCTTTTCTCTGGACAAGATCCGCCACCTGGCCGACATACGCCGCGAGCTGGACCTGACATTTAGAATCGAGGTCGACGGCGGCATAGCTCACGACACTGTGGCCCAGGTCGTCCAAGCAGGAGCGGAACTTCTGGTGGCCGGCAATGCTGTTTTCGGCGGTGGCCAGGCTGAGCGGGATGCGCGGGCTCTGCTCGCCGCAGCGCGCGAAGCCGCAAGCCGCGCCGAAGGCAAAGAGAGTAAAATTCATTGAAAAGCGCGATCAGTTTGATGTGCGGCCTGCGATCGGGCCGCAGCAGTGAGGTGCTATGAACCGGTTATCAAAAATTTTTGCCGCCGGGACCCTTTTGGCCTTTGCGTTAGGCGGGGCATCGGCCAATGCCAAAGTCCGGCACAAGAAGAAAGACTTCGACCTGAAGAAGAATCCGCTGGCCGGGGTCAAGTCGGAACAGCCCGACCTGATTCTCTACAACAAGGCCATGCAGCAGATGAAGAAAGGCCATTACGACGTAGCTCGCCTCGACCTGCAGACGCTCCTCAACACCTACTGCCCCGATTCGCAATACTGCATGCGCGCCAAGCTTTCCGTCGGCGATACCTGGTTCAAGGAAGGCGGCACCGCGGCCATGATGCAGGCCGAAGCTGAATACAAGGACTTCATCGTCTTCTATCCCGACGCGCCAGAGGCCGCCGAGGCCCAGATGAAGGTGGCCGACATCTACTACGACCAGATGGAGAAGCCCGACCGCGACTACACCAACGCCGATCAGGCCGAGCAGGAATACCGGAACATGATCAACCAGTTCCCGGATTCGCAGCTGGTTCCCCGCGCCAAGCAGCGCCTGCGCGATGTGCAGGAAGTGCTCGCCGAGCGCGAATTCGAAATCGGCAGCTATTACGAGGGCGTGCAGAACTACAACGCCGCCATTGCCCGCCTGCAAACGGTGGCTGACAGCTATCCGCTCTTCTCCAAGAGCGACCAGGTGCTGATCGCCATCGGCGACTCCTGGGAAGGCGAGGCGCACAACATCTCCCTTTTCAAGGGGCTGAATGGAGCGGTTCGCGAGCGTCTGATCGCGGATTACGAAAATCGCGCCGCCCAGGCCTATGCCAAAGTGATCACGCGTTATCCCATGGCTCCCCATGTTGAGGATGCCCGCGATCGCCTGGTGGCCATGAACCGGCCCATTCCTACGCCCAATCAGTCCGCCATTGCCGAAAGCGAAGCCGAAGAGAGCAGCCGCCAGCCGCTGCACTTTACCGACACGCTCTTCGGCTTGATCAAACGCGGCCCCACGGTGGTGGAAGCTGTTCACGTGGGCGATCCCACGCTGACTGACCCCACACGCACGCTGGCGACCGACGTCAACAAGCAAAACACCGACCTCTTCAACCAGGCCATCAACGCGGGCAAGCCGCCTCAGCCCGAAGTCGCGAATCAGCCCACCTCCGCCAACGAGCCGCCGCGCAGCGACCGCCCGTCGGAAGCGCCGGTTCTCAGTGGCGCTCCGGCTGCGGGAACCAGCGTAGGCGTGCAGATTGTCAACGCGCCCAATGGTACGGCTGCTGATAACTCTCCGGCTGCCGATCCCAATGCTCTGGTGAAGCCGGTGACGTCGACCACTGCTGCGCTTCCGGCCGCGGAAAAGCCGGCTACGGCGCCGCCCCAGGTCAACGACATCAAGCCCGGCGAGGCGCAGACGCAGACCGCCGCAGTCACGTCGGGGAAGAAGAAGCAGAAGGCGCCCAAGGCCGATCTCGGCGACGAGTCTTCCAGCCGGAAGAAGAAAAAGAAGGGACTGGGCAAGCTGAACCCGTTTTAGCTGCCGATAATCCGATCGAAACCGAAGGCCGCGCCGCTATAGCGCGGCCTTTTTGCGTCGTTCGCAATTCTTCGTTCGCCTGAGTCGATTTGGTGGTTGCCATTCTTGTCCCGTCGATGGGATGATGAGTGACCACGCGGCGAAAGAGGAGGAAAGTTTCCATGCCGAAGTTTGTCATCGAACGCGAAATCCCCAATGCCGGGAAACTCACACCCGATCAGCTCAAGGCCATCTCGCAAACTTCTTGCGGAGTACTGAACGAGCTTGGTCCTAAGATCCAGTGGATCCACAGCTACGTTACCGACGACAAAGTCTACTGCATTTACATCTCGCCGGATGAAGCCACCGTCGCCAGGCACGCCAAGATGGGCGGTTTCCCTGCCAACAAAATCTCCCAGGTTCACTACACCATCGACCCCACAACTGCTGAGTAGAGTCTTGGCCGCCGGCGTTTCCCTGCTTCCTGGTACGAGTTGGAGAAGACCTGCACCCATCGACGCTTTTCGTCTGCCGTATGAACCCCGATGCCAAACGCGTGCCGCTTGAAGAGATTCTGTCCCTGCGCACCCTGTTTCTTCAGGAGGCGAATCACCAGGTCCGCTACAACGCCTGCCACGAACGCGGCTGGACCGATTCATACCTGCTCATTGCGGACAGCGTCAGCGTTGGCTATGGATCCATCAAGGGGCGCGAAATCCCCGAACGGGACACCGTCTTCGAATATTTTGTCGTACCGCCGTTCCGAAAATATGCGAGCGATCTCTTCCGCTCGCTTCTGGCCGCCGCGAACCCTCAGTTCATCGAGTGCCAGAGCAACGACCCGCTACTCTCCTCCATGCTCTTCGAATTTGCGCACGGCATCCATGCCGATGTCGTCCTTTTTGAAGATCATTGTGTGACGCGGCTTGAATTGCCGGACGCCCAGGTTCGACGCAAACATGCGGACGAGAAGGTCTTTTCACACCAGATCGAGCCAGTCGGAGAGCACGTTCTAGAACTGAACGGCGAGGTCATCGCCACCGGCGGCTTCTTGCTCCATTACAACCACCCGTTCGCCGATCTCTACATGGAAGTGCGGGAAGATTGCCGGCGGCGCGGCGTGGCCAGTTTCCTGCTCCAGGAAGTGAAGCGCGAATGCTATCTCGCCGGCCGCGTTCCCGCCGCGCGCTGCGGCATCGGCAACGCGGGCTCTCGCGCCGCGCTTTGCAAAGCAGGCTTGCGTGTCTGCGGATTCATGCTCAGCGGCGGCGTCGACCCTGGACGCTTGTAATTCCGAGTTCTCCGCTTCGTGCTGATACCGTGGGCATATGCAACGACACGTGCTCAGCCTCATCTGCTAAAGTGAGGGGTGGTCCTCACGCAAAAATCCCGTTGCCAAACGGGTCAGGACACAAATCCGCGGGGACTCCCAAGCGACTGATGCCTCACGATTTGCCCAAAGCATACGATCCCACGGCCATCGAGGACCACTGGGCCGAATACTGGGTACGCGAGAAGCTTTTCGCTCAGCCTGCGCCCACTCCTGGCGCGCAAGATCAGCCTCCGCTGGGTGACACGTTCGTCATCCTCCTTCCGCCGCCCAACGTCACCGGCCGCCTGCACATGGGCCACATGCTCAACCAGACGGAGATGGACATCCTTACCCGCTGGCGCCGCATGAGTGGACGCCGCGCGCTCTGGCTGCCCGGCACCGACCACGCCGGCATCGCCACCCAGATGATGGTGGAACGCCAGCTCACCGAAGAAGGCAAAACCCGCCAGCAGCTCGGCCGCGAGGCTTTCGTCGAGCGCGTATGGGAGTGGAAGCGCCACTACGGCGGCGCCATTCTCGAGCAGATGAAGCGCCTCGGCGCGTCGGTCGACTGGGACCGCGAGTACTTCACCATGGACGAGCGCCTCTCCGTCTCTGTGCGCGAGGCCTTCGTCCGCCTCTATCACCAGGGGCTCGTCTACCGCGGTGTCTACATCGTCAACTGGTGCCCGCGCTGCCAGACCGCCATCAGCGACCTCGAAGTGGTGTACGACGAGCACAAGGGGCACCTCTGGGAGATCCGCTACCCGGTTCTCGGGGCCGTCGGCAAGGACACCGGCGAATTCCTCACCGTAGCTACCACGCGCCCTGAAACCATGCTCGGCGATACTGCGGTGGCCATTCATCCCGAAGACGAGCGCTACCGGCATCTGCACGGCAGAAAGCTGCGCCTGCCGCTGATGAATCGCGAAATACCCATCATCCTCGACGAGTGGGTGAGTCGCGAATTCGGCACCGGCGCGGTCAAGGTCACCCCCGCGCATGACCCCAACGACTTCGCCCTCGGCGAGCGCCACCACCTGCCGCAGATCAACGTGATGGACGAGACCGCGCACATCAACGCCGCGGGCGGAAAGTATGCGGGCCTCGACCGCTTCGTGGCTCGAAAGGAAATCATCCAAGATCTGGAAGAGCGAAAGCTCCTTGCCGGCATCAAAGATCACATCCACAACGTCGGCCACTGCGACCGCTGCAAAACCGTCGTCGAGCCGCGCCTCTCTACGCAATGGTTTATCAAGATTCAGCCGCTCGCCGACAAAGCCATCGCCGCCGTCAAGCCCGACGTCAATGGCAACAAGGCAATCCGCTTCACGCCGGAAATGTACGAGAAAACCTACCTCAACTGGATGGAGAACATCCACGACTGGTGCATCAGCCGCCAGCTCTGGTGGGGTCACCGCATCCCCGCGTGGCACTGCGCCAAGTGCCACAAGATCACCGTCCCGCAGCCCAACACCAAAGAAGACCCGAAATCCTGCGCGCATTGCGGCTCCGGCGAGCTCACGCAGGAAACTGACGTCCTCGACACGTGGTTCTCCTCCGGCCTGCTGCCCGTCTCCGTCTTCGGCTGGCCGAATATTATCCCCGACACAAAAACGAGTGGAAATAGAACCAGTCCGGGTGCCCCCGGTCTCGATTCTGAGACCGGGGAAGGCCACCATGGAACCAACCTGGGTGCCCCAGGTCTCGCTTCTGAGACCTGGGAGGGAGCAAAAGACCGCGCCGACTTCGACGCGTTCTACCCCACCAGCCTGCTGGTCACCGGCTTCGACATTCTCTTTTTCTGGGTAGCGCGCATGATCATGTTCGGCTGCTGGTTCTCGACCGACATCCCCATGCCCGACGGCAGCCCGCGCCCGCTCGCCGAGTCCGTTCCCTTCCGCGAGGTCTACATCCACGCCCTGGTCCGTGACGCCAACCGCGAAAAAATGTCCAAGACCAAGGGCAACGTCATCGACCCCATCGAGATCGTGAAGAAATACGGAACCGACGCGGTGCGCTTCACACTAGCGTCCATGGCCTCGCCCGGCACCGACATCGCCTTCAACGTAGCCCGAACCGAAGGCTACCGCGCCTTCGCCAACAAAATCTGGAACGCCGCGCGCTTCATCTTCATGAACGTGGATAAAGCCGCGGAAGTGGGGATCAAAGTCGATCCAACCGCGTTTGGTTCAATGCCCACCGCATACGCAGATGATCCGCTCGAAGCGCGCTGGATCGTTGCCGAATTGCATGCGACTGCAGCGAAGGTAAACGGATCGCTTGAAAATTATCGCTTCGACGATGCGGCGAACACGATCTACCAGTTCTTCTGGGGCAGCTTCTGCGATTGGTACATCGAAATCGTGAAGCTACATTTAGACTTTGGTGCAATTTCCGACGATTTGGTATACAAAGCAACGCGTAGGGCACTCGCTACGCTCATCCAGGTCTTCGAGGCAGCTCTCCGGATGCTCTCGCCCTTCATGCCCTTCCTGACCGAGGAACTTTGGCACGCAGTCTACGATGGCAGTCCCCCACCGAAGTCGGTCGCACTAACGTCCTATCCACAGGATGAAATCTATTCGAATGATGCGGAAGTCCAGAGCATAGGCGTAATCCTTTCTCGACATACGTATGAGAGTCCAGCAATTGAAATGAGCATTGTGCAGAATGTCATCACTGCACTTCGCGCACAGAGAAAAGAAATGGGAGTTCCGGAAAGGGATTCTGTCCGTGCATTACTCTATTTCAATCAAAATGGATCTCACGTCGCCTCTACACTGCGCACAAATTCTAACAAGAAGTTATGCGAGGCCCTGGCGAAGGTCGAACTTTCATTTAGTTATGAATCACCCCAACCTTCAACGAAGTTTCGCTCTGAGGTAGGGTACGACGTCGAAGTCATCTACGAACGCACCATCGACGTCACCGCCGAACGCGAGCGCCTGACCAAAGATATCGCCAAGTACGAAAAGGGCCTCGCCGCTGCCGAACGCCAACTGGACAACGAAGGTTTTCTCTCCAAAGCCCCCGCGCAAGTAGTCGAGGGCCTCAAAAAGCAAGCCGCCGAAACTCGCACGCTCCTCGAAAAAGCCCGAGCAGCCCTAGAGGCACTGCCGAAAAATTGAAAGCTTCGGTATCGCACGAACGAGCTGAAAGCTAAAAGCTGATAGCTGTTTTCCGAAGGAAAACACATGGACTGGAAAAGCAGCCGCATCGACGCCCTGTTGGAGCAAGCCCTGGTCGAAGACCAGGCCACCAGCGACTCCACCACCAACCTCACCATCGATCCCGGTCTGCGCGCCTCCGCCTCCATCCTCGCGCGCGAAGAGCTGGTGCTCTGTGGCCTGGGCGCCGTGCCGCGATTCTTTGAAGTCTTCGCCCGCCTGGACCAGCGTCCCCAAGCGCAGACGCGCTTTGAAGTCATCAGCCACCCGGAGATCTTCGACGGCGTGCGTGTCCACGCCGGCCAGGTGCTCGCCGTCATCCGCCACAACGCGCGTGCGCTGCTCAGTTGCGAGCGCGTCATCCTCAACCTGATGCAGCACCTCAGCGGCATCGCCACACTCACCCGCCAGTACGTAGACGCCATTCACGGCACCAAGGCCCACGTGCTCGACACGCGCAAAACCGTTCCCGGCATGAGGGCTCTGGAAAAATACGCCGTGCTCTGCGGCGGCGGCACCAACCATCGGCTCGATCTCGCCAGCGGCATTCTCATCAAGAACAACCACATCTCGCTCGGTGGCGGCGTGCCCGCAGTGCTGAGCCGCGCCCTGGAGCGCCGCATGCCCGGCCAGCGCATTGAAGTGGAAGTGCGCAACCAGCGCGAGTTGGAAGAAGCGCTGGCCAACGGCGCCGAAGCCATTCTTCTCGACAACATGAAGCCCGCGCAGGCAAAGAGCTGCGTGGAGCGCATCAAGAAAGAGTCCCGCTGGATTCCCACCGAGGCTTCCGGCGGCATCGCCCTCGACAATATCCGCGATTACGCCGAGGCGGGCGTCGACTTCATCAGCGTCGGCGCGCTCACCCACTCCGCCAAGGCTGCCGACATCTCCATGCGCATCGACGCGGAGACGCGCTAGCGATGTACGACCTCGCCGCGCTCGAGGCCGAGCTGTCTCAAACGATCATTGCCGGCAAGCTACATTTTTCTCCCGCCACTGATTCCACCAACAGCGATGCGGTGGCAGCCGCCCGCGCCGGCGCGCCGCACGGGTCCGTTTACTTTGCCGACGAGCAGTTGGCCGGCCGCGGCCGCGGCGGCAACACCTGGCATTCCGCCGCCGGCGATGGCTTATACGTAAGCGTGCTGCTCCGCCCGCGCCTTCCCATCGCGCGCCTGCCGCTGCTGCCCCTGGCCGCGGGTCTGGCCGCAGCCGGCGCGGTCCGCGCGGTCTCCGGCCTAGTCGCCGATCTGCGCTGGCCCAACGACATCCTTCTCGGCCCGCGCAAAACCGGCGGCATTCTCGTCGAAGCGCACACGGAACATCGCTCCGTTGCCTGGGCTGTCATTGGCATCGGCGTCAACGTCCACCAGCACACCTTTCCGCCCGATCTCGCCACGCCCGCCACCTCGCTCGATCTTGAGGCCGGGCGTCGCATCTCGCGCCAGCCGCTCCTCGCCGCCCTGCTAAAATTTCTGGAGCGCGAAGCACTCGCACTTGAGGATCAGGCGGCCTGTGCGGCCATTCCTGCCCGCGTGGAGCAGGCCTCAACCTGGGTGCGCGGCCGCATGGTTGAAGTGCACGGCCCGCAAGCCTGCACCGGATTGACCGCCGGCCTCGACGCGAACGGATTTCTGCAGGTGCAATCAGCGATGGGAGTCGTCACCGTGCAAACCGGCGGCATCAGAGAAGCAGCTTTCAGCTCTTAGCTCTCAGCCTTTAGCTCGACTGTGAGATCGGAAAAACTCAGTTGAACATCAAAGGTACGGTAAAGTTCGAACCGGACGAGCCAAAGCTAAGAGCTAAAAGCTAACGGCTAGGAGCTTGAATTATGTTGCTCGCCCTCGACGTCGGCAACACCAACACGACCCTGGCCCTCTTTCGTCTTGAAGGCGAGCCGCTGCCGGTCGCCGCGCCCGACGCAACCCGGCCCGATCTCGTCGCCCACTGGCGAGTCACCACGCATCGCACGCAAACCGTCGACGAGTACGGCGTTTTTTTCGTAAATCTCTTCGAGATGCACGGCCTCAAGCCCAACGAGGTGACGCATATCATCATCTCGTCTGTGGTGCCGCCGGTCGACTCCACGCTTCGCCGCGTCTGCGAAACCTATTTTCGTGTTGAGCCGATGTTCGTCGAGCCGGGCATCAAGACTGGCATGCCCATGCTCATCGACAACCCCACTGAGCTCGGCGCCGACCGCCTCTGCGACTGCATTGCCGCGTTCGAGCGCTACGGCGGCCCGTGCATCGTCGTCGACTTTGGCACCGCGACCAAATTTGAAGTGATCTCGGAGCGCGGCGAGTACCTCGGCGGCGCCATCGCCCCTGGCCTCGGCCTCAGCGCCGACGCGCTCTTCGCTCGCGCCGCCAAACTCAGCCGCGTCGATGTGAAGCGGCCCGCAAAAGTGATCGGCACCAATACGGTTGCGCATTTGCAAAGCGGCCTCTACTACGGCTTCATCGGTCTCGTCGACGGCGTGCTCGAGCGCATCGTTACTGAGCTTGGCCCGGAACGCAAGCCACGCGCAGTTATCGCCACCGGCGGCCTCGCGGGAATGGTCGCCGAAGATTCGCGCTTCATCACCAAAATCGACGATCTGCTCACGCTGGACGGACTGCGCATTCTTTTTGAGCGCAATCGCGCCGCGCGCCCGCGCGCCCGTTCGCACTAAGGTGGTGCCGTGCGCAATTACTTCAACTACTTCACGGAAATCGAAGACCGCTTCCAGCAGCGCCGCGGATCGATTCTGCTGCTCTCTACACTCGACTGGGCGCTGATTGAAACCTGGCAGGAAGCCGGCATCCCGCTTGAGGCCGTCTTGCGCGGGATCGATGCCGCCTTCGACAAATATGAGGCACGTCAAAAGCGCGCCCGCATGCGCCGCATCAACGGCCTGGCGTGGTGCGCCCAGGCGGTGATGCAGGCGGCAGAAGAGATGAAAGAAGCCGCCGCCGGCTCTGGTCCCGCCATCATTGGGCCGCGCGAATCCGGCTTTGAGCAGGAGCGCATCGCCGCCCACCTCGAAGCTGCGGCCTCAGCCCTCGATGCCGCCGCCGTCGCGCCGGAAGCTCGCGCCGCAACTGCGCAGCGACTGCGCGAATTGGCGGCCGAAATTCGGGCCGCCGACGCAGAGCGCACCGTCGATCTCGAAGCCCTCGAGCGCTCGCTCACCGTGCTCGAAGAGAAGCTTTTCGCCGCGCTCACCGCCGCCGCGCCTGAAGATTTGCTTGTGCATCTCAAGGAGCATGCCGCGCGCGAGCTTGCGCCCTACCGCAGCCGCATGGGCGCTGTGCAACTACGCCAGGTCGAGCATCAGTTCGTGCAGAAGCAGCTCCTGGTGCATTACGCGCTGCCGCGCCTCAGCCTCTTCTACATGAGCCAGCAATGAAACCGCCGCGCAATCAACCCACGCAACCGAATCCCGCCGAAGCCGCGTTCGTCCGAATCGAAAAACCCATCTACGGCGGCGCCTTTCTTGCGCGCATCGAAGGCAAGGCTGTATTCGTGCCTATGGCCCTTCCTGGCGAAGAAGCGCGCGTGCGCGTTACGCAGGACAAACCTGGCTATTCGTCGGCCGAAATTCACGAAATTGTTTCTTCTTCGCCAGATCGCACCACGCCTGAATGTCCCCACTTCGGCCCCTGCGGCGGCTGCGCTTATCAACATGCGAATTATCCCGCGCAGCTTAGATTCAAGCAGGCCATTCTGCGCGAAACGCTGGAGCGTGGCGGCGTGCGCGCGCCGGAACAAGTCCGCGTGCTCTCGGCCGAGCCGTGGCGCTATCGCAACCGCATCCGGCTCGGCTTCGACGCGCATGGCAATCCCGGCTATCGCGGCCGCCGCTCGCATGCTATCGTTCCCATCAGCCAGTGCCCCATTTCCGCGCCATTGCTGGTAAAAGCCGCACTCGCATGCGCCGATCTGGCGCGGAATTTCGCACCGGCACTGCGGCTCACCGGCCTTGCGCTCTTCTGCAATCCCTCGGAATCCGCGATACTGGCGACAATGTTCACCGGGAATCCTGCACATACGCGTTTTGAAGAATTCGTCAGTGCTTTCGCCGGGCACGTACCCCAGTTTGCCGGCGGCGAGCTGGCGCTGGAAAGCCGCACGGGCGAACCGCAGCGAATCCTGGCGCGATGGGGCACGCCTTCCATCACCTACCCCGCCGCCGGATTCGATTACCGCGTTGGCCATGGCGCGTTCTTTCAGGTCAATCGCTGGCTCGTCGACCCGCTCGTCGAGTGTGTAACTGCAAGCTACAAAGGCGCGCTCGCCTGGGATCTCTTTGCCGGCGTGGGCTTGTTTGCCCGTCGCCTTACATCTACGTTCGACCGCGTCATTGTCGTCGAATCGGCGCCCGCCGCAACCGCAGCTCTCGAGCACAACCTCAGCGGAACTTGCGCGCTCGCGATGAAGTCCGACACGCTCGCGTTTCTGCGCCGGAACGCCCGCGGCCCGCGCCCCGATCTCATCGTCGCCGACCCGCCTCGCACCGGCCTGGGCGCGGATGTTTGCGCAGCCCTCGCGGAAATCGCCGCGCCCGCAATCGTCTACGTCTCATGCGACCCGGCCACTCTTTCCCGCGATCTGCGCGCCCTCATCGCCGGCGGATACGCGATTCAGTCCGTCACTCTGGCTGATCTCTTTCCGGAAACATTCCACCTCGAAACTGTGGTCCATCTCCGCCACGCGCAGGCCCGCGCATAACGTCCGTGTGCCTCGCAGCGCAATTCCTGTTAGGCTAATGGCATAACTCTCTTTCAATTTGCCGGGCCTGATGCGAGCTCATCGCTCCAATTCCGTGCACAGCGGCGTGCCACTCTTCCACGCCGCCTGGCTGTTCGCGCTGGGCATCGTCGCCGCGCGATGCGTCTGGATGCGGCCGAGTCTCACGCTGATCGCGCTGATTCCGATCGCCGCGTTATGCGCGTTCGCAGCTATGCGCGCGCAGCATATTTCCTGGTTGCCACTCACGCTGTTGTGGGTGCTGCTGGGCGCGTGGTGCGCAGAGATGCAGCCGCAGCCCGCGCCGGCACACCCGCTCGATGCGCTTTCTGACGGCCTCCTGCGCACCGTGGAGGGAACAGTAGCCGACACAGGCCCATTGCGGACAGAAACCGAGCAGAATGTCGACGAGCCGTCCACTACCGAGCCATCGCAGCGTGTGGATCTGCGCGTCAGCAACCTCGAAGTTGTCGACAATACCGCAGACGCGCAGCAGCCAGTCACGGGCCGCGTGCGGCTGACAATCCGATGGCCGGCAGGCGCGGCCGATCCGCAACCGCTCCATTGCGGTGAGCGCGTGCGCGCTGTCGTCCGCCTTTTGCCGCCACAGGTCTATCGCGATCCCGGCGTATGGAGCCGCGCAGACTACCTGCTCGACCAGGACATCACTTCGTCATCCTTAGTCAAAGCGGCAGATGTGCAGTTGATCAATGCCGCGCCGGCCGCGACTTTCGCCTGCCGCGTCAGCGCATGGCAGCACTCCACCGCCGCTCGCCTGCTCGCCCTGCCCGACAGGATGAAGCGCCTGCCCCCGCCGCTGCGCCTGGGCGCGGACGATGCGGCTATGCTCGCCGCCATGGTTGCCGGCGACCGCACCTACCTCACCCAGAATTTGCGTGTGGGCTTCGAGCGCACCGGCTCCTTTCACATGCTCGTCGTTTCCGGCTTTCATCTGATGATCGTGGCCGGCTGCATTTTCTGGATCATGCGTCGGTTGCGCGTGCCCCATGTGCTGGCCACTCTGCTCACGCTTGCGGCTTCGCTCGCATACGCGCTCTTCACCGGCTTCGCCACGCCGGTGCAGCGTGCGCTGTGGATGATCGCCATTTACTTCCTCGCGCGCCTCTTTTACCGCGAGCGCAATCCGATGAACACCATCGGTTCCGCCGCGCTCTGCCTGCTCGTGGTGAATCCGCGCAGCCTCTTCGATTCCAGTTTTCAGATGACGCTGCTCGCCGTCGTCGTCATCGCCGGCATCGCTATGCCGCTGCTCGAGGGCACCATTCACCCTTACCTCGCCGCCACGCGCGACCTGCAGTTGACCGTCCTTGATGTAAAGCTTGCTCCGCCGCTGGCGCAATTTCGTGTGTATCTACGCATGGCTGCCGCGCGCCTGCAAACCGCAGTTTCCCGCCGCGTGGGATGGCGCTTCTTTCCCTGGACACTCCGCGCGGCACTGCGAGTTGTAGAGGTTGTGGTGGTGTCTTTCGTCGTGGAATTGGCGATGATGCTGCCCATGGCCATCTACTTTCACCGCATTACGCTCTTCGCTTTGCCCGTAAATATGCTCATCCTGCCGCTGCTCGCGGTGCTGTTGCCTGCCGCACTCCTCATGTTGCTCCTGCTCATCGTCTGGCCCGCCACCGCGGTCATTCCTGCCATGCTGGTGGCGCTGGTGCTGCACCTCGGCCTGTGGCTGGTGCATTTCTTCGGCTCGATCGCACTCGGAGACTTGCGCACCGCCACGCCGCAGCTGTGGCAAGCGGCGGCCTTCTACATCTTGCTCGGCGCATCGATTGCTTTCGCTACGGCTAATCGGGGAGGCTGGTCCCGCCGCACCGCAATTGCAGCGCTCCTCCTCGCCGGCATCGTTGCGGTCGCGCCACGATCCATCGCGCGGCCGCATAATGCGCTGCTCATGGAAGCCATCGACGTCGGCCAGGGCGATTCCCTGCTCCTCATTACACCCGACGGTAAAACGCTGCTCGTCGATGGCGGCGGCTTCGGCGGCGGACCGCGCTCGGCGCCGCAGAATTTCGATATCGGCGAGGAAGTGGTTTCGCCCGCCCTCTGGGCGCGCGGCATCCGTCATCTCGACGCCGTCGCCATCACGCACGCGCACTCCGATCACATCGGCGGGCTGCCTTCCATCCTGCGCAATTTCCGTCCCGCGGAGTTGTGGGTCGGCAACAATCCACCCATCCCCACATACAACTCGCTGCTCAAAGAGGCCATCGGCCTGCAAACCCGCATCCGCTCCTTCCGCGCCGGCGATACGTTCGCCTTCGGCGGCACTCGCGTCGACGTTCTTGCTCCTTCGCGCACCTATCAGCCCGGCCCCGATCCTGCGAACGACGATTCTCTGGTCCTCCATGTCAGCTACGGCGCCGACAGCGTCCTGCTCGAAGGCGATGCCGAAGCACCCGTCGAACAGGCGATGCTCCCCGAGCCCGATCTTGCCAGCACGCTGCTCAAGATCGGCCACCACGGCAGCAACACATCCACGCAGCCCGAGTTTCTGGCGCGTGTCGCGCCGCATTGGGCGGTCATCTCCTGCGGCTTACGCAACCGCTATGGCCACCCCAACCCAGCGGTCCTCGAAGAGCTGCAGGCCGCGCACGTGCGCACCTACATCACCGCCGTCAACGGCATCACCTGTTTCCGTCTCGATGGAATCAACGCTTCGGCCGATTCCGGATGCAGCCTTCGATAGCCTCGCGCGCGCAAGCCGCCATGAATCGCTGAGCCCGAACTCCCGCCCATGCGGCCCGTAATAAAATGCAGGGAACGACCGAGGCGCGTCACCCCACTTGAAAGCATCGCGCGGAAGGAGCATCCATGCACGTTCTTGCCGCTGTGGCCGGCATTCTCTGCTTGTGGATCGTGCTGCTTGACGCCTTCCAGACCATCATCCTGCCGCGCCGCGCCACCGGCCGCTTCCGCCTCACCCGCCTCTTCTACATCGCCACATGGAGGCCCTGGGCATTCTTCGGCCGCCGCATTCGCCAGGAGCGCAAGCGCGAAACGGTCTTCAGCTATTACGGCCCGCTCTCGCTGATCCTGCTTCTCGTGGTCTGGGCAGGCGCAATGGCCCTCGGCTTCGGCCTCCTCTACTTTGCCATCGGCAGCCCTTTCAAAGATGTAGCCCAGCACCCCAGCTTCTTTTCCGACCTCTATGTGAGCGGAACCACCATCTTTACTCTCGGCCTTGGCGACGTGACGCCGCAAAGCGCCGCTGCACGCGTAATCGTCATCCTTGAATCGGGCACCGGCCTCGGTTTTCTCGCCGTGGTCATGGGATACTTCCCCGTGCTCTACAGCGCGTTTTCGCGGCGCGAAGTCAGCATTTCGCTCCTCGACGCGCGCGCCGGCTCGCCTCCCACTGCAGCCGAGTTGCTGCGCCGCCACTCGCACCAGGGCGCTCAGGAGTCGCTCGCCGTGCTGCTTCTGGAATGGGAGCGCTGGTCGGCCGAGCTGCTGGAAAGCCACCTCTCCTATCCGCTGCTTTGCTACTTCCGCTCGCAGCACAACAACCAGAGCTGGCTCAGCGCGCTCACCGCCATTCTCGATGCATCCGCACTTTTGATCTCCGGCATTCGCGGACAGGAAGCGCGCCAGGCGCAGTTGACTTTCGCCATGGCCCGGCACGCGCTTGTCGACCTTGCGCAGATCTTCTCACTGAAGCCGCTCAACGATGCGCCCGATCGCCTGCCGCTCGAAAGCTACCAGAAGCTTTACGACCTGCTCTGCCAGAGCGGCGTCAGCGTCTGCCGCGACAATCTCTCCAGCGAGCGGCTGCGCGAGATGCGTGCCCTTTACGAGGGCTACGCCGAAGCGCTGAGCCGGTACCTCTTTATGCCTCTGCCGCAGTGGGTCACCGATCATCCGCACAAAGACAACTGGATGACCGTGGCCAAGGTACGCGCGAAAACCGAAAGCGCCAATCCCCCCGATTCCGACCAGCCGCAACGCCCCGGCGACCTGGCGCGGAAGATCTCCGCAGCGGTGGATCAGCATCACCATTTCTGAGCGTCGCGAAATTGTTTTAAATGCGGCTGGCCCAGGTCGCGTTTTGGAAACCCGGGCCACCCACATTACGCAGCATCGGTGTCAGTTTCTGGAGGCTCGAATGGAGTGAGCGTGCCTGCAGCAAGCAGCGCCTGCCGGCGCTGGACCTCCAAAGCCATAAGCTGGATCTCCAGTCCAATTTTCTGCGCTTCAGCCTGCGCGCGTTCGAGTTTGATCATTTCCGCCTGATCCAGAGCGGGATCCTGCGCGCAGCAGTGGGCCAGCTCGGGATCGTAGACCACGCCGTCTGTGGGCACAGTGAGAACCGCCGGCTGCTCCACCGAATCGCCGACCGCGGGCAGACCCTTGATGGCCGCTTCCACCGCTTTCTGATATTGCTGCGGAAGCTGATGGATCTGGGCTGGAGTCAGGATGGGTGAGACATAGTTGTCAACCGTCACCTTGATCGTGATGGAGATGACCTTGGTGGTAAGAACATAGACATCGAGAACCTTGCGCACGAAATAAGTCACCGCGTAGCACGCATTGTTGTTGACCAGGGTACGCTGCGTCGTGGAAATGGCCTGCGAGTCTTCGTAGCTGCTGATGGTGATCGAGCGCTGCAAGTCAGTGTATTGCGACGCCTGTTGCGCCACCGATTGGAACTGGTTGGCGCTGTTCTGCACCGACATATCGGCAACCGAAGTGGAGCTCGACGAGCTGTTTTCGCCGCCGCTGCCGCCGATGCTGAATATGCCCAGGTTGATTCCGCCACCGCCGCCTGCGCTTGAGCTCTGCGTCTGGCTGTTGAGCACTTGCAGCAGTGCGCTCGAGCTGCTCGAAGTCTGCTGCTGGTGCACCGCCGAGACAAACTGAGAGAAGGTGGTCTGGACGGAAAAGCGCTCTGATTCTGTGGTGGTGCGGCGATAACGGTCACTTTGGTAGAGTGTCATCTTTTCGCCGGGAAGAAGCGTGAGCGTATAGGCCAGGGCGCCGCGCTGCTTGGCCGTGAGGCACAACGTGTGCGCATAGGTCACGGTGATAGTGATGGCGCCGCGTCCGAAGTCTCCCGTAGCGGGCGAGCCTGCGATAGGCACGACCAGCCTCTTGGTCTCGTTGAATGTGATACAGCTCGGCCCCGTCCGCCACGGCGGATCGCAGGGGCTCTGGCAGCATGGGTCCTGGGTAGGTAGCGTGACAGGCGTGGTTCCGTCGGCCGGATCAAACGCTGGCGTTGTCGGATTAGGCATAGATGTCCTCTTTCATCGGGGGATTTGACTCACTGGACCTAACCCGGCGCAGCATCCGGCCGAATTCGAGTGAATTCAATCAACAACTCTCGAATAAGCGAAAAACCGGTTCCTGCCGCCCACAGACTTGAATGTCTATGGGGGTTCACTTGGATTCGCGAACCGTCCGCAGTTTTGGTCACATGACTACTTGTGAACGGAGGCGGCTGAACGTTTCGTTTTTAGTTGGAATTTTTGGTGAAATCTCTTTCGGGAGGATGTCCCAGCCAAACCCAGTGCGATGTAAGTTCCCCCATCGGCGTCCCATCGGGCCATTGCGCTGCTTGGCGATAATGATCTCCGATTTGGCCTTCTCCGATTCCGGCGTCTCTCCATGCCGTCGCCAAGATGGATCGCCGATCATCCGCACAAAGACGACTGGATGACCGTGGCAAGGTGCACGCGAAAACCGAAAGCGCCAATCCACCCGATTTCGATCAGCCGCAGCGGCCCCGGACCTAGCGCGGAAAATTTCCGCGGCAGTCGATCAGCATCACAATGTCTGAGTTGTTATACACTTCTCGCGATGCCCCTCAGTGGATTGCATCTCGACTGGTTCGATTACCTGCAGGAGCTTGTCGCGTTTTTAGTAGGTGCGGTGTCTATTTGGGTATTACGAGTAAAGACATTTACCCAAGGCGCGGCGGGGTCCCGTTGCCAAAACCTTTGGGACGATTAGTGCGTTTCTTTGTCGCTTCAATGGCAATCTACTTTCTAGTCAGCGGACTACACTGAGGTACAATGGCTTTCTCGGCGGAAATTCAGGTTCCTAGCTCGGCGGCTCCGCTCCCGGATTATCGAATCGCGTGAACCGCGAAATAAAGTTCAAAATGATCGGCCCCGTCGGCCCGTTGCGCTGCTTGGCGATGATGATCTCCGATTTCGCCTTCTCTGATTCCGGTATCTCTTCGTCGCGGTTGTAGTAAGCCTCGCGATGAATGAACGCCACTACGTCCGCGTCCTGCTCAATCGAGCCCGACTCACGCAGATCGCTCAGCATCGGTCGCTTGTCGTCGCCGCGCCGTTCACTGGCGCGCGAAAGCTGCGAGAGCGCCACCACCGGCACTTCCAGCTCCTTGGCCAGCGCCTTCAGCCCGCGTGAAATCGCCGAGACTTCCTGCGTGCGGTTTTCATAGCCGCGCTTGCCTCCGGCCGCCGGCGGCGTAGCCGTCATCAATTGCAGATAATCCACCACTACAAGGTCGAGCTTTCCGATGCTCTGCTTCAGGCGCCGCGCCTTGGCGCGCATCTCCGCCAGCGAAATGCCCGCCGAATCATCAATGAACACATGCGACTCGATCAGCTGCTCCAGTCCCTTGCGCAGCTTGTCGTGATCTTCGCGCCCCAGAAAGCCAGTCTGCAATTTGCGCTGGTCTACCCACGCCTGAGACGCCAGCATGCGGCGCAGCAGCGACTCCTTGCTCATTTCCAGGCTGAAGACGGCCACCACCGCCTCGTGATTCACCGCCGCATTCTGCGCAATGTTGATGGCAAGCGCGGTTTTGCCCATCGAAGGCCGCGCCGCAATGATGATCAGCTCGCCTTTCTGCAATCCGCTGGTCATGCGGTCGAATTCGTAGAAGTCCGTTGCCAGCCCGGTGACTTCCCGGCTCTGCTTGTAAAGGTTGTCGATCGAGCCGAACGACTCGCGCACAATCTGGTCGAGCGGCTCCAGGCCTTTGGTCAGCCCCTTCTCGCTCACCTCCATCAGTTGCGACTCGGCCGCGTCCAGCACTTCCAGCGCCGTCTCGCTCTGGTCCGCCGCGCGCGCAATGGCCGCCGAGCAGATGCTCATCAGCCGGCGCAGAAGGCTCTTGTCCTTCACAATGCGGATGTATTCTTCAATGACCGGCCGCCGCGGCAGACCTTCGGTGAGCGAAGCGAGATAAGCCACCCCGCCCACCGCTTCCACTTCCTTGTAGCGCGCCAGCTCGTTCGCCAGGGTCACAATGTCCACCGCGCGCTGCGTCATCATCAGGTCGCTCATGCGCAAAAATATGCGGCGGTGCGAATCGAGCGAGAAATCGTCGGCGGTGATTTTTTCCGCGGCTTCGGAATGTGCCGCATTGTCGAGCAGGATTGCGCCCAGAATGGTCTTCTCCGCGTCGATGTTCGCGGGCAGCCCTGCTTCCAGGGTCAGGTCAGGTACGGTGGCCATATCGAAGAGTGTAGGCCGTTCCGGTCTGCCGCGCCGCTGTGAAGAATCCGGTGAATCACTGGAAATTTAGGTAAAAATCGCGGGCTGCAGACGTGCTGCTGCAACCCCGAATTTTGGAAATGCTTGAAACGGTCGTCCAGGTCAGCACTCCAGCTCACGGCGCACCGGCAGCCCCCGACGGATTCCCCAAATGCAATCGCCTCTCCCACCTGCGCCCTCGGCGATGCAGAATTGACGGCAGAAACTCCAGGCTGATGTTGGTCCCGATCTCATTCAGCAAACCGTGGTTGCCCATGCGGAACGCCGCCTCCCAGTCATAGCGGCTCGGGTACCATCCATAAACCGAGGCGAATGGTCCGGCGTAAGGCGCCAGAAGATTCGGCACCCCCAGCACCTCGTGCCCGTCGGCGCCGCGCCGCGCCATTGCCGGGGAGAAAAAAGCATGACCCAACCGCGGCCAGAAGCCACTGCACGCGCAGCGGTAATACCGCGCGTCCTCCCTCAGCGCGTCGGAAAGCAGGTAGCGCGCGGTGGCGTTCGCCATATCCGTGCCCGTATTCGACGCCAGCCGTTGCCCGAACCCCGCCCAGCCCTCCTGCCATTCCTGCGGATAATGCTCCGCCTGCTGAAGACCGGAGACAAACATCACTGAGGCCAGTGAGTAGGGCGCGAACATTTGCGCCCGATAAATCTGCAACCGTTGCTTCTGCGTGGGCTCGTGATACGGCTCACTTGTCCGCTTCGGGACGACCCGCTTTCGCGCCCCACTGAAAATGCCCGCATCTCCACTCGATTGCCCGCGGGCCATTCCTGATAGAACCAGCGTCATCGCAAGCAGCACAAGCGCGGGCTGTCGAAAACCAATTCGCAAACGGGGAACTTCTCCTTCCCTCGGTTGAGATGCTGCTTCAATCTCGTCGGCGACCGCCGCATTGCTCGATCCTGCAACCTTTGCCGCTGAGCCGTCCCGACTATGCAGCCTCAATAGCTTCGCACCCACTCCAGAATCGACCGCACGCCGATGCCGCTCGGTCCTTTGGCGATGTACGGCCGCGCTTCCTCAATCCAGGCAGCCCCGGCGATATCCAGGTGAATCCACGGCGTGTCCTCCGCGAAGTGGTGTAGAAACTCCGCCGCGGTAATTGCCCCGCCCCACCGCCCGCCCGTGTTCTTAATGTCGCCGATGTCGCTCCGGATCATGTCGGCATACTCGTCGCCCAGCGGCAGCCGCCAGAACTTTTCGCCTGATGTCGCCAGCGCATCCTGAAACTTTGCATACGTCGCATCGTCGTTCGAGAAAGCGCCGGCGTTCACCATGCCCAGCGCCACCACGCAGGCGCCGGTCAGCGTGGCCGCGTCGATCAGGTGCGTGGCGCCAAGCTGCCGCGCATAAGCCAGGCCGTCGGCCAGTACTAGCCGCCCTTCGGCGTCGGTGTTGATAATCTCGATCGTTTTGCCCGACATCGCCGTCTGCACATCGCCCGGCTTCTGCGCTGTGCCCGACGGCATATTCTCGGCCGCGCAAACAATGCAGATCACGCGCACTTTCGGCTTCAGCAGCGCAACCGCGCGCACCGCGCCCAGCATTGCCGCGCCTCCGGCCATGTCGTACTTCATTTTTTCCATGTTGTCGGCCGGCTTTATGGAAATCCCGCCCGTGTCGAACGTAATTCCCTTTCCCACCAGCCCCAGCACCGGACCATCCTGAACGCCCGCCGGCTCGTAGCGCAGGACAATCAGCGCCGGCGGCTCCACCGAACCCTGCGCGACCGCCCGGAAAGCGCCCATCTTCAGTTCGTTCAGCTTCTCCGTCGAATAAACCTCGCACTTCAGCCCCACCTCGGCAGCCATCGCCGTGGCGCGCTCGCCCAGCACCGTCGGAGTCAATTTGTTGCCCGGCTCATTCACCAGCGACCGCGCAAAGGTCTGGCTTTCGCCCACGATCGCGCCCTCGGCAAATGCCGCTTCCACTCCCTGCCTGTTCGCCCCAGCCGGTACAGCTACCCGGAACGACTCGATGCTCTGGTCCTTGCGATCGCTGCGATATGTATCCGGATCGAAGTCGCCCACAAACGCGCCTTCTGCCACCGCCCGGGCGCTTCCCGCCGCAGGCAGCGCCTCCAGTTCCGGCAGCGCCAGCACCAATTCCCGAATAGCACGCGGCTTGCTGAAGCGCACCGCCGTCCCTGCCGCGTTGCGTACCTGGCTGAGCATCGCCTTCGCCTGTCTCCCTAGACCCACAAGCAGTAGCCTCTTCGCCTTCAGTCCCGCCGGCGCGTGCAGCAGCAGCATCTCGTTGGCCCCGGCCTTGAATTCACCTCCGGCGAGCACCGACTCCGCGGCCGATTTCAGGGCCGCATCCCCTGTCAACAGAACAGGTAGTGGCTTGGCGTCCGGCCCTTTGCCGGTTTGCGTATCGGCGGCAAACACCACCAGCAGTTCAGTTTCGATTCCAGAGGGGGAAGAAAAGGTCAGTTCGGTCCGCATGTGGCTTATTCTTTCACACTTGCAAAGACTCGCTCGAAAGTCTGGTCGGCGGAGGAAGGCACCAGCAGAAAACGAATTTTGGACGTCTTAGTGTCATATTTGAGATAAATGTCATCTAATAGACTAATGCCATGAATTGGTCATATTGCAGTTTATGTCATAAATATCTATTATGTCTTCATGGCTGAAAATGTCAAAGTGACGTTTGATCGCAAAACCCGCATCAACGAAAACGGCCGCATCGTCATACCCGCCGCGATCCGAACCAGAATGAATCTCAAACCCGGGGATTCTGTCCTGATGAGGCTCGACCAGGACGGCGTGTTGCGGATCGAATCCCACATGGCCCGCATTCGAAAAATTCAGGATGAGCTCAAGAAATACGGCAAGCCAGGGGTGCTGATGTCGGACGAGCTCATCGCCGAACGCCGCGAAGAGGCCCGCCGGGAGATGGAGGAATGGCTTGGATAGCTCGGCGCTCGACTCCTCCGCGATCCTCGCCGTGATTTTTAATGAGCCGGGCAGCGACCGGGTCGCACCGCTTCTACAGGGCGCGCTGCTCAGCACAGTCAATCTCGCGGAGGTTCATACGCAGCTATTGCTCCGCGGTGTCCCGGCTGACCTCTCCTGGAGCCGTATCCTCAGCATGGGATTTGATGTGTGTCATTTCGATGAAGAACAGGCCCGAATCGCCGCGGAGCTCATCGCGAAGACCCGCCCGCTCGGCCTCTCCCTCGGCGACCGCTCTTGCCTCGCCCTCGCCATCCAGCGCCAAGCCGCCGTCTACACCACTGACCGCGCCTGGCAGAGCCTTAGCCTCGGCATCCAGATCGAAGTGATCCGCTAGACCGACCGGCCACTTTGGGCGGTCGGACGATTCCACTTATCGACTTCGAGTCCGCAGTGAGGGCAGGTCCCTCCGCCCCACAGGAACTGTCGGAGGTTTTTTGGAATTCGAGGGCCTGCTTCCCGCATTGTGTGACATCTCGGGCATTCAGCTGAAGATGTCGAGTTAATTCCCCAGCGTGTCTTCCGGATCGTCCCTTGAACAACTAGGACCATTCCAGCTACGACGACAAGCACCATTACCACTGCCACGTTGGCCATTTCAAGCACCCACCGGCTTTCCTGAGCATGGTTATTGGCGATCAAAGCTGAAAGCTGATAGCTAAGGGCTAAAAGCTGCTTTATCGCTTACTCGCCTTGATCGCCGCCCGCGCTTCGCGATCTGCCTCGCGCCGCCGCTCCGTCTCCCGCTTGTCCCAGTCCTGCTTGCCCTTGGCCAGCGCCAGTTCGCACTTCACCCGTCCCTTGCGGAAGTAAAGTCGCGTGGGGATGAGCGTGTGCCCCTTCACCTGCGTCTTCGAGAATAGCTTGCGAACTTCCTCGCCATGCAGCAGCAATTTGCGCGTGCGGGTTTCGTCGTGGTTGGCGATATTGCCATGGGAATAGGGACCGATATGCATATTCAGCAGAAACGCCTCCCCGTCCTTGATCAGGCCATAGGCGTCCTTCAGGTTGGCTTTGCCTTCGCGGATCGACTTCACTTCCGTCCCCCGCAGCGCCACGCCCGCCTCGAATCGCTCCAGCAGAAAGTAATTGTGGCTGGCGGCGCGGTTGAACGCGGCATCGCGCTCGCCGCTGGCCACCGGATCGCGCGGCCGCGCCGCCTTACCCGATGCGGGCTTCTCACTGGCGGCAATCACGTGGCTTTTCTGGCGCGCCATGGCGGCTCATCCTCAACATTTCATGCTAGCATCGGCACGCTTCGTGCCTCGGGCCGCATCGGAGCTTTGCTAAAATGGTGAATCGCTGCGTCCGTCTTATCGCCGGCAGCCGCAGTCCAGGAACCAGCCTCCAAAGCCGGGTGGGCCGGCAAGCACCCGGCGGGCCATTAAAGTCTCTTTTATCGCCTGGGAGTTTGATGAATTTTCCTCGATCAGCTCGAATCGCGTCCGCACCTGCACCTTCCGGTTTCGTTTTCCGGACCATACCTATCCTGGCCGTCGCCCTTGCCTCCTTCTCCCTCCTCCCGGCTCGGGCTCAGGACACCACCACTTCCAAGCATCTCCCTTCGGCCCGAAAATCCTATAAGGAAGGCCAGAAGGCCGAAGCTCGCCAGGACTACGACACCGCTTTTCTCGACTATCAGCGGGCGTACCAGCAGAACCCATCCGACCTGTCCTTCCGCACCGCCTATTACCGCGTCCGCGTCACCGACGCCGCCATGCACGTTACCAAGGGCCGCAGTCTTCTTCAATCCGGCGACACCCAGGGAGCTCTGGTCGAGTTCCTGCACGCCACCCAGATCGATCCCTCTGACGAAGCCGCCGAACAGGAAATTGCCAAGATCCACGAGCGCGAGAGCGGCACGCCGCCTCCGCAATCCGCGCTTCCGGTTCCCCAGAGCGAGCAGCAGGAGATAAGCGACCTCGGCGCCCCGCCCGTGCTCAAGCCCATTTCCAATGAGCCCCTCACGCTGCACATGACGCAGGATGCGAAGATTATCTACCAGGCAGTGGGCAAGGCGGCAGGCATCAACGTTCTCTTCGATCCCGACTACCACTCCAACCGTATCCAGGTCGATCTGAACAACGTCTCGCTTACTGACGCGCTGCGCATTCTCGAGACCGTCTCCAACACCTTCTGGCGACCCGTCACCACGAACACCATCTTTGTCGCCCAGAATACGCGCATCAAGCATACCGAGCTCGACGAGCAGGCCGTCCAGACCTTCTATCTCACCAACGCCTGGCAGCAGAACGACATGAACGATGTGCAGACGGCTCTGCGCAGCGTTATTCGCAACGCCCAGTTCTACGGCGTGGCCAGCCAGAACGCCATCGTCGCCAAGGGCACGCCGGATGAGCTGCTGCTGGCGCAAAAGATCATCGACGATCTCGATAAGGCCCGGCCGGAAGTGGTCGTCGACATCGGCGTCCTCGAGGTCAGCAGGAACTGGGAGCGCACTCTGGGCATCGCGTGGCCCCAATCCGCGAGCATCGGTCTTCAGCCGCCGAATGCCAGCTCCACCAACAACAATAACAACGGCACAGGGACGGGCACTGGCACTGGCACTGGGACCGGCACTGGCACCACCAGCAACGGCCTGACCCTCTACAACCTGGCCCATCTCAACTCCACTGACTTCGCCGTCAGCGTGGGCTCGGCCACCCTCAACCTGCTGCTCAACAACTCTCAGACGCAAATCCTGCAAAGCCCCAACATTCGCGCCACCGACGGCCAAAAGGCGCAGATGAAAATCGGCTCGCGCATCCCCATCGCCACCGGTTCCTACCAGACCGGCGCCGCGACCGCGCTGGTCAGTTCGCTCGTCAACACCCAGTTCACGTACATCGACGTCGGCGTCACTATCACCATGACGCCTACCGTGCACTACAACGACGACGTCACCCTGAACATGCAGATTGAGGTCAGTTCGCAGAGCGGCAACGTCAACATCAGCGGCGTCACGGAGCCCATTCTCAGCCAGCGCATTGTCAACCAGGTCATCCGTTTACGCGAAGGCCAGGCCAGCATCCTCGGCGGCATCCAGAACGACCAGTCGCAGAACAACTGGACCGGCATCCCGGGCCTCAGCAGCATACCCATCCTCAAATATCTCTTCGGCTCCCGCGACCGCCTCCAGAACAATGACGACATCGTCTTCGTGGTAGTGCCCCACGTAGTCCGCTCCGAACTGCTCACCCAGGCAAATCTCCGTCCCATCGATACCGGCGCCGGTCAGTCCATTGACCTGCATACCATCGCGCCCCGGAACTCCGCGGCCGCGCAGCCCGCCTCTTACATACAGCCCAATCTCGGCACGCTTCCCGGCTCGGCGGCAGCCGGCGCAGCACCTGCCGCGCTCCAGCAGATGCAGTCTCTGGACCAGAACGGCGGCAACCCGCAGCAACAACAACCGCCGCCATCAGCTCCGCCGGTGCAGCCGCCCGCCGCGCCGCCTCAGGCCCCGCCGCAGCAGCTTGCGCCAGCGCAGACGGCTCCGCCTCCAGCCGCCGCTCCGCAGCAGCCCGGGACCGCGCCTCCGACCGCCGCACAACAGCCCGGCGCACCCGCACCGGGCGGCATGGCCTTCAATTTGAATGCTCCGTCCGGCCCGGTCACCGCAGGCAGCACCTTCCAGGTCCCGGTGCAGATGAATGGGGGCGCGAACGTCGCGTCCGTGCCCCTCCAGGTTCACTACGATCCGGCCCACCTTTCCCTGGTCAACGTCTCTGAAGGCAATTTCCTGGCCCGCGACGGCCAGGCAGTCGCCCTGGTGCACCGCGATGACGGTGCCGGCAATCTGACCGTCGTCGCCTCACGTCCACCCGGAGCCGCTGGCCTGAGCGGTTCAGGGGTCGTCTGCGTCCTCTCTTTTCAGGCGAAATCTGCGGGACCCACCCAACTCGCCATCACGCGCGCGGGCATCGTCAACACCGCCCAGCAACAGGTCTCCGCGGGAGTTTCGCAGGTCAATATCAACGTCCAGTAGGGAGCATCGATGAGCGTTCTTTTTCCAATCCGCACCCGCCGACCGCGGGAACGCGGGCTCACGCTCGTCGAGCTCATCGTCACCTGCTTCATCCTTTCCATCCTGGCAACGGCTGCAATCCCCGTTGCCCGCTTCGAATACAAGCGCCAGAAAGAACGTGAATTGCGCCGCGACCTGTGGATGATCCGCGACGCCATCGATCGCTACAAGGACGCTGCCGACCGCGGCGCCTTCCAGATCAAGCTCGACAGCCAGGGATATCCGCCCGATCTTGACACCCTGGTCAACGGCGTCGAAGTGCAGGGCAAGAAACTCAAATTCCTGCGCCGCATTCCCGTTGACCCCATGACCGGAAAGGCCGAGTGGGGAGAGCGCTCCATGCAGGACGACCCCGACTCCGACTCCTGGGGCGGCCAAAACGTTTTCGACGTCTACTCCAAGTCCGACGGAACCGCCCTGGACGGCACCAAGTACAAGACCTGGTGACGCAGCCAGGGTCTTAAGAGGATTATTTGCCCAAGCGCAGCAAACTCGAAGCCGGCTTCACCATGATCGAGCTGATCATCGTCATGGCGATCATGCTCATCCTGACCACGCTCGCCGTGGCCAGCTACAAGGTGGCCGTCCAGCACGCAAAAGAAGCTGTGCTGCGCGAAGACCTCCAGGTCATGCGCACCGCCATTCAGTCCTATACCCTGGACAAGGAAAAAGCCCCCCAATCGCTCGACGACCTCGTCCAGAACGGCTATCTGCGCAGCGTTCCCGTCGATCCCATGACCCACAGCTCCGACACCTGGGTCACCGACAGCAGCCAGGACATGTATTCGCTCGACGAAAGCGATCCCGGCGTCGATGACGTCCACTCCGGCAGCAGCGAAAATGGCTCCGACGGTCAGCCATATTCTTCCTGGTGATCCGGAACTTCTGAATTCCGAATTTCTGCATCGAACTTTTTATCCCCGCTTTTGACGTCCGATTGCCGTCGGACTCTCAGACGTGGAAACGATGATCCGGCCGGCGCCGTACCCGTGCTGTGCCGTGAATGATGCCCCTCGGAGGCCCTGTGTCAGCGCTCGATCCCATGGAGATGAACCCCCACCACGCAGCGTTCGTGTTTGCCGTTTGTGCCGATCGCTTCTACACGGCGCTGCTTCCCTACGCTAAACCCGGTCCGGACGGCGAGCCTAGCCTTGCCGGCCAATTCCTTTATGCAGGCGAGCTCGACGACGAAGGCCGCGCCCTTCTCGTAGCGGCCAATGTCCTCGGCGCCGCCTCTCTCACCGTAACTTCCGATCCCTCCGCGCAACGCCGCGCCCTTCGCGACGGCGTAGCCGACTTCGTCGTGACCACGCTCGACGAGGCCCTGCGCATCCTCAAAAACCAGCTTCGCAAGGGTGAATCCGTAGCCGTCTGCGTTGCCGGAAAACCGCAAGCCATCGTGCGTGAAATGGAAGAGCGCGGGGTCCAGCCCGACCTCGTCACCTACGCTCTTTCCGGTCTCGCGCGTTTTCCTCCTGAATTCCAGGCCGGTGCGCGCCGCGTGGAACACGTCGCCGGCCCTGCACCCGATCGCTCCGTCGTCACCTGGAGCGCCGAAACCGCCGCCCCCATCTGGCTGCCCAAGCTCGACAACCTCGCCCTCGAATGTCTCAATTCTGACGCCAGTCCCGCCGAACTCGCCGCGCGACGCTGGATGCGCCTCGCCCCGCGCTACTTCGGCCGCCTCGCCCAGGACCGCCGCATCGTTTCCTGCGAGCCCGCCGCCGCACAGCAGATCTTCAACCGCGTGCAGTCCGCCGTCGAGCAAGGCGAAATCGGCGTCCCCGTCTGGATCACCATGAGCAGCGGCGCCGGCACCCAGTCCGCGCACGCCAACCCTCCCACAGCACAGGTACCCCTGCCGCCAGGTAGGTCCCAGCAATGAAAAGTCATCACGGTAACCAGCGGCCAGGGTAACCACTTCGAAACTGACTTTTGCCAAAAACACTTTTGCGATACACTCTTCGCGGAGACGAGTAAGTATGCGTCCATCCGAAGTTTTAGTGCAACATCGCGAAAGTATCCGTAGCCTTGTCCACGAAGCCGGAATCTTCAACCCGCGCGTTTTTGGCAGCGTGGTCCGCGGCGACGATCGGGAAAACAGCGATCTCGACATGTTGGTGGACTTGCGCACGAAAGAATCCCTGTTCGAGTTGGGACGCCTGGAACAAAAGATCGGCCACGAGACAGGGTTGAGCGTGAACGTTTTCGCACCCAGCGAGTTGCCCCCCAGATTCCGCGAACGCGTTCTCTCTGAAGCCGCCCCGCTGTAGAGCACAACCTTTTTTCACCCTGCCATCCGGTCCCGAACCAGATGGCTCGCGGTGTTTCTCGAGCCGTTCGCATCCGTCCGCGCTCTCAACAGCGGCAGCAGCACAGGCCTTGCCTCGTACGCAGTAAGAATCCACAGCAGGATGAGAAACGTCCCCATCGGCAGTGCAGCGCGGGCCAGCAGCGCACCGGTCACTTCAATATTGAAGATCACCGCGGCGAGCACCATCAACGCCAGCGGCACGAATCTGCCGATGAGCAGCAGCAGACCCGGCACCACCTCGCAAACGCCCACAACATAGAGGTATCCCGAGGCCATCATTGCCACCATGTATTGCCCTGCCACGCCATGCGGCGGCGGCGGGCTGGGAAGGAACGCATACAGGTGGTTAGAGCCGAAGAAGACAAAGATCGCGCCCATAAGAAAGCGCGCTATCATGCTGGTTACCTTCATGAGCTTCTCCTCGAATCAGGAAGTTGTGAACGAATCGATACGGAAGGTCAACGTCTATCTAGGACCCAGAGGACTTGCGCCGGCCAGGGAAGCCAATACCGCCGACGATACATAGATGGTCCCCATCCGCCGCCCGATGCAGGCAATTTACCCCGCCCCTTCCACCCGCGCCCAAAGCTCCTTGATTCCCGCCCGCGTCTTCGCCGAAACTGCCAGAATCTCCTTCACCTCCAGCCCCTTCTTCAGCTCCGCAAGATTCCGCGTGCGCGCATTCCCGCTCAGCCGGTCCACCTTCGTCGCCACCACCAGAAACTCGCGCCCGGCCGCGCGCAACCACTCCAGCAACTGCCGATCGCTCGCCCGCGCCGGCACATTCGCATCCACCAGGCACACGCACAGCGCCAGCGTCTCGCGCTTCTCGAGATAAGGATTGATGAACTTCGGCCACTCCGCCGAGATTGATTTCGAAATCTTCGCGTACCCGTATCCCGGCAGATCCGCGAATACCAACCGCCGCCGCCCCGCCGGATCCATCAGCGCAAAAAAGTTAATAGCCCGCGTTCGCCCCGGCGTCGACGACACGCGCGCCGCCTTCTCCCCCACCAGCGCATTCAACAGGCTCGATTTGCCCACATTCGATCGTCCCAGAAACGCAATCTCCGGCACGCCCGGCGCAGGAAACTGCGCCGCCGCAGTCGCCGACAGCAAAAATTGTGTGGAATAGCGCATGGAATCAGTAGACCATCTACAGCTTCGAACCAGCTCATCAATTTACCAATTCGATCTCTGATCCATGACCCCTGCCCCCTGATCTCCGCGGTGTTACCCTTCCCAAGTGAAGAAAACTGAAGGGACCCTGCCCTGATGAAGTATTGGAGCTTCGCCGCAGCCGTGCTCGCCACCACACTTCCCCTCGCCACCGCTAACGTTGCCGAGACCGCCGCACCCGCGCACGCCGCACCTGCCGCCGCCACAGCGCCCGTCGACAATCCCGTTGCCGATCCCAAGGCCATCGTCACCGCCGGCAATGCGCGGTTCACGGTGCTCACGCCCCAGCTCGTTCGCATGGAGTGGTCCGCCACCGGCAAATTCCAAGACCACGCCTCACTCGTCTTTATCAATCGCCATCTGCCGGTGCCGAAGTTCGATTTGGCGCACGATGGTCCTGCAAACGGGGGCGTGTTCACGATCAAAACCGAAGCTCTGGAACTCAAGTATGCAGTGATCGGCGACGGCCACTTCAGTTCCGAGAATCTCTCCATCGCCCTCACCGTCGACGGCAAACAAATCACCTGGCATCCCGGAGACCCCAATCCCGAAAACCTCCAGGGCACCACGCGCACCCTCGACGGCGCCTACGGCTCAAAGACCCAGGAGCCCATCGGCCAGGGCCTCATCTCGCGCGCCGGCTGGGACCTCGTCGACGACTCCACCCGCCCGCTCTTCGATTCCACCGGCTTCAACTTCAGCCAAGGCGAAAAGAGCCCCTGGCCCTGGGCCATGAAGCGACCCGACGACGAAAGGCCCGGCCAATACACTGACTGGTATTTCTTCGGCTATGGCCACGATTACCGCAAGGCCCTCGGCGATTTCGTCCGCGTCGCCGGCCGCATTCCCCTCCCGCCGCGCTTCGCGTTCGGTATCTGGTGGTCGCGCTACTGGGCCTACAGCGATCAGGAGCTCGATCAGCTCGTCCGCGGATTCCACGAAAACTCGGCTCCTCTCAACGTTCTCGTCATCGACATGGACTGGCACCTCAACGATAAGCAGCTTGAGGCCCGCGGCGAAGGACACCCGGTGACCCGTGCGAGGGGTCAGACGGAAATGGCCGATCAGTCAGGCCAGCGCCTCGGCTGGTCCGGCTACACTTGGAACAATCTCCTCTTTCCCGATCCCGACGCATTCCTCAAGCACATCCACGAACAAGGCCTGAAGGTCACGCTCAATCTCCACCCCGCTTCCGGCATTCAGCCCTGGGAAGCCGCCTATCCAGCGATGGCGCGCGCCATGGGTATCGACCCCGCCACAAAAAAATACGTGCCCTTCGACCCCACCAACAAACAGTGGGCGGAGAACTACTTCAAATACGTTCTGCACCCGCTGGAAAAACAGGGCATCGACTTCTGGTGGCTCGACTGGCAGCAGCAGCCGATGATGACCAAAATTCCCGGCCTCAGCAATACCTGGTGGCTCAACTATCTTCATTTCACTGATCAGCAGCGCGAAGGCAAGCGCCCGCTGCTCTTTCATCGCTGGGGCGGACTCGGCAATCACCGCTACCAGATCGGCTTTTCCGGCGACACCTTTTCCGTCTGGCCCTCGCTCGCCTTCCAGCCCTGGTTCACTGCAACCGCCGCCAACGTCGGCTACGCCTACTGGAGCCACGACATCGGCGGCCACATGCCCGGCGCGGTCGATCCGGAGATCTTCACCCGCTGGGTGCAGTTCGGCGCTTTCAGCCCCATTCTGCGTACCCACACCACCAAGAACCCCGATTCCGAGCGCCGCATCTGGGCCTATCCCGAACCCTACTCCTCGATCCTTCGCACTACCTATCAGCTGCGCATGGCCATGCAGCCTTACATCTACACTGAAGCGCGCCGCACCTACGACACCGGCGTCGCCTTCCTCCACCCGCTCTACTACGACTGGCCCGGCGAAGACGCTGCCTACACCAGCAAAAACGAGTACATGTTCGGCAGCCAGATGCTCGCCGCGCCCATCACTGAGGCCGTCGAGACCACCTCTGGCCTGGCCACAGAAAAAATCTGGCTCCCGCCCGGCGAGTGGATCGAGTGGCCCACCGGCAAGCACTTCACCGGCCCCACCACCGTCAATCGCAGCTTCTCCATCGATCAGGTCCCCGTCTACGTGCGTGCCGGCGCCATCGTGCCCATGCAGCCGGCCATGCTTTACACCGGCGAAAAGCCAGTCGATCCGCTCATCGTCAACATCTGGCCGCTCGCGCCCGGCCAGAGTTCGCAGTATTCGCTCTACGAAGACAACGGCATCTCCGTCGAATACCAGCACGGCGTCTTCACCCACACGCCCATCCACGCCACCCAAACCGGCGACACTCTGCGCGTAGAAATCGGCCCCGTCGAAGGCAGCTTCCCCGGCATGTTGAAGTCGCGCTCCTACGAGCTCCGCCTGCCGGCGGACTGGCCGCCCGCTTCGGTCACCGTCGACGGCAAGCCCATCGCGCAAGCGCAGCCCGGCCGCACGGGCTGGAGCTACATTGGCAACACGCTCACCACGGTCATTCCCACGCCAAGCTTCAGCTCCGCGTCAAAGGTCATCATCGAAATCCGTCGCGCTCCGGGCTCCGTCGCGCGCCGCGGCCAGCTCGATGGCTTCGCCGGCGCCATGACCCGCCTGCGCGCCGCCTACGACGCCATGCAGCAGACGTGGCCCGTCTCCGCCCCGCCCGATCCGCTCATCGATGTCATGCAAACCGGCGACCGCCTCGGCTATCACCCCGAGCGCGCCGCCGAAGAAATAGCCCACTTCCACGACGAGCTGCCCAAAGCGCAAGCCGCCATCACCGCCATCGCGCCCGCCTTCGAGCAGAACCTTGCCACCGCCACCCAAATCGGCGGATCGGAGAAGGTCCACATAAACGCGCAGGCACAGCAGCAGCAAAGCCAGGCCAACTTCACCCGCGCACAGGCGCTGATGAAGGACATCGGGAAGTAGCCGCTCGATCTTGTAAGAGACGTCCGCACACACTCGGGTGCCCCGGGTCCCGATTCTGGGACCCGGGAAACTTGCATCGCCGATCGCACTACATCCCTGGCAACAGCTCATCCGCGCTCGGCCCCCACGTCGACGGCACCGGCACCCCCAGCAGTCGCAGATACACGCACATCTGCCCGCGATGCTGATACCAGTGGCTCAGCATGATGTCGCGCAGAAACTTCCCGCGTGGCATCGTGACAAACACACGATCTCCGGATATCAGCCGCCAGGTTTCGAACATCGCCGCATCATCGAACTGCGGTAGCAGCTCCCGAACCGTGGCGATGCTCTCGTCGAATCTCTCGAGCACCTCCTGCTTCGAGCTCGGCTGGATGAACAGCGCATTGAAATCCGGTGCCGGCGCGGGATTGATTGCCGCGGCGCGCGCTACGCTGCCGGGCACGAACGCTAGGTGATGCGCGAGCTGCCCCGCGGTCGCTGATTTCACATGCGGTTTCCACATATATTTGTCTTCAGGCAACCGCTCCAGAAACTTGCGCGTTAGCGGCGCCTGCTCCTCAAACTCAGCAAGCATTTGCTGAGCAATGGTCTGGCTGGCAACAGCCTCTGCAACTGGCATAGCAGTATTCCTCCTCGGGGAATCTGGATTGAAGAATGAATCGGTTTTGCGCTATCTGGCCTTCCGGGGCTGTTCTATTTCTTGGCCCGCTCCGCGCGCTCGCGAACTTTGCTGTGGATATAGCCCCAGCCCTTGACCACGTTCTTCTTGTGTTCGTCCAGGACCAGCCCAAAACCCGCGTGGCAAAACTTGATCACCGTCTGGCCGCCTTCTTCGCTCAGCCGGTACTGCACGTTGTTGGCCACCGGATAGGACATGAACAGCGGCCCGCTCATCTCCAGCAGCGTCGGCCGCTTGATCGCCTGCACCGTCGCCCAGAAGTGCCCGTTGCCGTCGCCCAGGTCGCGAAACCACCTCCCGCCCGGCCACGCCTCGATCTTCATCGGCATCGGCGTGCCGTCGGGATGCTCGTTTCCCTGCCCTATCTGCTCGAGCAGCGCCGCGAACGTGACCTCGATCGGCGCCTGCACACGAATCTCCTGCTCCACCTTGAGCGTGAGATTTTCAATCTCCGGAAGAGTCATCGTCGTCATACATTCTCCTTGGGGAATTGTTTGGGAATTTCTTCGCCTGCCTCCGCGAGGCCTTACCGCGACTCGCGCTTCACCTGCGTCTCGGCGCGCTCCTTCACGCGATTCAATTGGTGCTTCCAGTAGCGCTCGAATGTCTCCGTCCACTCGTGCAGCGGCCGGATGGCGTCGGCGTTGGTGCTATAGAGCCGATGCCGCCCATTGCGCCGCACCCGCACCAGCCCCACCTGCCGCAGCACGCCCAGGTGCTTTGAAACCGACGGCTGATCGATCCCGATCGCCGCCACAATCTCGCCCACCTGCCGCTCCTGCACCACCAGGAAGCTGAGAATCTCCCGCCGCCGCGGCTCAGCCACAGCATTGAAAGCATCGGAGGTGGTAGCTGCCCTGGCCATGTACGAACAATACATTCCCATATAGGAATATGTCAAGCGCGAATTACAGAAAATTTCGATTCACCTCAAAATCTGGGTGCCGGTTGATCCGGGTCCTGATTCTGTCACCGCCGTCGAGTACCCCGGGTCTCGATTTTGCCACCCCGGATAGCTGCATCTCCGTGCCCCATCTTTTCCGCGTCTTTTTGCGGAAAAGGTGGGAAACCATCTCAGTCTGCAGCGCGCCCCATCCGCTATATTTCTTCGCAAGGGCATTCCACTTCTGCAAAGGACCCTGCGCGCATGACTATCGATCGCCGCGCCTTTTTGAGCGCCTGCACCACCGCGGGCGTCGCCTCACCGCTTTTTCCTGGAATCCTCTACACTCTCGCCGCCCAGGCACAGGACTCCGCAGCCACCGATCAATCCAAGCCGCCACACGTCACTCCCGAGATGATCGACTAGGCGGCCATCCTCGCCGGCATCGGCCCCTTCACCGCCGAGCAAAAGCAGATGATGGTCGACGGCCTCGTCGACCAGAACGGCTCCTGCAAAACCATCCGAAAACTGCACCGGTCCTCTTCACTTCGGCCTGCAATGCAATCTCGAAGACATTTCTACCGGCCGAATGATATGGGCCAAAGATTGTTTCCACGGCCTTCCTGAGAACGCACCGGCCTGCGTAACGAACCTCGAAAAGGCCAACTGATCCCAACCTGATTATTGGCGCTCTGCACCCCGCCGGCGCCGCAAACATGCTCAGGTCGGATTGGTACCCAACTGCCCTCTCACGCCGGGCGCTCCGATGTCCCGCTTCTGGATACCTGAAACCTCCACTCGCCGCTACTCTCGGCCGCAGGACGCCACCATCCCCGCAATCATCGCCGTCCGCACTGCCAGGTGCTCCGCCACCACCGACTCATGCCGCGCGTGCGCGCCCTCGCCCACCGCGCCCATCCCATCCAGCGTCGGCACCCCCATCGCCGAAGTAAAATTCCCGTCCGAGCCCCCGCCCGTAGACGCCTCCTGCAACTCCAGCCCGATCTCCGCCGCCAGTTCCCGCGCCGCCTCGAACAGCCGCACCGTTCCCCGCGTCCGCTCCATCGGCGGCCGATTGATGCCCCCCGTTGCCGTCACCGTGCAGCGCTTGTCCACCGCCTTCAGTCCCGCAAACCGCCGCGCCATCCGCGCCCCATCCGCCGCGCGCGCGATCCGCACATCCACTTCCGCCCACGCTTCTGCCGGAATCACGTTGCTCGCCGTGCCGCCGCCGGCCACGTCCACGCTCACCGTCAGCCCGCGCTTCAGATCCGTCCACCCGCTCACAGTCTCGATCGCCCGCGCCAGCTCCCGCAGCGCATTCGCGCCTTTCTCAGAATCCACTCCCGCGTGCGCCGCCACGCCTTTCACCTCGATCCGCCAGTCCCCCGTTCCCTTGCGTGATGTTTTGTAAGCCAGCTCCTGCGCCGGCTCCAGCACAAAAACCGCGCTGCATTCCGCCGCCACGCGCTCAATCACCGCCCGCGATTCCGGGCTCCCCACCTCCTCATCGCCGGTCAGCAGCAGCACCGCTTCGCGCTCCAGCAATCCCGCCTCGTTCAGTAGCTCAATCGCCGTCAGCGCCATGGCCACGCCGGCTTTCATGTCCAGCACGCCTGGACCCCAAAGCCGCCCGTCCTTCGCCCGCCACGGCATCGCCTTCAGCGTCCCCAGCGGCCACACCGTATCCAAGTGTCCCATCATCAGTACCGGCTTTTCCCCGCGCCGCCGCTGCCCGAACCGCGCCTCCATCACATCGCCTAACCTGAGCCGCCGATGCATCTTCACGCGCCCGCCCAATGCACGCGCCCGCTCCGCCGCCAACGCCGTGCAGGCATCCACCGCCGCCTTCTCCCCCGAAGGTGACTCCGCCTGCACGAGCCTCCGCGCCAGGTCCACCAGCGCCGGCTGTTTCCGCCGCGCTCCGGCCATTAACGCCCGCATCGGCACCGCGTCTTCACGCGCATCTCCCATTCACGCAACCTCCGCGCTCCCGCAAAGCCGTCTCAATTCTATGTCGTATCGAAGGAGTGCCCTGCCCCTATGCCGCCTTCTGGTTTTCCATCATCTGCTTCCGCATCTCCCGCTTCATCTCCGCTTTATACTGCGGCATCTTTTCCTTCCACCCCGCATTCAGCAGAACCCGGTTCACGGGATACGCGGTGAAAAAACCCACGACCATCGCCAACTGCATCATGAACCAGAACACCGCATCGTTCGGCTCCAGATGCGGACTCGGGAACAGCACGTAATATGTCAGCGCCATCCACGCCGACATCCCTGCCTGGTACACCGCAATCGACAGAGTATCCACCTTGATCGCCTGCAGGATTCCCTTGCCCGGCGACAACCCCCTCATGGGCACAATCGAAAAATACTGAAACGCGATCCCGAACGCCCACGCTAACACAAAATCCAGCACCAGCCGCGTCGGCAAAACCCCGCCCGCAAATGTCATCCCCGCCGCCAGCACCCACCACTCTCCGGCTATATCGCCCAGCGTGCAACCCGCCCCGCAATGCGAAACTCCCACCGCCACCTGCTCGCGCGAAGCTCCAGCTTGACCTGCGCTCTTCGCCGGCTCTTCCGGCCTTCTTACCAGCCGCTCAAGCGCGAGTTCTCGCCGAGCCTGCTCCATCAGCCTCGCATGATAAGCCGTCGTCCCCTTCCGCCCCGACCTCAAATACCACTCCAAAGCCAGCGGCCCTAAATACAAGGCCGTGATCGGCCAGACCAGGTTCATCACCATCATCTTTTGCGGCCGCCAGATCTCGAGCGCAACTATTGCCGCAGAACACAGGAAACAAAGGCTCAGATAAGCCCACGCAAGATCGTCAATCCACATTGCCCAAGACATCATCCACTGTCAGATGCTCGCTGTCTTCTTCTCCGTTCCCCGCACCGTTATCTCTGCAGTACTACATTTTCAGCGCCTGAAAGACTGCCCCAAACCGCTGCTGCTCCACAAAATGATTCCTCCCCATCCTGAATTCCGCTGCGCGGAACAAATCCCTCAAAAGCCTTTGCTTAGCCCGTAAAAGATGACCGTCCTGTCACAAAGTGTGGTAAAAATGCCACACTGCAGGTTCCCCTTTTCCCGTCTAATCTGGGGAAGCATTCAATACCTTACCCCACCGGAGTGGCTATCAACTTGGTGTCTTCTGCCCATCTGGAACAGGCCATCGCAGCGCCCCTTGAGTTCACCGGGATAGGTCTTCATTCCGGCGCCCCGGTCACCATGAAGCTCCTGCCCGCGCCCGCCGGTTCTGGCATTGTCTTCCGACGCACCGATCTCGACAACTTCGAAATTCCCGCCATCGGCCGCAACGTCGCTAAGGTCAGCTACGCCACCAGCCTCATGCGCCAGGGCGTGCTCATCTCCACCACCGAGCACCTGCTCTCCGCCCTCATCGGCATGGGCATCGACAACGTCATCGTCGAGCTCGACAACCTCGAGCTCCCCATCCTCGACGGCAGCGCCCAGCCCTACGTCGAAGCCATCATCGGCGCCGGCATCCGCACCCAGCGCCGCCGCCGCCAGTCCATCCGCGTCCTCCGCCCCGTCGAAGTCCGCGAAGGCAAAAAATTCATCGGCGTCTATCCTGGCTCCGGCTATTCCATCGACTACACCATCGACTTTCCCGCCCCGGTCGGACGCCAGCGTGCGGCCATCGATCTCGCCGCTGAAACCTACGGCGCCGCCATCGCCCCCGCCCGCACCTTCGGCTATCGCGCCCTCGAGCAGCAGATGCGCGAGATGGGCCTCATCCGCGGCGCCTCCCCTGAAAACATCATCGTCCTCGGCCCCAAGGGCCCGGAAAACGGGCCACTCCGCTTTAGCGACGAGTACGTCCGCCACAAAATCCTTGACCTCATCGGCGATCTCGCTCTCGCCGGCCATCGCATCGAAGGCCACGTCGTCGCCGAGCGCGCCGGCCATGCCATGCACACCGCCCTGGTCTCCCGCCTCCTCCGCGACCGCTCCGCCTGGGAACTCGCCCACATCCCCGCCCAAGCCCCGGCCAAAGAAGAAGTCCCCACCATCGTCGTCGCTCCCACCCCCGCCCTCGCCGGCATCTAAGCCGCCCCTCTCACTTCGCCGGGGAAAGCCTGCTTCGCTGCCTGCTTCGTTGTTGTATGCGAGGCGATTCCGTGCTATCGTGCCTGCAAATCAATCGTGATGCCGAGAACCGTCACGCTGGTGATATGGCCCGCGGGTTTTCCTTCAGAGCCGACTCAACCTAATTCGCGGGGCTCCCTTTCACACGCGCTACGGTGCGCAGCATCAACTCGTGAACGTCACAGACCGGCGTCTCGTGAATCTCCTGCAGCCGGCGACGTGCGTGGCTGATCTTGAAGTTCTCAGCCGACGCTTGTAGCGATTTTGCCTCGTCCCGTTCCGCGATGTTTTCCCGGCAGTTCCCGGCACAGTCGAAACTCGGAGGTATCGGTAATGGACGATAAACCAGGCGGACAAAGTGGTGGCGTCTCTATCGTTGGCAGCCAGGTGAATGTTCAAGGCGACATTGTCGGCGGCCCCAACATCAAAATCGGCGTTTCCCCGGCGCAGATTGACCAACTATTCCGTCCGCTCCTCGATGCCGTCGCCGCCGCTAAACCTGAACATCAGGCCGAAGCTGCCAGCGACGTGAGCGCGCTGAAACATGAAATCGCCAAAGGCAAAGATGCGAACGACGGAACCATGGCGAAGCTGGTTGATCACCTTGTGGAACTCGTCCCCAGTGCCGCGGCTGCGATTGCCGGCGCCTTCGGAACTCCTGTTCTTGCCGGTATTGCCGGCCCGGTAACCACCTGGGTCTTGAACAAGCTTCAAGGTAAGTAGACCGGCGGAAACGGCTTCCCAAAGGAACACGCACACATTTGCTTCAGGCCCAGTGAGCTGATGAACGTTTCAACCGAGCAGCACCGGAGGATTGCGCGCCATGCCAAACGAAAATGCATCCCTGGGTCAAAGTGGTGGAATCGCTGCGAAAGATTCCACGATCAATGCCCGTGACATGATTGGCGGCGACAATATTCAAGTCGCCGGCAATCTCGTCATCGTGGAGAAGGTCGAGGACAAACTCGCTCATCTTGAGGAGGCAAAGAAGCCGACGCCGCTCTCTGGCATAACCGCCGCCCTGGAAAAACAGAAACTAGCCGATCAGATTGCCAGGGAGACAGCGGCTTTCGAGGCTAAATTGGAAATATGGCCGCGAGCCTCGTTCAGTGGCGAAGATGTGATACCTCAGCTCCTTGTAATTTTGCAAAAGGCTGAAGGTGATCCTGAATACTGCCAGAACAATCGGCCGATCTGGGCTACCCTCTACCGCATGATAGGCGGTTCGTACATTCTCCATTCCAAACTGCAGATGCGCGAGAAGCTCTCTACCGCTCTTCCTTATCTTCACCAAAGCCACGAGATCTGGCCGCAGCAGGAAGGCTTCCAGGAGAACATTGCCTTTTTTGAAAAGGCGCTCCGGGAAGGGGAATGCCAGATCAGGGATTACTCCACAAATCTGCTTCAGATCCTGCGCGGCCCCCGCGATCCGGAAATACCGGCTCTTGCCGAAGCCCTTGCCAACGCCGGTAAACAGAGCCCCGAGCTCCAGGCAAAGTCGTGGTTGTTGAATCAGGCGACCCCCCGCTCCATCTGGAGCTTCCTCGAAGCCCTCCAAATGATGATCAAAACAGAAAGAAACATCGACGCCGAGATCGAAGTCGAAACCCGGATGCTGCTCAACGGCCACGTGGAAGTAGATGCCGCAGTCGGCCCGAACAAGTTCGCCTGGGAGGTCGATCCCGTTCAGAAAACCTACGAATGCAGGAACGATCTCACCAAGGGCTTTATGGGCATCGTCCTGAGCAATTCCTAGCTCACTTCGAAACGTGCCTTACTCTGGCCGGCTCCGTCATCTTCAGTGTCGAGTTAAAATCGGCTTACCCGGCGGACAGCTCGGGCTCACCTGCCAACCCATGAAACAACCTCTAGAACGGTTTCTGCTCAAATGTTTCTCCGGGCCGGCACTCGTCTTTGTGGCCGCCTTCGCGTCGTTTACCTTCCCGCTAAGCGCATCCGCTCAAACCGGCGCCGGCAATCAGCAGCAGTCCGCCCAGTCCGCCCCGCCGCAACAGAACATCCCCACCGCCAATCCCGGCAGGCCCACCGTCTCTACACCGGCAACGCTCACGCCCGTCGGCTACCTGCAATTCGAAACCGGCCTTCTCGCCGCCTGGCACTCGCCCGAGTTCTCCTCCCAGCAGAGCCTGGGAGAGGTAACCAAATTCACCTTATTTCCCCGGCTTGAGTTCCTCGCCGGCACCGGCCCCTACATCCACTCCGACACCCAGCCCCAGAACGGCACCGGCGACATCACCCTCGGTGCCCAGGGAATCATCCATCCCGGCGAGGGACCGCGCCCCACACTCGCGCTCAGTTATTTCCGCGACGTCTTCAGCGGAGGAACGCCCGACATCGGCAGCGCCAGCAATTCGGCGCTCTTCCTCGTCAGCGCCGACGTCAAAGGCTTTCACTACGACACCAACTACATCTTCAATGAACAGGTCAGTGACGCGGGCGTTCGCCGCGCCCAGTACGGGCAAACTCTCTCCATCTCCCACGGCCTCGGAGAAAACTTCGGCATCGCTGGCGAGATCTGGCATTTCACGCAGCCTCTGCTGCGCAGCAATGCGGTGGGCAATCTGTGGGCCGTCAACTACAACGCCAGAAAAAATCTTGTCTTCGATGCCGGTTTTAATCGCGGACTCACCACAACCTCCACTCGATGGGAGATCCTCACCGGCTTCACCTATCTGCTGCCGATCAAAATCCATCTTGAATGAGGTTCCCGTAATCCTCTCTTGACGCAAGAAACAATTGCCGCTACCGTTGTCTCCAATCTCACCTTCCTCGAACATCGGACATTTCGATCAACTTCTCAGCGATGCCGTGTACTCTCGCCCTCCGGAGATATAGCCATGAACCTCACACTCGCGAACGTTTCCACAAAAGTTGCGCAAGCCGAATTTCAGGCGACCGTCGATGCCATAGCCAAACAGGTTGCCGAGCATTTCTGTCCCGAATGGAACATCAACGCCAGCCTCAAGTCCATTTGTCTGCCGTTGGGCAACAAAAAAGCTCCTATCCAGAAAGACGCCGACGCCATGATCTATCTCGGCGATTCATCGGAAGACCCCACCATCGGCGTCAGCGGAGCCTATGGCTATCACGCCGCCAACAACAAGAAAGTCCCCTATGGCTTCGTCTATCTCGATATCTGTGGGCAAGCCAACGAGCCCTGGACCGTCACCCTGTCCCATGAAGTCCTCGAGTTGCTGGGCGACCCAGACGCCGCGATGACCGTGACCGGCCCTGCTCCGAAGGGCGTTTCCGGCACAGTCTACTACGATCTCGAAGTCTGTGATCCAACCCAGGGCGACAACTACAAAATCGAAAATGTGCTGGTTTCGAACTTCGTCGGCAAAAGCTACTTCGGCCTCTCCGGAGGCAGTGGCAAAACCAACTATCTCGGTCTTCCCCTCCGCCCATTCGGCGTCCGGCCCGGCGGCTATTTCCAATATGAGAAAGGCGGCCGCGGGCACCAGGTCTGGGGCCGCGATGTTACCCCGGCTCAGAAAAAAGCCAAGGAAAAAATGAAGCACGTCCGCCGCAATGCGCGCCGCCTGAAAAACCTCGCGGCCAGGCCGAAACGGAAAACCAAGTCCAGATCGAAGGAGTAGTTATATGCATCAAATCGCTTCCCTCCAGACCCGAAGTCTGTAAGCTGTGGGCTGCGAACTGTTCTCAAGCCATCGCAATCCGTTCCACCTGACCCAGGTGGTTGCGATCGTGACCAGCCATAGTTTCTACAATCGTGCGAAACGTCATCGCCCCGCGTTCGGGATGGTAAGCCGGCTTGTCGCCCGATTCCGGTAGCGCTGCACGAATCAGCGCAACATTCCATCCGCGCAGTGCACGAAATGTGGCCAGCGCCTCCTCAGCAGCGTAAGCGTCATACACAGGAGCCCACTTCTCCTGGTCCCACGGCTGGATAGTATGGTTCTCTTCCGCCAAGGTCTGCCGTAACCGAAAGCCAAACGCAATCTCCGCATCGGCCAGGTGGCAAAAAATCTCGCGCGCGCTCCACTTCCCCGGCGCCGGCGCAACACTCATGCGTCCCGGTCCGATCTTTCGCGCCAACTCCTCAAGACGCTCGGCAGTCGCCGCGATCACCTCCACGGGATCGTCCGCTCCAAGAAAATTCGCATACGGATTGGCTGCAGTACCAGTAGCCATCTCATGCCTCCAAATCTGCTTCACGCCTGAATCGCGACTATCCCCGCGCGCAGGATCGCAGTTCAGAATCAGAATTTGAACGATGAACTGCGAACTCTTACTCCGCGCGCAGCGCTACCATCGGATCCACTTTCGCCGCTCGCCGCGCCGGCACGTATGCTGCTATCATCCCACACGCGCACAGCAGCGCCGCGGCCCCCGCCAGCGTCCACCCGTCATGCGCCCTCACGCCGTAGAGATAGCTGCCAACCAAGCGCGATGATATCCACGCCAGCGCAGTCCCTGCCGTCGCTCCGGCCAGCAGCATAATGACCGCTTCCCGCATCACCAGCCATAACAGATTCCCGCGCCGCGCACCCAGCGCAATGCGAACCCCCATCTCACGCGTGCGCTGCGCCACCACCCACGCCAGCAATCCGTAAAGCCCCGCAACCGACAGCAGCAGCGCCGCCCCGCCGAAAATCTCCAGCAGATGCGCCGCCAGCCGCTGGCTTCCATACGAATCTTCCACCACCTCGTCCATGGTGTTGAATGTGGCATGCGCAAGTTCCGGGCTTGCCTGACCCAACACCGAGCGCAAATCCCCAATCATCGACTCCGGCTGCCGCTCCGTGCGCACCGCCAGGTCCATCGCAATTGTCGACGGCTGATAGAACCCGCTCTGCGGAGACAACTGCGGAATGCAAATCTCCACCTCCGGCTGCGACGGCTCGCCGATCTTCGCCTGCCGCGCGTCATCAATGATGCCGATGACCTTTGTCTTCGACCCATCCTTGCGCAGATTCATGAAGCTCTGCCCTAGAATGGCCGCGGGGTCGTGCGGATTGGGCGAATGCAGCCGCGCATAGGCCAGATTCACCACCACCACCGGCTGCGAAGTCGCCGTATCCCCGTCGTTGAAGAAACGCCCCGCGACCATCCTGAATCCAAAAATCCTCTGAATGTCAGGGCTCACTGGCTTCAGCATTGCGGTCGAGCTTTTACCGTTCATCTCCAGTGTCAGCGCGATATTGAATGTCTGCCCCAGCGGCACTTCCGACATCAATCCCGCAGCCTCCACTCCGTGCATATGCTGCACGCGCGCGAGCAGCGGCTGATACAAATCCACCACCATGTTCTTGCCCGAGTAGCGGTACGAAGGAATGGCCAGGTGCGCTACCAAAATGTGATCTGTCCGATATCCCAGCGGCACGTGACGCAGCGTATAAATCGTCCGCAGCAACAGCCCGCAGGCCACCAGCAGCGCCAGCGACATCGCCACTTCACATATCACCAGAACACTGCGCACGCGATTGTGCCGCCGCCCCGTGCCCGTCTGCGCCCCTCCCTGCTTCAGCGCCGGCTCAATCGGCGCACGCACAGCCACTACTGCCGGCCACGCCGACGACACCAGCGCAGTCAAAAGCGTCAACCCGCACAACGCCGCCAGTATCGTCACGTTCACGTGTGCGGAAAGATCAACGTTCAAGTGCGCCGGCTTCACATTCCGCACCAGCCGTACCGCGCCCAGCGCCAGCCCCGTGCCCAACACCGCCGCTATCCCGCTCAGGAACAGTCCCTCCACCAGGAACTGCTGCAGAATGCGCGACCGGCTCGCCCCCAGCGCCCCGCGCATGGCAATCTCCCGCTGCCGCGCCGCACCCCGCGCCAGCAGCAGATTCGTCGCATTCACGCTGGCAATCAGCCACAGCACCCCTGCCGCCGCCAACAGCGCCAGCAGCGCCTTCCTGATATCCGCCGCAACCAGCGAATCGGCATACGACTCGACTTCCGCATCCGACCGCTGCTCGCGAACCCGCGGATCGGTGTAAGCCGGCGCTAGCCGCCTTTGAATCGTGCTCATCTCCGCCGCCGCCGTCCTGATGCTCACGCCGCGGCGCAGCCGCGCAATCACCGTGTAGTCCGGCGAATCGTACCAGCGCTTCCGGTCTTCGCCACCCAGCGCGACCGTCGTCCACACCTGCGGAATCGTGGCGCCAATTGGCATCTCAAACCCCGGCGGCATCACGCCGACCACAACATACGATTTATCGTTGATCCTCACGCTCTGGCCCAGGACTTTAGCATCGCCGCCATAGGCCTCCTTCCACGCAGCATCGCTCAGAATCACTGTGCCTGCATTCTTGCCCGGCCCCGCACTCACCGGCTCCTGAAGAAAATCGCGGCCCAGCGCCGGACTCACGCCAATGATGGAAAAGAGATTGGGGCTGACGGCCATACCCGCCACCTGCATCGCGCCGCTGCTTCCTTCCAGAAAATTCCGCCCGGCCATCCCGTTAAAAAAACCAATCTGGCTGAACGAATGGCTCTGCGCCATCCACTCCTCAATATCAAGCCAGGGCGTGCCGCGCGGTTCCCGCTCCTTGGTTCCGTGTTCCCGAATCACCACCAGCCGCCCCGCATCTCGATAGGGGATCGGCCGCAGCAGCACATGATCCACCACCGTGAACATCGCCGCCGCCGCGCCAATGCCCAACGCCAGGGTGCCGATCACCGTCACCGCGAATCCCGGCGAACGCCGCATCTGCCGGAACCCGTACCCCAGGTCCTGAAGCAGCCGTTCCAGCCGCAGCCATCCCCACGTCCCGCGCGTCACATCCTCGATCAGCGGTAAATTGCCCAGCTCGCGCAGTGCCGCAGCGCGCGCCTCGTCCGGTTTCTCTCCGCGCGCCGCCCGATCCGCGACCGCCATGCGCAGATGCGACTCGAGCTCCGCTTCCAGATCCCGCTTGCGCGATTCATAGCGGAAGATGCGGCTCACAAACGACATCACGAACTCCGTTCAGGCATTGGCCCCCAGAATCTCGGCAATCGCCGCCGCCATCGTTTCCCATTCCGTGCAACGGCCCGCGTTGCAGAGTCTGCAGCACCAGCATGTCCAGCGTCCCCTGGAAAAGCTCAATCCGATTCTGATATGTTTGCCCAGCGCGTGCCATGATGCAGACACTCTACTCCTGCGGCAGTAGATTGTCTACAGCACGGCCGCTGGCGGCAACCATGTGGACATTTCGCGAGCCCTTTGCAGTAGAATGTCTACTGCCTCGATGAAACCGCTTCGCATGCCTCCTCAAAGTACGGTAATCTCCAGCGCCTCGCTCTGCGCCATCCTTTTCTGCTGCTCAGGCTGTTTACAAAAGAAAATCACTAAGGAATATAGCTACCGCATCACAGACAAAAACGGCGCTCCCATGCTCGTCCCCACTGGAGGCCGAATTACCAATCAAGGTGAATCCCAGACATCCATCATCATCCTTCCTGGTAGCTCCGCCGGCGCTAAGCACCCGGCAAGCTCTCCATGTGACATCGATGGCGAAGTTTTCACTCTCCATCCGGCATCATCCTCGGATTTGCGGCGCTGGGTCCTTCGCGGCCCCAGCCTTGCCGGCTGGAATACGCTCGCCGGCGAATTCGATATCGACGCGCAGTGGAGCAAGTTCACCCTCCAACTGGCGCGCTTGAAAAAGAATGGCTGCTTTCCCGCTGCCCTTACCGCCCTCCAGATTCGGTCATCCATTGCGCAGCGCATTCCCCTGCCCGCAAATCAGGTCCCTTCCTTCTTCTATTCCGAACGCGGTATGGCATCCATCGATCTGGCGCCCGGAATGGAGGTCCGGCTCCAGCAGATTCTCGCTCCCGCAAAATCGAACAGCCCGTCGAGGAGCGCCTTCCGCATGCTGCTCGCCAGCTACGATGTTGTCTCTCGTCGCGGCGAAGGCGTCCGGTTAAAACTCGCACAAAAAAATCAGGGCGGCATCAACATCAGGCCCGCATCAGAAGCAAAGGACTTCTTTGCTCTCTCCCAACGATTCGCCGCGGCACAATCCTTGCGGCTGTTACTTAAAGGTTTCTCCGCAAACCACCGGGCCTCTGACGCCATTCTCATCGGCGCCTCGAATGACAGCGATCTCGATTCGGTTTCCAGCCTCATTCTTGGAAAAGATCCCGCGGCGTGTGTCGATTACCACGACACCGTATGCATCAGCTTTCCCCGCGACGCCCTGAGCCTCTTCTCCACCATCCGAATAAACGGCCGAAGAGCCTCCTTTCCCTTTGGGTCGCCATTCGGCGCTGTCTTGCGATCCATCCCACCCACGCAGCAGGCCCAGGCGCTGCAGTCCGCCCGTGTATATCGGCGACTGAGCCGCGGCCACTATGCCGAAATCGAGTTCCCGCGAACCTCCAGTGGCGCCAGCGAACTCCTCCTTCTGCCCGGAGACAGGATTCAATGGGAGCCGTGAACCCACGCACTCGCCGAAAATTTTGACGCCAAGTTCGAGGAATCTCTCTGTTTTTTAGGGCACATGGCTGATCCTCGGTATTCCAGATGTATTCCCCGATCGCTGCACCTTGAACGGGTATGTTACGCATCACATAATCAATCGAAATCTGTTGACATCGACACCAGTAGCTGCCATCATCGCGCGTGAACGTACACGCTCCATTTCAGCAGCGGGGTCAGGCTCGCGAAAAGGAGGATGACCATGATAAGGAGAACCGTCCGTCGTTCCTCGTCTGGGCCATGGGGGCGTGCTGGAAGCATTCCCTTCGCATCACGCCAAACCAACACGCGTAAGCAATTCTTTTCCCAAAACTTGCATTCAGTCCTGGTGCCGCTACCCCGGCTCTGGGCCGCTCTCGCCGTCGTTTTTCTCCTGGGGTTTGCGACATTGCCGGCTCGCGGACAGGCGTTCGGCACAATCAGCGGCACCATCACCGACCCCTCCGGCGCACTGGTTGCCGGGGCGAAGGTGACGGCGACAGAAACGGAGACGAGTTTTTCGCGTGCCGCGGTTACCGATTCGAGTGGGCACTACGTCATTCCCAATTTGCGGCCCACGAAATACTCGCTCACGGTCGAAGCGGCAGGTTTCCGGAAATTCGTACAGGAAAACGTATTGCTGCTCGCCAACCAGGCCGCGACCGTCGACCTGAATCTTCAGGTGGGCTCTGCGGAACAAAGCGTGGTCGTGAACGAGGCGCCGCCGCTGGTGAACACCACGACCCAGACCCTCAGCCATGTCATCGAGCACGAGCGCATGGTTGAGCTCCCTCTCAACGGCCGCAACGCCGTTGAGACGATGCAGCTGATTCCCGGCGTGAGCAGCGTCTCCGTCAGCACCGTCACCAGCCAGGGGTCGCCGCCGGGGTCAACGAACGTCAACGTCAATGGATCGCGCAATAACCAGACCAGCTACGATCTTGACGGCGCCATGTTCCTCAACCAGTACTACAACGTCAATGTTCCCTTTCCGTTCCCTGACGCGCTGCAGGAATTCAGCGTGCAGACGAACAATTACAGTGCTCGCTATGGCGGAAATGCCGGAGGCGTGGTCAACGTGGTCACCAAGAGCGGCGCCAACCAGTTCCACGGAGACCTCTTCGAGTTCGTGCGCAATCCGGTCTTCAATGCGCGCCCGTACTTCTCCAACAGCGTCGACCAGATCAAGCGCAACCAGTTTGGCGGCACCGTCGGCGGCCCGGTTACCATTCCGCATCTTTACTCTGGTCGCGACCGCACCTTCTTTTTCTTTGGCTACCAGGGCGAGCGCTACCGTGACCAGAGCGCAGCAAGCGCATTTGTTCCCACTACAGCCGAGTTGGGCGGGGATTTTTCAGCACTGCTGACGGTAAATTCGAATAACCCGTATGGCAAGGTCGTAAATATCGTCGATCCGACAACGGGTTGCGGATTCGGCCAAACCGGCACCGCAGGGAACTGCAGCGGCACCATCACCAATATCATCCCGACCAATCGGCTGGACCAGGCGGCGCTGAACATCGGGAAGAGCTATCTTCCTCAGGTCGGCGGCACCGGCCAGGTCTTCTACACGAATCCTAAGGTACAGAACATCAATCAATACGTGATTCGTGTCGATCACAAGCTGGGCAGCAGGGACAACCTTGTCGGCCGGTATTACCGCGACCATATCGTCTATGTACCGCAGAATCCCAAGGGCAATCTGCTGGGATATACCGCCGGATACAACCAGCCCATCAGCAATGTGATGGTGCAGGAGACGCACACCTTCGGCGTGCATCTGCTGAACCAGGCCAGCTTTACACTGTCAGACGTTCCCACCGACAAGTATTTCGCCGCCGACTCGCCTAATGCCGCAACTGTCGGCGTGACCGGTCTGTGGCTTCCCACCGACAAGTGGATTCAGAACATCAACATCAGTGGCTCGTTCGCTATTAATGGCGGCGCCAAGGGGCCCTTCAACAGCCGCAACACTGGCGCCGAGGACAATCTGAGCTGGGTCATCGGGCGGCACAACCTCGATCTTGGCGTCACCTACGGTCACTCCTCGGTCGACCTCGGCGATCTCTACCTGGCGCAGGGGCAGTTCACTTTCAACGCCACGACGACGAACAACCAGATTGCCAGCTTCATGTTGGGGTATCTCAACGCTTTCACTCAGGGATACGGCGAGTACAAGAACAACCGCAACAACTTCTGGAGCTTCTATTTCAACGACAGCTTCCATGCCACACAGCGACTGACCTTGAACTATGGGCTGCGCTACGAGCCGTACTTTCCCTGGAAAGAAATCAAAGGCCGCGTAGAACAATTCCGTATCTCCAACTTCAACGCCGGCACCCGATCGCAAAAATATCCCAACGCCCCTCCGGGAGTGCTGTTCCCAGGCGATCCGGGGATGCCGTTTGAGGGGGTAACTGGCACCTATAATGACTTCGCTCCGCGCGTCGGATTCGGGTACAACGTGTTCGGCAACGGCAAGACAAGCCTTCGCGGAGGCGCCGGCTTGTTCTTTGACACGCAGACCCCCGGAGTGATCAACAACCGATTCGCGGATATCTCGCCGTTCAGTCCTCAGGTGACGCTCACGCCTCCTCCCGGGCCGTTCAGCGCGCCGCTGACTGGTTACACCGGGTATTATCCGTTCCCATTCACCTATCCGCCTGCGCCCGACACGAAGTTTTCGCTTCCGCTGCTCGTTATCACCTACGACCCGTCGCAAAAATACAAGGTTCCGGTAACCTACCAGTGGGACCTCGCGGTCGAGCAGCAGCTTGCGTCCAACTGGATGCTGCAGTTGGCCTACGTTGGGGCCGCATCACGCCACCAGAAGGAAACCATCGAGCTGAATCCTGCGCATTACATACCGGGCAGCAAGCTGACTGTCGATCAGCGCCGCATGTTTGCGTCCTGCTCCGGATCCACTACTTGCTTCGGGTCCATTTCGATGGATGGCCAGGACGTGAACGGAAACTTCAACGCGCTGGAGGCCACACTCAAGAAAGCCATGGCGCAGCACTTGACCCTCAACGTGGCTTATACCTACTCCAAAGCGCTCGATGACGTGCCCCAGGGCGGCAACAACAACGACATTGGCGCCGACTCGGCATCGGCATTGCCATGGACATATCCCAATCGTCACGCCTTCGACTACGGCCCGTCGGACTTCGACTACCGGCATCGGCTCGTGACCTCTTATGTATGGAAACTGCCGGCGCTCACCGGTTCAAACGCACTTTTGCGCTTGGTGGCGGGCGGCTGGGAGCATACCGGGATCATGACCGTTCAGAGCGGCGGTCCCTTCACCGCACTTGCCGGACAGGACATATCGCAGACCGGCCTGAATCACGATCGCGCCGTCCAGGTTGCGGGCGTCGATCCGTATAAACACGGGGCGTGCGCAACTTCGTCTGCGCACTGCGAAAATTGGCTCAACCTGAATGCATTTACCAAGCCCACAGCCGGAAATTTTGGGTCGGTGGCCAAGAACAGCTTCCGTGGCCCGGGGCTCTTCGGCTGGGACATGGGATTGTTCAAGAACTTCCCCATCAAAGAGCAGTTCGCCTTCCAGTTTCGTGCCGAGTTCTTTAACGTATTCAACCACACCAACCTGAACAATCCGACGGCCAGCGTGAGTAGCTCCGGTTTCGGACAAATCAGCGGCGCCGGGTCGCCGCGCATCGGACAACTGGCATTGAAGATGCAGTTCTAAGCGCCACAAGAAGGCGGCGTCATCCAGTACGACGTCGCCTTTTTGGGCCGACTCTGCCGCGCGATACGCCGGACCTGCATCACGCTCGCCGGCCGTAAAATGGCGGCTCTTGCCCGAAATTGCTTCTCCTCGGAATTTTCTGTCAAGTGGAAAACTTCGCAAGTCGCCTGATTTCAATGACTTCCACTTTGCCGATAATTACGCAAAGTGGAGGACAATAAATACAGGCAGACCACTCGACATCCGGTGCCGGCAAAAGCCACCGCCCGATCTCATCCTCTCTGCCGAACCACAATTCACCGTGAACTCGATCGCACAGAGAAACTGTCTGACGCTCAAGTTCCGTCAGCGGCGATTCTGGCGCTGCAACTTTACGGGAGCAGGAATGCAAAAAACCGAGGCCAATTCATTTTCACCAGCAAACATGCGGAGCGCGCGCTCGTTCCGGCTGTTCCCATATGCCCCTGGCAGGCGGAAAAAGCCCCTTCTGATTTTCAGTTGTAAAACTGTAAAACTGTGCGGCTTACGGTAAACGCCACGAAACAAGGGGCTTGGATAAACTCCGAGCTTCACAGTTTTACAGTTTCACAGTTTTACAAGAACAGAATACGCATCGGAGTATTTGCCGCGTAGCTCTTCCCTTCCTCCGCCAGCTCGCCGGTCTCCGCATTGCGCGCAAACACGCTTAACTTGTTCGAGTCCTGGTTCGCCACCAGCATCCACCGCTCCGTCGGGTCGAGCGTGAAGTTCCGCGGCGTCTTTCCTCCGCAGCTCGACCGCCGCATCGGCGTCAGCGCACCGCTCTCCCAATCCGCCTTGAACGAGTAGAGGAAGTTGTCGTCGCGGTTGGCAAAATAAACGAACTTCCCGTCGCGCGTAATCACCGTATCGCAACCGCGCGTCGGCCCATGGTAATCCGCCGGCAGCAGATCGATTGTAGACACCCGCGCCAGGCTTCCGTCGTTCTTGTGCCACTCCAGCACATCCACCTTCGAAGCCATTTCATACATGCAATACGCAGTGTGCCCATTCGGATGAAAGTGCAGCGTGCGCGCTCCCCATCCCGGTCCGCCGTGAAAAACGCCGGCGTGCGTCATCTGCGCCGCTGCCGGCTCTGGTTTGTAGATATGGATCACGTCGCCGCCGAGGTCGTTGATATACGCAAACCGGTTGTCCGGCGAGAACGACGCAAAATGCGCGTGCGCCGACTCCTGCCGCTCTTTGTTCGGTCCATGATCGGTGTAGTGCTCGGTCCACACCGCTTCGCTCAGCTTGCCGTCTTCAATGCGAAACGACGCCGCGCTGCCGCCGACGTAATCCGCGGCAAGCAGCATTCGCCCGGTATTATCCACGGCCACGTGGCACGTTCCTTTGCCCGCCGAGTTGCGTGCGGAAAGCAGCTTCACCCCACCACCTTCGACGCGATAGCTCGCCACCTCGCCGGTAGGCTTGCCTTGAAATTCCTCAAGCTCCGAAGCCGAATACATGAACTTGTTGCCGTCTGAAAAAGCCAGCCACGCCACCAGCGGATTCTTTGCGGCCACATCGACTCGCGTCAATTCCGCAGTTGCGGGATCCCAGTCATACGCAACAATTCCGTCAGTGTGGCTCGCGATGAACACGCGCTGCTTGCGCGAGTGCGCGCCTGCAGCAAATTCTGAAGAAACAGCGGTAGCAAGCATGGCGGTGGAAGCAGTCATAAGAAACTCGCGGCGGCTAGTTCTTTTCATCGCGAAAACAATTCTCGCCGATTCCCCCGCCGCCGCGCCAGTCTTCACAAGATGCCTCGTCGTAGACCGAAGTTGTCCAGGCCCAGAATAAGGCCGTTGCCGCGCACGAATGTTGCTGACCAGCTGACTCGCTGACTCGCTCGCTAGTGCAGCGTGAATTGCACGTTCACCGTCGTCTCCACCTCCACCGGATCGCCGTTCAGTAGATACGGGCGGTAGCGCCACTGGCTCACAGCATCGATCGCCGCGCGTTGCAACATCTCCGGCCCACTCACCACGTGCAGATTCTCGATAGTCCCCGCCTTCGAGATCGTCGCCTGCAAGACAACCGTGCCTTCGATGCGCGCTTCACGTGCTATGGGCGGATATTCCGGGACGAACCTGTTGACCAAATAGCCATCCATTACGCCCTGCGACTCACGCGCCTTGGTCTGCGGCGCCGGGCGCACCGATGGTTCTCCGCCGCGTTTGCCAAAAACACCCATGCCAGGTCCCGCCGATTGCGAATCTCCCCAATTCGCCGCGGTATTCAACTGTAGCGGCTCCGGCGCATTCGGCACATATGGGTCGCGAGGAATGACAGGGGGCGCGATCAATCTCTGCCCCACAATTTCCGAGACCTGCACGACCCTCGGCATAGGCTGCCGTTGTGGCGGCGGTTGCGGCGGTTCCTGCTGCGGCGGCGGAATCGTCATCAGAAAAATGTTCGCCACTCGCGGAAGCGCTTCGGGATACAAAAGCGGAAACAGCGCAAGCGCCACCAGCACGGCGCTGTTGATTGTGAATGTCGCCGCCATCCAGCCGCGGCTGCGCGTGCGGATTCGGCCCGTCGATTCAAACGTGGAATCCTCAAACATGACCTGCCTCCCTCTTCCTCTCTTCAGCCGCGCCGGCGGGAAGGCGGAGAGCGCAAAGCGGCTGTCCCGCTCGGCGCGCGCCGGCGCGGGGAGCGGGCCTCAAGGCCCTCCGTTAATCCCCATCGGTACCACTGTGCTCATGTAGACACCGCGCACCGGCAAACTGTTCCCGGTTTTCTCTCGTTCTCTGAAAAACTTTCCTCTACCTATTGCGTCGCGGACCCGCTGGTTCGCTGCCTCGCTCGCTCCTGAATGCGATACTCAAAAAGACCCGCATATTCCCGGCGGAGTTCCATGAAGCTTAACGTCACAGTCCTCGTCGCACTCGCCGCGCTCGCCTCAGCACCTGCGCAAATCGCGCCTTCCGCAGAGCCCGCGCCGGCCGCCTCATCACCCGCATCCACTTCGATCCTCGATTACATCCAGAGCACCTGGACCACGCTGACCCGCTCCATGACCGACTGCGCTTCGCTCGCCGACGTTAAAGTCGCGACGACTCCGGTCCTCTATCTGCCTGCCGAAGTTCCCACACCGCCGGCTGTGCTCGCCATGGAGCAGAAATGCAAAGTGACCGTTTTGCACCTGCCGCGCACGATTCAGAAAATCGGTGAAATCAATCCTGCCAGCCTGCCGCAGCAGGGGCTGCTCTATCTTCCCCACCCGTATGTTGTCCCGGGCGGCCAGTTCAACGAAATGTACGGGTGGGACAGCTACTTCATCATCCTCGGCCTCGAAGCCGACCATCGCGAAGCTCTCGCCAAAGGCACCGTCGATAACTTCCTTTTCGAAATTGAGCACTACGGCGGAATTCTCAACGCCAATCGCACTTACTACCTCACGCGTTCGCAGCCGCCGTTCCTCACCTCGATGATCCGCGCCGTATACGAAGATCCAGCCAGTTTTCCGCGCACGCCTGAAGGACGCGCGCAAAAACGCGCCTGGCTCGAACGCGCATACACGCTGGCAGAGAAGGACTATTCCTACTGGCTTCGCCCGGAGCACGCCGCCGGCCACACCCGTCTCGCGCGCTATTACGACTACGGTTCCGGCCCTGTGCCCGAGATGAGCAACGTCGACACGTACTATCAGGACGTGGTCCGCTGGCTCGTCGAGCATCCCGGCCCGGCAAACGCCGGCTTTCTCATTAAGTCCCCGGAGCATCCAGACGCCCCCCAAGCCGCACGCCTCAAAATCACCAGTTGTGACATCAACGCCAGCCAACTCTGTTCCCGCGCCTGGTACAACGGCTATCGTCTCTCCCGCAGCTTCTTCGTCGGCGATCGCGCAATGCGCGAGTCCGGGTTTGATCCCAGCTTCCGCTTCGGTCCTTTTTCCGGCGCAACGGAGGATTTCGCGTCCGTCGACTTAAACTGCCTGCTCTACCGTTACGAACGCGACATGGAGCACTTTGCCCTGCTGCTCGCAATGCCCAAAGATGCACAGCGCTGGAACGCACGCGCCATTGCGCGCGATTCGGCGATCCATGCGTATCTCTGGCGTCCCAGTGAGGGTGTTTTTTCTGATTACGACTTCGTCCATCACCGGCCTTCGGACTATGCCTTTATCACGTCTCTCTATCCGCTCTGGACCGGCGTGGCTACGCGCGACGAGGCAAAACAAGTGGTCGCAAAGCTCAATCTTTTTGAGCGTCCGGGCGGGCTCTCCACCAGCAATTACCAAAGCGGACTGCAATGGGACGATCCCTATGGCTGGGCGCCCACCAACTGGATCGCGATCGAAGGTCTCGAAGACACTGGCTTCCGCGATGATGCCTTGCGCGTCGCGCGCCACTTCGCCGCCACCATCGAGGCAGGCTTCGCCGCTGGCGGCACCATGGTTGAGAAGTACAATGTTGCCGCTGTCAGTGCCAACGTGACTGTAACCGCCGGCTACAAGATCAATCAGGTAGGTTTCGGCTGGACCAACGGCGTGTACCTCAAGCTGCACCAGCTGATCGAGGACTCCACGCCGCCTCCATCCCAGTAAGGCGCGTCTCAAAGTCAGCCGGTCAGAACCAGCATGCACCTTCCGATTCTGGTCATCGGCGGAATCAATCAAGCATCACTTCCGCTGCACTTCAAGATCGATCGGAGCAACAGGCGGCGCAGCCGGAGAATTGATGCTGCCGCAACTGGGGTGCAGAACAAATCGGACTACGCCTTTGTCATCTTCAAATGCCAGACCATATTCAGAACCGCCTTTGAAGTCACCCCACGATTTAGGAACCGCGGTTACGCAGTTGCTGACTCCGCTGAAATATTCCTGTGCACGCACTGTCGTTGCCGGCGCCGTCATCCGTCCTGCAATGCCGCCCACCACCCCTGCCAGCACAGCCACACCAAGGTCGCGAAACTTACCCAAAGTCATGGTCATGATCTCCCGATTGAAAACGTAGCTACCCCTACTGACGTACGCAAACTGGAATGCGTTCGCATGCTCAAGTTCGAGGGCCCAATCCAACAACTGCAAATCCGGTGTAACCTTTCCTGTGCTGCTTCCGTAAATCCAGATAGAAAGGAAAGAACGCATGCCGGATGCGTCCATGAACGTCCTGGATCTCTTCCGGCAGGGCGATCCGGACGCCTTCGAGACAATCTTCCGGCTGCATCAGCGCGCCGTCTATACGTGGATCCTCCGCATCGTGCGCAACCACGCCGAAGCCGAGGACCTGACGGTAGAAACTTTCTGGCGCATCTATTCTGCCCGCGCCCGCTTTGATCCTGGGCGCGGCTTCGGACCGTGGGCGCGCCGCATCGCTACGCACACCGCTCTCGACTGGCTGCGGGCACAAAGGCCGGCAGCGGAATTACCCGCCGATTATGCTGCGCCGTTTGCCGCCGATCCCGGCATTCGTGCCGAGATTCGGCAGAAGACTGCGCAGGCCTTCGCCCGGCTGCCTGCTCGACTGCGCGTCGCTGCCATTCTCGCCGTCGTTGAAGAGCAGCCGCACAGGGAGATCGCCGAGGCCCTCGGCATCTCTGTCGCCGCCGTGAAAGTGCGCGTATTCCGCGCCCTTCGCTTGATGAGAAAGGACCTGGAACGTCAGGGGATCACGCCATGGAAACAAACTGTGAAGACCGCGTGAAAGAACTGCTGCGGCGTGCGTTGCCGCCCGTCGATACCGGCGCCGAGCCCGCTCGCGACCTGTGGCCGCTGTTGCTCAAGCGCCTCGACGCGCGACCGGCAGCGCCTGCCTGGTTCGATTGGGCCCTGATCGCTGGCCTGCTTGCGCTCGCCGCGCTGTTTCCGACGGCGATTCCGGTTTTTCTCTATTACCTGTGAGCCGGCGCCACATCGCCTGGCGTCCGCACCGGATGAAAGGAGCACGTCATGAAAACCCATCCATATCTCCGCGCATTCCTCGCTGGGGTCTTCGTCCCTACGCTAATCCTGCCCCTGATGCTGACAGGGTTCATCCTCTTGCGGCTGGTCCTGCACGCGCCGTTTCCCATCGAGCGCGGGCTGGTATTCCCCATGGCCCTGGTGCCGCTGCTGTGGGGTCTGTGGAATATGCTCTGGCTGGCATCGCACGGGCGCACACACCTGGGTACAGGAACACACGGAGCGCTGCTGCCTTTTTTGCTTGTTCCCGGGGGAACCGCGGTCGGCCTGAGCCTCGGCGTACTCTCGCTTGAGAGCTCACACGCAATATGGTTCGGCGCTGTTATTGTGCCCTACGTGTTTGCCGCAACGGGCTTCGCAGTCGCGCTGATTATCTATTACCTGGTATGGAAGTACATCGTCGCCTTCGTCAACCGCGAACTCGGCATTGCGTAGTCTCGGCCGAGACTATGTGAAAACTGAGCACTGTAGCAACGTAAATAAACGGGAGGCAGTTATGTTAGTGATGGTCCGCGCACTGATTTACTCATCGCTGTTCATCGGATTTCTGTTTGTCTATCTTCCCGCGCGTTTGCTGTCATGGACCGGCATCGCGCGTCCTGCAGCGGTTGTCTGGCCGCGGATCGCAGGCGCCGCCATCTGCGCCGCAGGAACAGCTATCGCGCTCTGGTGCGTGGGCACATTCATCTTCGTTGGGAAAGGCACCCCGGCGCCATTCGATCCACCGCGCCGCCTCGTTTTTCGCGGTCCGTACCGCTTCGTGCGCAATCCAATGTATATTGGCGCTGCGCTTGCCCTCAGCGGCGCCGCGCTCTTCTACAAATCGCTGCCACTGCTGCTTTACGGATGTGCGCTCCTCGCTGTCGCACAGATGATCGTCGTGTTCTATGAGGAGCCGACCTTGCGCAAGACCTTCGGCACAGAGTACGAGACCTATTGCCATAACGTGCGCCGATGGCTGCCGGGAATGAAATCAGCGCGTTGACAAGCGCTGTCTGCCCGGCCCCGTTCAGATTTCCAACTCAGCTTCGTTCAGCCGCTTGGTGACGTTATCGTCGTGCGGCGCGCGCACAATGCGCATCAGCACGCCGCCGTCGAGCCAGTGCAGCTCGCACTTCTCGCACGTCGAAATCACCGCGTGGCCGCCGCCGAAATAGAAATGCGTGTCCATCGTCTGACGGCACTTCGGGCAAATCACTTTGCGCTTCAGGTCGGCGGGGTTCGCTGGCGGCGAATCAACCTCTTCCGGATGTGCGGCGCGCATGTTGGCGATCAGATCTTCAAACGCGCCCACTGTAACCAGCAGCCCGTGACATTGTTTGCATGCGCGGATCGGCACCTGCGCCAGCACGCCGTTCCACAGCGATGCCGTATCTAGAGGGCATGAGAATTCGGCGGCTTCGTCTACGAACTGCACGCCCGCATCATCCGGCGCGACCACCAAGACCGTCTTACAGTAGTCGCAACGGAGGCTGGCGTTGCCGCCGGTCAGGTGCATCGGAGCTCCGCACGCAGGACAGTTCATTGCTTCGCCCCGCAGTCCGGACAGAACTTCGCGCCCGCCGGCATCTGTTTGCCGCATTCGGTGCAGAACTTTGTTGCCGTCTCCACGGCCGGCGACGCCACCGCACGCGACTGCCCCATCAACGCCTGCGCCATAGCTACGCCCGCGCCCAGTCCCACGCCCATACCGGCTGCTCCACCGGGATTTTGCGCCGCTTCCTCCAGCGATTCTGCCGCCTCGAACTGCGTCAGCCGGCCCACGTCGCCCACCATCCCCATTCCGATCCGCTGGTCCATCACCTTCTGCAACTCATCGGGTAGCGAGACGCTCTCCACCACGAACTGGCTCATCTCCAGTCCCAAAGCCGCAAATCCCGGCTTCATCGCATTCGCAATCGTCGCTGCCAGCGCCGACTGGTTCGATGCCATATCCAGAAACGGCACGTTGCTATCGGCAAATGCGCCGGCCATGCGCTCGACGATCATCGCGCGCAATTGATCCTCAAGGTCGGCCACGTAGTACACCGCGCGCGTTCCACTGACCTTGGTAAAGAAGATCCGCGGCTCCGCGATCCGGTACGCATAGGTGCCGTAGGCGCGCAGACGCACCGCGCCAAACTCCCTGTCGCGAATCGTCACCGGAGTGGCCGTGCCCCATTTCTGATCCATCTGCAGGCGAGTCGAGAAAAAGTAGACATCGGACTTAAACGGCGATTCGAAATCCTTGGTCCAGTTCAGCAGGTCCGTCAGGATAGGCAGATTGCGCGTGTTCAGGGTGTGCAGCCCTGGCGCGAAAACATCGGCAATGCGGCCTTCGTTGATGAATGCTGCCAATTGCGTTTCACGCACTGTCAGTTGGCCGCCATTCTCGATCTCCATGTCCTGCATGGGAAATCGGTACGCCAGCACGCCGTCTTCGCTCTCGTTCCACTGGATGACGCGGATGAACTGCTTGTGAAGGAAACTGCTGAGACTCACATTCGCCTCCTAGGCACGCGATATTATGTTGGATCGCGTACACGGTGACTCCCATTTTTAGCGACAGAGGATCGTCTTCTGGCTACTTTACTCTGGGGCAATTAAGAAGTGAAGAAAAACCGGAGAGGCGCCACGACCTTAGTACCGAATGAGCCACTCGTGCGGTGTCGTCCTGGATGTTTGCGAGCTAGCTCTGATAATTGCCGCATGTAGGCGAGAACTGTGAACTGCGACGTAAGAATTATGAACTAGCTTCTGAAGAAATCACTGAGCCCCGCCCGCCGCGCATGCGCCGCCATCGCCGCCTGAATCTCCAGCGCCAGCTTCAGCGCCCCGCGGCCCTGACGCGCGGTCACCTTGGGTTCGCGCCGCGTGCGCACCGATTGAAAGAACGATTCAATCTCCAGCCGCAGCGGCTCGCCCGGCGTCACCTCCGGCTTGGCAAACGACAACCCCGGCGCCGGACCGCCTGCCCCGCCGGCCATCAGCTTTTTCAGCGTTTCCGCGTCAAGTCGTCCGCCCGTCGCGGCGGCCGCAACTTCCGCCGGCACGCGCTCATCCATGCGGATCACCAGCAGATCCTGGCGCGCGTAGTCGATCGACACGTACTGCCTGGGTTCAAAGAAGCGCAGCTTGCGCACCCGCTCGGTCGATACGCGCGACGCGGTGAAGTTGGCCACGCAGCCTGACTCGAACTCCACCCGCACGTTGGCAATGTCCACGCGCGGCGAGACAATCGGCAAGCCCACCGCCCGCACTTCGCGCACCGGCGAATCGGTGACGGCGAGCACGATGTCAAGGTCGTGGATCATCAGGTCGAGCACCACATCCACGTCAAGCGAGCGCGGCGTAAACACGCTCAGGCGGTGCGCTTCAAAAAACATGGGCCGCTTCAACCGCGGTTCCACCGCCAGCACTGCCGGGTTGAACCGCTCGAGGTGGCCCGGCTGCAAAATCCTTCCGCTGCGTTCGGCGCGCGCAATCAGGTCGTCGGCTTGGTCGAGATTTGCGGCCAGCGGCTTTTCCACCAGCACGTCGAGGCCGGCATCGAGCAGCGCACCCGCCACCGCGCAATGCTTCACCGTGGGCACGGCGACGATTGCGGCATCGAGATGCAGGCCGCCTGCAAGCAACTCTTCAACGGAACCAAAAACGGGAATGCCGTATTTCGCCGCCGCTTCTGCTCCGCGCGCGGCATCCGGCTCGACCACCGCGGCAAGTTCCACGCCTGCGCCGGCCGACTCCGGGTCGCGCAACACGCGCAGATGATTGCGCCCGAACGCGCCGGCCCCGGCGACAGCAACCCGCAACGCTCGTTCGCCTGCTATCGCGAGGCCTCTTTCTCCGGCTTGCCTTCCACCACTTTCAGGCAGCGCGAATAGAGCTCCAGCAACTGCGCCGCGTGCTCCTCCGGCTTGGCCGCCGCGGAGCCGCTGAACCCGGCCGCGGCTGCTGCCGGCCGTCCCACGCCCGTGGTGCCCGCAACAAACTTCATCAGGTCGAGCGCAATGTCCTCATTGCGGCGAGCGCCAAGCCCCATCATGTTCTCCGATTCACCCATTCTCAAGCTTCTCCACTCAGGATGCTACCAGAACCGGCGGGTGGGCCTTTGCCGGAGTTTCTTCCGACGCGAGATGAGCCTGAAGGGCGAGGAGGAAGAATCCGCATTGCTGCATGGAAAGACTGCCGGTTGGCCATTTCCGGTCATTTAAACTGGTAAGTCATGCTGGACTTGGGATTTGTCCGGGCAAATCTGCCCGCTGTAGAAGAAAAACTGCGTGCCCGCGGAGCCGACCCAGCCGCACTGCTGGGCGATTTTCTGGATCTCGATCGCCGTCGCCGCGAGGCCATTACATCGGCCGAACAGGCCAAAGCACGCCGCAACGAACTGAGCCAGCAGATCGGCGCTCTCCGCAAAGCCGGTCCCGACGGAGCCGGGGAAGCGGCGGCGCTGATGGAAGAGACGCGCACCCTCAAAGAGAAACTCGACGAGCTCGACCGCGCCGCCGCTTCGCTCGACGAGCAACTCCGGCAGTCGCTCGCGCGGGTTCCCAATCTCACCCGCGACGAGGTCCCGACCGGCGCCTCCGAGGCCGATAATGCCGTAGTCAAGAGCTGGGGCAGCCCGCCAAAATTCGACTTCATGCCCAAGCCGCATTGGGAACTGGGCGAGTCCCTCGGCATCCTCGACCTGGAACGCGCGGCCAAGCTCAGCGGCGCACGCTTCGCGGTCTATATGGGCGCCGGCGCGCGCCTCGAGCGCGCACTCATCTCGTTCTTTCTCGACATGCACACGCGGAAGCACGGCTACACCGAGGTGCTGCCGCCATTCATGGTCAACAGCAAATCGCTTTTCGGCACCGGCCAATTGCCCAAATTCGCCGAAGACCTTTTCCGTTGCTCTGATGCCGACGCGGATTCAGCGTCACGCGGCGACTACAAAGACAGCGATCACTGGCTCATCCCCACCGCCGAAGTCCCGGTCACCAATCTTTATCGCGACGAGATCCTCGACGGCGCCCGCCTGCCCATCTCGCTTACCGCATACACGCCCTGCTTTCGCGCCGAGGCCGGAGCAGCAGGCAAAGATACCCGCGGCATCATCCGCCAGCACCAGTTTCAGAAAGTGGAGCTGGTGAAGTTTACGCGCCCCGCGGATTCCGACGCCCAGCACGAGCAGCTCACCCGCGACGCCGAAGAGATCCTTGAAGCCCTGAACCTGCCCTACCGCCGCGTCCTGCTTTGCACCGGCGACACCGGTTTCTCTTCTGCCAAGACCTACGACCTCGAAGTATGGTTGCCCGGCCAGGGGCTCTACCGCGAAATCTCCTCCTGCTCCAATTTTGACGCCTTCCAGGCCCGGCGAGCCAATATCCGCTACCGGCCAGCGGGGCAGGGCGCCAAGGCCAAGCCCGAGTTCGTCCACACCCTCAATGGCAGCGGCCTGGCGGTCGGCCGCACCTGGGTAGCCATCGTCGAAAACTACCAGCAAGCGGACGGCACAATTCTTATCCCGGAAATCCTGCGTTCTTACATGGGCGGCATCAATACAATAAGCAGGGAGAGTTAATGGAAGCCACCACCACCAGCGGAACGGTTCAGCAGCCCGGGCGCGGCATGAGCCAGATCCTCAAGAGCTACTTCTACTGGACCTATCCCCGCGGCTCCCTGCACTACGACGTGATGGTGACGCTGATCCTGCTCTTCATATTCGTCACGCCGCAGTTCTGGCATTATGGCGCCCGGCCCTCCCGCCCCGGTGGCCCGCAGTACCCCATCCAGGTGGTCGGCAACGACGGCCACGGCATGATCCTCACGGTTTCGGCCGCCGACGTCCACCTGCCACAAAACGCCTCCATGCGCGAGGTCAGGCAGGCCCTGCGTACCGCCGTGTTGCCGGTAACCGGCGACGCCGTCTTCGTGGAGCGCTGGGAAACCATCAGCGACTCCCACGGCCAGCTCGCCTGGAAGATTTGGGTCCACCGCTGAGGCGTGGATTCCGCGACCCCTGCGGCTGCGGCGCATCTGATAGAAAGACGAGGGTCACAGAGTGGCAAGAAAACTGGTTTTCGCCGCCCCGCTCCTGTTCCTGCTCGCGCTGCCGGCCCCGCCCAGCTTCGCCGCAGGTCAGTCTCCGACAGGCAAGTCTGCCACATCGGACAAACTCCAACAGGTGCTGCAGCAACTCGACGGCTCCGCCGCGAAATTCCGCTCCGCCTCAGCCGACTTCGAAGAAAAGGATATCCAGACAGTGCCGGTGCCGAACACGGACACGCGGACGGGCACGATCTACTTCGAGCATCGCGGAGGCGAAGTCCGCATGGCGGCCCACGTCAAGCAGTTCAACGGCCAGCCAAACGGCTCCGTCTACACCTATACTCACGGCGTCTTTCAACTCTTCGATCCGCAGCAGAACCAGGTAACGAAGGTACAGAATTCCGGCAATCTCGCCGGCTACCTTTCGCTCGGCTTTGGCGCCACCGGCAAGGATTTGCAGGATAAATTCGAGATCACTTACCTGGGCCAGGAGACTGTGGATGGCGTGAAGACGGACAAGCTACAGCTCATCCCGAAGGATCAGAAGGCGCGCAATCTCTTTTCCAAAGTGACCATCTGGATCGATCCTGCGCGAAACGTCAATCTCAAGCAGGTCTTCGACGAGGGGCAGGGGTTATCGCGCGTCTGCACCTACTCGAACATTCAGATGAATCACTCCATCTCCTCGTCGGAATTCAGTTTCAAGACCAACAAGAAAACGCAGTTCACAACGCAATAAACGCGCAAGCCTCAGGCGGCGCAGTCTCCGCGCAATTCATTTCATCCTGAAGTAGCGCTTTGCCCGCGCCACGTCAGTCATGATCTGCGCCCGCAGAGCTTCCGGCGAAGGCCACGTCATCTCGCCGCGCAGCCGCAGCAGAAATTCCAGCTCTAGCGGGGTCTGCTCATCCAGCTCCACAGGCTCAAAATCCAGAATGTGCGATTCAACGGCAAATGACGCCTCGCCGAAGGTCGGCCGGTTGCCCACATTCGTCACCGCCCGAAATGCGCGTCCGTTCACGCACAGCCGGGTCACATAGACTCCGAACGCCGGCAGCAGTTCCTTATACGGCGCCAGGTTTACTGTCGGCACCAGCAGCCGCGTTCCGATTCCGCGTCCTTTCGCCGGCGTCGATCGAATGGCAAATGGCCGGCCGAGCATCCATCGCGGCCGCCGCACGTCGCCTTCGGCCACCAGGGCACGAATCGCCGAGCTCGAAACCTCCAGCCCATGCACGCGCACGGCATTGTGCACCTGCACCGCAAATCCAAACTCCTCGCCGAACGCGGCCAGTTCCGCTACTCCGGCGCGCGCTCCGTGGCCGAAGCGGAAACTTCGCCCTTCATGCACACCGCGCGCCTTCAGCGCTCCCACAAGGACACTGCGCACGAACTCCCGGGCATCCACCGCCGCCAGCGCACGATCGAAGCGCAGCAGCAGCACCGCGTCCACTCCGGTAGCGGCGAGCAGCCCGAGCCGCACCGGCGCCGGAGTTATCAGCCGCGGCGCGCTCGCCGGCCGCAACACCTTCTCGGGGTGCGGATCGAAGGTAAGCGCCACCGCCCGCGCTCCCAGCTCGCGCGCCTGCCTTACGGCTCCTGCCAGGATCTCCCGATGCCCCCGGTGGACGCCATCGAAGTTTCCGATTGCCACCACAGCCGGCCCGAAATCCGCATGCAGCTCCTCTACGCCTCGAAATATGGGCGCGATTTGCGCATCACGTGTGCTGCTCGCGTTCTCGCCGATCATAGGGTCACGGGCACACTCAACCCGTCGTGAGCCAGTTGGATTTCCGCAGGCAATGCGCGATTGGTTTCTTCGTGGCCCAGATCATGCGCGATGTGCGTAAACCACGTCTGCCGGGCGCCGATCCTGCGCGCCCAGCTCACCGCCTGCTCCAGGGTAGCGTGGGTCGGATGCGGCTTGCGACGCAGGGCCGAAAGCACCAGCACATCCACCCCTTTCACAAGCTCAAAGCTCGATTGGGGAATTTCACTCACATCGGTGAAATAAGCCGCATTGCCGAAGCGAAATCCAAAGATCTCCATGGCCCCATGCCGCACCGGCACGCGCAGAAAATCAACTCCATGCACTCTGGTCGTATTTTCCAGCCGCTCCAGCCGTACTCGGGCGCGCGTCGGATAGGTAGCGTCCGGCGAGAAGGTGTATTCATAGACTCGCTCGAGTACTTCGGCCGTCTCCGACGCGGCATAGAGCGGAATCGCCTCACCCGTATGTTTCTGCACGGCAAAACTGAGCGGCCGCAGATCGTCCATCCCCATGATGTGGTCGGCGTGCGCGTGAGTATAGAGCACCGCGTCGAGGTGAGTGAGCCCCACGCGCAAGGCCTGCTCCCTGAAGTCGGGCCCGGTATCGATGACCACCGTCCGCTCGCGGCCGCCTGCATCGCGCCATCGCACCATCACGGATGGACGCAGCCGCCGGTCCCGCGGATCCGCCGAGGTGCAGACCGCGCAGTCGCACCCGACAGTAGGAACCCCCATCGAGGTCCCCGTGCCCAGGAATGTGAGAGAACCGTCCATTCCAAGCTTTTAGCTCCTAGCTTTTAGCTCCTAGCTCTTGGCTTTCAGAGGACGAGCGAAAGGATTAACTCCGCCACTTTCGTAATTCGCAATCTGTCGGAGGTCCGATGCGCAACAGGTGAAGCTGGGCAGTCTTGCAATCTGTGACTGAAAACAGGGATTGGAGTAAATGCCAGGAGTTGCAAGCTGGAAGCTGACTCACCGCTTCGGCGGCGGATGTACTCCCTGCAGGCTGATGACCTTGCTCAATTCCAGGAATGCCATGCGCGCGTCATAAAGAACCGCCTGCATGCTGCTCTCTTCCTGCGGGGTCAGGTTGCCCTTTGTCTTCTCCGCCAGAATGCCCAGCATGTCGATGCTCGCCCGCGCGCCCACAATGTCCACGCGCGCCGGCTCGCCTTCGGGTACACCCGCACCCAACTGCAGCATCGCGGTCAGGTAAACCTGCTGCACCAGGTGCTCGAACGTGACCGGCGGCTGCGCGCCCATGGCCGGGTTTTGCGCGCGTATCAGATCTTCGATCCGCTGCGCTGAAGCGTCGTAGTCGGCCTTCTGCTTGTGGCTCTCCTCGACCGAAGGCGCTGGAGGTAACTCATCTCCGGCGTCTTCCGCGGCCGTCGCGCCCTTTGCCGTCTCGCTGCGGCCTTCGTTCACCACCAGCCGCGGACCGGCAGCGGCGGGTTCAGGCGCTGCCTTCGGCTTCTCCGGCTCATGCGCCGGCTCGTGCTTCTCCGGCTCTTCTTCCGCCTTGAATTTGCGGCGGTCGATCACTTCGAACTTTGGAGTATCGCTCATTGGTTTACCGATCTCCCCATCCATCCAGATTAGAATTCCGGCGGCGCGTCCAGAATCCGCGCAGTTCCGGCTGATTCTCCTGCCCCGAACTGAAACTCCTGATTGCGCGCCTCGGCCTCAGCCTTCACCATGCCCAGGGCAAAAATGCGCGTGCCGGCGGCCAGCTTCAGCTCCGCCGCGCTGGTGATTTGCCCCGCCGCCGCACCTTCCAGCGTCAACTCTGTTCCCGCTGAGGGCACTGCGCCGGAGATCTCCAGTGGACGCAGGTGGCGATGCACGTTGCCGCGCGCCCGGATACGCTCCACGATCTCCTGGCCGAGGTAGCAGCCCTTGTTGAAATGCAGCGCGCGCAACTGCGAGGTCTCCTGCGGTAAGTCGCGATCGGAAATATCCGCTCCGTAAAGAGGAATTCCTTCGGCGATCCGGAATGCTTCGACCGCTTCACACCCGACCGGATCCGCTCCGGCAGCACGCAGGCACGACCACAGCTTGGCCAATCCGGCGGCGGGCAAAAAGAACTCGTAATGCGGCGCCAGCAGCCCGTGATTGCGCAGAATCCTAAGGTCCCAGCCGTTCCACTCCACGCTCTTGCCTGTCATGGGCTGAGCAAAGACCGGCAGCCCGACGCGTTCCAGCACTTCGTCGGCGTGCGGCCCGGTCAGACCCACCGCCGCTTGCGCATCCCCCTCGCTTCCCAGCTCTTCGTTCAGCGGGACCAGCTCCACGTCATCCATGATGATGTAGCGGTTCAAGTGCGCGAGCAGCTTGTCAAACTGGTCCGCCGCGATCTCGAGTTCAAGACCCGATTCCCCCGCAAAAGGCGTCCCGCTCGAAGAGTCGGAGCTGACCGGCCGTAAAGTTTCCGGCTTTCGGCGCACCGGCGATGATTCCTCGCCTCTCCGCCAGACAGTCAGATCGCCCTGGATTTTTCCCTGCGCCGTCAATACAAAGTTCCAGGCCCCGGTATTGGGGAACAGGTCGTTCACCGTGTTCGATACCATGCCGCTCAGCCAGCGGAAGCGGTCCAGCCCGCGTACGGCTACGCGGCGCATCCAACCTAAATCATGGACGGCTACGCCTTTCGTCAACGCCGCTGTTTCCACTTCGGGCGCGTCCAAATGGCGTGGGGTAGAGGCGCCTCGATAGGCTGTAAGCTGATGGGAAATATGCGTGGATTCGAGCAGTGCAACTAGCGCCGTGGGCTGTATGGTTAAGGTAGAACCTGCGTCCGCCATGGGGACCTCTCCACCGCCCGGCGCAGCAACCGACCTACGCAACGCCGGACCGCAACCCTGATTATAGCCTCGGAGGCAGCAGTAAATCGCTGGCGCCGGGAGCCGGGAACTGGATGCAATCGAAGTAGAAATGACAGATTAGCTGCGCATTTTTGGGCAATCTGAAGGAGTTGCGATGATTCGCAAATTGGCTGAGGGTCACCGGGCCGGGCGCAGGTCCATCGTGGCTGTGCTCTTCTGTATTGCATTGACGGCCGCGGCAGCCGCGCAAAAGACGCAGCTCGTGCCTCCGCCGTGCGTGCCCAGCGCCCAGGACACACCCGAAACGGCGCCACCGGACGATTCGGCGCAAAAGCCGCAAAATGGCCAGCCCACAACGCACATCACTCCCGATCAGGCAAAGCAGCTTTTCGCCTGCGTCGATCAGATCATGAAGTTCTCCTCCGACGATTCCGGCTTGCCGGTCAAAAGCCCGGTAAAGCGGCAGATGACGACGCGCGACGCCGTGCAGTCCTATCTGATGAAAAAACTCAGCGACGACAAGGAATCGAAACGGATGGAGCGCGACGAAATCGTGCTTAAAAAATTCGGCCTGCTCGATCGCGATTTTGAGCTCCAGCCGTTTCTCATCGCGCTGCTCAAGGAGCAGATCGAAGCCTATTACGACACCAAGACCAAGACCATCAACCTGCTTGACTGGGTGCAGCCGGACGAGCAGAAGCCGGTGATGGCGCACGAGCTGACCCATGCTCTCCAGGATCAGCACACAGATCTGGACAAGTGGGACAACCAGACTCCGGACGACGTCTCCACCACCATGTCCGGCGACCAGGAGCACGTGGCCAGGGATGAAATCGATTCCGCACGAGATGCGGTCTCCGAGGGCCAGGCCACTGCCGTCATGATGGACTACATGCTCAAACCGATGGGTAAAAGCCTGGTCAAGGACCCGGAGGTTCTCGACTTCATCCGGCAGCACATGGACGCATCCGCCGACTCTCCCGTGATGGCGCGCGCGCCTCTGCTCATTTCCGAGTCCATGCTCTTTCCCTACCGCGAAGGGTTGAGCTTCGAGCAGGATGTGTGGATGGACGAGGGGCAGAACGCGGCCTTCGCCGGCGCGCTCGATCGCCCGCCCACATCCACCTGGGAGATCCTGAACCCGCGCGATTACGAACGAAAAGTCATTCCGCCCGTTCCGCTGCTGCCCAACATTCATCCTGTCGTGGACAAACTCTACCGCCCTTACGACATCGGCCAGGTCGGCCAGCTCGACGTTCAGATCATGACCAAGCTCTTCGGGAGCGAGGAATCCTCGCGCGATCTTACCTCCGCCTGGGATGGCGGAATCTACTGGGCCGGCCAATCGCTGAGCGCCACCACCGCTGCAGAGCAGGACAGTACAAAGTCCCTGGCGATCTTTTATCTTTCGGTCTGGCACAACCCAGCATCGGCACAGGCCTTTGCGCAGCTCTACTCCAAGAATCTCAGCCGGAAGTACTCATCCGTTGCGCCCGACAATACCGCGCAAAACTCCGCTTCTAATGAAAATGGCTCGTCGGAAGAAGATTTCACCACTGACGAGGGCCCGGTAGTGATCACATCGCGCGGCAATGTCGTCTTCATCGCCGAAAGCTTTCCTCTGAATGTGGCGCGCCAGCTCACCAGCCTTATCCTCAGTGCACAAGGCGGCGGCGCCATGCGAACAGCTCAAGCGGCGCCGCCATCCTGGCCATTTGCCCCGTCTGCGGATTTGCGAATTCCCGCTGAACAACCTACAGAACCGCTGTCGGCGAGCTTTGTCCGGTTCTTCGCCGGCTGTGGAGTGATGAAAACTGCAGTCGATGCGGAAATGAAAGGCGCAGCGGCGCTTCACTGATCGTGTTCGCCCGATGAGCTCTGCGCCAGCGCGTCTTTCTGGACCAGGTACTCTTCCAGCAGCAGCGCCACCAGCACGGCTGTAGGCACGGAAACCAGCGCGCCTACCACGCCGGCAAGGGAGAAGCCGAGGAGCAGGGCCACGATCACTGCAATTCCCGGCAGGTGCACCCGGCTCTGCATGATGCGCGGAGTCAGATACGAATTCTCCACCTGGATGTAAACCACGTAGAAGATGGCCACGCCGAGCACTCTGCCCCAGGAATCAACCGCCGCGATCACCAGCGCCAGAGCGATCGAAATAGCCGAGCCCAGCACCGGGATGATATTCAGCAACCCGGTAAGCACGCCCAGTGCATAGGCGTAGCGAACGTGCAGGAGGGCGTAGACGATAGTGCTGGAAACCCCCAGAATCAGCATCAGGGAAGCCTGCCCCACCAGCCAGCGCCCCATCCTGGTCTCCGCGCGCTGCAGGACTCCATCGAGACGTTCGCGGTTCTCCGGCGGGAAAAACGACAGGAACCACTGGTAGGCCTGGTCGCCTTCGAGAATGAAGTAGACGGTGAGAATCACAGCCGTCGCCAGATCGGCGAGTCCGTGAGCCCAGCTTCTGATTGAGAGAAGCACCGACGTGGCCGCACGGCTGGCAAAGCCCTGCAGTTCAGAGCTGATCTGTCCCATGTTGATCTGGCCGGCAAAAGGCAGGTTTTTGATTTTGGCCAGTATCACGGGGACGCGAGTCGGAATCGTGGTGCTGAGATCCTGCAGGTCGCGCACCACCGGCGGAAGGGCGAGCGAAATGTAAAGTGCGATCGCCCCGGCAATCGCCAGCAGCAGGAAGAGAATGGCCCGCGAGCCCTTGAGGGGGCACCACCGCCCGATGCGCAACCGCGCGGTTGCGCGAACTCCCGGCGCAAGCACCACCGCAAAAAGCGCGCTGACATAAAGCAACACGAGCACGCTGCGGGCCAGCCACGCCAGGTAGCCGACCGCAACCAGTGCGAAGGCGAAGACGATGTCGCCGCGGTAACTGCGCCGATAGCCGAAATTCGGAACCATCTGTCGGATTCCGATCTCCTATTGATCCCCGGTCAGGATCGAGCCCACGATCCCGCCCAGCAGCCCACCGCCAATGCCGGCGGCGGTCGGCGGAGGACCTTCGTTCCGGGGCAGATACTCGCTGATCACGTGCGCCAGCCGGGCAATCGGCAGCGTCTGCAGCCACACGCGTCCGGGGCCCGTCATGACAGCCAGGAAAACTCCGTCGCCGCCGAAGATCATGTTCTTGATCCCCGGAACCATGGTGATGGTAAAGCCTACGCTGGATTGGAATGCGCCTACATGCCCGGGATGCACGCGCAGCACTTCACCGGGCGCGAGATCCCTCACCACCAGCTCGCCCGAAAGCTCCAGCCACGCCATGCCGTAGCCGCCAATTTTCTGCAGCAGGAAGCCGTCGCCGCCGAAAATGCCTGCGCCCAGCGATTGCTGAAATCCAACTCCTATCGTCACCTGGGGTGTGGCGCAGAGAAATCCGTGCCGGTGCACGAGAAACTCGGTGCCCGGCCCCACTTCCACCGGAACAATGTGTCCCGGAAGCCGGGTCGCAAATGCCACTTCGCCCGGATATTGATACGCCCGGTATTCGGTCATGAAGATGCTGCCGCCGCCCGCAACGCGCTTGATGATTCCGAACAGCCCACCGCCCCCGCCGGCCTGGGTGTGCGTCATCATCTGAATGGAAGCTGTCATCCACGACAGTTCGCCGCTCTCGGAAAATACACTCTCGTTGGGGTCAAGCAGGATTTCCAGCACGGGCATTGTGGTGCCCTGAATCCGGGTCTGCATTTCGGCGGTCACCTCAGCAGACAGTGTACAGGGCCGGAGCGGGCGCTCTGCATCGCCCGGGCAACATTATGCGGGAGCTTACTGATTCCCCGACTGCATGGCGGCGCTCCGGGACTCTGTTGCCGCTGCACCGCGGCTACTGGAGACTCCGAAGCACCGCCGGACCGCTGATCCGCGAGAAGCGTTACTTACTGGCAATGGTGACGTTGTGGGTCTGCGCCAGTTGCTCCAATATCTGGAGATGCTGGGAAAGCACCGGCTCGTCCATCTGCGCAGCCTTCTTCACCGTCGGGCTCTGCGCCGCGGATTCCTCGTCTTTGAATGACTTCACATCGTGCTTCTGATCGTTCACCATGGCTTTGATATAGGCCTGGTCGAATGCCGAACCGTTCAGCGTCTGGAGCTGCGCAATCTGCTTTTTATCCTTCTTGTTCGGCTTCTGGTCGCTCTTCACTCCCAGCATCTGCGCGATCGGCTGCAACTGCTGTGAAAGCTCCGAGTGAATCTTCACCATCTTCTGACCGTATTGCTTTACGTCTGGGCTGGACGACTTCTGAGCGGCCATCTGGCTCATCTCGCCCTCGGCGGCGCTGTTCGACAGCGTCTTGGTCACGAAGCTCTGGTCGGCGAAGGATTGCGACATCGATCCCTGCGTGCCTGCCGGGCCTGCGCCCGGGTAACCGCCGGGATTGCCGGTTGTGTTCGGGCTGCCGGGCCCAGGTTCCCCTGGCTGCTGCTGTCCCGGCGTGGGACTTTCCTGCCCCCCGCCCGTTCCCGGCTGGTCCTGCGCCATGGCTACGGCGCCTGCCAGCAGCACTGCACTGAAAACTGCCAAAACTCTCTTGCCGGCGTAACTCGACATAATTAGCTTCCTCCTTATTCCAAAAGAGAAGTTGCGCATCGCGCAACACGAGAGAACCAAAGAATGCTCTAATTCCAAAAAGCTTAGCCCCTATGTAATTGATTTATCCGATTAGCAATATCTGGGGCATTGGCTCCTATAAGATGCCCTCACGGACGAGATCAGTTGTCCTCTCGCCCAACGCACTTTCAAGGGAATGGAATCAATTCACATTTCGTCGCAATGACTTTACGACGCAAGTCGCGGATCCGCCCGCTCTTCTCAGACAAAAAGCCCCGGCCGATGTTCCGGCCGGGGCTACCAGGCTAGTTGAAAAACATGTTTGGTCAGAAATTCAACCGCAGCGTGAGCTGTATCTGGCGTGGCGAGTTCTTCGACGAAGCTCCCACTCCGCCAGGTGTGACCTGCTCGATTCCGGTGCCCCCGTCAGGATTCGTCAATCCCTGCACGTTGAAAACGTTGAAGGCATCCACGTTGAAGCGGAGGTTGACCCTCTCCGTTACCGGGAAGACTTTGAAGAGCGAGGCATCGGCCGACCAGTACATGGGCCCATTGAGGACCGTATGCGAGAACGGGTTGAGCGAAACATTGGAGCTGGAAATGCTTGGACCCGGAGCATAAGTCGTCTCCGCAGTGTTTCCGTCGGTCGTGGTAATGTTCACCGGCTCACCGCCGAAGTATTTATCAACATTCGTCGTCAGCTTGCCTTTCTGTACCGTTGGCGCGCTGCAACCCAGGTCGGACGGGGTCGAATAAGGTGCGTAGTCGGAGGGAAGGCCGCTTACCACCGTGGTCAGGCCCGAGGAGCAGGTGTTGCCGGAGATCGAGGTGGGCGGGATATAGCCGTTGAACCACAGGTAGGCCTTGTAGCAGTTGCCGCTGCGGCAATCCGTAATGGCATGCTTATGCTTGTAAATCTGGATAGGACTGGTGGGCCGTAATGGGATGCGGTGACAGTGAAGTCCTGCGAAGTAACTGAACCTGCGCCGGCAAGTTGCCATCCACCCACTGCTTCGTCGATGGCCCGATTGGCTCCGCCCAGGAAGCGCTTGCCTTTGCCGAACGGCAGATCAATGATGCCGTTGAACTGAATCTTCTGCAGCGGAATAGCGGTGTCTTGCATGTAGTTCTCGTAACGATCCAGGGCGCGGTAGAAGGGATACGGTAGGCCGGTTTGAGGACTCACAGCCAAGCCACCGGGCGCAGCAGGAGGCGCTGGCGCAGCGATGGACGGCATAAACGATCCGTAAGTCGACGTCCAAGGTGACACAACGCCTGGTCCGGAGCTGGTGTAATTCGCGATGGGATAAATATTGCTGTCGCGTCCACCATTGCCGCCCAGCCGCATGGGCTTTTGCCAGTTGTATTCGATCTGGTAAGCAAAACTATTGTGGTAAAGCCGCTGGAAGTTAGCTTGAAGGATGTTGTCGTTCGACCATCCGCTCTTTTCAAACTGGTAGCTGCCGCCGCCATAAGTAAGTTGGTCGTACGGACCTTCGCCGGTGGCGGAATAAGTTGGCAGGCCGACCGTTGTTCCCGCGGGCGGAATCGTCCCCGTCATCACTTCCCAGGTATAGGTCGAGGGATGGTTGTTATACAAGTAGTTCTGGTCGAGATTACTGCCGTGCGTGTAAAGATAGCTCACCCGCAAAACCGAATTGCCCGGCAAAGGTTGTTCGATGGTGAAATCCGTCTGCTGGACGTAGTTGGGAGGATCATCCGGATTCACGCTGTCGATGCTGTAGCCCGGGAGCAGCGAGGTGGTGGTGCTGCTGTTGACGGCGTTCGCAGAATTCTTGCCCATCACCGGCGTAGCCAGGGTAGTGGAATCCCACGCCCCGGTGGTCTGCGGAGCACGCAGTTGGAAATTCGTCAGACCGTCCGGCGACTGGTTGGCCGAGTTAAAGTTCTGGCCGTAACCGGCAGTAAACGGAGTGACTCTGTTGATAAACACCACCGAGGAGCGAATCGGTTCAGGGTAGATGTACCGGCCGTAGGCGCCGCGCAGAACCGTTCCCCACCGGGCCGGGAGCTGCCAGGCAAAGCCGACTCGCGGGCCGAAAGTAAAGTCGGAGTTATTGGTCAGCGTGTTAGCAGGCATGCCGGCTTCGGCGGGCGTCTCAAACTTGATGCCGTTGTATTCGTCGTTGGTGATGACTGCCTGCGTTGTCAGGCCTTCTGCGACCAATTTGTCGGGCGTGGCGGCCAGCACCATGGCATCGTTCTTCAAATCGAAGCTCTGCATCATGCCATATTTCGACCAGATGGCGGGATGAGCTTCGTAGCGGAGCCCCAGGTTGAGGGTCAGGTTGGTGGTGACGTGGTAATCGTCCTGGAGGTAGGCGTCGAACTCCATGTCATGCAGGTGCTGATAGGGCGGCTCGATGTTTACGCCGTAACTGGAAGCGTTGCCAATGTACTCATCGGCATCCGCGTATCCGGTGTTCGAAGTCTTGCTGTACTTGTTGTTGGTGGTCGGATCTTCGAGGCCGGTACCGTTGCCGTTGAAGTTCACTGTGTCCTTGGACTCATCCGGCGTCTCGCCGAAGCGCTCGTGCCGGTAACGGCCGCCAAAGTGCAACTGGTGCTTGCGCAGTGTCTTAGTGAAGTTCTGGTCGATCTCGCTGATGATCTGGGTCACGCCATACTGGAACTGCGTGCCGTCCATGGGGCTGATAATGCTTTCGATGTACGGGAAACCCGGCTCGCCGAAGTTGTTGGGCAGTCCAAGATGCTTTTCGAAATTGGCGTTGGGCGTGCCTTTTGCCGCGTTGAATTCGCCAAACCAGTTCTGGCTCACCACAGTTTCGGAGAAGAAGGTAGGCGAAAAAATGTGCGTGTACCCGATCGCCCCGGCAAACAGATCGGTGTAATCGAGGGAGATGCCGGTAGCCCACTGAGGAAGTCCGTCGGCTGCCACCGATCCAGCAGCAGCGCTGGGATCATCGCGGTTGAAAATATAAGTGTTGTTGGTGTTGGTGTAGCGGATGTAGGCACGATTGTTCTCATTGAATACGTGATCGAGGCGCAACGTATACGTGGGAACGGTGCTGTTACCGAGTTTCGGACCAGCGAGGTTTGACTGTACCAGCGGGTTGTTGCCGTTGCTGGGCAGCGGCTGAATGTCATTGAAGATCTTCGCTGTGGGAGACTCCAGGGCGGAGGGGATGCAGTTGATATCTCCGTTGCAGTAAGTGGGGTTCCCGGCGCCCTCGCCGTACTCATCCGTGTAGGCCTGCCGCGTCCAGGCACCGTACTTGCCGTTGGCGCTGCCCTTTGGAATGTACTGTGTAGTCATCGGATCGTAGAGCACCTGCAGGGTGTTGGAGCTGTTGAGGAGCCCACTGAAATCGCCCTGCCGCATGGCCACTGTGGGGACCTTCATATCCTCATAGGAGTAACCGCGCAGCGAATAGCGCTCGTATCCGAAAAACCAGAAGCTCTTGTCCTTGCCGTGATAGAGGCCCGGAATAACGATGGGACCGCCGGCGGAAGCTCCGAATTCATTGCGAATATAAGGAGGGGCGACGAAGGTCGAGGGATTCTGCCGCTGCCGGGCGATACCAAAGGCGTTGTTGCGCGCGGTCTCAAACGCCGAGCCGTGGATCTGGTTGGTGCCGGACTTGGTGGTCATCTCGGCCGTGGCGGGCGTGGCGTACTGCGCGCCGGAGCCGATGGTGTCAACGTGGACCTCCTGAACCGAATCGGGATCGGGCATCTGGCCGCCGGTATGCGAGCCGCCAAATTCGCGGCCGGTCAGACTGACGCCGTCGGCAACATACTCCATCGCCTCGCCAAACAGGCCATTGGGGCAAGAGGACGATTGCGAGCAGCTCGACAAGCCGGGCGTCGTCTCCTGGACCAGGGCCACGATATCGCGGCCATTCATAGGGAGCTGATTGATCCTGGCGTTTTCCAGCGTGGAGGTGATGGTTCCGTTGTCGGTGGTCACGAGCTGAATGGCGTTCCCCGTGACCACCACTTGCTGACTGACTGCGCCTGCCTTCAGACTTGCATTGATGACCGCGGTCTGGCTCACCAGGAGCTCGATCGTTCTCGTGTAAGAGGACATGCCCGGTGCAGTGACGGTGATGGTGTAATTCCCCGTGAACAATCCCGGCACCTGGTAGAAGCCGACGCTGTTGGTCCTCGCGTCCGTAGTCACATTGGTGGCCTGGTTGACCACGTGGATTGCCGCCGAGGGAATCACCGCGCCCGTTGAATCCGTCACCGTACCTTGAATTGACCCGGCACCGCTTTGCGCTCCCGCCTGCGCAACGCAAAGCGCCAACGCTAGCGCCGCCATCGCTGCCAGGACCTTCCCGGCGGATCTCCGGACCGCCGGCGTCAAAGATATGGTGAACGTATACATTTGCCCGCTCCTCCTCAAATGCCTGATAAATGCCACAACCGCTCTCTATTGGCGCGGATCTGTATCGCGTAGCGGCACCGCTCCCAGCTCAATTTCATTTGCCCGATGCGCCCTTCGCACTCCGAAATTGCACGGGCGTGAATGAAGAACTTAACCTCGCCACTTCCAGGCCTGTGCCCACGCCACATTTAGACCGGGCCCCATTTCCTTTCGGACATAGGACCGGCACGTATAGATCATTAGGCCGAGCAACGTTCTAACAGAACCCGGTCGAGGCCTGACAAGTGTCTCACTGTTTGGCCCACTCTAAATTCGGCTCGACCCTATAAATCTATGACTTACCTGCGTTTGATCGCCTGTGCCAAACGTTGTTGCACGCCTCGCCGGGGCACCTTATCATGTGAGGAGTCCATGAACAAAACCCACGCAGCCCCGGCGTCTTGGCATCCGGATACACAAGTCGACCGGGATGCCATCCTGAACGAACTCCGCCAGGTGCTGGCCAGTACGCACTTCTGCAACAGCAAGCGCTATCCCGCCCTGCTCGAATATGTCGTGGAGCACGTGCTGACCGGGAACACGGAAATGCTGAAAGAGCGGACGCTGGGGGTGGAGGTTTTCGGCAGGCGCCCAGACTACGACACCAACACCGACACGGTGGTGCGCTATACCGCCAGCGAGGTGCGCAAACGCCTGCTGCTCTACTACTCCGAGCTCGGCCATGCGCCCGGCATCCGCATCTCTCTGCCTCCGGGATCATACATTCCGGAATTTCTGCGCGAAACCGGAAACGGCCATGGCCCGGCCGAAGGTGACGGCCACGCGGCCACGGACGTTGACGCACTCAGATCGCAGGCACAAGCGCCAGATCAGCCGGAGTTTTCGGCACCCGGCACCCGGCTTGCGGCTTCCACCGGGGCGAATGTTGCCGCGCTTGCGCAAAAGAGGCGGTTTCCTTTCCGGCTCTGGCTGGCTTGTGCGGCGGCATTGCTTCTGGCGTGCGCATCCTGGTTTGGATACCGGGCACTGCGGCCCCAGCCGGCAATCAACGAGTTCTGGACGCCTGTGCTCCAGGGCCAGGGTCAGGTGATTGTCTGCACCGGGAGCGTGGTCTTTGCCCCTACGCCAAACTATTCCGGAACCACCACGGCGGGCCGCGATATTAACTACACCTTTGTCTCCATGCAGATTGCGTCGGCGATCAACCAGCTCGGCCTGACGATCGACAGGTCCGGCGAATCATCGCAGCTGTTGCCCTCGGCTACCACTGCGCTACCCGACCTGCGCGAGCACTCGGTGATCCTGCTCGGCGGCTACAACAATCAGTGGACTATGCGGCTGATCGACCCGCTGCGTTTTCACTTTGGCCCCGCTTCGGACGAAGCCATCGTTGACCGCAGCCAGCCCCAAACGGTTTGGAGACGCGACCATTCGCTGCCGTACTCCAGCGCGGACGATTACGCCCTCATCGCGCGCTTTCGCGACCCAACCATCGACGGCTGGGTAGTGGCGCTGGCCGGGGTCGGTCGCAACGGATCGGAGGCCGCGGCGCAGTTCGCCACCAGCCCCCATTACATGCAGCTTCTGCGCGATCGCCTGGGGGAGAATTTCGCCAACAGGAATATCGAGGCGGTATTGAAAGTCAATGTGATCGAGGGCAAGACCGGCGCGCCATCCATCCTGGCGGTTCACACGTGGTGACTGCGAAAGGCCGGCTATCGCAGCTCGGCTTCTGAATCAATCGAAGGTTAACAATTGAGGACCCCCTTGCCCGGCTAGCATCGCGTCAGGAGTTGCGACGCAATTGGCGCGGAAGCTCCGGCAGTCTATTTCAGGTAGGCGCGCACCAGGTCGATCAGGTCTTCGGCCAATTCAGGGGTGATGTGCTCCTTACTGCCGTCAGCGAGGTGGAAACGAATGTGGGTCTCGAGGACCTCGCCCATGAGACTATTCACTCCGCCGCGGACTGCGGCAAGCAGCATCAGTTGGTCGCCGCAATCGGCGTCGGCAGTAAGAGAACGCTCGATGGCATCGAGCTGGCCGCGCAGCTTGCGCACCCGCTGCACCATTTTGATGGTTTCCCGTTCGTGATGAGCCATGGCGAGGTCTCCTGGGTTGACCATACCCTCCCCCGGTATGGTATATACGCAGTGGGGGTATGCATCCTCTCTCTCTGATTCTATGCTGCGCCGGCTCACCATTTCGATTGCCCTGGCCCTGTTTTGGGCCTCGGCGGGAAGCTGTCGCGCGTCCGCTCAGGAACAAGGATCTTCATTTCCAGCGCCTCTCCTCACCTCCGCGCAGCCGTTACCACTAAAGCAAAACTCGGATCCAGCAGTGGTCGGCGAGCCGGAGAAGGCGCCCCTTCTCACCATGTCGCCACATTCGGAGAACCCGCGCTTCTGGATTTCGGGCCAGGCAAATACCATAGCGCAGATGCACAGACGGTTCCACTCGCCTTATGAAGGGCCGAACAGCCTGATCGACGACTTCGAGATCAAAGAGTCGGAAGTGGCGACCCTCTATCTTGGCTATCAGTTGCACCCCGATTCCCGCTACAGCACGGACCTTATCGTCGATTTCGAGAATGCCGGCGGGCGCGGCATCTCGCAGGCGCTGGGCCTTGCCGGTGAGACGAACCTGGACGTGGTGCGCAACCCCAACCTCAGCTCCAAGCCTTACCTCGCGCGGGGCGAGATCCACCAGATCGTCGGCCTGACAGACGAGATGGTCGATCAGGAGCGGGGACCGCTGGCCCTGGCCGCGAGCGTGCCGGCGAGGCGCTTCGAAATCCGCATCGGCAAGATGGGACTGCCTGACACCTTCGACGTGAACGCGGTCGGTTCCGACAGTCACTTGCAGTTCACCAACTGGACCATCGACAACAACGGCGCCTGGGACTACGCGGCAGACACACGCGGCTACACCGTCGGCGGCATCCTGGAATACGACGACCGCATCTGGTCGGCGCGCTACGGCATTGCGGCCATGCCGGTCGTGGCCAATGGCATCGCTCTCGACTGGGCCTTGAGCCGCGCCAACGGCCAGAACTGGGAGTTCGAACTGCGCAAAGGGCTGCTTAGCCGCCTTCTCAACCCAAAGCGCAATGGCGCGGTTCGCGTTCTGACCTATGTGAACCACGCGCACATGGGCAATTACCGTGAATCCGTAGAGGAGTACCTCGCCGGCCGGACTCCCACGCCCAACATCATCGCCACCGAGCACTTTGGCGCGGTCAAGTACGGCTTCGGCTTCAACACCGAGCAGGACGTGACCTCAAGCATGAGGCTGTTTGCGCGCCTCGGCTGGAACGATGACCGCACCGAATCCTTCGCCTACACCGAGGTCGCGCAGACCATCTCCTTTGGCGGCGACTGTGTTGGCAAAGCGTGGTTGCGGCCGAACGACAAGATCGGCGTGGCCTTCGTCTCCAACGCCATCAAGCGCGACCACCAGAATTATCTTCGCTACGGCGGCCTGGGCTTCCTGCTCGGCGATGGTGGCCTCACCTACGGCCGCGAGAACATCACCGAGTGGTACTACAACGCGCATCTCTGGCGCGGCCTGTTCGGGGCGATCGGCGGGACGTACATCGTCAACCCCGGTTACAATCGCGCCCGCGGCCCGGTCTATGTAGGCACGATGCGTGTCCACATTGACTTCTGACTGACGATTACGCCTCAGACTTCTTTACGCTTAGCGAAAACCGGTGCGGTGCAGTGATGATGGCGCTGAATGCGACCACGAGCGACTCATCTCCTCGACGAAAGATGGACCAGACCGCTTACAATGCGTTTCTGGGTGCACCACTCCCATTTGTTGTGGGAACCTGAGCAACCTGACGCGATGTATTGGCAGGAAATCCGAGGCGCAAGCTGAGAACTGGAGAGGAAATGGATCGACTCGAGCTCGCCGGAACCAACACTCAAGATAAGTCTGGGATGGGAATGAACCGGCGTACGTTTCTGGCAGGAGCGGCCGCGGCAACTGCGCTGACATCGTTGGGCGGCGCATCTGCGCAATCATCGAGCGTGGATGAAATCCCGGTGATCGACACGCACATTCATCTCTTCGATGGCACGCGTCCCCTGGGCGCCGAATACATGGGTTCGCCGGCTTACCAGGAAATTTCCAAAACCTCTCTCCCTTCCATGTATAGTCCGCAGGCGAGACCGGCCGGCATCTTCGGCGCTATGGTGGTCGAGTCATGCTCCTGGATTGACGAAAACCTCTGGTACCTGGAGATGTGCAGGACCGACCCTATCATGATCGGCGTTTGCGGAACTTTGGATACGGGGCTGTCCATATTCGGCAAGTATCTGGAGCATCTTCATCAGGACCCGCTCTTCCGCGCCATTCGCGCCCGCATCGTCCCCTTCTACGATGAAGACAACGGTAAGGTCAGGCTCAAGCCCGGGCACGTGACTAATCTGAAACTGCTCGCCGAGGCCGATCTGACGCTCGATACCGCGAACCCGACCATGGGCCTGATGCGCGCCAATGTCCTCCTGGCCGATGCGATTCCGCATCTTCGTATCATCATGGACCATCTCCCCTCCTTCGATCCCACCCCGGAAAATCAAAATGCGTATGAGGCCGTTGTCAAAGACATGGCGGCGCGCCCGAATATCTTCGTCAAGTTGACGGAGGTATATCACCCCCGGCTTTCGGATGGCGTCGTTATCAGGGACTATGAGACGCTGCGCACCAGGCTTGAGTATCTCTACAGCGCTTTCGGTGAAGACCGCGTCCTCTTCGGAAGCGATTACCCCAATAGCTACGGTGTCGCCACAATCGCGGAAGAGGTGGGGCTTATGAAGCGATTCTTCTCCACCAAATCGAGAGACAGCGCGGAGAAATATTTCTGGAAAAATGCGATGCGCATCTATAAACTGAAGCTGACCTGAACGGATCGCTGGGCGAAAACGACTTGGAGATGGTACTTACGTTTAGCCTGTTCAACTCAAGTAAGCCGTCTCGATCGAAGTGCCGGCGCCGCAAACCGGCAGACGAAATCATTTCGCAAAAAAGCGATAACGGATCGTCCATTCCTGCGACTGTCCCGGGGCAATATGCAGACGGATGTAGGCCTCAGGCGCGATCGTGCTGCGCACCGACCAAAAATTGAAATTGGATATCGGAGAATCTGCCGTCTGCTCGACGCCAACGCCGGTATTGCTGTTTTCCAGCATAATGTCGTAATCAGAGACCTTATCGCTGAATCCGGTGAGAAAGCTCGTCACAGCTTCTCTTCCCTGGAGTTCCTGATGGTACACGAGATCCTTTCCATCGATCTCGCCTCCGAAGAGCAGGGGACGGGTTGCTTTGGGTGCAAAGGCAAAGTGAACCACCATCTCAGGCCCTGTCGGAGCATTGTCGATCATAAAGAAATCGTGATCATACACGTCTGTGTCGATAACTTTAGCGCCCGTGTTTTCCATCCGGTGATGAATTATCATGATCGGTTCATCCTTAGCCAATATCAGTGTCTTTGTATAGTTATAGGCATAGCCGATCGGAGAATGCAGACGTTGCGTAAATGACACCCCATTTCTTCTCGTGTGGACGGTCCATTTTCCTAAGTCCACAATCGGATAGAAATGCTGGAACTTATATGGAGAATCATCCGGTTTTCGAAGTACTCCCACTCCAGGTTTTACCAAGAGTTGCCCCGCTTTTGCATCACCGTAACCCAGACCTCCGTCCTTGTATCCGAACTCCTCTACCGGGCCTGCAATGGAATCCGTCACCAAAGGATTGTGGTTCGGTGACCAGGCGCCAAAATATGTATGTCCCTTGTAGGCGAGGCAAGGAATCACACCGGCCCAATCAAAACGCGTCGACCGATAATAGCCGTGCTTCGGATCCGGAAGATATACAATCGCGTGGATCAGTCCGTTCGTGAGGGTGGTTTGCGGAACGTCCAGATGAGGCAGTGAATCGCAAGGATTATTCAACTTTACACTGCTCCTCCCTCTGCCTTCCGCACTTACCCTCTGCCGAAGTATTCCTGTGAATATGATCAGAGCGATAAGTACTAAAGATGTCGCCGGCGATTTCATAACTCGATCTCCATGCATTGCAGTGCGAACGCTACGAACTTAGTGGGACAACAAGCTCCGGTTTCACGGCTTACTCCAACAGATCGCCGGAATCGTTTGACGCCACTGACTCCGGCGATTGTTCACAGACTATGGAAGCAGCAGCCAACCCGGCTCAAGTAAATGCGAATAATCTCTTCGCGTTGAGGCCGCGCATCTTGGCCTTGTCGCTTTCAGGAACAAAGTCGAACATGGTGTCGAAGAGCCGAACACAGCGGCCGAATTCGACTGTATTGGCGCCATAATTCGCGCCTAACTCACCCCAAAGGATGCGCTCGGGACCAAAGGCTTCATAGACCCGCTTTACCAGGGGCTTTGCATCCAAATGCGGGAAAGGCTGCCTGGATGCGCTCTGCACGCCTGTCCTCGTGAATTTCATATAGACCTGAGGCAGTTTTGCCAGAGCCAGAACCTGGAAGTATTCTTCGGGAGTCCCCTGTCCCGGCCGGTCCAGGTGATCGAGAAGGATCGGCATGCCGGGAACCTTTTCCCCCAGCTCACGGACGGGAACCGCAAATCGCGGCGTGGACTGTATCTGCATGATCAGACCCAGCTCATGGGTGGCTCGCCACGTCACCAGCATCTGCGGGTCTTTCAAATCGCGATCCCGGATCGCTCCGGTCCTCGTGGGGGGCGTTTCCGCGGGATAGATCTCGTGGATTCTGAGCGCCACGATGCGATTGGGGTTCCTGCGCACCAGGTCCCGCATCCGCAGCGGGGTCGTCGGGTCAATGGGATCGAACAGGCAGGTGCCTTTGAAGAAACCCTTGAAAGGCTCGCGAGCGAAGGAGTATTCGAGGTATCGGTGATCGTCCTGGTAGGGCTCGGGCTGCACCGCTACTGCGTGATCGATCTTCGCTGCAACCGCGAACTTCACATATTCATCCACCGGCAGAGGTTTCGGTTTGTAGGAAAGCGGACTGAAGGGAAACCGCGCAGGATCGGCGGAGAACAGGTGAACGTGGGTTTCAATCAATTCTCCACTGGGACGGAGCGCCAGGGGAGATTCGCTGCTTTGTCCAACAGGAAGCAGCCCCTTTCCCCATCCCCGCAATGCCCACGCGGGAGAAGCCAAAATTGCTCCGGTAATGCACCGCCGTCGAGAGATATGCATTGCTACATTTGGCCTTTCCGCCCCGGCGACTCACCGGGATCGCTGTTCCTTTCAAATTAGCACCAATCTTCATGCTGTCCAGCTTTACAAGTAAGTCAGGGATTAACGGTGTCAGGGAGTATCTCGGCAGAGCAGAGCTATACTGTGCGCACGACAACAAAGACGGGAGGATCTCCTCATGCCACTTTCACGCACCTATCCTGGCGTTTACGTCCAGGAGGTTACCGGCGGGGTCCACCCCATCGTGGGAGTCCCCACATGCATTACGGCGTTTGTCGGGCGGACGGTTTTTGGCCCGGTGAACGTACCAACCAATATCACCAGCTACAGCGACTTCGAGCGCGATTTCGGCGGTATCGATATCGATTACCCAATGAGCTACGCGGTAAATGACTTCTTCCAAAACGATGGCACGCAGGCTGTAGTCGTACGTCTTTACCAGCCGGACCCGATCAAACCTGCCAAGGCGGTGATCAAGCTGAATGGGCTCAGCCTTGAAGCTGCCAGCGAAGGCTGCTGGGGCAATCATCTTCGTGTTCGGGTAGACAACAAGGTATCGGCCGAAACTGCCAGCGCCCTGGGGTTGACGATCAGCGATCTGGTCAACCTGACAATCTGCGACACGCGACGAAAGATTATGGAAAGGTTTCTCAATGTCTCCGTCAGGGAGAGCGCGCGGCGGGTGGATCGCGTGCTAAGCGCGTCGGCGCTGATGCGGGTGAAATCTGCGATGAGCCCAGCGCTTACCTTGCCGGCACCGCATATCGATCCTCAACCTGGAGAAGATATCTGGGCCCAGGACAGGCTTTCCACTCCAGTTGCGGCGGTGGACGAAGTGGGCAATGACCTGGCTCTGAAGGACTCAACCTACCTGGGAGACAAGAACCTCAAGACCGGAATCTATGCCTTTGAGAACGCCGACATCTTCAACGTCCTATGCATTCCTCCGGATACACGGGGGGGTGATGTTCCCGCGCAGGTTCTTTCTCAGGCGGCTTCGTACTGCGTCACGCGTCGCGCCATGCTGATCATCGATCCTCCTTCGAGTTGGACAAGCGCGAATGAGGTCGCCCCACAAGCCTATTACCGCGTGCTGGGCATGGCAGAAACTGCTTCCCAAAATGCGGCGATTTACTTCCCGCGCATCCGCGAATCGGATCCCGTGCTTAAAGGCCAACTGGATACGTTGGCGCCTTGCGGAGTGATTGCCGGTGTGTGGGCGCGAACGGACGCACTGCGGGGAGTGTGGAAAGCGCCGGCCGGTACGGAGGCCGCGTTGAAAGGAGTTCAGGGGCTGGCGGTGACATTAACTGAAGCAGAAGAAGGGGAACTGAATTCCTGGGCTATAAACTGCCTTCGATCATTCCCTGAGGCCGGATTAGTGGTGTGGGGCGCGCGCACACTGCAAGGCGTCAGCAATTCCGGGGGCGAGTTCCAATACATCCCGGTGCGCCGACTCGCGCTCTTCATCGAGGAGAGCGTCTATAGAGGGACGCAATGGGCAGTCTTCGAGCCAAACGATAATCGTTTGCGGGAGAAGATCCGGCTGAACATCGTCGCCTTTATGAATGGCCTCTTTCACCAAGGCGCTTTCGCCGGTGCCAAACCCGAGGAAGCGTATTTCGTTAAGTGCGACAACGAAACTACGACTCAGGTTGACATTGACCAAGGTCTCGTAAATATCCTCGTAGGGTTTGCGCCGCTGAAACCCGCTGAATTCATCATCCTTAAAATCCAGCAAGCCGCAGGTCAAAGCTCAATGTAGCAGGCGGAAGACAGTGGAGCAGATGGCCGTTGTGGCGAATCGGCGGCAGGAAACGGCATAGGCGGCGTCGATGTTCGAGCCTCATTAAAACGTGTTGCTTGCATTTCCGAATGGAGGATGCCCAACGAGAGTCGCATCGTAGTTATGCAGCGCGGGTAACTTCTGTTCCGGAACAAAGCGGTCCCATTTCGTAACTGCCTCAGCCTCGGGAAGAGTGGTCCCTGTTTCAAAGTGAACCGTGACAATTTGCTGTGGCTTTACGTCAATGTTGTAGGTTTCGGATTTCGGAAGTTCCGCCCGTTGGCGGCCTGTCAAATCGGTAAGAACGGCCCGCTTGTGTGGCAGCATCAGTCTTACGCTCGCCGTGCCTGATTTACCCAGATACTCGACCATACGCAACTCGATATGGTTCGTTTCGCATCTGAGTGCTTCCACAATCACACTACCAGAAGTTTCCAATATGGAGCGCGGCTTCTCGACTCGATAATTCCCAACGAGAACTGGAGGGCAGTTATATTCCCATGCAATTTGCGGGACACGAGCTTCATTCCAGGGCTCTTCGTGCGGGTAGAGCGCGTATTGGAGGAGATGTTTCCCCTCGCCGCTCAGCCATGAGTTGGGATAGCCGTGATATTTCTCTTCCGCGTTCAAGAGAAAAATTACAGGAGTGCTCCCATTTATCTCGCGCCCGGTTGCGCCTCTGTCCAGAACGGCAATTCCGCCCCCGCCTGAGAGGCCATAATCAATCCAGCGAACTGTTGGAACAATCCCTTTGGTCCAGCCGTGGAGATTCGGATTCGGCTTGCTCCAGGCGCCATGCGAGAACCCATAGGGGATGCCGCGACGTATCTCAGGAACTTCCTCTGCGAGTGGAAATTCGGCGACGACCACGGTGTAGTCAGGAATAGCGTTGAGTTCCGTCTCGAAGTCGATGCGGGGGCTCTCATGATATAGACGGATCACGCGCCGGATTTCTCCCCCGCCGTAGAAAGTGCCAAGGACCTCAATGGTGTAGGTCAGGGGCCCGCGCCATAATTGCACGCTCGACGGAGTATCGCTGGAGGTTGCCAGGCGAACGCGCTCGGGTCTCGCAGGCATGAAATCGGCAGGGGAGGCTTCCTTCTTTTCAGGGCGCTCAGCCACGATCACGTTTGCCGGACCGGCAAGCAATTCACGTCCAGATTCCTTGAACCTGATGCTGGTAATTGCACCGGTGTGAGGATTGATCCGGACTGAGTAGTACCTGGTCTCGATGCTTTCGGGCAGGTCGATGCGGGAAGCCGAGGTGGCAGCGCGATGTTCAAGCTTCCATGAGCCAATGCTCGCCGACAGCATTTCCAGGGCGCAGAGAACTGACTTATCCGGAAGTAACTCGCCTTCTACGCCGGCGAGAGACGTGCCTGCGGGCAGGCGAAGCGCAACCGGATCGTTGCGCTTCCAGTTCAATTGATTAAATAGGCCGACGCCGTCTCCAGCGGGAAGAATTGCCTTTGCCGCGTTGAGAAGAGACCCGGAAGCAGTGCGGTCCACCCAGTTGAGCCGGTCCTGAACATCCCAGGATTCTTCGCTGACAAAGACCATCCCGCCCGCGGAGCCCCATAATGTGTTGCGATCCATGTTCAGGCACATCAGAATCCAGGAGTCGTTCAAATCCTGAACCGGGTATTCATAATCAGCGCTCAGGTGGGCGAGAGAAGAAAGCATTTCTGCAGCCTGGAGTTTCTGCTCGCTCGAGCGGTAGCGAGTCTTTACCTCATAGTTCTCAATCCAGAAAGCGTCAAAGGAATAGTCCGTGCCGCCCTTGAAAGTAGGGATGGAGATCGCGCCTGACTTAATCCGCGGAAGAATGGGATCGAGGTAGTCACTCAAACTAGCAAAGGTGATTGGATTCGGCATCTTTGCGTCTTTCCATTGCTTGAGTAACTGCGTGGGATAAGTCTGTAAAGCAGGCGCAAGCGAATAGTCTCCCGAGCCGGCAAGAACAAGAATTGGCGCTCCATCTGGCGTAATTTCAGCCTTCTTCTCAAACATTGTTTCGAGATCTTTCAGCTGATGCTGGTCGAGTGGCTTCTCGGCCGTAAAAATAGGGGTCGCCTCAGCGTAGTGACCGGGACAGAGAGTCAGGATCTGTGAGCCATCAGGGGACGCTGACCAGAAGATGGTCTTGCCGGCGGGGTTTTTGCGAGTGTAGACCATCGCTTCAAACCCGAGCCCGGCGGTAATTTGCGGCATCTGCTCGTGAACACCGCATGTATCAATATTCCAGCCGTACTTAGGTTTGGTACCCATCACCTTTTCGTACCAACGGATTCCTTCTACGCCGAGACGGACAAGAGCTTCGCCGCCGGATAAGTTGATGGTCGATTCCAGGAAATATCCATTGACAAGTTCCACACGCTTTTCCGCTACGCGGCGCTTGAATTCCGGCATACGTTCGGGTTTGAAATTCAGAATGGCAATGAGATTGTTCACCTCAGAGAGCAGGAATTTGTAGTTCGGGTCATCCCGGACGCGATCAAGTTGATTGAGGTAACTGTTGCCGCAATAGATTCGTTCGCGCGAGAAAGTAGTCAGCCATCCGCAGCTTGCCGGGTGAAAGTTCGGCACGATGAATACTTCACGCGGCTCTACTGAGGACTGAGCAGACGCGGAAGTCTTGATGCCGCTGGCGATGACTGTGGCACCCAAAGCGGTGACGAATTGGCGCCGGTTAACTGACTTATTGGCGACGGAACGATCCGATTCCTGCATAGAACTTCTCCTCTTTATATAGGGGGACCGCACTTGCCGAAAGAAAGGCAAAGCAAAAAATTATTCGCGAGAGCCGAGAGACCCTCGCGAATTTACACAGTGAACCAAGTCTCGTCAGTTCGACTTACTGCGCGTACCCGGCTAGTTTCAGCACATAGGCGTAGTTTCCGGGCAAATGCCCTGGCAGCGTAACTCGCAGATTACCTCCTGCCGCTGTTGCATTCAGGGGAGAGGTATCGCCGAGCATGGTCACCTGCATGCCTTCACGCGAAGCTACGCCTTCAATTGTTGCCGTCGCGGACTTCGGAGTTCCCAGGATCGTCACGAACAAATCATTTCCCTTGCGTGTAAAGCGCAGATCGTCTCCCTCCGCGGTCTTGCCTGTAGCGCGTTCCCACGGAACGGTGTCGTAGATCGCCTCGCCATTCTGACCAAGCCATGCCCCAAGAGCCTTGAGCCGCTCCATCTGCACAGGAGGAATGGTTCCGTCAGCTTCCGGTCCTACGTCGAGCAGCAGGTTGCCGTTCTTGCTCACGATGTCTACAAGCAATGCAATCAGATCGGCGGGTGCAATGGTCTCCGCCTCGCCTTCGGCTCGGTTGTAGCCAAACGACCGCCCCAGACCACGGCACTCCTCCCACTTCTTCGGGCTGATTTTTTCCAGTTTCTGATATTCCGGCGAAATAAAGTCTGCGTGCTTGATTCCGAATCGATCGTCAATCACGCCATCGGGTACGGCGTTGTAATAGTCCGCCTCCACCTGCAAAGGCCGCCCGGTTTTCGGCCAGTCGATGTCGTTCCAAAGAACCGACGGGTGATAGCGATCGATAAGCTCATGAATCTGCGCGAAAGCATAATCGCCGTAAGCCTGGTTCTCCGGTTTGACGCTCTGGTAGTCCGCGGCTGTCTCGATGGGTCCGGAGTTGAACGTCCAGTCGTAGCCGCCGGAGTAGTAGAGCCCCATCTTCATCCCTTCCTTGCGTACTGCGGCGGTCAGCTCGCCTACGATGTCGCGCTCCGCGTGGCGCTCGTTCTGAGGAATCGAAGGATTCGGATTCACCGTCGTGCTCGGCCACAGCGTGAAGCCCTCGTGGTGCTTGGTTGTCAGCACTACATATCGCGCGCCGGCATCGTGGAAGATCTTCGCCCAGTCATCAGGATTCCACTTCTTCGATTCGCGATTGAAGATGGGAGCAAAGTCGTAGTAGCTGAAGTTCGCGCCGTAGTGTTCGCGGTGATAAGCCTGCGTCGGCGAACCCGGAATGCGCATGACGTTCAGGTACCACTCCGCATAGGGATTGTTCTTGATGTAGTCTGTGCTCGCGAAATCGTGCGAGGGGTGCGAAAGCGGCGCCCAGCCCGGCACAGAGTAAAGTCCATAGTGAATAAAAATGCCCAGCTTTGCTCCCGCATACCACTGTGGCAACGGGTGAGTATCCAGCGAGGCGAGCGTCGGCTCGTACTTTGCCTGCTCCTGTGCCGTACACACCAGGCTGGAACAGATCAGGAATCCTGCCAATATCGAAAAGAATCCAACACGACGTATCATTGCCAATTCTCCTTGCAGCGCACTGACACGCGGCTGCGCGTGCCTCATCGCATAATACTCATGTGACAGCCTCCTGCCAACTTTATAGCGAGGTTGCGCGGGGTAGCACTCTGCTGGAGTTAGTTGAAGATCAGATGTCCTGTCGATAGGTCAGAGCAGCTAAAATCCTCGATTCGTGCGGGGGCGCTTTCACAGCGAGAAGCCGGACAGAGCGGCGGCTGCAAGAGGCGTGTTGATCTGTCAGCCGTCCTTTAACAGCATTCGACGAACTTAATGGAGCGGGTCGCAAGGCTTGCCGTCGCACATCGCGCCGGTAATCCCTTTACCTTCGGTGACGGTGTAAATGCGATCGACGAACGGCAGTCCAAATTTCTCCACGCCGCCGTTGGGCCAGTGAATCTCCACCTGATCGACTTTATCCGAGTCGCCCAATCCAAAGTGAACGCGCATGTCATTGGACGAAAGATAGCTTCCGCCGCTGAGGACGTCGCCACGCTGGCGCATCCCGTTCGCAGTCAGGTAGACGGTGGCGCCAACCGCGTCACGCGGGCTTTTGGGGCTGCCGATCAGCTTCAGCTCGACCCAGTGATGGTGGTCCGGGCTCACGTTGCGCAGCAACACAGGCGTGCCGTCCATGCTGTTGATAACCACGTCGATTTTCCCATCGTTGAACAGGTCGCCAAACGCAGCGCCGCGGCCCACGGTGAGCACTGCCAGTCCTGATCCCTCGACTGCCGGCATCAATTCGAATTTGCCATTGCCCAGGTTGTGATACAGCAGCGGTCTCTGAGCATAGCTTTGTCCCCACTCCGGATGTTGATCGACCTGCGGATAGACGTCGCCGTTGACGATAAGCAGATCCTTCCAGCCGTCGTTGTCGTAATCGAGGAATCCGTCGCCAAATTTCACAAAAGGAATGGATGCGTCGGCAATTCCGGTCTGGTAGCTCACGTCAGTGAAAGCCCCGGTGCCGTCGTTACGAAAAAGGATGGGGTAATCATCCGAGAAAGTCGTGCTTACCACCGAGAGATGCCCGTTGTTTTCGTAGTCTCCGACGGCAAGGCCCATATTGGCCGCTTCCCGTCCGTCTCCGTTCAGCGCGAATCCGCTGTCGTAGCTCTCATCTTTGAGTGTGCCGTTCCCTTTGTTCATGTACAAATAATTCGGCGTGGAGTCGTCGGCCACCAGGAGATCCGGCTTGCCGTCATTGTTGACGTCGGCAAACAGCGCGTCGAGCCCGTAATAATTGCTGGCATCCTCCACACCCATCCTCTTGCTGACATCGGTGAAAGTGCCGTTGCCATTGTTGCGGAAGAGATGATCGTGTGCTCCTTTGAGTCCGCGCGGCCCGCACATCACCTGCACGCCACGGTACTGGCAAAAATCGTAACCGGGGGTTTTGGAGCCGGAGACTGGAGCATTTTTCAGGTCAAAATCGATGTACCCGGCAACGAACAGGTCGAGATTGCCGTCGCCATCGTAGTCCCCGAAGGTCGCCCCTGTGTGATCGACTAAGACATCGGTCGAACTCTCATCCAGGGCCACTCCGGCTTTTGGCGCAACATCGGTAAACGTCCCGTCATGATTGTTGTGATAGAGCCGGCTCGCGCCGACACCGGTCACGTAGAGATCGGGCCAGCCGTCGTTGTCATAATCGCCGACAACACAACCGGTGCCCCAGCGGTCATTCGCCACACCTGCGCTCGCGGTGACGTCGGTGAAGGTGCCGTCATGATTGTTGTGGAAGAGGGCCGCATGCGGTGAAGGCGCCTTGCCTGCCAGGGCGTCCAGCGTCGACCCATTCACCAGGTAGATGTCGAGCCACCCGTCGTTATCGTAGTCGAGAAGGCAAACACCGGAGCCCTTCGCTTCGATGATGACTCGTTTCTTCGGCGAACCAGTGACGTTGCGCCACTTTGAGAGCCCCGCCTTTTCCGTTGCGTCGATGAAGACCACCGGTCCCGTCTTCACCAGGCCACCGGCCGTGATAGGCCGGTGCAGGCTGTCGAATACAGCCGCCTTCGGGCCGGCGTTGGTCATTTCTCCGCCTGATGCCTGGCCCTGCTGACCGGCGGCGATGACGAATGGCGGAGAACTGCGCCACACCACGGCGAGGAGACTGCAAATTGCCGAAACCAGAAGAACCCACAGGAATCCTCGGCGATTCAAGTGCTTCCCCATCCAGCCAGACCGGGCAGAAGGATAAAGGCGAAGCGTGCGGAATTGCAACGTGATTTACCTCTTTCGAAGATGGTACAACGCCTCTGAAACCGAGTGGCGCCGGCAACAAGGCCCCGAAATTCCGCGAAGGCGCCGCAAATATCTCGACGCCGGCTTCAGTAAACAAGTGAGGACCAGTTCGGGCTTGACGGCATGTACCGGCGCTGAGGTTTCGCTTATGTAATTCCTTTCGCGAATGCGGAGCCCGTCATGCAGGGAATTTCGGCCATGGGCTGGGCCAAGTACCCGAGCTGGGGGGCCCTGAAATCAATCAATTGCGCGCTCCTGCGTGTCGCTGATCCGGGGCCGAGATGAAAAGCCTTGACAACCCTGCAACTCATACTTAAGATGGAGGGCCGTAAGCGGTTAAGTTACCGGTGACTCATTTGCACCGTCGTAAACGCTTACCAAGAGGTCACCCTAACTCTCGTCCCAGGATTGTTGTTCCCCCCTCGCCGGAGCGCGAGTCAGCCACGATTTTGCTGACGCACAAATCCACGTCAGCCTGCTTTCACGTACGAACCCCTTTGGAGGCGATCATGAGATCACTACCCGGAAATCACCGGAACGGACGCTGGTATCTCGGGCCCCTTGTCCTGCTTTTGAGCATTGCCGGCTGGATGACCCCAACCGCCATGGCTCAACAAGCCACCGCCAACGTTACCGGCACCGTCAAGGATCCAAACGGCGCTGCGGTTCCAAATGCGCAGGTCGAGCTCACCAACGTCAACACCGGCGTGACCAGGAAGACGGGCACCAATAGCGTGGGAATTTATAACTTCCCCAGCGTCGTGCCCGGCAGCTACAGCATGAAGGCTTCCGCAACCGGCTTTAGCACAGTGTCGCAGCCGCCGGTAACCCTTCAGGTCGGCCAGACCGCCACATTCGACTTTGAGCTGAAGGTCGGCTCAACCTCGGCCACCGTTACGGTCAACGCCGCCGCGCCGGCGCTGGAGACCGCGACCGCTGAACTAGGCACGGTTGTGGCCCCAAAGCAAATGAACGACCTCCCATTGAACGGCCGCAACTTCACCGAGCTGCTGACGATTCTCCCGGGTACGGTGAACCTGAACACCGACCAAAACTCAGGCGGAGGCGGTGGGTGGAATGGCGCCTCAATTGGGCAATTCAGTTTCCCGGCCGTGAACGGGTCCCGCAACCGCAGCAACATGTTCATACTCGACGGCGCCAACGATCTGAACACGCTTTCGGGAACATACAACTATGCGCCCATCGTCGACGCTATTCAGGAGTTCAAGAGCCAGGGTCACAACGATCTGGCTGAGTACGGCGGCGCCACCGGGGCGATGGTCAGCGTCGTCACCAAGGGTGGAACCAACCAGTATCACGGCGATCTTTGGGAGTACCTGCGCAATTCCACCATGGATTCGACCGGCTACTTTGAGAAGACCCTTGCTCCCTTGCGGCAGAACCAGTTTGGCGCATCCCTGGGCGGTCCGCTCTCGATTCCCAAAGTCTACAACGGCAAGAACCGCACCTTCTTTTTCCTGGCTTGGGAAGGCTTCAGGTACGCGAATAAGGCAGAAACCGGAGGGACGGGACCGACGGACGCGATGCGCAATGGCGACTTCAGCGGCCTGCTCGATAAGAACGGCAATCCGATTCCAATTTACGATCCGGCCACGACGAAGCTCTTATCCAACGGCAACTACACGCGTGAGACCTTCACCCAGGAATACAACGAGCCCAACGCATCCTATTGCGGCGGTCACGTCAACTGCATCCCGAGCAGCCGGTTCAGTCCGATCTCGCTGCTGTATCAGTCGATCGTCCCCAAGAGCAACCCTGCGATTGTGAAGGGAGCGAACGTATTCGTTCCCATACCCATCCCCCAACTCCAGGATTCCGGGACGTTGCGGTTCGATCAGAACTTCGGCAATAACAACCAGGTTTATTTCCGCTACAGCCAGTTCGATTTGCAGAAGGCGACGCAGACGGGAACCATCGGCACGCAGAACATCCATGTCTACGGCCACAACTACATCGGACACTGGACGCACGAATTCAGTCCGTCGACGTTCTCAGACGTCTACTTCGGCAGAAATTACGGATACACCGTCACCGGCGCTACTCATCCTGGCGAAGATGCGGCGTTTATCTCCAGCCTGAAGCAGGACGGAATGTCCACGTACTTCATGACCCTGGCCAACAAGACCTATCCCCCGCAGTACTCGGCCAGCGGTTATGTGGGATTGACGGGTTCACAGTTACAGGCTTCAGGGCTGGGTGACGACTGGCAGTTCGGCGGCTCATTCAGCAAGATCATCGGCCGGCACACCATCAAGGCCGGCGTGGACATTGAGACTAACAACTTCACTTCGCCGATCGCATACTCCAACATCGGTTTCGACGTGCCGCAAACCGCGGGCGTCGGGGTAGACTGGAACGATCAGACCACTAAAATCCAAGGTGATGGCGGGAATGGCTGGGCATCCTTGTTGCTCGGTGTTCCGGCATCAGCCGGCTATCGCAATATTCACGAAGTGGTCACCGGCGGCTGGATCAATGGGATCTACATCCAGGATCAGTTCAAGGCTACGAGCCGCCTGACGGTCAATATCGGCTTCCGCAACGACATGGTCCTGACGCCGATTTACGGCAGCGGCCGCGGAGGCAATTACTACACGGGCAACGCCAATCCGATTACCGGGAAGTACGAGCTTAATGCGCTTCCACCCAACTGCTCGGCAACGCAGGGGGCGCCTTGCATCCCAACCGGCACTTTCACCGCGTCGAGCACGCCGGCTCCGGGCGGGCTTCCGCCAAACGCCTTCGTAAGCCCGACTCTCCGGGTGATCAAAAACTCTCTGGCCAATTGGGCGCCCCGGCTGGGCCTGGCTTACCGCCTCAACGATAAGACAGTCCTTCGTGCCGCCTATAGCCGCTTCTACGACGAGTGGGCAGACATCACTCAGCTCTCGCAGAACTTTGGCGGGAACTGGCCGGCGGTCAACACCATCCAAAACAACGGTCTGAACCTCAACGTTCCCACCGTGACTTCCGCCGATCCCCTGCAGCTCGGCAGTGGCGGAGCGATCGTTTACCCGATCAACGACTTCAGCCAGGTCAGCCAGTGGATGGTCGATCCGAACTTCCGGACACCGGTTTTCGACCAGTGGAATTTCGGTATCCAGCGGCAGTTGCCGTCGAACATTACTCTGGACGCGAACTATGTAGGCTCGAACGGCCGGCATGAGGACTGGGGTCCCACGATGAACGTGCCCCAGCCGGGACCGGGCGATATTCAGCCCCGGCGGCCGTATCCCTACATGCTGCAACAATGGTTCGATCAGAGCGTGGGCGACAGCCGTTACAACGCGCTTCAAGTTTCCGTCCAGGAACATGCCGCGCACGGTATTACATTCCTGGCATCGTACACTCTCTCGCATTCGGCCGCCGACGGCTGCAATCTCGGTGCAAGCTGCGACTCGACGAATTCCTATAACCGCAAAGGCGACTACGGCACCTCCGACCTCAACCAGAAGAACGTGTTTTCCGTAGCATTCACAGCTCAGTCGCCGCTGGATAAGTCTCCCAACAAATTCGTCTCCACGGTTGCGGGCGGATGGGCGCTCAATGGCATTGTCCAGGAAACTTCGGGGAAACCTTACACCGTTACCACGAGCCAGGACGTTGAGAACACCGGCTGCTGCTTGCAGAAACGTGTAGACGTAACCGGCAACCCGAGAAGCAACATCCCCTCCAACCCCGACGCGCCGCAGTGGATCAATCCCAGTGCCTTCGCGCTGCCGTCGGCGTACACCTACGGCTCCGAAAAGACGAACCCGTGGGTTTCGCAACACTTCAACGACGTCGATATGTCCGTTTTCCGCCAGTTCCACATAGGAGCCGGAGAGGAGCGATATTTCGAATTCCGAGCCGAATCCTTCAATCTCTTCAACAACGTTGTTTTCAACAATCCCAATGGAAACTTCTCCTCAGCGCCAGACGCCAACGGGCAGCCGACATTTGGAACTATCGGCAGCCAGTGGAACTCGCCACGGCAGTTGCAGATGAGTCTGAAGTTCTACTATTAGTGCGCGTCCACCATTACGACTCCAATGGCATCACTATCGCATGCAGCATCGCGGTAGTGATGCCATTTCCATATCGGTTCCGGCAGCGGGGTGCAAACGGGCGGAGCACCGTGGCCTGATTCTCAGTACTGTTTCCATTTAAAATGAATCGCTGAATAGCTAAAGGAAGGTTCTGCAACCAATCTCCGTGTCTACGATGAATCGCCGCCGCTTTCTTGCTGCTGCCGCGCTTGCCATCACTGCAAGCCGCTTGCGCGCGCGGGGCGAGGCCGGAGGCGTGCCACCGATCCGGTTCGAGGACATTGCCCAGAAAGCCGGCGTGCGCTTCGTCGTCGAAAACTGCCCCACACCGCAGAAATACCAGCCGGAGACCATGCCGGCCGGCATCGCGCTATTCGACTACGACGGGGACGGCTTCCTCGATATTTACCTGGTCAACGGCGCCGAGATGCCCTCCCTGCTGAAAACAGGACCGAAGTATTGGAACCGCCTCTTTCACAACAACGGCAACGGCACCTTCACCGATGTGACCGAGCATGCCGGAGTCGCTGGAGCTGGCTATGGCATGGGCGCGGCGGTGGGCGACTACGACAACGACGGCCACCCCGACCTGTTCCTGGCCAACGTCAACGGCAATCAGCTCTTTCACAACAATGGCGACGGCACCTTCACCGACGTTACCGCGAAGGCCGGACTGAGCGGCGGCGTGTACAACAGCCGCAAGATGTGGTCCATCGCGGCCGGCTGGTTCGACTACAACAACGACGGACTGCTGGACCTCTTCGTCGCAAATTACTGCCAGTGGGATCCGCGCTACGAACCGGTCTGCATCGGGCTGGACGGCCGCGGTTATTGTCACCCCGACAGCTTCGCTCCGCTTCCCAATTCGCTCTACCGTAACAACGGCGACGGTACGTTCACCGACGTCTCCAGGGAAACCGGAATTTCATCCGTGCTGGGCAAGGGGATGGGAGTCGTCTTCGCGGATTACGATGGCGACGGCTTTCCCGATATATTTGTCGCCAACGACAACAGCCCGAACCTCCTGTTCCGCAATCTCGGAGGGAAAAAGTTTCAGGAAGTGGGCTTTCAGGCAGGCGTGGCTTACAACGACGAGGGAACCGCGCTCGCAGGCATGGGCGCCGACTTCCGCGATCTGAACAACGATGGCTTGCCGGACATCTGGCACACTGCCATCGAGAACGAGACCTTTCCATTGTTCATAAATGCCGGTAAAGGACTCTTCCGCAATGCGACTCAGCAGAGCCGGCTCGCGAATCTCACCAGGCCGATGTCGGGCTGGTCGAATGGCGTAGTCGATCTCGACAACGACGGCTGGAAGGACCTGGTGGTCGCGCGCAGCAATGTGCTCGACAACATCGGGCAAATCTCCCGCCATTTTCGCTACGCTGAACCCAACTCCGTCTTCCGCAATCTCGGCAACGCTCAGTTTGAAGATGTGAGCGCCTTCGCCGGCGCCGACTTCACGCGGCCGGCCCCGCACCGCGGGCTGGCGTATGGAGATTTGGACAACGACGGGCGGATGGATCTCGTGGTGACAGCTCTGGGCGCCCCGGTGAGTGTATTTCGCAACGTCACTGAGACGCACAATCACTGGATCCTGATCAAACTCGTCGGGACGAAAAGCAATCGCATGGGCATCGGAGCAAAGATCCGCATAACCACCGGCGATGGCAGGATGCTTTACAACGAGGCGACGACCAGCACAGGTTACGCCGCCTCGAGCGATCCGCGTGTCCATTTTGGCCTGGGGAGCTCGCACAACATCAAGGAAATTGAAATCCGGTGGCCATCGGGCATTCGCCAGTTGTTGCACGATGTGGCTCCGGATCGCATACTCGAAGTAACTGAGCCCGGAAATGGCAATGACAAGTGAAGGTGGCCTGGGTGGCGCATAGCTGGCGCGGATTCATCATGAAGCAATTACTCATTTGCTGTAGCGCGTTCCTGCTATTTTCTGGCGCACGGGCAACGGCGCAACTGCCGGAAAACTGCAAGCTGCCGGCGTCCGCTGGGCATGCGCCACCAGGCACGCCACCTGCAAGAGTGTATGACGCCGAGGGCGCCTGGTTTGCCGAGAATGGCGATCTGAAATGTGCCGCGGCCGCATTCCAACAGGCCCTGCGGCTGGAACCGCACCTGGCTGAAGCGCATTTCGATCTTGGACTGGTCCGGCAAAACCAGCATCAGACTGCCTCCGCCATCAGCGAGTTCCGTCTCGCTCTGCAATATGATCCTGCACTGCTTCAGGCGCATTGCGCGCTGGGTTCTTCCCTCAGCGACCCGGCACAGGCCGAAGCCGAATTTCGCAAAGCACTCGCAGCCAACCCGCAATTGGTCTGCGCCCTGGACGGAGTCGCGCAGGCTCTGGTGAAGGAGCGGCGATACGAAGCCGCCATCGATTACTGGCGGCAAGCCCTTCGAATTCAGCCGGACGCTCCGGATTTGCATCTCTCCCTGGCGGCAGCGACATACAAGATTGCCAAGGCGAGGGAGGCAGAAGGGCTACCGGCCCTGGATGGCGCCGGCGTGGCGGATGCGATTCGGATGCTGACGAACCTGATTCAGAGCCATCCCGAGATGACCGAGGCATATTTTACCCTTGGCAACATCTATGCCAACGAGCGTCGGGATCGGGAGGCCGCGGATGAATATAAGGAGGTCATCCGGCGTAATCCCACCGATACCGTTGCGCTGGCTGCGGAAGTCAGGGCTCTGATCAATGCGTCAGCCTATTCCGAAGCGCTGACGCCCGCCCTCGATTACGTGCGCCTGAAACCAGGCGATCCCTCGGGGCACGTCATGCTGGGCACGGTGTACCAGCAACTGGGCGACTACACCAAGGCAGAGCCGGAACTTGAATCGGGAGTCGCCCGGGCGCCCGACAATTTTGAGGCTCGATATCAGCTCGGGCTCGTTTTGGCTCGCATGGGAAAGCCCGATCAGGCCCTGCCTCAGTTGCAGAAAGCTGTTGCTCTGAAACCGGGCGACAGAGCCGCCCAATTCCAGCTTGTCTCTGTGCTGCGCGCGCTTGGTAAATCGCAGGAATCGACGCAGCTTGTGCAGCAATTGCGCAAGGAGCAGGACAACGAATCTCTGAACAGCCAGTTGGCGTCAGAGGGAACCAAGGCCAATGACCTGCTGCAAGCGGGAAATGCGGCAGAGGCGGCGCAGATCTATCGGCACATGCTCGAAGAAAGGCCGGACAGCGCCTGGACTGCATACAACCTCGCGCTGGCCCTTGAGGCCATGGGCGATACCAAAGGCGCAGAAGAGACGCTCCGCAAAGCGATCAGCATCGATCCCAAGCTGGCCAAGATACAGTCAGAACTCGGTCACATGAAACTTACGGAAGGCGATCTGCTATCCGCGCAGAAGTGGCTGCAATCCGCAATTGCCCTGGACCCCGGACTCGTGGACGCGCGCGGAAGTCTGGCCATGGTTTACGCCAGGAAGGGCGATTTGCTCCCCGCTGAGAAGCTTCTTCGCCAGGCTGTCGAAGACAATCCCGGTTATAAGGATGGCCATCTGAACCTGGGGCTGATTCTCGCCCAACAGCACCGCAAATCCGACGCCGAGGACGAACTGAAAAAGGCGGCCGCTCTTGCTCCAAAAGATCCCGCTACGCTGTCGGCGATTGGAAAAGCAGAAGTGCAAATGGGCAACGTGAGCGAAGGGATTGCACTCCTGCGCCAGGTCGTGGATCTGGCCCCTGATCTGGCTGCGGCGCGTCTGGATCTGGCAGTCGCGCTGGCTGAAGGCTACGATCTCTCCGCCGCCCTCAGTCAAACCAGCGAGGCTGTCCGGCTTGCTCCGCAATCCGGTGTGGCCCATTTCTATCGCGGACGAATTCTTTACGATCTCGGCCGCACCGCCGAAGCACAGCCTGAGTTCCAAACCGCTTGCCGGCTCGACTCGCAATTGCCCGGGCCGAGATATTTCCTCGCCCTCATTGACTCTCACGACGGCAAGTTCCCTGAAGCGGTCAGCCTGCTCCAGCAGACAGTCAAGCTTCAGCCCGATAACGTGATGGCCTGGTATCTGCTTGGCCAGTCTCTTCAGCAGCAGTCCGAGACTGCGCAAGCGATAGCGGCATGGCGGAAGGCGATCGCGATCGATCCCAATTTCACACAAGCGCTGTTCAGCCTGGCACGCGCGTTGCGATCCACGGATCGAGCGCAGTCGGAGCAGTTGATGGCGCGCTACCTCGCTGTTCAGAAGCAGCGGCGCATCCTTGACCGCGCGGACACGCTGGCGAACAACGGTGTTGAAGCCCAGTCTGCTCATCAATGGCCTGAAGCCATCCGGCTATTGAAAGAAGCAATCGCCGCCTGCGGGGAATGCGCGGAGAAAGCCGACCTTCACCGGAAACTGGGCATCATTGACTGCCAGGCCGGTAAGCTTGACGACGGGGAAAAGGAACTGCTGGCAGCAAAGGCGCTCAAGCCGGATGATCCCGTCACCCAGGCCGCCCTCGAATTAGTCGCGCGGGCTCGAAGCCAGGAGTCTGCATCCGCCAACAGGAAGACGCCTTAGTGCGGGGCATATTTGCAGCACGCTAACTGTGCTGCGAGAGTTTGAATCCCCAGGCGTAATTTCCTGGACGATTTGACTCCTGCTGAAGCCCCTCTGGAATTTCAATCACCAGGCCGCGAATCGCATCCCAGGTCGATTTCAATTTCTTTGGGTAACCGAGCATCGTGACCGACTTCACCTGGTCTCTCTCCAGCGATGGAACCGCAAGCGAGCTTCCCGGCCACTCCAGCGCAAAGCAGTAAATTGTGCTGTTGTCCTTGGTGCGCGTGAAGCGCAGGTTTTTGCCATCCGTCCATAACGAACCAGGCCGCGGGCGAGTCGCATAGATGCCCTCGCCATTCACCCGCAACCACTGTCCCGCTTCCTTCATTTGACTTACAGCCGTGGGATGGAAATTGCCCTGGCCATCGGGTCCCGCTCCCACCATGAAATTACCGCCTTTTGCAGTAACATCGACCAGATTATCGATAATCCATTTCGCGCCTTTGTAGTCGGAGGCGTCTGCATCATACGAAAATGGCTTGCCCAGAGGATAGATTACAAACCACGGCATCTCCGTCGTCGCCTTGGAAGATGGCACAAAGTCTTCGGGAGTGTAGTAATCCCCGTAATTCCCGATTCCTCGCGCTCGGATCATCACGTCGGGCTGAAGCTTGCGGACTTTGAGTATGGTCTCGCGCAGTTCCGGCCAGACCGTCGGACCCCAGAAAATATCCAGATCCAGCATGTCGATTTTGCCGTAGTGCGTCATCAGTTCCGTGAGTTGTGTGCGGTGGCGCTCGACCATCCGCTTCACCTGCTCCGGCGTGGGATCCGGAACAATCACCATCTGGTTTGCAAGCCGCTTTTTCAGGCTGCTCCAAAATTGCTCCTTCGACTCCTGGCTCGGCTGCCAACCCCACAGCTTAGGTGACGATGGCACCTGCAGCGGATGCCATCCATATGGCCGAAAATCGGCGTCGTACCAATCCGGATGCGAGAAATAGAGATCGATCTTGATTCCCCGCTTGTGCGCAGCCGCGGTAATCTCGGCAACCACGTCGCGGCGGAACGGCGTCTCCATGATGCTGTAAGCCAGGTCGCACTCCTCAATCTTCGGACCTCCCGGGGCAGTCCAGTTCGCCCGATTCCTCACCCGCGTCTTGGTATCGAACATGGAAAAGCCTTCATGATGCTTGGTGGTGAACGCGAACATCTTGAATCCGCATTCCCGGCAAAAATCCATCCAGCTTTCCGCATCGAACTCTGCCGGATTCCACGTCTTGTAAAGCTCGTTGTACTTCTGCCGATCTTCAAAAGACATCGGCAGAAACGGCCACGATTCGTGGCCTCGGTGCCAGATCGAGTAGATCCCCCAGTGAATCCGAAACCCGAATTTCATGTCTTTGAATGCTTCCACCGCGCTCTCAGGCGCCCAATGATATTGGGGAACAGGAACATTCTCGATGTACGATTTCGAACGGCGATAGTCGGTGTCGGTGGGCGGCAGACGATGTTCGATGGGGGGTTCCGCGACCTGTCCCCAGTCGGAGATAGGCAAAGTAGCGCCAATCGCGGCAGCGCCTGCACTTGCAAGGAATCCGCGTCGATTCATTTTTTCTCCTCTAAACTTTCGATTTCTCCACAATAACTTGGCTGGGCAGCAAGCTTCGGCGGTCTCACTCCGCAGCCAGAATCGCCTGCCGGGTAGCGGCTGAGATCGCGCAGAGTGCCGGCAGCTGCGAAGTTGTGCCGCTTGTTGCCGAATTTCGAGGGTGCAACGTTCCGCAACAACTAACAATTTCGAGCTTCAGGTGCTTTTTCGCGCGACTGTTTCAGCGCGCGTCGCAGACTCGAGGCGCGGACCACCATATGCGGCTCGATCAATTCAGTCTTGGCTGCTGGCCGGCCGCGGGCCTGTGCAAGTTTCAAGGCCATCATGGCTGCGGTCTTTCCGATGCGCGCACTGCCCTGATCGACCGACGACAGTGGAACCCGCAGGAAATCCGAATAGGACAGGTTTCCGCAACCCACCACTGCAATGTCCTCAGGAATGCGCAAGTCAGCCTCCAGGATCGCTCGCATGGCGCCCAGCGCCACCGGGTCGTTGAAACAGAAGATTCCGTCAGGCCGCTTGCGGTGCGAAAGAAGGTGCCGCGCAGCCTCGTATCCGGCCTCTTCACCCCGGTGGTCTCCGGATGGGCCGATCGGAACCACGTAGTCGGCAGCCGGAATTATCTGATGAGTGTCGAGCGCTCTTTTGTAACCCTCCAGCCGGCCGTTGGCAGTACTCACCTCCGGTCCCTGAATATGCGCAATGCGCTCGCAGCCCTGCTCAATCAGGTGCGAAGTTGCCAGATAACCGACGGCCTCGTCATCCACGCCGACGAAATTGGCTGCAATTCCCGCGAACTTGCGGTCAAGCAGAATATAAGGGATATTCTGTGTCGCCAGCGAGCGAAGGCTCTGCAAGCTGTGCTGAACGGAAGCGACGATCATCACGTCCACCCGGCGGGCCAGCAAATGGTGGATCTCTTTCTGCTCAAGCTCAGGTTCCTCGTCGGAACTGGAGATGAGCAAGCTATAGCCTTTCGCCTGGATTTCCTTGGAGATCGCCTTGGCCACACTGGCAAAAAAGGGGTGCAGAAGATCCGGGACCACCAGGCCAACGGTAAACGTGCGACCGGTAATCAGCGCTCGAGCCGCATAATTGGGCTGGTAGTCGAGCTCTTTTACCCGTTTCAAAACTCGCTTTCGCGTCCCTTCGCTGATGTCGGGGTGGTCGCGAAGCACCTTCGACACCGTGATCACGGAGACACCAAGATCCCGCGCAATATCCTTTAAGGTCGTGGCCATCGACTTCTCGACTCCTGTTTCGAAACGGCGCTATAAAGCCAATGATGACGGGAACTCTTGATCCGTTCTGCGATAGGTGAAAGCCGAGCCTGGCAACTGGATTCCGAAAATCCAGCCGCCCAGAATGAAGCAAATGGCCAACGTTCCTAGGGTAGTGCCATTGTAGTTTTCGATCAAGTGATCGTTAACTGAGGCACCGGCTGCAACCCCTCTCCAGCGGCGAGGAGTTCGCCACGCCATCAAACCGGAAATCTCACGATCGGCATCTCCGGCTACTTCAATTCATCCGGAAGATCGGGCACAAATCAGCTTCTGTGGAAACGTCCACCTTGTTGCATCGTCACTCGCGGACTGGCACGCGGATGTCGTCGGCACAGAGGCACGCCGGGAATATCTCCACTGGCAGGAACGCCCTCAGGCGTGAACCTCAGTCGCGACGGGCCCGTAAAGCTTCTGGCGTATGTACCCAAACCCGGTTGTGCCGCTGTTGTAAACGGGAATAGCAGTCTTGCCCAGATAGGGCTCAAGGGCCGACATGGAAAGCTGCGCCATTACGATGGAATCAACCTTGCTCGATAACTTCTCGATCTCTTCCAGCAGAATGCTATTGTGGGTTTCGCTGTCGCCCTTCTGTATCGCCTGGAATGCCTCAGGGCGCAGGACCGTGGTGATCTCAACAGGCGTGTTTTTCTCCTGGGCGACAATACGCAGCAACCGTTCGGACGAAGGCACCGTCGTTGCCAGCGTGGCCAGCAGTCCCACGCGCCGGCCCTGAGTCACCGCCAGTTCCATCATCGGCCGGTCAATCTGCAGAATGGGAATGTCAATCATCGGTCGCGCCAATTCGGCGGCATAGTTGAAGGTAGAGCATGCCAGCAGAATCAGCTCGACGCCCGATTCCTGCAGATTGTGCGCATACTGCGCAAATCTGAAGTAGTTGTGTTTCGGAATTACGCCTACTCCCGCCGCAATGTTGTCACGCTGAATCGTGTCGTCGCAAAGATGCATCACCTCCACATCGGGAATGTAGCGCTCGAGAAACGGCTGCATCGCCCGAATGGTGAGATGAACCGCATGAATGATGCCGATTGTCTTCGTTTCCTTTTTCATCTTCCTTCTCCTGTTGATTATGAATCTTCATGCCGCGGCAAAGCGCGTCGCCGTCTTCTTGAAATCGATGGGGCCGATAACACGAATCGTGAGTAGAATCACGCCGAATGCAATCAGGTGAAGAACGCCGACTACCGCAAACACCGGCCCGTAGCCAAAGCCACGGTCGAGCAGTAATCCTACGACCAGGCCGAATACGATCCCGCCCATCGCGCCCCCGAAGCCCACCAACCCGGCAAACGAGCCCACCACACTCGAAGGAACAATGTCGGATGGAATAGTCATCACCAGCGTGGACCACGATTGCTGACCCGCAAAAGCAATGCTGAACAGCACAATCACCAGCCCGGTCGGAGCATGCATCACCAGCAGGATCGAAGGCATCACTCCGGCGCTCACGCCGAGCGCAATCTTGCGCGACAGGTTCAATGAAAGCCCGCGCTGGATCAGCTTGCTCGAAAACCAGCCGCCCAGCAGACTTCCCGCCCCGGCCGCAGCATAAGGAATCCACGCAAAGTAGCCGACCTCTTTGGTGTTGAAGTGATGGACATCGTAGAGGTACTTAGGCAACCAGAAGATGTAGAAGTACCAGGCAGCATCGCTGAGAAACTTCGCGAATACCAATCCTGAAACCTGCGGATAGCGAAACAGATCGATCCAGCGTATTTTTTCTTCGCCCTGGCGTGGCGGAGCAAGCACTTCAGCCAATTGCTGTCTTTCCACATCGCTAAGGCGCGGATGCACGCTGGCCGGTTGATAGTCTTTGAACCACCAGGCGGTCCAGGCGCAACCCACCGCGCCGGCCAGGAAGAAGACCCAGCGCCAATTCAAGTGTGCCAGGGTAAGCGCGATCAATGGCGGCGCCGCCACCGCGCCCACGGCGGTGCCGGCATTCATCAACCCCATTGCGCTGGATCGCTCCCGCGCCGGAAACCACTCCGCCATGGCCTTTGTGGCCGCAGGAAATCCCCCACCTTCGCCCATACCCAGCAGGAAAAGACTGATGGCCAATGCCGGCACGCTGGTGGCCAGCCCCTGGCTCGCACAGGCCAGCGACCACCAAAGCATGATCAGAAAAAATCCCCGCCGTGTCCCAAGGACGTCGATCAGCTTTCCGCTTCCGGCATACATCAGTGCGTACGCAGCAAGGAACGCCGCCTGCAGATGTGAAAACTGAATGTTGGAAACAGGAATCTCCCTTTGGATGGCACGGATTGCGACAGGAAGGGTCTGCCGGTCGAAATAGCTTATCGCTATTGCGGCCGTAATAAGATAGGCCATTTTCCAGCGCAATGACCTGACCACCTTCAACGCACACTCCAGAGGTTACGGATTCCGAAACGACGCAAGCTGCACCGAACGCGGCGCAGCCAACGACAACCTGATGTACATATCTTATTGGCTTTTGTGGGCAAGGTTCAGACTCGGCCGGCCGACGGCACATAGTTGATTGTAGAATCAACGGCTTTGATTGATCGCATCCAGTCGCGAGGGCTCCTCAGGTCAGAAAAGGAGCTGCAGGATGTGAGGGGAGCAGGCCTGCTCATCGAGAGTGAAATCGCGGCGCTTGCCGCCACCCGCCTGCCGCCAGCATGGCAATACTCTTACTGCCGGTGGCAGATGGGAGCCGGAAAAGCCCGCCACGCCGGGCAGGCCCACCAGCAGATATTCAAAAAGGCATTCCACCTCATCGGCAGGCCCCCAGAAAGCGGGAGCAAGTCGAGGCCTGGAGCGGTTCCCTTGAAACGCTTCTCTACTGAACTCGAATATCTCCTGAACCGGTTTCCGCCTTGACTTCAGGACCGCCGCCATTCAGTTGCGTGTGAAGGTGATGATGATCCTTTGAGTCTTGCATCGCCGTCGAGTTTTGCGTGGAGATGCTGCCTGATCCCGTTGACGCGTCGAGATCCATGGGCGCGTTGCCGGTCGCCAGCTCAATGTTGCCGGAACCTGCCTGAAGCTTCCACGGAGATGACGGCGTTCCCGCCGCCTTGATCGTGCCCGAGCCCGTTTGCGCCTTGAGCGCGCCGTTCACGCCCTTGAGATTGATGTTGCCAGACCCCGTCTGTGCCTTCGCATCTCCCTTGCCCGAGCCTTCGATTGCAATGTTCCCTGATCCCGTCTGCAAAATAAATCCACCTTCAAGCCCGGTGGCCGTAATATTGCCAGACGCCGTATTCATCTTTGCCCCATCGCCGACACCCGTATCGCTAATGTTGCCGGAAGCGGTGGCGGCGCTGAGCGTGGTGTCGGATGGCGCCACGATTTCATAGCTGATGCTGATGTTGTGCAGGTTTTCCCCGTGGCCGCCGATGCGGATCGTGTTTCCTTGCTGCTCGATCGGCGGATTTGCAACGATCTGCTGCACCTGCGCCGGGTCAGCATTTTCGTTAGCCTTGACGATGCCGTGAATGTGAATTTGATTGGCGGCCCCGCGAGTAAAAGTAATATTGCCCGAAGCGGTTCCAACCGAAAGATCGAGTTTGCCATTGAACGACAAGTCGCGATCGAAGGTGGACTGGGATTCAGCGGCGGCATTTGCCACAGCCGCGGGCGGATCGGGAAGAGCCGGAGGAACTGCAAGGGCCAATTCCGGCGATGCTGCCCAAGAAGAGGCAACCGGCATTCTTGCCGCTGCCGGCGCTGCAGATGTTGCTGACACCGGCGACCCGCCTGGCGTAGCATGCGCCGCAGTCGAAATTGCGCTTGCTGAACGGGAACTCTGTGAGGCTGGCCCTGGTTGTGTTGCTGCCTGCACTCGCACCAGGGAAACCGCAGCAAACAAAATTGTGGGAACAAGAACAGCGAGGCGAGTGCGAGCGCCCTCAGCGAATGCGTGGCGCAGATAGCTGTCGTTAAGCATCCGCTCAATGCGGCGAGAGATACTGCTGGGACGGGCCATGGCGACTCCTATCAGGGTTGAGCGCGGCGCAGCCGCGAATTCAAGTAAGACCTGGGCATAATCCGCGCGGCTTGAAGCTGCGTTCAGGCCGGAACGATCGCTCAAGGCCTCACCAAGATCGGAGAGTTTGTATTTGAGCCACCATCCCAGCGGGCTGAACCAGGTCATGGCGGCATAAGCCGAGGCGAGAGTCTGCATATGGAAGTCGTGCAGGCTCACGTGCGAGCGCTCGTGCGCGAGAACCATGCGAAGCTTCTCATCAGTCCAATTTCTGTAGTCTGCGGGCAACAAGACGCCTGATCCGATGGTGACCGGAGTTGAAACTCGATGGCTGAACCGTACATTCAAGTCCGCGCCGACTAGCGCTTGAACGTCAGGCGCAGCCAGACGGGACGAGTACCACAGGCGCAGCGCGCAGGCCACGCCAAAGAGCAAACGGATCAACAACGCGGAAGCGATCACGAAGTAGGTCAGCAAAACGATGGCGGCCGGCGAAAATCGCTCGCCCCCGCCAAAAGTGCGCACTGTGGCGGCGCGTCGGCCAGGCCACTGAATATTGCCGGCGCGCGGGGCAAGGGTGACTTCGCGTCCAGCCGCCGTTGCCGTTGGCGGAGCGCCTCGCCGCTCGTTCATCGTTGGGGCTATCGCAAAATTGCTGGACGGAACGGCTGTCGAAGACGGTAATGAGCCCGCGAGTGCGGCGACTGACTTGAAGCGATCGAGCGAAGCCGGCGCAACAATCGATGCCAGCGGGGGCACGCGCCAACGCGCGGCGAAGGGGAGAACAACGGGCATCAGAAACGATCCCATGAGCACCGCGATCCACGCGCGCCGCTGGGAAGCGACATTGTGGATGCGGAAGACCCGCAGGCCGATCCAGACAATCAGAGCGAGAATGAGGGAACGGAATGCTGCTTCAATCAAGGCGCCTGGCATGAGTCAACCTCCGATCAGAGTCCTGCCGATCCGCATCCGGAGCGAGTCACGCGATATCCGGTTGCCTTCGACGAACGTCCTGCCTGCCCAATTACCCTTTGTCGTCCTTCTTGCGCTTGTCCTGTTCGCGTACGGTGGCGATGCGCTGCGCCAGCCGCTGAAGTTCGGCGCGGTCCAGGATCTTCGAATCCACCATGCCTACCAGCAGCGTTTCTACCGATCCCTCGCAGAGCCAGTCGACGATGCGCTTGGCGGCGCGGCCGGCCACGCGCTGTCGCGACACGGCGGGGCGATAGACAAACGCGCGATCCTCCAGCGAGTGCGCGATGTACCCTTTCTCCTCGAGTCGGCGCAGCATGGTGCGGACCGTCGAATCTGTCAGCGGCCGGTCAAGCCCTTCCCGCACCTGCTCGGCCGTAACCGACCCCTCGCGCCACACGATGGACAGAATGCTGCTCTCCAATTCTCCCAATTCGGCCGGGTCGTGATCTGGTGGTGTGGCCTTCATAGTGTTACTGACAGTAACACTACATGGTGGGTCCATGTCAAGAGGAAATTTAAAAAAATTCTGCTTGAGTCGGAAAAATCAGCGCGTCCAGAAAACTGGACACGTGCTCGTGTCAAACGGCTCGGCCATGGCAAAGTTCTCAGGAGGCTGTATTCAGGAACCGACGATCCCTCGCGACAGTGCGTAACGCGTCAGCTCGGCTATGCTCCGAACTCCAAGCTCATCCATCAGATTGTTGCGATGGAACTCCACCGTCTTGACCGATATATTCAGGGCCGCGGAGATTTCCTTGGTCGATTTTCCTTCGGCCACGAGTTGGAGTACCTCACGCTGTCGAGGGGTCAATTCCCCGCCGAACATCTCCGCCGGATTCTTCTTCGGATTGATGCTGGAAATCCCCACGCTTTCCTGGCTGACCAGAGGCGTCACATAATAGCGGTCGCTCAAGGCCAGCCGGATCGCCTCGACGAGATCCTTCGCAGCCGACTGCTTCGCTACGTACGCCATTGCCCCCGCCGCGAAAGCCGCATGCACATAGGCGGGATCAAGCTGCTGCGTAACAAAAACAATCTTGGCCGAGGGCAACATCGCGCTCAGACGCCGCGCGGCTTCGATCCCGTTCAGCTCCGGCATGCTCACGTCCAGCACGATCACGTCCGGATTCAGCCGTTTCGCTTCTTCCAGCACGGCACGTCCATTCGTCACCGTACCGACAATTTCAAATTCACCGGAAAGCAAGCGCAAAAGTCCCTCGAGCATGAGCGCATGATCGTCGGCGAGAAGGAGTCGTTTAGGCATGCGGCTTCAATGGAATATCTACTGTCACCGTGGTTCCCTGGCCCAGCACCGATTGTACGTTGAAGACGCCGCCGACGAGGCGGGCACGTTCCTGCATCGAGATCATTCCCAGGCCCTGCCCCGAACGTTCGGCCTCCAGATCGAAGCCGACGCCGAAATCCATCACCTTCAACTGGAGACGATCTCCCTCTCCTGAGAGAATCACTTTCACGTGTGTCTTGCCTGCGTGCTTGGCTACGTTCCGCAGCGCCTCCTGGGTAATGCGATAAATCGAGGTCGCGGCTTCGTTCGACCAGCCATCGGGCAGCTTGTGTGTGCTGAATGTCGCCAGCATCCCTTCCCTCTCACCGAACTCTTTCACCAGGGCTCTCAGCGCGGCAGAAAGCCCCAATTCGCTTAGGATCGCCGGATGCAGACGGTGTGACAGCACGCGTACATCATTATTCAGAGTTTCCAGTTGCTGGCGCACATCGGCCAGCCCCTGCATTGCCTCTTTTGCTCCCTTTTGGTCGACAATTCCCTGGAGCATGATGTCCAGGGCACTGAGCCGCTGGCTTACATCGTCATGCAATTCTCTCGCCACCCGCTGCCGTTCATCCTCCTGTACAGTGAACAGATGCGCTGTGAGGCCTCGCAGTTCATCCTGGGTACGGCGCAGTTCGTGCGCCGCTGTAGCCACTTCGCCTTCCAGCATTTTTTTCTGCCTGTTGACCAGCAGTTCGGCCTCTCGGCGCAAAGTAATGTCTTCAATCATCAACAGAAGTACCCGGCTCCCGTCGGTGGAAAGAGCTCGCGCCTTGATCAGCAGCGTCTTCTGCGGAGCCTTTGTCGAGGCATGCTCGAACTCCAGAGTCGCTCCACTCTGCGACTGCAGCAGAGACGCCATCCGTTCACGTAAATCGTCGATGCCCCACAGAAGCGCTGTCAGCTCAGGCATCGACCGTTCTTCCAGGTCCTTGCTGGGCATTTGTGCCAACTGCCGAAATGCCGTGTTCACGGTGCGCATAGTGCAGTCCTCATTGAGCACCACGATGGGCACAGGTACGCTCTCCACCACTGAGCTGGCGAAATCGCGCGCATCCACCAGGTGCTGCTGGCTGCGCCGGAGCTGGTCAATATCCACCAGCACCACCACCAATCCCCCGATCTTGTTGTCGGAGGTGCGATATGGCCGCACGCGCAGCAGGTGCCAGCGGCCCTCGCGGTCCTGCACCTCCATTTCGCGAGTGCCGAGCGTCTCCAACACATCAATCAGAATCGGCTCTATGTTCTCAATGCTGAGCTGCAGGCGAATTTCACTGATGGAGCGGCCGATGTCCGTAGGCCGTACGCTCAGCAATCGCTGCATGGGCGGAGTGAACTGGCGAATGTGCAAATCGCTGGTGAGCATCAGCAGCGGAATGTTCACGCTGTTGAGCAGGTTGGCCAGATCGTTTCCCGTCTGGGTAAGGATACTGTTCCGCTGCTGCAGCTCGTCGTTTACGGTCTGCAGCTCCTCGTTGGCGCTCTGCAGCTCCTCTTTCGTGGTCTCCAGTTCTTCGTTCGTGCTCTGCAGTTCTTCGTTGGCCGACTGAATTTCCTCATTGGCCGAAACCAGCTCCTGGTTCCTCGCGTCACGCTCCTCGACCAGCGATTGCAGATGGAACCGAGTCGCGTTCAGATCCTGGCGCAACTGCGCGATCAGCCGGTCTTTCTCATCCATTGTGAGCTTTGGTACTACGGGCAGCTCTGCCGGCTTGCCATCGCCGCTTTCCAGATTCTGAAAAAGAATCAGAAAACTGCGCGGGCGTGCCGCCGCGCTGGTGATAGGCAATACATCCACCTGGACACGCCTTTCGTGTTGTTGTTCGTCCAGAATCGAGACGACTTCGGACGCAGGAATGTTTTCGCGGACGGCGCGCTGCACAGCAGCGGTCACCTCGTTCGCAATGCTTTCCCGAAGTATCCGCAGCAGATTCCAACTCACCGCTCCCGGAGTAATTTCAAGGAACTGGGAAGTCTGGCCGCGCGATTGCAATACATTCAGCCGGTCATCGATCACCAGCCCAGGCGGACCGAATCGCGCCAGCACGATCCGGTCGGCGGCGCGCTGCAGCTCGAGCTCGGGCCAGACCGTGCTCTCCACATCGCCGGACGCGGCCTGCCCGATTCCACCTCCGTGGCGAAGCAGATAGCCGCGCGGTGGCTCGTAGCTGAACGGCAGGCTAACGCCGGTCTTCATATAGATCTTGTACTTGCGATCCACCGCGCTGAAGACATCGCCGTAATCGCGCAGCCCTTCCGACATGCCCATCAGCATGTAGCCGCCCGGTTCCAGGGCGTAATGGAAGGTGAGCATGATCTGCCGTTGCAGGGGTTGGTTGAAATAGATCATGACATTCCGGCAACTGAGAATGTCGATGTGCGAGAACGGCGGATCGCTGCACAGGTTCTGCCGGGCAAAAATACAGGTGTCGCGCACCCGCTTTGACACCTGGTAGCCGCGGTCTACTTTTACGAAATAACGGCGCAATCGCTCCTGCGAGATATCCGTAATCAATGATTCCGGATAGACGGCCATCCGCGCGGTCTCGACCGACTGATCGCTGGCATCTGTGCCGAAAACCTGCACGGGAGTGTCCAACCCGTGCTGCGAGAGATATTCGAGGACCGAGATGGCCAGAGAGTATGCCTCTTCTCCCGTTGAGCATCCCGCACACCAGACGCGGATTGGCTTTTCCGGCGGCCGATCCTGCAACAGTACCGGCAGCACGCTGGTCCGCAACGATTCCCAAAAACCTGGATCGCGGAAGAAGCGCGTTACGTTGATAAGGACATCTTCATGCAGGTTTCGCAGCTCATCGGTGCGGATCTGCAGAAAACGATGGTATTCGGCCAGGTGGTCGATGCGCAGCAGAATCATGCGCCGGGCGATGCGGCGCCGCAAAGTCTCCGGCTTATATTGCCTGAAATCGAGCCCGGCGACGGTGCGAAGCTGTTGCAGGATCTTCTGAAATGATTGTTCGTCGGTTGACGGCACAACCCCAATTTCCAGCGAACGCACCTCAGGGCGAGTGAACTGGCGGGCCAGGCGCGCCAGTTCCATCGCTATCTCCGCCGGTGGAATTACCAGGTCGACATGATCCGAAGCGATCGAACTGCGCGGCATCCCGCTATGCACCGCGGTGTCAGGCGTCTGCACGATCGCAATGCCGCCCTCGCCCTTGATGGCCTTCAGGCCCAGCGCGCCATCCGCGTCCGCTCCGGAGAGGACCACTCCGACGGCATGGTTCTTTTGATCCGCAGCCAGCGAATGGAAAAACTTGTCGATCGTCCGGGGAATCCGATCGCTGGCCGGCCGATGCTCAACGTGAAACAGTCCCTCTCGCAAGGTGAGCGACTGGTTGGGGAGCACGACATAGAGGTGATCTGGCAGGGGGCGCTGTCCGTCCTCAACCGAGACCACGGGCATCTGCGTGTAGCGCTCCACGATCTCCGAAAGAAAGCTGCGCTGGTCGGGCGCAAGATGCGTGACCAGTACAAACGCCATCCCCGTCTGCGGATCGAGGTTTTCCAGTATTTCTTTGAATGCCTGGAGACCGCCCGCCGATGCGCCAAACCCGGCCACGGGATACGGCAGGGCCGGCCCCTGCTGCTCCGCCGCCTGACTCTCCACCGTCATCCCGAATTCGGGAGCGCGAGACCTGGTTCCCTCGACTGCGGCAACCGTGTCTTCCGGTTCCGCCCCTGATTCCTTGGACGCGACGGCTTCAGCCCCGACAGTCCCCGCTTTCCCGTCACCATTCCCTTTCGATTCAGAGGCTTTCGCCCCGTCTCCTGCCGTCGAAGACGTCTGCCCGCCATTCTTTCGGCTCTCTTCTTCCAGTTCTTCGTTTGCCATGACATTCGTCCCCGGCATAAGCATAAACCTATTCGCGGCATGAAAACGGTCCCTGCGCAATTCTTATGAGCATCTGAAAGTCCTCAGCTTCCCCGAAGTGATTCGGGGAACGTCCGTACGGGGCAAAGACAAGATCACAGCCGCGGGCGAATGCGTTCGGAATTGAGGAGGCCGTCCGAAAAGCGGCTATCGCATCAATCGCGAAGCCCCTTTGTACGCGGCAAACGCCATCGCTGCCATCCCCGCCAGGATGCCGGCCCGTGCAAAGCGATCGCCGGCCGTGGGTTGCGGCTTCTTCTCCCGCATGCGTTCCGGATATTCCGCATGCACGCCAGGCGAACCTAGCTTTTGCGCGATGCGCATTACCTCGCCGGCGTGCAGGGCATGGCGGCCGACCTTCGCTTCATCTATCTGCGTTTTGCAGGAAAATCCATTGGCAACAATCACCGTGGAGGGCTCAGCCTTGCGAACCGCGGGAAGCAGTCCGATTTCCCCGCACTCCATTGATATGTCGTATTTGCCGGTCTCAAAGCCCCAGGAGCCCGCCAGGCCGCAGCATCCGCCCTGGGCTTCCTGTGCATCCAGCCCCATCTGCTCCTTCAAAAGCTTCATTTCACCGGACATGCCGCCCGTCGCCTTGTGATGGCAATGTCCCCAGACAACTGCCTTGCCCTCCAGTTTGGGAACTTCAACTTTGTGCTTCTCGAAGAACTCCGCCCAGTGATAGCAGTTATCGTGCAATCGCGCTGCATCCTGGTTGTTGGGCAGCAGCTTGACCATCTCATGGCGGAAAACTGCCAGGCAGCTCGGCTCCATACCCACAATCGGAATACCTTGACGGATCACGTCCCGTAGCTGCTTCAGCGTACGGCGAAGGTACTTTTCCGCGATATCCAGAAAACCGTAATCGTAAAGCGGCCGGCCGCAGCAGACGTGCTGGCGAGGCATGAGCACCTGGAAACCCGCCGCTTCCAGCGATTCAACGCAGGCCACGCCCACTTCGGTGTGGAAGTGGTTGTTGAAAGTGTCGGGCCAAAGCAGAACCTGCGGCCCTCCTGGATTCACTACCCCCCGCCGGTGAAACCACGTCTGCAGCTTAAGCGGCGCAAACTCCGGCACCCGCCGGCGTTGATCGATGCCGGTGAGAAACTTCGCCAGGTGCGACAGCCCCGGCGTCTGCGTTACGAAATTCACGGCCTCCGGATTCAATGAGGCCACGCGCGCAAACTCGTCGATGAATCCAAAGGCGTACATGTACCGGCTGCGTTGCCGCCGCGGGCTCTTGTAGTAGTGATAGAGAAATTCCGATTTGTAAGTGGGCATGTCCACATGCACCGGGCAATCATTCGTGCACCCTTTGCATGCAAGACACAATTCCAGCGCATCGTAGACTTCCCTGCTCTGCCAGCCGTCCTTCACGATGTTTCCCTGCAGCATTTCAAAGAGCAGGCGGGCGCGGCCGCGCGTAGTGTGTTTCTCGTCACGGGTCACTGCGTAGCTTGGGCACATCACGCCCGCAGTCTCCGGTTCGCGGCACTTGCCCGCGCCCACGCAACGCAAAGTGGCGTGGGCAAAGTTGTAATGATCCTCGGGGTAGACAAATTTCGTCTTCACCTCCGGCGGGTTATAGTCCACGCCCAATTTCAGAAAAGCATCCAGCGGGTAGGGATCGATGACCTTGCCCGGATTCATCTTCCATTGCGGATCCCAGATGCGCTTGAACTCGCGCATCGCATTCATGAGCTCAGGGCCGTATTGCTTGTGCAGGAACTGGGCGCGCTGCTGGCCGTCGCCGTGCTCCCCGGAAAGCGATCCGCCATAAGACACCACCAGGTCCGAGGCCTCATCCAGAAACTTGCGGTAATTCCGAATGCCAGGTCCGGTGCGCAGATCGAACGAAATTCGCGTGTGCACGCAGCCCTGTCCCAGGTGACCGTACATGGCCCCCTTGTATCCGTATTTGTCAAAAAGCTTGCGCAGGTCGCGAATGTAGGGGCTCACCTTTTCTGGCGGAACCGCGGAGTCTTCCCATCCCGGCCAATGATCTTTATCGCCTGGAGGAAATGCAGTGGCGCCGAGGCCCCCTTCGCGAACCTTCCAGATGAGTTTGCTCGTCCCTCCGGGTTCGCCTTTGCCGAAGAGCTTCACCCGGTCTTTTTCGTAGTGCTTCTTGTGTACCAGCCACTCCTGAAAACGTTCCGCCGTATCGCGCACCTCGTCCAGACTGTCCGCGCCGAACTCGATCAGCAGCCAGGAACCTCGTCCGGATCGCGGCAGCTCTTTCAACGCCTCAGTCTCCATGTGCTCGAGCATTTCGTCGTGGAACAGCTCGTCATCGACAGCTTCAAGGCCGATCGGTTTCCATTCCAGGATTTCGCCGATATGCGTAGCGGCTTCCTCCAGCTTTTCGTATTCCACCACCACCGTGACTCGCTTCAGCAGCGCAGGCGTGAGCAAAAGCGTCACCTCCGTAGCTGTGACGCAGGTTCCCTCGGTCCCGACAAGAGCACGCGCCACATTGAAACCGCGCTCCGGCAGCAACTCATCCAGGTTGTATCCCGAAACGCGGCGCGGAACTTCGGTCACCGGTTTGTAGCGCTGCCGAATCAGATCCGCATAGCGGTCGCGAAGATCGCGCAGGGCGCGGTAGATCTCGCCTTTCCGGCCGCCCTGGTGAATAATCCGATCTAGATTTTTTCCTTCCTCGACTCCGACGTGGAAAGTGTCTCCGCCATACAGCACCACCTCCATCCCATGCACGTTGTCCGAAGTGCGAGGTCCGGGACCGTAGAGCTGCGATTGCACGGAGTGAATGCCGCACGAATTGTTGCCCACGTTCCCGCCGATCGTGCAATAAGCGTGGGTTGAAGGATCCGGCCCGAAGATCAGGTTGTCCCTTCCCGTGCTTTTATTCACCTGTTCGTTGATGGCGCCCGGTTGTACCGTCACCATGCGCCGCTCCACATCGGTTTCGCCAATGTGGGTGAGGTATTTTGAATGATCGATCACAACCGCGAAGTTGACGGTCTCGCCGGAAAGGCTGGTCCCGCAACCGCGGTTCAGAATGGGCGCGCCGTATACGCTGCAGATGCGGTGCACAGTCACCACATCGTCTTTCGATCTCGGCACCACCACGCCAATCGGCATCTCGCGAAAATTGGAGGAGTCTGTCGCGTACAGGCCGATGCTGGCGGTATCGAATCGCACTTCGCCTTCGATGTTGCGCGCCAGTTCGCGCTCCAGAGCTTTCGCATCCAGCTTGCCCACAGAGCCATTGCCGTGATGTTCTTCTGGTTTGCGGGTGAGGTTTTCAATCGAGTACAGAGAAGCGGGTACGGCCATGATGTGTCCTTAATGGTGCGGGCCGGGAGTAACCCGGCCCTGATAGATGCTTCAGCCTTTTGTCAGCATGTCTTTGAACTCGACGCCTTTGCCTTTCGCGGACTTGAGCATGATCCCCCATCGCTCCTCGTCGTTCAGTAAGGCCATGCTCAACTTTTTGGCCATCTTCAACTGGATGTGCGGCGGGAGCGGCGGAATCTCCGGATCGGTCCTCACTTCGAGCAACACCGGCCGATCCTTCGTGCTCAGTGCTTCGTCCCATGCTGCTCCCACTTTGTCGCCGTTATCGCAGAAAATGCCTTTCAGCCCCAGCAACTCGGCGTACTTCGCATACGGCACGTCGGGTAGAGATTGCGAGCCCGGGAATCTGGGATCTCCGACCAGCACGCGCTGTTCCCATGTAACCTGGTTGAGATCCTGATTGTTGAAGACGCAGAAGACCAGCGGTGCGCCGCTTTCCATCAGGCGCGACATATATCGTTTCACCGTGATCAAACCGTTCATCCCGTTCATTTGGAAAGCGCCATCTCCCACCACCGCAATCACAGGCCTGTCAGGGAACGCGAACCGCGCCGCAATTGCATAAGGTGTGCCTGCGCCCATCGTCGCCAGTGTTCCGGAAAGCGATGCGTCCATGCCCTTCCGCAGTTTCAGGTGCCGCGCCCACCAGTTGGTGGCCGAACCCGAATCGGCGGTCAGGATGCAGCGATCGGGCAGGCGCGAGCTCAGCTCGTGCATCACCCGCTGCGGATTCATCGGATCTCCGGACTGCATCGCCCGATCGTGCAGCACCGCTTGCCATTGCCGAACTTCCTTCTCGATTCCCTCGCGCCACGAGCGGTCTTCCTTGAATTTCAGCTTCGGTGCCAGCGCTCGCAGCGTCGCCTTGGCGTCTCCCACCAACGGCACGTCCACGGGATATCGATTCGCGATATACCTCGCGTCAATATCGATCTGCACACATTTGCACGAGCCTTCCTCCGGCAGCCATTCGGCGTATGGAAAGCTGGTGCCGATCATGAACAGCAGATCGCAGTTCATCATCATGTCGTAACTCGGCTTGCTGCCGAGCAGGCCGATGGGCCCGGTCACGTATGGAAGATCGTCAGGAGGATGCGCGCGTCCCAGCAGCGCCTTGGCGATTCCGCATCCCAGCACCTCCGCCACCTCGATCACCTCGTCTTCAGCTTTCGCTGCGCCCTGCCCCACCAGCATCGCGACTTTCTTCGCATTGTTGAGCAGTTCGGCGGCGCGTTCCAGTTGCTCTGCCGGCGGCATAATCTCCGGCTCAATGTAGCCGATGGAAGAGAACACGGCGCCATGCATGCGCGGGGGCGCTTCCGCTGCGTCCGCCTCCTGAATATCTTCGGGGAAGATAATCGTGCTCACCGACCGGTCCGCCATCGCCACGCGAACCGCGCGGTCAATCGCATGGCGCGCCGCCGCCGGATGGGTCACGGTCGTTATGTAGGACGACACATCTTTGAAGAGCGAGTTCAGATCTACTTCCTGCTGATAAGCTGCGCCAATCGAAAGCTGCTTCTGCTGCCCCACAATGGCAACTACGGGCTGATGATCCAGCTTGGCGTCATACAGGCCATTGAGCAGGTGAATCGCACCCGGACCCGAAGTGGCGATACATACACCAAAATCACCCGTGAACTTCGCGTGCGCCGCCGCCATGAAGGCCGCCATCTCCTCATGCCGTGCCTGGATCAATTCCGGCTGGCCGTTCGCGCGATCGAATGCGCCCAGAAATCCATTGATTCCGTCACCCGGATATCCATAGATCGTCTTGACTCCCCATTCCTTCAGCCGGTTCAGAACATAATCGGCAACTTCTCCTCCGGGACCCTTCCCGGTCTTTCCCTTTCCCACGGTCGGCAACGTCATAATCTAAACTCCTCTCTAAATTCCTGCTCTGTTCTTTCGCAATCTCCGGTTCGTACCCGCTTACGCGGCAAATTTCGCCGCGTCTTTGCGACGCAGCTCCAATCCATTCCCCGGCCTTGACAAGTCCGGACGCAATTCACCGCGAACCAGCTTGGGCAGCCCATCGAAAAACATTTCTTCAATGCGAACGTGGTCGTGAAAATACTCTACCTCTGTGAACGGGATCGAGGCGCAGACGGCGTGTGTGTGTTCCGCCGGCGCTGTATGCGCTGAAAAAGGCACGTTGTGCGCCTCACATAGCGCCGAAACATGCATGAACCCCGTCACGCCTCCGCAACGCGTAATGTCAGCCTGCAAAACATCTACCGCTCCCGCAGCCAGCATTTCGCGAAAGTAGAAGATGTCGTATCCATACTCGCCGGCAGCGATATTCATCCTCGGCCCCACATGCTCGCGCACAAAACGCATTCCGGTCAGGTTGTCGGACGAGACCGGCTCTTCAAACCAGCGCACATCATACGCGGCAAGCATCTCTGCCTGTTCCAGCGCCTGCCGCGGAAAGTACGCGCCGTTGGCGTCCACGTAAAGTTTTGTATCTGTCCCGATTGCTTTCCGCGCCACGCGCACGCGCTCTTTGTCTCGCGCCGGATCGCGGCCGATTTTCATCTTCACCGCGCCTATCCCCTGCCGCGCCCACCCCTCGAGCTGCTTTGCCAGTTGCTGGTCACCGTATGAAGTGAACCCGCCACTGCCATAAACCGTCGCAGCTTCTCTCACCTGGCCGAGCAGAGTCACAAGTGGCATTTCCAGCAGGCGCGCCTTCAGGTCCCACAGCGCACAGTCGACTGCCGAGATTGCCATTGAGCAAATGCCCGGCCGTCCCATGTTGCGGATGCGCCGCCACATCGACATGTAGGCAAGCGGGGGCGACATCGGATCCAGGCCTTTTACCGTTTCATTCAGCACGCCGCCGATCAGCTCTGCCGCTGCGTGCCCGGCAAAGGTATATCCCAGGCCGGACTGGCCCTGCGCATACGCCGTAACTATGGTGATGTTGGTGTGATCCCATTGCAATGTCCCATCCGACTCCGGCAGTTCCGTAGGTACTTTGTAGGTTTCAACTTCCAGTCGTTCTATGGCCCCGGGATGGAGGGAAGGACTCAGCATCACACACTTTGGACAACAAGGCCACGCGTGGACCCGCGCGGCGCGCCTGCTCCGGCAATCACAAGCAGTTGGGATGTGGAAAGGCTCAAAGGCGGTTGTCTCCTGCAATCGGCATGGTTTAAACCCGCGCGAACTGAAATTTACAGGTTCTCAAGCCTCAGGGCCTACGCTGCGCTTCGACGATTCAGTTTCGGCAGAATCGCGCAGCAACTGACCGCAGTGGGAATGCGATCTAACTTGGCAGCTATGAATGGGTCCTCCACTGCAGCGCACCGCACCTCGAAAACGGCGCTCTTCATCGCCGTCGCCGTACTATCCAACAGCTTTGGGAATCTTTTGCTGTCCATGGCCATGGCCCACATGCCAGGTTTCAGTCAGACAGCCTTCGGCCACTATTTAGCTGGACTGGTTGCGAATCCTTACCTCTTGCCCGGTGTGGCGCTCACTGCGCTCTACACCTTGACTCAGGTTTCGCTCTTCAGTTGGGCCGACCTGAGCTTCGTAGTGCCGTGCATCTCGTCCTCCTACATTACCAGCACCCTGCTCGGCGAATTCGTGTTGGGAGAACACGTCCACCTGGTTCGCTGGATGGGCGTTGTCCTCATCACCCTCGGCGTGGCCATGGTGGCCGAGACTCCTGTCGCAACCAAGCCTCATCCGGTTCAGGATGGCACATGCTGAAATGGGTGTTGATTGTATGTACGGTATTCGCAAGTTCGGCCGGTGACATTCTCTGCGCCAAGGGCATGTCGGAAGGACGCGAGCTGAACGACTTTCGCCCCACCGGCATTCTTCACACCCTGGAATACATCGTCACACGGAAACTGGTGATCCTTGGCTACCTTTGCTATGCAGTGGCCTTCTTCTCCCTGATGGGGCTGCTTTCCGTTGCCCAGTTGACCGTCGCCATTCCTGCCACCGCATTCAGCTTTGTCATAGACACGCTGGGCGCGCGCTTTGTCCTGCACGAGCGCATTCCCTGGAAGCGCTGGCTCGGTGTTATCTGTGTGAGCGCAGGCGTCATTCTGGTCATCCGGCCGGGCCCTTCCGCCCCGCCGCCTCTAGCTCGGCCCGCCGGGACCGGCTGTGTTGCCATGCAACCCTGCCAGGATCAGGCCCGCCACAACCATCCCGGTCCCCAGCGCCTTCACAAATAGCGCGCGCCGCGTGAAATCTTCACGAAACCACACCGGACGCCAGCGCGTGACCGCGTAAGCGCCAACGAAGATCACCACGTAACGCACTCCGGAAATGGCTTCGACCATGGACGGCGAAGTACGGCTGATGGCGAAAATGACAAGAAATGACCCCACGCCCGCGACAAACCGGTTGACTCCGTAACCAATCTTGCTCTTCGGTGGCGCCTCTTCCGAGCCCTTGAAGATCTGGCGTCTCCAGGTCGGATACAGCAAAAGCATCATCGATCCGACGAACGTGCCGATGGTGAAAAAGACGTATCCGGTAACAAAGTTCGCGCCGTTGAATGCGAGTTTTTGCAGTACATCGGTGAGTCCAAATAGAATTGACGCTGAAATCACGCTCGGCAGCACTCGCTTCAGAGGCATCTTCTCGGCGAAGAACATGACGAACCCGCCTGCGGTCATGATGGCGAAGCCGGCCAGGCCGGCGACATGCACTCCGAGCAGGGGCACCGAAAGCAGAACTGTGGCCAGCGGTGTAAATCCGCCCGTGGCCGCCATCTCTTCCGAGGCTTCGCCCGATTTCAGCGCCGCATAGTACGCCCACGTCGCCACCAGGTCGCAGAAGCCCGCCAGCAGCGCCAGAATAGCGATCCGCGCGGGCGGCATCTTGAACCCGAACGGAATCAGCAAAAGCCCAAAAATGCTGATGGCGCCGAGCCAGAAGACGTAGAATGAGAGATCTTTCGTCCCCTTGCGCTTGAGAAGGATCTTGTCCCAGACCAGCGACAAGCCAATTAGCCCATGCGCGACGATGGCGATCAGCACACCGTTCAGCATGGAGTTCCAGACCAGGCCATGCGGCCCTCACCTTGCTTATGTTGGTGCGTTTCAACGGCCATCAAATGAAATTACACACAGACTCGCTTGCCTGTGGCCGAAATTACGGAGATTTCGTTCTCCGTCTCTCCCGGCCGCAGGTGCGGATTTTTGTATGCGACGCTCAACCGGGCATGGTCGAGGTCGCCTTTCCCTCTAGCCGTTTAGGAATAGATGAAGCGCTTGATCGGTGAAAAGCCATAGACCGCGGCAAGAATTACCTCCGCCGCCACGCCCGTCAACAGTCCCTTCCACTTGTAGCTTAGGGGAGCAAAGATGGCTGTTGCAGCGGCAGCGGCACCGATGCCGTATCTCACCTTCTGTTCGGTCTCGCTCATTCTGAAATCTCTGGCAACTTCTTGTAGAACGTCCATAACTATACTTCTCCTGGGGTGGGATAGATTTAATGTTTAATCCAGCATTCCGTGCTGTCTTCACCGATAGATGCTCCCCCGGCAGGCTGAGTTAGCCGACTCTCCCGAGGCCTGCGCATCGGCGAATCCGCTCCATCTGAAGCGTTCACATGCATCCAACCACTAGCGCGCCGAGCCCTTGCCGCTGATTTTTTGCATGCATCGGCAGTCAGCGTCGCTCACTCGTTCGTCTGGGAGAAATTACGCCGCGATGCTGTCCCCAGGCTCGATAGTGTTCAACTGCCGATGGAATGGATTGCGAAAATCGTCCAGGATGCTCTGGTTCATTGGGGATACATTGCGCTGGCGGTAGGACTCCTGGGAGAGGACGCCGGCCTTCCCCTACCTGGCGAAACGGTTCTGATGCTCGCCAGTTTTCTCGCTAAGAAGGACGCTCATCTCTCGCTGGCCATCATCATTCCTGTGGGAATCGCAGCCGCGGTGGTAGGCGACAACTGCGGCTTCTGGATCGGCCGGCTCCTGGGACGCCGTCTCCTGCGCTGGCTCCGGCAAAAGCTGAAGATGCAGGAAAACGTGGAAGTAGCCGAATTCCAAATTCGCCGGCACGGCGGCGCCACGGTTTTCTGGGCCCGCTACATCGTCGGATTGCGGACCATCACTGGCCCGGTAGCCGGAGCGCTTGGAATGGAATGGAAGCGGTTCCTGCTCTTCAATGTGCTCGGCGCCTGCACCTGGGTTACCTTTACCTCGCTGCTGGGTTTCGCCTTCGCCAACGGCTTCCAGAGCTTCCTCGGATATTTTGAGAAAGGATCGTGGGTCATCTCCGGGAGTATTTTCGCCATCGGTTATCTCCTTTGGCGGCGTGAAAAGAAGCAGTACCGGGAGCTGAAGGCGCAAAAGAACCATTGAGCCGCATCATTTTTTCTGGCCGCGTGTTCTGTGTAGCCAGCGCCAGATGGAGAAAACGCTGGCTATCGCGCACAAGGCAATAAAGATGATTACCGCCAGCTCGAAGGGCCAGGACTTGGCGATGCGCAGGACGGCTCTCCCAAACTCGATGGCCAGAACCGCAATGATCACGAATCTCACTGCGCGAGCAATGAAGTTGAAAAGCAGAATGCGCCATATTGGGTAATCGAGGGCCGCGACAGCCGCGATTACCACCGTGAAAGGGAACGGCGGTGGCGCGAGACCTCCGATTGTGATCGCAAACCCAGCGCGTTTGCCGATCCGATTCTTCAGTTTCTCGTATCGCTTCTCGCCGGCAATTTTGCTCACCCCCGCTTCTCCCAGTTTTTGCGAGACCAGCGCCAGCAACAGTACCCCGATCGTCGATCCGCACGCCGCCATCAGAATCAGCCAGGGCGCGTCGGCGTGATGATGGGCGACAAGGACGACGATAAGCAAATCGTTGCCAAATGGCAGAACCAGGAATGACGAATCAAGAATGCCCATCACCAGCGGGGCAAAATAGCCTAGTCCGAAGATAAAGTGCAGAAGTGGCGCGAGAAATTTCATCTGGGCGCGGAGACAGCGATCCACACTATCTCCGCGTGATTAGATGCCGGCTTTAGTACCCTGCACTTGCCCCGCCCTGAACTAACTCGTGCGAAAAGCGGGTGATGAAGCGAGATCAGGCGAGGTGGGCGCCCGATGGATGACGCCGGCCCCCTTCAAACACCCGCGTCGGCGCTCACGCCGCCTTGCGGCTCGAAGTGCTTCGGCGTCTTTTCGCCGCCGCCTTGGCATGACGCGAAAGCGCAGCGTGGCTGGTCGTGTTTTTAGGCTCGCGTTTCAGAGCCTGCACGCGCGCTTTGCTGCGCCTGCTCGACGTCTTCTTCGCCGAAGACCGGCCTTTCCTGTTCTCTCGCTCCGCCTTTTTCTTCGTCGCGGCACTGGCATTCTTTTTCGGGGGAACCGGGATACCGGCCCGTCGCGCTTCGCTGAGCCCGATGGCAATCGCCTGTTGCGGAGAACGTGCACCGTGCTTCCCTTGCCTCACATGCTCAATCTCTTCGTGAACAAACTCCCCGGCCGCGGTCTTCGGCGATTTCCCCTCGCGCAGTTCCTGCTTGGCCTTTCGAACTGTCTGCTTTGTCGGCATAAGAATTCCTCCCCACTCACCACGAATTCAATGCAACAGGCCCCGCAAACGTTCGCTCGCACCTCATGCGGCTCGTTTCGACGTGTGCTCGTGCGCATGGTGAATGCGCTCTGAAAGCAGGCCCTTCGCCCTTTCCAGTTCGGCCTTGCGTTCCTTGCTCAGGTTTTTACCGGCACGGTTAATATAGAACGTCAGCATGCGCATGCCCGAACCAGGCCCTTTCGGCGACACCTTTTTCGAGGCCAGCGAGCGCGCAATCGTCTCCGCATCTCGGTTAAAGAGGCCTGGTGGCGGAAACGTCGACACTGTCTTCACCTGGCTCGACCATTTATTCGGCTGCTTACTTCTGGCTCTTGTCGAATGCGGCATCTCGACTCCTCCAGCTCTTTAGTGATGACGCTTGAAGAATTGCACTTCACGTTCGTGCTGTCTCGCCTGTCCCAGCGTGGAAAATGTTCCCAGGTTGCGGCGCTTGCCGGTTTTCGCATTTTTCTTGCGCGAATACAAACGGAATTGGCCCGATTTGAGTTTGCGGATCATGCCCCACTAGATGCTCCGCCATAACACCCCGCCGCCTCTGTTGTTTTGAGAAGATCAAACCCCGTCGCCCGCTCCCGACCGTCTCATTTCACGGCTCTTCGTCCTCCGGAGCGCCCGGAGGAAGTGGCCGGAAACACATCCAGGGGCAGCCGCTGCTTCACCGTTGCCATTGCTTTCCATGGATCCTGGCGAAGGCGTGAGCGCCATTCGCCAAATCCTGAAAGGTAAAAGCGCGGCAATTCTTTCGCATCCAGTTCACTCCACCGCAGCGGCATCGCAACCGGCGCACGGTGGCGGGCGCGCGGGGAAAACGGAGCAATGGCCGTGGCATCGCGATCGTTGCGAAGATAGTCGAGATAGATGCGGTTCTTGCGGCTTGCCTTCGTCATTTTCGTCACGTAGAGCTCCGGTTCCTGTTGCTCCATCGCCAGTACTAGCTCGTGCGCAAAATCTTTTACCACCGGCCATTCTTGCTCGGGAATGATGGGCACGACCACATGCAATCCCTTTCCGCCCGTGCTTTTCAGGAAACTCTCCAGACGCAACTGCTTGAGCCTCTTCCGAACTTCTCCTGCCGCGTGCGCCAGAGTCTTCCAGTCGATCGCCGTGTCGGGATCGAGATCGATGATGATCCGGTCCGGCTTGTCCAGAGACTCATTCTTCGATCCCCACGGGTGGATTTCGAGCACACCCATCTGCGCCAGGCCAACCAACCCATCGGCCGAATCCACTGACAAATAATCATCAACCTTGCCGCTCTTTCGGCTCTTAACCGAAACGCTGCTTACGCCCTTGGGCGTTCCCATTCCAACATGCTTTTGGAAGAAACACGGTTTGTCGCTGCCTTCAGGGCAGCGAACGACACTCAGCGGCCGCCCCCCCACGTGCGGCAGCATGTGCTCAGCGACGGCCGCGTAATACTCCGCAAGCTGCCTCTTGGTTAATCCGCTCTCCGCATCCAGAATCTTGTCAGGATGCGTGATAGGAAGCTCGTCGCTCGCTCGCGTAGACCCGCTCCGCTTCTTCTGAGCACTCGGCACTGTTGGCGTACTCCGCATCTTGGCTTTCTTCTCGTTCCCTGGTTCCGCTGCGATCGCCACCTCCCGCACTACCTCCTTCGCCGGCTTGTCCTCGCGAAGCCCCTTGAATGCCGCCTGGCGGACGAGATTATCGCGCGTCCATGTGGTGAATGCAATCTGCGCCACCAACTGCGGCTTTACCCAGTTCGCGTCGCGACGCGCTTCTCGCGGAATTTCGGCGAATGGGCACTCCTTCTGCGTCAGAGCATCCAGCCGCTGTCGCAGCATCCGGTGAGTGCGCTGCGTAAATCCCGTTCCGGAGCGCCCGGCATAGCGTAACTTCCCGCCGTCATAGTAACCAAGAAGCAGCGCGCCGACTCCCACTCCCCCTTTCGAAGGCGGTGTAAAACCCCCGATGACAAGTTCCTGTTGCTGAATGCACTTGAGTTTCAACCAGGCATTGCTTCGGCCGGAAACATACTTGCTCGAAGCCACCTTGGCCACAATACCTTCGGCGCCAAGCGCGCAGGCCTTCGCGAATACTTCCTTCCCATCAGCCTGAAGATGCTCGCTGTAACGTATCGGCCCATGATCTCCAGATGCTTTGATCAAGTTGGCGAGCAGCTCTTTTCTTTCCACCAGGGAAAGGTTGCGAAGATTGTGACCATCGAGATGCAATAAGTCAAAAGCGAAGTAAGTGATATCGCGCCGTGTCTCTTCCTGGAACGCGGCCTGCAATGCAGCAAAATCGCTTACGCCTTCGTCGTTCAGGGCCACCGCTTCCCCGTCGATGATCGCGCTTTCGACGTGCAGTTGTGCTGCGGCACGCGCGATGTCGGGCATGCGCGCGGTCCAGTCGAGACCCTTGCGCGTATAGAGAATTGCATCCCGCCTGCTCCTGGACTGACTCGCGATTGCGCGAATCTGTATCTGTATTCGGTAGCCGTCCAGCTTAATCTCGTGAACCCAGCCTTCACCTTTCGGAGGCGTAGCGGCGCTCTGAGCCAATTGAGGCGAGATAAATCCCGGAAAGCTTTCCCTGGGCAACGACTTTACCGTCGAACGAAGATTGCGCAACCGCCGTTCGCCGGCCGCGGAGTCCGCGCTCGCAGCTCCCCCGGAGTTCGGCTCAGTGCCGTTACCATTCTTCTCCGCCTTCGCACGCGAACTGTTCCACACCTTTCCTTTGCCGACGGCGATTTGATCGATGTCCCGGCCAGTCAGCACGCTATCAGGCGCTTCCTCAATAACCGCCGGATCCGACTCTTCGCGTGCGAATTCGTCCCTTTCTTTAATCAGCAGCCAGTTCTCTCTTCCCGATCGGTCGGCGCGCCCATGCATGCGAACCAGCGCCCAGCTTCCCTTCAGCTTCTTCCCCTTCAGCTCGAACTTGAGATGTCCTTCGCGAAGGCCGCGCTCCGCATCCCCGAGCGGAGCCCATGTCCCGATGTCCCAGACCATTACTGCGCCGCCCCCGTATTGCCCCTTCGGAATCGTGCCTTCGAAGCGGCCGTACTCCAGCGGATGATCTTCCACATGAACAGCGAGCCGTTTGTTGCCGGGAAAGTAGCTGGGTCCTTTTGCCACGGCCCAGCTCTTCAGCACTCCGTTCCACTCCAGCCGGAAATCGTAATGTAATTGCCGCGCCGCGTGCTTCTGCACCACGAAGTGGAGCCCGGCGGCCTTTTCGCGCGCTTTGCCGCTGCCGTTCCCGCGGGGCTCAGCCGTCGTCTTGAAATCGCGCATCGAGCGATAGCGCGCCAGTTGATCATCGGCCTTCGACGTGGGTGCACTTGCACGTTTTTGCGCAGTGGCCATGATTTACGCTGCTTTGCGCTTGCGTTTGCCTGTTCCAACCAGCATTGGACCCTTCTTCTGCGCGCTCCTGGGCGGATGTTTTTCTGAGGCTACCGGCCGCTTCGCCTGCGTCACGCTTTCGCGCAGCGCCTCCATCAGATTGATCACCTTGGTCGGCTTGGCCTTCTCTTCCTCCAAGGGCAGCGGCAGGTTCTTCTGCTTCGCCTCGATGAGCTCACGCAGCGCATGTTCGTAGTCGTCTTTGAACTCGCTCAGTTGGAAGGGCGCCGAATAGGCGCGCACCAGCTCATTAGCCATCGCAAGCTGCTTTTTATCCACGTGCAGCGCGCCGAAATCGGGGAGATCCGCAAAGTATTCTTCGGCCTTTCGCAATTCGTCTGCGTAGCGAAGAATATAGGCCATCAGCCCCTTTTCCGGATTCTCCGGTGACACCGCGATCGCAATCAGGTGCTCCCGGCCTCCGTAAGCGATTTCCCCAATCGCCGCTTTCTTGTTTTCCTCCATGGCCTTTCTTACCACCGCGAAGGCATCAATCGATTCCTTCATATCGGGGCGCACAAAATATGGTTTTTCAAAAAGCGCTGGATGCAGCTCCGAAATGTCGACAAACTGGTGGATCTCAATCACGCTCTTGCTGGGAATGCGCAATTTCGCGAGTTCATCCGGCTCCACCACCAGGTACTTTCCCTTGGTGTATTCATACCCCTTCACGATTTGCGATTTATCAACCGCCTCCTCATCATCCGCCACCACGTTGCGGTGATGTATCCGCTGGCCGCTTTCGCGGTCGATCTGGTGAAAGGTGACGCCGGCGCGATTGTTGATGGCGGGATAGAGCTGAATGCCAAAAGAGACGAGCGAAATCTTCATTTGGCCCGACCAGTACGGGCGACCTACCATCTGCTCCTCCCGGAAATGCGGCGCAGAAGAGGCGAACGGCTTCTGGCCGCCGATAGGTCGGTCAGATGCAGGTTCAGATGGCGAAGTTTCCCGTCGCCTGGCGAATCTCCGCCAGGTCGTACGTCTTTTCGCGTGCTCAAGCGGCTTTATGCGAAGCCAGCAGCTTATAGGCAGCTCGGGAATTGCCGCGCCCGGTGATTTCAAACCGGACTTCCCTCGCCTTCTTGTAATTCACAAAAAACTCCTCCAGCTGCCGCAACAGCTTCGTATCCAGGTCCGAGAGTTCCCGCGCCTCGGCGAACTCGCGGGAAGCATTCGCCGCCGCGATTATACGATCGTTGGGAGCTGCACTCCCTTTCTGGAAATCGCGCGCCTTGAGCACGCCGAGCAGCCGGCAATCGACCTGGCAACCCGGAAAAGTCGGTTCATCGTGCAGAATCAAAATATCGAGTGGGTCGCCGTCCGGTCCTTTCGTATTCGGAATAAAGCCGAAATCGAATGGAAACACCATGCCCTCAGGCATGACCTTCGATAGCTTCATCCGGCCCGATTCCTCATCGAGCTTATATTTGTTGCGGCTGCTTCGCGGCGTTTCAACAACTGCCACGACCGTTTGCTGACGTTTCGATTTTTGGTTTGGCGGCCGACGCGAAGCTGATTTCATAGCGATGTATCCACGCCCCTAGGCCGCCATTCTCGCGGCAGCTTCCAGAACAGGCGCTTTGATCGTTGCGCGGCGCATGGTCCGGGTATTGTGCCGGGCCTGCGCTGCATCAAAATAGTTCCTTCGCAGCCGCGTTGCCAGGGTAAGTGCGTGTTTCAGCTTTGACCGGACAACTGCTGCAATCTGCTTCGATAGGGGGCTTCGTCCCTTGTCCTCGAGTACCTTCACTACAACTGCCTCTAACTCACTCCAGTCATGCCATTCGCCGATCGCGTCCTTTACCTCGCCGAGTGCATCGATGACCCGGTGATCCGAGTCCGATGAAAGCTGCAGCACGTAGCGCAGTTCTTTTACCTTAAGTCGAAATGGATGCAGATTCTCTGCGTGCAGCGCCGGCCACTCATCCAGTTCCGACGAAAGATCGATTGCACGCGCCACCGCATATCTTCGCCAGCTATCGGCGGCTTCCGAATTCGGCGCTGTGAGCTCACCTTTCATCCACTTCATAAAGGTCTTCAGTCGGCGCCGCGCTTCCCTGCGCTCGGCGTAGAGTGTCTTTTCCAGCTTGTCGGCAAATCGTTCGTGGCGGACGCCGAGATCTTCCATCACTTGAATCAGTGATTCACTGCCGGACCCCTCGGAAAGGCTTGCGGCGAGGCCGGTAAGCACGTCGGCATCGCGCACCTTCCCGGCGCGCTTACGAACAGGCTCGATGGCTCGGAGAAGCTGAGCGCCATCGCGCTCCTCGTCCAACGCGAACGCGCGCAGGATCGACTTTATGCGATAGCACTGCGTGCGCAGCGCGTGAACCCCTTCCGGAGTGAGGGACCGCGCAGGATGGCCGAGTGCTTTGTGCGCTTTGCGCAGCGGCTTGGTCGCCCTTTGTGGGTCCAAAGGCATTACACAAGGGATGGCTCACCGCTCCTCTTGGTTGCCGCGGATCGCAGGTTATCGCCGCATTTCCGCCCCGGCATCAACGCTTCCGTCGATCAGCGCTCTTGCGGCCAGTTCACATACACTGGATTCCCCAGCAACCACAGCTTCCCGTCGGGACCAATCACCTGCGCCAGAAACCAGTGCCGGCCTCCATCGCTCGTCCACGAATCATGAACCATTCCACCCGTTGCCGTCACGGCTGATGATGCCGCTGTCCGCATCGGTTTCCCGTCCTCGAGCAATTCCACCTCTCCGCCCTCGACACCGGCAGTTTGCACTTTGAAATCGATGCGATCTCCCTTTGCAGATTCCAACACGCTTCCCATTTCCGCAGCTTTCCCCTTGCACTTCGCGGTCAGATCTACCACCCGATCGCGCGATCCCGTAAGATCGATGAACACGCGCCCTGAGCGGATTCCCGCCAGAATTGCCGGTGTCGAGAGATTTGCCGCGTACACGACAGTGGTCGGGCTCCCCACCGATCCGGGTTTGTCCAAAGGCGTCATCGGCCGGTGATTGTCGCTGCCGCCAATAGCCGTTATCCGATTTCCCAAATCAAGTTGATGCTCCCAGAACGGTATCCCGGAGAAAGCAGGCGTCTCGCTGCCGCCATTCACCGCTTCAATCGCATCCAGCAGTTTCATCTCCGCAGGTGCACTCGGCGTCCATCCACAGCCCATGCAGATCTCGCCCGTCGCATTGCGGGGATGGTTGATCGACACCACCGCGCCGAGCTTGCGCGCACTGCGCAGCAAGTCATTCACCGTGGGCACGCCCGAGCTACCCAACCTGAAATCGAGAAAATCCGTCGTGCCGAGGAGGTTCATGTGCCCTTGAAAAGTTGTGATCTCTCGCCCTGGAATCAGCAGCACTTTGTCGAAATACGGTTGTAACTCGCGCATCGCGTCATATTGCGAGGTCGCATTGTGGTCGGTGATGGCTATGAAATCCAGCCCTCTGCGCGCGGCTGCGTCGACAGTGAAATATACCGGGCAAGGAACCATCTTTCCCGTCTGGCTCGGGCACTGGCCATCGCTGTGCGCCGTGTGCATGTGCAGGTCGCCGCGATACCATCCCGGTCCATTGCGCAGCGGCTCGCGGAGAACCTCCGGATAGTCCGTCACCAGGCCAGTCCGCGTGAAATAAACCTGCGCCGTATATTGCGAAGTAACTTGCGGCCGAATATTCGGCACGCCGATCAGCACGTTCCACGTTCCCGCAGGAATCGCCCCCGGCAAACACGAAGCCGTCGCATCCGAAAGACCAACCGTCAGCATGGACTTGTTTCCGCCGCTCCAGCAGCGGAGGCCGGAAGGATCGAGCAGGCCAAGGTCCAAAGCCGTATGCTGATCCTTTTCTGTATACGCAAAAGTCACTGTCACCCGGTGCACGCCCGCCGGCACCCGAAACGGGACCTTTATATATGTGTGGTTCTGCGCCCCGTGAACCACGCCGCGCAGCACTGCGTCAGGATTCGCCGGCGTCTGAGCCAATACTGGAGGAATGATGGCGCAAAACAAGAAGATCGGTATCGCTTTCTTCCAGGAAATTAGCCACTTGAAAAGCTGCACATCCGCTCCTGCCAGTTGAATTAACAGAGAACTCAATTATGCCCAAACGCGTCTGTAGCTAGAGTCTATCGCGTGTCCGGAAACGCTGTACTCCGTTTCGTGAATTCGCGCCCTCAATATGCCCGCACCGATTGGCAAGAGTGCAACCGCACAGATAACATCACTGAGACGCTGCTCCTGCGCCGTTGCTGAAAAATCCAGAAGACCCGTGCGGCAAAAACGCAGCTCGCCTGAGGACTCGCCCATGTTTGATTTGCAGGGACAAATTGCTCTCGTAACCGGCGCTGCCACCGGAATCGGTGAGGCCATCGCCAAACGCCTGGCCGATGCCGGCGCCACAGTCTGCATCGCCGATATCGACGGAGCCGCCGCCAAAGAAGCCGCGGCCCGCATCGGCGACCGCGCGCAATCGCTCACCATGGATGTCACCGATCCTGCCGCGGTGACTCACGCAATCGAGACCATCCTCGCCAAGAATGGCGCTCTTGACATCCTCATCAACAACGCCGGGCTCGCCGGCAAAGCCGCGCCCATCTGGGAGCAGACCGACGCCGACTGGCGCAAGGTGCTCGCGGTCAACATCGACGGCCCGTTTTATCTTTGCCGCGCCGTGCTTCCCCACATGCGCAGCCGAGGTTACGGCCGCATCGTCAATATTGCGTCAGTAGCCGGCAAAGAAGGCAATCCCAATATGGTCGCCTACTCCGCATCGAAAGCCGCGCTTATCGGACTCACCAAGTCCATCGCCAAAGAAGTAGCCACTGAGGGCATCTGCATCAACGCCGTCTCCCCGGCCGTTGTCCGCACTAGAATTCTGGATCAGGTCACGCCGGCCCAGGTCGACTACATGGTGCAGCGCATTCCCATGAAACGCACCGGCCGCCCCGAAGAAATTGCGGCCGTGGTCCATTTTCTGGCCAGCCCCGATTGCTCCTTCGTCACCGGCCAATGTTACGACGTGAGCGGCGGCAGATCGACTTACTGAGGTGTCGTTCCGGCCGCAACCAGTTCTCCTATCGTCCCAGGTAAGCCCGATACTGCGTCTGCAGTACGCCGGCGGCGCGCGCCAGCCCCAGCTTCGCCACGTTATAACGGTACAGACTCTCCACCAGATTGTTCTGCGCTGAGGCCAGCGTCGCCTGCGCAGTCACCAGCGGCAGATTGTTATCCACGCCCGCATTCACGCGATCGGTTTCGTCGCTCAGCGCCTGCCGCGCCAGGTCCACATTCGACCGCGCAACGTCGACCAGCTTCGCTGTTGTCGCCACGTCCATCAGCGCATCGCGAACCTGTTCATCGATCCTGGCGCGAAGATCGTCAAGCTGCGCGTTGGCCGCATTCAACTCCGCCTGGGCTGCGTCAACATCGCCGCGCAGCCGTGCCTCGCGAAAGATGGGGAAGCTCAAGGTCCCGAAAACCGCAAAGTTGCCGTGCGTGCCGGCGCCGTTCACCGTGCTCACACCGTAGTAGCCTTTAAAGCTCAGGCTCGGCAGCCGCTGGCTCCGATAAGCTGTGCGCACCGCTTTATATTCGATCACCTGGTTCTGCAGGTTCTGGTAATCCTGGCGGCTCTTGTACGCAACAGCCCGCACCTCGTCCGGCGTCTCCGTCGCCAGTTCGCTGTACGGCGCACGATCGGTCAACTCAATTTTCTGTCCAGGTGAGATGCCTATCTCGCGCTTGAGCAGAATCAGGTCTTTGTCGAGATCATTTTCCGCGGCGATCACCACCTGCTGCTGCGATTGCAATTCCACTTGGGCGCGCAGCACGTCCAGATTGGCAACCGTTCCCGCCTCGTGCGCCTCGCGCGCATGATCAAGCGCCAACTGGTCCTCTGACACCAGCGCCCTGGCATTATCCACCTCGCTGGCCGCGGCAATGGCGCGCAGATAGGCCACCGCGACCTGCTGGATCACCTCGCCCTCGGCCGACATCCGCGCGTAATATGCCACGCGCTCCGCTGCGCCTGCGGCCTTCCAGGCGGCGATCACCGGCCCGGAAAAAAGTGTCTGTTCAAAATGAATCTGGCCCTGCGTCAGATCATCGCGCGTAATCGGCGTAAATTTTCCGGAAACTCCCGGCGGCATGAGTGAGCTGAACTTCGCTGCAACACGGGGGCTGAACCCCAGTGCCGCCAGGTTATGCTGGTACACGCCAGTGTCGCCAGTCAGCGTGATCGTAGGCAGAAATTCCTGCAGCGCCTCGTTCTTCTCGCCCTGTAGAATCTTTTGCCCGCTTTCCGCCTCGCGCAGCCCCAGGTTATTTTCCAGCCCGCGCTGAATCGCATCGTCCAGCGAGAGATTCAGCAATTCGCCAATAGTAGGCTGCACCGTAACGCTGCCCAAAAAAGGATTCGACGCTGAGCTCGGATTTCCCGCCTGCGCGCGCACCACGGCCACTCCGGCAAGAGCAAGAATTGCGAAAAAAAACGCCACACTCAGTCGGCGCAACACAAGTTGGTGCACTCGATCCACTGCCATCATTCTCTCAGATGATCCAATCGCTGCCGGGATTCCTCTTCGCCACAAAAAACATGACTTAGCTCGGACCGCGAACCGCCACAGTCCGCCCGGGACCGCAACTCTATACCAGCGCCCGTTCCTTCACTGCCAGGTAGCGGTTCAGCACGGCTGAGGTCAGCGCCTCAGGATCGAGATCGAGCGTCAATGCGCCCTGCTCCTGCAATTGCGCCAGCAGCAATTCGCGCCGGCTGGCCATTTCCTGCGCAGCCGCGGCCAGAAACATCTGCTCCACATCCTTCGGCCGCCTCTCCGCGATTCGGTTCACTTCCGGCTGTGCCATCGCTACGAAAAGCAGCACGTGGCGCCGTACCAGTTGCATCGCTCCCTCGATGACTTCAGGGCGCATGGCAGTCTCCGCCAGATCCGTGATCCACAGAATCAGCGCGCGGCGCGGCTGCAGCCGGCTCAGTGCCGCCGTGGCCAGCAGATGGTCTGCCTCGCCGCCTTCAGCTCGCGCCTGCGCCAGCAGCTCGATCATCTGCCGCAGATGCGCCGCTCCACGCCCGGGCAGCAGCCTCTGTTGGAGGTTCTGCCCGTACGCAAGCAATCCCACGCGGTCGCCGGAAAACAGCGCCAATTGCGCCAGAGCCACTGCCGTCGAACAGGCGTGATCCAATTTGGAATGGCGCATCCCAGCCGCGCCGGCGCCCGACGAAAGCTCCTCGCCTGTCGCCACTCGCGACCGCATCAGCCGTCCGCAGTCGAGCACTATCCACACCGGCTGGCTGCGCTCGCTCTGATATTGCCGCGTCACCGGGCTGCCGCGTCGCGCCGTTGCCGTCCAGCAGATGTCGCGCAGATCGTCGCCTTCGTGATATTCGCGCAGGCTCTCGAAATCGCGTCCCAACCCCCGCTGCCGAGCCTGGCGCAGTTGCAGGTCGATCTGCCGGCTCCGCGCCAGAAAAATCTGCTGCTCTTCGCTCGCGCGCAGCGCCGGATAAACACGCACGGATTGCGCCAGCGGCGCCATCGCCCAGCTTTCCACCAGTCCCAGCGGCGAGCGGTAGCGCACGTAAAGCCACCCCGTCTCCCAGTCGCCGCGCTCCCTCGGCCGCACCCGGTAGCGCACACGCGCCGCAACCCGCGGAAATGCCATCGCTCGATGCGTTCCCGGTTCGGCGACGAGAGCCGGGGGTAGATCGTCCACCAGCCGGCACTCGATGATGGTGCGGCCGTTATTCTCCACGTTCAACTCAATTTCCGTTTCCCCATCGAGCGCGGGCGTATTCAGCCACTCGCGGCCTGCCGTCAGTTCGCGGGCGCCAGGCAAGCGTATGCCGTCGAGCAGCGCAGCAATCAGTACCAGCCCATCCCAGGCCAGCATCCCGTAGCTCCAGGCTCCGTTCCAGAATCCCGGAATCAGCCACGCAAATCCCACCAGAAGCAGCACGACCGTACGCATGGTCAGCCCGGCGGTCACAAACCGCCGTCGTGGCTGGCACGTACCGCGCACCGTCGCGGGATGGAGCGAAGGCGAGATCATATCTGTTCAGACGGGAGCATTAAAACGGAAGGTCCAGAGCTACCTTCAGCGCGTATTCCAGTTTGCGCGTCTTGTCCGGCGGCAGGGATCCCACCCATTGCGTCAACACGGACTTTTGCATACTTCTCAGATCGTCGCAATGAACCCAGCTTTCGTGCTTCATGCCTTCTTCAATTCCAATGCGAACTTGCGTCGCTAGCCCCTGTCCCTCGCTCATTACGGGTGCGCAAATTACTCGAGGAAACTTGGAATCAATGAGCGTCTGCCGGCTTACGACTACAAAAGTTCGGTATTGCTTTGAATCTCCTCCGGGCTTGAATACGCGGTAAAGTTCGCCTCTTCTCATCGTGCCTCATTGCCCCATTCGATCGGGGCCTGGTATTCGTCGAGGTCATCAGATTCGTGAGTCAGATAATCCACGTGCGCGTTAATAAGCGCCAGGTCACGCGCCCCGATCGCTTCCCGCACCTTTGCCTCGAAATACTCCCGCAGCACATTCTCGATAAATTCCGAGCGCGACGCACCCCTTCCGGCGCTGCGGTCGATCTCCTTCAGCAGATCCGATGAAAGTGTGATTGATGTCTTCTGTTTCATACTACTATCCTACTACCATCCGCTACCCGCGTCATTTCCGCGGCACCGGCACCGCCGCCACCACATCCGCCAGCACGCGATCCGCGTCAAAGCCTTCCAGTTCCGCCTCCGGCTTCAGGATCACGCGGTGCCGCAATACCGGCTGCACGGCGCGTTTCACGTCGTCGGGAACCAGGTAATCGCGCCCATCGAATGCCGCCGTCGCCTGCGCCACGCGCATCAGGGACAGCGCCGCGCGCGGACTCGCCCCCAGCAGCAGGGTCGGCCACTCCCGCGTCTGCCGTGCCAGCGCCAGAATGTACCTGTAAAGCTCGGGCTCTACGCGGATCGCTCGCACCTCAGCACGCGCCGCCTCCAGAAGCTCGCTGGGCAGAGCCTTGATCTGCGCATCCTCGAGCAGTCCCGCGCCCGATCCCCCATGGTGCCGCGTCAGGATCTCCATTTCCTCCTGCTCGCTCGGATACGCCACGCGAATCTTCAAAAGAAACCTGTCCAGTTGCGCCTCCGGCAGCGGATACGTCCCTTCAAAATCCACCGGATTCTGCGTCGCAAACACCGTGAACCACGCCGGCAGCGGCCGTCGCACCCCGTCGCTCGTCACCTGCCGCTCTTCCATGCACTCCAGCAGCGCCGCCTGGGTGCGCGGCGGCATGCGGTTGACCTCGTCCACCAGCAGCAAATCCGTATACACCGGCCCCGCATGAAAACTGAAAGTCTCTGTCCCTGCGCGCAGAATGCTGGTGCCCAGAATATCGGCCGGCATTAAGTCCGGCGTCGCCTGCACGCGCTGAAATCCCAGTCCAAGCAGCCGCCCCAGTGTCTTGACAATCAGCGTTTTCGCAATCCCCGGAACACCCTCCAGCAACGCATGCCCCTGGCACAGAATCGCAATCAACACTTCTTCAATTACCGCGTTCTGGCCCGCAATCACCCGCCCCATCTCGCCGCGCGCGTGGGCAATCAACTGGCTCGCCGCCGCCAGCGAACTTGCTCCGCCATTTTGCTCCGTCAGCATGACCGGTACCGCTTCCTGCATGGTTCCGTCCATCGAATCCTGGCTCATGAAGCCCTTTCGTCTTGCCTGGAATAACTCTGTGGGGATTGCGCGCTCTGACCGCCCGATTTTATCGCAGCATCCAGCTCTTGCCCATGTCCATGCAGCTTTTGGATCAGGCGCAGCGCCTCGCGTGGGTGCACGCTCTCGCTCCATGCAGCCTCTTCACATGCCGCCAGGTCCGTCTCCAGCGATGCATCAGCTCTTGGGAACCGCCGCCGAATCGTCGCCGCCAGCTCCGCCGGTCCGGGCCGAGTTCCGTTCAAACCGCAGAGCCGCAGGGTTCGCTGCCGGAATCGCTCCAATGCAATCGCCACCGCCGTAGGCGCCGCGCCCGCTTTGCGATAAAGCGATCCCAGCGCTTCCAGAAACTCCACCGGCGTAGCCCGCGCCGGGGCCGGCAATTCGCGCACCGGCCCGCTCCGCCGGCTGAAGCTCATCACCACCAGCAGCCCCAGCAGCGGCAATCCCAGCGCCAGCATCCACAGCGATGGCCCCGCCGCGTAGCTCAACACCGACCGCACATCCCCATGCAGCGATTCGTCCCAGTAAAAATGATGCCTCTCGCGCGGACCCAGCGAATTCAGCAGCAGGTCCAGATCCTGCGCGCGGTCCAGCGAGCCGTTTTCCAGCGGCGTCGAGCTGGCCCACCACACCACGTGCCCTTTTCCCCAGCGATACTCCACCACCGCCGGCTGTCCGCCGCAACTGTAGTCCACGCGCTGCGCCGGATTCCCCACCTTCCACGATGCCTCCGGCCGCATCCACACCTCGCCCGTTCCCGCCAGCGCATCCAGGCCCTCCGGCTCCAACTTGCAGGCGGAAAAATTGAACGTGTCCGGAGCGATGCTGGCGCCCGACGGCAGAATCATCCCGCCCCAGAATCCCGTCGCCAGCACGCGTCCCCCGCGCTCCAGAATCTTCCGAATCGAGCGGATATCGCTCACCTCGCGCGTAAACGGCTCGGCAAAAATCACCACCGTGTCCGGCCCCGCTGTGTCGGCCAGGTCATACAGTGGTCGCTCCCAGCGCTGCACCTGGTATCCGGAGCGCAGCAGCGTCTCATAAGCCGCAAGCGCGCCATGACGGCCCGAAAAATAGCTGGAAGGCAGCGGGTTGCTGTTGTCCGAATTTGGCATCAGGATGCCCGACACAATCGCCAGCGCCAGGCCTATGCCCACGCACCACAGAAGCAGCCTGCGGTCTTTCGCATCGAGCGAGGAAAGGAACCTCATCGCCCCGCCCCTCTCGCCGAAAGTACAGGCGTAGTGCTTCCGATCAATCCCTTCGCCAACTCCTCCGCCCGCGTGTACTCGCCCTCGCCCGCCGGCCGGCCGCCATACCAGGTGCGCTCAAAGCTGCCTGTCAATGCCGCCAGTCCGGCACGCCGCGGATCTTCGCCGGCCATCAGCGCCAGGTACTCGCGCGGGGTTCGCGCGCGATCCGCCGGCCACAGCCGCCGCGTTTCCAGGTGCGATATCGCCGCCCAATACACGCAATGGATCGCATCGCGCCACAATCCCCCAGCCGCGGCCCGGCGCGCGTCCTCAATCCAAAGCTGCCAGTCGCGCGCCGACGGTGCTTGTGGCGCCGGCCCAATGCTCTCCGGCGTCAACCGGATGCGCCACCGTCGTTCCATTTGCAGCAATCCCCACACCAGGCCCACGCAAACCACCAGGATGAATGCCGCTTCCACCGCGCGCCCCAGCCACGGCGCCCGCGCTCCCAGCCCCATGGCGCCGGCAAAAAACGAGTTCAGCCAGTTATCAATTTTTTCCGCCAGCGTTTCACCGGCCGATCTCCGCCTCAACCCGCGAAACTCCCGTCCTGCCAGCACCTGCTCCATCGCCGCATGTTGCGCCGCGTTTTCCGGCTCCATCAGCCTCGCACCGCCCGCCTGCGCATCATCCGCGGCCAGCCGCTTCTCCGCCGTTTGCAGAAGCTCCGAAGTGCTCGGCGGCGGTGGCAGCGCGACCGACGCCGTCAACGGACTTGTCACGCCGGCCGGCGGTTTCCTGGATTTGGGAGCGTCCTTCTTCTGCGCCTGCAGCAGCAGCACACGCAACCACGCGTATCGCACCGGCCGCCGCTCGGCATTCGGAGCGTTGCCCAGTGCCACGCGGTCATTCTTCCCCACCAGCGTGGGGTCGCATGCCTTTGCGTCGCGCGCCTTCGCACACGCCTCGACCACCGCGCTCAGCGCCTCCAGGTGCTTGCGATAGTCGGAGATCGAAACGTCCTGCCATCCGCCGGAAGCCGGTGAGGGCGCAGTCGGAATCGGCGACCGCGGCGCCTGCTGCGCCACCGCTAGCGACGCAACCAGCGCCACCGGCAAAAAGATCGCCCTGCTCCTCACGCTTCCGTCTCCTGCGGTTCTGCTTCGATAGACGCCACTTTGCCGCCAGTTACCCCGACCTCACCCAACCCGGCAGCCTCCATCATCTTCTCGATGTCGTAGCCTTCGCAGCGTATGCGCTGATCATAGTAGATAAGCGTAATCGCGATCACGTAGAGCGGATTCATCGTGGCAGCCACAACCGCGTTGAGCGTATAAACACCCGTCAAGTAGCCCGAGCCCAGGTGCTGCAGCCCGTACGCCGCAATCATCACCCAGCGGAATAATATCTGCGCCCCTCCAATCAGGACCCAAGCAAAAGCCGCGATCATCAACCAGACGATAGCGATCCGCCCCCGGCTGTTTCTCGAAAGCTTCCAACTGCGCCGCATCGCCCTGAACCCGAGCCTGTCTTCAAAGACCACGGCTGGGAAGGCCAGAGAAAAGCAGGCGCCGAGCCAGAGAAAAAGAAAGATAAAGATACCCAGAGGCGTGAAAACCACAACGATATAGGGCAAATTCGATCCGATTTTGAACAGTCCGGCGGCGCTTCCGGCGTATGCTCCGCCGAGAAACAGACCCGCAGCCACGCCTTCGGGTATAACTCCCGCTACGAGCAGCTTGAGAACGCCAATCCAGAAGTAGCTGCGAATGCGCTTTGCGACAGCCCGAAGCGAGCCGAGAATCGAGACGCGCTCGCCGAAGGCTGCTTCGGATGTCGAAATCATCATCGCTGGAATGATCGGGATCGAGACAAGTGCACGGACATGTTCGGAACCAATCCAAATCAGTACGGCCCACCAGAAGACTTCATCTTGGCCCGACGGATGCGCCAGCTTGCTGAGATGCCACCACATGGCGTCGGCGAAATGCAGTCCAAGCATTAAGATCGCCGGCATCGCCGCCAGCCCCACAAACACCCAAAATCTCTTCCGGTAAATCTCGAACGTGCGGTCGAGTATCTCTCCCAGGTTCATCGGCCGTAACGTCGCGCTCATCCGCTCACCCGCTCCTCACTCGACGCCGCACAAATTTCGCCCTCACTGTCCCCCAACCGGATGAATCCAGATCGCATTCCCGCCGCCGGAAGCCATATGCACGTGCAGCACCGTCGTCCGATCCACCGCCTCATGCGAAATCGCCACGTGCGTCGCCTCCTCGCCCGCATCCGGCGCATCCGCATAGATCTCCGCCTCATATTTCCCATCCCCAAGAAAACTCAGCGGCACCTCAATATTGCGCGGACTCCAGTTGGTAATCGATCCCACATACCAGTCATTGCCGCTGCGCCGCGCCAGCGATATCCACTTCATCGGCATCCCGCCGATGGCATGCACCGCGTCCCATGTCGCCGGGACCCGCTTGATAAAGTCAAACCCCGGCTGCCCTTCGTAGTGCTCCGGATAATCGCTGACCATTTCCAGCGGGCTCTCGAAAATCACGTACAACGCCAGCTCCTGCGCGCGCGTGTCCAGGCTCATCGGCTCCACCTGCCGCGCCACAAAGTCTTTCAGGTTGCTGTTACCGAACGCGCCCGGCGTATAGTCCAGCGGCCCGGCCAGCATGCGCGTAAATGGCAGCGTCGCATTATGCGCCGGAGTAACTCGCGCGCTCCACTTCAGATACTCCTTCCCCATCACGCCTTCGCGTGTCATCAGGTTCGGCCACGTTCGCCGCAGTCCATCCGGCTTGAACGCGCCATGAAAATCGATCATCAGATGGTGCGCCGCCGCGTTCTCCACCACGCGCTTGTACCAGTCCACCATCCACTGGTCGTCGCGATCCATAAAATCGATCTTCACCCCCGCAATGCCCCACTTCTCATACAGCGGGAATGCCTGGTCCATATATTTATCCACCGAAGTCCAGTGCGACCACAGCCACAGCTTCACGTTGCGTTCCTTCGCGTAGCGCAGCAACTCCGGCATATCCACGGCCGGATTCACCTTCGTAATATCCACCGGCGCGCCATATTCACCCGGTTTGGCGCCTTGAGCCCATCCCGCATCGATCAGCATGTAGCGGAATCCAGATTTCGACGCGAAGTCGATGTAGTGCTCCATCGTCTGCGTGTTCATGCCCGTTTTGAATTTCACGCTTGGCGCCGCCTCACCCGACCACCAGTCCCACGCCGACTTGCCCGCCTTGATCCACGAAGTATCCGCAATCTTCGACGGCGGATTGAGATTCAGAATCATGTTTGACTCGATCAGCTTCGCCGGCTCATCGGCGATCATCAGCACCCGCCATGAACTGTGAAATGGCGCCGCAGTCTCAACCGCGATCTTCGCGTTGTCCACGCGCGGCGATAACTGCGCCCTCACTCGAAACGACCCCTGCCCGCCGTCTTTGCGCAAATACATGCCGGCATAGTTATCGATATCCGCCTCGGTAACTGCCACCCACCCAATACCCGGCACATTCGCAAGGTAGGGCAGCGCAACCAGCCAGTCAGGATGCAGGCCGCTCACCATGCGCTTCTGATACTCGTCTTCATACGAAGACTGAAAACCATCCACGATCAGCGGGTAACTCACCGCATCTTTGACGTAACTGAACTGAGTTAGCTCCCGAACTACATTTACGTTCTGTCCAATAGAAGCCTGTTCCGGCACCAGATAGCGAAATGCCACCCCGCAGTTGAAAGCCCGCGCCTCAACCGTCAGCTTTCTGCCGCTTCCATCCGTAAATTCTGCCCGCACTCCGTTATAGTGGTCGCGCACCGTGCTCGTCTTACCCACCGGAATCGTGTAACTCTGATCCACCGTCTCACCCTGCGACCCGGTCAAACGCATTCCGGGTCCCAACGGACCCTGGCCCTCCAGTTCCAGCCCCAGTTCAGATTCGCCGATCAGCTGCTTGCCATGAAACTCGACCGCATACCGCAGGTCATTTTCCGTAGGTGCTCCATTTCTCCTCTGAGCCCCACTCTCGCCGCCGCTTGCATTGAACAGCATCAGAGTTATCTGGCCATCCGGCGAAGTTACCTTCGCCGCTGGCGCTCCGCCCGTTTGGGCGGTTACTGCCGCCACCAGACTCATCGCAAAAATGCAGGGCATACTTACTCGCAGAAAACCCATAACTCCTCCTGGAGAAATTAAGCACATGATTTACAACAAAAATTTCCGGCAGGCGCCAGTATACTCTCGCCCGTGCGGCACTGGCTCATTCTTTTCAGGCTGGGAGCGCCCAGGGTGCAATGCCTTCCTTGCGCCAGCGCTGATCGTGGTAAACCACAGCCAGAGCCGTATTGATTACTGCGTAAGTAAAAGCGCAGTAAACCACCATAAAGAGGACGTATGCCAACACGGCCAACCCAGCTAAAGCGTAGAACGCCGCCGAGCCAACTGCGACGTGTGCAAGCATCGCCGCAACTGCTCCCATAGCGGCAACAAACTCAAGCACCGTCATAATCGCCATATTGATGGCCATGCTGGCCGCAGCTACCACCAGGAGGACCAGGAAGATCCTTCCTCGCGCCCCGCAGGTCAGCGCAGTGCTTCGCCGCAAAGCCGCTCGTGCAGCCAGGTCTTCTGCCACGGCGGCCGGGTATGCAACTGCGAACCGAAGCATGATCATTACGGCATAGATCATAAAGCCGAAATATGCCAGAACCCCCGCGGGGATGAGCATGAAGATTCCCACCGGCAACGTGCCAGGCGGCGATCCATGCAGCATAAGAAAGGCGCCTGCGCCTATCAGCGCTCCTGCCACTGCAAGCGGAACATTGATATACAAAAGCATCAGTACCATCAGCCACAGGTAGCGTCCGTAATGCCGCCATGCCACCGAATACGATTGGCGAAATCCAACCCTTACGCCGAGATTCGCCTGGGTTGCCGCATGAATTGCCGCAGGAGCATACAGCGCATAAAGAGGGATAACAAGCTGGCTCCCGGCAAAGATCAAAATCAGCGGATAGATCGGAATATGAGGAAATGTGCCGGGATGTGCCAGGATAGAAGGCTCAACCTCAGCCATCCACCAGGTCATTGCAGCAGCCATGACGGCGCTGATCGCGATCGCGGGTAAGATGGCAATCCCGATAAACAGCCGCCAGTAAGCCCGCATCAGCCGAAAGACCCGATCCAGCATCTGCCCGACGGTCATTCCCGCTGGGACGTCGCTCATGAAGGCTCTCCGGATGCAGCGGCCGCTTCCGCCGCACTCGCTGCCGGCAACGCCACTTCTGCAACGGTTGCATCCTCAATGACGGCCGGCGTCCCCGCATTCGCACTCGGCTGCTCCGCGGTCCAGGGCTGCAATTCCGGCTCCTGCGGCACAGGAACCGTCAATCCAGCTCGCGCCATCATCCACTCGATGTCAAATCCTTCATTGCGTATGCGCTGATCGAAGTAAAAAAGCACCAGCGCAATCGCGTACACCGGCTTGGTCAATGCCTGTGCCGCGATTCCCATTCCATATCCGGCAACAAAGGTCAGCATCGCCGCGGCCTGGGCGTGCTGCGGCCCCTGCAGCCCCGGGATCAGCGCCAGCGCAATCGTCAAGGGAATCGTCACCGTGAGCGTAAGCACATAATTCAGAATCCCGCCCAGCAGGTAAAGCAGAAAAATCCGTCCCTTGGTCCCGCGGCTGAGCGAGGGGCCTCGCCGCAGCGCATCCATCACGCTGATCCGTTCCACCACGCACGCCGGAAACGCCAGCGCTAGCCGCAGCAGCATCCACACTCCATACGCAACCAGACCGGCCACTACCACCACCGCCAACAGCCCCACCAGCACGCCTGCCGCCGCTCCCAACCCGCTGCTGCGCGCCAGCGCTGCCACCGCCGCGCCCAGCATGAACACCAGGATCCCCACAACGAACGGAGCCACCCAGATCAGCAGAATTTCCAGCAGATAAAGCCCGGTATAACTCCACCCGCGCGCCCAAGCCTCTTTCCACGCTCCGCGAATCGTGATCCCGTCGCCAAAGTAGCGATGCGAGGCGGCGTGGTTCAGCGCTCCGGAGGCGAGCGCCGTAACCCCGATCCAGACCGGCGCCGCCACCACGATGCCGAGAATCACCAGAATCGGAATCCCCGCGCTCTTCGCCAATCCCGAGCCCAGGCTTCCCAGCCACCAGCCCAGCAGCAGAAAAATGCACACGGGTACCAGCACGGCCGCGTACGGCGCTACCGCGAGCCCCGCAAACACAAGAAACCGCCGCCGGTAGATCTGGATCGTCTGGTCCAGAATCTCGCTCAGCGTCGATGGATGCGGCGAATCATCCATGTGCGCCCTCCGGCTCCTGGCCCTGCCCCGGCTCCAAAACGCGATCCGAGCCGCTCCCAGGCTCCCAATCCGCGCGCCCTTGCCCCCTATCCTCGGTCGCCTGCTGCGCCGGCCCGCTCAGCCCCGCGGACTGCATCATCCACTCAATGTCATATCCCTCGTGCCGCACCCGCTGGTCGTAATAGAGCAGCGTAATCCCAGTAGCATAGATGGGCCCCAGGAACGTATTCGTAAAAAACCCGATCACCTGCGAAATCGCCCCCACTCCCGCACTCACTTGCCCATGATGCTTGAAGATCGAGACGAAAAAGAATGCCTGCGAAATCGAAACCACTCCCAGCTTGATCACGCCCACCAACAGGCCAAGCACGAAGATGCGCCCGCGTGCCCCTTTGCTCAGATCGATTCCCCGCCGCAGCGCCTTCCCCGTCTTCAAATCCTCCAGAACGCACGCAGGCAGCGCCAGTGCGTAGCGCAAGCCCATCAGCACCGCGTAAACAACCGCCGGGATCATCAACAGCCCAAAGGCCCCGAACACAATCCCGAACACCATGGCCGTGTGCGGATCCATATGCGGATGCTGTCCTCCCGCGGCGCCCATTTGCTGCCCGAGATTGAAGTAACGCATCGCCCCGAACAAACCCAGATACAGCAGCCCCATCGGTGTCCAAACCACAAAAAAGACGATGGTCATCAGCCCCAGATAGCGTCCCAGCCGAGGCAAAATGCTCCGATACGCGCCGCGAATCGTCGCCGGCTCACCCAAATGCACCCACGCCACGGCCCGGTTGGTGGCCGCCACCGCTGCGCCGGCGGCCAGGAAAAGAAGCAGCCACTCCACGCCCAGCACTGTCAGCCTCGGTATGAGCAGGGCCCTGGTCAGGTGCGCCGCCTGCATCCATTCCCGAAGCCCAAGTGACAGCAGGCCTAACGTCAGCGCCCACCCCGCGTACGGAACGAATATCCCCGCGAAGAGCAAAAAATTGCCCCGGTAGAGCTGCGCCGTGCGGTCCAGTATTTCCCCAAGGCTCATGGGGCGAAGGGCGGGTTCCATCCTGAGCACCTCAGCGTAGGGTTGTCAGTGCTTGCCGGGATGTTAGCACAGCGTCTCTTCTCTTTTGGGCAAAAACATCCAGAACGCGCATCGGCTCCCCTCTCCTCCGTGCCCCATCCTCGCGCCTTTTTCCTGGCGCGAGGGTGGGAGCACAAAAGCCGGGTACCGGGTGCCCCGGGTCCCGATTTTGGGACCCGGGATACCTCAACACCTCAGCCCCGTGCCCCATCCTCGCGCCTTTTTTCTGGCGCGAGGGTGGGAAGCCACCAACTCAGCCGGAACCAAATCGGGAGGCGTCGATGCCCACCACATTCCGTGCCCCATCCTCGCGCCTTTTTTTTGGCGCGAGGGTGGGAAGCCACCAACGTCTTGCGCCTAACCCATGAACATCCCGCCGTTCACGTCCAGCACGTGTCCCGTAATGTACCCGGCAGCATCGGAAGCCAGAAATGCCACCGCCTGCGCAATCTCCTCAACCGTCCCCGCGCGCCCCAGCGGAATCTGCGCCAGCATCGCCGTCCTCTGCTTCTCGTCGAGCACTGCAGTCATCGGCGTCTCTATGTACCCCGGCGCCACCGCGTTCACCGTGACCCCTCGCGACGCCAGCTCGCGCGCCATCGACCGCGTCAATCCGATCAGCCCCGCCTTCGACGCCGCATAATTCGCCTGCCCCGCCTGGCCCGTCCGCCCCACCACGCTCGTCAGGTTCACAATCCGTCCCCAGCGGTTCTTCAGCATCGGGCTTAGCAGCGCCTGCGTCAGCAGAAACGCCCCGGTCAGGTTCGCGCCCAGCACGTCGTCCCAATCGGCCCGCTTCATGCGCAGCATCAGCCCGTCGCGCGTGATTCCCGCGTTGTTCACCAGGATCTCCACCTTGCCGAAGCGCTCCAGCACCGCCCTGGCTCCGGCCTTGATCGACTCTTCACTGCCCACGTCGAGGGCGAAGATCGCCGCCTGCCCGCCGGCTGCTTCAATCTCCGCGGCGGCCTCTTTAAGCTTCGCCTCATTGCGCGCCGCCAGCCCCACCACCGCGCCATTCCGCGCCAGCTCCAGCGCCACCGCGCGCCCGATCCCCTGCGACGCACCCGTCACCAGCGCAATTCTTCCCTGCAAATTTGCCATTTTTTGAGCGCCTTTCCCGAGCCATTATAAGTGGCTGCACGGCGCTTCCTGATTCAAGTCTTTGCTGTCGCGCAAGAGGCCGCACGCATAAATCAGCCCCGCAACCGACAGTCCGGGTTTCCAGTGCTAAATGGGGAAAAAGGATCTCAATGTAGGCATCTTGCGAAGACGCACCTGAACCGGCTCCTCAGATACGTTGAACACCAACTGGAATTCTAAATATCGTTCCCCACGTCCGCCGGCTCACCCGGCATACCCGCATCGCGCGGCAGAATCACGTTCCGCTCCACTTCTTCCTTCGCATTCATGGCCTGCTGCACGCCGAATGTCATCGCGATCTCGTCAATCTCATCGAAATAAAATTTGCGCAGGTCCGTCAGTTCCCCGCGAAGCTCGCCGCGCCGTTCCGCGTCGTCTGTTTCCGCCGCCTCCCAGCGCGCCGTCAGAAGAATGGAAAAGCGAAGCCGAACCAGTTCTTCAATAGCGCCGGCCAGCGTCACCTCTTCCGTTTCGCGCAAAAGCGATGTGCCCGGACTAAGCGATAGAAGTTCAAACGTAGCTGTAGACATAATAGGTTTCCCCCTCGATTCTCCATTCGGAGCCGATCTCAATCGATCGGGCGGGAAAAGCGTGCTGCCGAAAACACCGGGTGAAGCCGGACGACCTGCATTCCTCCGCTCAATTGTTCTCCATTCTGAAGTTCTTTATCTCTCGTTGCGGTGATCCAAATCACTTAACTGCGCCTTTTCCGCGCATGCCAGCATTAACCCACTTGCAAGCCCAAAGTTGCAATGCGACTTCAGTGGGCAAATCTGATCCACTTGCGGTACGCCCGTAACGCCGCCCCGCCATCCCCACCCACATCCCCGCCACATAATCCCTGCCTTTCTATTCCCTATTCCCTATTCCCTATTCCCTATTCCCTCTTCCCTGCTCCCTGCTCTTTCACTTCGGACATGGCATCGGCGGTTGCTGAATGTTCTTCGGCGCCCGCCATGATCCCGGAACCCAAAGCGTCACCGAAAATTGCATCCACTGCAGGCTCCCCAGCGGAGTTGCCGTCCCTCCCGCCGGAACTTCATCGGTGTGCGGCGTGCTCGCCGACTGGAACGCCCAGTTCGCCGCATAAGGCTTGGCCTTTGCGGCGCCCGGCGTCAGCCGCGCATCCAGAATGCGAAACTGCCCCGGCGACGAGTCCCGTGCCAGTTTGTCGAATCGCTGCATCGCCCGATGCAGCGCCTTTTGCTTTCGACTGCTCGCAGTGTTTTGCGCCTGCCCGCCAAGCTCTCCGTTCCTGTTCAGAAACAGATACAGCTTTTGCGCCTGTCGGAAGTCGTTTCTGTTGGTCATGAAGTGAAAATCCCGGGGATTCCAGCCGATCGCGTCCTGCGCCCGCAATCCAAAGCTGGTACCCACTTCACGCGAATTGATCAGGTTATACGGTGGATTCGCCACCAGCAGCGCATCGGGAAAACCTGCCGGATCCTGGCGGTCGACCACCAGGTCCCATCCGCCCACTCCGGCCGTGGCCTTCTCCCGCGGAATCGGCAGCACGCGAAATACCCATCCCTCGCCAAATCCTGTCTTCCATTCATTCCCCGCGCTCACTTCGCCCGTGAGCACGATCTTCCTGCAGGTCTGCGGGGCTGGTGCTTCGGACGCGCAGGCATCCCGCGAGCTCCTTGCCGCTATCAATACCAGGGCCGCAAGCGCCACCAACCCTGATTTCTTACATCGTTTCGATCTCCTCGCCATACTGCCCCCGAACTAGATTCCAGCCAGGACAAACCGGCACACCGGCCAATGCGGTATTCTTCAGATACCGGCAAAACTGCTGTGAACCAAAGCAAATCGCCAATTGTACGGGTCGGTTTTCAGCACCGAACTCATCGGTGAACCTGCGCGGGCTCTCCCGGGTTCGCGCCTGTTTTGTTGCGGAGCCCCAAGTTCGTCGTGCTCAAACTGCTCTCTTGCACCTTCCAACCGCCGGAGCCCAACTGAATGTTTAGACGCGTCCTTCTCCTCTTGCCCTTGCCTTTCTTTGCCGGAATTCCTGCCCTCGCTCAATCTTCCGCCTCGGCTCCCGCCACCCAGGCCCAGATCGCCGCTCCGGAGCAGGCCGTCCGCAGCGCCCGGTCCGCCGGCGGCAACGCCTGGGTCCTCGTCTCCGCCGCCCTGGTTCTGCTCATGACCGCTCCCGGACTGACGCTCTTCTACGGCGGACTCGTTCGCCGCAAGAACATCCTCGGAACTATGATGCAAAGCTTTGCCATGATGGGACTCATCACCATCCTCTGGGCCCTCATCGGCTATTCCCTTGCCTTCGGTCACGGCAATGCTTTCATCGGCGGCCTCGAGCACGTCTTCCTGCGCGGCGTCAGCCTCGCCCCCAACCGCGCAACGCCGTCTTCGGCCGCGACGCCGCCTTCGACCTTCGCCCCACCGGCGCCATCGGCGGCAATTGGGGCCAGGTCGCCAACGAGGCCATCGCCATGGGCATAGGCTGGGCCCTCGCCATCCGGGCGCGGAGGGAGCAGGGACCTTCAGGTCCCTGAAATGAGGTCCCCACGGGAGTCGGCTTCAGCCGCGGGTCTTTCTGTCTCCGCCGCCGGTGTCTCGATCGGATTATCGAGGCGCCCTACCCTCGCCGCGTTTTTCTTTTTGCAGCAAGGGCGGGAAACGCAGAAAACCCGGGGTCCCGATTTTGGGACCCGGGATAACTCGACGCCTCGCGGCTTCCCCGCAAATGAGGGGCCTCCGGCTCCACTCGAAGTCTTTTTCCTCAAAAGGGACACGGAGGGAGCAGGGACCTTCAGGTCCCTGAACCGAGGCCCCCAACGGGAGTCGGCTTCAGCCGCGGGTCCTTCTGTAGGCCTTTTCCTCAAAAGGGGCGCGGAGGGAGCAGGGACCTTCAGGTCCCTGAACCGAGGCCCCCAACGTGAGTCGGCTTTAGCCGCGGGTCCTTCTGTAGGCCTTTTCCTCAAAAGGGACACGGAGGGAGCAGGGACCTTCAGGTCCCTGAACCGAGGCCCCTGCGTGAGTCGGCTTCAGCCGCGGGTCTTTCTGTCTCCGCCGCCAGGTGTCTCGATCGAATCATCGGGGCCCCACCCCTCGCGACGTCTTTGTTCTTGTCGCTAGGGTGGGATCCCTAATATCGATGCGCCTCCACCCATTCTCCCCAACTTCAGCCGCAGCTTCTTTCTCACAATCTGCATGAGTTTTCCATGGAAATCTTCCATTTCTTTATGTGATCCTTATACACGTCGTGAAAAACTCCTCCCAACGAAACCCTTCGACGGGCGGGCGATCGTCTTGCTCGTCTGTTTGCATCGCCAGCACCTTTCCGGCAGCGAATTGAATTTCACAACCACTCAATCTCGCCCGGATATCCTTGTGCCCCTCAACCGGACGGCGGCCGCTCTCCGCCGCACCGCAGGCCGCTCATTCCTGCACACGTCTCTCAGGAGTGGAATATTGATGCTCATTCGCACCGTGAAACTTCCCATCCTCTCTGCCCTTCTCGGTTTCCCCGCCCTCGCTCTCGCACAATCCACAGCCGCTGCCCCAGCCGCGCAGGCTCCCGTCACCCAGGCCCAGATCGCCGCTCTGCAGCAGGCCATACAGCACAGCCAAGCCATGACCGCGGCCGCCCAGAGCGCGGGCGACAATGCCTGGATGCTCACCTCCGCCGCCCTCGTCCTCCTCATGACCGGCCCCGGCCTGGCGCTTTTCTACGGCGGACTGGTGCGCAAAAAGAACATCCTCTCCACCATGATGCAGAGCTTCGCCATGATGGGCCTCGTCTCCATACTCTGGGCCGTCGTCGGCTACTCGCTCGCCTTCGCCCACGGCAATGTTTTCATCGGCGGCCTCGGCCACGCATTCCTCATGGGTGTCGGACTCAATCCCAATACCGACTACGCCGCCACCATCCCCGAACAGACGTACATGATCTACCAGCTCATGTTCGCCATCATCACCCCGGCGCTCATCACCGGCGCATTCGCTGAACGCATGAAGTTCAGCGCCATGGCCCTCTTTCTCTCCCTCTGGTCCCTCTGCGTCTACTGCCCCATGGCCCACATGGTCTGGGGAGCCGGCGGCCTGCTCAATGCCACCGGCGGCCACATTCCCTGCCTCGATTTCGCCGGCGGCACCGTCGTCCATATCACCAGCGGCGTCTCCGCCCTGGTCGCCTGCCTCTACCTCGGCAAGCGCATCGGTTATCCCCAGACTGCCATGCCGCCGCACTCCATGGTCCTCAGCTTCATCGGTGCATGCCTGCTCTGGGTCGGCTGGTTCGGATTCAATGCCGGCAGCGCCCTGGGTGCCAGCCCGCTGGCCACCAGCGCATTTGTCGCCACCCACTTCGCCACCGCCGCAGCCGCCATCGGCTGGACCATCTTCGAGTGGTTCCACAACGGCAAACCCACAGCCCTCGGCGCCATCTCCGGCGCCGTCGCCGGCCTCGTCGCCATCACTCCCGCCTCCGGATTCGTGCAGCCCTTCCCCGCCATCGCCATCGGCCTCTGCGCCGGCTTCTTCTGCTCCTTCATGGTCTTCATCGTCAAATCGAAATTCGGTTACGACGACTCTCTCGACGCCTTCGGCGTTCACGGCGCCGGCGGCACTCTGGGCGCCATCCTCACCGGCGTCTTCGCCACCCAGGCCATCAACCCCATTTACGGCGCCAACCAGCCCACCGGCTGGCTCGACGGCCACTGGGCCCAGGTGCTCAACCAGGCCGCCGGCGTTGGCATTTCCTGGGCTATTTCCATCATCGGCACTCTGGTTTTGCTCTTCATCGTTGACAAGATCATCGGTCTCCGCGTCACCGTCGAGCATGAAATCACCGGCCTCGACCTCACACAGCACGGCGAAGAAGGCTACGACTTCGGCAGCTCCGACCGCTAACCGAAGCGCGAACCACACAGAACCTGGTGCCCCGAGTCCCGACTTTGGGACCCGGGATACCTCAACACCTCAGCCCCGTGCCCCATCCTTGCGGCCGGTGTCGTGGCAAGGGTGGGAACACACCAAAACCGGGTGCCCCGGGCCCCGTTTCTGGGACCCGGGATACCTCAAAAGCAAAGGAATCCCACCGGTAAACGTCTAAAATCAAAAATCGTTGACAGGCCCCTCATGAACCACCCCCGCCTGTTACGCTGACAAACGAGGCTTTTTGCTTATGCTCAAGATTGAAGCGATTCTTCAGCCCTCAAAACTCGACGCCGTCAAGGACGCCCTCCTCGAAGCCGGCATCGAGGGCATGACCATCCTCGAAGCCCGCGGCCACGGCCGCCAGAAGGGCCACACCGAGTTCTACCGCGGCCGCGAATACACCGTCGACCTCCTGCCCAAAATCAAGCTGGAAATGGTCGTCCACGACGACATGAAAGAGAAGGCCATCCAGGCTATCGTCGGCGCCGCCCGCACCGGCCGCATCGGCGACGGCAAAATCTTCATCAGCCGCATCGACGAAGCTATCCGCATCCGCAACGACGAACGCGGCGAAACCGCGCTCTGATCGCGCTCCACCCGACGCCGCGCAACCTCTTGGGTAGAACAGGACTACACTGTTCCCAGGAGGCGCGAATGAGCATCCTCGTGGAGGCACTTATCGCCGCTTTCGACTCCAATACGGAGCTGATATGGACGACGACGGGCGTCAGTGAAGTGATTGCCAAGTTTGATGTCTCGGGGATGCATGTGGCTACGACCTTCACCGAGACCGCCAGGAACAACTGGCGTATCGCATTCGATGTGACTTCCACCGCCAGCGCCTCCGAGAGCGTCCATGCATCCATTCGCGTATTCAGCGGGGTCTTTCAGGCAGTGCGCGAGTTTCTCGAAGCCAGACAGCCGCAACGCGTTGTCTTCGCTTCAAAAGAAGAAGCTCTTGGCCAGTTGTATGAGGAGTATCTTCGAAGGCAGGACACCTCCCTGCACCAACTCGGTTATCGAATGATCCCTCCGATTAAGAGCTCTCCATTAATGGAATTCACTGTCGAAAAGATCACGCCTTCTGAGTGGAAAGACTATCGCCGTTAATCACGGACGACTGCCGGGTGCTGGGTGCCCCAGGCCCTGTTTTGGGACCCGGGATACCTCAACACCTCAGCCCCGTGCCCCATCCTCGCGCCTTTTTTCTGGCGCGGGGGTGGGATGCCACCTCACCCCGACGCGCTAAACTGGTCTGACCTCTAAATCCCTCCGAGGACCGACCTCCATGTACCTCCGCCTCATCACCCCTCTTCTCGCACCAATCATCCTCACCCCCGCCCTTATCGCCCAGGACACCCGCACCGTCACCGAGCCCGTCATTCCGCCACCCTGCGCCACCCTCGACGCTCAACTCACTGCCTCCGGCAACACCCTCGCTCCCGCCGACGAAACCATGCTCGACACCGCCCGCATCCAGCAAGCTATCGACCACTGCGCCAAGGGTCACGGGGTTCTCCTCAGCGCCAGCGGCGCCAACAACGCCTTCCTCAGCGGCCCCCTCGAGCTCCGCGAAGGCGTCACCCTCATCATCGGCAAAGGCGTCACCCTCTTTGCCTCGCGCGATCCATCGCTCTACGCCGTCACGCCAGGCAGTTGCGGCATCGTCCGTCACAGCCCCGGCCCGCGCGGCTGCAAGCCCCTCATCTCCGTCGATCACGCACCCAACTCCGCCGTCATGGGCGACGGCGTCATCGACGGTCGCGGCGGCGAAAAGATGCTCGGCTCAAGAGATTCCTGGTGGGATCTCGCCGAGCAGGCACGCCCCGGCGGCGGGCAGCAGTGTTTCCGCCTCATCGTCGCCCAGAACTCTGACAGCTTCACGCTCTACCGCATCACGCTCAAAAACTCGCCCAACTTCCACGTCGTCTACGGCCACGGCGACGGCTTCACCGTCTGGGGCCTCAAGATCGACACGCCGCAGCGCCTCGCGCGCAACACCGACGGCGTCGATCCCGGCCCCGACGTCCGCAACGTGACCATCACCCACAGCTATATCCGCACCGGCGACGACAACGTCGCTATCAAAGGCGGCACGCCCAACGGCGTCACCAATGTCACCGTTTATCACAATCACTTTTACTGGGGACACGGCATGTCCATCGGCAGCGAAACCAACGGCGGCGTCAGCAAAATTCGCGTCTCCGATCTCTCGCTCGACGGCCCCGACAACGGCATCCGCATCAAGTCCAACGGCTCGCGCGGCGGCCTTACTCATGATGTGGTCTACGACGACGTCTGCATCCGCAACTCGCCCAACCCCATCACCCTCGACACAGCCTACGCCGCCAACGGCCCGCTCAAAGGCAACTCGCCGCCATCCATGCGCGACGTCACCCTGCACAACGTCCGCATCTCCGGTGGCGGCAAGATCACCTTCAACGGCTACGACCACACCCATCGCCTCGGCGTCGCTCTCAGCGCTGTCCAGATCACCGACGACGCGCGCTACACCTATATCGTTCGCCACGCCGACATAGCGCTCGGCCCCAACCCCACCAACCTGCGCCTGCCCGCCGGCGAAGACTCGATCATCACCGGCAAGCCCGCAGACGGCGCAGCCGCATCCTGCGCCGCCATGTTCGTGCCCTTCCCGCAGCAATAATCCCCGAGCGCCTCAAGAGCCACGACACTCCCGTGCCCCACCCTCGCGCCTTCTTTCTGGCACGAGGGTGGGATGCCACTTTAGCCCATCTCGCTCTTTGGAAAACCACGAATTTAACGCCATCTGAAAACGCTCACTGTCGTAAAAGAGCTCGACTTGTGGCATGCCACAATTGAGCCGAAAACCAACACGGCTTTAGCCGCTGAGGGGCGTGCTTACTTCACATCCGAGTTTTGCCGCATATCGACAGCGTGCAAGCGCAGCCTCGCGCCGCGCTCCTCACCACGCGTACACGTTCAGATCGCCCAGATAAACCGTCGACGACCCGCTGCTCCCATACCCGTCCACCTGGAAATTCGTCAGCAGCGATGATCCCCATCCCAGCGCGAACGACGACGGCACCGTCTGCCAGATGTCCTCCTGCACACCGTCCATCCACACCGATTTGTAAGTCACCGCGCCGTACTGGTCGCGCGAGTAGCTGATCTGCACGTGATGCCACGCATTCGTGCTCCACGTCCGCGGATTGCAGTACCGGCTCGAGTGCAGCCACTTGTCCACCGGGTTCCACGGGCTCCCCGCATTCACCGTGTAATCCCAGGTGCTTGTCCAGCCGTCGCACTGAAATCCGTAGATCACCGTCTGCCCGTTCCCCGTCACCTGGTTCATGTCCAGCTCGATATTGCTGATCCCGCTCGATGAACCGCCGATATACACCCAGCCGTCATACAGAAAATTGCTTACCCAGGTATTCGCGCCGAATGTTCTGTAATACCGTTCTCCGCCGCCGTTCGTAAATTGCGATGCGAATTCGCGCGATGACATGCCCCCGATCGACGGCGACTTTGTCAGCGTCATCCATCCCTTCGCATACCCGCTCGTCCCGCTGTCATTAACATACTGCCAGCCGCTTTGCGCCTGAATTCCCTTGAACGCCAGAGCATCCACCGGCACTTTGCTCAGCGGATCCGGAACCACCACGATGGCCACATCCGCCACGCAGACCGCTCCACCGTTGCCCCACGACTTCACATGCAGCGTGTGCGCGCCGGTGTAGGCCGCTACCTTGGTGTTGATCGACGTGCTGTAAACGATAGTCGTGCTGCCGCTGTTATCCAGCGAATAACCCATGGCCGTAATCGGCTGTGAATTACACGCAGAAGCTGTAGCCGCAACTCCGAATGGTGAAACAACTTCCCATCCGCTTGCTGGGCTCAGGACGGTTACATTGGCGAAGGCTGGCGCTGCACACACGAGCAGCGCGAGGGGCAAACAGGCGTAAGCTTTCAACACGTTATTCCCTGTCCGTTCCTCCGAGCGCACAGTCGGCTTATAAGATCTCGCTTGCTGGAGTCAGTCAGGCACACCTGTATCGATCTAGGAAATAGCCGGGCCCTCTCTATGGATCTATGCGATTCCGCAATCTCAGAAATTTTTTATGGGCCGAGATTAACGCGCTGCTTTGATGCATGTCAACGAAATTTTCACCTCACCAACGCACAAAGAGCATTTCCTTTGTAACGTTGTGCGAATGCAACTAAAATGCATTCCTCGATGCGGTCTTCACGCCGGCTTTGAGCGCCCCCGCAAATCGCTGATTTTCCTCGAGCGCCCCAGCGGCTATCCTTAACCTGAATCCAAATCCCCTCGCTCAAGGAATTGCAATCCATGTGGGGCGATCTCAAACGATGGGCTTTCCGCCTCTTCCTGTCCATGGCCATGGCCTTCATCGCCGCCTACGTCACGGACTGGGCCATCTTCCGCCTCCGCGGCTCGCCCTACGCCACCATCAACGTCAATCACTATCTCGAGGTCCCGCTCAAAGGCCAGAAAGAGGAATACGACTTCGAAGGCGCCACTCCCGTTCGCTGCGCCGTTGCCCTCTTTCCCCAGGGAGACGAGGACCCCTGCTGGCTCGTCTGGCGCCACCGCAACTCCTGGGACGCCCCTTAGACCATCTTCGACTCGAGCGCCAACAAACCTTCCGTGCCCCCTCGGCGCCCCCCCGTCACAAGGCCACGTGACCGCAATCACGCTTGCACAATAAGCACAGAGGTAGCATCGAAAAATCTCTCACCGCTACCGAGGGCCTATGTATCACCGTACGCAAAACGAGAACGGCAGCTTCAACTCCCGCTGCCTCGACTGCTTCCTGACCATTGCCTTTTGCGTCGTTTCAGAAAAAGAGTTGGACCGCCTCGAAGCGGAACATCTGTGTCTGGAAAAAGTGCTCGCCCAGTTATACGCCGCGCAGCATCCCACCGGGACGCACGCTGCCCGCCACTGACCGGCTCCCGCCGGCGCAATTTCCTACACCATCCGTGCCTGGCCCCAATTGCCGCATCTGCCTACTGCGACTGCAGAAACACCAGCGGATTTCCGTCCGGATCGCGCACGATGACCAGCTTCTTTATGCGTTTCGCATTCAACCCCGCGCCATCCATCTCTTGCTCGGCATTGTGCGCGTCGTACACCGCGAACAGCGTCTCCGCCAGCGCGCCCGGCTCCTCCGCGCGCACTTCGATCGCCAGCTTGGCATTATCCGGCACCGTCATGCGCAGGCTCCGGTCCGTGCCCTCCACCCCAAAACCCAGCCTGGTATAAAACTCCTTCGCCGCCCGCAGACTCCCCACCGGCAGATCGAATCCCAGCAGCGTGTCCGACACCCGATTCGCTCCCAGGTGTTTCCCCTGGTCCTGCGTGTGCAGCGACCCCGGCATGTACTGCGTGAACTCCACCACCCTGCCGTCCGGGTCCTTCAGCGACATGATCAGATTCCCCGCCGACGCCTTCTGCACCCGCGTGGGCGACAATCCCTGCCCCACCAGCGAGTCGTGCAGCGCATTCAGATCCGCGGATTCATAACACACGTGCATCCATCCCAACGGCTGATTCGAATCCAGCCGCGGATACACCTCGATGAACTGCCGGTCGTTCACCTTCACAAATACTTCCGAGGTGCGCCCGGCCCGCGTCATCCGGAACGCTTCCTCGTACCCCAGCTTCTTCAGGAACGCCAGCTCGTTATCCAGGTTGCTCACGCGGTAGGCTATGTGCGCAATGCCATCTATCCCGCCATTGGTATTCTGCGCATACGAGCAGCTTCCGCAACCAAGCACGCCCACAGCCGCCAGCACCGCCATCCACCTCGTCTTCATCTGAGCCTCCATTCCCGCCTCGCGCCACTGAGCCCTCAGTCCCTTAGTCCCTTAGTCCCTTAGTCCCTTCGTCCCTTCGTCCCTCAGCCCCTCACTCCCTCACTCCCTTAGTCCCTATTCCCTATTCCCTATTCCCTATTCCCTGCCTTTAGGCATAATCCTCTCGATAAGGCGTAAACACATCCAGCGCCTCCGAGTCCTCCAGCGCCGAAGCCTTGTGCTCCACGCCGCCATCCACTACCACGCTGTCGCCGGCGCGCAGCTCCCACGTCTTTCCTTCCGCCTCAAACCGGATCTGTCCCCGCGTCACATACACCAGTTGATGATGCGGATGGCTGTGCCGCGCCCCGCTCCATCCCTTCTCAAACTGGTGCCGCACCAGCATCAACTGCGGACTGTACGCCAGCACCTGTCGCACCATCCCCGCCTCCGGCGTCAACTTCGCCCCCGTCTCCGTCGCCCTGTAAATCACTCCACTCTCACTCATCAATCCCGCTCTCCACTCCCCATAGTCCCTCAGTCCCTCAGTCCTGTTCCCTACTCCCTACTCCCTACTCCCTGTTCCCTGCCTTATCGATTCATCCACCCGCCGTCCACCACAAGAATATGCCCGTGCACATAATCGCTCGCGCTCGAGGCCAGGTACACCGCCGCTCCGGCCAGGTCCTCCGGCTTGCCCCAACGCGCCGCAGGAATGCGCTCCAGTATCTGCCGCGACCGTTCGGGATTGTTGCGCAGGGCCTCGGTGTTGTCCGTATCCATATATCCCGGCGCAATCGCATTCACGTTCACGCCCTTGGCTGCCCATTCATTGGCGAATGCCTTGGTAAGCTGCCCCACGCCACCCTTCGCCGCCGCATACGAAGGCACCGTGATCCCGCCCTGAAAGGTCAGCAGCGAAGCGATATTGATGATCTTCCCCGACCCGCGCGCCAGCATGTGCCGTCCCGCGTGCTGCATCAGCCTGAACACGCTCGACAGATTCACGTCGATCAATTCCTGCCAATATTCTTCCGGGTGCTCGATCGCCGGCGCGCGCTTGATCGTCCCCGCGTTGTTCACCAGGATGTCGATCGTCCCGAAATGCTGCACCGTCTCTTCCACCAGTCGCGCGCATACATCGGCCTTGCCCACATTGCCCACCAGGCCAATGCACTCCGCGCCCATCTTCTTCAGCGCATCCAGCGTCGCTTCCGGCATGCGGCTCGACCCGTGCACGGCAACATTCGCCCCCGCCTCGGCCAGCCCCTTTGCCATCGCTGCGCCCAGCCCGCGCGACGATCCCGTCACCAGCGCCGTTTTGCCCTTCAAATTGAATTGATCCAGAATCAGAGAAGTTGATCCTTTCCCGCAGCGCGATGCATCACGAATCAGATTCACCTCGATGATATAAGAGCGAGTCACCTTCACTCGGGCGCCCCCGGTCCCGCTTTTGGGAACCCGGATACCTCACCACCTCACTCCCGTGCCCCATCCTCGCGCCTTTTTTCTGGCGCGAGGGTGGGACGCCACCTCAGCCCAACCGCCTGAGAACTCACCTCACTCCCGTGCCCCATCCTCGCGCCTTTTTTCTGGCGCGAGGGTGGGACGCCACCTCAGCCCAACCGCCTGAGAACTCACGACACCCCCGTGCCCCATCCTCGCGACGTCTTTCTGGCGCGAGGGTGGGACGCCACCTCAGCCCAACCGCCTGAGAACTCACGACACCCCCGTGCCCCATCCTCGCGACGTCTTTCTGTCGCGAGGGTGGGAACACGCCAAAGCCGGGCGCCCCGGCTCTCGCTTTTGGGGAACCCGGGATACCTCACCAACGTCTTTCTGTCGCGAGGGTGGGAACACACCATGGCCGGATGCCCCACCTTCGCGACGTCTTTGCTTTTGCGCCTAGGCCGGGATCCGCCGTCGCAGCATCTCCACAATGTCCTGGTGCGCCAGATACACGAGGATCCGAAACGGCTCCGCTCCTGCGTCCACCACAAAATCCGACTCCGTCTCCAAGGTGTACGGCGCTTTCGTATCCAATTCGAATGCGAACCGCCATCGCGTGCGCACCAGCACGTAACGTTCGCCAAGCCACAACTCCTGCGCGCCGGCAAGTTCCGTTGACCGGTGACCAGCCTGTTCAAAAATCTGTTTGCGCTTTGGCAGTGCCAATGCAAAATCGCCGGCGCCCACCCACTGGCTCCCCGCCGGACCGGCGTATAGAAATTGTTCGCAGAACTGAGTAATCAATTCCGCAATACAGCCGTCAGCGCTGTTTCGCGCGAACGCCTCGATGAAGCGCACGCCGGCTCCGTTCTTCAATTCCATTTGAGAATCCTTTGCAAACGACAGAATCCCGCAGCACCCGCACAGAGACGCGCGGAGCTCTGCGGCACTTTAGTATTATATCACATTTTTTTGAGGTAAGTCAAGCGCAATCAGATAGATACGCCACGACACTCGAGAGCTTCGCGAGGTTACTCTGCGATAATATAGTCTCGTGTGTTATATTGCGCAGTATGTTTCCATGGAGTATGATATTCGTGAATGGGAGACCGATGGCAAGAATACCGATCACCGTCATGGGCTACAGGTGCGAGAGATGTAATCACGAATGGGTACCGAGCGGGGAGAAGGAACCGAGAGTCTGCCCGAAGTGTCACAGCCCGTACTGGAACCTTCCGAAGAAGTCAGCTTCGATGCTCACCTATGAGGATTTCTGCGACAAGATCAAAGCCACTCTCAAGAGCAAGGGACCGTTGACTTGGACTGAGATTCGCACGGAGGCAAAGCTCCCACAGGCGTTCCCGAACAACAAGTGGGTACACCGGATGGAGACGGACATCGGACTGAGGAGGAACAAAGATACGCACGGGATCATCAAGTGGAGATTGGACTAGAATAAAGCCATGCCACAGGCGAATCGATTGTCCCTCCCGTCCCTTCCAGTCAAGCAACAGGCAGAAAACAAACTTCTCTGGAACGACGCGCGTTCGCTGGCAGATGCCAATTTCTTCACACTCGGTTACACCGGGAGAACCATTCCCCAGATTATCGACACGCTTCTAGAGAATGGTGTGCGCACCTTAGTGGACATCCGCCAGAACGCCATCAGCATGTACAGGCCGGAGTTGAGCAAGAGCAACCTGGCAAAGCTGCTAGAGTCGCACGGCCTGAATTACCTGCATCTTCCCCAGCTAGGCGTACCACGCGATATTCGCGCCAAAGCCATCGAATCAGGCACGCGCGAAGTCATTTGGGACTGGTACGACGAACATGTTATTGGAGACTTCTTCGGCACGGGTCGAAACCTGCATTTTTTCCTGAATTGCGTCGAGCATCCAGTCGCCCTCATGTGTACTGAAATCGACCCGCAGGAGTGCCACAGGCATCGGCTGTCTCTCGCCCTTGAACGCATGGGCATGAGCGGATTCGACCTATGAACCTATGCCAAATCGCGAAACGAAGAAGGCGCTAATCGTAGTTAAGACGTACCCAACTCCCGCACACAAGGGAGCCGAGGTTTCCTGTACCGCCGCGATCACAGACAAGGGTGAATGGCTACGTCTGTTTCCTGTCCCATGGCGCTACCTAGCCGAAGAAGAAAAGTTCCGCCGTTATCAATGGGTCGAAGTAACCGTCGAGAAATCCAGCGATCACAGGCCGGAGAGCTACAAGCTCGCTCAGGGCGGCATCAAGATAAAGACTGAGCCGCTGAGCACAGAGAATGGTTGGGCGCTGCGGCGGGAGATCGTGGAGCCGCTACGTGGTCATTGCCTGTGCTGTCTAGTGAAGAAACGGGATGCCGACGGCCATCCGACTCTGGGCTTCTTCAAGCCGAAGGCCATCGAAAAATTCATCATTTCGTCGGACGACCCAGATTGGACCCCAGAGCAACAGGCCATTCTCTCGCAAGGGCATCTCTTCGCGGAACAGCCAAAGCAGCAGCTAGAGAAGATACCCTACAGATTCCAGTACAAGTTCACCTGCGATGAGGCTGATTGCAAAGGCCACACCTTGAGCTGTACCGATTGGGAAATGGGAGAAGCCTACCGGCAGTGGCGCGTCAAGTACGGCAATAAATGGGAGGAGAAGTTCCGGCAGAGATTCGAGACGGAGATGATTCAAAAGCTCGATACGCACTTCTTTGTCGGAACACTCAAGGCGTATCCGAGCGCATGGATCATCGTTGGCTTGTTCTACCCCCCTCGGATCGCACAGACTCGCTTATCGTTTTCTCTGTAGCCCGTGCATCCTTCGCCGGTTCTCCCGCCTTCATCTTCGCGCTTTGCTCCTCCCGTACCCGCTTATCCATTCGGCGAAGCAGTTGCTTTCGTGCTCTCCACAAATCCTGCGAGCTTGAGAACTCGAAATATCTGCGACTGCTCTTCCGTCGCTCTTCCCGACCATTCCTTGAAGTACCAGTCGAGATAATGCTTGTACCCCCTGGCAGGCCAATCCTTCACCAGGGCGAGATGTAGATCCGGTTGATCGTACTGCTGGATCAACTCAGCGGTCTCAGCATCCGTGAGGCGATGGTAATTGTCACGGTGAATGACCCCGGTCCCAGTCAGGCGGCCTTTCAGCACTGCCGGTTCGGTCGTCGGATATCCCAGCACGAGAGCGATGATCGGAAAGCAGTGCTTCTCCGGAAGGCCGAGCAGCTCCCAGAGCCGGCCCATGTCGCCACGATGAATGCCATTGGTAAGAAGCGAGTCGATTCCCAATGACTTTGCCGCGATTACTGCTGTCTGTGCCGCCAGCACGGTGTTAGTCGACGCCGTAACAAAGAACTCCATGTTGCTCGGGTCGAATGGATACCCCATTTTCGCCGCTTCAGCCTTGATGCGGTTGTAGTCGGCGCAATACAGGAGAAGACAGCTTCCGGAATACCCGCAAATCTGATCCATCCTTTTGCGATCCTTCACCACAAGAATCGAGTAGCTCTGATTGTTCGAGGCATTGGCCGCTCGCACACTCGCCTCAAGAATCGCTTGCAGGGCGGCTTCAGGAATCGCCTTGTCCGCAAAATTGCCGTGAATCGTTCGCAGAGAGTGGATGGTCTTGAGAGTGTTGTTTTGCAAAGGATCGGGAGGGGCTTCCGATTTCTGCTCCTTCTGCTCCGCATGTGAGGGTCTGGGCTCGGGAAACAACACCACGCCGCTCCCGAGCATGGTGGCTTTCTTCAGGAATTCGCGTCGATGGGATTTCACAGAGACTCCTTTCGCAAACCAGGGGGCTGGTCGCAGTTCGCCGGTTTTCCCCCCAATGCTGCTTTGTGACCGCGCCATCATAGCGCGGATCAGGAACGCGCGCAGTGACAACGAGAAGAATCGCTGGCTTGAGAATGCCCGTGCCAAAGAAAGCATCATTTTGGAATTCAGGAAATCAAGAAAAAACGGCTGGAGGTTGATCGAATTGCCAGAATGATTTCTGCTCAGGATGCATTCCCCGGAGAGGATAAAATCATGACTGCGGCAAACTACCTCTCGCGCAAAACCACCAGACCGGAATCTGGAGATTGTCTTGAGCATCGCCGATCGCACTATTCGCCGCTTGTCCCATCCCGTGCCACTTCGCGCTCGATGGGTTCGAACGCTGCTGAGGCATGTGAAAATCGGCTCCTTTGAAGCAAGGTTGCGCGCGGGCGCGGTGCGCAGGCCCCCCTACGCTGTTTGCCTCTACTACGCCGCACTGCAAGCCAAACATCTCGGCCATTCTGCGATGACGGCGCTCGAACTCGGGGTTGCCGGGGGAAAAGGCTTGCTCTGCATGGCCGAGCACGCCAACGCCATCAGGAAGGAACTGGGTATAGAAATCCTTCTCGTGGGTTTCGACAGCGGCTCGGGTCTGCCTGAAAGCGACGATCCCCGCGATCTCAAGTACTACTGGGGCACGGGAGCATTTCCCATGGACTACCGCGAACTTCAGGCTCGTCTTGCCGGAAAGGCGGAACTCGTCATCGGAGATGTGGCCAGCACTTGTCCAGAATGGGCGCCGCCACCCAGCGCGCCACTTGGCATGATTGCTTTCGATTTAGATCTCTATACCTCAACCATGGCAGCCTTCTCGCTTCTCGAAAAAGACTGTGTGCTGCCAAGAATCTGGTGCTATTTCGACGATGTCATCGATTTCCCTCAATCCTGTCTCACTGACTTCCTCGGCGAAGCAGCAGCGATCCGGGACTTCAACGAAATGCCCAGGCGAAAGCTCTTGCGCGACAATCTCTCTCCCGCCCGTGTCTTCGCCGAATGGCCCCTCGAGTGGTGGCACAGCAAAATCTACATTTACCATCGCCTCACGCATCCGCAATACAATGCTTCCGTATTTCAGCGAAGCTGTGCTGACCAACTCGCACTGACCTGAGAGGCTGCCTGTCCTTGTGCACGCGAGGACCTTGGATCCGTCAAGTCCAGGAACCCCTTCCTTTGCGGCTAAACTACTGAATCTAAAGGTCGAAATAAAGTTCCCGAACATTGCCGTTAATTCGCGCAATTCGCTACGCTTGAAGTAGTCATGAAAAACCAGAGATCAATCGGAAATGCCGCGTTTTCGTCCCTCCGCGGAAACCATTCGGCCCCTGAAGGGCTCCGCACCATCCGTCTCTTGAAGGACCTGAGCTGCGCAAGCGTGCGGCTTCAGTCGCGGCCTGTGCTTGGAAACAGCGACTGCCTCAGGTCGAGAGGCGCGCTTCCTGCAGTCTCCGCGCGGCATCGTACTTTTCCGCACTTCCCTTGGGCCGTCGCGCCGCGGAAAACCGAAAAGGCCCGCAAAAGTGCTCAGAATTTTTTTGAAAGTAAAACTGTAAAACTTTAAAGCTGTAAAAACCATTAACACAAAAAATGTAAAACTGTGGGCTACCGGCCCGTCCCCGACCTCTCCGCCGCCTGCGGTGGACGCGCCGCCGCAATCTCCTGCATCGGCAGTTCCAGCGCAAACAAGGACGCCGGCCCCTGCTGCGCATGCACCCAGATCCCATGGAACGCTTGCTTCAGCCCCGGATGCAGCTCCACCAGCGCCGACATGATCGCCGTTACCTGCTGCCGCGCCATCGGCGGATTGCTCAGCTGCGCCGCTTCTGATGCATCCGGCGCATAGCTCACATCCAGATCGAGCGCTCCAAACGCTGTCGTCGTGCTAACCGCGTTCACCGTATAGTTGATTCCCTGCACCGTAAGCACCATCGGGTGCTGGTCCGGAAACGTCGACGGATGGATCTGATCCGCCTCCTCATGCAGCTTCTGCAGATTCGGGCTCGATATAAAATTCAGCGGCGTAAGCAGATTCGTCGCCATCTGGTAATAGATCCACGCCGACCACGCATCTTTCGCTTGCACATAGCCGCGCGCATTCTTCCAATACCAGATTCCATCATGCCCCGCTGTCATCATCGGCTTGTCAAAGAATCCGCCCAGCAGCCATCGACCGTTGGTCTGCGACAACACCAGCGAAATCTGCTGCGGATCCTTCACTCCCGTCGCATGAAGAATTGCTAGCGCGTACATCCCGCGAGGCAGTTGGCCAAAATGCACCGAAACCACCGGCGATCCGCAATAAAAATCCGTCGCAGTCGGCGCCGGCGGATTATCGGAAGCGTCGAGCTGATAGATGTCGTAGACAACAATCGAGGCGTTTTGAATCGTTGGCCGCAACTGCTGGATCGAGTTCGCGATGGCGCCGAAATTCGCGGCCAGCGAGGGCATCGTGTTTTGTTGCACCGCCTGCACATTTCCGCTTTGCATATCCGCAACGATCGAATGCGCAGAATTTGCCAGCGCATCGCGCGCAGCGGCTGCCATCTGCGCCTGAGTCGTGCACGCTGCGCCAAACGCGCATCGAGCACTGCCACCAATGAGAACACTGCAAACCGCAACCAACGTCAGGCTGGAGAGTTTACGCGACATATTGGCGATCCTTTCCTGAAAACAACCCGGCTCCGTGCCTCAGGATCTCTCGCTTCACTTCTTCCATAGGCTTCGGAGCAATCACGGTAATTCCGTCAATCATTCGACTCAGGGTCAGATACGATTCGCGGCTCACATACAGGAACTCGAGCGGATACTCCGGCTTCCTCGCCCGCGCCTGGACCGGATCGGCATCGAGGACAAAACTGATGTCCGGCTTCCGCACCAGCGCAAGAACCAATCGGATGTAAATCCGAACCAGCGAATTTTTCAGATTCAGATTGGCAAGCTCGTCAAAGATGAAGCGGTCGAAAATTACCACTTCACAACCTGATCGCAACGCCTCCCTGATTACTCCCTGCAATGAAACCGCATCGACTGTATACAATCCAAGGCGTACACACGTCATGTACCATGAGCGGACGTTCTTATCGCGTCGATTTACAGGGGCACCGGGCGCGCCAACTCCGGTATCGCTCTTGAAAACACCAACCGAGGCCGCCTCTCGAAAGCGGACCAATCTTGCCACATCATCCCAAAATCGGATGATGCGGAACTTCATTCCAGCATCCTGAATCGCCGCGCAGAGAGCCTCAATCTGGGTGCTCTTACCCGCCCCGTCAACGCCAGAAAAGCTGATAAGCTTCGGAAAGCTATCTCGTTGCGCGGCATCAGCAGGCCTTTTCATGGGGTCTTCATCCGGGTTTATGAGCAAGTCGTTCATTGGGGCTGGCTGGGCGTTGCGTGTGTCAGCGCCAGTACTGTACCAAGTGCAACACCAGCACCCACGAGCAGGCCCACACGAATCAGAATTGCCCGAGCGCGCCGCTGTTTTGCCGGCGCAATCACCGCCCCTGCGGGTCGCGACGCGGTCACCCCTGGAGCGCTCTCCGGCGGCGCCGCCGCTGTACCCACCGGCTTCTGTGTGCCTTGTTGCTGATTAGTGCCAGCCGCCTCTTGTCCGCCGGTTTGGCTTGCGTTTTGCGTCTGTGAACTATCTGCAAGAGCGATTTCCGAAGACGAAGAGCTGGTGCCTGGATTGGCCAGAGCAGGGCCGGGCACCGGCTTGGGCGCCTCCGGCAAGCGCCTGGACGCAACACCAGGCTGGCCCTGCGTGTCTTCCTGCTGACCAAGAACCGGGACAACGCCGTAATTGATGGTGAAAAGTATCAACACCAGCCAGCGAACCTGGCTGCCTAATTGACTCCTCACATTACTCATTGGCATCTCCACTTCCCCGCATAGAAGCGTATTGCAATGGCGGGACCTTGAGGGCTCCACGCCCATCGGGTTCGTCATGTAACTCGGCACGACGCCCTTCGCCTACAAGTTCGAGGTTCGCATGTGACTCGAAGCTCCTTATCGCAGCATCCCTCGAGTCATAGATTCGAAAGAGCCGCTCGGCCCCGGTACTGGCAAGAGTCTCCATGGCTTTCAATGAGACGCCGGCGAGCCTAACGTCCCCATTGCGCCTCATGACTCGTTCCAAACACGTTATAAGCAATCGGACTTCCGACTGTCCCATTTCATCAACCTGAGAGCAATCCACCACCACTCGCGGCCGATTGATGCTGGCCATCCAGTTATCTAACTCGCCGAGAGTGATCTTCTCCTCGGCGAGATTCGCTCTGCCTGGACCCCTTTTGTTAAACCTGGACTTAGCTAATTGCATTACAAATGGCTTCACGTCTGGTCCCCGATAATTTCCTCGTCTAAGCAAGTCTAAACACGAACGCAACCAGTTTCACTCGGTGGACACCTGAACGGCCTCGCTCTCCATGGCCTCACTCGGGCGCTCAGCTTCAGAACCGCGCAATAACCGGGCAAGTTCCACGTCTGGCCCACTCATTGCCCGGCTCGCTAAGTGCTTCGCATAACGGAAGAGCGTCAGCGGGCTCGTATGGTACCAGCAGCACTGTTTCATCCGGGAAGATAGACCGCACATAAACCGCAGCGTCAAGACCCTGTCTGGAGCGCCTTCCAGCGCTGCCACCAGCCTGTGATTTCCGTCTAATATCGTTAAGGGGCCCGATTCGCTCGTCCCAATGAGTATTACGGCTCCGAAACCATTGCTTCCTCTCGCAAGTTCATCGGATATCCGGTCGATCTTCGACAGGAAATCGCGCGGCAAGGAGCTTCGCAATGAGCGCAGGCGCTCGGTGACTTCCGTAATCGAGTAGCTGCCGCGAGCTATTTTTCGCCACTGCGCGCGCGGAAATGCGCGAACTGCGCCGATTCCAGGTTGGTTGACCTCAACTTCATACCAAGTCGTATCCTCGGGAATCTCGGCCCACAAGGAAAGATGCATGGTAAAGAGTAAAGCGCGCCGTTTTGCGTTCTCGACTGGATCTGCAAAATTGGGTCGAGCAACGATTCCCCCGAAGGTGTCTCGGTACGGCAGGAATTCTGGTCGGTGGAAATCACTTTTGAGGAATTCTCCGATTACTTCATCCTCACTGACTGGTCGAATCACTCGGACTGGCGAGTAACTTCGATCGCCGACCTGTACTCTGGATTCGCGAATCATTTCGATCAGAAACGGTATAGCTACAAACACTAATAGCCCGACTATTATATCTATTTGCACGACAATGACCTCCCTCAGCGATGAGTGGAAGTGGCTCATACCTTCTATAAGCACACCACTAAACAGCAATTGGATCCAGCTAGTATTTGCGATCTTGTAAGACATTTCGTATGTAATGATTACTGCGCAAAGCGAATATATGACGGTCTTAACGGCGTACATGGCCTGTAAATAGGAAAGGTTATATCTTCCAACGGTCTCGAATCCAGACCCGAAGAGATAACTCCATATCCCTGGCGGGGTGAGATAGAGCGCGACGGCCATGACGGCGCCAATGCTAAACACCAATAACAGCGAGGTCCCAATTACGCGAAGGTCCCTGCGTTCTTTGCTTCCTGTACCAGCAACCAAGGGAAAGGTAGAGTTTACAACCGCCTGAGAGAAGGAGAAAATAACACGTCCAACCATTGCAACAGCCGAATAAATACCCGCTTGCTGCGCGGAAAAGAGATGCTTGACCAGAACAATGTCGCAGTTGTTGATCAGCACTTGGCCGGCAAAGAAGAACAGCGCCTGCGACATTTCGAGAATCATTTGCCAGAGACCAACGGGGCTGGCTTTATCAGAAGAGATCTTCGGCGGAATAGCGACGTACGCAGCCGCGACTGCCGCGGCATTCGCGGCGATTACTCCGCGCACGCCGAAGCCGAGTAATACTAAAGCAAAGGATCCACCCAGCCGCACCGCGCCTTCAAGAACCATATTGGCGGCGAGACCGCGAAACCCGTACGTACCCTGGATGTAACCGCGGCGGGTCCCGAGGGGAATGTAAAAAGCCACACCGACGGCCAGCAAGGCAACAAGCACTGGGTCAGGTAAATTCAGGTAGCCACTGATGCCCGATTCAAAAAGAAGAAGGACCAGTCCCACGGCGAGACCACAACTCCATGAGCTGCGGTGCAACATGCGATAAGCCGCGGCCTTTCCTTCTTCGGTCTGCTGCTGGGCGACAATCTTCGAGCAGACTATCTGATAGGAAAGGGTGATCGCTGAGAGCAGCGTAAGCAGGGTGTAGACAGCAGTGGCATGACCGAAGCTTTTGGGGCCGAGGTAACGCGCGATTACGAGATTGTACGCCAGATTAATCGCGGTCGTGAGGCCGGACCCAGACAGAAGTACAACGCTTCCTGATACAATACGGGCCTGTAATGCCTTCGTTTTATGGGTCCGGCTGCTTGTCAAGCGATTGGGTACTCCTAGTTCCCACGTCGCAAAAGAGTTAAGTCGGGCGAGTGAGGAAAGTCTGCAACAAATAATCCGATGCCAAAATCCTCCACGTGGCTGCTCAAAGCGCGCACCGGCCAATTGGGTGCTGCCTCCACGCGACAACCCCTCCGATTTGGCTCGCGTCTAACGAAGGGGAGCTATGTTCAATAAGGCGTTTCCCGCATTCCTTCTCTGCCTTTTTCTTCTGCACGGATCCTCCAGACCTCAAGCCCCGACGGCAGCGCTAAAGTACCAGGCCATCGGCGACAAGCCTGAACTCCTCGCGGTATACGAGGCTTGGTTTGGGTTCTCCAAGCACATTTCGGTGGGCTATTCGTCGCACGATCCCAAGGTGATAAAACGTCAAATGCGCCGGGCGCGAGCTGCGGGCATCTCTGGCTTCGTTGTGGACTGGTACGGAGACCGCGAGCCCTTTATCGACGACAGTTACGCTCTGATGCAGAAGACGGCTGCGAAGGAGCACTTCAAAATTGCCATGATGTACGACGAAACCGATGCCGACGTGGGAGCCACGGACGAGGCCATCGCCGACTTTACCATGTTTCACAACACCTATCTTTCTCCTAAATCACCGGGGGCTAATGCGTACCTGACCTATGACGGCAGGCCGATTATCTTTGTGTTCCCCAAAGGGGGCCACACGGATTGGGACAAGGTTCGATCCCTAATCAATACCTGGAATCCTGTCCCGATTCTGATAGACGAAAACCTGCCTGGAAAGTATGCAGCCGATTTCGACGGCTATTATGCGTGGATAAGTCCAGGGAATGCCGGCTGGAAACAGGACGGGTCCAACTGGGGGCAACAATACTTGACAAACTTTTACCAGACAATGCTAGATAAGTATTCCGACAAGATGATTATTGGCGGCGCCTGGGCGACTTTCGATGATAAGAACGCATCGTGGGGATTAAACCGCCACATATCCGCTCAGTGCGGCCAAACCTTCAAAGACACTTTCAGCTTCTGGCGCTCTCAGTTTCCCAAAAACGAAATCATCCCATTTCTGCTGATCGAGACTTGGAACGACTATGAGGAAGGCACGGCGGTCGAACCCGGTATACCCACCTGCGGTGGTAAACCCGAGAAACTCCGTCGGGCGTTGAAGTCACTTACGACCGCAGGTGACTAAAACTCGCCTTATCACGCTGCCTTAGTAATGGTCTCGCTCACGCGCACCTCGGCCCCCACTGCGAGATTTTGTACCGCCGCCATTCCGGGCCGCGCGCCGACATGGACTTGCGTGCGGTGTACCTGGCTGATAAGTGAAAGCGGACGATCGCGGACTTCGTCGTAAATGCGTCCGATATACTCACCCAATATTCCGACGGCAAGAAGCACGAGGCCCCCGGCGAGAAATACAGCTCCCGAAACTCCAAGTGCGGCCGTTTCGAGCGGGCTGGCTGAAATCAGCATAGCGAGCGCCAGAAGAAAGGCAGCGGAGATAGCGAAGCCACACAATCCCAGACTCAAACGAAGGGGTTTGTAGCTGAAGCCGGTTATCGCATCCATCGCGTACCTAATGCGACTTATAAAGGACAGTTTCCCCTCACCTCCGGCGCGGTCATGCCTGTCATAGTAGACAATTGCATTACGATAACCGACCCAAGCCCTCATGCCGGGTAAGTATCTGCTTTTCTCACGCATCGCAATGATGGAGTCGACCGCTTTGCGGTCCATAAGACCAAAGATTCCGGCGTTGAGCGGTATCGGATAGTCAGAAAGCGCGCCTAATACCCGATAGAAGAGCGGAAACAGAACAGCCAGAAGCTTGCGGCTCTCCTCCCGGCTTCTGCGAACCCCGACCACAACCTCGGCGCCATTCCGCCATGCTTCGATAAACTGAGGAAGAACCTCCGGAGGATCCTGGAAATCGCCGTCCATGAGAATCACGGCCCGGCCGCTCGCAGTCTTGATGCCGGCCGAAATTGCGCCCATGTGACCCCAGTTTCGCGAGAGTTCGACGACGACGACGTGGGGGTCCAGCGCCTGCAAGCCCTTTAGGAGCTCAAGGGAGGAGTCGGAGGAGCCATCATTGACATAGACCACTTCCCAATCCTCATTCGTGTTTTTCATGACCTCGGAAACCGCTTCATGAAACTGAACAATAATCTCTTCTTCATTGTAGATTGGGACGACCACTGAAACCATGGGTAACTCCTGAAGGAATTTATCTTGTGATGTTTGTTTAGTATTCATGTAATTGACCCCCACTTATCCATTCGATTTATCGTCTTTCTATTCTCCCAACCATTACGCTCATCCTTGAAGCGCCTGAAACACGCGCACTCGCCACCTCACTTCTGACGGGCTCATCATCACCAGATAGCGAGCGGTTTCATGGTGTGTGGCGACCAAATGGCCGTGATCAAATACCTGCAAGTCAAACTCTACTTCGTCAGTAAACTCGATGGAGAGACCCTCCGGAGAATAGAAGAGGAATTGGATCTTATGAGACAAGTCCTGATAGTGAGTTCGCAATCCGAGCACGGCCTGTTGCTTTATCGTACCTGCGAGCTTATTCATAGCTCCGCCGACAAAGTCCGCATTGAGAAGATCGGGGCGATTCTGATCAAACCCTGACTGCATCGCCTGCCAGGATTGGATATAATCGCGAACTGCTGCTTGTTCTGTTTGCGGCTCAAGAGGGCGAGGGGCCGTGGACAGCTCGGGATCAACGCTCACCTTTGCAGGCGAAGCTGCAACGAGCGCAAGCCCCGGGAAAAGCAATGCCGAAATTAGTACGGTTTTGAGCACGCTACTTCTCCCACCGAATCTGATTACCCAAAACGACCCCACTGGCGACTGAAAGCAAGCCGCCGCGATGGGCAGGCAGATCTACCTTTGCGATGCCATGCTTCAGAGGAACGTCCGCGGTCGAAATTCCACCATCATAACTTTCGCTGAAGCTAACGATGGTTCCATCCGGCACGGGGTTTCCGCTGCAGTCACGTACTGGATCGGTCTGCAATTGGAGGCCCTGGCGGGATGGCTGAACGGTCATTGTCAGCCGGCAGGGGTCCCCGGCAACCTGGTACACCGAACGGGAGACCGAAACGTCTCCGGCGCGAGCTACAAAACTGCCGATGCCCTCGTGCGCCGTAGTGCTCATCTTGGTCCAGGCTGCGCCATATTTCGTTACGACAGAGTGTTGTTGCGGAGTACCTGATGGAACAGATAATTCAAAGGAAACCGGGGTGGGATTTACGATCAGGTTCCCGAACCGGTCAAAGACATAAACGGCGCCTGCAACGCCGTCGCTCAAGTCCACCGGAAGGCGCGAAGGCTCGGCAAGAAAGCTGATTCTTGCGGGATTTTGCGAAGGCAGGACATCAAACGTCGCGCTCTGGCTGCCCGAGTCAGAAGCAAGGATTGCAAGATAATGTCCCGCATTAACAAGCGATCCTGCCGGCAATTGCAGTGGCTCGCGGAGCCTAACGCTCTTCTTCAGTACCTGGCCAGGACCGATGATATAAAGCGTTCCGTTGCCGCTGCTTGACACGGCGAACGATTGGCCCGCCTGGACAGTCTTTGGAAGCGTCAATCCAGCGTCTTGCGCCAAGGCCGCCGGCAACGCGGCGAACACGATCACAGCGGCGAGAAATAACAGTCGCGTCGTCATGCTGTACCCCTGGCAAAGCTGAACGATGAGACAACTGTGCGCTGGCTGGCGACTTTGCGGGCGAGATCCTCCGGAATGGGAATATTGAACGACCGGGGTGTCTCAGGTAGCAGCGCTCGACTGATGTATTGGTCGACTACCCAGATGACATTGCCCGATCCGTCATAGAGAGTTCCCAGCACGTGGGCTACATTGATCACTTTGCCCGATTGATTGACGACCTGCCCGGTTAATGAAGCGTCAGGAGCTGGATTGATCTTCTCGTTGTCGATTGCAATCACGGGGCCCGCGGCGCCGGACACCAGCGACGAAAACGGCGACATGCGGATGCTGCCCACGTTCGAGAGTTCCTGGTTGGGAAAGTTGATGCGGAACGGTGTGACCTGCTTGGGAAGCAAGAGATGCGAAATCTCGTCGAAGCAGGATTCCGTCGCGATCGGCGAGTGATCTTTGGAGATAAGAGTGGCCGAAACCGTAACGTAAGCAGGCACGACATCCTGGTTTAGAAGTTCCCCCAGGACGACGACACCTTCAGCCCTTTGGACAGGATGCATGTCGACGATAGATACATGGGGAGAGTCGACGTTTTGCGTTCCCCAATCATCGCCGGGGCCCCTGAAAATGACGTCCCAGCGAAGATAATCTTGCGAGATAACCTGGGGCTGCACTACAGGCTCCTTGACCAGCGGCCACTGCACTTTCCAATCGCTGCCCGTCTTGACCACATGCAGAGTGCGTTCGCTTGTCGCCGGACCTACGACGTTCGACCAATGCAGCTCCAGCCGGACGTCCGCATTATCCTGCGAGGCGTGAAGAGGGAATACGCCGAAACTTTGCAGCGTGGCATAGGTGCGCAGACTTGGATAGTACCCCGTCAAATCATGGAAGAACTGATCCTGCGTGAAATCAGATTTGTTGGCGAGACTTTCATAGGCGCGATTCCACTGCCTGAGGCGGATTTCGTCCGCGAGATGCCTAACCGCTTGATCAGGGGTGCTGGAAGAGGTAAAAAGCCCCTCGCCCCCGGCGTAGGCCACGGCGGTCGAGACCGGGTACAGCGTTCCGATCGCGACAAGCCCAATAGTTACGGCAATCAGGATGACAGCCAGCAGGTATCCCGCCTTCATGACACTAACCTTCCAAAGATTGAGTTTTCTTCTCTAGTCAGATCGGGTTCGACCAGAGCTGCAGGGCGTCTCTTTCTTTCGGGAATCAGGAGGACGAGGATAGCTATGATGCTGCTGCCGAACGGGCATATTCCCCACATCAGGCCCTGCCATTGCGGGGGAATTTGCGGAGCATTTACGGGACTCGCGGGCGGAACTCCATCTTTTGTCCACACCGCGATGGTGTTGTCATCCAGGCTGTCAACGGAACGCCACCCCGCGAAATAAAGCAGCGGATCGTAGCTGTGGTCGCGCACAAACACCCATTTAATGCCATAACGGTCCGCGTGCTTCAGCATGGCACGCAACGCGTCCAGACCATTTTCCCCGTAGCCCTTCGAGTCCGTCAGCGGGCCACCGCCGTAGCGCATAAGTTCGGGGAGCAATCGACCGGAATTCCACTCGCCGTCTACGCTGCTGGCATCCGTGAGCAAGGCCAAGCGAGCAATCTTATTGCCGAACCCGAGGGTGAAGTAACGATACTGATCGTGCCCGCCACGATTGAGCCAAGCTGCTACGGGAGCAACATCCAGATTCTCAGCGTCCGCCGGATGATAGGTAGTCCAAGCTACTGCTAGTCCGCAGGAAGCCGTGGCCAGCGCCGCGAGGCCCACGATAGCCTTTCTCGCTTGCCGATGGATAAGCTCTTCGGCCAGAATGCCCACAAACGGCAGAGCGAGCAAGGTGGCCCAATAACTGAAGCGCTCCATCGTCAGGACTTCAAATGCGCGCCCAAGCAGGACGTGGGCAACGGGAGTAGTGCCGCCCAGACCGATCAGAAATGCGAGCCAGAACCCGAACAGCAAGGGACGAAGCCGGGGCACCACCGAACCGCGGATGAAAATGAAGGGCAACGCAAGAATCAATGCTCCGTAAGGAACGACGAAGTAATTGATTCCCCATTGCGGACTGAGGATGTAATTGGCCCGGCTGGGATGCGGAATCGGTGTCTGCGTTACTGGATAGTGAATCAACGCGATCCAGAAGGGAAGCAGCACGATTCCGATCAAGACGCTTACGAAGATGACGATCCAGATGGTGCGGGCCCAGAAAGCTCCGGAAGAAACGCGGCCACCGTCGTTATCGAAATACGCCAGGAACAATATTGGCAACGCAAAGAAGAACGACCCGAAGAGGAGCGTGGCGTGGTGAGCCGCAGCGGCAGCAGTGAATAACGCTGCCGCCTTGATGAATGAGCGCCAACCACCGCGCCGGATCCATTCGTACAAGAAGGGAAGCGCATTCAAATAAATGGGCGCCGCCGCAGTGGTGGCCAATTGACCTGCGTTGTAAACAAGAAAGCTTTCCGAGCCGACGAAAATGCTCGCCAGAGCGGCCAGGGATGCAGCCCGCGGGCTTACCCAGAGCCGCGCAAATCTGTAAACGCCCACCACCAACAGCAGAATGGCGGCCAGTTGTACCGCCATGTAGCCCATATCGAGACCGATGACCCGCCCAACCACCGCCACCCATTGTTGCGGAAGCGGGGGGTAGGTGGTCTGCGAGAAGCCTGCATACCACTTGGGGTTCCAGGGATTGAACCAGTGGTGGAGATAATGCGACGCAAAGAAGATATGGAAGTTTGTGTCGTAGGACTTTAGCGGCAACTCCATCAGCATCAGCGGCAAGTGAACAGCCACCGCAACGAGGAGAAGAAGACTCACAGGTATGGGCTGTGACAAAGGCTGAATCGGTTGAGGTTTTTCCAAATTTCCCTCTCGAATACAGCGGTGGAGTTACGACGGCTCAACGGTCCGCTGAACCCATCGCGAGCGTGGCTTTTTAGCTGCAGACGTCCAAAAGTCTTCCGTTGAAGAACTCGAAAAGTCCTACTCGTCATTCGATTGGCAAATGTTCCGGCAGGTTGCTTAGCGGCCGCTTTTCAGGTTCCCGAGCGGCCGCTTTTGACAGGGCAAGTGCGGCGCCGCGGGTAGAGAGGCGCGAATCGCTTCGACAGCCAACGCTACTCCTTACAGTCGCATCGAAATTTTCAACTTGAATTCGGGCTCTGGTGAACCGATTTGATAGCTCGACTTGGATTCCTGAAGACTGCAGTTCTATGCGTCTCATTGGCTGGCGTCTGCCCGGTAAGCGCACAGGTTTACACGGTGGGGGGCACCCCGTCGAAAAGCGCCCAGACTCCAGGCGCACAGTCGCAGTCTGGGACACAATCGCTGGGATGGGGATCGAATATCCAAAATGCGCGGTTGGCGCGAGCTGCGCAGGCAGCGCTGCAGCGCGGCGATCATGGCCTGGCGCTGAGCTATGCACAGCGTGCAGCGCAATCTGCGCCGAATGATCCACAACTGTGGTTTCTTCTTGGCTATGCGGCACGACTGAATGGCAATCTGGCCCTATCGGTCGATGCCTATAATCACGGCCTGCGTCTTAGCCCTTCAGCGGCGGATGGCCGTTCCGGTCTCGCCCAGGACTACAGCGTGATGGGGCGAACGCAGGATGCGCGGCGCCTTCTCACGCAAGTAGTTGCGGAGAATCCGAATCGCAGAAGCGATCTGCTGCTGCTGGGCGATCTTTACATGCGCGGAAGAAACTACGACCAGGCAAAACAGTGGGTTACCAAGGCCGAAGCGCTTCGTCCAGGGGCACGGTCAGAGTTGCTGCTCGCCCTCTGCTATCAGCACACAAACCAGATGGACCTCGCCAATCGCTACCTGGAAATGGCGAGGCGAAAAGCTCCCAACAACCCAGACGTGGAGCGGTCGTTGGCCGGCTACTATCGCCAGGTTGGCAAATACCCCGAGGCGATTGCTGCTCTTAAGACGATACGGAGTCCGAAACCGGACGTGGTAGCCGAACTTGCGTATACGTATCAGCTTGATAACAAACCGAAAGACGCGGCAAAACTCTACCTGCAGGCGGCAGATGCGAATCCGAAGAATTTCGATCTGCAGGTGGCTGCCGCGCAAGCTCAAGTGGTGGCGGGCTCCATTGACCAGGCAAATTCCCTCCTGAACCGTGCCGCCGCGTTGAATTCAAACGCCTATCGCCTCCACGCAGTCCGGGCTGAAATCGCACAGATCCAGGGTCAGGATGATGACGCGGTGAAGGAATACCAGGCCGCCGTGGCCAGTTTGCCCGCGAACCCCGTCGAAGGACCTCTCTACGGCATCCAACTCCACATGGATTTGGTCGCGCTCTATCGCAACCTGGAAGAGCCCGATGACGCGAACCGCGAGCTTAGCGTGGCGCAGACGCAGATCGCCAACGTGAACGCCTCCGGCATCGATCAGGAGAGGTATCTGCGGCTCAAAGCGCTTATCGAATTGAATGCGAACCAATTCAACCGGGCGCTCACGGATATAAACCAGGCCCTTGCGAGCGGTCCCCAAGGTCGCGATGACCTGCAATTGAAGGGCGACATTCTGATGAAGCTCAATCGCGTTGATGACGCGATGAACGTCTACAAGCAGGTACTGGCGAGCGATCCAAACAACCGTTTCGCGCTGATCTCAATGGGATACGCGTGCCGCGCGGCCAAGCATGATCGTGAAGCAGAAATGTATTTCCGCCGGCTGGCTAAGGCGGACCCCAATTCGGCGGCTCCTTATCTTGCCCTCGGCGATTTGTTCACGGCGCACAAGGAGTACTCCAAGGCTGAGGAAGCTTACGCCAAAGGCTACCAGCTGAATCAGAAGAACGCCCTCATCGTGGCTGGGGGGCTCAACGCCTCCGTGGAAGGTCACGATATGAGCGCCGGCAGCGAGTGGATGAAGCGGGTCACCAGCAGAATGGATCACGTGCCCTACGTGCTTCGGGAAGAGGAGCGGTATTTGAGCTTTGACGGCAAGTATCGCCAATCCGCGGCAGTGGGCGAGCGAGCGATCAAAGGGCTCCCCAACGATAGGGACGTAGTGGTTTATCTCGGCTACGATCTGCTGCACATGGGCCGCTACGATGAACTGCTGGCGCTGACTGAGAAGTATCTCAACGTCCTTCCCAAAGAGCCGGATATTCCTCTACTGGAAGGTTACGTGCACAAGCATAATAAGCAGGATCAGGAGGCAGTTAAGGATTTCACCGAGGTCCTGCATCGGGATCCTACCGTTGTGACGGCGTATGTGAACCGAGGATTCCTCTACAACGACCTCGGAGAATCGAAGCTCGCCGCGGCGGATTTTCAGGAAGCGATCAAGCGGCAATCGGACGATGGCGAGGCGCATCTCGGACTTGCGTACGCAGATCTGGCGCTCGACAATCCCGAGGACGCACTTCGTCAGGCCGTACTCAGCAAGCGGACCCTCGGCGATAGCAAAGACTACCATGTGATTCGCGCAACCGCGTATGGGCGCGAGAATCTGCTGGCAAAAGCCGAGGTCGAATACAGAGCCGCGCTCAAGTTCACCCCCAACGACAGCGGCCTTCATTTCGATTTAGGCAACACGCTCTTCTCGGAACGTCGCTTCAACAGCGCCATAGATGAACTGCAGTTGGCTGACAAGCTTGCTCCGGGAGATGCCTACACCAACGCCTTGCTGGCGCGGGCAAATGCAGATCTCGGCAACACCGCCCCCACCATGCACTATGTGCGGCTTGCCGAAGAAGAAGCTGCGCGCAATTCGAAAAAACCCACCAAGGGCATCCCCATCGAAAGCCAGATCCTGCTTTCCACGGGAGAAGCGTTGACGACGCTCGGAGACGATCGGGCGGCCATGCTCCGTTTTCGCCGGGCTCTGGAGGTCTCAAAGAAAGATCGCGTAGGAGTAAGGCTCGCGATTGCCGGGCTCATGGCGCAACGTAACCAATCGGAAAACGCAGAGAGAGAAATCGCGCTGGCATGGATGGAAGTGGATGCGGGCAGCGCAACGCCGCCCACTGGAGCACAATTCATCCAGGCCGCGGACATATTTCGCTCGATGCACGATTATCAGCTGTCTCAATCCTATCTCGAGCGCGCCAAAACAGCGGGTGCGCCGGATAGCCAGGTGCGGATCGGGCTGGCGACCAACGATCTCGCGCTGGGCGAAACCAACCGAGCCCAGGCCGAGCTTGCCGCCATCAAATCGGAAGAGGATGGTCCCGAGGATTATCAATACCTGATGGCCGAGGCTGGAGTATGGCAGCAAAAACACGAGAACGCCAAGGCCCTCACCGCTTTCGCCCAGGCCGCGAACGCCGCGGGCGAGGACGAAACCGTGGACCAGGAAATACTCCAGACTGGTGCCGATGAAGGTCTCCGAGTGAATCCAAACGTAAGCGTGCTGTCCGATTTCACGGTAGCGCCTGTGTTTGAAGACACCACCGTTTATGTACTCGATTCCAAGGTGGACGCGACGTTTCCGGTCCCCAGCTTCGACACCGCGCTTCTGCCTCCGCCACGCTCATCCATTCAGACGGAATGGACGGACGCATTTCATCTGCACGTTGGCAAACTGCCCACGCCGAGCGGCTTCTTCCAACTGCGAAATGCACGCGGGCAAATTTCGGTTCCGGCGACGAGTTCGATCGTCAACCGTAACACCACGGATGCCACCTTCAACTTCGGCCTGAATCCGACCGTTCACATCGGAGATAACATCCTAACCTTCAACGGCGGCGTTCAGGGAACGTTAAGGCGCGATTCCTTGCAGCCCGCCGCCATGAATCAGAACCTCCTCCGTGTCTATGCCTACATGTCCACGAGCACGTTTTTCAACGCCGTCTCCGTCAACGGATACCTGATGCGGGAGTCGGGCCCGTTTACGGAGATGCATCTCAGTTCAAGGACACTCGCCGGCGAACTGAATTTTCGCGTGGGCGCGCCGTGGAGCAAGACCGCGCTGCTAACCGGCTGGGGCGTCAACGACCAGTGGTTCAAGCTGACAAACACCGAGGATTACTACAGCTCATCCTACGTCGGCATTTCGCACACTTTTTCACCGCGCGTAAACTTCGACGCCCTGATGCAATACGTGCGCGCCTGGCGCGGCTTCGGCCCGCGCTGGGGCATCGCGCAGGACATCCTCCCGACCGGCAATGTAAATTTCAAGCCGGCCAAGAACTGGGACGTGAATTTATCGGCAGCTTATTCCAACAATCGCGGGTTCCATATCTACGACGCGGTTCAGAATGGTATTGCCGTCTCATATGCGTGGCCATTCCGGCGCACGTTCAATGCCTCCTCGGGGGAGGTTCCTTTGCAGTACCCGATACGCTTTTCGGCCGGCCTGCAGGAGGAGACCTTCTTTAATTTCCCGGGCTCCAAGAATGAGCAATTCAGACCGTATTTCGAGATCAGCATATTTTAGTAGAGGTGACATAAATGAAGATATGTTTGGTATGTACCTTCCCCCCGAGCGGACGGCAACTGAACGAGTACGCATATCATATAGCTAAAGAGTTACAGTGCACTCCGGGCGTCGAATTGACGATCCTTGCCGACGAGCTTTGCAACTACGCCTTTGCCACCGATGAGCACGGGCAGCCGCTGGAGACGCGCCTTCAGCCGGAGTTACCCGGATTCAACGTCATCCGTTGCTGGAAATTCGGCTCCGCATCCAATCCGGCGCGGCTCCTGCGCGTCATTCGCGAGATCAAGCCTGATGTGGTCTGGTACAACCTGGTCTTCTCAACTTTTGCCACGCCGGACATGCCTTTGGCGGCATTTGTCGGGCTTTCCGCGCCGGCGCTCACCCGGGCAGCAGGTTTTTACACGCACATCACGCTTCATCACATCCTGGAACACGTGGACTTCGCGGCCGCCGGCGTGCGCCTGGGTTGGCTTTACCGAATGTGCACCGGGGCAGCTACGCGCCTACTATTGGCTGCTAACTCGGTTTCCGTGCTGCTTCCCAACTATTACCGCACTCTCACGGAAAAATACTCGGCGAACAATGTGCTGCTAGGCACGCATGGCACTTTTTCCTCGATGCCTGTGCCTCCCGATTTTAGAAAGCGCGGTAATCCGCACAAGCGTATTCTCGCCATCGGGCATTGGGGCACCTACAAGCGCCTGGAGTGCCTCATGAACGCCTTCCCCAAGATCCTGGAGAAAGTTCCGGACGCAAAGTTGATCGTTGCGGGCGCCAACCACCACACGAAGGCCGGATATTGGGAATCGATCCGCGCCGCGCAACCGGCGCATCTTCCCATCGAATTCCGCGGTTATGTTCCGGAAGAAGCTATTCCGGAATTGTTCCAGACAACCTCGCTTATGGTGATGCCTTATGACTCGGCAACAGGCTCGAGTGGTCCTGCGCACCAGGCGTGCGAATACGGCGTTCCGGTCGTGTGTGCCGATGTCCCCGATTTTGAGGAAATGGCGACAAATGAGAATATGGCGATCCGCTTCTACAAGCGCGGCAATCCCGACGATCTTGCCGACCAGATTTCCACGATTCTGCAGAACCCGGAACTGGAACAACAGATGGCGCGACACAACTTCGCCGCCGGCGTGGAAATGACGATGAGCAGCGTGGTCGCCAACTACTTGCGCTGGTTTGAGCTGCATCGGTGCAAACGCTCGCTCAAGAACGTGGTTATCCCCATCAGGCCGGAGCCTGCTGTGGAAGCGTTCCAGCGCGAAAAAGAGGTCGCCTGACTGCGATCTGAGCGGCCTCGGCGGCCTGCTCCGTCATTCGACCGTGAGCACAAGCTTGCCGAAGTGGCCGCCGGATTCCATGTGGCGGAGAACGTCGCGGGCGCGCGACCAGGGAAAGCTCTCATAGACAGGATGAACGCGGAAAAGCTCGACAGCGCGGTTCATCTCTATGAAGTCCTGGCGCGAGCCCACGTAAATTCCTTGAATGCGCGCCGTCTTGTGCAGGATCAGGGGAATTGAAACCGATTCCGCTGCTCCTGCCAGCACCCCTATCTGCGCGATGATTCCCCCGGTTCGAACCGCTTTGAGAGAGCGTGTCAGCGTACCGGCGCCTCCGACCTCGATGACCAGGTCCACGCCTTCTCCCCCGGTTTTCTCGAGAACCCAGTTTTCCCAGTCGGGATCTCTCCGATAATTGAATCCGGCGTCCAGACCTAGTGCGGCAGCTTTTGCAAGCTTCTCATCGCTGCTCGAGATCCCGAGCACACGCAGGCCTCTCAGCTTGGCAAACTGCAGCGCAAAAATCGATACGCCGCCGGTTCCCTGGATTAGCACCGTGGCCCCGGGTTTCAGCGGGGCGGCACCGAGAGCATTCCATGCTGTGACTGCGGCGCAGGGAAGTGTCGCGGCTTCTTGAAAGCTCATATTCCGAGGCACGGCAACAAGTCCCGTCTCTCGCAGCAAGACATGCGTGGCCAGCATGCCGTCCACATCCCCGCCCAGCGCCCCTTGGGCTTTGGCTGGAGTGAGCGGGCCATCGTGCCAGTTCTGCATGAAGATTCCCGCTACGCGGTCGCCGGATTTCCAGGCAGCGACACCGGCGCCCACTGAAAGGACTTCGCCCGCACCATCCGAGCAGGGGATACGGGGAAGCTTCATGCGAGGGTTGTAAAGGCCCTTGACCATAATCAAATCGCGAAAATTGAATGAAATTGCGCGTACTTCAACGAGTACTTCACCAGGTCCCGGAACGGGGTTTGTGCGTTCTACAAATTCCAGAGAATCAATGCCAAAGGACGAAATTTGCCATGCGTGCATAGGCTTCCCCTCCGTGTTTCAGCAGGTACCGAGGTTCAGCACACGAGATGCGGCTGAACGAATTTCTCGTAAAATGAATGATAGGTCTCGCACCCAAAGATAGTAAGTGGCTGGAGGAGAGATGACGAATGCCGCGGAGTACGTTGCGGGTGGTTCGGCAGACGGCCCTGTAAGCGAAGAGGCTCGCCGGGCAGCAGAACATGACCGCACCGAACGCGCACGACGGAGACAGGCGCTTGATCTGCAACGGGAGAACATCTTGTCGCAGAAAACGTCGCATCCCGCGCGTCGGGCCGCGCTGGCGGCAGCGCTGGAACAGATCGAAGCCCAGATTTCCGCGCTCGGATAGCATACGCGGAACAGGCGCCCACGGGTCCCCGAATCCCGGGTCACGTGTGTTCTCTCTGTTTCATCAGCGAGTCGCCAAAATACCCGGTTTTTTATCAGCTTTCTCGATGAAAAAGCAGAGAGTTGGCCTGATCTACTGAGGTCAATACGACGCGCGCGATGTTGACGTGGGGTGGCCGAGTGACTGCCCACAGGATGGTCTCGGCGATATCTCTTGGTGTCAGCGGGATGATGCCGCCGTAGACCTTGGCGGCCCGGCTGGAGTCACCCCCGAAGCGGACCAGGCTGAAGTCCGTCTCGACAGTGCCGGGATCGATGGATGTAACTCGGACGGGGGTACCGAGCAGGTCCTGGCGCAAACCAGCGTTAAGGGTGCGAACAGCCGCTTTTGAGGCACAGTAAACGGAGCCGCCGGGATACGCCAATTCGCCGGCAGTCGAACCCATATTGACTACATGGCCGCGGCCGCGAACCACCATTCCGGGCACCACTGCGCGAGAGACATAGAGCATCCCCTTGACGTTGGTGTCGATCATTTCTTCCCAGTCTTCAATTCTGCCCATGTAAAGCTTGTCGAGACCGCGGCTGAGGCCCGCATTATTGACGAGGATGTCGATTTCCGACCACTCCGGCGGGAGATCGTCAATCGCTGTCTGCACGGCATGGCGATGGCGCACGTCGAGATCGATGGAGTGTACTGCTTCGGCGCCGCGGTCCAATGCGCGCGAAGCCACTTCGGCAAGCTTGCCGGCACGGCGGGCCGCCAGTAGCAGTCGCGCACCTTCCGACGCAAAGGCAAGCGCAGTTGCGGCGCCAATTCCGGAACTGGCGCCGGTGATAAACGCTATCTTTCCCTTGAGGGTCATTTGGATTTCATCTTACAGGGTGCCGCGGCGCTGGGCCATCCGGTACTGCCCCACGGCCCAGTCTTCAGAGCCCAGCCCGGTGCGTTGGGCTTCAGCGAAAATCTCCGCCATGGTTTCGGCAAGGCTGAGTCGCGTGCGGCGCCCGGCCGCAGCCTGACGAAGCATGTTGAGATCTTTGGCGCCGAGCCCCATGAGCGCGCCGGGGTGCTCGGGCGGATGAAGCATCACCTTACCATAGGCCGCGTATAACGGCGATTGGAAGAGCGCGTTATTGACGGTCTCCATGAAGAGTTCGGGATCGATTCCCTGCCCTTCCGCATAAACGAACGATTCGCTGAGCGAGTGAATCATCGCGCTGATGAGGAAATTGCCGCCGAGTTTGACGGCATGCGCCTTCCGGGGTTCGCGACCCACAACCGTCACACCGCGAGAGAGCGGCTCGAATATCGGCCGGACGCGATCGACCGCCTCATCCGCTCCGGCGGCGACAATCCAGAGGCGGCCGGCCTCAGCGATATTCGGGCGGCCAAAAACCGGAGCGGCGACAAAGTGATGACCGCGGCGAGCGTGCTCGGCGGTGAGCCGCTCGCTCAGCGCGACGCTGATGGTGCTGCAGGAGACATGAATCGCGCCCGGAGAAAGCGCGTCCATGAGCCCGTTATCGCCGAAGAGCACTCTCTCATACGCGGCGTCGTCGAAGAGCATGGTGATCGCAATGTCGGCGCCTAATTCGGCTTCCGCCGGCGTCCCGGCCAGCACCGCGCCTTCCCGGAGGAGCGGATCAGCCCGAACTTCGTTCCGATTCCATACGGTCAATTCGTGTCCAGCAGCCAGCAGGCGCATCGCCATGGGAGTGCCCATCTGCCCCAATCCGAGAAATCCGATTTTCATCATCCCTCCGCCGATCGCGCTTGCAAACGCGCTGAAGTCTGGGTACGTTCAACTCCTTTATCGATCATAGAGACCGAGCGCGAATGCCGCACCGAGAAGTTCCACTGGAATCCTGCAGGGGACGGTTAGACTGGGAACATGACAATTCTCAAGATCATTCTCCTTGCCATTGTGCAAGGAATGGCTGAACTTTTGCCAGTGTCGAGTTCTGCGCATGTGGTGGTGGCGGAAAAACTGATGGGAATAAATCCCACGACTCCGGAGATGACGCTTCTGCTGGTAATGCTGCATACGGGGACCATGTTTGCGGTGATTGTGTACTTCTGGAACGCGTGGATCCGTAACTATTTCGAAAGCAAGGCGGCTTTCATTCGCTTCTTCTGGCAAGCATTCTGGGCCACCTTCTTCACAGGAATCGTGGGCGAGGCATTGAAGGTCATTATCGAGAAGACATACTTTCGCGGTGCTCCGAAAGCGGAAATTGAGATGCTCTTCGGGCAACTGCAGATCATTGCGCCGGCACTCTTTGCAGTGGGCGTAATGATCATTGTTGCTGGACTGATTGAACAGCGCAAGGAGCGCGCGGGCACAAAACCACCGGAAGGCACGCCGATGCAAATGCGTCAATCGGCCTGGATGGGCGTAGTGCAGGGGCTGGCGCTTCCGTTCCGCGGGTTCTCGCGCTCAGGATCGACGATCTCCGCAGGGATGTTGCTGGGTGCGGCGAAGGATACATCCGAGCGTTTCAGTTTTGCGCTGGCCGTGATTCTGACTCCAGTCGTGGACGTGATGGAGGTGAGACGGTTGTTAAAGGCTGCGCACGCGGCGGCAGCCACGGGGGCGCCGATCAACCTGCATGCTTCGATCGGGTCCAGCCTGCTTGGAATGGTTTTTTCGTTCCTCGCCGGATTGCTGGCGCTGAAGTGGCTAAGCAGTTGGCTCGAAGAAGGCCGCTGGCACTGGTTCGGAATCTATTGCCTGTTCGCCTCAGTGGTAGTGTTCATCCTGCACGCGCATGGTTATTGAAGAATTCGGATTCGTGACGCGGCCTGCAGCTATTCGACTGTAAGGTTTGCCAGGATGAAGCCAAAGTCCTTATCTGCCGGTTCTTCAATAGAGGATGAGGCATCGAGCGCGACGAGATAGTAGAGTTTGCCCGGGATCCGCTCCGGAACCTGGTCAGGGCGTAACACCACCGCACCTGAAGTTGTCGGCTTCGAGGAATCGAGTGGTGCCTCGAAGAGAAGGCCGGGGTATGTGGGCTCGTCGCGTTCGAAGACCACAATCTGCTCGCGGCCGTCACCCTCTTTTCCGTAGAGTCCGGGGCGGTCGCCAATGAGGCCGATACAGGATGATGCCGGGCAGTTGGAAGGCGTGAACGGCCGGAATGTTCCCTTGGTGGCGAAAGACTGTGCGAACTGCTGGAGAGATTCATTGTTCGGCGGGGGCTGCGCCACTACCAGAATGCTGGGCTCCATGCGGCCGGCCGCGGCCGGATAAGGACCGGTGGCAAAGTAAGCGAGACATGCGCCCTTATTCAATGCCAGGTCGTTGACGATCCAATCGCCGTGCGCGCGGATCTGGAGACCGCAGGTGGTGCTGGTAAATGTGACGTCTTCCCCCTGCTTACCTCCCGCCCAGGCATCTCTCGGAGGATATGCCTTGCCCGGATCGAAGGGAGCGAATACGTTGCGCGCGGTCTGCACCAGGTAAGTCCGTCGCTGCGACGGCGGCGCATGCAAAGCCTCGAGATGATCGGCGGCCCGCAGCGCATGCGCGGGCATGCCGTTGATCATGGCGCATTCCAGGTAGTCGTCCCAGAAGCCGATGGGAAGCCGATTCCAGGGATGGGCGCTCTCGATGGAAAGAAACTGCTCAAAACCCGATGAAGAGTCGCCGGTCTGACAGACCAGAGACGCGCGAAACCAGAGAGGGCGCACGTCCGCGGGAGAGAGTGTCTGCGCCTGGTTGAGAGCCCTCATCGCCTGATCGTAGCTTCCGTTGACATCCAGGTTGTAGGCGTAATGCGCAATCAGCGCGGTGAGCAGAAGGAGATCCTGATTTTCAGGGTGGCTTTTGAGAGCCAGCGCGAGAAACCCCATGTCAGCAGTTAAGCGCGTGGCCACTTCTTCGCGGGAGACGGGGTATTGCCAATCAGATGTCCACGAACTGACGTAGGGTTCGAATCGCTGCGCATCATCGTAGGCGGCCAACACGTATGTTTCCTGGGGCAGCGCACTGACGTCGACGGCGGCGACAGCGGCAAAAGCGCGGGGGGCGAGGGACACAAGGCAAATAATCAAAGCCAGCCTTGCGGCGGGGCGAATACGCATATGCACTCCACTTGGGTGCGAGTGAAGTCAGTGTACCCCGGAATTCGCTTTGTCAATGCGGCCGATTATTACTTTCGTCAGACGGCTACGATAACGAATCCATGTCGTTACGCTACCCGTACGGGTGAGTCACGCGCCACTTTTGGGGAAGAGGGAAAGGCTAATTGGGAGCGCCTGCGGGATTGGCGGCAGCGAAGGTGCACTCGCTGCACTGGCAGTTGCGGCGGAGGTATTCCCACGAATAGATGCCGCTGGAATGGCCGTCGAGCCAATTGAACTGGAGAGCGTAGCGGCCGACGGGCAGGACCGTCGACGGCTTGGGCGGAGGCGCGTACATGGGGAGCAATTGCGCAGCCTTGGGTTTGGGCTCGCCAGGCTTGCGGTCTTCCTGCTCGCGCTCTTGAACGCAGGTGGCGCAAGGGCAGGCGTTGCGCAGCCAGGCGAAGCTCCAGGCGCTCTTGTGCCCGTCCTTCCAATCGATCTCGAGGCCCTTGCCTTCGGTGAGGAGCACGCGCACCTTTTCCGGCGTGGCCGCGGCGCGGGGAAGGGGTCGATTCTGCTCGTCTTCGCGTGCTTTTTCGTCTGGCGAGGCGAAGCGGATGCCTTCGTGGCTCATATATCTATTGTAGGGCAGCGGCAGGTAATCAGCGGCCGCTGCGTACAGTCTCACAGTTGTACAGGTTTACAGTTTTACAGAATTACCGCTTTACAGTTTTACTTTCAAAATTCAAAATCGCGGTTTCTGCCTCCCCCCTCGGCGCACGATTTTGCGAAATGGCGCAAGCCCAGCTTGCGAAATGAGCAGGCGTGGAGCGGGGTTTGACGATTTGCCGATGAACGGGCTGATTGCTGACCAGCAAACTTCCTGGCTGGTTCGCAAATGCTAGCGGCGCGAAAGGAAGCTGGAGGGGCGGGCGAGAGAGAGTGTGTGCCTTCGCCGTGGTGCTGACGCGAGTTCGCGCAGGAATCTGGTGGTCACATCGCCTGCGGGCCAGCGTTTTGTCCGATTCCGTATGCATGATTCAAGAGTAGCGAATTGCCGGAATTAATCGGCAAAACGTGACTGATAAAATCATGCTGAAAACAAAGGGGATACAAAATATTTCCGGACGCGGGGCTTGACAGAATTTTAAGAACTAGGCTGCCGGAGGCATATTCAAGCGTCTTTCCACTTCGAGGAGGCGACCTTCGATGCTGCCGATGCGGCGTGTCAGAGTGGCGTCGCTGCCCTCCAGTTCGGAAACGCGATGCTGATTGGCCTTGGCGAAGTCGTAGAAGGCTCTCAGGAGCTTGGTCTCGGTGCCGCTGATTTGCTCGCGCAGTGCCTCACGCAGCGCCTCGATATTGGCTTTGGTTGCGGGTTCATGGCCGTCGTTCATGGTCAAAACCTCCGGGGTCTAGCACGAACCCTGCAAGCATCGGTGAGAGCCAAGATGCGTCAGGAACGCCGTAATCGCAGGCAGAATTCCTCGCCGTCCTACCACGCGTGTGAGTGATTCACGGCCAAGGTGCCGGCAATCTCATCCGCCGCGGCGGGCGCGAGTTCCTGAAGAACCATCCCCACGTCGCCGGCATCGAAGAGGCACCGCAAAACGAAGGCGGCATTGGGAGCGACGCTAGTGGAGCTGCGCCATTAAAGGGTCACTTGCCGTCGCTTGCAAAATAGCTACAATGTAGCTACACTAATTCTGTTGGCTGGGAAAGCTGGGCCATGAACGACGAGCTGTTCGAGTGGGACGACGCGAACATACTGCATGTTGCCGAGCACGCCGTAACGCCGGAGGAGGCTGAAGAAGCCCTTCTGAACCGTCCAATGGAAATGGGCTACGACAAGAGCGATTTGGGCGAGGACAGATGGTCGTATCTCGGTGAAACAGCCGAAGGCAGGGTTCTTTACGTCGCAATTACCATGCGCGGAGAAAGAGTACGAATCGCAACCGCTTTCGAACCGATCAAGCGGCTCAAGCTAATGTATCTGGCATATAAGGCGGAATACCAATGAGCGACTTCAAACTACCAAAGTGGAAAAATGAAGAAGAGGAAGCGAAATGGTGGTACGAGAATCAGGAGCTCATAGCCGATGAGTTCGAGAAAGCCGCGAAAGAGGGCCGTCTGCGCACCGGCGGCATCCGCCGGCTGTTCGCGGAGAAGGGTATTCCGTTCAAGGAGCCGAAGCTCACGCCCACCACGACCATCCGCCTCGATCCTGACGATATTGCGCTGGCTCGCAAGCAGGCGGAGAAACGCGGTCTGCGCTACCAGACTTACCTGAAGATGATCATTCACGAGGCGCTGCTCAAGGCGGAGTCGGCGCAGAATGATGCGGCCGTCTGAGCGGAGCGCTTTTCGGATTGGTGTTTCCCAAGTCTCAAAATCGAGACCTGGGGCACCCGGCAGTTCGAGGATCTGGCCTCTATCCCCTTCAGGAATTTGGAATACGCGCCCGCCTGATCCACACAACCGCGCACAATATAAGTCCACCTAGTAATCCGCTCGCGTACGAAGCCATGTGCGCCCACCAGTCTGCAAGAAATTTCCGGTGCAATACCGCTGGAATCATGCTGGAGAACGCCGTCGGCATTGCTCCTTTGAAGTAGCCAATTGTGCCAAACGTCGCTGCACATATCCCCATCGCCAACAGAAGAGAGCCAACCATTGGCGCAAGATCGATCGCGGAGAATTTCGCTCTGGGTCCCAGACGCGCAGCCATTGCAAGCAGCATTCCCAGGATCGCGCCTACCCACCACGTTGCAATTACGCCCCATCCAATTCCAAGCAATGTAGGAGACTGAGTGGCGAAGACAGGCGGATGGAACACCGTGAAATATTCCACGCAGATTCGCGCTGTGACTTGGTCGTGCACAATCCCGTACACGATCGCGGCCAAAATACAGCCAGCTACAATTTTCAGGAATTCCACGGCCCAGTATACTCTGCAGGCAAAATTAGTATGCAATAAGAACAGGCCCCGCACCCGCGGAGCCTGTTCGCTAACTCGCTGCTTTTACGCCATCGCTTCCCTTCCCATCGGCTCGAAGACCAACTGATTGGATTTGCGATTGACGTCGATCCTGACGTGAGCGCCGTGCAGCACTTCGCCGTCGAGGATCTTCATGGCCAGCGGGTCCTGCACCATGCGCTGCAAGGCGCGCTTCAGCGGCCGCGCACCGTATGCCGCATCGGATCCTGCGGCAAGGATCAGTTGGCGCGCCGGGTCGGTGAGTTCCAGCGAGATGGCCCGGTCCTCGAGCAGCTTGCGGATGTCGTTCAGCCGCATCTCGAGAATTTCGTTCATCTGCGCCGCGCCCAGCGGACGGTAGATCACGATATCGTCCACGCGATTCAGAAACTCGGGCCGGAAGTGCTCGCGGAGCACGCGCATGACACTTTCGCGCGCCATCTCGAAATCGCGCTCGGTTTTCAGCACATCGCCTGCGAGCATGGCCGCGCCCAGGTTCGAGGTCATGATCAGCACCGTGTTCTTGAAGTCCACGGTGCGCCCTTTCGAGTCGGTCAGGCGGCCGTCGTCCATTACCTGGAGCAGCACATTGAAGACGTCAGGATGAGCCTTCTCGATCTCGTCGAAGAGGATGACGCAATAGGGCCGACGCCGCACCGACTCGGTCAATTGCCCGCCTTCGTCGTAGCCCACGTAGCCCGGAGGCGCGCCGATAAGCCGCGCCACGGCATGCTTTTCCATGTACTCGCTCATGTCGATGCGCACCATGGCCTGCTCGTCGTCGAAGAGGAACTCGGCGAGAGCGCGGGCGGTTTCCGTCTTGCCGACGCCGGTGGGGCCGAGAAAGATGAAGGAGCCGATGGGCCGCTTGGGATCGCTCAGGCCGGCACGGGAGCGGCGAATGGCATTGGCCACTACGGACAGCGCCTGATCCTGGCCGACGACGCGCTCGCGCAGCCGTTCTTCCATCTGCACCAGCTTCTTCACTTCGCCTTCGAGCATGCGGGAAACGGGGATGCCGGTCCACTTGCTGACAATCTTGGCAACGTCTTCTTCGTCCACTTCCTCCTTGAGCATGCGCTCTGCGCCGCTGCCGTCCTGCGCCGCATCGAGGCGCTTCAGTTCGGCTTCGAGCCTGGGCAATTCGCCGTACTGAATCTGCGCGGCGCGATCGAGCTGGCCTTTGCGGGTCTGCTCTTCGGCCTCGAAGCGCAAGGCTTCGATCTGCCGCTTGAGATCGCTGATGCGCGTAATGGCATCGCGTTCTTTGGTCCAGCGCGCGCGCAGCGCGGTGATCTGCTCGCGAAGAGCGGCAATTTCGCGGTCCACCTGCTCCAGCCGCTCTTTGCTGTTGGGATCGGTTTCGCGCTTGAGGGCGGCGCGCTCGATTTCCAGCGAAGTGGCCTGGCGCTCCAGTTGATCGATTTCCGTTGGCACCGAGCCGATCTGGATGGCCAGCGCTGCCGCGGCTTCGTCGACGAGGTCAATAGCTTTGTCCGGCAAGAATCGGTCGCTGATGTAGCGATGCGAAAGGGTTGCCGCGGCCACGATCGCCGCATCCTTGATGCGCACGTTGTGATGCGCCTCGTAGCGCTCCTTCAGGCCGCGCAGGATGGCAATGGTGTCTTCAACGTTGGGCTCGCCCACGTAGACGATCTGGAAGCGCCGCTCCAGAGCCGCGTCCTTTTCGATGTATTTGCGGTACTCGTTCAGCGTGGTGGCACCGATGGCGCGGAGTTCGCCGCGAGCCAGCGCCGGCTTAAGCATGTTGCTGGCGTCAATGGCGCCTTCCGCGGCGCCTGCGCCGACCAGCGTGTGCAGCTCGTCGATGAAGAGCACGATCTGGCCCTGCGATTCTTCGATTTCCTTGAGCACGGCCTTAAGACGGTCCTCGAAATCGCCGCGATATTTAGCGCCGGCCAACATTGAGCCCAGGTCGAGCGCGATGACGCGCTTGTCGCGCAGACTCTCCGGCACGTCGCCGGACACGATGCGGCGGGCCAGCCCCTCGACGATGGCGGTCTTGCCGACGCCGGGCTCGCCGATGAGCACCGGGTTGTTTTTGGTGCGCCGACTCAGCACCTGGATGACGCGGCGGATTTCCTCATCGCGCCCGATCACCGGATCGAGCTTGCCGCGCCTCGCCAGGTCGGTGAGGTCCTTGGCATATTTCTCGAGGGCCTGAAATTTGCCTTCGGGATTCTGATCGGTAACGCGCTGCGAACCACGCACGGCGGTGAGCGCCTTCAGAATCGCGTCGCGGGTGGCGCCGAGGCCGGCGAGCGCGTCGTTTGCCACATCGCCCTTGAGGTGCGTGATACCGAGCAGAAGGTGCTCGGTCGATACGTATTCATCCTTGAAATTCGACGCTTCCTTGAAGGCCTGTTCCAGCGCGCGCGTCAGCGGCTGGCTGGGCGCCGGCTGCGCCGCCGCGCCGGCCACGCGAGGCAGTTTCTCCTCGGCGCGATGCAGCTCCGTCTCCAGGCGCTCGACAGGCACACCGATTTTCTCAAGAACGGCGGGCACCACGCCCTCGCGATCCTCTACCAGCGCCAGCAGCACGTGCACCGGCTGGAGCTCGGGATTGCCCAGTTCCGCGGCATGCGCCTGCGCCTGCTGGATCGCTTCCTGCGATTTCACCGTAAATTTGTCCCAACGAATTGCCATAAAAACAGCTCCTAGCCTTTAGCCCTTAGCTCCCAGCCTTCAGGCGTCAGCTCTCAGCTTTCAGCTTGTTCTTTCTGAATCAAAGTGTCGAGCCCCAACGGATTTTCCTTTCAATGACACAAGCGCCGGGCGGGAACTCTTTGGCTTCCCCTCCCGGCGCTTTCAGATTGACCCGCGGCGTGGTCCGAAGCATCCAGCTAAAAGCTAAAAGCTGATAGCTGAAAGCTGTTTTTACGCCGCCAGCGTCTTGTTGACGTTGACCTTGATCTGCTTGGGCTGGGCCTCGGGCTTCTTCTTCAGCTCCAGCTTCAATATGCCGGCGTTGTAGCTGGCATCCACGTGCTCGGTGTCCACGGTGGAAGGCAGCGTGAAGGCGCGGTAGAAGCTGCCATAACGGCGCTCGATACGGTGGAAGTTCTCTTCCTTCTCTTCTTTCTCGAACTTGCGCTCGCCTTTGACGGTGAGGGTGTTGTTCTCCACGCGAACGTCCAGGTCTTTCTCTTCCATGCCGGGCACTTCCAACTTCAACGTGATCTTCTTTTCGTCCTCGTAGATGTCGGCGGCAGGCGTGAACGAGGCGGTGGAGACCGGACCTTCTCCTTCGTTCAGGTCGCGGAAAAGCGAATTCATACGATTCTGCAAAGCGACAACTTCACGGAATGGATCCCAACGGGTAATGGCCATGACTAACATCCTCCTGATATGCATCGGAAAATTTGATGGGGGCGGGAGGGCTGCCTCCCGGCCGCTCTAACCATCTGATGGAAACTATAGCACAACAGATTCATAAAATATGAGTGCATTTCGCTAAAATATCTAATTACCCTTTAAATTATTGAAATTAGACTAATTAAAATCAATTGATTGGATAGACTTTGGGTCGCCGAGGTAGCTTCCTGTGGAAAACCAGCCTCTCGGGAGCTGCGAAACCGGGGGTTGGCCAAGGCTCAGTCGGGGTGAGGAGCGCGTAGAGGCCGGCCGGCCGCGGGAAAATCTTTGACGCTCCAGAGCGGTTCCACAGTTGGTATAGCCCGGTTTCGGGCGGACTTTAAGGTGGCTTTTACTTCCACCCCAGCGACGAAGACCTGTCGCTGGGGCCCCGACTTGAAAAGGCCACTCAGCCTCAGTGGCTCTGGGATACGGTAACTGTGGAACCGCTGTAGCCTTCGAAGGCGGGCTGTGGGGTGGGGCAGGCACGCGGCGACGCTGGTGCGGAAGCAGCACGGCTCGTCCCGCTGGGCAGCGGTAGATGCCAGCTGACGGCGAGGCTTAGACCGAGGCCAGTTCCGGAACGGTGATTGTGGTGGTCGACTGTTGGCCGGAGCCGAGGCGGGTGAGGGTGAGGACCGTGATTTCGTCGTCCTGCCCGAAGCTGACGGCCTTCTTCGGTAACCTCAGCCGTGTTGGGTCTTTTGGCTGGTGGGGCCTGATTCGTGCCCCCTGGGGCGGGGATGCGATGCGATTCTGCGCGCTGTCCGCTGTTAGCTCTCTTGCGACCGCTACAATGAACTGCGGATGTCTCACCTTTACGGCTTCTCCTCAACCATAAATTGGCGCTTTGTGTGGCTCGTGATCGCGACATTTCTGGCGGGAGCCATTAATGCTGTGGCCGGCGGGGGCTCGTTTTTGTCGTTCCCGGCGCTGCTGGGGATGAAGATTCTGCCGGTGCAGGCGAATGCGACGAATACGGTGGCGATCTGGCCCGGGCAGCTTTCGTCGATTACGGCCTACCGCCATGATGTGCGCAAGAATCTGCGCGCCGCGTGGCTGATGGGGGTGGCGGGGCTGCTGGGGGGGACGACCGGCGCCGCGGTACTGCTGAATACTCCGCAACACACTTTCATGCACCTGGTGCCGTGGCTGCTGCTGGGGGCGGCGTTGATTTTCGCGGTGAGCGGGCCGGTGTCGCGCGGGCTGGATCGGCTGAAGATCAGGCGCCGGGAAGAGGCGCGGGCGGGACATGCGCATGCGCCGCGGCTGGCGCCACTTTTTTTCTTTACCTTGCTGGTCGGCTTTTACGTGGGATATTTCGGCGCGGGCGCGGGGTTCCTGTTTTTGACCATGCTGGCGCTCTTCGGCTACGAGGACATGCACGCCATCAATGCGCTGAAGATTGTGGCCAACACCATGGCCAACGGCAGCGCGTTCGTCATCTTTGTGGTGGACCGGCAGGTGGTGTGGCGCTACGGGTTGCCGGCGTTGATCACCTGCGCTATTGGAGGGTACCTGTCGGCGCATTATGCGCGGCGGGTGCCGCAGCGGATTCTGCGCAGCGTGGTGGTGGTGATCGGGCTGGCGATGGCGGCGTGGTTCTTCTGGCGGCAGTGAAAAGCAGGGAAGAGGGAATAGGGAACAGGGAATAGGGAGCAGCCTGTGATCGAGGAACGGCGGACGCTTGCGCGTTCCTAATGGGCCTGAAGAATTACATACGACCTCGACAGGTTCCATCGTGGCCGATTTCAGTGCAGGTCATTCCTCGGCGAAGGCTAGAAAGCTGTGCGGCTGCACGGTGATGTGGAATTGGGTGGCGGGGGGTTGCGGGAGAGGACGCCCAAATGGCGTTTTGATGGGGGGCGGCGCCTGGCCGGTCAGCACCTGGCCGGTGACCAGGTTGCGCAGGTGGTGGCCTGTGCCGGCGAGGGAGACGGTGACCGGCGCGGGATGGTCAAGAAAAGATTCGGTGACAAAGGTGTTGTTGTCGTAGGTAAAAAGGCTGACCTGGCTGGCCGCGTCGAATTGCACCGGAAAGCCGCGCAGCAGAAAGCGGCGAAGAGAATCGAGCACCGGTTGCGGCAGATCGTAGAGGTCGAAGAGATTGTCGGGGACGTCAAGGACGTAGAAAAGACCGTTGGCATAGTGATCCTGGAAGAGGATTGGAGCGCCATTGCCGTTGGCGGTGAGGCGCACTTCAGGCCATGCGTCGTTGGTCTTGAAGGCAATCTCCGGCACGAGGATGCTGTGCGGGAGCGCGCCGCCGGGCATGCCGAATGAGCCCTGGTAGCGATCGGCGCTGAGCTGGTTGCCTGTGACGCCGATCTCGGCGATCTGCCCGATCTGGTTGGGACCGTTGCCCTGGAGAGCTTTGAGCAGGCCGCTGGTGATGATGACCGTTCCGCCGCCGAGGAGATGCGATTTGATCTTGCTGACGATCTGCGGATTGAATTTCGCGTCTTCAGTGAGCAGGATGGTTTTGGCGCTGGTGGGGAACTCGGGATAAATCTCGATCGGTATTCCGATCATGCCCAGATAATCGGGGAGGAAGTCTTCGCCGTTGGATTGATAGGGCCGGTAGTTGGCTATGCCGGTGGGATTGCCCAGCTTGCCGACGACGTCATTGACCTTGGAGAGCGAGTAACCGGCAACGGCAGCGTAGTCGGCTGTGCCGGTGGCGCCGCCACGGGTGCTCCATTTATTCAGTTCCGCCATTTTGAATGTGGTGTCGAGGTTGTTCCAGGCCGCGCGCTCACCGACCTTTGCGGGACGGAGCAGATCGCTGTACTGGAAGAGCATGATCTGCGGCGCCTTGGCCAGCATGGTGTCCCATAGCTGCTCGGCATAGCGGTCGAGATAGCCGGTGCCGTAGGTATCGACCCAGCCGCCGCCGTTGCGCGCGGGAGCGATGTTGTCAAAGTAACGAATGATCTCGTAGCTCTCGTACTGCTGGAGGTGCTGATCGTTGAAAACAGGATCCCGGGTTTCCGTGCCGGTGTAGATGCCGTCGAAGATCTTCGGTTCCTGGTCGAGGTCGTAGCCGTTGGCCTGGAAGTAGGGATACCAGTTGGGGAATTTTATGATGACCTTTACCTTTGGGTTGACGGATCGCGCGGCGTCCTCGACGAGGTCGCGCGAGACCTTGTCCATGGTGCGCAGGCGGAAGTCTGTCCAGCTTTGGTCGCCCTTGGCGTCGATGTCGGATGCAGTCTTGGTGTTGTAGAAGAAAAAGTCGTCGAGAATGATTTCGTCGAAGTGGCGCGCGGTGAGCTCGGCAATATGCTTGACGAATTCGCGCTGCGCCGGATCGGTATAGCAAAGCGAGATGAACTGGCCGGGCTCGACCTTCTGCGTAACGGTGAAGTTGCCGACGCGGCCGGCATTGTCGCCACCGCCGACGTAAGCGATACCACCGGCGACCTGGACGCCCTGATCGACGAAGAACTTCTTGACGGAATCGATGAGGGCATCGTCGGCGACGAGTCCGCTGCGGTAAGTCTCGATGTAGACCTTGTCGACTTTGACCTGGCTGGAGATTTCTTTCCAGGATTTCTGCAGCCAGGCGGGATCCTTCATCTGCTCGACGACGCCCACCGGGATGTAGACGGCGACGTGAAACTGATCGTGGGCCGGGGGCTGCGCTGCGCCCTGGCTGAGATAAGCCAGGGAGACAAAGACAGGCAGAAGCAGACGGATGTGTCGGGCCACTTGCAATTTCTCCTTTTTGCTTATGCCGCCGTGCGGCTAAATCGACAAAGTAGACGCCATCGGGGATCTTCACGACCGGCGCGGGGAAAGTATACGCACCGGGGGCCGGCGGGGACCAGATGAAAGTGGTTCGTGGGTCGTGAATCGTGGATCGTGAAGCGGGCGAGTGCCGGATAAGCTGGCGCGACTAAACTGGCGAGAGGAGGGTGTGCGATGTCCCCATCGAGCAAAAAGGAAGTGGTTGTGAATCATGCTGCGTCCAGGTCAGTTGCGACGGGGGCTGTTTCGGCTGGGGCACTTGCAATTGGAGCGTTTGCCATGGGCGCTTTGGCCATCGGGTCGCTGGCTATCGGCGCATTGGCGATCGCGCGGGTGCGAATTCTGGAGGCCCGCATCGAGCGCCTGACCATCGACACGCTGACGGTGAAGAAGCTGAATGTACTGTCTGCTGAACCGGGGCGCGAAAACCTCTCCTGATCCAGGGGGCAGGCGGTCTGGCCTTTCAGCAAGGGCCGATCGCGTCCGCAGCGACTCCTGAAAATAAGGCTGCGCCGGAAATTCCCTAGCTACCTTCTCCCAGAGATTCGAGCTCGCATCTGTCTCGCTCCCAAAGTGGTACGGCATGCCCACTTTGGTAACGGGAGGTTACCGAATACGCCTTGAAGCGCATTCACAACCTGCTGATCCTTATAGATGAGATTGCACATGAAGCGCTGGCGGCGTCACAGCACTTCAGCTTTGGCACTCCTGGGCCAGAGGTGAATGTCGTGCCTGGAATTTGGCGTTAGCTCAATCGAAGGAGCTGCGCAGAAAAGAAGAGATATCCATGAAGCCCGCTAGATGGTTTCTTACGATCGTTGCCGGAATCGGCCTGGTTGCCATAGCTGCGCCGAATGCTCATTCACAGATGCCAACGGGCGATGTGGATTCGTATTCCGCGCCGGAGCCCGCCGTCTATCAGCCGGTAACGGAGGCCATGCCCGTTAAAGCCGTTCTGAAAAGATTTGATCACGGACTGGCTATGCATGACGTCGGATTGCTTCAGGCTGCCGGCGTGAACCGGTCGGACGCGAAAAGGTGGCGGGAATTTTTCCGGGAGAATCCGCAGGCCACCGTGACCGATGAGTGCCCGATTTCAGGATTGTCCATTTCCGACGAGTCCGCGAGTTGGACATGCACGGAGACGGCGACGATTGTCTCTGAAGGAAGGCCGCGGTCGTTTGTGCACGTGATTCGCTTCATGTTTGCCAAGACCAACGGCGAGTGGAGCGTGGCCTACAGGCGGTAAGCCGCGATAGCGACATTCGATCAAGCCATTCCCTCTGCAGCAGGTGCCGGCGAGAGGGCGGATTAGAGGCGCGCGTTAATCCGCCGCCGTCCACAAAACCCATTCGAAGCGTACGCAAGCGAGCAGCGGGATCGAGGCCGTGCGGGCGGCGAGAATCAGCAGCCGTTTGGATCTTGTCATCATTGTTCCCTTCTCCGCGCCCGAGCGCTTACATCGCACTGGCGATGCAAGCGCTCAAGAGAGCTTCCGCAGAGGCCCTTCTGCCCGCTCGCGGAGGAGTTATTTCCCGGCAAGTTTCTGCACGACTTCCAGCGACTTCTTGACGTGCTGATCGGGGCTGAGATGATCTGCGCTGGAAGAGAATACCGCGACGATCTTGTCATTCTTATCGATCACGAAGGTGTCGCGCTCAATAAAGTTGTGTCCTATGTCGGCGCCGCGCACGTCTTTCATTCCGGGCCTTCCAGGGGAGACCTTGAGGTCGTAGGAAGCGGCAACTTTGCCATCGGGGTCGGAAGCGACGGGAAAACGGCCGGCGCAGTATTGAGGATCGGCGGAGAATTGATTGAGCCGTGCGACGCTATCTTCGGAAACGCCGATGATGGTGGCGCCGGCGGCGGTGAACTGGTCCTTGTTCTGGGCGAATGTGTGCGCCTCAAGATCGCAGCCGCCGGTGTAGGCGGATGGATAGAAATAGACGACCACGGGGCCTTTTTTCAAAGCGGCGCGCAAGGAGAAATGGAATTCTTTGCCCGCCAGGGAAGCTGGAGCAGAGAAAACGGGCGCGCGGTCACCTGTTTTCAGGGCAGCGAAAGCGGGTATCGAAAGTGCGGCGGAGATTGCCAGACCGAAGAACAAATTCTTCTTCACGAGAATCCTCCCTATCGTTGAGACTCAATGGCGAGTGTGGGGTTGGGGCAGAAGGGCCATCAGGCCTAGAGGATAGCAGAGCAGCGGGCACTCTCGGCAGGGATGCGGAGAGAAATGATATGTAACGGAACTATTGCCTCCAGCGTCGTGAGAGGATTTGAACCCGAGTTGGAGATGCTCCCCGATACATGTATATGCCGGAGATATGATGTGTTCGTAGGCGAGCGAGTTAAGTAAACCGGATTTTTGAAAGAGGTCTTATGTCAGGGAAGGCAGCCAAATTCCAGCCGCGGCGCGAATTTCTCAAGCTGGCCGCGTTTACCGGTGCGGCAGCGCTCGCGGGCAAGGGATCCCCGGGGGCAGCGGAAGAGTCAGTCAGCCCACAAGCAGCGGAGACGGCTGCCGGCGAGAACAGGATGGAGTTCCTCCGCGTCAGCGGGCGACAGATCGTCGACAGCAAGGGGAACAGGGTTCGCCTGAGGGGAACCTGTCCCGGCGGCTGGATGAACATGGAGGATTTCATCAACGGCCACCCCGGCGCAGAGCATACTCTGCGGGCGCAGATGGCAGAGGTGCTTGGTCCCGCCAGAGCGCACTTCTTCTTTGAGCGCCTGCTCGACCATTTCTTTAATGAGGACGACGTTGTGTTTTTGAGGAAGACTGGCGCAACCGTGGTCAGGATTCCTCTGAATTGCCGGCATTTCGAAGACGACGGGGCTCCGTTCAAATACAAAGAGGCTGGTTTCGCGCGTCTCGACCAGGTATTGCGGCACTGCGAGAATCATGGGCTGTACGTCATTCTCGATCTCCATTCGGCGCAAGGATGGCAGAACGTCCACTGGCATTCCGACAATGCATCGCGCATCAGCTTGTTATGGACAGTGTCGTCGTATCAGGATCGGTACGTCGCGCTCTGGCAGGAGTTCGCGCGCCGCTACGCGAACAGAGCGGTGATTGCGGGGTACGACGTTCTCAACGAGCCTTGTTCGAACAACGAGATCGGGGACTATCCCTGGAATATTTTGTCCCATTACAAGCCCCGCTTTGACCGCATGAATTCCGTCTTCCGGCGGGTGGTGACAGAGATTCGCAAGATCGATTCGCGTCACATCATCTTCCTGGAGGGGGATGACTACGCAAAGCGGTTCCTGGGATTGGACGAGCCGTTCGATGAGAACCTGGCCTACAGTTCGCATAACTACACGGTGCCGGGCTTCGGACCTGGCCGATACCCGGGAACTATTCATCCACGATCGGCCGCGGGAAGCGGTTCCGAGGATTGGGATCTGGCGCGACAGGAGCGATTCTTCCTGGATGCGGAGGGCACGAAATTCACCCAGCAGCATAATGTGCCGCTGTGGGTGGGCGAGTTCGGGTCTGTCTTCAATGGTCCGCCGGACGAGAACCCGGACCGGCTTCGCGCCCTGGACGATCAGATTGGAATCTTTGAGCGAAATGGGGCGCATTGGACAACCTGGAATTACAAGGACATCGGAGTGATGGGCATGCTCACGCTCGATCCCGCGTCTCCATATATGGAGCGGATCAGCGACCTTCTTCGCAAGAAGCGCGCGCTGGGCACCGACGATTGGATGAAGTGGCTGCCGCCCACGCCGGTGAAGGATGCGACGGCGCAGCTTGCGGGGCAGATTCTGGAGGTTGTAGCCGATCCTCAACTCGATGCGGGACTGAATGCGCGATGCGTGAGCCAGGACCTGCTGTGCTTCTACACGGGAACACTCATGCAGCCTCTTTACGCCGGGCTGTTCAAGGGGCTATCTGAGAGCGAGATGGATCGGCTTCTGGCTTCCTTCTCGGCCAAGCAATGTATTCCCAACCAGGGGTTGGTGGATGTTCTGAGCAAATATATGGCCAAGCCAGCTTAGATTGGGTGGTCCTGTGCTGGAATACAATGTCCGGAGTTCGAATTCGGGGAAACTGCAGCCATCCTGAGAAAGCCGGCCCTTGCGATGAAACGATCTCTTGCGATCCTGCTCTGCGCCATTTTGTTTGCCGCCATTCCCGGCGTCGCCCAGCAATCTCGATTGCAGTTGCCGCCGCAAGTGGATCAGTGGCATCTGATGCACTATCCCTTCGACGATCCGAATTTGCCGATGGAGAAGCGCATAGACGATCTTCTTTCGCGCATGACGGTCGAGGAGAAGATTGACTGCCTGGGCACGATCACCGGCGTTCCGCGTCTCGGCGTGCCCAACATCGGCAGTTCCGAAGGCATTCACGGGGTAGTGCAGCGCGAGGCACGTTTCGGACGCGAGCCCGTCACCACCACGCAGTTTCCGCAACCGCCGGGTATGGGAGCCAGCTGGGATCCAGACCTTGTCCGCCAGGCTGCCGGAGTTGAGGGATTTGAGGCCCGATTCATCACCCAGACGGCGAAATACAACCGCCAGATTCTGATGCTCTGGGGTCCTCAGTCGGACCTCGACCGAGATCCGCGCTGGGGCCGCAGCGAAGAAGTGTACGGCGAAGATCCGATCCTGAACGGCACCATGGCCACGGCATTCGTTCACGGGCTGCAGGGCGATAACCCGAAGTACTGGCAAGCCGCCGCTCTTCTCAAGCACTTTCTGGCGAACGAGAATGAAAACGGCCGCAACTCCACATCCTCGAATTTTGATGAGCGACTCTTCTGGGAGTATTACTCGGTTCCCTTCCGCATGGCTTTTCTCGACGGTGGCGCCAAAGCCGTGATGGCCTCCTATAACGCGTGGAATGGCACGCCGATGGCCGTCAATCCGATCCTGCATAGCATCGTCATCGACAAATGGGGAGTTGACGTTATCTCCAGCGACGGTGGCGCGGTGACGCTTCTCGTCAATCCACGCCACGCTTTTCCGAATCAGGAAGCCGCCGTCGTCGCCTGCCTCAAGGCGGGCGTCAACCAGTTTCTCGATAGATACCAGGATGAGGTGAAGCAAGCGCTCAAAGACGGCTCGCTGGCTGAAGTGGATCTCGATAACGCGCTTCGCCGCAAGTTCCGCGTGGAAATCAAGCTCGGCTTGCTCGATCCGCCGCAGATGGTGCCGTACACCAGCATCAAGGATTCACCCGTGCCGTGGGATTCGGACCGCGACCGTTCGGTCTCGCAGAAAATGGCGCTGGAATCCATCGTGCTTCTCAAGAATCAAAACAATTTTCTTCCGCTCGACAAGAACAAGATCAAGTCGATTGCCGTAATCGGACCGCTTGCCGACGTGGTTCATTGGGACTGGTACGGAGGCACGCCGCCTTACACAATCACGCCACTGGAGGGCATTCGCAAAGAGGTTGGTCCCGACATCAAAGTGAACTACGCGGCGTATGACACGCCCGACGGTGAAGACGCGGCGCTCAAGGCAGCCAGCGAATCCGATGTTGCGGTGGTCGTCATCGGCAACGATCCCACCTGCGGCGACGAAGCCCACGCCTGGTACAGCACACCCACCGAGGGCGGCGGCATTACCCTGCCCTGCACCGCGGCCAGCGACGGACGCGAAGGGCGCGATCGCGAAGTCATGAGTCTCGGTCAGGAGCAGATTGTCAAACAGGTCTTCGTCAAGAATCCCCGGACCGTGCTCATGCTTATCGCTAGCTTTCCTTTCACCATTAACTGGAGCGAGGAGAACATCCCAGCCATTCTTACCATGGCCCACGCATCGCAGGATGAAGGCACCGCCCTGGCCAAGGTGCTTTTCGGCGACTACGATCCCGGCGGGCATCTGGTCCGCACCTGGCCAGAGTCCGCCGATCAGCTTCCACCGCGCATGGATTACAACATTCGCGATGGATACACGTACATGTACTTCAAAGGCGAGCCGCTCTATCCCTTCGGATTCGGACTCAGTTACACCACATTCAAGTTTTCCAACCTTCGCACCAGCTCACCGCGCCTCAGCAGCGACGGCGCGGTGACCGTCAAAGTCGACGTCACGAATACCGGCAGCCGCGCCGGCGACCAGGTGGTTCAGCTCTATGTGCAGCACCTGCATTCCGCTGTTTCGCGCCCTCGCGAGGAGCTCGAAGGTTTTCAGCGCGTTTCGCTTGACCCCGGCGAGACGAAAACCGTCTCCATCAACCTGCCGGCCTCGCGGCTCGCTTACTGGGATGTTCAGACGCAGGCATTCCGCGTGGAGCATGAACCCGTGAGCGTGATGATCGGAGACTCCTCCGCGGATATCGTACTGAAGACTACCGTGCAGGTGGAGTAAGGCATCGACTCCGGTAAAGCAACTGGAATTTGCGGAGAGAGTGCAGGCGGCACTCGAAAAGTGCTGGTGCTGAATGGTATTGTCCTAAGTTTGTGAACTCATCGCCGCTAGAACCACCAGCTTCTTATCCATCGCAAGAATATTCATGTACTTACTTTACGTGAGCCGCTCACGTATGTCAAGAGGGCGATATAATTGCACATCATGGCGATGTGCGGGCGCGGGAAAGAACTCTACAGCGAATGGAAGAAATATGCCGATATTGCCGGTCTGCTTGAGGTGAGGGCGGTTGGAGGTTTGCTCGCGGGCACACGTGCGGATGTGAAGATCGAAATAACCTTCGAAGAGGCTTGTCGGCGATCTAACGACGCGATGTGGAAGTTCATGGATCATTACTCGTGGTGTAACGCTTGTACCGATGCTGCGTTTCGATGAAGCGCTTGTGACTATGAGAGCCGCTTTCGTATAGAATGAAAGCATGGCAAAGACCGAAATTCCAAAGGAATTGCGCGGGTACCTAGCAAAGCTAGGGAAGAAGGGCGGGAAGAAGGGCGGACCCGCCAGAGCTGCGGCAATGACACCTGAACAACGAAGCGAGTCTGCACGGAAGGCGGTCACGGCCAGATGGGCTAAATCTCAAAAGGCTTCTGGATCAGCAAAGTAGACAAGAATTGTTCTTGCCTCTCCATCATCTGAATCGCGGCTTTTATTTTCTCTGGCTCCACTTCTACGAAACCGCAAACATCGCCGTGGAGTATATCTATCGGCTCTCCGCAATAATCAACATATTGAGTTGCTTTCTTTACCAAGTAAGCAGCTAGGCCCAAAGAATTTACGGAAGGCAAATCGGGCGCATATAAATGATCCCCTAAATAGCGGAGCAGAGATGATTCGCCGCATCCGACCGCATAGACTCTGTCTTCCGCTAGGAAGACACCTTTTCCGTCGAAAATTATGAGTTTGGGAGGATCAAAGATTTCGTTCACTCCCACGAGCATGTAAAGAGAACCTGAGAATCTTAGGTTAAGACTGTTTACTACTTCCTCGATGGTCGCTTGAACCAAAGTTACGCTCAGATCCTCTACCTGATCCAAATAACCGCAGACTTTTTGCTGTACCTCACGAAAAACCCCAGGATCGCCAGCGAACGCAAAAGCAAGGCCCAACGCGCCTTTTTGGTCGGTGAAATATTTCTTCTCTTGATACTTGAAGAATCCAGGAGAAGTGAATTGTCGATCAGCGGCAATATAAACCTCCTTGCCCCCGTCGCAGAGAAACCCCACCGCAATCGTCATAACCTTTGCTCTCTGTTTCTCAGAAGTATACGGCTTACGGGCCGGGATCGGGAATTTCGGGTAGTGTTTGAAATCTGCGTTGATGGCCGCAAAGCGGCTTATTGGGACAGCGGCTCAGTCTTTCCGGCGTTGCTGTGGCGAATTGTGAACCGTGCGTGCTCGGCGGCTGTAATCGCCATGGCGATAAAGAGCAGAAAGGCTGCCAGCGTTCCTAATGCTCCAGCGTAGACGGGGAATATCGAAGCAAGCGAGATGCCGACCAAGAGCGTGCAGACGGCGGACAGCACAGCATAAAGGATCGTGCGCCAACGCCTACGGCTGCGCACAATCCAGTAGACCGCGTACCCCAAACAAAGCAATACCGCCAGCCCCATGAGCGCACTTGTTCCCGGTTGGAGTTGCACTCTCTGCCCCCTGCGGTTCGATTCTTGGAGTATACTCGCCCCATAAACAGAAACCCCGCCTGCCAGGGCGGGGAATCCGAATCTTTGCATTGCGCAAATCAAAGATACATCTGGAGTGTGCGCGATGCAAGCGTCAATTCCCGTCGCATCTTATGTGACCTCTGAAATGGCTGCTTCCGATCCAAAGATCAAAGCACGGATACGCTCTATTTCTCCTCCGTTCCGCGAGAGTACAGTTCCACATAATTACAGCGATCACAACGGAAGGGAGCAACGACAAAAGCTCGATAGAGGGAAAAGACTTCAGCTTGGTCTTCTATGTTTGGGTCTTGGAATGCTGGTAACGTGTGCAGTGGTCCTTCGTTCATTCGTCTCTGGCACTTCGGACAGTATTTAGTGTTTGGCTCAGCCATGCCGGTTCCCTCCCGCCGCATAGCTGGCAATTCCCGCATAATCCCGCGTTCCCGCGTTTCTCCCTCCATACATTCCCGCATGTTCCCGCATAATCCCGCATATTTTTTCTTGCATTCCTGCCTTGTGTCCGGCTTTGCTGGGTGGGATACGCTCTGTTTGGGAAAACCTTGAAGCGGCGTATGCGCTCTGGTTTGCTTATTACAATTTCTGCCGTGTCCACCAGACGCTGCGCGTCACGCCCGCGATGGAAGCGGGGATTGCAGATCATGTATGGACGCTGGCGGAACTAATTGCCTAATACGGCAGCGCCGAACTCCCTATTATGATTCTGCGATGCTTCCTTGAGCGCATCTAGTTCTGCCTTCGGCAAAAAATGGAATCCATCAACTTCAGACCGGACAATATCTAAACCGCTTATATCCTTCGGATTCAATTGCGCTGCCGTCGCTATGACATGGGCAGACAGGCGGCACATCTGCTCAACTGAGAGGTCTTCTGTCTGGTGATACATTTCATTCCAGTACACAGCGGCATTGACTCGATCACCTGCGTATGCGTGCAGGAATCTTATGCTGCACGTCTTATGGTTGTCCCCCTTGCATTCCAGAAAATACAGTGATGGCTCAGGATCAAGGAAAGCGGCGATACATTCTACGCTGCGATTACCTACTATTCGATTAGCAATTGCGAGGATTCGGGTATCCCGGTTATCTCTTGTTTGATCGTCCATTTCAGCAATTATGCGGTCGGCGATTTCGTCGGCGGTATCCAAGTCGATTGCGGAGGAAACGGCAATGCGCCTAGACGGCGCAACCTTGATTTTGACCCGCTCAGTTGTATGTCTCGCTGCGCCTTCAATAAGCGGTTGTACTTGGGATCTCCTGTCGCTCGCAATCACAATATTGCTAGCCTTTCCCATTAGTGCAACCTGCATTGTCATTGGTGTGTATTCTCCATCGCTCAGGTGCTTAATCGGCGAATGCGTAAGGGTCAATGTGGCTCCTCTCCGCGCCTGTGCTAATATGGCGCAGATGGGAGCGAACCATTCTGTGAGTGTCACCTCACGTTTCGGCAATCGCTTCTGTAGCGTGCGGATTACGGATCGCCTCGACCCTGTGACCGCTGTACTCCTGTGGGGGAATTATATGCCATTCCCGATTGAGCGACAGGAGTACGAGGAACCCGCGCTTGGGTGGCGCTAAAAGTTGGATAAGGACTGTCAACGCATATTTCAGACAGCACCGAATTTCGGATTGAATGGTCGCGGGGTTGCGCTCATAAATACCTCTTTCTGCCAGCGAATCCGCTACACTACTGGCGACCCGAAACGGGCAGATTGGAGGCTCGTGTTAGCCAAATTTTTGCTTCGTTCCGGTGCCAGTAGTGCGGGTTGCGACGGGACGTATCCAACTCTGGCAACGCTAGAGCAACCGTGATCTTGCCGTGGTGCGCTTATCCGGAAACCACGCATCCCTGCGGATTCAAGGCGACACCTTGGGGTCCGATGGACTGCGGTCAACCGAAAGGTTGGCTTGACCTGCTGGCAATCGTTGCCGTGGTTGGATTAGCCGCGTCAAGAGCGGATGGCGACAACATCCGCTCCAATTAAAAGTTTTCCACAAGGATACGTGAGCCGTTCACGAAATTAGGACGCTACCGTGCTGAATCGGTTTATTGACGTCCATCCCGGCGACTCGTAACATGGCGAAGGTCCATTCAAGAGGGTGAATAATGCCGTCCTTTTCTGTAGCACGCCTGGTCTCTTTTGCGAGCGCTGCTTGTTTCGCGATTACGCTTGCAGCCGCCGCGCAATCTCCGGCCCCGCCGCAAGTTCCGGAACACAACTGGCCCTGGATGAACAAATCGCTTTCGCCGGACGAGCGCGCCGACCTTGTTGTCCGGCAGATGACCCTGGATGAAAAGCTCAATTTCGTGCACGGCACCGGCTGGAACGGCCTCCGCGAGCACGCTGAAATCCCGAAAGGTTCCCTTGGCGGCGCCGGATATGTGGAGGGCGTTGCGCGCCTCGGTATCCCCGGCATCAACATGGCGGATTCCGCGGTCGGCGTGCGTCTCTCCGGGGCCGGAAGCCACTACGCCACGCTGCTGCCCTCGGTCCTCGGCGCGGCATCGAGCTGGGATCCCAAAGCTCTCTTTCTCTTCGGCGATGTGATTGGCCGTGAATTGCGCGAGACGGGTTACAACATGTCCATCGGCGGCGGCGTGGATCTTGCCCGCGAGCCGCGGAACGGACGCAATTTCGAATACGCCGGCGAGGACCCGCTACTGGCCGGCACGATGGTGGGCAACCTCGCCAAAGGCGTGCAGTCGAACCAGGTGATGGGAGACATCAAGCATTACGCCTTCAATGATGAGGAAACCGGCCGCAATATTTTTACCGCCGAAATCACGCAGCGCGCCGCCCGCGAAAGCGACCTGCTGGCATTTCAGATCGCCATCCAGATGGCGCATCCGGCGGGGATCATGTGCTCGTATAACAAGGATGATGTGACGCCGTCGACGGGCGGCGCCGGCTGGTCCTGCCAGAATGACTATCTCCTCAACCAGGTGCTGAAAAAGGATTGGCAGTTTCAGGGTTTCGTCCTCTCCGACTGGGGCGGAACTCATTCCACGGCGCACGCCTTCATGTCGGGACTCGACCAGGAACAACCCGGCTCGCAATTTTTCGGCGAGCCCCTGAAGACGGCCATCCAGGCCGGCCAAGTCCCCATGTCGCGCCTCGATGATGCAGCGCATCGAGTGCTGCGCAGCATGTTCGCCAATGGCGTAATCGACAATCCGCCGCAAACTGAGGAGGTGGATCCTTTCCGTGGCCGCCGAGACGCCCGGCACATCGCCGATGAGTGCGTGGTGCTGCTGCGAAACGAGAATCATATCCTGCCACTCTCCGCCGGCAATATCCACTCCATCGCGCTCATTGGCGCCCACGCCGATGTAGCCGTACTCTCCGGCGGCGGTTCGGCGCAGGTGGATGCTCCGGGAGGCGGCGCTGTCGAGCCCCATCCAGGATCGGCGCACTGGATGGAACATGTCTGGTTCCCGTCATCGCCTGAGCGGAACATCCGCCGGCACGATCCGAACGCCGAGATCCAGTTCAACGAAGGCGCCGATGTTGCATCCGCGGCGGCGCTCGCCGCGAAATCGCAGGTAGCCATCGTCTTCGTCACGCAATGGATGAGCGAAGGCATGGACCGGCCGACGATCGAGCTTCCCGATAATCAGGACGCGCTCGTCGAAGCGGTGGCCAAAGCCAATCCGCATACGATAGTCGTGATCGAGAGTGGCGGTCCCGTGGCCATGCCGTGGGTCAATGATGTTCAGGCCGTCATCGAGGCATGGTATCCCGGCATCGGCGGCGCGCAATCTATCGCCGATATTCTTTTTGGCGATGTCAATCCGTCCGGCCGACTCGCCATCACTTTTCCGAAGAACGACGCGCAGCTTCCCCGCCCTGAAATTCCCGGCCTGAGCGCAGAGAAGGAACCCGGCGGACTACCCGAAGCCGCACGCCACCAGAGACCCGCGCCGTTCAATGTGGACTACAACGTCGAGGGCTCCCGCGTGGGTTACAAGTGGTTTGAATCGCGGCATGAAACTGCGCTCTTTCCGTTCGGATACGGCCTCTCCTACACCACGTATGCCTTCTCCGATTTGGTAGTGGACGCGGCAAATCGCACCGCCAGGTTCACCGTACGCAACACCGGCGCGCACGCGGGCACAGAGGTGGCGCAGGTTTATGCGGTCTTGCCTGCTTCCACTGGCGAAAACACCTATAAGCGCCTGGTCGGGTGGGATCGGGTGTCGTTAGGCGCCGGCGAGTCTAAAACCGTCACCGTCTCGATGAATAAGCTCACGCTTTCTGTTTTTGACGTGGAGAAGAATGCCTTTGTAATGACGCCAGGTGAATACACGGTAGTTGCTGGCTCCTCGTCGGCCGATACTCCGCTTCGGGCGAAGATGCGGGTGGAGCAATGAATCAGCCGGAGTGCGGAGGATTTAAGAATCCTTCAAGTAGCTGCCGTTCGTGTAACGGGCAGCCGGCACTACGTACAAGTCTTGTTTTCAGTAAGGTACAACGTTTCAGGCGAGCGTACATGATTGAACTTGACGACACGTTTTGCAGTGTAGAGGATTCAATTCGGTCCAATCACCCATGCCGAACTCATTTGCGCGATTCGTGTCCATTCTTATCTTTGGTTGTTTTGCGCTTTCCAGCGGGGCTCGATCGCAACAGGCGCCGTCAAGACACATCGTCGTCAATATCAAGGACACTGCGGGGCCGGTCGACCGCTTTCTCGATTTCTCAGTTGGTTCTGATTATCCGGGCACGCTGATCCGTCCTGCCAGCCAGGCGCAGCTCAAGATGGTTGTGGGCGAAGCCGGCTTTCGCTATATCCGCTTTCATGCCATTTTCCATGACGTGCTGGGAACTGTTCGCGTCGAGAACGGCAAAACCAGATACAACTGGCCGGGAATCGACCAGCTCTATGACGACCTGCTGGCGAGGCACATCAAGCCGTTTGTAGAGCTAGGGTTTACGCCCAAGGCCCTTGCCACTTCGCAGAACAGCATTTTCTACTGGCAGGGAAACACCTCGCATCCCGATCCTACCGGTTGGCACAACCTGATCGCCGCGTACCTGCGCCACATTGAGGAGCGTTACGGAAAAGATGAGGTCCGCACCTGGTATTTTGAAGTGTGGAACGAGCCCAACCTCTCAGGATTCTGGGAAGGAGCGGACCAGAAGGCCTACTTTCAGCTCTACGATCTGACCGCGAGGACGATCAAATCCATTGATCCGCTTTTGCGCGTGGGCGGCCCTGCCACAGCCGGCGCGGCCTGGATTCCCGAATTCCTGACGCATGTCAAGGAGAGCGGCGCCGGTGTTGATTTTGTAACGACGCATACCTACGGTGTGCTCGGCGGATTTCTCGATGAAAAGGGGCAATCGGATACCAAGCTCGATCCTTCGCCGGATGCAATCGCAGGAGATGTCCGCCGGGTTCGGGAGCAGATCTCGGCTTCGCCCTTTCCGCACCTGCCGCTTTACATCACCGAATGGAGCACAAGTTACACGCCGCGCGATTCGGTGCATGACTCCTACATAAGTGCTCCTTACATTCTGACCAAACTCAAAGCGTGCGAGGGGCTGGCGCAGGGCATGAGTTATTGGACCTACTCAGACCTGTTCGAGGAGCCGGGGCCGCCGACGGCCCCGTTTCAGGGAGGATTCGGCCTGGTCAATCCGGAAGGCATTCGCAAGCCGGCGTTCTTTGCCTACAAGTATCTTCATGCGCTTCAGGGCAGCAATCTCGCTACTGTCGATCCTGAAGCCATGATGTCCGCGAAGGATGGCGACTTTGCCGGCGTGGTGTGGGATTTCGAGCAGCCGGACCAGAAGGTGAGCAACCGGTCCTTCTATACAAAGGTAGTTCCCTCGCATCCGGCGGTGCCTGTTGAACTGGAGTTGAATCACCTGGCTGCCAACGCTGCTTATCGCCTTGAGGTGTATCGGACAGGGTATCAAGCGAACGATGCCTATACTGCCTTTCTTGAGATGGGTGCTCCCCGGGAACTGACCGCGGCGCAGATCGCGCATCTGAACAGCCTCACGCGGGATTTGCCGGAGACGGACAAAGTAGTGCAAAGCGGGACTGTTGGCTCCGTGAACATTTCTGTTCCGATGAGAAGCAACGACATTGTGCTTATAAAGCTGGAGCGGGCGCGAAGGACCAATTAGCAGGGAGTTGCTTGAACTGAAGGGCCCTGAGGAGTCTCAGGGACTGGGCATCGCCAACCCGAGCGGCCAGTGCAAGAAGGAAACCTGATGCGGAACGTACAGATCGAATCAAAGAAAAGTCCATTTACGAAATCGGCTGCGCGGCTACTCCTGGTTTCAGTTCTCTCCGCGCTTGCCTTGTCAGCCATTGCGTGCGGTGGTGGAAACCAGGGCGGAGGCAGCGGTGGTACGAATTCGAGTCCAACGACCCCTACGGTTACGGTCACCCCGGCGTCCGGCAGCATCACGGTGACGCAGAGCCTGATCGTCGCAGTCGCGGTTTCCGGTGCTAGCGGCACACCAACAGGATCGGTGGTGCTCTCCAGCGGGAGTTATACGTCCCCGGCGGCGCCGTTGAGTTCCGGCTCGGCATCCATCACCATTGCGGCGGGATCGCTGGCGACAGGCACCGACACGTTAACCGCCAGATACACGCCCGACAGCGCCAGTACATCCGCCTATAACAGCGCGTCCGGTAGCGCAACGGTGACGGTTGCTCAGCCGGCGAGCACTCCGACGGTTACCGTGACACCCGCGGCCGGGACCATCCTGACGACGCAGAGCCTGAGCGTGTCTATTGCTGTCTCTGGCGCAGGCGCAGCGCCCACCGGGTCGGTCGTCCTTTCGAGCGGCAGCTACACGTCGTCCGCTGCCACGCTCAGTTCCGGTTCGGCGACCATTTCGATTCCGGCCGGATCGCTGCCGGCAGGATCGGACACGCTGACTGCGAAGTACACGCCTGACAGCGGCAGCACCGCAGCGTATACGAGCGCCACCGGTATGGCGACGATCATGGTGAACACTGCCAGCAGTACGGCAATCACAGTGAATATCGATACACTGGCAAATCGACACACGATCAGCCCTTACATTTACGGAGGCAATCCGTCGCAAGGCACCGCGCAGGCAGCAGACCTGGGGATGACCGTGGCTCGGTACGGCGGTAACCAGTCGTCCAACTACAACTGGAAGCTGCACACGTACAACTCGGCCGCTGACTGGTACTTCGAGGATTTCGATTTGAACGACAGCAACGGCGGTCCGTTTGTGTCGGAAAACTTCATCACGGAATATCAGAAAGTCGGCGTCGCTGCGTTGGTGACCATGCCGATGTTGAACTGGGCCGCCAGGGAACAAGGACACTGGAGCTTTTCCGTTGCGAAATATGGGGCGCAGTGCAAGGCCGACCCATATAACGCAGACGCGGGCAACGGCTATGAGACCGACTGCAAGACACCGGTCACCACTTCGGCAGACACGTCTGCCTACTATCCACTCGTCGATACGCCCAGCCAGTGCCCGACCGGCACTGCGGACGGAAGCACCTGTTTGGACCGGCAAACCTGGGCCCAGGCGCTTGCGACCGCCTTCGGCAGCGGAACGTGTATTGTGCCTGACAGCTCGATCACTTCATGCCACTTCTACGACATGGACAATGAGATTGATATCTGGAATGGCACTCACCGGGATGTTCACCCAAATCCGCCGGGCTACGGCGAACTTGCCAATACTTACGAAGCCGAAGCCAGCGCTCTGAAGACGTGGGACCCGGCAGCGGTTCGTTTTGGCCCTGTCTCCTGCTGCTGGTGGTTCTACTGGAATGTTGGGCCATCCGGCGACGACAAGACGGCTCACGGCGGAATCGACTTCCTGGCCTGGTGGCTCAACCAGGTCTACTGGCTGGACAAAATCAACGGCGCGCGCACGCTGGACGTATTCGATATTCATGCCTATCCCACCCCAAGCACCTCCGGGCTCACCGTGCAACAATCTCAACTGGTCGCCGCGAATGCTTACCGCGACTACTGGGATCCGACCTATAAGAGTACCTCTGGAGATATGGGTCCGTGGACTGCCAACATGCAGCCGAATCAAACCTATCCTTTCCGCATTCCGCGCATGAAGGCACTGGTCAATGCGATCTACCCCGGCACGCCGCTCTCCTTTACAGAGTGGAGCGCGGCTGCAGCCAATGTCAGCAATGCCGAGGCGGACTTCTCCACCGCGCTCGGAGACGCCGACGCTTATGGCGCCATGGGGCGCGAGGGCCTTACCTTTGCGACGCGCTGGGGCGCACCGCAATCGGGCAATCCCAACTACCTGGCGCTTAAGCTCTATGGCAACTATGACGGAGCACATGACAAGTTCGGAACACTTTCGATCTCAGATGTAACCAACGCCGATCCGAACCTTTTCTCCAGCTACGCTGCGCTCGATGCAGCGGGCAGCACGATGACGGTCATGGTGATCAACAGAGATCCGAACAACTCGGCTCAGATAACGTTCAATACGAATGGCTTTACGCCCTCCACATACGCCAGCTATTCCATCAGTTCCACGGCCGCCAGTTCGATTCAAGCTTCATCCTCTCAGACATGGACGGCCAGCCGGAATTTCGCGCCGTTCAGCATCACGTTGCTGGTCATCAATGGAACGGTGAGTGCAAAGCCCCTCTCGGAGTGGCACCTGAATCCGGATGACCTGATGATTCCTGCTTCGGGAACTGCGCTACTGCATCCGGCGCTCACCAGTGGCAGCGCCGCGGTGACGCTCTCTTCGGCGGTGTTCGATGCATTCGAAGGCGCTCCAGCCTGTAACGGCTCGCTGGTGCTGACGACGCCGAGCATCACTGCGTCAACTCAGGGCGTCATTACTGTGAACGCGGGGAATAATCCCGGATTCTGTCATTACACCGTTACGGGCAGCGACGGAGCTGTTACGCAAACCCAGGGCGGGTGGATTATTGTCGGGAATCCACCTGCCTCACTCGTCGCAACGTCGGGCAATAATCAGTCAGGCACCGCGGGAACCGCGCTCTCGCAGCCATTGACAGTGACATTAACCCCCGGCCAATCCGGCGGCAACAGCACCGGCGCTGGTGTTCTCTTTACCACTTCCGGCGGCATCCTTTCCAACGGCACAACTACCGGAAGCAGCGTGATTGCCACAACTGATTCCTCCGGGGCAGCCTCAGTTATCTTGACCCTGCCGGCGGCCAAGGGGAACGTGACGGTCACAGCGCAGGATATGTTTGCGGTCGGCGGAGCTTCAGTTAGTTTTACAGAAACGGCCAATTAGAGGGAGAATGCAAACTCGTAATTCTGGTTCAGAAAGACTGGCAACAATTGGCACTTGTAGCGCGCGCTGAGTTCAGATAAGGTTGATTGGCGGAAGCGGGCTGGGGGTGTTATGAAGATGCCAACGGTTGCTGGGGTGCTTCTGTCTGCGGCATTGGCCGGGGTGGTTTCCGGACAATCCGCTCCTCCGGCCACAACGCCAGGCGAAGCGGCTGCGAAAGATTCGGCAGCTGCCAAGACACCCGTCAAGTTTGAGATTGCGGACATTCATGCGAGCCCGGCACGGCGCTTTCCCTTTTTCGATGGGGGGTTCCTCGAAGATGGGCGGTATATGCTGCGGCAGGCCACGCTGTTAGACCTGATTGCGACCGCCTATGGGCAGAAGGATACCGCCTACGTGCACGGTGGGCCGAGTTGGCTGGAGTGGGATCGATGGGATGTAATTGCAAAGGTTCCGCCGGGGACAACTCAGGTTTCGGCGAAAGAGATGCTTCAGTCGCTGCTGGCGCGGAGATTCGGTCTTGTTGTCCATACGGGCAGTGCTCCCATGCCGGCTTACGTGCTAACCGCTCCAGCGGGAGCGGGCAAGCTCAAAAAATCGGATGGCGCCGGCGATGCGAGCTGTAAGGGGCAGCCGCCGCCTGCCAATCAGGCTCCGGGTGCTATTCCGCCGATCCTGGTCACCTGCCATAACGAGACCATGGAGAAGTTTGCCGAGGATGTGCACATGATGGCGGGCGGCTATCTTGCTGACCCGGTTGTCGATGCCACGGGACTGAAAGGCGCGTACGACTTCGACCTCAAGTGGACCTCGCGCGGACAGTTGGAGCGCGCAGGGTCTGCGGGAATCTCCATCTTCGACGCCGTGGACAAAGAACTCGGCCTCAAACTTACGCTCCAAACCGCACCCCGGCCGGTGTTGATTGTCGACAGCGTGAACGAAACGCCCACCCCGAATGCGCCCAATCTGGCTACGATCATGCCGCCGTTGCCGCCGGTTCAGTTCGAAGTTGCGACCATCAAGCCCAGCGCGCCCGACGAGAAGCCGCACGGCGGAATCCAACGCGACGGGCTCGACTTTCATGCCCTGCCGTTGAAATCGCTGATCTATTTCGCCTGGGACCTTGACCCCAATGCTACGGAACAGATTGTGGGAGCGCCCAAATGGATGGCGTCAGACAAGATTGACGTGGAAGCGAAGGTGGCATCAGACAACATGGTGCAGGGCGGCAGCACGATGCGGGGAATACCTCCAATCGCACTGGAGGACTTGCGCGCGATGCTCAAGCAACTGCTGATCGAGCGTTTTGAAATCAAGACGCACATGGATGACTTGCCCGAGGAAGCGTACGCCTTAGTGTCCGTGAACCCAAAGATGACGAAGGCGGATCCGACGGAGCGGACGCGGTGCAAAGTGGGCCCAGGGCCTCTTGACCGCCCCATAATGAACATGCTGGTGACCTGCCAGAATGTGACCATGGCGCAGGCCGCCCAGCTATTTCCTACCTTCGCGGCGTGGTATCTCCATTACCCTGTCGTGGACAAGACGGGCCTTAAGGGAGGCTGGGATTTTACGCTGAACTGGAGTTCGGGAGACCATATGCCGAACTTCGGAGGACAGGCTCCGCCCGATGCGACAAGCGCAACTGCGCCCGACCCGAATGGAGCGGTATCGTTTTATGAAGCGGTCAACAAGGAACTGGGGCTGAAACTGGTGAAAGAAAAACGTCCAGAACCTGTACTGGTAATCGACCATATCGACGAACAGCCGACACCGAATTAATGAAAGCGTGGGTTTTCGACCCGAAAGGGCCCGCTCCAATCATGGTCGCGCGGGGTGTGGTTCGCAGCGGGAAACCATCTGCTGGATATCGCTACCCATTACCGGCCAGTCTCCAGTGTCAGCTTTTGTACCCGCCAGTTCAGCAGTTCCGCCGCGAACAGAACGTTTTCAGAGGGGCACGCCAATTCGTGAATCCAGCCAAACTCCCCTGGACCATGACCCGTACGGCCGAGCACGCCAAGCACCTTGCCCTCCAGGGTGAGCTTATAAATGCGACCGGGATAGCCATCCGCGGCGTAAAGAACCTGGTTTGGCCCTGGTGTAATGCAGATAGCCCACGGCGAACCGTTCATCATGGTTTTGTTCAGGGGCGCAGGTGCTTCCGGGCTCGGCGGAATTTGCGAGGGCATGTTCCCCAGCCAGGGATGAATCGTGTGGTCATAGGGCACGTTGATGTGAATTTCGCGCAGGTACTTGCCGTTTCCGTCAAAGACCTGGATGCGGCCGTTGCCGCGATCGGCCACGTAGACATTGCCGGCGTCGTCGAGGGCGATGCTGTGCGGGGTATTGAATTGCCCGGGACCTGTTCCCGGCTCGCCCCACGACTTGATCCAATTGCCATCCTTGTCGATCTTGGCAATGCGTGAATTGATGTAGCCGTCGCTGATGTAGGTATTGCCCGCCCGGTCCCAGGCCATATCCGTCACCTGGCGAAATTCGCCATCGATTGGCGGCAGCGGCGGCCTGGGGTGCTTGAGCGGCCCGGTGCCTTCGTCGGAGGCCTCCTGCTTGCGGCCGAAAACCATCAGCACCCGGCCTTCCGGACTGAACTTGATGACCATATCCGAGCCCTTGTCGGCGACCCAGATGTTGTCTTCCTTGTCCACTTTGACTGCGTGCGCAAAGCTCCAGGCATAGAGGTGATGCCCGATCTCGCGAATGTACTTTCCGTCGGAATCAAATTCCAGCAACTGGGCTGCGGCCGCACCATAGGCAGGTCCAGAAGGGTTGCCGCGGGAGAAGACAAAAATGTGCCCCTTGGAATTGACTGCCACGCCCGCCGCTTCTCCGAAATATAAATCCGGCGGCAGCTTGAAAAAGTCAGTCTGCGCCTGGAACCGGATCTCAGGAACAGTTTGCTGCGCGACAAGCGGGATCGACAGCAGGCAGATGGCGGCAAGAGCGAGATACTTCATGACGTGGGTCCTCCGGGGTAAGCTGTGAGTCTGCTTCAATGTGGAGGGACGGATACGAAACTTAGGCAAGAACTTCAGCCGATTAGCCTCTTTAGGCGCGCATTGCCGCAGACGAGAAAAAGCATACTCCCATCACCGAGCTACGACCCAGCTTCGTCAGGGGGGAGCGGGCATTGATTTTCGGGGGTCAATCCGCGCGGAGACAGCGACTGCGATCAGTCCTGAAATTCAGTGAGCACGATTCAGACGTTGCAGGTGGGTACGGCCCCAGGCACAGATCGTTTCCAGCACCGGGACCAGCGTCCATCCATACTTCGAGATCGAATAACGTACGCGCGGAGGCACGGTGTTTTCCTGATGCCGGATGAGGATCCCGTCCCGTACGAGGTCGTGAAGGTGCCGTATCAGCATTCTCTCGGTAATCTCTGGAATGCTCCGGCGCAATTCACTGGTGCGCAAGGGACCATGGGAAAGGCGCCACAGAATCGTCCCCTTCCATCGCCCGTCGACGACGGACAGCATGGCATCGATCGGGCAGGCGGACATCTCCTTCTTCGATACCGGCATGTTCTCCTCCCATCTACTGACATATTTGTCAGTACAGCTTTCTGAGTCAGTATAGACCTTCAGAGCGTCTGAGTCGAAGGAGCGCATGATGAACCTTCTGAATATCGCAACAATCTTATGCATTGGCCTTCTGATCGGCGCCGAGGTCGCAGTGTCTGCCTTCATAAACCCGGTCGTCTGGAAGCTCGATCTTGCGGCACAGGCAAAAGCCTTTCCGCTCTTTGGACGCCGACTCGGCAGGGCAATGCCCGTCTGGTATATCGCGAGCCTGCTGCTGCTTGTCTCGGAGACGATCACCCATCGACATGAATCTCATGTTGGGCTACTCGGTTTTGCCATCGCTTTCTGGGGCGCCGCGATCGCGCTTTCTCTGCTGTCCCTGGTACCAATCAACAACCGTATGATCCGAATGGATGCGGATGGATTCACGGTGAGTGCGCAACGGGAACTCCGAAAGTGGGAGTCCCTTCATCGGGTGCGGGTTTCCATTCTCGCGGCCGCGATGATCTTTTTCCTGGCTGGAGTAGGAGTTTAAGCGCCGATGCCCGGCTGTCCGGAAGCGGACTCGGTCCCCACAAAAGGACAAGTCCAACGGATTGCTAAGCCGGTGGAGGAACTCCCTCGTAAGAGGCGAAGATTAGGGAAATCTACAGTCAGGTACTCGATGGGAGGGCAGGATGGGCGGGGGCAACAACTGAAGCAACTTCACCCCTGGAGTTTACGTAGTAAGGAACGTGGATAAGGTTTTTCCAACCAAGTTCGGCTCGGCGCATTCATAATTCTGCGCATCAAGCGTCATCCTTATGAAGATTCCGGAGCGTCAACCCGTGAGCGCAGTTACTGTAAGCCCTCCAGTTCCCGGCAATGAACGCCTGGCGCAAACATTCGCAGAGCACTATCGCCGCGTTCTCATGGCGGCATACCGGATTACGGGCAATATGGCGGATGCGGAAGACGTGGCCCAGGCGGTGTTTATGCGACTGGGAACAGGCGAGGGAGTGGCTGTCACCAATGCTGCGAGCTATCTCTATCGTGCCGCAATCAACGGCGCTCTTGATCTGATCCGTCGCAGGAAGGCGGCAGCCAACGAGCCTCTCGAATATGCGGCGGGCTTGCCTTCAAACGAGGCCTTCTCCTTGCCGGATGCGGACGTGATGAACAAGGAGTTAGGACGCCGTCTACGGCAAGCCATCGGCGAGTTAGCTCCGCGCGCCGCGGAAATGTTTGCGCTGCGTTACCTGGAGGATCTGAGCAACGGTGAGATTGCGAAGGTCATGGGGACTTCGCAGGCGGTTGTAGCTGTGACGCTCTACCAATCGCGATCGAAGCTGAAGAAACGCTTGATTGAATTCGAACGGGGGATGCGATGAAACGCGACCATCAACAGATCCTGGATCGTGCCACGCGCGCACTCCGGGCCGACGTCCCGGACGCCGCCACGATCTCCGCTTCCGCGGCGCGGGCCTCACACTCGCTGGGCATTGACCTGGAAACCGTGGAGACCTTCGACGGCGCCATCCGGAACTGCGAAGATGTGCAGCGGCTCTTTGCAGCCTATCGCGCCGGCAGTCTGCCATCAGCCCGACGGCTGCTCGTGGAGGCGCACCTGCGCGACTGCGGACCGTGTCTGCGGATCTACGAAGAGGGCCGCGAACGTGCGGCGGTGGACTGGTCGGCGCCGAGCCTGGCAGGCACGCCGAAGCGGCGTCCGCTCGTCTTTGCCTGGGGGCTGGCTGGCGGCGTCGCGGTTCTGCTGGCTGGTTTTCTTCTCTACAGAACCTATTTGCAGGTTCCTCCGGGAGTGCGGGCCCAGGTGCAATCTATCGACGGCACTGCGTATCTGATCGGCGGAAACGGCGATCGCCGGCTTGCGCCCGGCGCCGCGTTGTACGAAGGAGAAGAACTGCGCACTGCTGCCGATTCTTTTGCCACCGTGCGGCTCGCAGACGGCTCGTTGGTGGAAGTGAATCAGCGAAGCATGTTTGGCGTGGGCGCGCGCGGCCACAATATGACGGTGAGATTGAACCGGGGCGCAGTGATTGTGCAGGCTGCCCACCGCACCGCCGGCCACCTCTATGTGATGACTCCGGATTGCCGCGTAGCAGACACCGGAACCGTGTTTTCAGTCGATGCGGGGCTGAAAGGCTCGCGCGTGGCCGTGTTGCAGGGCTCGGTAGATGTTATGCACGCCGGCATCAGCTCCGTGCTACACCCTGGCGAGCAGATGGCGACCAGCAAAAATCTTGCTCCTGAGCCGCTCTCCCAGCAGTTTGCCTGGAGTCCCGATCGCCAGAAGTACCTCGGTCTGATTGCAGAGCTGGCCAACGTCGAGCAGCGCATTGCAAAAGTTCCGTTTCCGCAGCCACGTTACGGCAGCGATTTGCTTCCTCGGGTTCCAGCCGGCACGTTGCTCTATGTCAGCATTCCGAATCTGGGTAATTTTCTGGATCAGGCGAACACCGTATTTCAGGATCAGTTGAGCCAAAGCCCGGAACTGCGTCAATGGTGGACGAACACTCACAACAATCCTGAGGCGCTGAATCAGTTGGTGGGCAAGGTTCGTGACCTGAGTACATATCTGGGCGACGAAGTGGTGATGGTTGGATTCGGAGAGGGGAAGCATCCCGGATTTGCCATGATCGCTGACGTCGGGAGAAGCGGTTTCAAGGAGGAACTGCAGCAGCAGTTCTCCGATGGCCGCCTGGGACTGGTGGTCCTCGACCCCGCTTCGCTGGCAAGTGCGCCCACCAATGTTGGGCGTGGCGGCTACGCCCTGGTACGGGACCACGAAGTTGTGTTCGCCAACAATCTTGCCACCCTGAAGCTTGTGAACGCGCAGTTGGATGGCGGCGCCAGCGGGTTTGCCAAGACGCCATTCGGCACGCAGATTGCCGCGGCTTACACTCGCGGAGCCGGCATCATCATCGCCGCGAATCTGCAGGAAATGATCGAGAACCGCAGGGAGAACAGAGCGCAAAACCCGCAGAAGGAGCGCGGTTTTGAGTCCACCGGTTTGGCTCAGGTAAAGTACCTCATTGCCGAGCATCGCGAAGTTGCCGGCGTGCCGGAAAATCACCTGAATCTGCAATTCGCTGGCGTGCGGCAGCGCATAGCATCGTGGCTCGCCAGCCCTTCGCCTATCGGATCTCTTGATTACGTGAGCCCCAACGCGTCTGTGGCAGTTGCCGCCCTCACCAAGGATCCGACTGCCATCGCCGACGACATTCTGGCAATGGCTTCGCAGTCCAAGGACAAATCGGTAAGTTGGAGCGATATCGACGCTAAACTGCAAATCAGCCTGCGCGACGATCTGATGGCCAACCTGAGCGGGGAATTTCTCTTCTCGATTGACGGTCCCGTCCTGCCTACGCCCTCGTGGAAACTCGTCATCGGCGTGAATGATCCGGCGGCGCTCGAGAACGCTCTGGAGCGGATGACACAGGCGATCAACAGCCAGATGCAGAACCCCAAGGCGCATCGCCCGAAGATTGAACCGGAGAAGGCGGGCTCGCGCACCTACTATGTCATCCACGATCTGACCAGCGGCGCCGAAATCGCTCAGTACACATTCGCAGACGGCTACATGATCGTCGCCCCCAGCCGGGCAGTGCTGATGGATGCATTGCACGTGCACGCGAGCGGCATCTCCCTGGCGCGTTCGGCAGATTTTCGCGCGCTGCTGCCGCGGGATGAATACGAGAATTATTCAGCCGTGTTCTATCAGAACCTGAGTCCCGTGCTGACGCCGCTCTTGTCGCAGGTCAGCGGCGAAGCCGCCGACGCCATCCGCCAACTGGCTTCCGATGCAAGGCCCACCGTGATCTGCGCATGGGGCAAGGATAACCGGATTGAAGCCGCCAGCGACAGCCGGCTCTTCGGCTTCGACTTTTTCACCCTCGGTGCAATACTGAAATCCCGGAACAAGTCTCCCGCGCATCACGTAATGAACGGGTATGAGCATCATTGAGCTTGATGGATTGCAGGTTCGTCTCGGCGGCCGGATTGTTCTCGACGGCCTGAAGGGGGACTTGCACGGTAATGCCATCGGGCTGCTTGGTCCCAACGGCGCTGGAAAATCCACGCTCATTAACACGCTGTTGGGCTTTCATACTCCCTCCCGCGGAACTGCCCGCGTCTTCGGCCTGGACACGCAGCGCGATCGCGCCCGCATCCGCCAGCGTGTCGGCTACATGCCGGAAAACGATTCCTTCATCGGCAACATGACCGGGGTGCGATTCGTTCGTTACATGGCGGAGATCTCCGGGCTGCCGGCTGCCGAAGCCCTCGAGCGGGCACACGAAGCCCTTTTCTACGTTGGACTGGGCGAAGTGCGCTATCGAAAGATCAGCACCTACTCGCTGGGCATGAAGCAGCTGATCAAACTGGCCCAGGCTCTGGCTCACGGACCGCAGTTGCTCATTCTCGATGAACCGACCAACGGACTTGACCCGATGGCGCGCCAGCGTATGATTCATACGCTTCAGGAGATCCGGAAAGAGGGCAGCATCCGCCTGCTGATTTCCTCACACCTTTTGCCCGACATTGATGAGACCTGCGACGAGGTCCTCATTCTCAAAGACGGCCGCATCGCCGCGCTTTCCAACATCGAGGAAGAGCGCCGGTCGCACCAAAACTTCATCGAGCTTGAAACGGCAGGTCCCGCGGACGAATTCTGCGACACCCTGCGCGCTCTCGGGTGCGAATGCGCCTCCTTCGCCGGCGGGCGAATCAAGCTGGTAATGCCCGGCAGCATGGAGCCACACAACCTCTACGTCATGGCGAGTCAGAAGGGTTTGCAGATTCGCCGTATCCATCGCCGCCGCGACTCGCTCGAAGACATCTTCATGCGCGCCATGGAGCTCGATCCGGAAAGGAGTGAACTTGTCCGTTTATAAGCGCGAGTATCGGGCATACACCGGCACGCTCACTCCCCTATGGGCGCGCGTGGGCGTGGTTTCGCGCTATGCTCTCGGAGAAGCCTGGTCGTCGCGAATCACCGTGGGCCTGTTCACCATCTCCATGCTGCCGGTCATCATCTATCTCACCGGCATCTTTCTCGCCAATAACGCCCTGGCGCGAGTGCTCGTCCTGCGCGGAAACCCGCTTCTGGAGATCAATGCCGCCTATTTCATGAAAGTACTCTCTACGCAATGCTGGCTCGCACTGGTATTGACAGCATGGATCGCGCCGCGCCTGGTATCGTTCGATCTCACTGACAATGCGCTTCCCATTCTGCTCAGCCGCCCCCTGTCGCGGTTCGGGTACGTATTTGGGAAATTCATCGCTCTCTTTTCCTGCCTGTCGCTGGTCACGTGGATACCCGCGTTGCTCCTGTTTGCTTACCAGGGATATTCCTCTTCCACACCATGGCTGGGATCGAATCTGCGCATCGCGAGCGGGTTATTTTTAGGGTCGCTGCTTTGGATCACGTTTCTCGCCATCCTGGGCCTGGCGCTGTCATCGTGGGTCAAATGGCGAGCCGTAGCAACGGGCGTCATATTCGCAGCGGTACTCGTTCCTGCGGGCGTGGGTGGCATCGTTACTGCGATTCTGCGCACCAGGTGGGGCTTTCTGCTCAACCTCCCGGTAATGATGACGCAACTGTGGCAGAGCTTCCTGGGCGCGCCGCAATCCATGCCGGAGAGGTTGCGCTTGCCCAGCGCGGCGATCGTGATCGCCCTTGCCGCCGTTTGCCTCATCTGCGTGGCCATGTTGAATGCGCGAATCCGCGCGCGCGAAGTAGTGCGAGGGTGACACCAATGACCGATCGCATCGAGTTCGAGAACGTGTCGAAGTTCTACGGCGAAGTTCTCGGCGTAAATCGCGTCTCGCTCAGCATTCCGCCCGGGGTCACCACTCTCGTCGGCCCCAACGGTTCCGGTAAAACGACTTTGATGAATCTGATGACGGGCCTGGTGCAGCCATCCAGCGGTCGAGTCTCCGTCCTGGGATTGCTGCCCGGCGATGCCGACCGGTTTTTCCGCGTCGTCGGCTACTGCACCCAGTTTGACTCGTTCCCGCGCCGTCTGACGGGTTGGGAGTTCCTTCTCGATTCCCTCCTGCTGCACGGCATGAGCGAAGCCGAAGCATTCAGGCTCGCCGGCGAAGCGCTGGAGCGCGTTCACCTCGGCGACGACGGATTGCGCAAAATTGAGAGCTACAGCAAGGGCATGCGGCAAAAGATCAGGCTGGCGCAAGCCATTGCCCATCATCCGCGTGTTCTGGTTCTGGATGAGCCGTTGAATGGGCTTGATCCCATCGCCCGCGCGGAAACGCTGGGGCTCTTCCAGGAACTGAGCCGGCAGGGGATGCACCTCGTCGTCTCCAGCCATATTCTCGACGAAGTTGACCGGGTATCCGATCGCGTCATCCTGATCACGGGGGGCTACATCGTAGCGGAAGGCACAATCCAACAGGTGCGCCGCGATGTGCATGACAAGCCGATGCAGGTGCTCATCCGCTGCGACAAGCCGGATCTGCTCGCCTCGCGAATGTTTTCGCTCAACCACTGTGTGGAAGCCAGGCTGCATGCCGACGGAAAAGGTGTCTTTCTCCGTAGTCGCGACATTGATGAGTTCTATCGCCTGCTCAATGAAATCGCAGTCGAAGGACTGGTAAAAATCGAGACGGTTGCTCCCGCCGATGATGACACGCATGCAATCTACCAGTACCTGATTGGTTCGGAGGAGAGCCCGTCATGACTTCCCAATCTCTGAACGCGCGGGCGAAGTCAATGCTTGAGCAGCCGTGGGGGCTATGGTGGCTGCAGATGCGTCGCCTGGTGCGAATTGAAGTGCGGAGGAATCTCTTCTCGCGGAAGGCAGTCTGGATTTACTTTCTTGCATTCGTCCCCACCTTTATTATCCTTATCCACCTGCTGTTCATGAGCCATCCGGCAGATGCTTTGAGCGATGACAGCGACGTTTTGGCAGGAGTGGTCCAGTTCTACTACATCCGGCTGGGAATATTCTTTGGCTGCCTTTGGATTTTTTCGCGCCTGATCCGCGGTGAAATGATCGAACGCAGCCTGCATTTCTATCTGCTGGCTCCGGTGCGCCGTGAAATTCTGCTCCTGTCCAAGTTCGCCGCTGGATCGATCAGCGCTCTGCTGATGTTTGTCAGCGCAATCGTCGCTGACTTCGCCCTCATCTACGCTGCTTTCGGCCCTGCGGGAGAAGACTACGTCTTTCACGGCCCCGGCCTTAATCAACTGGAGGCGTACCTCCTCATCATCGTTCTCGGATGCCTGGGCTACGGAGCGGTCTTCTTACTGCTCAGCATGATCTTCCGAAATCCGACACCTGCTGCATTGCTGGTGATGGGATGGGAAGCGATCAACCCGGTACTGCCCTCCTACCTGCAGAAGATCAGTGTCGCGTCCTATCTGCGTCACCTCATGCCCATCTCGGTTCCCGGCAAGGGCATCTTCGCCCTCCTGACGGTTGAGACCGAACCGGTTGCTGGATGGGTGGCGTGCCTGGGCCTCCTTACGTTGATTGTCATTGTCCTGGCATACTCCTGCATCAGAATTCGCCGCCTCGAAATTCGCTACACAGGTGAGTGATGGGAATCGTCTTCGGAAATTCCTGCGCCGTGAGATTGGAGAGTATTACGACCGGCCTCGGGCCGGTTCGTGTTCAGGTTCCTGCGGATTCGGCCTGGATGCCGAGTTCGCGGCCCAAGAAACCTGGCGACGATCTGGTCCGCTACCGGTTCCCGACTCTCGTGTGGACGCCGCTTGCCTGGGTTCACGAGCGCCAGTCCCCCTCTGTTGGTGTTGATTCCGCCATATTCGGCGTAAAACTCAGGCACGCTTACGTCTGAAAGCTGTGTAACAGCCATAGCAATACCTCGATTTAATTTGGTTAGGATTGAATCGACGGCTTGCCGATTGGTGAGCCATCGCGCCGCCGGACTCGGAGGTGAGACTTGAAGCAGCGGGTTCCGACTGGATGCCGGTCTGCTTCAGATGAGACTATGAGACGGTTTTAGAACGGGTCCAAGTGTTTTGCAAAGAAAGATATGCGCGAACAGTGGCGGACAGGATTAATTTGCCCCGCCTATCTAGTCAGAATACGGATCGTAATTGACACCTCTGTTGACTTGCGGGTCTTTCAATTCAGTAACGCTGAAATTGCAAACAGGACAAAATCGCATAATTCCACCAGCGCGCCGGTCACTTGGCCCCATGTTCACGACTTTCGATGGAACGGATTGATAGCACCTTGGGCACAACGGCTCTTGCGGCTTGCTTTTAAAATAGAAATATCCGAATCTTGCATCCGGCCCAAAGATTTCTTCTCTTTGTGTAAGCTGCACCTTTAAACTGCGCACTTCTTCGTCAGGTTCAAGCACGCGCGCCTTCACATCAAGAATGGAATTGTAAAGTTCACTGACTGCGCCCTTCAAGTCGCTATTTGATGACGCCTTCGCCAAATCGACGGCGTTCTTCGCAGACGCAGCAAGACCGCTCACGATCTGCACGGTTGTTAATGCTGCCTGTGGAATGATCGACATTGAATCTCCCTTCCTTTAAGGTTCAAGCCCCATCGACCTCGCAATCACTTTTGCGGCAATCTCGGTTCCAATATCCTTCGCTGCGTCAAGAGCACCCTTCCCAATTTTGGAAAGAACTTCTATCGCTTTGCTACCGTCATGTTTCTTGACGTGTTCTTCAGCTTCAGACAACAGCGCAAGTTGCTGGTAATCGAGACTCGACGAAGCGCTTTGCTGGAGATGCCTTCTTAACTGTTCAAGCTCGCCAGTCAGAGCATTAAAATCAACTTGGTTTTGGATGGTTGCCCATTGTTTCTGATAGTTGAGGGTTCCGGTTGAATTTGGTCCGATAGCTCCAGCTTGTCCAAAGTTGATGTATTGATCGCCGTGGATAGTTGTTTTTGTATGGGCAGGTGACCCGCCACGTCTCTCACGACTCTGCGAATCAAGCTGAACAGCTTCACGATAGCCGTTCTCTGTCAAGTGAGAATATTCGTTCTTGCTCGTGAAAAAACCTACAAACACAACGTCGCTGTAGGGATTGTTCTTGACGTGCTCCTTTGGGCCGGTGTCGATGAGACTTTTACCTATCAGATCGCCCATTGCAAGGTCAAAATCTACTTCGCTGATCCCCGCGGCAACGCCTCTATCCTTCAATTCCTTCGGCGAAAGCCCTTTGTATGTTTTCCACAAATCGCTTGTGGTGAATTTCTTTTCTCGAAATTCGGACAACAATTGACTCAAAATGAACCTTGCAGCGTCATTGATTGTGTAGTCTTGCTGCGCATTACTTTTTCTTTTCATTTCGTCTGCTAAATGCCTCCTGCCTTCTGCTGTAAGCGTAGTTCGCTCAAATGGATTCAATCGGGCTTTCCTATGTAGCTTCCTTTCACCCGTGATATAGCGATCGCCTCTCAAAGCGTTGAGTACGGCCGAGAGCACTTCATCGCTCGGTTGCTCATTGAATTGATATTTCAACTCAATCAAGGCCATGGGCTCTGGATAGGATTCGTTGAGTGAATTTAGCACTGATTTCGCTAACTCGTGGTCATACCCCGACGTTCTTCCACGTTTCTGCTCCAGAGCAGGCTTCACAATTTGATCGAGGGCCTTGACTATCACATCATTCTGCCATTTCAAAGGAGACAATTGATAGCGCCAATCGTCAGGGGGCGTTACTACCGTGAAGCCATGTTCGCCTAATTGCTCAAACCGTTCTGCATTCACGGGTGTTAAAGCACCGGTTCCGAATTCGAATGATGCGGTGGAATCGGTGGACTCTCCGCGAATTATCGCCCGCTGGCAGCGACCATGACCGGGAACGTAAAGAGGATAATCCGTAAGCTCTTCGACTGTGATTGCAATTAGAGTCTCGTTCCCTGTCAGAGCATACGTTCTTTCCCATTGAGCATTCATAGCTTGTTAACACACGCGTGGGCATCACGGAATCATGCCGAAATGCCGCAATGCCTCTTCGATTGGTTTACGCTTCCCAACTGAACAGGGCTTAACAGGGTTCAAAGGGTCAATCCGGTCTGGCGCAATTCTGGTGGTCAGCCCATGCTCCCTTAATACGTCCGCAATGTGACAGGTCTCCGCGCTGACGCCGTAAACCCTTTTAAGGTGGCGTTGAATTTCTTTGTAGGTTGCCATTTCGATGAATCGTCTTTCTATTTCGGAACGCTGAAGATTGCGATACGCATACTTCCGTGATTGTGAGTTCCGAGGAGAGATCCATTGAAAACGCGCTTTCTTCCCTTCGTTGTTACCAACCTCCAACCGTTGCCGCCAGTCATTCTTTCGCCCTTTTTCGCTTTGCGACCTTTGATCGTGATCTCGCCTGCCATATTCCCCCCTCCATTGCACACATCACCCCTTCGGGTTATGTTCCGACAGATGGATTCGTTGCTGCGCGTCAATTATCCCTCCAAACCGTGGCGTCAGACAATCCACTCGCGATGCAAGCTTCTTTCATCGGTGCGTTATCCGGTCGTGGCCGAATTCGCTATTGCTCCCCGGATTGTCGGGATGGGCTCCCCGCGCAGCGCAAGCCTGAAAAAATGGCGGTGGGGATTGCCGTCAAGCTCTCTTCGATCCGAGAGCGCGCGATTGCTCACAAACGGCACTTCCAGCAGCATCATTGCCGTAAAAATGCCCTACGAGTTTACTTACTGATCACTATTCTCAGAGTAAGCTATTGATTTTTATGGCGTCCCCGACGGGATTTGAACCCGTGTTATCGCCGTGAAAGTGGGGACTCGTTGGACAACATTAACGCACTGCTGAGAACCAGAACGCATCGGAACAAATCGTAACAACATTAACGAACAGACAAAGTGCTCCGCAATTGTCCCGCGGCCGGATTCTCAGACTCACCGCTCACTGGCGCACTCATCTTACTCATCGGAGTGACCGGGTCAGCTTCCGCACGCAACCCTGAACACGCCCGCGCCGACGGCCGGTCTTCTTGCCGCTCGAAAGATCCCTACAGGGGGCCAAATCTCGACGACCTAAGTTGTGATCTGGACGAGAGTTGGCAGGGGTGCACCTTCGAGAGCAGGAATCGGCTTTGGAGAACAGCAGGCCTTCGCCAGTCGCGCCAAGTCGGCTTGCATTGCTTTCTCTTCCTTGAGAACCGCGAGAGTCTGGTAGAGGATCAGTGCCGCTCCGGCGTGGGGCGGCATGGAAATCCTGTAATGGATCCATTTGCCATCGCGGCGAGCCGATACAATTCCGGCACTCCTGAGATAGGCAAGATGGCGGGAGATTTTTGGCTGAGGGCCGCCGAGGATCTCGACGAAGTAGCAGACGCAAATTTCCTGCTCTCCCATCAAATTCAGGATCCTGAGCCGTGTATTGTCGCCCAAAGCCTGGAAAAACTGCCCCAAATCGAACTGGCGACTCTTAGCCACAGAGATATATTCGCATTGACAGATGTGACAGTCAAGCATATATTCGTCGCAGCGGATGTGTTCTGCGGAGGGAATAAGAATGTCTGAGCAGTTACTGGATTCAGTGAAAGCAAGATACGGGGCGATTGCCGAGAGTGAACTTTCGAGCGATAACGCCGGGGTGCGCGCTGTAGCGGAGGCGTTCGGTTACACGGCGGAGGAGTTGACCTCGATTCCAGCCGAGGCGAACATGGGGCTCTCCTGCGGGAACCCCACGGCGACCGCTCACTTGAAGCCAGGTGAAGTGGTTGTCGATCTCGGCTCGGGCGGAGGGTTGGATGTGTTCTTGGCTGCACTGAAGGTTGGCCCAAACGGTCGTGCGATCGGCATCGATATGACGCCGGAGATGATTGCGCGGGCACAGACGAATGCGTCGTCCGCGGGCTACACGAACGTCGAGTTCTATCACTCCACTATTGACAAGATCCCGCTACCGGATTCTTCGGTGGACTGCGTGATCAGCAACTGCGTGATCAATCTGGCCCCGGACAAAACGGCCGTGTTCCGGGAGATCTTCCGCATCCTGAAGCCCGGCGGACGGGTTGCCGTAAGCGACATCGCTCTGAAGGGTGAACTGCCAAAGGAAGTCGCAACGAGTATCGCTGCCTATACCGGTTGTATTGCCGGAGCGATCAAAATCGAGGATTATCGCGCCGGATTGCTGAAGGCGGGCTTCCAGTACGTTGAAGTTGTCGATAGCGGTACCGACCTGAATGCCTACTCGAAAGCCGACACTCAATCCGGTTGCTGTTCTGCTCCAAAGAATGATCCTGCCGAAGTTGTCACAGTCGATTCGCAGTCATGCTGTGGGTCAACCACGACAAGCGTGCAAGAGGACGTCAGTTCCTTGCTCTCAAAGTATGACCTGAACCAGACGGCTGCGAGCGTGAAGGTGTATGCGCTCAAGCCCGCTCTGACATCCTGCTGCGGGCCAACCTGCTGTGGCTCGAAAGGATAGTTCGGTGAAGCGATGAATATCCGAGAAAGACGAGTCGGGGACCTGGACGCAGTTCGCGCACTTCTTGAGGCAAGCGGACTTCCATTCAATGGCATCGAGCGCACGCGGGGGTGGGTTGCCGAAGAGAGTGGACAGATCATCTCGCATATTGCGCTTGAAGAAGCAGAGGGCGCTTTGGTCTTGCGTTCCCTCGCAACCGCCCGCGCGGCACAGGGTCGAGGAATTGCCCGGGATCTGATGGACCTTGCCGAAGCGCACGCCGGAGATCGCACGATCCTTCTCCGGACTAAAACGGTCGGCCCGTGGGTGCTGAGACGCGGTTATTCCTCGATCGGTTCAGATCAGGTTCCTGAGAGCGCGCGATCGACGCCCGAATTTGAGGGATCGATGTGCTCCGGCTACCCGATCTACATGAAGAGGATGGTTTCACGGTTGACAGATGAATGAAAGTCCTGCTGTCGCGTGGGTTGCGTAAGGCAAGCTTGAGGTGGTGTGACATCGATCACTGTTGGTCGGCGTGGATTCTTGACAATATGGCCAAGAATGCAATCCGATTGAATTATGGAAAAACGCAATCCATTCACGAAGCAAGCGAGAATGCTCAAAGCGCTCGCCCACGAATCCCGGCTGATGATCGTGGACAGGCTGAGCAGGGGCGAGTGCTCGGTAGGCGATTTGAGAGATCTTGTCGGCGGGGACCTTTCGACAGTTTCTAAACATCTGGCTCTGCTGCGCGCGCACGGGATTGTTGAGGACCGGCGCGAGGGAACCTCGGTGTATTACCGGTTGCTCACACCCTGCGTCTGTAACTTCTTCACCTGCGCAACGCAGGTCCTGAAAGAGAGACCTCGGTGATGTGGTCGAAGGGCAGCAGGCAGTAGTACTGCGTCTACGGTTGCATTCGCACCTGGAGCAGTAATGAATTTGAAGACGCTAGTTCGATCGGCACTCCTTTTATTCATCCTCGCTTGCATTTCGGTTTTCACGATCCGGAAGTTCACCGCGTCCGGTCCGTCCGCTGGAAAGCAAAGCGTGGAGGCGACGGCAAATTCGCCAAGTTCCTCCACCAGCGATTCCGTCCCAATACTCCCCCAGACCAAGGTTGTCGCGTACTACTTTCACGGACACCGCCGCTGTCCTGCTTGTCGAAGGGTCGAAGTAGTTGCGCAGGATGCTGTTCATGTAGGGTTTCCGGATTCGCTCCAAAAGAACGTCCTTTTGTGGAGTTCGGTGGATATCGAAGACCCCGCGAATCGGCATTATGCGACTGATTATCAGGTCTATTGGAATGCGCTTGTGCTCGTGAAGTTCAGGGATGGAAAGCAAGTGGAATTCAAGGCCCTTGAGCAGGTTTGGCAAATCCAGCATGACGATAACGCGCTAAGAGACTACGTGGTGGAGGAAGTACGAGCCTACCTCGGAGCCGATGGACATGCTTAGCCATTGGGCCGCAGTGTCCTCAGCTGCGTGGCTGGGAATTCTGACCGCGATCAGCCCGTGCCCGCTCGCAACAAATATCGCGGCCGTCTCCTACATTTCGAGAAGGGCGGGAAATCTGCGGGATGTTCTAGTCAGCGGACTTCTTTACGCGATCGGCCGAGCCGTTGCTTATGCCGCAATCGGGATCGTGATCGTGAGTAGCATTCTTTCGGTGCCTCGCGTGACGACATTGTTGATGAGTAACGTGAATCAGTTTCTGGGGCCGATTTTGGTGCTGGCTGGCATGTTTCTAGTCAAACTGCTTCGCTTTCCATCATTTGCCTTGCCCGTCACGGCGCGCCTCCGCGAGGGCGTGACTGGCGTGCGATTTGGCGGAGCATTTGCCTTAGGCATCCTCTTTGCTCTGTCTTTTTGTCCTATCTCTGCAGCGTTGTTCTTTGGGACCCTGATCCCGCTTGCGACTGTTTCAGGTTCCTCGGCGGCCTTGCCGGTCGTATATGGACTCGGTACATCCATTCCGGTGCTTGGGTTCGCGCTACTTACATCGGCCGGTACCGGCAAAGCGGCTCGTGCATTTGAGAGCCTTGCACTTCTCGAGGTCTGGGCCCGGAGAATCACTGGAACCGTATTTATTGCGCTGGGACTCTACCTTTGCTGGACCAGCCTAGATTTGAAATCGCCATCTTTCTGAGGCCCGCGCCAGTGCCGGGGACGGAAAGCCGGCAAGAAGTGCGCAATTGGATAGGTTGCGCTAACCCACTGAAAACAGGCTATGCGCCTGACCGAGGTCTGTAAGAGCCAGCGTTGTGACCGCTGTCACGGTAGAGCTCCTCCAAAACATGGCAAATTGGCCAATAAGGAAATATTAAGACCCGAGTGAAGGGTAATCCGCGCGGTGGGTCGAAAGGTCGTAGGTAGCGATGAAGATTCAGATACTGGGTACCGGCTGCACCCGCTGCAAGACTCTGACGGCGCATGCCGAGCAAGCGGTTCGGTCACTTGGCCTGAGTGCCGAAATCGAAAAGGTGACGGACATCCGGGACATCCTGAAGTTCGAAATCCTGATGACTCCCGGCCTCGCGATCGACGGCAAGGTGAAGAGCGCCGGGCGCATCCCGTCTCCGGAAGAGATTCAGGAGATGCTGCGCGAAGCGGGAGGACAATCCAATGGCTGACCAACGCCCTGGACTGGTGATGTGTGTATGCACCGGCAAATGTCCTGGTTTTTCCAAGATGGACATTTGGGACTTTATTAACCGAGCTCGGGTGGAATTGCCGGTTGAGTTCGGCGTGATTCATCCGCAGCTCTGTGAGCAGGACGGCGATCGCTTTCTCGGCGATTTTCTTGAGGCAAAACGCCCTCTGGTCATCGCCGCCTGCGCGCCGAATATGCAGTACAAGATGTTCCGGGACGCCTTCGCTCAAAAGGGGATGGACGTAAAGCGGGATATGACTCCGCTCGATATCCGCGATATGTCAACCGAGCAGGCCGTTGAGAAAGTTGCGGCCGCACTGCGCGAGATGGGGGTAAAGGAAGATGTCTGAGGCAACATTTATGGGCGTTCCGCGGGACAAGATTCCATGGTTCCCGACCATTGATTACCAGAAGTGCAACTTCTGTATGGAGTGCGACACTTTCTGTCCTCATCGGGTATTTGAGCAACGCGAAGGGGACCGCAAACTGGTCGTCGCCAATCCGAACAACTGTGTCGTCTTTTGCCGAGCCTGTTCTAAGACCTGCGGGCCGGAGGCCCTCTCGTTTCCGAACAAGCCGGAGATCATCGCGCTCATCAAGCAGCTGCACACTCCGGGGAGCGGCCAATGAAACGCGCGATTCTCTCTTGCAACGGTATGGACAAGCCGGAAGGTTCGGTGGCTCGGGAGGTGGCGATTCGTTTTGCAGCCGCCACGGGAAGCGAAATCATCTGCCCCGTATTGCTGAACCGGGCGCCGGCGCGGTACAAGAAGTCGCTCACGGAAAGTGCGCTGATTGTCGTGGATGGCTGCTCGACGCGCTGCGCCAGCCGGCTCGCTGCCGGACTGGAAGCAAGAGTGGAGCGAAAAGATCTTGTCACGGACGCCGTAAAGGCCTTGGGACGGCCATTGGAATCTTCGCTCAGCTTGGGACCTGAAAGTATTGCGCTGGCGCAATCGATCGCGGATGACCTACTGCGGAACCTGAACGCACCTGAAGCAACCCGGGAGCCTGATACTTCTTTCGAGCCGCCAACGGAATACCTCATAGTCGCACACGACAAGTTTGAGTTCCGGATTCCAGCGGTGGACTACTTCTTCAATGAGAACGACGTCTGGGTGCGCGTGCTCGATGGAGTGGCGCGAATCGGCATTTCCGATTACATGCAGCAGAGCCTGACCGACATCAATTTCTTCGATCCACCCAAAGCCGAGGACGCGGTAGAGCAGTTCGGAGAATTGGGCAGCGTGGAGTCGGCCAAGGCAGTGTTCGAAATTGTCGCGCCTGCGAGCGGTACTGTGACCGCTGTTAATCCAGCAGTAATTGCCAATCCCGGATTGATCAACGAAGACCCTTACGGAAGCGGATGGCTCGTCGAATTGAAGCTGACTCATTGGTCGGACGATTTGGGCCTGCTCCACGACGGTGCCACCTATGCAGAGATCGTCAAACGCAAGGCAGAAGAGGCTTGAAAGGGTGCGTGGAATGAGAAGTGAACCAAGAGAAGGCGATGTATTGGTGATTCCGTGCAGCGGGATCGGGAAAGTTCACGGACTGATCGGACGCGAAGCCACTTACCTGGTTACTGACGAGTTGGCTCCGGGGACGACCACGACTCTTTGTCTGGCGCTGCTGGTGAAAGGCGATGCCGAAGCCGTCGAGGCTGTGCGGAGCCATGCCTGCATCACGATTGATGGATGCGCTAAGGCCTGCGCGCAGAAGAACGTCGAAATGGCTGGCGGAAGAGTGACGAAGGCCATCCAGGTCGCCGAAGCTTTCAGAGACTTCCGCGGAGCGAAGCCGGGGAGTGCCACCGCTCTTACCGATGAGGGGTGGACGATTACCCGGCACATTGCAGAGGCGGCGGTGTGCGAAGCGGCGGTTCTGAACACGAATGGGGAGGCAGCGCGATGAGCGAGACAGTGGCGAAGGTTGGCATCATTTCGTGCAGTGGTGAGGCAATCACCGAAGGGACGATTTCGCGCCTGGCGACGAGGCGAGTGCTGGAACTGCTGCGACCGGATATGACCGTAACACTCTGTCTCCCGTTGTTCCTTGCGGGTAACGAAGGAGAGCGGAACTTTGCACGGACCCATCCGACCATCACCATCGACGGCTGCGCAAAACAGTGTGCCAAGTGGGGCACAGAGCAGCACAGCGGCCCAGTGAGCAGAGCTCTGACTGTTTCGGAAATCCTGGGAACGGCAGGTCCATCGTGTCACCGATCCTGTCGAGAGATGGACGAATTTGACAAGGAGGCCGTTTGGGCCGTTGCCGAGCGAATTGCAGCCGAGGTGGATTCCGTTCTTAGCGAGGTCTCCGCGAGCGCTGACAAAGTGGAATCCGTAAACGCACCGCAGTGTTCCTGCGCAAGCCCCATGCCTGGCGGCACCATCACGATTGACGGAAAAACTCTGAGGATTGCCGGCCTGCCGCTGATCTTCGAACAGTGTGCTGAACGCGGCATCGGGGCCACCGAAGCAAATGGAGCCGCACTGCTCGCGGCAGTGAAGCTCTACCACCACATTGAGAGCGAACAAGAGGCAGAGTACCGGGCCGCGTTGCTTCATGCCTACCGGAGCTTCAGGGGCGGCGCCAGCCGGGGAGAATGATGGAACTTCTCTGTTGGTCGGCTCCGAGCATCGAAGAAAACCTCGCGTTTGACGAGGCGCGGGCGAAGTCTGCCTACGCAACGGGAAATCGCCTGCTCCGTTTCTGGTGGGGCGATTCCCCTGCCATCGTAATGGGTTCAAGCCAGCGCGCCGGGGATGTGGCGGACACAAATGCTTGTGCTGCACAAGGAGTCCCGATTCTGAAGAGATGCAGCGGAGGGGGCGCTGTCCTGGAGAAGAGCGAAGTCTTCAACTACACGCTGATCACCCCGGCGCCGCCCCACCTCGACGTGGCCGCCTCCTTTCAAGAAGGCACGAACTTGGTCGGCTCAATTCTCGCCAATCTCGGTATTGCCGGTGTTCGGCGGGGCACATCAGACGTGGCGGTTGGCGACCGCAAGATTTCAGGAAATGCCCTGGCCAGACGCTGGAAGGCGCAGCTTGTGCACGGCACACTCCTTGTTGATTTCGACTTTGATCTAGCCGATCAGGTCCTGAAACATCCGCCCCGTGAGCCGGATTATCGCCACGGCCGCAGTCATCGCGAGTTTCTGGTGACGCTGCGGGAGCTTGGTATTCAAGCAGATCGCAAGCACATTGAAGAGGCCGCATTCGACGCGGCGCACACAGTGCTTGGCAGACGAATTTGCGAAATGGATTCCAGTTTCTTAGCCCTACCGCAGGCCGCCATCGCGTTCCCGTCGGAAGCGCCGACGAGTGTGGCCTCCCACCCGTAGCGTCGAGCGGCAAAGATGATTTTTGTTCGATTGAGAGGAGAAGTTCATGAATTCAGATCAGATGCCAACTGTAGAACAGGTTTTCGGAATGATGCGCAAAGCCATGGGATCAGTCCCGCCGGCCATTGAGAAAGCGGCTGCGGTCGACGAAGGTCTGCTCTATGAGCATCTTCGTTCACGGGCTTACGCGATGCCTGCTGAAGGTGGGCTCGACGAAGAAGCTCGCACACTGATCTATCTAGCAGCTGCTCTTGCAGGCAGCAGCAGGGCTTGCATCCAGGCGATGGCAAACAAAGCGAAAGTACAGGGCATCGCGGCCGAGAAAGTCATGGAGACGGTGCGCATCGTCAGGCTTGCTTTGGCAACCAAGGTCATCGGTGATGCGGAGTCAATTTTCGAGGTGCTTCAAGGTGTCTAGTAAGGTCGCACTGCGGATCTGGAACGGAACGATGGCGCACCCAGGTGGAGTGAAATGACAGTGTTTTCGATCAGAAGCATTTTCTGCAACTCGCCCGGAGGGAGGAATTCCATTCAGCTTAGACGTTTTCTCTGGGCACTCTCATCGGCCCTCCTCGCGGTCCCGTGGAGCGCGACGCAGGCCGTAGCGCAGACGGCCGTGGAGGACCTGGCAACCGCCTATCAGCAGGCGGCTAGTTCCTCTCCGCTGATTGCACAGGCCCGCGCACAGCTGGATGCCGATCTGGCTGGTAAGCCGCTGGCGCGTTCGGCGCTGCTTCCTCATATCAACGCGTTTACCAGCGGGGGCATGAACACGGGACGCGTAACAGGTTTCGGTGCTGAGACGATCTCCACTGGGTATCACTCCGATATCTTTAGCGCCAGTCTCACGGAGTCTCTCTTCGATGGCCAGAGCTTGATTGCGATGAGGCAGGCGGACAGCCGGATTCAGGCAAGTGAGGCCGCCCTGGCATATGCGCAACAGTTTGTCGCGCTGGAGGTCACACAGGCGTATTTCGGCGCATTGCAGGCGCAGGCAAACGAGCGGGTCACGCAGCAGCAGGTCGAGTTGCTCGAGAGCATTTTCGACCAGACGAACACCAGCCTGAGGGTTGGCACCGGGGACATCATCACAGTCCAGGAGACACAGGCACAGCTGGATGCCGCGAATGCCGACGTGATCGCGGCGAAGAATGCGGTTGCGGTAGCAAAGAACCAGTTGGAACGTCTGACTCACCAGTCAGTCGGGACTTTGCGGGACATAACAACTCTCGAGGCAATCGGTCCCCAGCCCGATACAGTGGACGCGTGGGTCGCTGCCGCCCTTAAGAACCAGCCTCTGCTGCAGCAGGCGCGGGCGGCACTTCAGGTTTCCGAACAACAGGTTCAGTATGCCGAGCGGGCGCGATGGCCAACGCTGACATTGACCGGAATCGGACAGCACGCCGCAGGCACATTGATACCGCCCGTTGCCATCGACCAGGTGGGTGCATCCCTAAATCTTTCGATTCCGATCTTTGAAGGTGGACGCACGCGCGCAAGCATTCACCAGGCCCAGGCACTGGCGCGAGTGAGCCGAGAGAATGTCGCGAACACGCAGGACCAGATCAAGCTGGATACGCAAACGGCGTTTCTCGATCTCGTAAACAGCGTAGCTCATTACCGTGCCGCCAAGCAGTCGGTCACCTCCGCGAAGGTATCCCTCGACGGCACCCGCAAAGGATACGAGATCGGGAGCCGATCAATTATCGATCTGCTGACTTCGACGACGAATTACGCGGCGGCGCAACGCAGCTATTACTTGGCTCTCTATACGCAATTGGTAGCCAGAACCCAGCTCAAGGCGGCAGCCGGAGTCCTGACGCCTCTGGATATTGAAAACATCAATTCTCTGCTCGATGGCAGCACCTCCCATTGAACAGCGAGAGTTGAAGGAGTTCGTATGATTTCGGTCAGAAAGCGCATTTCCATCCTGGCACTTGTGATCCTCGCTGCCGCGGGATTCTTCATCTGGCGAAGGCTTCACCAGAAGGACGCCCCGACGGACAGCGTCATAATTTATGGAAACGTCGACATCCGTCAGGTGCAAATCGCTTTTAATGACAATGAGCGAATTGACAAGCTGCTTGTAGATGAAGGCAGCGTTGTGCACGCTGGGCAGCTTATCGGCCAGTTGGTGCAGCAGCGCTTTTCAGATGCCGCCGCACGGGACCGATCTCTTGTCGCGGCCCAGCAGCAGGTTGTGGCGAGGCTGCACGCTGGGAGCCGGCCTGAGGAGATTGCTGAGGCGCGTGCAGACGTGGCCGCGGCCGAAGCCAATGTTGCCGCCGCACAGGCCAATGTGAAAAATGCAGAATTACTTTTCCACCGCCAGCAAACCCTGGCGAAGCAGCAGTACGTTTCGTTACAGATTCGGGACGATGCAGAGCGCTCCTACTTGGCGCAGAAGGCTGACCTCGCCGCCACCGAGCAGATCCTTGCCGCCAAACAGCAATCCCTGCAACTCGCCGTGATCGGCCCTCGCAAAGAGGACATCGCCGCGGCGGAGGCTACTCTTCAGGCTGACCGAGCGGCGCTGTCGCTCGCCGAAAAGCAGCTGGCAGATACTCAGCTTTATGCACCTGCCGAGGGAGTGATCCAGAACAGGATTCTGGAACCCGGCGATATGGCTACCCCGCAGACACCGGTCTTCACTCTGGCTCTCGACAATCCCCTCTGGGTAAGAGCCTATCTGCCCGAAACGCAGATGGGCAGGGTCGCTCTGGGCATGCGCGCATGGATTGAAGTGGATAGCTTTCCCGGGCAACGCTTCACTGGTTGGGTCGGATTCATCTCGCCGGTATCGGAGTTCACGCCAAAGAATGTAGAAACCACTGAATTGCGCTCCCAGCTTGTCTATCGAGTGCGCATATATGCCTGCAATCCCGATCATCGTCTGCGCCTGGGAATGCCGGCCACGGTCATCATCCCTTTGAGCAACAATCCTGCTCATGGAATCGATGCTCATCCGTGCGAGGGAAAATGAGATGGGCGTGATTGTTGTCAAAAATCTCAGCAAATCCTTCGGTAAAGGACCAAGCCGCAAGGATGCGCTGAAGGACGTCTCTTTCCAGGTCGCCGAAGGCAGCATGACTGCGCTCATCGGTCCGGACGGAGCGGGCAAGACAACACTTCTTCGTCTTCTTGCCGGCATCCTTCAACCGGATGCCGGGACGATTCACGTGCTCGGTCATGCGCTACCAGATGAAGCGCTGCAACTCCAGGCCAAGATAGGCTACATGCCGCAGCGCTTTGGCCTGTATGAGAATCTCACCGTCGAAAAGAATCTGACGCTCTTTGCCGATCTGCACAATATCCCAAAAGACAGCCGAAAGGTGCGCTTCGATGATCTGCTCACCATGACGGCACTCGGTCCCTTTCGCGCGCGCCGGGCCGGGAAGCTCTCCGGTGGAATGAAGCAGAAGCTCGGACTGGCTTGTACCCTGATTCATCCGCCGAAGGTTCTGCTTCTCGATGAGGCCAGCGTCGGCGTGGACCCAATCTCGCGCAGGGAGTTGTGGAGCATCATCCGGCAACAGGTGATCCATGAAAAGGTAACCGTCCTTTTGAGCACGGCCTACATGGATGAAGCCGAGCGATGCGACCATGTCCTTCTCCTGCACGAAGGAGAGATTCTTGCGCAAGGAAGCCCTTCGGACCTCATCGCGCCCATGCAGGGTCATTCCTTCCTTCTCGGAGAAGTTCCGATCGCTCCGCGTGCGCTTCAGTCTCAGATCGCTCGGCTGCCGGACGTGGTGGATACAGTGATCCAGGGAGATGGACTGCGCATCGTCACGAAGAAGGTTGAACCGCCGCCTTTGCCGGCGGGCCTGGCAGTCCAGGGGCCATCGAAGCCTGTCCCGGCCCGGCTCGAAGATGCATTTGTCAGCCTGCTTTTCAATCGAAATCCGCATCATTCCATTCCCCTGCCTCCGGCCACTGAGACAGCAGGCAATGATGCCGCGGTTGTTGAGGTGAAGAGCCTTTACCGCTACTTCGGCTCTTTTGCAGCAGTGAAGGACGTTAGCTTCTCTGTGCACAGAGGAGAGATCTTCGGACTGCTCGGAGCGAACGGCGCTGGAAAGTCCACAACCTTCCGCATGCTGTGCGGATTGCTGCCAGCCTCTTCGGGAACCCTGCGAGTCGCCGGCGCCGACCTCCGCACGGGCGAAGCATCAGCGCGAGCGCGCATCGGCTACGTCTCGCAAAAGTTCTCTCTCTACGGCGCTCTGAGCGTCCAGCAGAACCTGTCCTTCTTCGCCACCGTTTATGGCCTCCAGAACCGCCGCAAGCGAGACCGAATCAGGTGGGCGCTCGAAGAACTCGAACTCACAGACTACATCGCCATGAACGCCGCCGATCTGCCTCTTGGTTACAAGCAGCGCCTCGCCTTGGCCTGCGCTCTGATGCACGAGCCGAGCATCCTCTTTCTCGATGAGCCGACCTCGGGCGTTGATCCGCTGGCGCGACGGGAGTTCTGGGCCCGCGTAAATGCGCTTGCCCAAGGCGGCACCACCTGCCTGGTGACCACGCACTTTATGGAGGAGGCAGAGTACTGCGACCGGCTGGTCCTGATGTCACTGGGAGAGGTGCTCGCGGAAGGTACCCCCACGGAGATTAAGGGCAGGGTTCGGCGCGCGGATCAGCCCAACCCAAGCATGGAAGATGCCTTCATCTCACTCATTGAAGAACACGAGCGCGTCAGCCGGAGGGCATCATGAACCGGATGCGCGTCAAGGGCCTCATGCGCAAGGAGGTGTATGAGATCGTTCGCGATCCTTCGAGCATCGCCATTGCCTTCGTACTGCCTTTGGTTCTGCTGCTGATTTTTGGATATGGTGTTTCACTCGATGCGCGAAACGTTCCTGTTGCCGAGGTGGTGGAGCAGCCGACCTACCTGACCGCGTCCTTTCTCGGAGAACTTGACCATTCACCCTGGTTCCATCCGGCACGCTACCCCGATCAGGCATCCGCGGAGCAAGCCATGATGCAGGGCCGCGTTCAGGCCATTCTCTGGTTACGCAGCGACTTCTCACGGAAGGCTCTGAGTTCGGGCGAGTCCCCGATTCGCCTCACCGTCAACGGTGTCGATGCCAATCAGGCGCGCATCATTCAAAACTACGTGAATGGAACGTGGCAGACCTGGTTGCAACAGCAGGCGATGCTTCAGGGCCAGCCGCTCGCCGTTCCCGTCGTCGCGGACGTGCGCATATGGTTTAATCCAGCGCTCACCAGCCGGGAATATCTGATTCCGGGGCTCATTGCCATCATCATGACACTCATTGGCGCTCTACTGACGGCGCTGGTCGTAGCTTGTGAATGGGAGCGCGGCACCATGGAAGGCATCATGGTCACCCCAGTGGCAAAGACCGAAGTTCTGCTAGGCAAGCTGGTTCCGTATTTCGTGATGGGCATGGGCGGCATGATGCTCTCGACTGCAATGGCGGTCTTCCTGTTCCACGTTCCACTGCGCGGATCGTTGGCGATTCTCTTTGGGACGGCTGCGCTCTTTCTGCTCACCGCTCTTGGCATGGGATGGGCGATCTCCGTCTTGGCACGCAGCCAGTTTGTCGCCGCGATGGTTGCCATTGTCACTACGTTTCTGCCTGCATTCATCCTGTCCGGATTCCTGTTCGACATACGCTCCATGCCGGAGCCAATACAGATCCTGACGCACATCGTAGCTGCACGCTACTTTGTGGCCGCGCTGCAAACGTCGTTTCTTGCCGGGGACCTCTGGTCCGTCATTCTGCCCAACCTATTTGGCTTGGGCGTACTCTGCATCGTCTTTCTCGGGTTATCCGTACTGCGATTCCGCAAGAGGTTGGACTGATGAGAGCAAGGGTTCTGCGCGTCCTGGCGCTTGTCCTTAAGGAACTCCTGGCCCTTCTGCGTGACCCCGCCAGCCGCGCCGTTCTCATCGGTCCGCCAATCATTCAACTGATTGTGTTTGGCTATGCCGCGACCTTCGAACTGAAGCACGTTCCATTTGTCGTTTACAACCAAGACCAAGGGCAAGTCTCGCGAGAACTTGTCGCGCGTTTCGCCGGCGCGCCCAGTTTCGATCTGGTGCAATTCGTCTATAACCAGAAAACGGTAGAGCAGGCGATCAATAACAAGTCGGCGTTGATGGCCATGGATATTGGTCCGAACTTCAGCGCGGACCTGGAGCGCGGGCTACCGGCACACGTTCAAATTGTTCTGGATGGGAGAGACTCTAACACCGCCGCCATTGCCATGGGCTACGTGCAATCCATCGTGACTGAGTTCAATCAGGCACAACTAGAGCAGAACGGAAGGAAAGCGCCTTCAACCGTCCTTCTGGACCGGGCCTGGTTCAATCCCAATCTCGATTCCCGGTGGTTCATCGTCCCAGGGATATGCGGCATCCTCACGCTGCTGGTGAGTATGCTAACGACGGGACTCTCCGTAGCGCGTGAGCGCGAAATGGGGACGTTCGATCAACTCCTCGTAACCCCAATGCCGCCGGCGGAGATTCTGCTGGGAAAGGCGCTACCGGGATTTCTGGTTGGCACGGCGGAAGGATCGCTGATTGTCTTCATGGCCGTGTTCTGGTTCCATGTCCCCTTCACGGGAAGCTTGATTGGCCTCTACATCGGCCTGCTCTGCTTTCTTTTCGCCACGGTTGGCATCGGATTGATGATTTCGTCTTTGGCGGTTACGCAGCAGCAAGGCCTGCTTGGGGTCTTTCTATTCATGGTGCCGGCAATCGTGCTCTCCGGATTTGCCACTCCCATTGCAAACATGCCCCGGGCAGTGCAATACATTACACTGCTCGATCCATTGCGCTATTTTTTGATCGTTCTTCGAGGTAGTTTTCTGGAAGGTGGAGGCCCTTCGCTCTTCTGGCCACAATACTGGCCACTGCTCACGATTGGGCTGGTCTGTATGACCGTGGCCGGCACTCTCTTCCGCAAGCGCCTCGCATGATTCATCGTGCCGTCCGAAGTCTTCCCGCTGCGGGGCCAATGGGGCCATCATCGGACTATCGGCTGATATCAGCCAACGTAGCTGGTTCAGGCTGCAGCTGGTCCAAAGCTGCTTTGCATGTACTACACAGCATCAGACGCGCTTTCTTGGGAAAGATTGTGGACGGAACCATCAGATGTTTGAGCATGAGTGGCTCTTCGACTGCAAAGATGTGATCGGAACACAGGGCTGCGGAACAGTGATGGCATAGGCCCACTGCATCCCGCTGAATTCCATCCTGTAAGCACTGGTAGCATTCCATGGGAAGCTCCTATTGTGACGCAGTTTCGTGGCGGACCGCCGGCTGAGTTGCGGGGAACCAGTGTCTTGTGTTGTTGCAGGCTTTGCAGACCGAGAGCATCACTGGGACTTCGACGAGCACACCGACCACGGTAGCCAGTGCTGCACCCGAACCAGGGCCAAATAGGGCGATTGCCGTCGCGACGGCGAGCTCGAAGAAATTGCTCGCGCCAATCAGCGCGCCGGGCGCGGCGACCGAGTGCTCGACCTTCAGCCAGCGCATGAGGCCATAGGTGAGCGATGAGTTGAAGTACACCTGAATCAGAATCGGGATGGCAATCAGGAGTACGTGGAGGTAGCGACCGCGGATGTTTTCAGACTGAAAGCCGAAGATCAGAACCAAGGTGGCGAGCAAAGCCAGGATCGTAACCGGGCTGAACTTCGGCAGGAAGACCTCGTTGAACCATTGCCTGCCCCGGGTGTGAGTGAGCCAGAGCCGGAGTGCGACCCCAACGGTCAACGGGATCACAATGAACGCGATCACCGAGTACAGTAGCACGATGAAGGGAACATCGAGCGACGAAGCTCCTCTCACAAGAAACCGCACGATCGGCGCAAACAAAAACAGCATGATTAAGTCATTCACCGAGACCTGCACGAGCGTGTAGGCCGGGTCACCATCTGTGAGGTAGCTCCACACAAAGACCATGGCAGTGCACGGCGCGGCGGCAAGGATGATGCATCCGGCGATGTACTGGTCCGCATCCGCGGGACCGATCCAAGCCGCGAAGAAGTGGCGGAAGAACAACCAGGCGACCAGGGCCATGGAAAACGGCTTCACCAGCCAGTTCACAAATAAGGTAACGAAGAGTCCTCGGGGCTTCTGGCCGACATTCTGGATCGCACCGAAATCGACCTTCATCATCATCGGAATGATCATGAGCCAGATCAGGACGGCAATTGGCACATTGACCTGGCTGCCTTTCCCGAACTCCATGGTGCGGAGCTGGCTGATCAACGATGGGACGAACTCGCCTAACAACAGGCCTGCGACCATGCAGAGCCCGACCCAGACAGTCAGATATCGTTCGAACAGGTTCAATCGCTTTGGAGCAGCCGCCATGCTATCCCTCGTTTTCTTATCGATCCTTGATTAGGCCCGCGCGGAGTCTGCAGATTTGGGAGAGACGAGCGCCGTCGAACTGCTCATCTCACTCAGCGTGCAGGCGCCCTGGTTGATTGCTTCCTTCAGCCTCTTCGCATCGCTCCTGAAGGGTTCGTCGCCCTTGAATGCGAGCTGGAGGAACTCAAAGAGAGGCTTCCGCAATCCCAAACGCGGTTCCGCGAGACGGTAATACACCCGGTACCCGTCGCGACGATCCAGAACCAAGCCGGAATTCTTCAGATACTGCAGATGGCGCGAGACGTTTGGTTGCGACGACTCAAGCACGTATTGGATGTCGCATCCGCACAATTCACCGCGGATCAGCAGGTTCAGAATCCGTAGCCGATTGATATCGGCGAGCCCCTTACAGTACTTCTCAAGTTCAGTCACAAGTTCACTCCTGTCTGTGCCAGTTCAACTGCCCCAATGGTTCCCGGTGTACAGTCGAGCTTCCAAGGGATCAGTGCAATCCGCTTCGCATATTTGGTTCGGACTTCCTCAATGTAACGAATCTCAAGAACAGCACGTTCTGCCAGGATTGGATCTCGCGTACCCGTAGCCAACAAGCTCTGGTTAATAATCCACGCAAATGGCCGAATGCCGGCTCGTTCCAGATCTCCTTGAAGCTGAGCGGCTTCGTGGACCGGCGTCGCCTCAGCAAGCGTGACAATGAGAATCTTGGTGTAGACTTCATCGCGCAATCGCGGTAGCAGCTTTCTGACTGATTCCGGAATGTAGGTCAGATTTCGTTCTACATCCCGATGGTAGGAATTGGCTGCATCGAGGAGGAGCAGTGTGTGGCCGGTCGGAGCTGTATCGATCACCACATATCCGTCGTCTCCTTCGTGGATAGCCCGCGCGAATGCACGGAAGACCGCGATCTCTTCGGTACAGGGAGAGCGCAGGTCTTCCTCCAGAAGCGCGCGACCATTGGCGTCCAGGCCCTTGCCGCTTTCCTCCATCACCTCGGACTTATATGCCTCAACTTCTGCAACTGGATCGATTCTGCTGATGCGCAGGTTCCGAATCGGTTCAGAAACCGCTTGGAGAATGTGGGCCGCGGGATCGGTGGTGGTGAGGTGTACGCGATGTCCCATCGCTGCGAGCGCCACTGCAATTTCCGCGGCAATAGCGGTCTTTCCAACGCCACCCTTTCCCATCGTCATGATGACGCCCTTGCCGGGGTTTGCGATCTCAGGTAGCAAGGCACTCACAGCGGGCGGCAATTCAACCTTTTGCGCGGAAACGTTGCTGGAGGTTCCGTTTGTTCCGCTCGCAAATCGGCGCAACTCGGGAATTCCAATCAACGAGTGTTCCACAAGGGGGATATCCGTGCGTGGTAGCGCGCTCAGCCCTGTCGGCAGCGCCGCCAGAGCATCTACTCCCCGCTGCTCGAGGGCTGCGGCAATTCGGTCTTCTGGGGCGCTCGCCCGAAATACCCCGTTCACAATCAGGTGCTCATTCTTGATTCCGAGCGCCCTCAGTTCCTCGCTTGTGCGATCGGCTTCCGCAAGCGAGGTCATTTCAGGGCGGCTCACGAGGAATACGGCCGTAGTACCCGAATCACAGAGTGCCGCAACGGTTCGCTCGTAGAGTTCCCGCTGTGCCGTCAGTCCAGCTAGGGGCCCGAGACATGATGTCCCCGAGTTATTGGTTGCTATGAAATCACTCCACGCTGTCGGCAACTGCAGCAGACGCAATGTATGGCCAGTCGGAGCGGTGTCGAATATGACGTGGTCGAAGTCTGCCGTGACCTCCGGATCGCCAAGAAGCTTGGCGAATTCATCGAATGCGGCTATTTCGACGGTGCACGCGCCGGAGAGTTGTTCCTCGATACTCATAATGGCTGATTCCGGCAACAGTTCCCGATACGGGCCGACAACCCGCTCCTTGTACTCATGAGCGGCCATCACCGGATCAATATTGATAGCCTTGAGGCCCGAAAGACCTTCAATAGCAGTCGGATGGATTCCGATCTCAGTTGCGAGCACTTCGTCGAGATTGGAAGCGGGATCGGTGCTTACTAGCAGGATGCGCTTGCCCGCATCGGCCAGGGAAACTGCCGTTGCACAGGCTATGGAAGTCTTGCCGACGCCACCCTTGCCGGTGAAGAGGAGGTTCCGCGTAGCTGATGCGGATGCAATCAACGCTATTTCCCCTTGATCGAAATTCCGACCAGTTCCTGAGGCGCTGCAACGGGTTCAGGAGCCCTTTCAAATCCAACTCCGGCAAACCGTGCCAGATCCGCTCGACTCGGATATCCACCGCTCGACTTCACTTCGCCGTCCACCAGGATCATGGGCAGGCTCTTGGTGCCATGGCTGTTCAATGCCTGCTTTACCTTGGGATTGCCCGAAAACGCGGCCAGCTGCTGCGCCAAATTGAAACGTTCGACTTCCACTCCCTTGCTCTTCAGCCAATCCAGATCGGCAGCGAATCGGGGTAACGTAGGATCGACCGTCGGTCCGCATACACCAGTCGAACAGCACATCGCTGGATCAAATACCTGCATTCTCGCCATCTGAAAGCTCCCTTGATTCCGAACCACTAAGGTCCAGATAATACGCCTAGACGCATACACTGATATTAGCATATACTTGGCTCGCCGAGCGTGATTGCGATCACTCGAAATGGTGATGCAGTTCACGAGAGAATGAAGATGAAAGACAGTTACAACGTACTCTTTCTGTGTACGGGAAATTCGGCGCGGTCCATCATGGCCGAGGCCATCATGAATCGCAAAGGACTCCCGAAATTCCGTGCCTACAGTGCTGGTAGCCATCCTTCCGGAAAAGTTCGCCCGGAAGCTCTTCGGCAGATCGAGCAGGCGGGGCTGAGCTCCGCCGGAGCACGCAGCAAATCCTGGGATGAATTTGCCGGTCCGGATGCGCCCCACCTCGATTTTGTGTTTACCGTTTGTGACAACGCCGCCAACGAAGTCTGCCCGATCTGGCCAGGCCAGCCCATGACGGCGCACTGGGGTGTGCCAGATCCGGCGGCCGTTCAAGGTTCGCCGGAAGAGATAGATCGAGCGTTCAAAATGGCTTTTTCCATTCTCGATCGCAGAATCAGCCTCTTCCTCTGCCTACCGATCACGTCTCTCGATCAGATGGCATTGCAACGCAACCTTGATGACATCGGCCGCCAATAATTGCTAAACAATTTGCAGGACCATTTGAGGACGTATTCAATGCGGACTTTTATCTTTGCTTGTATCCACAACGCCGGCCGCTCGCAGATGTCGGCAGCCCTTTTCAATCGCTATGCAGATCCGGCAAAGGCCCGTGCCATCTCGGCTGGAACCCAGCCCGCCGAGCACGTCCATCCCGTCGTTCTGGATGCGATGCACGAAATTGGAATCGATCTGAGTTCCGCGAAGCCCCAGAAGTTGACAGCGGATCTAGCTCAGGGTGCAGACACATTGATAACGATGGGATGCGGGGACGAGTGCCCTTATGTACCCGGTCTCCGTCGGGACGACTGGCCATTGGCCGACCCCAAAGGTCAAGGAATCGAAACCGTTCGAAAGACAAGGGAAGAAATCAAGAGAAGAATCCTGGAACTGCTAACCCAGGAAGGCCTTCTTCTACCTCTAAAGACGTAAGCGGCCTGCCAGTTTGGGTCGAATTTGGCTCCGCCTCAGTGAACATCAGATCTCACTTCTCTCGCCGACATATTCGCCGAAGGTCTATTACTTTCAGAAAGGTCGGGTCCAATGATTCACCGCCAACGGCCCATACACGTTCCTGAGAGTATTCCCTAGAGAACGGCAACATACCAGCGATCAGCAGAAACTCGTTAGGGTTCGAGCGGAGACGAGCCCCCGATCCCCGCCCCCTTTACCCAAGTCGCCAGTTTAAGACTCAGCGCATGCTGAATGTCCTTAGGGCACCTCCGCAGGAAAGCGATAACCTGCCGCGCTCACGCCGGATATGCGCCGAAAATGCTCCTTTCAGGGCCGTCAGGAATTGACGGTTCGGGAAAGGAGCAATCATGCAAAAAGGAAGTTTGGTACGCAGAGCGCGTCATAATCAATCCGGAGTCTGGGAGTTCAGATGGCGCGAGCCGGGACCAACTGGTACACGGCGCCACCGTCGTATTGTCGTTGGTTCAACCGACCAGATCGCCGACGAGTCCGCAGCACGGCAAGCCGTTGCTGCCCTCCGCATCGAAATCAATCCGGACCTGAAATCAACCCAGCCAGAAATTACGATCGGAGATCTCGTGCAGCATTTCCGGCAACGCGAACTCAGAACTGATTTCGGCTGGCGCACCTTCTCCACTCGAAACGGCTACGAATGCAACCTGCGGAAATGGATCGTTCCACGCTGGAATGAACACCTGACCAAAACGCTTAAGGCAGGAGAGGTTGAGCTTTGGCTGCGGTCTCTTCCTCTTGCGAGGGCGAGCTGTGCCAAGCTTCGGAACCTGATGAGCATGCTGTTCAACCATGGGGTCCGCCACGGAATCTGCGACACGAATCCAATTCGACTCGTGCGGCAAGGCGCAAAACGTAAGAAGATTCCGGTTGTCCTGACTTCCGACGAAGTACGAAGGTTGATTGAGGCGCTGCCCCTAAGAGAGAGGACACTCGTGCTGTTGGCCGCGGGTACGGGCCTTCGGATGAGTGAACTGTTTGGCCTGAAGTGGAGCGACGTTCACTTCGATCGACACGAGATCAGCGTGACCCGCTCCATCGTGATGCAAGTCGTGGGACCGTGCAAGACGGAGGCGTCGCAAAGGCCCATTCCGATGGACGACTGTCTAGCCGAGGCTCTAGGGAACCTCTGAAGAACAGGCAGTTACGAACACCGGCAGCGTGAGTTCGGGTCTTGTCGGCTCTGGATGGGCGGTTTCGAGGCCATTGCTGGTTCTGTTTTATCCGCCGGAGGCACGATTGGCCCCGGCGGACACACTACGCCCTCGCAGGGGCCGTTCGAAGGTTGATCTTGGCGAGCCGTCTGCGGTGCTGGTAGATGTTCACCAGGGCGAAGGCGGCGCACAGCCACTCGTGATTCTTCTTCAAGCCGCGGTAGCGCACCTTGGTGAAGCCGAACACGCGCTTGAGGATTCGAAACGACCACTCCACCTTGGCGCGCACGCGAGCCTTGGTGCGGTTCTTGCACCTTTCGGCTTCGTCCACTCCCGCCTTCGTCTTCACCCGTCGTGAGGTCATGTCCTGTGACCCGGGCGCGACCGCATGGATCGCCTCCGTCTGCCCCTGATAGCCTCCGTCACCCCAGACTTTCGTTTCACCGCCGTGCAGTAACTCGGGCAGCATATGCACATCGGATACCGACGCCGCCGTCGAGCAGACCGAGTGCACCACGCCCTCTTTCGAATCCACCCCGATGTGCGCCTTCATGCCGAAATACCACTGGTTGCCTTTCTTGGTCTGGTGCATCTCGGGATCGCGCTCCTGGCTCTGGTTCTTGGTCGATGAGGGTGCGTGGATGATGGTCGCGTCGACGATCGTGCCGGTGGTGATGCAGATCCCATTGCTGTCCAGATAGCCGTTCACGGTGTTCAGCATCTGGCCGCACAGCTCGCGCGCTTCCAGCAAATGGCGGAAGTTCAAGATCGTGGTCTCGTCCGGCACCGGCGCCCGGCCCAGATCAATGCCCGCAAAGCGGCGCAGCACGGGCGATTCATACAGCGCATCCTCCACGCCCGGGTCAGACAAGGCGAACCACTGCTGCAGAAAATAGACCCGCAGCATGATGTCCAGTCCCACCGGCTTGCGGCCCATCTCGCCCTTGGGATAGTGCGGCTCGATCAGCGCCAGTAACTCGGCCCAAGGCATCACCGCGTTCATCTCTTCCAGAAACTGCTCCCGACGTGTCTTCTTCGCATACCGCTGGAACTCTGCCTGATGGGCCAATGTCATCTGCCGCACGTGCGATCTTCTCCCTCACTTCACATTACCCGCAACAGTTGCGGATTGGGGAGTTCTTCAGAGGTTCCCTAGAAATATGGCGTGCCCAATCCCGGTACCGGACAGGGCGCGACTGGATCTTCGCCAGTGTGAAGTCGCGAGGACGCCTGCCATATTGGGGACAACCGATCATGCGGAAGGGCATCCGGCCCGTCGCGATCAATCTCGGGATCAGTGGCCGATTAGGATGGCATACGTTCCGCCACACGTATTCGACCTTGCTACGCGCCACGGGTGCTGATATCAAGGTTATGCAGGAACTTCTTCGCCATGCTTCCGCGAGGGTGACCCTGGACACGTACACTCAGGCGATCACCGACAAGAAGCGAAGGGCTCAAACGAAGGTCGTGCGGCTCTTGGTCAGCAGGGAGACACGAAAGAAATAGCATTCGTCCGCAGCGTTTTGTGCCCATTTGTGCCCACGAACTTCGTGCGAGTTAATGCCTAAACACAGTGTTTGGCTCGCTCCGCGGCGTAAGTTGCGGAGCATTTTTGTGCCCATCTGTGCCCACGCCAGATGGTGGCATCTGCTGGAAGTCTCAGATTCTATTTGGCGTCCCCGACGGGATTTGAACCCGTGTTATCGCCGTGAAAGCGCCGCTTAAATCAGCAACTTCAACAACATGAAGGTATCGGGTTGCACTGTAGCGTACACGAAAGAAACGCAAAGAACGCGGGTTTGTGTACACGGGTTGTACACGCATCTTCGCTTTGTTTGTATCATCTGTTCGTGGTGCGAGAGCAAGCGTTTTTCGGGTTTTCATCGGGCCTGAACGAAAGGCCGCATGATTCTGAGTAGCGGACGGCCCTGCACGTTCTCGAGTGGAAAGTAGACCAGGTGAGTTTTTGGATCGACGGAGACCGTATGGGCGTGCGGCATATCGAATTGGCTAAACAAGGTCAGGTTGCGCCCTGCTTCTTGAAATACGGTGACGGTCCCCGATTCAGCGGAGACGCACAGATACCTCAGACTTGGGTCGAAGGCGAGAACGTCCGGATCATCGCCCACCTGATCAACAGAAAGAAGTTTCATGGTCCTGAGGTCGAACACCCCCAAGGCATGGTTTTCCTCCCCAGCAATGAAAGCCAGTCGATCTGCTTCGTCGAGCGCGATACCGTGGGGGTTCTCAATTCCAGGAAGCTTGTACCGGCCGATGATCTTCATTGCAGACGGATCGATCGAGCCGAGCTCATTGATTTCGTGAACTGCCACGAGGATGTCGCCTGAACCGGCGTCGTAGACTGTATTGCCGGTGCCGCCCCAAGCGGAATCTTCGCGATCAGTTTATTTGTCGTGGCGTCGATGACCGCGTCCACTCCACCATGCTCGTCAGAAACAAACACTCTTTTCGCAGCCGGGGAGTACGCGAGGCCATCAGGATAGTTGACCGGACCGGCTGTTGCGATGGTTTTCAGGGTGGCCATTTCTACTACGGCGACTTCGTGGTCGCCAGTCGCAGAAGCATAGAGCCGACCAATCTCCGGGAAGGGTATTCCTCGGATAACGCGGCACAAGCTGGGACAGTACTCAGCGGAAGGAAGATGTAGCGCGCATCGCCTTCATGGTTCACCATAATCTCGCGTGTGAGTGTATCGTTGGCCACTCATAGAGAACGAGCATCACGAACGTCCAAACCAACAAAAGGATCACAAAGCCCAGGGTAAGACGCTCGATGGCTGTGCGAATGCCGCGGGAGCTGGCGCGACGACGATTATTCATGCCAGATCTCGGTGCACTGCGTGGTCGCATAGCAACCACTATCAAGCCACTCAGAGCCCCATTGCTGACGCGGTATTCAGGTTTATACAAAAGATATTCATTTTTCAACCCTGACGCAGAAGGCCATATCGAAAGATAAAGAGAAATGTCCGTAAGATAAGTCGCTCAAACCGGCTGTGGGCAATAGTCTGTGTGAGGAATCGCACGCTCTTTTCGGGTGACGATTCGGCGATTTTCTTGAGTAATTTGAAACTGCTTCGATCCGCGGGACTGGCGATGATGTTCGGGCATTTCTGACGGCTCGCTGACGTTCCCGCACACATTCGAAAGTTCATATCAGGATGATTCTTGAACTCCGTACTGCGCGCCAGTTTCTGGTCGGGTTGTGTTTTTGTGTCTTGCTCGCAGGCTTCGATCTCCCATGTGCCTACGCGCAAACAAGCTATACCTGGGATCAGATCAAGGCCAAGTTTGAAGCAAACAGTCCCGCGTTGAAGGCCGATGCCGACATTGTGGACGAGGCGCGCGCCGAGGAAATAACGGCGCACTTGCGGCCCAATCCACAGTTCAATACAACCGTGGATGGTACGGAAATCGCTCCCAACGGCGGCCACTGGCAGCCGTTGCAGGGGACATTTGTTGAACCCGGCATTAGCTATCTGCACGAGCGCGACCACAAGCGCGAGCTGCGGCTCCAGAGCGCACAGCAAGGCACGCACATCGCTTCCGATGAGCATGAGGATCTGAAACGCACCCTTGAATTTACGCTGCGCGCTGCGTTCGTTCAGACTCTTGAGGCCAAGACCGTTGTCAAGCTCGCGCAAGACGATCTTGCCTACTACGACAAAATCATCGCCATCAGTCAGGACCGCTTCAAGGCCGGCGATCTGGCCCAGATCGATCTCGACCGCATCGAGCTTCTGCGCGTGCAGTACGAATCCGAGCTGCAAACGGCCATCGTCAACCTGCGCACGGCGAAGATTCAACTGTTGCAATTGTTGAATGACCAGACGCCGGTGGCGCAGTTCGACGTCTCCGGCTCCTTCGATTTCTCCGAGACACTGCAACCGCTCGCCGATTTCCGCCAGATTGCGCTCGCCAACCGGCCCGACCTCGAAGCTGCGCTAGAGACGATTCAGCAATCGAAAACGAATCACAAGCTAGCGGTGGCCAACGGATCGACCGATCCGACCTTTGGCGTGTGGTACACGTGGAATTCAGCGGTTAATAATTCGAATCCCATCGGATTGCAAACTCTCGGCGGCAGCGTAAGCATTCCGTTGCGCATCTTCGACCGCAACCAGGGCGAGAAGCAGCGTACCCAGATCGACATCGACCGCAGCCTCCAGGCCAGCGAGACGGTACGCGCCCAAGTGTTTTCCGACGTAGATACGGCCTATGCGGAGGTCGAAAGCAACATCGCGTTGCTCAAGCCATACAAGACGCAATATAACGCCCAAGCCTTGCACGTGCGCGACACCATCACCTACTCCTACGAACGCGGCGGTGCTTCGTTGTTGGACTTTCTCAATGCACAAAGCGACTACCGCCAGGTGCAATTGGCCTACGTGCAACTGATTGGCTCTTATCTGACGGCTGCTGCGCAACTGAATCTAGCTGTGGGCCGCGAGGTGATCCCCTAATGAACGCCTCTCTTTTGAAAAGTGTCTGCTGTCTTCTCGGATGCCTGGCATTCGTGGGTTGCGGAAAGAAGTTCGATCCTGCGAGCGGCGAGGTGCAACCATCGCCGACGATGGAAGCCGGCAACGGAGCAATCGTCAGCGTTCAAAAACCTGACCAGTATCCCCTCGTGACGGCGGGGCACGTTGAAACGCCTAACAAGCTCGACGTCACCGGCTCGGTCTTTCCCGACATCAACCGCGAAGTTCCGGTCATCTCGTTGGCCAGTGGGCGTGTAGTCGATATTCGCGCGCGCCTCGACGACAACGTACATAAGGGCCAATTACTTCTCAAAGTGCAAAGCCCGGATGTCACCAACGCATTTGATACCTACCTGAAGGCTGTGAACGACGAGCTAGCGGCCAACAAGGCGTATGTGCGCGCGAAGGATCTCTTCGCCCACGGCGCCATTTCGCAGGCGATGCTGGAGCAGGCCCAGGACGCGGAGGACGACGCAATGGCCGACCTGACGGCCGCGGAGCAGCAGTTAAAGACTCTTGGTGTGGACAAGAACCACCCCAGCAGCGTTGTGAACGTCTACGCGCCGATCTCCGGCGTTATCGTCACACAGAATGTGACTAATGCCGCCGCAGCTGGCGTGACCTACTCCGGTTCATCGACGGCCTTCACCATCGCTGACTTGTCGATGGTCTGGGTGATTTGCGACGTGTATGAGAACGACCTTCCCAAGGTCAGTCTCGGACAGGACGCGCAGATTGAGCTCAGTGCGTATCCAGGCCGGGTGTTTACGGGCCGCGTGAGCGATATCGGTCCCGTGCTCGATCCGACCATCCGCACCGCGAAAGTTCGCATCGAGGTCCCAAATCCGGGCAACTTCCGGCTGGGTATGTATGTCACGGCCACGCTGCTTAGCCGCACCAAGGCTGAACACGCCGCTGTACCGGCTACCGCCGTCTTGCACCTGCATGATCGCGACTGGGTTTTCGAGCCTGCCGGTAGTAACCAGTTCAAGCGGGTCGAAGTGACCACGGGCGACGTGCTGCCCGGAAACATGCAGGAGATTCTTTCGGGCATCCAGCCAGGGCAGCAGGTGGTTGCTCGCGTTCTCGAACTTGAGGCTACGGCGGAGGCGCAATGATCCGTAGACTCGTCGACTTCGCACTCCAGAACAAATTTCTGGTGCTGGCGGTGGGAATTCTGCTCTTCGCCTGGGGCATCGTGTCGTTCGAGCGCCTGCCTGTGGAAGCTTATCCCGACGTGGCGAACAACTACGTGGACGTGATCGCGCAGTGGCCGGGCATCTCAGCCGAGCAGGTGGAGCAGCAGGTCACCATTCCCATTGAAACCGTGATGAACGGCATTCCCGGCGTAGCCCATGTCCGCTCCTGGTCGATCTTCGGACTTTCCACGGTGGAGATGGTCTTCGGAGAGGACACGTCGGATTTTGAGAACCGCGAACGTGTTCTCGAACGGCTTTCGCAGGTCAGCCTACCGGCCGGCGTGGTGCCGCAGATGGGAACAGACTGGAGTCCTGTCGGCCAGATCTATTTCTACACCCTGCGCAGCACAAACCCTGAGTACGACGTAATGAACCTGAAGTCGCTCGAAACCTGGGTGGTGGAAAAGCATCTCAAGTCCGTTCCCGGTGTCGTGGACATTAACCCGTTCGGTGGGCCTACCCGCGAGTACCAGGTTCGCCTCGATCCCGACAAACTCATCGACTACGGGCTCAGCCTCGGGCAGGTGGAGCAGGCCCTGAGCGGCAACAACACTAACGGGGGCGGCAGCTTTATCCAGCAGGGTGAACAGCAGGTCAATGTGCGCGAGGTGGGCCTGGTCCGTGACATTCAGGATATTGGCAACACGGTCGTCACGGTGAAGGGTGGCACACCGGTTCGAGTGAGAGATTTGGGTGTCGTCGAGCAGGGGCCAATGATCCGCCTGGGGCAGTTCGGCGACACGTACCACGACAAGGACGGGCATCTCCTCGACAATGACGATGTCGTCTCCGGCATAGTTGCGCTTCAGAAGGGAGCAAACGCCCAGCCTACGCTCAACGGTGTCCAAAACATGGTGAAGCAACTGAACGGCCAGATTCTCCCCAAGGGAGTTACGCTCGTTCCGTTCATCGACCGCAGCGACCTTCTCCACTTCACCACGCATACGGTGCTGCACAACCTGGGCGAAGGCATCTTCCTGGTTGTTATCATTCTTTTCCTTTTCCTTGGCAACGCGCGCGGTGCGCTGATTGTGGCTGTCACCATTCCGTTCTCACTTCTCTTTGCCGCCATCTGTCTCGATCTGAAACAAATCCCCGCAAATCTGCTCTCTTTGGGGGCATTGGACTTCGGCATGGTGGTTGACGGGGCGGTGGTTATGGTCGAGAACATCGTTCGCCATCTCGCGCGTGAAGAAGAAAACGGACGTCCGATGTTGTTGCGCATCAGCGAGGCCGCCCACGAAGTGCAACGGCCCGTCTTCTACGCCATCGCCATCATCATCACCGCCTATCTTCCCATATTTACGCTTCAAGCCGTCGAGGGCCGCCTCTTCCGCCCAATGGCTTGGACCGTGGCGTTCGCGCTGTTGGGCGCATTGTTGTTTTCTGTCATCCTGGCCCCCGTTCTTTCCAGCTTCTTCTTCAGTAAGGGCGCGAAGGAGTGGAAGAACCCTTTCATGGAGTTCCTGCGCAAGCATTACCGGAACGGCGTCCGTTGGGCCATTCATCACCACGGACTAACCATCGGCCTAGGTGTTGTCAGCCTCATCCTTGGCGTGTTTCTCGCCACCAGCGGCCTTATCGGATCCGAATTCCTTCCCCATCTCGACGAAGGCTCTCTCTGGGTGCGCGGCGAACTCGAACAGAGCGTTGGCCCAGCTCAGAGCATCGCGTTGGCGAACGAGGCACGCCGCCTGCTTTGTTCCTTTCCCGAGACCACCGAGTGCACCAGCCAGACTGGCCGTCCTGATGACGGCACGGACCATACCGGCTTTTTCAACACAGAGTTCTTCGTGGGGCTGAAACCGAAAGAAGAGTGGCGCCCCATCTTTCATGACAACAAAGACGACCTGATCGCTTCAATGAACCTTGAGTTGCAGCAAAAGTTCCCCGGTGTCATCTGGGGCTTTTCGCAGCCCATTGAGGACAACATGGAGGAGGCGGTCAGCGGCGTCAAGGGCGAACTCGCCACCAAAGTCTACGGCGACGACCTGCACACGCTCGAAGACTTGGCCGATCAGGTGGCTGGGGTGATGAGCCGAGTTCCGGGCATTAAGGACCTCGGCGTCCTGCAGGTTACGGGTCAGCCCGACCTGGATGTGACCGTGGACCGCGCAAAGGCCGCTCGCTGGGGAATCAATGTGTCCGACGTACAGGACGCGATTCAGACTGCGGTCGGCGGCAGTGCGCTCACACAGGTGCTGCGCGGAGAAGAGGTCTATAACCTTACCCTCCGTTATCTGCCTCGGTACAGGGATACGCGGGAAGCAATTGCAGATATCCGCCTACTGTCACCCACAGGCGAACGGGTCTCGCTGGCGCAGCTTTGCAATATTCGCGAAGCCGACGAAGGCTCGGAGATCTACCGCGAAAACAACCAGCGCTATGTGGCGATCAAGTATAGTGTACGGGACCGAGCCCTCGGTGACGCCGTGCGCCAGGCGATTCACGACGTGGATGCACAGGTAAAGCTTCCGCGCGGCTATCACATTGGCTGGGAGGGGGAATACCAGAGCGAGGTGCGGGCAGAGAAACGCATGGCCATCATCGTCCCGCTCACCGTACTCCTGATCTTCATCATCCTGTATTCGATGTACAAATCGCTGAAGTGGGCAATCCTGATTTTGGCGACAGTTGCGATGGCCAGCATCGGAGGGCTGCTGGTGCTTCTGATCACTCATACCAACTTCAGCGTCTCCTCTGAGGTCGGGTTTCTCGCGCTTTTCGGCGTGTCGGTACAAACCGGCGTCATCATGCTCGAATACATTAACCAGCGTCGCGCGCGCGGCGATTCGGTAGAGGATGCGGCTGTGGAGGGCGCCGTACTTCGGCTGCGGCCCATCATGATGACCATGCTGGTAGCAACACTCGGACTGCTTCCAGCCGCTCTGTCGCACGGCATCGGATCGGATTCCCAGCGCCCTTTCGCTATCGTGATCGTTGGCGGGTTGATCGCCAATCTCGCAATGAGCATCTTCCTGTTGCCGACGCTCTATGTATGGATTGCTCGGGACACAGACATCCTTCCCGCAACGGAATCCCAAGAATCGGAGAAGTGAGTTGTTTGCGGCCTTCGAGAACTGCCTGAGCTTGCTAGTCGAGCTCGTCGTCCAGCCAGTCGTGGGAATGTCGTTCAATTGCCAGTCGAACCAACTGACTCCGGCTGCGCACACCGGTTTTGGCGAAGAGCTGCTGCAAGATAGCTTTAACAGAACTCTCGGACAGGTGCAGCGTATCGGCAATCTTCTTGTTGCTCGCCCCTTCCAGGATATTCTTGAGAACAGCCTTTTCACGGCTGCTCAGCGAAGAGCGCGATGAATCCTCCCGCGGGTTCGAGAACGTGCTCTCCACGACCGGTTTGACGGTGCGGGGATCGAGCCACATCTCGCCATCCATCACCCTGCGAATCGCTTCGGCCAATTGAGACGGTGAGCTATGTTTGAGGAAGATTCCCGAGGCGCCCTGTTCGAGCACGCTACGCATTCCGTTGCTGCTCATTCCCGCCGTCACCATGAGCACCCGTGGCCGCGTTTCTCGATGGCTGATCTCTGCGAGTAAGCGGGAGCCTTGCTCGGTTTCCAAATCGAAGTCGAGCAAAACTACGTCCACTTGCTGATTGTCGAGTATTTCTTTCGCCTCCCGGAGGTGGGCGCAGTTCCCAACGATTCGGAAATCGTTCTCCGCCGCGAGCAGGCGAATCAGCCCCTCGCGGAACAAGCTGTGGTCGTCGATCACAAGTAGGTGGATTTCGTTGCTCATTCTTCTCTGGCTGTAGGAATCTGGAGATGCGCTGCGCAACCTGGTTCACCACGTTGTCAGAAACATATTGTGATCCCCAGAAACGTGGTTTCACTTTGCCTGACCAAAGACGGCCGCCAAGTTCATCGTCAAACTCTAGTGTCATCTTAGCGCTATCGACCGGGACGCTGCCGCCGTTGCGGTAGCGAACGCGTGGATTGGGGTTGTAGTAGCGAGTCGGGGCAGGCGCAGGCGAGCGAGTAAAATTTGAACGGATCGCTCTTTTGCCAGACGCGGGTGCAATGGATGGACGTTCTTGCAATCTATTCGCAGACCAACCGCAAGATTCTGCTCGCCACGGCGACGGTTTCCGCCTCCCTCATTGCTGTCGTGGACTGGTACACACGGCCATATCTCTCCATTGGATTTCTGTACCTTTTCCCCATCTTGCTGATCTGCGGCATATTCAGGCGATGGCAGGTCCTCCTAACCGCTGCTGGCTTTGCCATTCTGCAGGAACTTTTCAGCAACCTACCTCTGGACAGCGCGATTGCTCGGCTTGCCTTCTCGTATATCGGCTTCGCGGGTACTGGGCTTTTTGTGTCCGAAGTGTTGCGGAATCGGCGTATGGTACTCGCTCATCTCGATGAGGTTCGTCACCAGATTCAGCAGCGAAGAGAGGCGGAGGAACAGTTACAAGTACTGGTTGACAGTAGCCCCGCTGCTATTCTCACGGTGGGTTCTTCCGGTGAGATTTTGCTTTCCAACGGTGCGGCACAGGAACTGCTGGCTTACGACGGAACGGATCTTAGAGGTCAACAGATCGCCGATTACATCCCGGCCCTCTCTTCCGCTCTCCGGTCCGGACAGTCGCACTTGTACCGCACAGCGATTCAGTGCCGAGCGCAACGAGCCAACGGAGAGGCGTTTCTTGCCGGAACATGGTTCTCCACTTATCGGACAGAATCCGGCAGCAGGCTCGCCGCCATTATCGTGGACATCTCCGAAGAACTGTGCAGCCGGGAGGATCTGAGCCTTGACTACCTTCTCAAAAATGCACGGATTCTGATGAGCGCCGTCTCTCACGAGATCAGAAATCTTGCTGGGGCAGCTTTGGTCTTGCATGAGAACCTCACTCGCGTGTCGGCCCTTGAGAGTAATGAGGATTTTGAAGCGCTCGGGACATTGATCCATGGTCTCGAAAAACTGTCCGCGCTCGAATTATCCACCGCCCCGGATCAGGAAAGGCGGATCGTGGAACTGGCTCCCGTGCTGGACGAAATACGGGTACTGATTGAAACGATATGCCGCAATGCAGGAATTCAGATGGAGTGGGTGGTGACGGACACCCCTTCCTCCGTATGGGGAGACCGCTATGGCCTGATTCAGGTTTTCCTCAATTTGACAAAGAACAGCCGCCGTGCGCTCGAATCGGTTTCAGAAAAGCGAATCAGGATCAGCTCGGAATGCAATCACAGGTCTGTCACCATTCGCTTTGAAGACACTGGACCAGGTATATCTGACCCTCAAATGCTTTTCCGCGCCTTTCAGCGCGATGCCTCAGCAACGGGCTTGGGGCTCTATGTTTCACGTGCACTGCTCACAAACTTCGGTGGCGATCTTTCGTTTGAACCCTCAGACCATGGCTGCTGCTTCGCGGTCACACTGCAAACGGCTTGACTATTGACTATAGAGAGCGAACTGACATTCCCGCGTTCAGGACGGGTGCGGGAGGTTGTTCCTGCGGGCCACTGGCGCACCTTGACAGTGTTGGCGGCGCTGACCACAGAGCGCAGTCCAGTGAGCGCATCGGTCTCGGACTTGAGCCGCAATGCACGAACTACGCGAACCTGATCCGTGATGTCGGCAAGAATCGCGGCCGAGCCGCGGGCTTCTTATCTCTGTATAACAAGGAGACGCGCACATCGAAATGTCTCGCCGCTGTTTCAAGGTCAAGTCTAACTAAGGGGCAGATCGACGAAGAGTGTGGCCACAGCATTGCCGTCGCCCGGCTGGAGATTGGCGGATACTGCTCGAAGTGCCGCACGGGAGGAACTAACTAAACTAAGCCAGTTTGAACCACGACATCCAAAGGATTGGGCACCTGACCTGCTAACCTACGGAACTTAGGATCGGACATGAAGCCCGGCCGCAGCGCAGCGTCCGGCGATTAGGAGAGAGTGCAAGCCCGTTCGATGCTATTCCCAAACCATGACGGGACTCGGTGAGCGCCGCCGAATCACCCAGTAAGCATCGCAGCCTGTCGGCGATAGCCAAATGTGTATCTGGAGCGCTTTGCCCGGCGGGCGAGGATTTTACTGTCGCGGTGTGTTTTGGCGTTTTCTATTGATGCGCAGGGAGCCATCTCGGTTTTGTACACGCTATGTACACGGCGATTGGACGGCGGGCTAGCTATATTCCTGAATATATTTGGCTTAAGGAAATCTGCGCGGAGCCGTGAAAGCGCAGCTTAAACCATTAATTCCAACAACATGAAGGCATCGGGTTGCACTGAAATGTTCACGAACCAATGGAAGTGAACAGCGCTTTGTGTGGACGGTATGTACACGAATTTACCGCTCGTGCTCCGATGCTGAACTCTTGAGCTTGGAGCATGCGAATAGGTTTGTCTCACGCCCCGCTGGCGGCCTCAGCCGGAACCGGCGCCGGCTTCCTCTTCGCCAACCGGCTGATGGAATCCGATACGACCCAGGCGGCTGCTGCGATCGCCAGGTTGATGCTATTGCCGGCCCAATTGAAATGCTCGCGCGGCCCGGCAACCACCTTCGGAATCCAGACCAATATCTGGAAGCCGACAATCTCCGCAGTCAGGAGGCGCGCAGCCAGAGGGGCCATGATGCCGGTGAGGATGGCGGCCGCAGCCAGGAAAAAGCTGACGGTGGTAGCGTAGACCCAGAATAACTGGTTCGGTGGCAGCCACTTCGGAATCCAGCGGGTCAGGCCTGGCATTGTGTCCAAGATTTGCACGATGCCGAACGAGATGGAACAAATACCGAAAAGTCGCGCAAATAAGGCCTCGCTTCGCGACCAGGCCGATCCGGCAGACATCAAGACCGCGCACAGGACGAGTCCGCCGACAACCATCGAGAACTCTTCAAAGATATTTCCCATGGCGTCGTAGTGGAGCGCGAACACATCCACAAAGGCCTTGGGCACCCAAAGAAGCGTGAAGACGGAGTAGACGATTGTCAGTGTAACCGCGCCGATGCGCGCGGTGCGAGGCACGATAACCGCGATGCCCGCCGCTAGCTCAACAAGCGCTGTGAAATAAGCGAGCGGTTCGCGGAAAGGCGCGTTCGGCCCCACGTGCTGCCAGGTAACAGCGAAGTTGCCCGACAGAAGTCCCACGAGGCCAAGGAAAATACCGGCTCCACCGTAAACATAAATGCCGAGATTCGATACCAGGTTGCGGTCTCTCATGGTCTTCACCCGATTTAGACTGTTCAGGTAATCCACCTGATAAAGCTCAAGACAGTTTAGCGATTGGAAGGCGCGCTAAGTATATTCCTGAAAATAGCTACTGGGCAGCTATTGCGAGAACATCTCTGCTGCCGTAAGGGCGTAGACCAGCGCACACTGAGTGATATTGCGGATTGGGACGAACTCGTTGGGGCCATGTGATACGGTCAGCAGTCCTGGGCCATACGCGAATGCCGGGATGCCACGAGCCGCATACCAGCGTGTTTCGAGTAGTCCGGGACACATTTCGAAAGCAGCTTCTCTCCCCGTGACACTCAGAATGCAACCCGACAATATTCTTCCGAGCAGATCTCCTGCCGAAGTTGCCGCCGCGGGCTCGTGTTGAAGAGTCTCGATCTCAAAGTCATGAAGCGCGTCATGCACCCGCTGCGTTTCTTCCTCGAGGTCTTCCTCCGGGTTGATCCGGCGGTCAATGGTGAAGGAGAAGCGCTCGGGCGTCACATTGAAATTCGTGCCCCCTTCGCTCCTGCCACCCAAAAGCAGGATGGATCTGCGCGCCGCGGCGGGAGTAATGGTGTGTTGCGTTTCGCGAAGTTCTACTTCCTTCTTGATTTCGGCAAGCTTGGTGATCGCCGGCAAGGCACGTTCGAACGCATTTACACCTTCGAACTGCCTACCGACATGTGCCGGCTTCCCGAGCATCGTGGCGCGCAGTGTAATCGCGCCACGATTGGCATTCCAAACTACGCCGCCGGTAGGCTCGGGGGTAAGCATACCAATGCCGTCTTTTCCCAGGATTCCGCGCATTGCCAGATCCCGAGACCCGCGCGGACCAGCTGTTTCTTCATCAGGCACCAGCACGATTCCGATGCGTCCGGATTCAAGAAGCCCCAGATCGCGCGCAGCAGCCGCAGCATAGATCATCGCCGCTAGGCCGCTCTTCATATCCGATGATCCGCGACCGAAGAGATTCTGATTCTCAACGCGCGGATCAAATTGATCGCGGCTCTGTGCCGGGACAACATCATAATGACCACTGAAATAGAGAGCCCGTGGCCCGGCTCCGACCGATGCAAGTACGCACGCACCCTCGCGCCGAACGCCATCGAATGAAAGGCGTACCAATTCGTCATGCAACACGCACGCGCATTCCTCGTATTGATTTCCAGGTGGATTTTCGGATGGAATCCCGATTAGGCGCTTCGTAAGATCGAGGATGGGCGGTTCCGAAAGTTGTTCTTTTAGCCTTTGCGAAATTTGCCGCGCTTCTTGGTTTTCCACGTCAAGTCCCCCCGGCAAGTCGAGGCGTTGTTGTCTTGCGCAGTCACCCCGTAGGGTAGCATTCTCCGGCTCGGGAATCCGATCACCTCGCGAGAGGGTTGAGTTTCAGCGCCGCTATGGCGGGCAGTGCGACCGCGACGAATTCTTTGATTGCCGCGCGCATCTGATCTCTGCGCACAAACAGCGCGGTTTCGATGCGGATCAATTCATCCGTCAGCGGCTTGAACAGCACGCCGGAGCGTTGGAAACGAGACGCGGATCGCGGGACCAGCGCGACCGCGGCGCCATGTGCTGCAAAATCGAGGGCTTGCGTGATCGTATGGGCTTCCAGAAAACGCCGGGGATCAAATTTCAGGGTCAGCAGATAGTTCACTATCTCATCGTAAAACAGGCGGTGGATGCTTCGCGGAATCCAGACCAGAGTTTCGTTGGATAATTCCCGAGCGGCCAAGCGGGACTTTATGGCGAGCCGGTGATGTTCAGCAAGGCAGACACTGAATGGCTCATAAGCGATCCGCTCGATCCAAAGGGCCTTATCAACAATCGGCAGCACGCCAAAGCCCGCTTGAAGCTCCCCACGCAGCACGCGCCACACCAACCGCGTCGTCGGCGCGCTTCTGAGCAGGATGGACGGTGCTTCGCTTCCCGGCAGGGTGAGCTGTTCGAGCAGCGGTAGAAGGCTGCCATGAATGTACGGGGAGTGGCCGACACAGAAGGGTCGCTGGTGCAGGTTGGTTTCGTACCGCGCAAGGTCGAAGGCAAGCTTTGCCTGTTCCAGACTACTGCGAATCTGGACGCCGTAAACCCGCCCAACATTACTCGGTTTCAGACCGCGTGGCGTCTTGTCGAAAAGGTCGATTCCCAACCCATTGCTTAACGCTTTCAGGCTCCTGGAGATTGTGGAATGAGTGGTGTGCAGACGATCGGCGGCTCGGACAACGTTCCCTTCTTCGAGCACGGCTTCAAGATAGAGAAGTTGTTGCAGCGATGGGCTGTACCACACGGCGTCGGTCCTCCGGCTCGCGAGCACTAATGCTTCATGAATGTGCACCTTAATGTGGGGGCCGGCCTGGAAAAGATTTCTCCAAAACTCCTGAAAATTCCGTGAAGTGTGCCAATGATGAAGCACGAATAGCAGATTAGCTTGTCGAGCGTCTTTGAGGCGTTCTATCGCGTCGATCCCTCCCGCTTTAAGGACACAGGCGGCTACGGGTTGGGTTTGAGCATCTGCAAGCGCATCACTGAGGGGCATCCTAGGATGATTCAATCGGAAAGGAATCACGCGCGAGGGTCATCGTTTCTCTTGGTCTTCAGAGACCTGGCATAGAAATGCGTTGGGGCCGAACCACATCCCCTTTTGGCAAGCCTGTGTCCGCTGTATCTGCTCATTATTCCCGGAGTATGGCAGATTCCTAGCACGCTCGTGCTGCTTGTGCCGCGTTTTCCCGGGCTTAAGAGGAATGGGCATACGCCGGTGCGTTCTTCAACTACACCGGCGCCGCGGCCTCATACTTGTTCGCCAGAAGCGGCGTGGACCAGCGGAGAGAACAGTTGATTCTTTCTGCCTTCACGCTGCTTTCATGGGGCCGTGCCCCGCATCGCGTGACCTTGCAGAACTCACTCAGGCACTTAGACTGCGGAGATGCATGTTGCATCGTGGGCGGCGCCAATCCTGACTGTCGCGCGATGCTGCTGGGCTGCATTTCTTACGCTGTCAAAAAGCGTGCCGCCGAGGTGGTAAGCGCAGGCACGCGGCGGGAGTGGAATCGGCTACACTCGACGACGGAGAGTGCAGGCATCCGGCGCACCGTCGTGAAATCGACCGCCTTTCTCTTCCGGGACGCGGTCCTGCCTTCCGCGCATCTGGTTTGGAAACTCTTCTTCGCCACGGTTGTGGCCGATGCATCAGGAATGGAAGAAGTGTTTCGTACGAGCGGTCTGGATTTGCCCAGCCCTCATGATGCAAGCGAGTCCCTCAAGACGCGGCGTGCTCCCAATTCCAGTCGCACTCTCGCGAGCGCCCGCGAAAGGTGCGCCTTAACAGTGCCTTCGGACATGCCGGTCGTGTGAGCTATCTCGCTACACCGAAGATCCTCGACAAAGCGCAAAAGAAATATAGTGCGCTGCTTCTCTGTAAGGCGTTCGACGGCCCTCCAGACCAGAACGAGTTGTTCACGAGCCAATAATTGTTCTTCGGGTGAGCTTGTCTGGCTTGGCAACCATTCGCAAGCAGCATCTAGATCGACCGCATTCTTCCGAGTCCGCCGCCAGAATTGCATACGGCGGCTGCGCCAATGGTCCCGCTGGAGGTTGATCGCTATACGCATCAGCCATGTTGCCACACACGATTCGCCACGGAAGCTTGGCCAGTTTCGTTGCGCCTTAAGGAAACATTCCTGAGTGAGTGTCTCGGCCGTGTCCACGTCGCGTGAAGACGCGAGGAGGTATCTGAAGATCTGCAACCGATGAGCTTCAACCGCAAACACAAACCTTTTCTGTCCGTCTCCGTGCTCGGAAGCCGTAACGGCCTGCCTCGATTGATTACAGCTTTGCATCCATGCTCTCCATTGACACGCACATTGTCATCGTCTAACGACGATTTCGTTTGTATAAAACAGCAGCGCGCACCGAAAATGCTTATCAACTTTCCCAGCACGATAATTTCCGACAATTCAGCTTGACCATCACGCCTACCCGTATCTGATGTACGAACTCTACAATTTTGTTTGAAGACGGATTCATAGCCCTCACAGGCCCCCGACAAAAGCGTCTGCAAGGCGGTGTACATAGGGTGCGGTGTAAATATTGGCATGACCGGCACCATCGATGACGACCGGCTCGGCACCCAGGATCCGACGCGCCGCCGACTGCTCCCACTCAGGCCGGACCTGATCGTCAGCCGAACCCGATACATCAACGTTCTCGACGTTCGGGAGCGACTTCAAGGGGCAGACTTCATAAAAACCAACCATCGCATGAGCAGAGGGCGAGGCGTCGATGCGTTCCTGCATTGCTTTGAACTGCGCCTTCGTCGTATTGGGATCGTGGACGAGTCTTAGAAAATCGTTCGTGATGCTTTGAGATGCCTTCAGAAGTTGGTCGAGAAGGCTCCCGGGAACGGCGACCTGCTCGGTTTGGCAGATTTCGATGAATGCCTTGCCAGGAAGCGGAATGGCGGCGTTGACATACACGAGCCGTCTGACGGGACGCGCCGCCGCGACCAGAGGCAGGAAATTGCCCTCGTTCGATGTCCCGACAATCACAACTCTATCAGCGACACTTTGAAGTGCTTTAACAACGGCAGAAGCGCGATCTTCATTGGGCGTGTTGGAGCCCCGTACAGAGCTGTGTACGAACATCGATGGGAATCCCCGATTCTCCAATTCGCCAACGATTGGTTCGTAAGCGCGGTCTATTGCACCGCCTGCGGAACCGGAAACATGGAAGACAAACCTGGTCGCAACTTTGGTCTCAGCCGTCAGACCGTACATTGCCGTCCATGCAAGCCCTGTCAATCCGGTTGCCAAGAAGGCTCTTCGCTGAATTTTCATTTACCCCCCCGATTGCGCAGTAAATTGCGTCTGAAGACGGTGGTTTGGTGTCCTTTTTGCGTGACCCATACTTGCATACTACATCCGTAACGGATATAGTGACAAGTAAGGATGGCGCAAAGTGAATGGAAACCTGAATTCGATAACAGGCACCACTCCGAGGCACACATAAGCGTGGTCCTGCGCAGGAGGGAGGAACCTGTGAATGGTCTCGACTAATTCGCTGCTGGCCTTCTCTTTTGGCGATCACTCTGATGGATTGTGAGATCGCAGCGCACGGACGTGTCCAACGAGGAGAACAGGGCAACCACATGGAGAAGCATTCGATTGAAAGAAACACGTTAAGTCAATATGCCACGGCAGAGGACTTCCACCGGATATTTGATCAGGATAACTGCAGTTTGCATCGATTGTCGCAGCTCTTAATGGTGGTTGAAGACATGACTGAACGATGTGGTCGGTCCGCTCTTGAAGAGTGCATCACTGCCAGTGGCGTCCTCATCACGTTTGCTGCGTCGTGGGCAAGGCGCAGCATAGTCACAAACGCAATTCGGCTCACAGACATAGGCAAGAATCCCGATTCCTCGCACATCGATAGTGTTTTCGGAAATGGTGCTTCACCTGCAGGCGTTCCGGCTGCCTTCGGTAACGTCATTGCACTCCACAATCTACAACGTTTTGTATTCGTGATGTCCGCCCTCGAACAATATACAGATCACGAGTGCTCCATCTTGTTGCGCTGTTCCCATCGCGATATATGTGAGGCACGAACCCGCGCATTTCGGTACCTCGAAGAGACCTGCGGGGCATGTGTGAAGGAATATGTCTCGACGCTTCAGGTATGGCTCGCTTGTTCCGGGGACTCAGGGCGAGATCAGGAGCACACGACAGCCTGATAGTGAGGATGTTAGTTGCCAGTCGCCGTAGTAGTCGGATTCGGAAAGTGGGAAACATAGCGCGACACCTAGCTGGTGTATGGGCGGGTCGGAGATCTGTCTGGAGGTTTGAATGAAGGTTGGGTCAAACATGGTTCTGGCGTTCTCCCTTTTAACTGCACTCGCAGGCAACACTTCGTCCGCTCATGCCGAAGGGCGCGAGCGTCAGGCGGCAACACAAGCAGGCGCGCAGAGTATGGCCTCAACCCAATCGAATGCTGCCTCCTATTCGTCATCCTCACATGGCGCGCTACGGCGGACGATTGTTGTTCTCCGCTTCGCAGTCCAATCGCAGTCGTTGTCGGATACGCCAGCGCTTTCAGCACAGGCTTGCCCACAGGTTCCCACAGCGGCGCCTTCTTCTAATGCGAGCAGTACAGGCACCTCGCAGAAGCCTATCAAAGTAGACCCGGCGATTCTCGACAAAATCACCGTTGAAATGCGGAACAAATTGTCGAAGACAATGACCGTCCTGGTTAATCCCGATCCACAAGCGATTCCTCTGGGCGCGACTGTGATCAGCGGGTGCATTACAAGGGCGAATGCAGGCAACTCTGCAGAAAGACTCCTGGGCATGGGCCTGGGATCAAGTCATCTCAACGTCCATGTGGTTGCATTTTCTCGTGTGAAGGACGGCTGGACTCCTGTCGACACCTTCGACATTCGGGTCAAAGGTGCAATGCTTTTCCCACCGCTCGGCCCGGTTGGCCTCGCGGTCCACGTAGCCCGGGACACCCAACAAACACTCTCGGCCGATGCAAAGCAGCTCGCAGACAAGATTCTGAAGCGGCTGGCGAAAGACATGAAAGCAAAGGATAAGGTCGCAAAGAATGGTTGAGATCTGCTCGCAGAAACGCCGCATGTCCAGTCCTGGAGTCGATTCCATCGACGGCAACTTAGAGCTGTGTTTGCACGTTATATCCGTAAGGGATATAATGGACATTCGGAGTTAAGGATCGTCAGAGAACGGGAATCCTGACTCCGTAAGGTACGCGTAATGGATCCACACCCAGTGCAGCACTACCATTCGCAGATGTCTACGTGCGGCTTTCGGCTACGTGCGCTGCTTTTCAAGAGGAACATTCTCTCAGACATAATGCAAGGCATCATCGTTGGCGGCGTGCTGGGTTTCATCACGTTCCAGATCATCGCGCACGCCTATGTCACGAAGGTCAACGGCTGGACCACCATGTACGGGTGCGGCGAACCTGGCAATGGCATCCTCATGCGCGGCGCGTGTGCCGCCATATTCCCCGGCCCAATCAACGTGCCGCAAGAGGCTATGTACTGGCACACGGACAACGATGATGCGGGCCGAATGCTCTCCGGCCAGCACAATTACGTCATGCATTTTCCGGCAGGACAACTCCCTCCGAACCATGCATTCTGGTCGCTCACCATGGGCAACTTGAAAAATCAGTTCGTGTCGAATCCTGTCAATCGGTACAGCGTGAGGGATCGTTCCGGGCTCGTGGCGAATGCCGATGGCTCCGTTGACATTTACATCCAGCACTCTGCTCCGACGGGGCGCGAATCCAACTGGCTGCCCGCGCCCACAGACAAGTTCATACTCCGGCTGCGCGTATATCTGCCAGGCGCAGCTATTATGGGCGGCAAGTACAAGGTGCCGCCGGTAGTGGAGACACAATGATATCGCCAAAGAAACATAAGCACCTCATCACATTTGGGTCAGCTGTGGTTGTAGCATGGGCACTCGGCACGTTCCTCTTCATCTATTTTTGGCCGCACCTCGTCTACAATCACTTCAAAAAGGCGATTCTCAATCATGGGGGAAGCACCGGCCCCATCCCCATCAATACGCTCTACACGGAGCCTGAAGCGCTCTTTGCAGACCCTCTTCACACCTCGCTACCTCCTGGAAGTTCGGACCTGATGAGTGTTGGCGTCAACCACGACACCCTGCTGACGGTTGGCTGCCTCGACCTGTCTAAAGGGCCGCTCGTCATCCATGTGCCAGACTTCTCCGGGCGGTACTACAGCGTGCAGTTCACTGACCCGTTTAACGTCGACTTCGCCTACGTCGGTACGCGTGTCACTGGTACGCAGGCGGGCGACTATCTCATTACAGGTCCTGACTGGAAAGGACAGGTGCCGAGCGGCATGAAGCAAATATCCTCGCAGAACAATTCAGTACTCGTCATCGGTCGCGTCCTCGTATACAAAGACAGCGATCTCCCGACCGCCTATCACCTTGCGCAGCAAATACGGCTGATTTCTCAGAGTCAGAGCAATTGACCGGTCATTTTCTGTCCGGCTGGAAGTAGCCAAAGGCCGCGACACTCTGGAGTTGTCGGCCAGGCAGGCCGCGTAGGCCAGGGCTCCGCGACGTCGAGATTGCTTTCGGGTATACCGGAGGGTTTCATTGCATCCGCCACAGATATATAATGGTTCAATGAGCAAGACGAAACCTGCCGGGCCGCTGACGCCGGCTGTATTCCACATCCTTTTGGCCCTTTATCGACGGGAGCGCCACGGCTACGACATCATGCTCCAGGTCAAGGAAGACTCACGCGGCCAGGTGAAGATGGGCCCCGGAACGCTGTACGGCTCACTCGATCGAATGATCGCGGCCGGCCTCGTCATCGAAAGCAATAAACAGGATCCGCGTAGGATCTACTATAAGCTTACCGCGCAAGGACAGACGGCCTTGCGGGCGGAGAGTGAGCGGCTTTCGGTGGTTGCTGCTATGGCTCGCTGTCATTTGGAAGCGACATAGGGTCATGTCACAACAGAGACAGCGCGGCGGGTCTCGCTCGCTCAGCATCTACGGGCGGCTCTTGGAGATTTATCCGCGTACATACCTGCGGCGGCATCGCCAAGAATTGTTGCAGAACTTCCAGGATCTTGAACAGGACCTGCCCTCCACTGCTGCGCTCTGGTGTTTGATCGCCAAGGATATGGCCATCAGCCTGCGGTCCGAGTTCATGCGAACATTCTGGGGACAGACCACGATCCGATGGAGGAGCACCCGGAACGACACTTTCGGCCTACGGTCTTTCTCTGCGATGAGTACCAGAACTTCGCAACGGTTGGTGGCGACAATCCGACTGGCGACGAGCGTTTTCTGTCCCTCTCCCGGCAGCCGAAGTGCATCCCACTGGTCGCCACGCAGAGCATTTCAAGCCTCAAGGAAGCACTGCCGAATGAGGGCGTGAAGACCCTGCTGCAGGCGTTTCGGACCAAGGTGTTTCTCACCACTTCGGACCCGGATACGGCCCGTTATGCCTCGGAGCTGTGCGGCAGAACCGATCGCACGCACATCAGCTACACCGTCTCGGAATCGAGCAACAACGCCAATGTCGGCTGGCTCAGTGGCCGCACCTCGGCCAGCCGCGGCTCGGTCTCGGCATCGAAGCAATACCAAAAGCGACGCGAACCGTTGTTCGACGAGAACTCCTTCTACGACCTTGGCAACGCCCAGGCCATTGTCGTCGCCTTCAATGGCGTCCGTCCGTTGCCGCCGACCTATTGCTATCTGAAGCCCGATTTCCTGCCCGTCACCATGAGCTGGTTCGATCAGGAGCGGATCGGTTTTGAGCCGGAAAGGATACGTCCGTGAGTTTTGAGATCATCATCCCGTTCCTGAAGCCAATCGAGCATCTGCTCGAATCGAGGACCATCTCTGAGATCATGGTGAACCCGGACAGCACGGTCTGGATTGAGAAGGACGGGCGCATTCAGCCCCTGCCTGAGATTCGATTTGACGAAGGCGCGCTGCTGACCGGCCTTGAAGTGATCGCCAATCGTTTCGGGAAGAAGCTCGATGACGACTCGCCCATCATGAACCTGCGTCTTCCCGACGGCAGCCGCCTGGCCGCAACCATCCCTCCCATCGTCCACCCAGAGCCGCTCGTGACCATCCGCAAATTCACGTCACGGAACTTCACGATGAACGACCTGATCGACCGCGAAATGCTTACAGGATCGCAGGCCGGGACGCTTTCCGATGCCGTCCGCCGCGGTGAAAATATCCTCATCTCCGGCGGAACGGGAACCGGAAAAACGACGCTGCTCAATGTCCTGGCCGATGCGATCCCGGAAGAGGAACGCATCCTGATTATTGAAGACACCGCCGAGCTGTACCTGCGCAAGCCTCACGTCGTCGCCGAAGAAGCCCAGACCGATACCCACCGGAAACCAGTCACTTTCGATGATCTGCTGCGAGCGGCATTGCGCCATCGGCCCGACCGGATCATCCTTGGCGAAATCCGCGGAATCGAAGCCCGCACCCTGCTGGACGCCATGAACACCGGGCACCGGGGTACACTGACAACCATCCATGCCAGCAGCGCCAAAGGCGCGCTGCTCAGGTTGCGGACGCTGCTCCTGCGCGGCACGTCCTCGCTGCGGCCGGCGGAGGCCGATGCCGAGATCCATTCATCCATCCACCGCATTGTCCATATCGACCGCAATGGAACGCGGCGGCAGGTCCAGGAAATCCTGGAGCTTGATCCTCAACTCAGGAACCGTTGACGACCCACCCCTTGTCCGTGAGATGAAGTGGGATGCTCTGATTCTTTCCAGTGCCGTCGAGTGTCATACCGATGGACGGAAACGCCCGATCAACATCCGGTAACTTCGCCCAGGCCGCGAGGTCGGGGATCTTGTAGGTATAGGTCACCGTGGTTTCGGAATAGTCGCCCTGTGTCTGCGGCTGTGTCCAGTTCACGATGGAATCCACCCTTTCATGGCCGTAGCAGAACCCGTCCGACACACCCGACGTGCTTTGGACCTTCTGGAAATACCGCTGGCCCTCGGAGCTGACCGTATAGCGTTTCACGGGTTCCGCTTTCTTCGGACCCAGCGACAGCGCGTTCGCCATGCTCTCGACCACTGCGGTCGTGTTCTGGGATTGCACCAGACCTGCCTGCTCCAAGGCTGCCATGGTTGCGCCTTCACCTGATTTGTCTGCTGCTGGCACGTCAAGCGGGAACTTCCCGTCCACGGCTATGCAGGTTCTGGTCTGCGTCAGCAAATACTGATCGATGGCGCTTCTTAGCTTTGCCTCGTTCGGCTTTCTTGCGCTGTTACAACCCGAGAACACGATCAAACTGGCAACGATCAGAAGTGTCCATTGACGCATCCGAACCCTCCTTCTCCAGGCAACCACTGGCCGCCCAATCCTGATGCCGCGCGGTGCCCGATCTCGCTTGTCTGTCGTCACAGCTTCGCTCCGGAAATTGCCGGAGCCAAGCTGACAGTCATGAATCACTCATTCACTAAACCACGGGATACCGCTGCAGAACCTGTACATCCCCCTCGTTCGTCCGGTAAAGCTCACCCTCCGCCTTCATACCGACCTGGAGCTTGATCGAAAGCGATACTCCGTCCGTAAACCGGATGTCCACCTCCGGTGCGCCCGACGGATCGTAAATGTAACGAATTCGATCAATCGTCTTGCCCGCAGTCTCGGGAAAATCCAAACAGCAATGGTTCATAGACTCCTCTGTTCCTATTAGATTCCTCTCCCGGCACGACGGGACTGGGTCCGCCGGGGGCCATTCCCGATTTTGGGGAATAGAAGTGCAGTCCCGCAAGCTCGATTTGTGAACAAAGGGGACGCGGCCTATCAGCGAGCTTATCAGGCGTTTCTGAAGCGCCTGATAAAGGCACGGCACGACGCCGGTTATCTCCAGGAGGAGGTAGCGAGGCGTCTTGGCAAACCGCATTCCTTCATCTCGAAGTGTGAACTTGGTGAACGCCGGCTGGATGTCATCGAATTGCAGCGGATCGCAAAGCTCTACGGCAAGTCGATCGGCTATTTTCTTGGCGACGATTAAGATGCCCCCTCCGCTTTCCGGGAATCCTCCCTGTTGATGGCTGGCAATGCAACCGAGACTGGCCCTCGCTTCCAGCGAGTGTTGTCCGCCAGCCGAAGCGATAGCTCGACCAGCCTTTGCAGTAAGGGGGAACGATTATCTTCACGGATGAATATGCCGCACCGCCTCATCAATACATGGGTTGAAAGAGGTTTTGTGATGATTCCCGGTCGGCCTGCAACCGACGAGTTTGGCAACAGACAGACGCCGGCTTTCTGCTCCACATATGCCAGCGCCTCGGTTGCCAAATACGCATCCGCCACGACACTGAGCACAACGCCGAAATCTCCGAGGTGTTCCTCGACTTCCCGATGGCGCTCCGGCCACGGTTCCCTCGATACGGCAATGAATGGCTCGCCATCGAGGTCATGGGGAGAAATCGCATGCTTCGTCGCCAACCTGTGCCCCGTGGGCATGCAGGCCACCAGCGGCTCTTCATAGATAAGGCGGATGAGCAGTTCGGGTGCTCGAATGGGCAGAATGCCGAAACCAGCGTGAAGCGATGCGTCGAGCACTCCTCGCACCGTGGTCGATGTCAGGCCGCTGCGATGTTCGATCTGAACCAGGTGATCGGCCTCGATGCGGAGCTGCGTGATAGCCGCCATCAGTCCGGGCGGAAGGTTAGTGGAGTGCCCCACCAGCAGATGGCGATTCCTGATCGCCTGGCGTGCATACACCTGCTCTTCCGCAAGCCGGGCCTGCTCGACGGCCTTCGCCGCGTCTTTGTAAAAGAATTCACCATCTTCGGTCAGAACCAGGCGGCCCCCGATTTTCTCAAACAGACGAATGCCAAGGGCATTCTCGATGGCATCGAGCTGCTTGCGGACTCCGGAAGCAGACAGGCCAAGCTCATCCGCCGCGTCGTCGATATTGTTCTTGTCCGCGACTGTGATAAACGAGATGAGATTGTCGAGCTTCACGTTGGGGCGACGCATTCGGCTCTCCTGATATTCCTGCGGCTTGTACGGGTGAATCCGCCTTCTTGTTTAACTGCATTTGCATTTGGATTGGACAGCACTTCAATGTTGGTAGCGAGGGCACGTTACCCGTATCCTCATGTGGCACCTGCCGACTTTACCTTCCGTTAGTGAGCTACTTGTGATCGTCGGCTGGGTCAGATGGACGGGTTCGGGCGGCCTCCGCACCCAGAACTACTTGTTTCTGCCGAACCCAGGTCAGTCATTGTGCCCTCCTGAATGGTAAAAGCAACACCAGATTTACTGCTGCTGGCGAGTGCCGGACCAGGAAATCCCATTCGCGGTTGTGCCACTCATCTTGTCGCCATCCACGATCCCTACGAAGGTGACATGCCTTCTTCGTACTCTAAAAGTGATGGACACCTGATTAGCAGCGAGGGCACCCTTCAGGGCAACTGCTCTCCGTTCGCCATGAAACTTCCCCTTTAGTTTTGTCCCCTTCTGCGTGATTTGCATGGTGGCATGGTGTTGAACACTGTTCAAATCCGTCCAGGACATCTGCCATGTGCCGGAGACAATTGGGGCGGCCGTGCTGGCTTGTGCGGCCTGACTAACCGAAGGCGTCTCTGAACTGTCAGACGCTTGTCCTAGCAGAGTGGAAGCGGCCATCACCAAAACACCGAAGAGACAAAGAACGCTGCGAAATCTCACATGACCTCCATAGCTACAGATACACTATATCCGTTACGGATATGTAAGCGCAAGTCAAGGGCGCTACGAACACAGAACTGTGCGTCGATTTGCCGCGCGAATCAGCGCCGTTTCGGCAGAGACGGACGTTTCGATGAAGGGCGGGGAATGCCCCGCGCTCAAGTAAGGCAGCGGATTAACTCGCTTCACAAACAGCATTTTGGTGGGCGTCAAGAATGGAATGGGCGGGCCGAATCAGCCTCAAAGACGCATACGTCGATAGTTTTTCCACCATGCGCTGAACCAGGCGAGCGCGGCCCCGTAGCAGCAGGCGAGCACAAGGCGCTCTTGAAGGTGTGGGAAGAGCGCCGTTGTGGCGAGCACGCTGGTGATCGCACCGAGGAGCATTGCAACCTGTCCGCGAAACGACCTGACGAAGCTGGGTAGTCGGCTACTCGAACTCATCCGCCAATCCCGGCCGAAGTAGTGAACGCTCTCCCAACTGGCTCCGGCGTCTTCGTCGCCCTGCCGCCGTATATATAAGGATGCGGCAAGAGAAGTTTTCCGGAGGATGGCGGCCTCTAGTTCGTCAGTGCGGCGGGCAATGTACTGGTCGGCTTTGTCGTTCCACGCAAACCCGAAAGGAGCCAGCAGAGATTCGTACTGCTCGAAGTCTGCCTTGCCGACTCCGATGAACGAGACAGCGGTAAAGCGCCGCCCAGTTTTGGTCAGCATGGTTTCGAGTGTTCCAGCGCTGATCACGGTGCGGAAGATGTCCACCATCGTGACGTACTCGTCGCGGACGCGGTGAAGCATGATGACGTAGCGGACCAGATCGGTATAGGACTGCTGCCAGAACGGTTCCTTGCCCTTGCCCCAGATGGCGGTGATGACCGAGGCGATATTGAATGCCTGCGCGTAGGGATCGGCATCGTTGTTGAGCGGGTTGTAGCGGAGGTTGCCGGTGAGCGAGACTTCGACATAGTCCTGTTCCCGTTCACAGTCCTTCAATGTCTTTTGGACGTGCCGACAGAGATCGCCCTTCACTTCCAGGACCACGCCGGAGAGCCGCCGTCCGGGATCGCCGGCCCTGTACGCGAAGAGCTGCCGCATGGCCGGCAGGAGGATGGCTCGGGTCTTTCCGCTGCCCGTTGCTCCGACGATGCAGATTCCGGTGTAGAGGCCGCGCTCTGGAATCGAGAGCCATTGCGGAGTTGGGGAAGGAGCCGGCTTCGTCGGGTGATGAAGCTCGCCAAGGACCAGGAACAGGTCTTCGCGGGCGAGCGGATCGGGATACGGAGGTAAGGGGCCGGAGAGCTGTCTTTGTTCCGGCGTGTAGAGATGCACGTATGCCAGCGAGAACAGGATGGAGAACAGGAGAAACGGGGTGCTGAACAGGAACAGGTTGTAGCTCCAGACCAGGCCGTGAGAGATCGCGGGCTGCTCCAATGCGATGATTCGCAGCATCGGATTGGCGTCATGGATCGGATAAAGGCTACGCAACACGATGCCGCAGGCCGCGCTTAGTCCACAGGAGAGCAGAAACCTATTCTCAACGGCCGGACGGCAGAGGTTGCGAAGACAGGTGCCGACGCTCACGCAATGGCCCCTTTCTCCGGCTGCGCCGGCGCGGGCCTGCGCACCGGATCGGAGCCCGGCCGAGGCTCATTCCTAGCTGTCGCAGGTGCTGCCCCGCGTTCTGTTTTGTACTTCTGAAAGTCTTCGCTCTGGGTAATGGCGAAGTCGAGCAGGAGGTTAACGACGTAACTCAGGTCGTTCTCCGACCAGTCGCACATGAGTTTCAGGTCGTCCGCGACGCTTCCGTCGATCGTCACCTTTAGCGGCTCACGCCGCACCTTGCTTGCGCCTTTCTCGATCTTCAGTTTGCCCATCTCGATCCTCCTTCAGGCCGCGAACGCGGCCGGTCCCGGTCCCCCGTCAGTTCCACGCTGGTACTGACGCCGGATTCTTCGGTTTACGTGGGCGGGAGCGACCAGCGCGGCGGATGCCGGCGCGGCAGGCTGCAAGCCGGGGTCGCTCCCGCCCATGTGCTACCCGGAATCGTTGTAGCTGTTCCGCTATCTGCTTGTAATGGCATCGCTTATCACCTCCTTTCGCCTTCAAATGCGAACCCTCGCGGAACCCCTGACCTCACTTCGTTGAAGAATGGGGTAGCTGTAGCCGAGCAGCAGCGTGGTGAACCGCGACTGGAGAGGGATGCGAGGTTGCATCGCAACCGTGCGTACCTCTTCATCGAAGAGACTGGGACGACGACGCAAATCACCGGCGAATCGATTCCAGAACGCTGCTTTGGCTTCCTCGAAGTGGGAAGCGGCAACAGACACGTAGACCACCTCGAAGGCGCCGACGGCGCGGAGCAACGGGTCGGTGACGGCGAGGAACCGGCGGAACTTTTCGACGGTGACCAGCCCTTCGTCGATGAAAGCGAAGCGCACCGGCGAGTGCGCAGGCCGCGTGCGGTCCGCGAGCGAGAGAGGAAATGATCCGAGCAATGGATGCAGCCTTCCATCGTCATCGGTGAAAAGCTCCGGCGAGATGCCGCGCACATCGGCGAAAAAATGCAACCGCTCCTGGCTCGACGCGAGGTAACGGTCGTTCTCGTTTTCGAGGACGTAATCGAGCGCCATCAAGCGGGCACGCACCTGAGCGTCGCCCTTTCTGCGCCGGAGCTGTGACTCGGGATCGTCGAGCAGACGGTAGATCGCCCGCGAGCGAATATGGTAAACGCGCCAGCCCTGTTTATAGTCGAGCGATTCGATGTGGCCGGCGAGATGGGCCTTTTCGAGAAACCGCATGGAGATCGAGCCCTTGTTGCGGTCGATGAAGTAATCGAATTGACGCCGCAGGAAATAGCCGGAGTGGGTACCGGCCAGATACAGGAACGCAGCCTCTCGGTCGGTATAGCCGAAGGATTCAAGCGCGGGGATCGGATCGACGGTCACGACTACAGCTCCAGAATGCGTTCCATGAGGTGATGGTCGTCTTCGATCTTCGCGGTCAGAGTGGCGCGGTCGGAGGACGATGCGTAGACGTGGAAGCCGGCCTGCGCTTTGTTGCGAAGGTGGCCGGGCCGATAGGCAGCGGTCAAAACCTCGATGTCATCGTGGCTGGTGCGCGAACCCTGATCCGTGTCCCGGTCCGTTTCACGAGGCAGGTTGTATTCAATGCGGGCATCGGGAATCTGGATGCCGCCATCGACGAAGGGAAGATCGAACTGCTGGGCGACCTGCTCTTTGATCTGCGCGATGTCGCGTTCGGGATTTGCCTTGCGCTCGGCGTGGATGGCTTTCTGAATCTGCGACTTCAACTCGAAATCGAGCTGGACGCGCAGGTTCGTGCCGCCCTTCTGCTCAATCTGGTCCGCCTCTTTGAGATAAGCGCGGTAGATCTGGGCGTCGTGTTCCACCTCGCGCGGCTTGACCAGACCGGCGTAGAGTTTCTGGTCGCGCGGTAGATCATTACTCATGCGGACCAGAGACTGGCCACCCTTCGTGAGCGTTACCACCTCGATGCGCTCAACTCTGCCGCCGCGGCCATCGCGGCGGGCATTCACCGTATCGACCTGAATCAGTCCTTTTTCGCGCAGAAAGGCCAGGTCCCGCTCCATCCGTGATTGCCGGTTGTCATAGACCGTGTCGGCAAGATCGCGGGTGGTGACAACGCGGAAGCGGCCCACCGCGGCGAGCACCTTGCGCTCTTCGTCGCGCAGGGAAAGGCCGATGGACTGCGGCGCGATGGTCTGCCGGCGAGGTCGCCGGTCCACAGGTCGGTCCAGAGGAACTGTGCGCTTATGAGGTTCCGGCTCAATCGAGGGGTGACGAGAATGGCTCTGCGGCGCATGGGGCATCGGGCGACGGTCGGCGGCGCGCGCGGAAAGCGCCTCGCGCCGCAGTTCGACAGGCGACGGGTCAAGCGGAGTATCGGAGCGCGGAGCCTCGGGCTCGCGGGGGCGAGGCAGGTCATGAGGAATGTCGAGGCGCATCAGGCAGACTCTCCCGGCCCGTCCGGTGCCGTATTTTGAAAATCGAGAGAACCCTGTGAGGGCGCGCCTGACGGCTCCTTTTTCAGTTGTCCCTGAAGAATGACGACATCGTATTCGGAAGGATCGCCGAAGGATTCCATCTCCCTTTGTGCGGCTGCCTTGGCGGCGCGGACGCGGGCCACATGATCGCCGGAAAAGTCCATGAACTGCTTTTCTTCGGCTTCCGAAAGTGGCCGCTGCGTTGGCATTTCGCTGGAATCCTGCTTACTCTTCGCCGAACTGCGCGGCGATCTCCTCTGAGAGTTCCGAATGTCCACTGTGTATCTCCTGATCGAAGTGTCTGAGTTTGCGGCCTGTGTCGCGGAGGAAGAACTTGCGCTCGATCCAGATGGTGAGGCCGAGCAGATTGGCAAAGAGCAGAGCGCAGTAGAGTGCGATGCTTTTGAGGTAATGGTGCAGAATCAGGCTGCGCCAGGGCGCAAGAAAGCGCAGCTCGTGCATGAGGCCAAAGCCCAGTGCGAGGAAAATCAGTGTGGCGACGAAGACGGCGTTGGCAAGCATGATGTCCTCTTGAGCCGCCGGAGCGAACGAGAGAGGCTGCCGGCGGCGGGCAACCTCTCCCCGGCGGCCGCCTATGCGGCGCTGTCCTCCGTAGCCGGCTCGGCATCGCACCCCACGGACGAAGACCTGTCCGTGGAGACCCCGGCATCCGGAGCCTCGCTGTGAGCGGGCGGGGCCAGCTTTTTCACGATGCTGGCGCGAACTTCCCAGCCGCGGCGTTTCACCGTGATTTTCTTTTTGCCCTCACCGGCTTCTACGTCGAACTCGGAGCTGTGCAACTCGCCCTCGACTTGGACGTAGTCGCCCTTCTTGAGAGACTTCGCGTTATCGGCGGGCTTGCCGAATACGACGATACGATGCCATTCGGTGTGGTTCACCCACTCGTTCGTCTGCCGGTCCTTGTAGCCGGATTTGGTGGCGAGCGACAGAACCACGAAGGTGTTCTCGTGCCGGCTTGCAAAGCTTTGGGCGTCCTTGCCGATGTAGCCCTTCAGTGTGACGGTGTTGGTGTAGAGTGCCATGATCTTTTCTCCTGTCTGGATTTGCCCCGGATTGCCCTCGGGACACTCTTGCGCGAAGCGACGCGAAGTGTGCCCCGCTCCCAAGGCTGAAGGCGTGTCTTTCTGTGGAGGCTCTGGCAAGAAATTTCGCCCGCAGTGTGGGCCAGGGCCGCGCGCACTGAAGCGCGGGAAATTTGTTGCTGGAAACCCAGACCCGAAGGGCGTTCGCCGCGGCGAACGAAGCAGAACGCCGAGTGCCGCCGGGCGCGGGAAAAGCACCGAGCGAGTGACCGAGGGTGAGCAGGGACAATCCGGGAGAGATGGCGCTCTATCAAAACGCGCTGTCTGAAGGGCGCGGGATGAAAGACGAGCCCATGCTACCTGGCAGCATGCGTGGTTCCGGGGCTGGTCTCCATCGGCAACAGGCACCGCGTGGGTGGACCGCAGCCCTTTACCGTCCGCATGGTCTTTCGCTCCCCGCCGCGCGAAAGCCAGAGTCAGAGGCGACAGGGTACGGGGCGAACTGCACAGCAACGGTACCGCGCCGGCGAGGGCAGAAAGTTTGCCGCCGCCGCGCGTCTGAGAAATTCGCCGCTGCACCTTCCAAGAGGGGACTCGCCTCATGAGCGCCTCCTCGTGTCGCAGTCGCGAGGCATAGCATCGGTGGCGGGCCGTGGCCCTCTTTTGCGGCGGCAGAGTATTTCGAGGGCCGAAAGGATGTGCTGCATGGAAGTGTTGCGCCCATAAAGCACCATGTCTGCGTAGCAGACTGGCGCCAGATCCCCGGCACGATCGACCACCAGCAGAGGCATGAAAAGCGTGGCGTCGAGAATGCGGCGTACCAGCCGTCCGGCGAGATCGCCCTGTTGCGCGTGGATGAGAACGGCGCAGGAGAACGCTGCACAGCGGTCGTGCGCAATCTGGGCTGCCTGGGCACTGTCTTCGACCGCGGTGACTTGGTAGGGATGCAGGCGGAGCGCGAAGGCGGTAGCCGAGAGCAGTTCCCGGTCGGCGCAGTAGAGCAGGATGGACTTCTTCGGCCGCATGGCTAGTTCCCGAATGCCTGATCTTCGTGGACGTAGCTGATGACAAGGCCGAGCGGGTTGGTCAAGAGCATCTGGTTGGGCACCTCATCGCGGAAGCTGTAAATGACACTCGCTGTCCAGCGTTCGCGCCGCTGCTCCTGGCCGTCTCCGGGGGAACGGAAGACCTTCTCGAACTGGATCTGCGCGCTGTAAGGAGGCTGCCGTAGGTCGATAAGGTTCACGGCGTCGATCTCGATGTCCACATCGGGTGCGCTCGGATCGAGGACGAAGGTCTGCAAGGTCTTTTGCTGATTCACGCGCTGCAACGTGGCCGATTGCAATGCGTTCGAGAAAAAGTCGAGCGACTGCGAGAAATCCCGCTGCAGGGTGGCATGGTTGCGCCCGTAGTACAACTCGCACCAGCGCGCGAGATAGTACTTGCTCACGCGGTCAACGGGGATTTTCGAGAAATCGTCGTAATTCATCACCTGGCCGCGCCCGATGTCGGAGATCGAAATCACGAGTGGCTTCAACCGCGCGGCTGCCGATTGCGCCCGGTACAGGAGCGCCAGCAGGGCGAGCGCGACCACGGACAATACCAGGAGTGCGATCTTCAGGTAGGTGTTGGTAACAACCGGCTCGGCATAGAGTTCAAGGAAACTGTGTCCGGCTTCGGTGGCGGTGAAGGATGTTTTTGCCATAACGTTATTTCCCTGTGGGGTTGACCCAGGTTCCGCTGCGCCCGCCGAGAATCGAGGCGGTCAGTTCCGGGATTTTGTGCAAGCCGTAGACGCAGACGAAGGCGAGCGTAAGCAGCGCGGGCAGAAGCGTCACGATATTCGTGAAGCTGAGCGTGCCGATCACCTTGAACATGCCGACGACGACCTTCGAGAAAATGAAGATGAAGGCGCTGGCGACGACCTGATAGAAGCTGAAGCCGATGAATGCCTTGAGCCATCCCCAGAAGAGCCAGTCGAGCTTGGGCACGATGAACCAGGGGATGAAGACCGGGCCGATCAGCACACAGACCGCCGTGGCGACGTAGCCATAGGCGATGACAGCGAAGACGAACGCCTGCATGATCGCCAGCGCCAGCCAGGCGATCATCCATGTCAGTTCCTCATGGGGACTGAAGACTCCGGGCGGGGCGCCGAGTTGCTGCTCGGCGGCGGTGATCGAATCGACGATTTGCTGCGTGTTCTCGGACTGAATCTGAGCCGAGAGCTGGATCGCCTCCTGGGCGATGAGGTCCGAGAAGCTCAAGCCTACGCCGGGCAGCGGCGTCGAGTAGTAGGTAAGCATCCCGAACCCAAAAGAGATCATCAGGATCAGGTCGGCGAACTGGGCGAAGTGGAACCCGCCGCCGTGCCCCTGCGAGCCGGACAGGGCGGATTTGACGCCGAACCAGACGATGAGGATCACGGCCAGGCCACGGAAGATGTTGAGCCCCGCGGCCTGGAACGCGGGGCTGTTGGACCCGAGTAACTGGCTGATGGCCTGCGACAGAAAGCTGAGATAATTCTGGGACATGCTCTACCTTCCATCGGGGCTGAGCGAGATGGACTGGATCGCGCTGGAGATGCCCCCGGTCGTCTGCTGCATGACGTTGGGGAAGTTCTGATCGAAGTAAATGGATTCGTTGATGACTCGGTTGCGTTCGTCGAGCTGTTCCTTTTCGTCGAGCGCCTGCTCGGCGGCGACGGCCGAGAGGATTTGATTGGTGTCCTGCTGTGAGTGGATTTGAAGCATGGTGGCCGTGTTGATTTTGCCGAGCAGCGCGTTCGAGGTCTGCTGGTCAGGATCGTCCGAGTAGGTGTCCGATTCGAGGTTGGCGAGCTTCTGCTGAAAAGTCTCCGAGTTCGACCGAATCGTGCCCAGCGTCGAGAGCAGATTGGTGACATCGGCCTGCCCAATCTCGGAGGACGCATACTGATTTTTGATCGCAGCCTGGGTATTGGCATCCTGCTGCGACAGGCTGCCTCCGGGATAGCTTTCGAGCGGAATGACGGCGTTGTTGTAGGCCGAAACCGCACGGGTGGGGTTGCCGAGGTCGAGCGCCGTGATCCACGCGGAGGTGTTGCCGTAGGTGTCGGGCACGGAGGCCGATGAGAAATTCGTCCACATCGAGAAATCGGCCTGATACCGCGCGGCAAGATTCTGCGGCATCCGCGACATCTGATAGGCGAGGTTGTAGGCCGCGATAACCTGGTTCATCGTCCGGAAGGCGGTTGTGTAGATTTGTTCCGCGGTCTGAATCTGTTGGGATCCCTGCGCGATCTGCTCGATGGCGTGGGCGCTCTGCGTGGGGTCGAAGACGATGCCCGAGCCGAACTGGGCGTGCGTCACGGGCGCGAGCGCAAGGGTGAGAGCGAAAATCGGAGCAAACAACTTCATGGGTTTCATCGGGGTTCCTTTCCATGAGCGCCGCGCGAAGGTAACGGCGCGTTGGTTGTGTAGCGATAGGGAGAGGGCTTCTTCGGTGGCGCGGGGGAGGCGCAGCCAGCCACCAGCACAAGAAAAGCAAGCATAGCCACGCGCATCACATCACCCCAGGCATGTCATGGTCGTCATAGGCTGGCAGGAGCATGTCCTGGGTGATGTAGACCTTGATCCGGTGGCCTTCCCGGATGGTGATCGTGGGCGGGATGTTGACGAAGCGGTCCAGAACGTCCGCACTCGATTGCGACAGGCTCGACGCCACACCCTGCTCGTACATGGAGGGACCGCTGAAGGTATAACCGTTACCGTAGGTTGTGGCTTCGGCAGCGCCTGCAATCACACCGAGCGCAATCGACGCTCCGAAGATCTGCACATAATGGTGGTTGACCTTATCTTTGAGGCCGGTGTCGCCGATCTGGTCGAGCCCGCGGAACTGGTCGAGATCGACCGAGTAGCCATCGGGCATAATCATGCGGTGGAAGGTGACGGCCAGCCGCTTTTGTGCGAAATTCGAGACTTTCTGAACGTCGCCCAGGAGGAACGTCCCCGCTGGAATCAGCACATGCTGCCCGTCGCGGCTGTAAATGGGATTGGTCGCCATCACCTTGACCGGCCCCGCGAACTCGCCGTCGAGGCGGTTGGTCAGGACGGTGTCGATGGTCGTGCCCTCGAAGATCACATAGGGGCGGCCGTGCGCCGCATCGATGTTGACCTCGGGCGCGTGTTTGGGGGCAGCATCGATCGAGTTTTGAGCAGAAGCCTGCTTCGGTGAACCCTGAGCGCGATTCACGCGGGATGGGCTTGACTGCGCGCTGGTATCTGTCGCGGCTGGCGATGCCGCATTAACCGGACTCACGAGGTTCGAGGCGAATCGAGATTTGAAGGCCAGCGCCTTTTCCGCATCGGCAATCGGATCGCGTGGCGGCTGTGCCTGCTCGGCAGGACCGACACTGCCGGTCTGAGGCGAGCCATTCGTTGTGGCTGTGCCTCCCGGTGCTGTCATCGCGCCGGCTTTCTGCGCCTGGGCCTGCTGCTGCTCGGTCTGGCGCTGGTCGGCGCTGAGATCCTGCTCCAGTTCCTGAATCCGCTTCTGGTTGACATCGTTCGATACATTCGCCGGCGGGGCTGTGGCTTCCTTCGGGGCCGTGCGGGCATGGTTCTTCGAGAACATCACGGCCATCAAAATCAGCAGCGCGAGGCCAGCAATGACATACGCCTGCGCCTGTTTGGGTACGACCCCTTCCGGCGGCACGCGCTTGTCATGGACTGTCGGCGAAGCTGGTTGTATCTGCCGATCGGCGGCGGACGTGGTGGTCTGTTTTTCCTCTGTCATCGCGGCACCTACTTCCACCCCAGCGACGAAGACCCGTCGCCGGGGACCCCAGACTTCCCCTTCCGCTCAAAGACAAGCTTTTTCTTCCCGATCTGCAGATACCCTTTATCCACTACCTGCGGAATCACATAGGTGTTGTCTCGGAGCTTGAAGTCGATCAGGTCGGGTTTGCCGTCTTTCACCTCGTAGACGGCGAATTTTTCCGACGCTGCGGACCTGATGTAGGTGAACCGGTCGTCGTGATAAATCGCCGAGACATCGAACGGCGGTTTGTTTTTGAAGATGTAATCGAACTTCAGAACCGCTGTGGGGTAGTTGGCGCGGAACTCTTCGACTGCATTGGCGTCGTGCTGCCCGGCCGCTTTCGCCCGTGCCTCAACCGCAGTGACTTCGGAGGCCGGAACCCATCTGACGGGACTGCTGGCGGCGGCAAGAGAGGATGGGTCGCTCGGCTCGATGACCACTTTCAGATCAGGCTCGGCGGACTCGTCATCCTTGAGGGCGAAGGAATAGACGTTGCCTTTGTCCGTGATCAGGTCGAGATCGGACTGGATGCCCGCCTGCGCCGGGTGCAGAAAACAGTAGTTCCCGACGGCGTCAATGATCCAGAAATCCTTGTCGCCGGTGGCGGCTTCCATGATCTTCTCGGCCGCGGGCAATTCGATCAGCGTTGTGTAATGCATCCGGGCACGGATACTGACGATGTCGTTCTGGTGGTAGTGGACGATGCGGGCCTGTTGCTGACCGTGGGCGACGGTCGCGACCAGGCCGAGCACCAGCGGGAAGATGGGAGCGCGGTTCCTTGAGATCATTTTGGGTTCACCTCGGAGGTTGTTGGATTGGGATAGTCGTGGGCAAGTTGGAGCAATCCCTGCTCTGCTCCAAAACGAGAAAAATAGTCCTGCCTGCGCAGGTTGTCACGGGAGTTGTTGGTGGCGGTCCAGTAAGTCAGTGCATCCACATCGAGCACAAGCTTCTTGGTGCCGCGCGGCTGGATCACGAGCAGCTCGCGTTTGGGCACGAGCGATTCCAGCAGCTCAAGCTGGGTGTCGTTCAACTGAAAGATGTCCGCGTACAGCCGCCGGTCGATGTTGGGATTGGCGAGGAATATCTTCGTCGGGCACGACTCGTTGACGATGTGCAGCAGGTCCGAGGCCGCCAGTTCCACCACGGACTGCGTGGCCAGGATCATGGCCGCATTTTTCTTGCGCCACGTCTTCTCGGCCCGGACAATCCACTCGCGGATGGTTTTGTTTTTGAGAAACATCCACGCTTCGTCGATCACGAACGTCTTGAAGGTGGCGGTGTTGGCGGGTCTTTCAATTTCCGACGACGCACGCTGAAGGACGTAGAACAGCAGTGGCTCCAGTACGTCGGGGTATTCCGACCAACCATCGAAGTTGAAGGTCTGAAACCGGCTGAACGAGAGAGTGTCCTCCACGTTGTCGAAGAGATGGCCGAACTGGCCGGCTTGCGTCCATCGGTGCAGCCGCTCCCCCAGGGGCCCGAGGATGGATGCAACATTGGTCAGCGTCCTGATTGCGGCGGGCAGCTTGTAAGCCCGCTCAATTGCGGCGAATAGCGCCTTATCGTCTTCCGGCGTCAGCTCATAGCGCCCGCCGGATTCGATCAGCACGCGCAGGAAGAGAAACAGGAAATTCCGGTTCTCATCGGTGGCTGCGAGCGAGAACGGATTGATGGTGAAGCCGGGATTCTTGAGACCGACATTCAGATACGTCCCACCAAAGACGCGCGTCAGCGTTTCGTAGCTGCCGCCGAGATCGAAGATGAAGGTCAGCGGCTCGTATTTCTGCGCGGCCTGCAACGTAGCTACGAGGTAAAAGCTCTTGCCGCTCCCGGTGGCGCCGAGCAGCAGCGCATGGGCCACGTCGCCGGCATGGAAATTCAGGTAGTACGGCGTGCCGTGCGTCGATTCGAGGGCAAGCAGGTATTCCCGCTCCAGATGTGGGTTCCACTGGCTGCCGCTATCGACGGTAAAGAGAAACGACAGGTCGGCGTAATTCGAGTTGAGCGCCCACTGCCGGCGCAGATTGAATTGCTTGTTGCCTGGGATGGTTGCAAAGAACGCATTGAGCAGGTTGTAGCGTTCTTCATACAAGAGGCCGTCGTGTTGCGTGAGTAACCTTTGAAACTCTGCGACCGCGCGCTCCGCCTTCCCGCGGTCCTCGTCGTAGATCACAACCGTCGAGGTGAATTCGCCGAAGTTTTTGCCCTCCATGCCAAGTGCGGTCAGGGCGGCGCCCAGTTCCGCGATAGCCGCCTCTTTCGAGTCATCGACCAGCTCGTCCTTCGGGCCCACGTTCTGCCGGTCCTGAAGGTTCGATACGAAGCTGGTTTTGGAGTTGTGGTGGTGCCGGCGGCGGCTGGCGATCTCCTTGCGCGCCCGTGCATTGTCCACCGGATGCCACTCCGTGACGATATGGAAGTTGGCTTGGATGTCGAACAACCCTTGCAACAGCAGAGGCCGTGTTTCGGACGGAAGTTCCTTCAGGGTGAGGATGCGCAGGTAGTCGTCATCCATGCGCAGGTAGCCGCGGTGCGCCTCCAGCTCCGAGTCGCATAGCTGGTAATCGATGCGCCGCGCGCTATACAGCCGCGCACCCTGAATCTTCGAGGGGCGGAAGTTTACGAGACGGCGCAGTATGCGGAACGTCTCTTCCGCCCCTGGCAGTTCGACCGTCATCAGGTCGTTCAACTGCCCACTCAAACTCTGGACTTTCTGCTGCAACCGCAGACGGTCGCGCTCGATCTGCTCATAAATGAGCGTTCTCTCTTTGTTGCCCGAAAGCAGGGCGTGAATATCGCGCAGCGATGCCCCAGGCTGCTTTGGCAATGTGGCGAGCGCGTGCAGCAGGCCGGTCTTCTGGTAGCTGCCGTCCACCATGACGGCCCAGAAAATCTCGATCGAATACAGTTGGTCGGCCTTGGATCGAAGGAAGGCTGCGCGCTGTTCCACGGTGGCGCGGATCAGTGGGTTCTCATACGTGGCGTGAGGAATCTCGGGCCGGTTGCGCTTGAACAGGATTTGGTAGAACCGGCATCGGTCGTCGAGCGTGCGCAGCGCAGCTTCGAGCCGTTTCACGGCATAGTCCCTGCCCGCGTGGTCGAGGCTTTCATAATCGACGCCGCCGATCTTCAGGACTGTGCCGAGGTCGCCGGATTTGGTCAGGAATGCGTGCTCATCCCAGAACCCGTACAGGTTGATCTGCGCTGGGAACGAGCCAGCTTCTTTCCAGTCTTTGGTGATCGAGTCAGTTCTGAGCATGGCTATTCCTGATCGTGATTTCGAGCAGATCGTCCTTCATCGGGTCGTAGCGGCGGCGGAATTTGCCGGAGTTGAACAGCACGCGCAGGATCTCCACGTCGTGCTTTGTGGCAATGCGGGCAATGACGACGCCTGCAATGAACAGGGCAATTCCGCCGATCAGCGAGTGCACCAGCGTGAACACCGCGCCTCCTGCGACGAGCGCGACAAAGAACAATCGCCTCTCCGCGCCGAGAACAGTCAGCGGGCGGTTCATCGCTTTGAAGACCTTGTTTCTGCGTGCATCGCGTGGACCGCCCTCTGACATCTCGAACCTCCTTCCTGCCTATCGGGTGATGGGTTGTGGTTGGGCCTGCCGACTGGGCGAGCTAACCCGGAAAGAGCCAGGCCATGAAGTTCACGGCGCCGACCGCCATGCCGATGCCGAAGATGATCCCGGCGAGCATGCGCTTGGACTGGCCTTCGCCGTAGGCAAACATCAGGCCGCCCACAACAATGGCGACCAGACTAAGGCCGGTAGCAATCGGACCGGTAAAGGCTTGTTCCAGCACCTGGACCGCGTTTTCCCAGGGACTTCCGCCCGCGGCCTGTGCGTACACGGGTACTGCGGCAAGGAACATCAGGGCTGGGATGGTCAGTCTCCGGGCGCGTGCCTGCCATCGCCGGAGACCGGGCCGTTCAATTGAATGTGTGTTCTGCATAGGCTCCCTTTCGTTCGCGTTTTCCGGCGAGTGGGTACTCCCGGCTCGAACGTTCTGGAGCGACATTACGGCGAAAAGAGGACGATGCCCATTGCAGAATTCGTCGGGGGTGTGCAGGTTCTGCACATCCCTATCGATGCGCAAACCCGCCAGTGAAGATGGGGATGAATCCGTACAATACGGGCGTGACTGTGGCTGGAAGCGCGGAGGCGGAAGGAGTTGAAAAAGTGCGATCCCTATATAGCGTGGGCAGAATTGAATGTATTGCTGTTGAGTGTCACAGCAGGGATGTTTAACTTCTGTCCGCAATTGGAGGTGAACAATGCAGTCATCGAATAGCAAGAGGATCAACAGTCGCTTGGGTAGACTCAGAAAAGGTGTGCACAACTACCGGGGAGGAATACAGATCAAAATCTCCCGAGCTGTGGTGCAAAGAATACTCCAGTTGCTCATGCCGCAAACATTCTTGGCACCGTCAGTTCCTCAACAAGAGCAGGCTCAGTTGCGCCCCACGCTCAGACCGTGGATTGATGTCATCGACCAAATTCTCAAGGACGACGTTGGCATTCCCAGGCGATACCGGACCACCGCGATGCGAATTCTCAGAACATTGCGCGACCAGCACGGTTTCACCGGAGGCTACACAGTCGTTCAGGAGTATGTGCGCTGGGCGCGCGGTGAGGCGGGACAAAGCCCCAACCGCAGGTCACAGAATGCTTGCAGGAAGGTGCCAAAAGCACAATCTGTGGTTCAGGAGAGCCGGATGGCTTTGCTGCCTAACACTCCCCCGCCCGAGCAACCTGAACCATCCTTCAGACCGCTTCGTCTATCTCTCCATCCGAGAAGACCAAGCAGTTCAGATGAGCAAGTCTTTGAGTGGATGCAGAGCATCGTACAAGGCAAGATGCCGTTGGATTCTCTTGCGAAGGAGTTGAGCGAAATCCCGGAGCAGGAGCTTAAGACCTTGTTTGCGGCAGTCACAAAAGGCCAAAAGTCGGCTCGCAACAAAGCTCTCGTCGTGCTGGCATATGCACGCGGAATCAATGCCGCTCCGATCTGCTCCTTTCTGCAAATATCGACAGGGTCCTTATTTCGGTACTGGCGAGCTTTTCGGCGAGGAGGCACATAGAAGTTGTTTTTCAGAAAGCCGCGCAGCGATAAGAAAGCGTGTATCCCCGCCATCCAGAATGCGGTCTTCTCTCTGTTGCACTCTCCACCGTCCGTTCACGGATTCAACCGCACGACGTGGCGCCTTGCGGACATGAGGACTGCGCTCGGCGAGGAATATAACGATGCCATCAGCTGCGACGTTCTCCGAGAAATTATCGTCAACGCCGGCTGGAAGTGGCGGCTCGCTCGAAGGGTTTTGACGAGCAATGATCCTGAGTATAGGGAGAAGGTGGACCGGATCAAGGAGACCTTGGCCGGACTCGGAAAGGACGAAGCGTTCTTCTCCGTGGATGAGTACGGTCCCTTTGCAATCAAGAAGAAGGGCGGACTTAAGCGTGTTGCTCCCGGTGAACAACACGTAGTTCCGCAATGGCAGAAGTCGAAGGGCTATCTGATCTTGACTGCTGCCCTCGAATTGTCGACCAATCAACTGATCTATTTTTATTCTCGCAAGAAAAACACCGATGAAATGATTAAGCTCGCCGACACACTTAGATCGAAGTATTGCGGATACCGCACGCTATACCTATCGTGGGACGCGGCCTCGTGGCACATCTCGAAAGATTTGGCAGAGCATCTGGACAAGGTCAACTCGATCGCAGAGAAAGATGGCGCACCCGTCATTCAGACGATGCCGCTACCGGCAGGCGCTCAGTTCCTTAATGTGATCGAGTCGGTTTTCAGCGGCATGGCGCGGGCTATCATTCACAACAGCGACTATCCCTCGGTGATGGCCGCGACCGAAGCCATTGACCGCTACATTGTGGACCGAAACGCTCACTTCCGCCAGCATCCACAGCGTGCCGGGAAAAAGATATGGGGGCAGGAGCGGGTTCCAAGTTTCTTTGCCGAAGAACACAATTGCAAAGACCCAATGTATATGTATCCCTAGTAATGCCTTCAATTCTGAGGTCTGTTCATGTGCGTTCAATGTCTTTGGACGGATTGACTTGGTAGTCTCGAATGGCAATGCCTGCCTTCTCCGATCCACGTATGTGGGACGGCCACCAAAATGTCCCCGTCAGCTTGCCGAATAACGGGTGGTCTTCGCTGAAGTGCTTGAAGTGTCCCCGACAGATGTGAAGAGCTTTTGCGATGCCCAATTCATCGATCTGGCCCTCCTCTTTCAAAACTCGGGTCGCGGGCTGGATGAGGATTGTTTTGTACGTCACCAAAGGCTGTGCGTCTCGATGTTTCTTCTGGTGTTTTTTCTGCAATGGGGCAGGGGGCGCGTTGTCGATTAGAATTACCCCTTTGCAGTGCATAAACGTAAGGGCCAGAGACAATGGCGCCAACATATCCATTGTTATGTGAATCTCGTCCCCCTCTGCCGGGTTACCCGTCACGAGGTTTGTAGCCCAAAACACCGGATCTCCGTTGGCAGTAGCGGTCTCGCCCGTCTCCACGATTGGCAATACAGTCCGAAAAAGTGGACCATATACCTGGGCAGACGTCTCGTCAAAAATGTCGCCCACGAGCAGCCATTTTGGAGCCACTTTGAATTGAATGGCGCTCATCTCCGCTTTCGCTTGCTCGAAATCCACGGAGCGGATAAACACTCCGAATGAGCGAATTTCGGGATGTATCGGCCGTGCTTTGGATTCCATCCAGAAGCTCGGAAACGGAGGAGCCTGGTTGAATGATCCGGAAAGCTTCTCATAAGCCTGTGAATCAGCATAGTGCTGTTCAAAGTAGGTCGTCACGTTGGAGAAATCGATCACAGGGCAGCTAAAAAAAGATTCATACATCGGGCCGTCGAGATGGCATCGGCCGGAATGGACCACGCGGTCCCTCAACTTGCTCATGGCTCGCCAAACCTTTCAGGTGAATCGTTCTGCAACTTGTGCACAACTATGGTGTCGCCATTCATTGTATGTGTGGGTGCCATCCGGCCCCAATATATGACGTTCCATAAATCGGCGGAGGTGATGAGTCGGAGAGGACCGCTATGGGTCAGAAACCAAGACATCATTGGAACAGATTTGTGGCTGTGCCCGTTGGGTGGGCGAGAAATGGTCTGACGCACAGCGTCAACACGAACAAGGGTGGGAGACGGGCAAAGCTGCCTAGCTTTGAAACGGTTGACAGGACTTGCTTACGCGCTCAACGCCGTGGCGGGTCATAGGGAGCATCCGGGTCCACCGCCCGGCGGATCATGGTGACAAGCTCCCGTAACTGCGCGTTCGAGAGGTTACGCGGCAATCGATCTATGAGGCGCACCTTTGGCAATACCTGAATGAAATGTGCTTTGAGAAAAGACGGCTCCGGCAGGCCGGTCTCGCCTGGTTGCATACGCAGAACTGTTGGACCTTCGACGCCGTAGCTGCCAAAAGGAACGACCAGCACGGAGGATGCCCGGTCGCTCAGGTTTCTACCATCCAGGGAGATGATAACGACGGCGTGCTTCTTGCCATCCCCAAGGTCCGCCCGCCAGATTTCCCCACGCTTTGGTTTTACATCAGGGTTCGAGGTCAAAATCTATGCCTCCGGTGCTGCTATGCAGGTGGTGGGCCAGCGTCGTTTCCTCGGCCTGCGCTTCGGGGGCAAGGCTGTCAAAGTAGGCAGCGGTTGCGCGTTCAAGCTGCTGGCGGTTCTCCGCACGGCGCAAGCGGTCAATCGCCAGATCGACCGCTCCAGCGATGGAATCGGTGCGCCCGGTGTTCACCAGCGATTCGAGAAAGGTAAAGTTCTCAGCCGCTACTGTTGTGGACAGCTTGGTTCGGTTCTTCGCTCGCGCGCCCCTGCGCGGCTTCACCGCAGGGGATGCTTTCTGGACGGGATGCGTTTTCGCGGGCATCTTGACAACTCCTTGATCCATTGTATCACCTGATTCGTCATCCATATTAGGAGACGAGTAATCCTCTTAAATACAGGACCATAACGTCACTTCAGAGCCTGAAATGGAAACAACACCGGCGCGGTTTGTAAAAGAAAAGGCGCCCAGCCGAAGCCGGACGCCTTTCGAGAGGCACTGTGTTTATGCCGCTTTCGCGGGCTTGGCTGATTTTGCGGGCGCGGCCTTTTGCGTTGCTGCCGCCTTCGCTTGCTTGGCGGCAAACTCGGCTTCGGCGGCAGTCCGCACCTTCGCCACATCCACGCGATGCCGCTTGGCGGTAGCTGCCAGAACGTCGGTCTCATCGGACGACGCTGATTCGACGCTACCGAGCAAAACGACTTCTACGATGAGTTTGGACAGGCCGGACTCGTCCAACTGCCGCAAGAGTCGCTGGAGTCCCTTCTGCACCTGCGGGAAGGTGACCTCGTTGCCCGTCCCCTCTACCATCTTGTGCCGCCTCGCCAGCGTCTCCCGGCGCAACGGCTCCGCCTTGTCGAGCATGGCGCTGGCTACCAGCACAAGGTCGGCGCGGTCGAATGGCGCGCCCACCTTTTTCAGCACTTCGGCAAGGATGCGATGCCGCACAGTGATTTCGAGCTTGTGTTTCTCGATTTCCTTGCGGCGCTGTTCGCGCTCCTTTGCCACCTGCGCCGGATCTGGTGTGCGGCGGTCGGCAAAGTGAACCGTGCAACTCGGCTCCGCGCACACCCTGACCGTCTGACCGCGCTCCGCGCCATCCACCACAATCGCCTCGGCCATGTGCTTGCACGGCTTCTGATAGGGCGAGAGCGGCTGCTTGGACTTGCCGTTCTTGGCAAGATGCAGGGCAACATAGCGGCTGCGCGAAAGCACAGGGCCATCGTTGCGCGAGACGTGGTTGGTGCTGATCTGTACCAGCTTCGGTTTCTCGGCAATCTGGCGTTCCACGAACTTGCCGAGCTTGTTTTGATAGCAACCGACGTCTGAGCAGGCATCGTGGACGCCCTCGCCAAAGAGCAGCGTATTGAAGCCTGTTCGCTTAGGGCACTCCGCGCAGCTACCCGCCTCCGGCACAAGCGTTGCGTCGCTCTTGTCGAAGGGTACATGATCGAGCGAGAGCAAAATGTTCTGCTCAATCCATGCGAGCAAGAGCACCTAAACCAAATTTTTTCGTTGAGTGCCCCCGCTTCATGGCTCTTTGCAATCGGCGGAGGCGGGAAGGTTCGGTCAAGGCCGGGCGTTCTGTGCCCGTTCATCGAAGCGAATGCGGAGAGCCTTGAGGGGTTCTTCCCACCTCTGCCAGACCGTTGCCTGAAGCGGGGGCACTTGACGAAGAAGAAAATCTGGTGACTTCCTTATGGCTGTACGCACGTAAGCGTCGGTCTTGGGCAGGAGCGGGATCGATAATCGCCGGGCAGCGATGTGCAGAACCTGCACATCCCTTGCGAATTCTGCAATGGGTCTCGATTCATCTTTGTCCTACCTTCATGCTGTCGGGCTCGGAATGAAGTGAATTCCGAGGCCCAGCAGGTGCATTGTGCAGAACACATCTCCCACTCCCCTTACCGTTCCCGTAGCCTTGCCCGAGCGATTCATTGACGCTCACAGTGCCGGCGAGTTTGTCGGTCTGCACCCGGTAACCGTGCAACGGCTTGCCCGTCAAGGCGATCTCCCTGGTCACGCTGTCTGTAATGGAGGCAAAAGAAAGCGCTGGCGCTTTCTGCGCTCCGAGCTTTCCGCATGGTTGCGGAACCGATGAAGAGCCTCTGGAATACCGCGCAGGCGCACGCTAAAGTAAGAATCACAGTGCAACCCGCGCCTTTCCGAAAGGAGGCGCCATGAGCAAGGCGCGGTATCAGAAGGGCTGTGTTTCCCTGATTAAAAACGGGAGCGGACAGCCCGTGTGGGTGTTCCGGTGGCGGACCACCTTGCCGGACGGCAAGCGTGTCCCCCGACAGAAGGTGATCGGCACGCCGGAGCGTTTCAACAGCAAAGCGGCTGCGGAGAAGGCTGCTGCCGGTCTCAGGCTTTTGATCAATGCCGATGGACCGAATGAACTGAAGGCGATCACCATGCAGGCTCTCATCGAGCACTATAAGAAGACCGAACTGATTGACCAGGGCGACGAAGGCAAGTCGTTTTCGACCCGGCATCGGTATGAGAGCTGTCTGCGCCGCTGGATTGAGCCGCGCTGGGGAACGCACCAGTTGGGCGAGATCAAAACCGTGGCAGTAGAGCAGTGGCTGCGGCAGGTGGATCGAGCCAATGGAACCAAGGCGAAGATCCGCAACCTCATGGGGACGCTTTTCAATCACGCCATCCGTTGGGAGTTCACGGACCGCAATCCGATTACCGGGCCGGTTCGCGGCTCCGGCGTTCGGCAGAGCAGCAAGCGCGCCCGTGTCCCCGATGTACTCACTATTGAAGAAATGCAGGCGTTGCTCGCGGCGTTGGACGTGCGCGAGCGGACGTTGGTCTTTCTTGCAATGGTAACCGGGCTACGGATGGGAGAGTTGGCCGGTTTGAAGTGGAAGGATGCCGATTTCGCCAACCTTCTGCTTCATGTCGAGCGTTCGGTCGTCTATCAGGTCGTGGGTCGGTGCAAGACGGAGGCATCGAAGAAGCCGGTGCCTCTGGATGAGTATCTGGCGCAGGACCTGTTGGAGTGGTATCGGTATGCTCCCTGCGTTGGACCGGAAGACTGGATCTTCGCCAGCACGTGCAAGCGGGCGGGGAAAAAGCGCGGCCAGGTTCCGCTCTGGCTGCAGCCGGTAATGCGCTACCACGTTGTGCCGGCGGCTCGGCGCGTGGGCATAACCAAACGGCTGGGCTGGCACACGTTCCGGCACACCTATTCCACACTCCTCAAAGACAACGGAGAAGACGTGAAGGTGGTGCAGGAACTTCTGCGTCACGCTTCCGTCAAAATCACGCTCGATATTTATACGCAGGCGATGACTCCAGCGAAGCGGAAGGCGCAGAGCCGCGTGGTCGCCATGATTCGTCCTGAGTTGCGCGGTAACGGCGGGGTTTCAGAGGGGAAGGCAGAGGATTGTGTACACGAAATTGTACACGGGAATCTGCCGGAAAATGACGCTAAGTCGTTGATTTGATTTGGCGTCCCCGACGGGATTTGAACCCGTGTTATCGCCGTGAAAGGTTCCGCAGCCATCATACGCTTTCGCACGTTCTTGCGCAGAACGAGGCGGGATTTGTAAAAGCGTCGCGGTAAATTCTTGAAATCCCAATCTGACGCTCGCGGACTACAATCGCAACAGAGTCGCCGAGTTCGCTCTCGGTTCCAAGCGCCGCCAGAGATCGATGCGGCCCCTCCCAAGGTTGTCACCACCCTCACTGAGATCCCTTGCACTCGTTCGAGGAAAGGTCCAGGCCCGATGCACGTTCATCTCGTCAATCCGAGCGACAATTCGTTCGGTACCGCCGTCATTACACCGCGTTGGCTTTTCGTTCTGGCTGCCGCCACGCCCGCCACTGCCGGCGACCCGATCCTAGTCGACGAGTCGCTGGAACCAATCGACCCCGCCACCCTGCACCCAGGCGACATCGTCGGCATCAGCGTCCACACCGGCAATGCACTGCGCGGATATCAGGTCGGCCGCATGGCGCGCGAACGCGGCGCCTGGGTCGTCTACGGCGGCATTCACGCCACCCTCTACCCAGAGGAAGCCCTCGAGTTCGGACATGCTCACGCTGTTGTCAAAGGCGACGGAGATCTTGTCTGGGCGTCCGTGGTTGCCGATTGCCTTGCTGGCAAGCCCGGCAAAGTCTACGAGGGCGGCCGCATTGCCGGAGACCATTTCCTGCCTGCCCGCTGGGATCTCATGCGGCCCGACAAGTACATGTGGGCCTCGGTGCAAACCACCCGCGGATGCCCCAAGCATTGCTCCTTTTGCAGCGTCTGGCGCACCGATGGGCAGAAGCCGCGCCTGCGGCGTTACGAGAGCGTGATCGACGAGATCATCACGCTTCGCCGCCTCGGCTTCCGCTTTATCGCTCTCGCCGACGACAATTTCTACCCCGTCACCCACACCGATCTTTGCCAGGCGCGCGAGCAGAACAACCACGCGCGCCTCGAGGAACTCAATGCCATTCGCGCCGACCGCTTCCATCTGATGGAGGAGCTGGCCAAACTTCCCAAAGACATGGTGTTCTTCACGCAGATCACCATGGAAGCCGCCGAAGACGGCGAATTCCTGGATGCCATGCGCCGCGCCAACATCAAGGGTGCGCTGGTCGGCGTAGAAGCCGTAACGCCAGAAGGTCTAAAATCCGTGTTCAAAGACTGGAACTGCTCGGGCGATGCCTTGGTAAACCGGCTCCAGACCTTTAAACGGCACGGCGTGCATGTGCTCGGCTCGTTTATCTTCGGTCTGCCGACCGACAAGCCCGCCACGTTCGACGCCACCGTCGAAATGGCCGTACGTGCCGGCGTCACGTTTGCTCAGTTCGTGATGATGACACCCTTCCCTGGCACTGTCGATTTCATCCGTTGGGAAAAGGAGCAGTCGGTCTCACCGACAATGGTTGGGGATGTACCCGTTACGCGCTATTGGCTGATCCCGATTGAAGTTCGCCCCAAGATGTTTACCCCACACCCCTCAATGAGTTCCGACGAGATTCGCGATCGGACGCAGGGCGTGTGGGACAGGTTCTATGCCTGGAATGTGATTTGGAAGCGCTCTGCCTGCACACCCACTCTGCGCGCTCGCATCGCCTTCGTGTTCCTCTCCAAGCTCTACCGGCAGATGTACGCCGGAACCGGCATTTCGACGGACAGTGCTCGGCGCAAGAAAGCGAAGCGGTGGGCGCGCTGGACGGCGCGGCAGTGTCGCAAACTCTTTCAGGCGAAGCCCATGCCGGAGCTGCAGTTCCCCGAGTGGAACAGGAGCCTGAGAGCAGCAGAACCGCGCCCCGACTTCGTCCAACTTCAGAGCAGGGCGGACTAGCGGCGCGTCCTGTTCGCGCAATTTCTACCAAACGGCCCGGCCTCATCGGTCCAAACGGTTCCCGCGACTCCGATGGCGAACCTCAACTCGTGCTATTTGGGACGCAGGGACCGAATCGGCGGACCTATAATCTGAACTGTCGAGACTAGGTCATAGCGATGCGCGCGATTCAGCTCACCCCCCCTTCCAATCTGGACATTGGATTCTTCCCCTGCGGCAGGAGACTGGAACGATGAATGGCAATTCGAGTCTTAATCGTTCACGATGAGGTCGATGGGAAACGACTTCTGCGTGCCGCGGTAGCACTCCTTGGCTGTGAAATCGTGGGAATGGCAGATAGCGTCGTCGATGCTCTGAGGATTGCCAAGCAGAGCAGGCCGGATCTCGTGCTCGTGCATATGGATAGAACAGACGATGGCGCATGCAGCGTCATCAGAGAACTTCGCTTAGATCATCACCTTCCCGTAGTTTCAATCGGCACGTCCCCGGACGAGGAGATGCTTGGGAAGGCATGCTCGTCGGGGTGCATCGCGTATTTGGTCGAGCCGCTGCGCCAGCATGAATTGGATTCCGCAATCCAAATCGCACTTCATCAAGATCTGACTACCTTCAAAGCGTTCGCGGGGCATAGTTGGACCAGGGCCATGTTCGACAGCCTTAGCGATGGCGTAATCGCAACCAGTGCGGATGGTGTCGTTCAGTTCCTGAATCCCGCTGCGCAGGTACTGACCGGCTGGATGCCGTTTGATGCTGTTGGCCAGCCTATCGATCGTATCTGTTCGCTTTCCGACATCGAGACCGCTGAGGCTGTATCCGAATCCCAGATCCACAAAGTTCTTGCATCTCAGTTGCCGACGGGGAAGCAACGGTTTCTGCTCACGACCCGGACCGGAGTGCAGATTCCCGTAGAGGACTCCGCCACTCCGATTCTGGATGGAACCGAGATGGTCGGAGCCGTGACCATTTTCACAAACATTGCGGAACGGATCGCAAACGAAAAAGCTGCTTCCGCGCGACAGGAACTGCTCAGGCATGAGGTCAAGGCATCGCAAGATGCTCTCAGCCGAAGCCAGGACGAGGTGGTTTCGCTGGCCGGGAAATTGATCACCTCCCAGGAGGACGAGCGCCGCCGCCTCGCACGAGAGTTGCATGATGATCTGGCTCAGCGCGCTTCCGTTGCCTGTATGCAACTCGATCAGATCGCCAAAACGTTCGAGGATTCACCCGGCGCGAATCCGGCGGATTTTGAATTGCTGAAGTCGATGATCGGCGACCTCTCAGATGGACTTCGGGGGGCCGCACATCGACTCCATCCAGCGGTCATCGAGGACCTCGGACTTGTACCAGCTCTGGGGTCACTGGCCAATGACTTCAGAGCATTTGGACTTGATCTCGCCGCTTCCATCAACGACCTGCCCGCCGCCATTCCGCTCGAAACCGCCACTGCCCTCTACCGAATCGCCCAGGAGGCTCTCCACAACACGCTTCGGCACGCCCCGGGTGCTCCCGCCAGGATCTCCCTCAGATCAAATGGCGATCAGATCTCCCCGCAATCGATGCGCGCTAAGGAGCACCTATTAAGTATCTCTCCGGAAAGCCGCTCCGTCATGGTCTGGAAATGGTATCCCATCACCGCCATGGTCATGGCCGCACCGAACGAACGCCGGTGACGCGTGGCCGCGAAGAACATGAATTTCCAGTAGCTGAGCCGCGCCCGTCCTCTTATCCCCTGGCGCAGGACGGAGAGGAACAGCGCGCGCACGTTGCCAAAATTGATGTGGGCGCGATACTTCGGATGGCATCGGATCAGGTAATCCCGTACCCGGGCATAGTAAGCATCGCTCGAATAAATCCGGCTTAAGACCGAACGGTAGCCCGCGACCAGTCGAGCAGCGTTCATGCGAGGAAGGAAGTTCAGTTCACAGCCGGTATTGTTGCCCCCTCCATCGTCCAGAATACGTCCTTCGCGCGACAAACGGCGGAAAAGCTGTGTGCCGGGTAAGGCTTGAAGAAGTCCGACCATGGCAATGGGAATCGCGCTCTTCTGAATGAACTCCACAAGTCGATCAAAAATGTCTTCGCGGTCGGTGTCGAAACCGAGAATAAATCCGCCCATCACTTCGATCCCGTACCGCTGAATGAGGGCGATGCTTTCGAGCAGGTCCCGGCGTGTATTTTGCAGCTTGTTTGTGGCCTTGAGACTGCATTCGTCGGGAGTCTCGATCCCGAGAAAAACTGACGTGAAGCCCGCGTCCTTCATGCTTTGAAGCAGGTGGCTATCATCCGCCAGATTGATCGAAGCTTCTGTAATGAATCGGAAGGGATAGGCTCGCGCCTCCTGCCATTCCGTCATCGCGTTGAGCAAACTGCGAACACGGATCTTGTTGCCAATAAAGTTGTCGTCCACAATGAATACCGGGCCGCGCCACCCGGCTGAGAGCAACTGATCGAGCTCAGCGAGCACCTGCGCGACAGCCTTGGTGCGTGGGCGGCGGCCATAGATTTCTATGATGTCGCAGAATTCGCAGTTGAATGGACAGCCCCTGGAGTACTGGACCGTCATGGTGCTTTAGCGGCTCAATCTGATCAAGCTCAGATCCGGTAGCGGGCTGTGCTCCATCAACGGATACCCCTCCGCCCGATACACCGGATGCATGGAGTCCGATTCGAGATCGCGGGCGAGCGTCGCGATTAGGTTCTCGGCCTCTCCAATGACAACGCAGTCAGTTTCCAGAGCGGTAGGCTCCATGCTGCTGGCGATCGGACCGCCCACGACAGTGCGGATTCCACGTGCATGACACCGGCGAACGATCGAGATCAGATCCTGTTGCTGCACATGCATTCCACTCAACAGCACAACATCAGCCCAGGCAAGAGCGGAATCCTTCAGCCTTTCGACATTGGTGTCGATGAGGCGCTTGTTCCATGACGCGGGCAGGAGCGCAGCGATGGTCATCAGACCGAGCGGCGGTTGCGCAGCGCGCTTGCCCTGGAAGGACAGTGCGTACCGAAAACTCCAGTACGTATCCGGGAATCTCGGATACACCAACAGGGCGTTCATCAGATCACCTCAAGGGAAACGCGCCGGTAGCGGCTCGAACGGAAGCCCTCGAACTCGATTGAGCACACGCCCGGTGTGATCCGTCTGAACGGTTTGGGCGGAAACTGACAATGCTGCCCGGATAGCATTCTACTCGGATTTGAAGAGAAGGATGTGATAACGCCAGTTCGTAATTCGGAAATAGATCAGAACACCTCGAGACAATCTGAAGAGACCGAATCATCGCCACTGTCTGCTGCAAAGCACTCAGCGAGGGCTCGAGGAATTGCCACTCTCAAATGATCCAAGCTTCCGATCTCTTAACTGGCTCTCTGTGAGCTGAATCACCCGTTACCGAGACCGCTTCTTCCAGGTCACAGCCGATTGCTGTCCATTCAGGATAGTGACGCATTCGCCGAGAATGTCCTTGTGATCCGTGCGTCTCAATGTGGGAGATGACGGGACAGAACGATTGCGCAGAACACAGCGAAGCCGAGGAGGATGAGGCCGAGGATGGCGTTGACGACACGGAAGAAGTTCGGGCCGATGCGGTACGGGATGAAGCGAACGACGAAGGTTAGTATCGCGAACCACGTCATCAGACCGAGGGTAGCCATCAATATTCCCAGCCCAGCGGCGCCGCTACCCCAGAATGAATGGGCGAAGGGGAGCCAGTTGGCGGTAACGCAAACCCAGTAAGCGATGGCTAAGGGGTTGAAGATCGTCAGCACGGCAGCGTATCCGATTTCTGTGATCAGATGGCCGGGAACTGTGCCTTCATCCCAGCGGTGGCGGGCGCTCTCGTAGGCACGCAAGGGCTCCTTTAAGGAGCGGATAAGGAAGTAGATCGCCAGTGGAAAGAGGATGATTACTCCCATAGCCGCCAGGACAGTTTGGAACGCCGGGCTGGACAGGTCAGGAAAAAAGCGAATGCCCCCGAAGAGAACCAGAGAAAAGAGGATCAGATCGCCGGTGAGGGAGCCAATTCCACATGCAAGGGTATGGCGCCAACCGCCGATCGCGCCGCGGCGAATCGCCAGCATGTTGACAGGGCCTATCGGCGCAGCAGCTGCTAATCCCATCAAGAATGCAGCCGGAAGCACCTGAATGTAATGAGTGAGCGCCATCGACGGATATGAAGTAGGGTAACCCCGGATATCCGGAATCAGGACACGATGCGGCGCGAGCACACAACTATTCCGCTTTCGGACACGTGGTATCGGCGGCGGTCTTCTTCAAGGTCATAGCCGACTTGCTGTCCATCCGGTATCGTGACCCCTTCGTCGAGAATGGCCCTGCGAATCTTGCAGCCTGCTCCGATGACGCAGTTGTCGAGAATGATTGAGTCCTCGACTAAGCTTTTGCCAATCAGCCTCACTCCCCTGCCGACGACGGAGCCGCGTACTTCACCTCCGGAGAAGATGCAGCCTCCCGAGACGATCGATCCGACGGCAGAGCCGACGTTGCCGTGCTCGTCGTAGCTGAACTTGGCGCACGGGTCGGCATAGCTGGGTGCGTGAATTGGCCAAAGTGGGTTGTACAGGTTGAGAGAAGGCACCAACCCGCAGAGGTCCATCTGGGCTTCATAGTAGGCGTCAAGCGTTCCCAAGTCTCGCCAGTAGAGCGCCGCTCCACCCGTTTCACCAGGAAGAATGTTGGACTGGAAGTCATAGGCGAACATCGCAGCCCGTCCCAGCATGGATGGCAGGATGTCGTAGCCGAAATCGCGGCGGCTCCCAGGGCGGTTCATATCGGCCTGCAACTCTCTCCGTAGCACCTGACCTGAGAAGAGATAATTCCCCATTGATGCATAGACTTGGTTTTCTTTTCCCGGGATCCTTGGCGCGAGGATGTCCTTCTCATAAAAGCCGTGGATCGCGCCATCGGTTCCGGCCTCGATGACTCCGAACTCGGTGGACAAGTGAGCGGAGACAGGAATGGCGGCCACGGTGACATCTGCGTTTCTTTGGCGATGAAACTCCACCATACGCTCGATATTCATTCGGTAAACGTGGTCGGCCCCGAAGATGGCCACTGTGTATTCGTCGAGGTCATCGATCAGGTCAAGGTTCTGGAAGACTGCGTCCGCTGTCCCACGGTACCATCCCTCTTCCCCAGCTTGCCCTTCGGCCGCGGTTGGGATGATGAATTGATTTTTCAGCAGACCGCTGAACTGCCAACCGTCACGCAAGTGTTTCAAGAGAGACTGGCTTCTGTACTGAACCACCACATAGATGGAAACGATCCCTGAGTTGATCAGGTTGCTCAGGACAAAGTCGACGATGCGGTACTTTCCGCCGAATGGCACGGCGGGTTTGGCGCGATCTCGCGTAAGCGGCAACAGGCGATTGCCTTTTCCACCGGCAAGCACGAACGCTACGATTCTGTCACTCACCGTTGGCTCCCTTGCGCGGGCTCGACCAGGGACGACAAACCAAGAGCCTGCATTCTGTGAGCGGTTTGCGAGACGGAGTCAATTCATTGAGCGGAAGGTGATGCATGCTCTTCCGAAAAGTCGCATTGCTTCTGAGGACACTCCCATGTTTCGATCTTCTGGGAATGATCAACGTCGGCGAGATAAAGAATGGCTCCGCATCGGGGACATGTTCGAACCGAAGCCCGCGATTCATCAAACTCGCCCTCGATCCGGTCTGAATAACCGTTGGAGTCGCGGAAGATCCTGGTGCAATCTCGCCGCTCACATGCATGATAGGAGCGGAATTGTTCCGAGTCTTCCTCGAGCATCACACGCCGCATCGGTACGTGGTGCAAATCGCATAACGGAGAAAATTCCTGCCTCGACGTCATGAGTCATGCTCCGGTCCGTCAGAACATTCATCAAAACTGGCCTACAGGGAGGACCCGCATGCCTGCAGGCACTCTAAGATCGATTCGTATAGGCGGGACTGATTTCCCTCGCCCTTTTCCCGCAATCTGACCAAGTTAGCCCAAGGGCAACTGTTCAGAAAATGCCTGCAATGTCGATCGCCGTAATGCGCTGGCCCTGGAGAGAATGTTCGAGAGCAAAGTCCTCGAGAAAGCTCAACCTGGTTGCCTGAGGTCCATTAGGCATGATCTCCGAACATTTGACTATCGGGGCTTGTCCAACTTTCCGGGGCGAATTTCGGCTTTTCCTGGAACTTGAAGATAAACGATTGCGGGTATCACATTTCTTAAGGATGAGGCTCATCGCAACTCCAGACCCTCGGATCGTACCTTGAATATTGACGTCTAGGGCAAACCCGGGATGCCGTAGGCGAGAGGTGGAAAGGATCCTATTCCTCGAGCATACGCCTAGTACAGGTGACGTGCCGGTAATTCACTGCTTAATGGGAGATCAAAACCGGCTGGCATAAACACGCCTGTCAAGAAAGTGGTCAAATCGGTAGCTCAGGTTGGCAACCAGAACGACCGAGAACGTTCTGGGACTATGCGTGTTCTTGGCGAGGTGCAGCATCCGCCGAAAAATCTGCGCATACGAGTAAAACCGACAGTTGAATTGGTTTACCTCCTCCACCATTTCCGCCCAGGTAAGGTGCTTGTAGCTGGCCACGGGATAAGTCAGAGTGTAGTACTTCCAATCCTGTGGGAAATCATTCGACTTGATCCTGCCCTCGTGCTCCATTTGAGCGTAGAGCTTGGTTCCGGGAAGCGGAGTGAGGATCAGAACATTGGCGGCGTCGATGCCATATTCTTTGGCCGCGCGAGCGATTGTCTCGCCAATCCCTCGCTGGTCCGTGTCGATGCCGATGATAAAAGAGCCCACAACGCATATGCCATACCGCTGAATCCGCCGGACGGACTCGCGGAAGTCTCTCCCCTTCTGGAGGTTGAACCTCTTCCCTAAAGCCATCAGACCTTCTACGGTGGGGGATTCGAACCCGATGAACACGCCTTGGCATCCCGCCTGCGCGGCGAGTTCCAGCAGTTCGTCATCGTCGGCGAAGTTCATGGTCGCCTGGCAGATCCAAGGCCGGGTCAGGCCCTGTTGAATCATCTCCCGGAAGAGATCCTTGGAGTAGGCGAGATGGTCTTCGCGAGTGCCAATGAGGTTGTCGTCGACAAACAGGATGACTTTTTCCTGGATCAGTCGCAGCTCTCGAATGACATCATCGACGGGCCGGTGGCGGTAGGTGCCTCCATTGAACGCGGTAACGCTGCAGAAGCTGCAATTCAACGGACAGCCACGCGTGGTTTGTACTGAGCCGAGGTAATAGCGTCCGCGGAGCAGGTCGTGGCGAGCCGGCGGGATTGCCGTGGCATTGATGCCACCTTCATACACCCTGCGCAGGGTATGGTCGTGCGTATCCGCTAAAACCTGCCCCCATACCGATTCCGCCTCTCCCGTGACCACCGCATCCACATGCTCCAGAGCCTCTTGGCGACAGAATGTGGCATGAATGCCTCCCATCACCACGGGCACTCCGGCCGCGCGGTAGAGGGCTGCCACTTCGTAGGCTCGCGGCGCTTGCGAAGTGAAGGCCGTTACACCGACGAGATCGGGTCTGGGCAGACGCCCGTAATCGGGGTGGCCCAGGTTCTCGTCGATCAGTGTCACCTCCCAGTCCGGCGGCGTCAGTCCTGCGACCACCAGGAGCCCGAGCGGTTTCCAGACTCGATACTTGTTCAGCCGGTTCCAATGAACTTTGTTCAGACTGACGACCGGATTGTCGGGATTAACGAGATAGAGTCGCATCTCTTTCCTCCCCAGCCTGCTGCTCGAATCGCTTGCTGCAATTTGAGGACTCGTTTTGTCCAATACTCCTTCCCCCAAAGCAGGCCGGCTCTTCGATGAACGTTGAGGTCGCGACCGTGTACCTGCTGAGGCCCTTTGCGAAGATACTCTCTCTGTCGAAGCGGCCCGATACCTGAAGCAAGCGTTCGTTGAGTTCTTCCCCGAAGGCGAGGCGGAGGCCTGGACTATCTTCATCCACCACTGGTCTCGACGTTAATTCTAGGACCATCCTTGCCGTGTTTCCGATTCCTGCAAGCGATACATGGTACGCCACACATCATGGAGCGCATCGGTGTAGTCGGCCCCGTCGCCTCCCATGCGTTGAGCAACTTCATTCTTGAAGTTGCCCCACGTCTGCTCTTCAGCCATTTCCTGAAGGGCCGCAACCCAGATGGCCTTCGGTATGATCAGCCGGTAACCATAATCCCGATTCGGAGGGGAAAGGATCTTCGAACTGGCAAGCTCTGGGCACCGTTTCTGCAGGTTTTGGAGATGATCTTTGCACCTTGCACGCACCATGACCACGGCGGGATCCAGAGTCCCGTCCGTGTTGGTGGCACAGGCAATTGAGTAGAAACCGTAAATGGAGAAAATCCACATTGCACACCTCCCAGCTAAGTCACCATGCCTGGAGTTCGTCAGCCAATCAGGATACTCCTTGTTCAATTGTCCGATTGCCTGAATGCTGATGTCGGATGCACAATTTGTCGCCAATGCCAAGTCCGAGCCTGCCAAAACCACTGGAGAAAGTGTAAAAAGCGAGTCAGGCAGCGTAGGTCAGGAATCTGTAGATGATGCCACTGTTGGATAGCGCTGCAAAATGCGTAGCGCTGTGAGCTCCCATCACGATCCGCTCACAACGAGTCACAGCGTGCGTGGTATCCGTGCGCTTCTTCGGCCACCGTAGGGGGACTGTCGTGCGCAAGATCACCGCTGCTCGGGAAAATTAAAGTGTGTGTCGGATCCATCTATCGATCAGCACCACGGCGTCCTGTCCTTCGTGGCCAAGATGCGATTTGAGGAAGATCGGCCTTCTACGTCAATAGCCGGCACGCGAATAGATTAGGGCGTATGCTCAAACCAGTAGCATTGGCCTTCTCGCCTTAGGCACTGCAGGCTCCGCTTCGGACGAGCACCGTTCATGCATCGCAACCGCATTGCTGGAGCTGTCATGAGTCTCACCAAGAAAAGCGACGTCAAGAACCATCTCTCTTCCCGCTATCGCAGAGGAATCCACCTGACGCCCCGCGCGAGCCTACCAGATGCAACGGGTTTCTCTGGAGAGCAATCCGACCGCGCAGACCCAGCTACCGGAGATGTGACTGAACAACCGCTCCCGCAGCCGGGCATTGCCGTGCCGGTTGTTCCTCCGATTGTGAGTCAGCCTGATTTGAGGCCGCCGGTGGCTGCGCCTGCCGTATCGAAAAGCGCACGACGGTGAATCCGCATTCCGTTTTTCTGCGCAAAGGATGCATCCTTCCGAACCGGCTGGATCCGCTTCAGGAGCCCATCGGAGGCGGTTGGACGATGGTGGCCGATCTTCCCGCCTTCGTATTCGACACTATGATTCCTCAGGCCGGATGGCACTTTATGTGGCTCGAGGATTCCTGTGCACGGAGAGGCTTTGGCATAACCCGGCAAGACGCGACTGACCACGCCTTGTCCCACGCACTCAACGGAATCTCGAGGCGGTTCAATGCAGCTGAACTTGATTCTGTTCGAGTAGCGAAGTTCCTCGGACTCCACATCGCGACTGTCACCCTGCAGCCGCGCCAGGTTCAGGAAGCGGCTTCGCTCGCCAGCGATAATGCCAATTGAAACAGGGATTGCGCATGCCAATGAGCGGCGACTTGGCAGAGCGAAAATATCGATAGGCTCAAGCCGAGAGAACCGCCGACGCTGTACAGGAAGTCTGGAGGCACTCCGGCCATGCGATCAAAGCGTATGGCAATCTTGAGGCATTGTCCTCGCATCGTCAGATCCACACGGCCGATGTGACTGGCGGCTTGGCAGCCAGACGCTCCACCTGAGCGAGCCCTGCGATGATCCTCAACAAGGGCCCGACACCATTGCCCTTTTTGTAGAAGGCATCGGCGGCAACTCCTATGGGCATCTCGTCGCCCGAGAATGCGCCGCTCATCGCGATCGACCGAATCGATGGAAAACGGGAGCGGACCACAGAAAGCAACTCAAATCCGGACATACCCGGCATATTGAGATCGGAGATAAGGATATCGGGGATCTCCTTCCGGATCTCAACCAGTGCCGATAACCCATCTTCAACGAATCGAACGCAAAAACCAGCCTCAATGAGCACCTCCGACATCGAAGTTCGAATTGACTGCTCATCATCCACGATCAACAGTTTCTGCCCGGAGAGTTCGCTTGCGCCTTGCATCCTGGGTCTCCTCGTTCGAATGCGCGAGGCCTTCGAACCAACATTTCATTGAAGGATCCGTCAAGCCGAGAGTCCCTGGAACCCTGTAGCAACTGATCGCCTACCTCCCGGCGCCGCAAGCTCTACTGCATCTGTCCTGCAAGCTCCCGGCGGCGCAGACCACTACTGAGTAGGACGGGGTGCAGAAATGGTGTTACCGGGAAGCCGGAGGTGGTTCCGCGGCAATGGTGCGTGCTTCCTCCTTTGTAAGCCGAGATAGATCGCAATAACCGTAGCCCGTTTGGCAGGCTTTCAAGTTGCGGCGGTGTTCCCTGACGTTTAAGGCGGTGACCTCGGATGCCGTCAATCGGGAGAAATCACAATTGTCCTTGCCGTCCGCGCACGCGGAGCTGTTGCGCTGCTGGTCGGCAAGCACCACAGCGCGCGCTTCCGCGGGGCTCAATTGGGATCGCTCGCACGGGCCCAAATCCTCCGAGCAGTTCGACAGGTTGCGGGCGCGAGCAGTGGCAGATATTGCCTGTGCTTCAGCTCGAGTCAGCATCGAATCATCGCAGGGACCTATTAGGTCAGTGCAATTCGAAACATTGCGCTCGTGAATGGCGATCGCTAGTTCGCTCCTTTCCTGCTTGCTCAGCGTGGCAGTGTCACAAGGTTGCCTACCATCTCTGCAACGGGAGATATTCTGCTGGTGCTCCGCACGAGCAACTGAACGAGATTCCCGTGTGGTCAGTACGGAATGATCGCACGGTCCGATACCGTCCAGGCAATTGGAAACGTTCGTCTGGTGCGCAGCGACGGCCATCGCGATGATTTCGAGTTCGGTAAGTTGGGCCCGATCGCACGAACTTTCGCCAGACTTGCAATCGGCGAGGTTGCGCTTATGCATGATGACGGCGATATCATGGGATTCCGCAGCGGTTAGAGCGGAATGGTCGCAAGAGTCCAGCCCGTTCTTACATGCCCAAAGGTTATCCTTCTGGTCTGATTCCTGCGCCGATAGCGGTACCTGCCAGAAGACAAGGAGAACCGTCAAAGAGCAGAGCGTAATACGTGGGATGACCTTCATAGTGGCCTCATTTCAACGGTTAGTGAGAGCTCGTCAACTCTCAGGGTTTGGCAACAGATTTGATATTCCTAAAAGGATTCGAACTGGGAGCCGAATCGTCTGTATCGTTGGATCATTCTGGCTCCTGACACGAACTGCCACCCAATTCCCGTCCACGAATGGATCTGAGACTATCTCGAAATGTTCGCCGTATAGGCTTACGTGTTTTCCTGCAACGTAACCGAGGGCCATTATTCTCTGGCAAGTTGAGGGATGTGACGGATTACTGACTGCCGCTTCTGAAAGCGCAGGGGATAAATGGCTCATCTCGCACCTCGGCGGTGAGAACCTTCGGCGGCCCTCTTCTACCGCCGCACTCCAGATGAGCGCATCAGATGGACTGACTTAGCTCAGGGACCGGAAAGTAGCAGAGACGAAGGCTGCCTTTGATCCGATTGTCAACGTTATCCCGAGAAATTGCTGATCTCAAATGCTCACTTCTCAAGAGCTCGAGAGCGCCGGATCTGCACCGGTCAGGTTGCACGCGTTGGAGTTCAATTATCGCGAAAGCGCCCTGCCGAAATTGGCAACGAATTGAACAGGAAGCACAGCACTATGGCCGAATACCGCCGACTGTCGATATACCTCCTGCTCCCACTCGTCGTCCCCATAATCGCTTTCCAGAGACGTTTCGGGTCTGGAAACCACAAGACCCCCGAGTCAGGTTCAGGATAGTTGGCGCAAAATTATGATTCAGTCAGCCCCAGGTGCGAGCGATCATTACTTTGATCTTTAAGCTTGAATTTTGGTGGAGTTGCCTCGCCTTCGCGGGAAACCAGGAATTTGGGGTTTCGCGGCGTTGTCATCAGGCAGTTGATCGTGGAGGATCACGTTCAGTAAAGATTTGTGCACTCGAATCCGGCCGTCGTAATCAACGAAACCCAGCTTGCGAAAGCGATTCATAAAAAAGCTTACCCGCGATCGCGTGGTGCCAATCATCTCCGCCAACGTCTCCTGCGAGATCTTCGGTATCAAGATCTCCGGCTCGCCAGGCTTGCCGAACTCCGCCATCAGAAGGAGTATTCTCGCCAGGCGTTTTTCACTGGAATTGAACAGCTGATCGACAAGGTCAGCCTGAATCCGCATGCTGCGCGCCAACAAAAACGTTAAGAACGCTTCAGAGAACTCGTGCTCTTCACGCATCACCCGGACCATCTCTTCGCGGCCGATCTTGAGCACGGTGCAAGTGGTGATCGCCGTAGCTGATGCCAGCCGCAAGCCGGCCACCGCAGCTAACGCTTCCTCTCCCACAAAGTCTCGTGGTCCGAGCAGGGTGATGGTAGCTTCTTTGCCGCCCTTTGAAACAACCGTGATTTTGGCGCGACCCGTCTGCAGGTAGAAGACTGCATCAGCGGGATCTCCCTGCGAAAAGAACCGTTCCTTCGGCCGCAATTCGACATTTCTCGGAATAATGGAGAGTTTTGCAAGAAAGGCCACCGGATCGAATGTGTTTGAAGGAGCATGGTTCATCGGTTCGCCTTCTTTCGGTCGCGCCTCCAACCCCAAGATTGTGAGCAGGATCCCCTCTTAATCATACTCCGATCACACTTCGTGACGTGGAGGACCGAAGAGGCTACACCCCCCTTTGCCAGCCACCCAACACGGCCGCGCAACTGGCAGGTGCTCCCCAAGCACCCAACTTGCAATCAGATTTTCGCAATGAGAAGGCGCCCACTATCGTCCGCGTGCCGAGCCTTCGGCGCCGATCTGAACTATCGACCAGTTTTCACGCCCGGCCTTCATGCTCTTTGTCGACGAAAGCGGTCTTAAATCAGCGCGGGACTACTATCAGGTCACGCAAAGCTTCGCTAATGTGCGGATCTCGAAAATCACGCGGCGGCCGAAGCGTATAGCACCAGCTCCTGACGATTCTTCAACTTTAAGAAATGGATAAGCCAGGCTATGCAGCCTTGTACTTTCTCTTCGGTTACGTTCAGTCTCAACACAATATCGTTGTCATTCACGCCCTGCCCGAGCAATCGATAGATCGGGCCCAAGACGCCGGTTTGTTCCCAAAAGCTGCGCATAGTGTGCCTCCTAGTGGGCGCCGACCGCATGTCGAATCAGAGGTCCCGCCATCGATGTGTCTTGCATCGGGAACTGCTTCCATTTCCGTCCACATTGATGATCACGCGAGCCAGCAGCAATAGCTGATCCCAATTGCTCACTTTAGGGCGGGTTCCTCACGCCCCCGTGAGTTGATCGGGCGTCGCCACTCCAGCTCTCGTCGCCACTCGAGCTCTCGTCGCCACTCCAGCTCTCTAGGTTTTGAACGACCGTCACGGACACCTTCGTAGCCGCGAGCACCAGATGATGGTCAATTCTGCACAGTCTGCCGCTTTCGACAGGGCTATCGTTAGCAGTTGGGCGGCCAGAGTGCCAGAGGCTCTGTGAGTAGAGTGCTAGACCGGATGCGCCGCTGCATTCCTTTCAAGCGCAGTCTGCAAAATCAGAGACCTCCTTCAAAAGAAAACGAACGTTCGGGGCAGGAACTCAAACTCGCCCGCCCTTGGGAGAAGCAAAATGACACTAACAACGGCAACTACCACCTTCACCCCGCTCCACGACCGTATCCTCGTCCGCCGCGTCGAAGAGGGCGACACTGTTGTTCTTGGTGGAATCGTCATCCCGGATAGCGCCAAAGAAAAGCCCCAGGAAGGCGAAGTCATCGCGGCCGGGAAAGGCAAGTCCAACGACGACGGGAAGGTCTTCCCTCTCGACGTCAAGGCTGGCGACAGCGTGCTCTTCGGCAAGTATTCCGGGACCGAAATCAAAATCGGCGGCGAAGAGTTTCTCATCATGCGCGAGGAAGAAGTCCTCGGCATCATCAATAAGTAACCTGCCGCGCGAGTCTTCAGCTTTCATCGGGGGGCTCGGGCAACGCAAACGTCTTGCCGATGGCGAAAACAGAAGACGGACAACTGATCACTGACGGCCCGTTCTTAGGAGTGACACAAATGGCAAAGCAAATTCTGCACGGTGAGGATTCCCGTCAAGCGATCCTGCGCGGCGTCAACATCTTGGCCAATGCGGTGAAAGCGACGCTCGGACCCAAGGGCCGCAACGTTGTGATCGAGAAGAAATTCGGTTCGCCCACCATCACCAAGGATGGCGTGACCGTGGCCAAAGAAATAGATCTGAATGATGCAATGGAAAACGTGGGTGCGCAACTTGTACGCGAGGTTGCTTCCAAGACCAGCGATGCGGCTGGGGACGGCACTACGACGGCGACGGTTCTGGCGCAGGCCATCTTTCGCGAAGGCGTGAGGACGGTAGCGGCCGGCGCCAGCCCGATGGCATTGAAACGCGGCATTGAAAAGGCCGTGACCGCGATCATCGGGGTACGGGATGAGGACGGCAGGTGGATCGAAGGCGGCGCGCTCGGAAGACTATCAAGGCCTGTGGACGAGGAGGGCGTGGCCAAAGTGGGCACCATATCGGCAAACGGCGACCAGGAGATTGGCAACATCATTGCCGAAGCGATGAAGACTGTTGGCAAAGACGGCGTCATCACGGTCGAGGATTCTAAAACTGGTCATACATTTTTGGAGACCGTGGAAGGTATGCAGTTTGATCGCGGCTATCTGAGCCCTTATTTCGTTACCGACCCCAGTCGCATGGAAGTAGTGCTGGACGAGCCATCCATCCTCATCTTTGAGAAAAAGATCGGCAGCATGAAGGATCTTCTGCCCCTGCTGGAGCAAGTTGCCCGCGGCGGCAAACCGTTGTTGATCATCGCTGAAGACGTCGAGGGCGACGCCTTGGCGACCCTTGTCGTCAACAAGCTGCGCGGCACATTGAATGTGGCTGCGGTAAAGGCGCCCGGCTTCGGCGACCGCCGAAAAGCTATTCTTGGGGACATTGCCATCCTGACGGGCGGCGAAGCTATCACTGAAGATCTTGGCATCAAGCTTGAAGGTGTGAAGCTCGAGAATCTGGGACGGGCCAAGCGCATCACCATCGATAAGGACAACACCACCATCATCGATGGAGCCGGAGATACCACCAAGATCAAAGGCCGTGTGAGTGAAATCCGATCGCAGATTGAAAAGACCACTTCAGATTACGACAAGGAGAAGATGCGGGAGCGGTTGGCCAAACTGGTGGGTGGTGTTGCCATCATCCAGGTAGGCGCTGCCACCGAGACCGAACTGAAGGAAAAGAAGGCGCGCGTTGAGGATGCACTGCACGCCACGCGTGCGGCAATCGAGGAAGGCATCGTCCCCGGCGGTGGCGTGGCGCTGCTTCGGGCTATTCCGACGGTTGATGCCCTCATCAAGACGCTTGTCGGTGACGAGAAGACTGGCGCGCAGATCGTACGCCGGTCACTCGAAGAACCTCTGCGCCAGATCGTCGCGAATGCTGGCGAAGAGGGCGCGGTAGTGGTCGGAAAAGTACTCGCGACCACCGACGTTTACTTCGGCTACAACGCCGAAACTGGCGTATATCAAGACCTCGTGCAGGCGGGAGTCATCGATCCAACCAAAGTGACCCGCACGGCACTGGAGAACGCAGCCTCCATCGCGGGTCTCCTGCTCACAACGGAAGCTATGGTCGTGGAACTCGCGGAATCCAAGGCAGCAGCGCCAGTCGGCGGCTACGGAAATGGCGACAGCATGTATTAGGAGAACTGAAGGCGGGACCAAACTGAGTTCACGCAAGCAACCAGGCGATTGGAGTTGTTCCCGTGCTCATAAAGGCAAATGATGCACAATTCTTTCACCGATCGAAGCGGCAGACATTCGCTCGGCGCCGGACACGCGAGCGTGGTTGGACCAACCAAGTCCTCAAATGTTAAAGGGGCCTACACAAGCGCGGGTCCGGCTCCCTCAATCAATGTACCGGGAAGGCCATCGCCAACTCATGATTTCCGTATTCCTTGCTTCACAAGCGAGCCCGGTTTTATTAAGTCCCCACCGCCATCTGGGTGAAGAACGTGAAGCGAAATCGTGAAGCAACACTCAGTGTTTCTACGCATCGGGTGTGACATGCCGCCTCACTTCGCTTTGGACCAGCGGCCATGCGCCGATAACTGGATGCTGCTGGAAGGGATCGAGGCCCCGATGTTCGGCACGATGATTCGGTTTGCGGGCTGGCATTTTGTACACCTGCAGGAGTCCTATTCTCGTTCAGGCGTCGGGCTGTCACGCGATGAAGCTATTTATGAGGCTTTGGCTCGAGCACTCAAAGGGCTCCGTATGCACTTCAACGCTGCCGAACTCGAAACGCTCGAGGTGTATAGCTATCCCGTGTTCCACATTGCCACGGTCAGCCTCCGACCGCGCCGTGTCCAGCAGCACACTTCACTCGAGATGGCCCAATCCGACGCCACATGAAAGCAGGATCAGTGCCACTTAATGGAATGTTGCGAACAGACCACTCGGCCGGAAGCTTTGTTAATCACTTGGAAGAATACTGAAATGACATCATTCCCTAGTGCCACGTCGAACGATCTTTTGTTCCGCCTTGCCGCGGACCATCAGGGGAAGGCAATGAACTACACTGCGATAGCACAAAGCGCCGAAGAAGTGCAGGACGTTCAAAATGCCCCCTCTGTAAGCATGGGGCCGTATCTGATTTCTTCGGAACAAACCCGACTACTGACCACTCTGAGCATCTACAGTCTTCGGGGCGACAGCCATGAACAGGTCCGTCTGCTCTTTATGAACGCAACCGCACTTTGCATTTGGAAAGCGATGGGCAGGCAGCCGACCATTGTGGGTGTGCTGCATCGTCCACCACGTGGTGCGCTTCTCTCGTTTGGGGTACCGTTTAGCGAATAGGTTGCGGTACTGCATTTTTCGCTAACGGTCAGTACAAGCCGGAAGCCCTGTTCGTAAAAATTGCGGGTTTGCTTCAGGAACTCTCACAATCGAATGCGGCGCGTGTCGACCTGTTCACCGGTTTCATTGTGGTTCAAAGACTAGAAAATCAGGATGCTGGGAAGGATTGAGTCGCTCACAGCTAAGCGCGCGTGTGCACCTGGTTTCCGAATATGCGTATAATCGGAAATGCTGTCGAACGAACGAGAGCATGAATCGAGGCCCTCGTGGCCCAAACACTTCCCCGCATCTTTCTTCACGCTTACCGCTCTGACGGCAAGATCTCTTCAATTTGCCGACGGTGCCAGGTGACAGTCGCAATCAAGCCCGACGAAATCGAGCTAAGGATGCCCGAAGGGGCGCACATCTGCTCGAATCTTGATTTAAATAGGCTGTTGCACCGAGAGCGGCTGACCGATGCCAAGAATTGAGCACGGATAGGAAAAGCCTACCCTTGACGCGACGCCCGCATAAGGTTCGAGCGCAGTTCGCCTTGAGCCACTGGTGCGCTGTCCTGCTTGTTGCCTCACAGGAAAGGCAATATAGCTTTTATACCCGTTGGGATCGCTCATACCGTCCGGCCGAATGCGATCGGCTCTCCTGGGGTATGACCCAGTTGTTCAGAGCGACAACCCACTGTACGCTTTTGAGTCAAACCGTTCAGTGGCCCCTACCGAGGTGAGAGACTACGATTCCGACACCGTCGTGCAGCTTGCACGCGTCACCGCGTTATCGTGTCAGGCCGCCGTCCAGCGGTCCTCATCCAGGGAGTTGGCGGATCTCACATCGAAACGCCTAACCGAGACGCAACGGCGAATTGCCGAGAGCCAAGACAGAATCAGGCGGACAGACAGACTGCTGACCCTCATACAGCAGGAGATGGTCTACCAACCCGTCAAGCGAAATTCAGAGTCCCCATCTGGGCGATGACTCGCTCACTCTCCCTCAGGAGAGCCAAACCGTTGGCCATTCTCGCCACCTGAGCCCATGGTCCGGAGTATCATTCCTTGTGGCCCAGGGACCCAATCAGTACCCCGCTCTGCGAGACGACTTCGATCAACTGACTCTCGAGGTCCTCCTCACGGACGTTGACCTTGCGCTAACCTTCACCGATGTAGCCCGAAACGTCTCTGGCCAGGGTGCGATCGCACAGACCATTCGAAATGCCAGGAAGGCTTACAACGTCATTTCGAGAGAACGGTCCAAATTGGCCATTTCAGAGGACGACTCTAGTGAATTGGACGCCAAGCTGGTCGTCTTGAAGCGGAGATTGGAGGAGCTCGGGGAGACGTTCGATTAAGGTAAACGCATCCGGCACTTTGCCGTTTTTTCCGCTCCCCTCAGCGCTTCCATTGTGCTATCGCAATCTACTTCGACCGTCGGCGTTAAGAACTCCCCTTTGGGAGCAGTTCGGCCCCGCGGAGCGTTCTCCGGACATTGAAGCAGTTCCGAGATGTGGTTCCGGGGGCCGTGCAGCAGATGTTTCGCTTTTTCGAAACGCGCCACTCTCGGCGTCGTCGGTCAAGCCGATATGCCGGCTGGTGCGTTGGCCATAACCCTCTGATCCGAGATCGTCCATCTGGCCGTTTCGCAAAGACTTACCATCAAACAGATCGATGGACGGAGACAAGCCTCTCTATTGTTGTCGAAAGTCCCCAAAAGGTCCCCATGGTTGAGCTCACTCCTCCCGAATTGAAGGCTCGCCTCGCCGCGGCGGAGGAGGCATTACGCCGAGCGGAGATCCGTGCGACAGTCGGCCAGCTCGCACTGGAAATGATTCACGAGATCAGGAACCCCCTTGAGGCTCTAAGCCACCTGACCTTCCTTGCCCGGGAAGAGGCGGAGCAGCCTGACAAGGTGAGAACTTATCTAAATTTGGCGGAAGAGCAGATGGCTCCATCCACGAGGGATTGGTAATCGGGTGCTCAGATACCTTCTTCTTTGCCGGTGTCATTGCCGCATTAAGTATAGCGCACACATAACCTTAGGTATAAATCACGCACCATCAATGCCGGATTGATTGCCGCTTCCAAAGCTGAGCACAATCTCCACATGCTTTTTGGGTAATTAGCGGATTTCCACGCATATAGAGGGTACGCTTTCACGCATAAGGAGGGTATCGAGCCGATCCAGCGCGCATGTCGGGGGTACGGCCTACGCATATTTTGGGTAGAAGTTTCGTGCATGTCACTCCAATGCAATGGGTTAGCGGGTACCCTGTAGGATCCTGTAACCAATCTCCTATAGTCAGCCTGTAGCCGGCCCGCGAAACGTGGAAAACGCACATCGTCGAACTCTGCCATTCGGGATTCAAAACGGAACCGAGAACCTCCGCCCCCGGCTGGAAAGGTGAGCCATCCTGCCCTAAGAGAGGGGCTTTAGGGGAATGTGAGTCGATGACGGAAGCAGCAGAAGCCCGTCCCTTTTCCATTCGATCTTCAACTGCGGATAGACGGCCTTAACTCTACGCAATGCCTCCACGGCGTTCCCGCGAAATCGCGACTTTCCTTGTGGCGTGTCGGCGTACCCCGCCCCAAAGCTCACCTGGAATGACCGCCACGGAATCCACAGATGGCGCTTTAAGTAGCTGACGCGCCGCGTTGCCCAGGCGTACAGATCGAGAGACAGCGGCGACCGTTTCAGTGCTGTGATTGCGCGGAGATCGAGCGGGACCGGCGACTCAATAAGCTGTTCAAAGAACTTTTGCGACAGCGTCACGCTCGACTGCGGCAGAGGAGTACGCGGCAACTTTAGTGGTGTCCACCAAAGATCAAATTCCTCCGCCAACAGGAGATTGGACCCGGAAATCTGAGTTTGGGCGGCTTGTTCATGCTTCCAGCGCGTGGAAATTGCGGCGCCAAAAAGGCGTTCCATCTGATCCCTGAACCGGGGAATCGTTCCCCAGTGACCGCCAGTACATTGCAAGCCGAGCTGTCCCATGAAACTCGACAGAGAACGCCCCAGTTCAAGCTTTCGCTCTCCCGTTCGCAAAGCTTCGGTTGTCATCCAGATCAAAATGAGCCGTGGATAAGCGCCGTAAGGGAGCCCCGCGCCTCCCAGATCCGTGATCGACAGTGTTACGTCGCCATCGGTGCGCGTGTATTGCGTCCCTGGTTGCGCCCGATGAGGGAGCGTTGTCTGAACAAGCATTTTTGCCATGAACCCAAGAGCGTCCGCCTCAATGGCGGACTCGCCGTGAATTGAGCTAACTAACGAGAGAATCCCCTCGGCATTCCGCCCTCGCCCGTGTACGCTTGGTGCGTTCGAGACATTCCCGTTTCGGCCGACGGCGCCGCCGTTGCGGCGATCGGACGACCCTCGCGAATGCGGATCGCGCGGATCGTCCGGCCAGAAAATTGACCGAATGCTAGTCAGGTCAGAGGACACTCTGCGGCGTCACCGTGCGTCCAGGACGTTGGCGATTTCTGAAGTACGGAAATAGACCCTTCGGCCAAGGCGCAGACGCGCTGCATTGATCTGCTTGACCCATTCGCCTGATGAACGAAGGCTAATGCGCAGCCCTTCGGGAGACCGATCCAGAATCTTCGCCAGTTCCGTCAAGCTGAGGAGTGGCCCATACTGCTTGACCAGAGCTTCTTCGATAGTCATCGCTGTTCTTCTCCCAATCAGGCTCATATGAGCGATTCGTCTCATCTAGAAATGTGCATTTCAATATAGAGCACAATACGCTACAATCGGTTGCGTGTTTTATATCATTACTGACGTGTACATTTCAATAGGCAACGTTACTTTGTTCCGCGAGCTCCGTCCTTTCCCACGTACTCTTCCTAATGGGTGAGAGTACCGGGACATCCTTTACGTTTTAGACCGGGGACATGGTTTACAGGCCCCTTGCGGTGAGCGTGGCTCTGGTTGCGGGTTTTCGGCGGGCTTTGCCGGTCTTCAAATACATGATAGTCGTCGCCGTAGCCGTGGTAATGTGGGAATCCCCGCAGGGATTTCCAAGGGGTGTGGGAAGGGTGGAAAGCCGGCTTTATGGCTTTCCATGCTTTCCATACCCTGGCATTTCCATGGCTTGTTGCTAACCTCCGGGTTGCTGATCGCTGACCCGAACCAACCCCAAGGTCGCGGACTTGATAAATTGAAGCCAGGCGGAATATCACTTCAATGCTCACAATCTGGCATCCATTCTGGTACGAGCGTGACAGACCCATCAGCGTGGGCGAAGTGGCCGAGTTTGAATTCTTCGAATCGCCTCCCCCATACGCTAAGAGTGATGGCCTTCCCGTCTTCTGGCATGGTGGCTGTAGTACAGAACCAAATCAACGTGTGTACAAACAGCATCTCCGGATTGTGAGCATTCGTCATCCGGAATTAGGCCAAATCCACTCGATCGATACAAGCGGCCTCGACTACACATTGAAATTGGTCGACGGTAGAGTGGCGATGCTCAACGCTGAAGAAAAGCCCGGGATGTTCTGGTTTGTGACATGCGACGCAAAGGGCTCTGATCCATTGTGCGAAGCGACTTTAGAGCTGACTGATTGGCGCTTCTACGTCGAAACAGAAGTGGTTTGAATCCGATCGTTTTCGCTTCGACGCAGGCGGGTTCCTACGTTTCTATAGGGACTCAGGTCGGATGTCTGTCAATCCTGAAGTTGCCCAACTCACTGTCTTCGTCAGCCAATATTGATTCTTCACGTTCGCAGCACAGGCCGGAACCGCATTTCCTCGCTATTGAATTCGCCCAACTCGGTACTGCGGAAGAAGACGCGGTGCACCTCCTCATCCATCTGTTCCAATCCGATCTCTTCGTTGCGCAACACTTCGCTGACGAAAACCCGGCCCTTATGCCAACTGATATCTCCGCTGTTGTTCACTCGCCGTGTCTGGAATGATCTTGGGTATTGAAAGCTCGCTAAACTGCTGGGGAGCAGCCGGGTGCTGGGCACGTAGATGCTTCCCGGCGTTTCGTTGGCCAATGCTTCGTGAGGGCGCTCATGGTTGAAAACCAGGCGGAAACGATCAAACTTCTTCTGTTGCGCGGTCACGGTGCGAGCTGGCGGCTTCGCGGTGTCCTCTTTAAGCGTGCGATGCATCCGTTCGTGTCTTCCGTTTTGCTGAGGTCGGCCTGGCTGGATGCGCTCGTGAACGATGCCGAGCTTCATCCATCCCAGCGACAACTTCGACAGCCCAAGTAAGCCGACGCCGGCGAACGGCGCCCCGTTGTCGGTTCGGATACGTTCTGGCACGCCGAACTCTCGCATCGCGGCATCGCAAACGGAACTCACTTGGGCAAGATCCATGCGTGCTACCGCCTGGCAGCGGATCAGAAATCGGCTGTGTGTGTCGGTGATGGTGAACGGATCGCAGCGATAGCCATCGCCTGTCAGGAAGTACCCTTTAAAATCCATGCACCAAAGCTGGTTGGGCGCGGTCACCATCGAGAACGGTTGCGAACTGGGCGTGGCACGCCGTTTCTTCCTCTTCGGGTTGGTGAGCCCGGCCCGGCTGAGGATCTGACCCACCGTACTTGCCGCCGGCCAGCTCACGTTCGGTTTCATGCGCTCCAGTCTTGCCTTGAGCTTCCTGGCTCCCCAGGAGGGGAACCGCTTCCGTAGCGCAAGGATTTCGTTCTCGATCTCGACTGACGTGGCGTATGGGGAACTGTGCGGCGTGCGCGTCAGATCGAGCAGGCCCTCAGGCCCAACTTCGTCGTAGCGCTTGATCCACTTGTAAGCAGTTGGACGCGATATGCCGTACTCGTGACACAGGTCGGTCACGGACATTTCTTCCTTCTGATAGCTCGATAAGAACTGCAGGCGTTGATCCACGGTTCGAGTCTCTTTCCAAGGCATAAACGCATCTTCATGCGTGAAGCCAAAGCTGGGAAAGCCAACTGTTCTCCGCCATGGTGTAAACCATGTCTCCGGTCCGTTTTGTAAACCATGTCCCCAGTACACTCATGGGCGCCGCCCCTCGCGCGCACAAGCCGTATCCCCAGTCTTCCTCCACTGCGTTCCGTGCAGACCTCCGCTGCGCTCCGTCTCTTTCCGCTTCTCATCCGCCGCGCTCCAAGAGATGGGTGATCCCCCTCGGCTTGCACTTGCTACCCCTGCCCTCGCCGCCGGGTGGCTCAGGGGTTGTTGGTTAACAACAACCGCCAATACCAAAAAGCCTAAAGGACAACCCGATGAGCACATTTCCCAAGTCAGCATTCCAGATGCTTCCGCTGTCACGACTCCACGAGTCTCTAACCAATCCTCGCCGCGTTTTTGACGAGGTTAAGCTGCTGGAGCTTGCCGCCAGCCTGAAAGCGCAGGGGCTAATCCAGCCAATTGTCGCCCGACCGAATGCCGATGGTTTCGAGATAGTTGCTGGCGCACGTCGCTACCGCGCTGCGCAGCTTGCAGAGCTTTCGGAGATTCCCACCCGCGTCGTCTCTCTTACCGACGAACAGGCACTTGAGTGGCAGTTGATTGAAAACAGCCAACGAGTCGATGTGCATCCCTACGAAGAGGCTCAGGGCTTCCAGCGGCTGCTCGACCTTCCCGGATACGATGTAGCTGCCTTGGCAGATAGGACCGGCAAGAGCGAGAGCCTTGTGTACTCCCGTCTCGCATTGCTTCAACTCATCCCCGAAGTTGCCGAGGCATTTCAACAGGAGCGCATTACAGCCGCCCATTCCACGCTGATTGCGCGGCTTCCTCGGGATCGTCAGAAGGACGCCTTCGAACAGTGCTGGCGGAAGGACTGGCAGGAAAGTGAACCACACCTGCTCCCGGCCAAATATCTCGCTGCATGGATTGCCAACAATGTCTACCTTCCACTGGACGAAGCGCCTTTTGACCGAAAGGATGCGAGCCTCAATCCCAATGCAGGATCGTGCTCAGCCTGCCCAAGCCGCAGTGGATACAACGCCTCACTGTTCTCCGATGTTTCTGGAGACCAATGCATGAACTCCGACTGCTACTACGTCAAGCTTTCGGCACATGTCCAGCGTGAGGTTGTGGCGAAGCCTGAATTGATACAGATCGAAACCGCCTATCGTAGTGCGAAAGAACGGCGGCCAGGCACGCTGTCTCGCAACGAGTACACCGATCTCGAAGTGTCCACAGAGGACAGCGAGGACGGCGACAACCTTCCTACATGCGAAGCGTCAAAGACGGCCATCGTCGTTTACGGCGATGGAGCTGGTACAACCCGGAAAGTCTGCACAGACCCCAACTGCCCCGTTCATCATCCGCGCAGAGTCGTTCCTGTCGATCGAGAGGCCGAGGCTAGACGGCGGGAATTTGAGAAGGAGCAGGCACAACGCAAACGCCTCCTAAAACGCCGAACTGAGGCGTTCAATCGCATTCTGGACAACGCACCCTCGACATTCAACGGGCCGCAGCTTCGCATTTTCCTTCGCGCCCTCATCAACATCGACGCATACGACTTCACAGACGATGTGGCAGCACACTTCGTAGGCGACGACGAAAACAACCAGCAAAGCGCCGAGGAAGTGCTGCTCTCTGTAGTGGACGGAACGGAAGACGACAAGCTTCCTGCGTTCGCCCTTCGGCTGGCCCTCACTGGCCATGTTGACGTTCCGAACGAGGGTGAAACGGATCATCTGATCGAGGCGGAGAAGTTGTTCGCTCCTGCTCAACCCAAGACGGCAACCAAGAAGCCTTCTGCCAATGCAGTCAAGAAGCATGCAAAACCCAAGGCAGAATCGGCCAAGAAGAAGTCCCGCAAGAGAGTCGCGGCCTAAACCACAGAGGGGCCAGCGATGGCCCCATCTCCTGAGGAGGAGTCGATGCTGCAATTCACCTACAAACTGAAGATCACCGAGCGGGTCAAGGGCAAATGCAGTCGTCATCCCCGCTACAACCCGGAGAAAGACGGCCGCGCTGGAATCCGTGGCGCGTGTTCGTGCTGCTTTTCTCTTTACGACCTGCATCAGGCTCGCATCGCTTTGGACGCGGCGCATCGCGAATTCGTTCGCAGGGCCGCTCCCTGGACGCGTCGACCACGGGAACCGCGTCGGACGATAACCGCGACTGAAGCCGATCACCGACATCAGACTTAGTTGCCGGTCTGCGCTTTTATACTTCCATCCATGAACACCGCCATGCAGTTTTTGCGACCAAGACTCCGGAAGCCCGGAGCATCTCTGGCCAGACTGGATGCACAACACCGTCAAGTTCGCGCCGATCAACATGCAGGAGGCGGACGGCCCAGTTATCACGGGGCAGGACCCGGAACAGACGATCACCACCGTATGTTCCAAGTGCAACAACGGGTGGATGAGCCTGATCGAGAACAAGGCAAGCACGCGGCTGAACAGGCTGCGGAAAAAGTCTCAGAGTAGTTACTTTTTCTCCACAGAGCAGGGGAGTAGGAAAGAAGCATGCGTGGAGAAGACGAGAAGCAGACGGCGATGTACAGCTATGTGACGTTGGCGCAGCGGATACCGGCGGATC
>DASYWU010000031.1:0-132433 GCA_035935755.1 Occallatibacter sp. | reverse complement strand
GAAGTGTCTCTGCAGGTCGGAAAAGCGGCCTGCAGAGGCGAACCGAGAACCATAAACCGCTGCAGAAAGGCTAAACTCGGCGCAAAAACTCCCTCACTCAGAGAAGTAAGAGAAAAAATAAAGAGTTTTTCCGCAGCCTGTGAAGCCGCTCTCTCTGCTGAAGATTCGATTCAGGGACCTGAAGGTCCCTGCTCCCTCCTGGGTTCTCAATACACGGGACCTCGAGGTTCCTGCTCACTTCGACTAATGAATGTTCGCCTGGAGAGTCAGAGGAGCTTGCCTTCGGCTAAATCGCGGATGAGGCCGAGGTCGGCGGCGAGGAAATCATATCCGGGCAAGTCGCTGAGTTGGACCCAGCGGACCTCGTTGTAGACCTGGTTCTGGATGTCGCCGGAGAACTCGCGGACGGCGAAGAACTGCAGGTCGACGGCGCCGCCATGGCGGTAATTGTGGCGGATGCGGATGATGGCGGGGCCGATGACGGCCTGGATGCCGATCTCTTCGTGCAGTTCGCGGGCGAGGGCCTGCTGGGGTGTTTCGCCGGGCTCGATCTTGCCGCCGGGGAACTCCCATTTGAGGGCCATTACCTGGTCGGGGCGGCGCTGGCCGATGAGGATCTGGCCATCGCGAACGATGAGGGCGGCGGCGACAAAGCGAAGAGCTGGACCGGGATGGTGGGACTGAGAACTGGTTGGGGGGACGTCCACTGCCATAGTGTAAACCTGTTGAAAAGAAGTAAGTAGAAGACTTAGGGTGACTCCGAACGGGTAACTTGCGATTGGATAAGGTCCGATTACCTCCGGGCTGGTTATTCGCCAGCGACGGCGGCGGGCACGCCCTCGGCAGCCCTGGGGCGGAAGTAGCCCCAGCCGTGGCGGGCGGCGGCCGCGATAAGCGCGGGCGAAGGGTTTACGGGAAAGGGGTGGCGGGCCAATTCGAGCATGGCCAGGTCGTGCACGGAGTTGCCGAAGACGGCGTCGGGGTGGGGCAGTCCGGCGCGGCGAAGTGCGGTGGCCTTGGCCGGGCCGGTGGGCACGTCGACGAGCTCGCTGGTGATGACGCCATCGACAACGCGAACCTCGGCGGAGAGGATGCGGTTGGGGGGGATGCCGAAGTCGCGCACACCCTCGGAAATGACCCAGCGGTTGGTGGAGCTTACGGCCCAGAGCTCGACGCCCTGGTTGCGGAGCGCGGCGATCAGGGCGGACATTTCCTCGAAGATGCGCGGGCGGATGAACTCGTTGAAGTAGCGCGCGGCGGCGGCTTGCAGCTCGTGGTCGCGAAGGCCGGCGTACATCTGCACCATCTCGCCGCAGATTTCGAGTTCGCTGACCTGGCCGGCACGATACTCGCGGTAGCGGGTGTCGACCCAGTCGGTGGTGGAACGGGAGACCAGGCCCTCTTCGAGCGACCAGGCCATGAAGCCGTAGCCGGCGTCGCCGCCCCAAAGGGTGCCATCACAATCGAAAACCGCAACTTGAAGCCCGCTGCCCAGGACCAGCCGCTCGAATTCTTCGGCGCTCCACGGGCGGATGTTGGCCTGCTCCGGCGCGGGACGCTCCTCAATCCTGTTGGGAAGACTCATTCAATATCTATTTTCGTCGATAGGGCGGGGTTTTGCACCCGGAGCGGAATGAATGGGAGATGAATTGGGGTTTCGCGGGTAGGCTGCATGATCAACGAGCTAATAATGAAGTTGATTCCGTGATGAAGGAGGTACAGCAGGCGGGGCGGCGGCGCGGGGCGGAGCCGCAGGGCGCGGATAATCGGGTTTGTGGACGGCCTGCGCAATCTTCAGCTTTTGGCGGACTACCGAGCTTATTTACAGGTAGAAAAGGGGCTGCGCCCGTTGACCTGCGAGGCGTACGACGGGGATCTGAAGACCTTCGCCGAATTTCTGGAGGGGCGGAGCGCGGTGCTTTCGACAGCGGCGCGCGAGGATGTAGCGGCGTTTCTGGAGCATTTGCGGACGCACAATATCGATTCGCGATCGATGGCGCGGAAGCTGAGCTGCCTGCGCGGATTTTACAAGTGGCTGCTGCTGGACCGGAGGATCGATCACGATCCCACGGTGAATATCGAGTCGCCCAAGGCGTGGAAGGTGCTGCCCAAGTCGCTGGCCGAGCCGGAAGTGACGGAGATGCTGGAGCGGGCGGCGATGGCGGCCGAGCATCCGCAGGCGCGGGCGACGGCGCTGCGCGACCGGGCGATCCTGGAGCTGCTTTACGGCGGCGGGCTGCGGGTGTCGGAGGTGACGGCGCTTTCGACTGGCGACCTGGCGATGGATTCGGGGCGCGTGCAGGTGCGCGGCAAGGGGGACAAGGAACGGATTGTGCCGCTGGGGCGGACGGCGATCGAGGCGCTGCGGGCGTATTTGCGTGAAGGCCGGCCGCACCTGGAGCGAATCGGGTCGCGGAAGAAGACGGCGGCGGCACGGCAGGTTCCTCCTATGCAGGGGCGCGCGCGTTTGTTTCTTTCGTTGCATGGAATGCCGCTGACGCGGCAGTGGGTGTGGCACCTGGTGAAGATGTCGGGAGCGGGAAGCCCGCACATGCTGCGGCACAGTTGCGCCACGCACATGGTGGAGCACGGCGCGGACCTGCGCAGCGTGCAGATGATGCTGGGGCACGCGGATATTTCCACGACGCAGGTTTACACGCATCTGGCCCTGGGCCGGCTGAAGAGGGTGCACCGGGAGCATCATCCGCGGGGGAAGAGGGCAGCAGAGAGTGTCGCTTCCGGCGAATCGGATTCTGGGGCTTTGGACCATCCCACCCTTTCGCAAAAAGCGCGAAAGGATGGGGCACGGGGTTTTGGCGAGTCCCACTCTTTCCGCAAAGAAGGCGGAAAGGATGGGGCACGGGACCCGGGGAATGATCTGGCGCAGCCCACCCTTTCGCAAAAGACGCGAAAGGATGGGGCACGGGGATTCCAGGTGATCGCGGGCGGGAAGGATCGCGGGCCGCGGCCGCCGCTGGCCGATCCTGAGCCGGACGAGGAACTGGCTTGAGCGCCGCGGAGGCGTCTGCGGACGAAGCGCTGCAGAGCTTAGTCGACAAGTACCTGCACATGCTGGCCAACGAGCGCGGAGCTTCGGCGCACACGCTGCGCGCGTATGAACGCGAGTTGCGCGGGTTTGCGGCGTGGGCTGCGGAGCATTGCGCGAAGCAGGGCGTGAAGGGGATCGAGCACACTGACATTCGCGCGTATTTGAGCACGCTTTATGGGCGCGGGCTGCAGAAGGCTTCAGCGGCTCGGGCGCTGGCGGCGATACGGAGCTGGTTCAAGTGGCTGGCGCTTACGGGGCGCGTGGAACAGAATGCGGCGGCGCTGGTGTCTACGCCGAAGCTGCCAAAGCATCTGCCGCGCGTGCCGTCGATCGAGCAGATGAACCGGGTGGTGGACTCGGTGGGCGAGGATGCAGCGAGCTGGCCGGCGCGCGACCGGGCGATCCTGGAGATGCTGTATGGATGCGGGATTCGCAATGCGGAGCTGACGGGGTTGAATGTCGACGACATTCACTGGGCCAACGACGCGGTGCTGGTGCGCGGCAAGGGGCAGAAGCAGCGGTATGTGCCGCTGGGGGATGCGGCGGCGCAGGCGCTGCGCGCGTATCTCGGGGAACGGACGGCTTTGTTGGCGGCGGCGAATGACGGCAATGGATTTTTGACGCCGGCGCTCTTCGTCAATTTGCGACTGCGGGGGCTAAGCAAAGACGGCGCGCGATTGACGACGCGGAGCGTGGGGCGCATCGTGAAGCGGATTGCGATTTTGCGCGGGCTTTCGGCGGAGGTGCATCCGCATACGCTGCGGCATGCCTTCGGCACGCATTTGCTGGAAGAGGGCGCGGACCTGCGGGCGATTCAGGAATTGCTGGGGCACGAGCGGCTGTCGACGACGCAGCGGTATACGCAACTGACGGCAGCGCAGTTGACGGAGGTGTACGACCGGACGCATCCGCGGGCGAAGTGAATTGGCTCTTTGATCCGTGATAACATTGTTATTACGAGGCCGAGATGCTAACTAAGATTCGACGAATGGGGAATTCTCGAGGCCTGCTCATTCCGAAGCCACTTCTCGAGCAGGTGGGCCTGGAAGAACAGGCGGAGATTCTGGTTGATGGCAATACCCTCGTTCTGCGCGCTCCGAAGAAGCATCCGCGTAGCGGCTGGGCAGAAGCCAGCAAAGAAATCGCGGCGCGCGCCGAAGATGCATTGGTGTGGCCTGAATTCGCCAACGAAGCCGACTCGGACCTGAGATGGTGAGGTCTGCCAGGATTCGCCGAGGCGACATCTGGTTTGTCGATCTTAATCCGACTGTGGGCAGTGAGATTCGAAAAACGCGGCCCTGCGTCGTCGTCTCTCCTCCAGAGATGCACGACTTTCTGCGCACGGTCATCATTGCACCCATGACAACGGGGAGCCATGCGGCACCATTCAGAATCCCAATCCGGCATGCTGGCAAGAGTGGCCTGATTTTACTCGATCAGATTCGAACGGTCGACAAGAGCCGCTTGCGCAAGCGATCAGGGGCGGTTTCGCCCCAGGCGCTGGGGGCAACGCTGTCTGCACTTAGCGAAACCTTCGCCGAATAGTAACCGCGAGAATGGTAGCTTCTGATTTTTTTAGAAGCTCACCTTGTGTTGCGGGTACCAGAGCAGCCGGATGGTGGTCACGGTTACGTTGTTCTGGCCGGGAAGGTAGATGGGCGCGGCCCAGTCTTCGTATTTGAAGTTGCCGTCGATGGCGAAGTCGGGACCGATGCGCTTGAGCACCTGGAAATTGACGTCGTTGAGCGTGGTGCCGCCGGGGATGAAGTCCTTGGCGACTTTCTGATTGCGCCATGAAGCCTGGACCCATTCGTTGCCGCTGAGATGCCAGGTGGCCCACGCCTGACCGCCCTTGCCTTCGCGGCCGATCCAGTCGCCGAAGATCTGGCCCTGGTTGGTGTAGCCCTGCCGCTGAAGCGTTTCCCAGTACATGAAAGTGCCGCTATGGCTGGAGGAGATCGGCGGGTCGGTCCAGACCGCTTCCCCGCGCAGGCTTAAGCGCGGCAGGCCGGGCACGTGGGAGAGAAAGAGCCCGGGACGCCAACCGGCGCGCGCCGGCGCATCGATGGGCGAGACATCATCGTGCACTTCGCCATCTGCGTATAGCGTGGCCCAGTTGCGGAGGTAGGGAAGGCGCCAGGTGAAGTCGAAGGTACCGAAGCGCGCGCCGGGATCGTCGCGGCCGAATTTCACCGACTCCGCGGGCGAAGCCAGGCTGAAGAAGCTCTTGAGGAAGGTATGCAGGGTGATGGGCCCGTGGCCTTTGCCGCCCCAGATGGCGGTGCGCGAGAAGCCGAATTCGACATTGTCGGTGGGCTTGAAGCTGATTTTCTCGAGGTGCATCCATGGGTTGCCGGGATTGAGCACGTTGGGTTGTGTCGCGGGATAGGTGCCATTGAAGGCCGGGTTGGCGACCTCAGTGTGGCCGCGCAGGGCGCCGATCTCGAAGTCATAGCGGAACGGCCCGGTGAACCTGGAGAGCAGAGGAATGTAAAGCGGTTCGATGCGGTTGACCTGGAAGGAATAGAAATTCTGCGCGTTGTTGGAAAACATGAATGAGCCGCCCTGAGCCGGGCCGAGCCATTGATCCTGCTTGCCGAGCGAGAAAACGTGGTTCAGCAGTTGGTAGGAGACATAGGCTTCGAGGAAGCGGCCCTGCGATTGGGAAGCGATCGGTCCCATGGGGATGGTGGCCTGCGGATACGGCAGGCCGGTGGCCGGATTGATGAAGGGGATCTCATCCCCTTGTAATGCGGTGCCTGGCCCCTGGGAAAGGGTTTGAGCCAGCGCGGCGGAATAGCCCGCGGCTGATGGCGCGTGCTGGAATTCGCCGCGCACATAAAGGGTGAAGCGGCCGGCGGTAGCGTATCCGCTGGCGCCGCTGTAATTGCTGAAGCCGTTTTGGAATGGGCGGCCGTAGTCGTTGACGACGGATTGGCCGAGATGGAAGCTGTCATCGAGCGGCGTGCCGCTGATGCCGCGAAAGACGGAGTAGGCGGATTCGATGCGGGCCTGGCCGTGATGCGAAAGACATGGGCCTTCCATATCGGGCGCCAGCTCGTGCATCAGCGCCTGGTAGACTTCCTTTGCCTGCTCGGTCTGCGCGCTGTCATCCGCGTCCTGGATGTTGGCGTCGGCGTCTTCCAGCATGTGACTCAGGCTGGCGCGCGTCCAGGGGCGCATGCCGAGAAAAACGTGATTGAGATATCCGAGAGAGTAGAGGCGATAGACCGCCGGATAGACCCAGCTATCGACAGGAATATATGGGGAGCCGAGATGCGCGGGCTCGCAGATAGAAGAGGGAGTGTTTTGCGCATCTGCGGGACCGCCGGCTGCCGGCACAGACTGCGCCGCGGAAAAAGAATGTGCGGAGAGAAAGAGTAACCCGATAAAGACGGCCGCGCAGAAGTGGCGAGGGGGATTCGCGATACCACTGTTTGCGTACATAACCTCACTCTAAATCATTTGTGCGGATGACGAAGGCAGGCGCATGGCCGCAGGCGGAAGTGTCAGTTGCCGGACTTACCGGAGCGGCGAACGCTGCGCTTTGCCCGCGATTTGGATCGTGTGGCAGCCACGGCTGCGCCAATCGCGCGCGTGAACTTTGCGGTCGCAGCAGCTCTGATGCGATCGGGGCGAAGGCCTTTGGCTTCGAGATAGCGTTCCATGCGGACAATGCAATCGGAGTCGCGCTTGCGCTCGCCGGGCAGGCGCAGAGGAACGCAGTCGATGAGCGTCGGTCCGCTGCCGCGGCGCGCGTGGGAGATGGCTTCATGTACTACGCGATAAACGGCAACTGCATCATTGGAGTCGACGGGAATGATGGGCAGAGCGCCGGGTATTGATCCCAGGGACCGACGGGATTTGCCGCGGCGGGGAGCCTGCTGGAACTGGCGTGAGGCATGGCGAATGCAAATGAGCGGGAGCTGGTGCGCGAGAGCGAAAGCGAAGATCGCGGGCCAGGGGGCTTTCCCGCCGGAGTCTTCATAAAATGCGAGCGCTACAGCGTTGCGATTGTCGCGCTTGCATGCGCAGGCCACGCCGGCGGCGAGTGCACCGGTGGAGAAGATGAGTCGGTCTGCACCGTCCGAGGGTGCGACGAAGAATCCGGAGGACACATCGGCTCCATCTGAAGCGTCGGGAGAAATTTTGGGACGTGTGCGAAATGGGCGCAGGATGCTCTCCAGCGGCACGCCTTTGAGCAGGGCGGCACAAAGATGAGGCGCGGAGGAGATGATGGCGTCTTCGGGCACGAGACCGATGATGGCGGCTGCCACGACGGCTTCAGAGCTTGAGGAGAATGCGCGCAGCTTTGATGGCGAAGCAAAGGCGCGAATGCGCTCGCGCAGAATGCGGCACCGGAGCATGGCGGCGTAGAGCTCCACCAGGCGGGCGTCGGAGATTAACGAGCCGCTGCCTGCGTCGGGAATTGCGGCGTGAGGGTGAGACCTGGATTTATTCCGGGTTGTCATGCAGCGGAAGAGCCTTTGAGATGGAGTGATTGTAAAGGATGGGCGGCGCGTTGCCTGTGGCGGCTCACCATTGCACGCCGGGATAGAGGCTGGGCAATCGAAAGACATGGAACTGGTCGGCCTTCGCGGTGGTGGCTTGCCACACTACCCGCCCGGCGTCGGGAGTGAGTTCCTGCACGATGGCCCCGCTCAAGGGGGCGCAGAAGTCCGTTTCGATGTCTCCGTTGGGGAGGAGGTCGGCGTTGCCGCCAAAAAAGCTGAAATAAGCGGGCGGCGGAATGTAATGGGTAATCAGCGTTGCCGTCATGTTGTTTTCGTTGATTTCGAGCACAGGGATGGTTGAGTAGCAGTTTGCCGTGGTGGGCGACATGGGCTTGCAATTGACCTGACCGGTGGGGAAGATGCGGTCGTTGCCGTTGTCCATCATGCCCAGGCGGAAGACGCCTGTGGTGTTCTGCGAGAAGTAGTTCATGCCGTGCTGGGCGTAGAACCAGTCGGTGGGATCGACGCCGCCGACGAGCTTGAAGTCGCCGCCTTCGCCGAGGCGCCACATCACTTTTCCGGAACCAATGCCGTCGAGGAATTCGATTTTGATGATCCAGTTCTGATGGCGCATGGAGAGGAGCAGGTTGTGATCGTCGCTGGAATAGAGCAAGGCGTTGCCATGGGTCCAGTCAGGAAAATTCATGGGCTGGCGATTGATGTCGAGGTGGTCGAAGACATTCCACACCCAATCGGGATTCATGTTCCGATCGACGTCGACGATGGCGTCGCCGAGGACGTTGGTGGTTCCGGAATGGCCGGGGAGGTTGGTGTATGGCTTGACGTAATCGGCGAGTATGACCCAGTGGCCGTTGGGCAGCGCGAGGACGTCATGGTGGAAGCTGCGGATCTTGTAGTTCTTGCCCTGGGCGTCGTGCAGGTTTGACGAGGCTAGCTTCTGGTTGAGCTGGTCGACGGTGAGATCGCGGACAGTGTTGCCGGCGAGATCGATTTCTCTGACTTCGTCGATGAGGCCGGAGGTGCTGCTGAGGGTGATCGAGGGCAGATAGGCGATGGTCATGAGGAAATCGTCATTGGGCAGCAACTGGATTCCCTGGATGAGGTCGACTGTCTGGTGCGGGAAAGTGTAAGTCCAGATGACGTTGCCTTTGAGATCGGTGGCTACGGCCTCGGTGTCTGTCGAGGGCAGGACCGTGTTCCAGAATTCGATGCCCGGCTGCGGCGTTCCGCTGGAGGGAGTGGAAATCTGGATGGGCGAGGTGGCGGGCGGCGTTCCGGTTTTGCAGGTCTGGTCGGCGTCAGCGAAGGTGGCGCCGTTGTTGAGCACGACTTGGGCGCGCATGTGATATTGCGTCTGGCCGAGCATGCCGGCGACGTAGAGGCGGACTTGTCCGCCGTTGGGCGAGGGGGTGGGGTCGTTCCACGTAGAAAGACCGTAGCTGGTGGTGGGGCCGAAATCGACGCGGACGGTGCCGGGCGCGGGCAGGTAGACGGTGTATTCCGCGACCTGCGGATTGTTGGTCTGGCTGGGGCAGGCCAGGTTGCCGGGCAAAATGAGAGAAGCGACGGAAGTGGCGTAATTCTGGGTCGGCGATGAGGCGAGCGCAGCGGTGATGACGACGTTTTCGCTGTTCAGGACGAAGGCCGGCGCGGTGTAGTTGCCGGAGGAGTCGATGGTGCCCACGGCGCTGTTGCCACCGCGGATGCCGTTGACGAGCCACTCAACGGGGCCGGAAGCGCCGGCGGAGAATTGGAATTTCTGCTTTTGCGAGAGCGCGACGTATTGCGGCGAGATGGTGACCGAGCCGCTCTGAGTTGCAACGGGCGGAGGACTCGATGGGGGCGGCTGCGTCTGCGGGATGCCATGCTGGACAGTGCTTCCGCATCCGGCGGAGAAGAGAAGGCAGGCGATGACGAGCGGAGCGGCAAGCAGGCGGCCGATGCCAGGATATTCGTGGGAGAGACGGCCAGGCTGGCGGCCGCAAAGTCCGGGGGAAGAGCTCATCAGGTGGTCTCAATCCGTGCAAGCAAAGGAGGCGAGGGCCTTGAGGGTCTGAACGTGCCAGCCTCAATTGTAGCGCCTGAAGCGTGGCTGCCTCGCCTGCAGAGAGCGGGGTTCACGAAAGCGGGATGCGGCGTGTACCTTGGATAAGTCAAAAATGCGGACGAGGACGGTGCGCCGCGGCAGGCACGCGCCGGGTGCGAAGCGCGCAGGAGAATCGAAGGGCGAGGGAAGGACCGGCGGCAAATGGGTGGGGATGGAGTGACGGTGCGGCGCAACGGATTGCCGATGCGATATCTGCTGGTGGTGTGGCTGATGGTGATGGGCGGCATCGCCTTCATGGACCGCACCAATATATCGATTGCCGGCATCGAACTGGGCCGCGAGTACCACATCGACAACGCGCACCTGGGCTGGGTATTCAGCGCGTTTCTCATCGGGTACGCGACGTTTCAGGTGCCGGGCGGCATGCTGGCGCGGCGATTCGGGCCGCGAAAGGTGCTGACCTGGGGCGTGATCTGGTGGGGGATATTCACGGCGTTGACCGCGGCGGCGCCAGCGGGAGCACCGGGCGCGCTGTTGATGCTGATCCTGATCCGCGTGGCGCTGGGAGCGGGCGAGGCGGTGATGTTTCCCGCGGCGAATCAATTCGAAGAGCGCTGGATTCCGATGGCGGAACGCGGCCGCTCGAACGGCATCATCTTCGGCGGCGTGGGACTGGGGTCGGCTCTGGCCCCGCCGCTGCTGACCGCGATCATCCTGCGCTACGGGTGGCATGTCTCGTTCTGGTTCTGCGCGGTGCTCGGCGTGCTGGCCGGCATTGTGTGGTACGTGGCCGCGCGCAACACGCCGGAAGAGCATCCGTGGGTGAGCACGCGCGAGATCGAACATATTGCCCGCGGGCGCGGTGACGTGAATGGCGCGGCGAAGAAGACAGATCATAAAAAGAGAACGCCGTGGGGAAGAATCCTGGCCAGCCGGAATTTTGTTGCCATTACGGGGAGCTATTTCAGCTATGGCTATATTTCGTGGATTTTCTTTAGCTGGTTTTATATCTATCTTTCGCAGGTGCGCGGGCTGAGCCTGAAGACGAGCGCGTGGTATTCGATGCTTCCATTCCTGGCCATGAGTCTGGGCTGCCTGCTGGGCGGCGCGGCCAGCGACTGGCTCGCCGTGCACGTAAGCGAGCGCGCGGGGCGGTCGTATCTGCCGTGCTTCGCGCTGCTGCTTACGGGGACTCTGCTGGCCGCGGGAGCAAACGCGCACAGCGCGGTGGCGGCGAGCCTGGTGCTGGCCGGAGGCGCGGGCGCGCTGTACATGTCGCAGAGCTGCTATTTTTCGGTGACGTCGGATTTTGCCGGCGACTACACGGGACCGGTGTCTGGGGCGATGAACATGGGCGGGCAAATCGGCGGCGCGGTGACCGCCTCGGTAACGCCGCTGATCGCGATGCATTTCGGATGGATTGCGTCGTTCGTTACAGCGGCGGTGCTGGCCTTGCTGGGTGGACTGGCGTGGCTGCTTGTCGATCCTGGCGCGCGGCTGGAGCGCACCGAGCAGCCGCTGACGGAGCTCGCTGAGCGGCCGAGCTAGGTCGAGTAGTCGGCGTTGATGTGGATGTACTCAACGGTGAGGTCCGTAGTCCAGAACGTACACGAGCCGGCGCCCTGGTGCAGATCGATGGAGATGGAGTACTCACGCTGCTGAAGGTACTGGTGCGCAGCAGCTTCGTTGAAGTGGGGATTGCGGCCTCCGTTGCTGCAAATGGGCAGGTTGCCGAAGCGAATATCGAAGCGGTCGGGATCGATCTGCGCGCCGGAGTAGCCGATGGCGGCAGCGAGGCGGCCCCAGTTGGGATCGCAGCCCGCCCATGCAGTCTTGACCAGCGGCGAGTGAGCAATGGCTTTGGCGACGCGCAGCGCGTCGGCGTCGGAAGCCGCGCCGGAGATGCGCAATTCAACCACATGCTTGACGCCTTCGCCGTCGGCGACGATCTGGCGGGCGAGCGAGGTGCACACCTGGTTGAGTGCACCGGCGAAGGCTGCGTCGGCGGCACTGACGGTAGCGCCGCTGGCGCCTGAGGCGAGCAGAAGCACGGTGTCGTTGGTGGAAGTGTCGCCGTCGACGGAGATGCGGTTGAAGCTGAGCTCGATGGCCTGGCGCAGATACGTGTCGAGCACGGCGGGATCAACGAGGGCGTCGGTGAGGATGTAGACGAGCATGGTGGCGTGGGGCACGAGCTGGGGATGAATCATACCCGCGCCTTTGCCGAATGCGGCAATGCGGACTTCGCGGGCGGCGCCATCCGGGCTGGAAATATTGGCGCTTGCGAAAGCGGTTTTCCGGACTGTGTCGGTGGTGAGGATGGCGTTGGCCGCTTCTGTGAAATGCGCGGCGTCGCCGGCGATCGAGGAAGCCAGCGCGGGGAGCGCGGCAATCAGCTTTTCTGCGGGCAAGGGCACGCCGATGACGCCGGTTGAAGAGGGGAAGACTTCTTCCGCGCGGCAGGAGAGCTCGCGCGCGACGGCGGCGCAGGTGGCGCGCGCGGCGTCGAGGCCGGGCTGGCCCGCAGCGCAGTTGGCGTTGCCGGCGTTGATGGCCACGGCGCGAATTTTTCCGGCGGTGGCGCGGAGATGCTCCCTGTCGACGAGGATGGGAGCGGCGACCACGCGATTGGAAGTGAATGCCGCGGCGGCGCTGGCGGGCGTATCGGCGACGACGAGAGCGAAATCGGGACGGCCACTGGCCTTGATGCCGGCGGTTGCGGCGCCGAAGCGGAACCCGCGGGGAACAGGCATGGAAGTGGAATCGCGCTGGACGTTCACCCATTTAATCTAGCAGGTGAATGGGAGCGGAATGAGCGGCAAACGCAAGAGCAGCGCGGAGATCGAAAGGGCGGCGCAAAGGGATGTGTGTGCTGCCGAATTTCTGGAAATGCGCGAGGTGAACGTGGCGCGCGGCGAGCGCGTGGTGCTGCACGACGTGAACCTGAGCATCGGTGCCGGCGAGCACGTGGCCATCATGGGGCCGAACGGGTGCGGAAAATCGACGCTGATCCTGACCATGACCTGCCAGATTTATCCCATGGTGCGCCCGGGCATGCACGTGCGCATCTTCGGGCGCGAGCGTTGGGATCTGACGGAGCTGCGCAAGCACTTCGGCGTGGTGGGCGCGGATTTGCCCGGCGAGCGGACCGCGGTGACCACGGGCCTAGACGCGGTGATCGCAGGATTTTTTTCGGCGTCGACGCTGTGGCCGAATCTGCACGTCACCGATGAAATGCGCGCGCGCGCCACGGAAGCGCTGGAGCGCATGGAAGCGTCGCACCTGGCGGAGCAACTAGTGGGCGCGATGTCAGCCGGCGAGAAGCGGCGCATCCTGATTGCGCGAGCGCTGGTACACCGGCCGCGGCAGCTGCTGCTCGATGAGCCTTCAAATGCGCTCGATCTCGCCGCGCAGCGCGAGTTGCGCGAGACATTGCGCCGGCTGGCGCGAGAAGGTACCGGGCTGGTGCTGGTGACGCATCACCTGGGCGACATTCTGCCGGAGATCGAGCGCGTGATCCTGATGCGCGGCGGGCGGATCGTAGGCGATGGGCCGCGACAGGAGTTGCTGACGGAAGCGCGGTTGAGCGAGCTCTTCCGCACGCCTGTGCGGATCGGGCGCGATGAAGAGTGGCTGCATAGCTGGTGAAGGCAGGGAACAGGGAACAGGGAGCAGGGAGCAGGGAAAGTCATTCGCCGTTGGGTGTCTTCATTTTTGTGCGAGGAGTGAATCCAAGAGAATGCGCACCAGACCCGAATAGTCTCGTTTGAGATGGCTGAGCCTGGACGCATCGATCATTTCCTCTTGCGTGTGCCCTCCCCACGCGATCCGGTGGCCTCCCGCGAAAGCGAGTTCGCGGATGAATTCGCGCTGAGTTCGGCCGTTCCCTTCCCGGAATGGATGAATAGCATTGATCTCGCCAAAGAAGTAAGCCGCGCGATGAACCCAGGCAGAAGCACCCAGATTTTTCAGGAGATTCTCATGCGCAAGCTCGGCAAACAAAGCGTCGAGGTTCTGCCGCAAAAATTGCGGAGGAGGGAAGACTGCGTCTGCCTTCGAGATGTTCACGGTGCGCAATTCTCCCGCCCACGGATATACATCCTGAAAGATATGCCGATGAATAGCACACAGATGTTCGGTGTCGAATTGGCCGCGAGCCGGTTCTCGTTGAAGCTCCAGTAGCCGATGCAGGGCAAGCGGAGTTTCAACGCGCTGCAGGTCGGAGGGAATTATTATGCCGAACTTATTGGCCGGAACTGCACTTTCCTCCGGTTGGAATCGAGAAGGCATGCGGAAGGCAGTGAGAGGTAGTCAAGCGGTGCGCTGATGAGTCCGCCCGAGATCGATTTGAGCGACATGGCGCTCGATCGCAGATCCTAGTTCTTCGATTGACAGGGCGCCATCTGCATATTGTTGAATCAGAGATGCGGTCTCAGCGTCCGGCTCCAGGCCTTCCATCCGGAAGGAGGCGAGCACGCTGCTGACTTCCGTGCGGCGCTCGAGGTTCTGGACGGTTCGCTTCGGCAGAGTAGCCATTGCCGCTTCTCCTCTCTTCTGATTCTATAACCTATCCGATCAAATTGCTGATCAAACACGTGTGTTTTCTTTGATGCGGAACTTTACGATTTGCTTTACCAGATTCAGCGGAAGGGGCTTCTCCAGCGGGAATCGAATGGCGCCTTTCGAAGTTTTGTAGGGCGCCAGTTGGTCTTTGAATGCGACGATGGCGGACGCCTTGGGATAAAGGCCGATGTGGTTCTTGAAGGCAGCGTACCAGATCAGTATTCCATTCCATTTGAATGCGGGCATGTTGTAGCTGATGGCTTCTTCGGCCTGGGGAGCGGCCTGGCGGATCGCCTGCCTGAGCGTTGCGGCGGCGTCTCTCGCCGGTTGCGGCAAGGTGGACAGATATTCGTCGGTGGTCTGAAATTTCTTCATCGATCAATCCCCTCGATGGCCCGATCTTCGTGTGAGCGATTCCTGCGAGCATGAAGTTGAGGTGGCGCGCCAGTGGCACTCGATTGGCCGGAGGCGCGCCAGCGATGGAAGGAAAATGTTGTGGCTATTGTGGCGGTCCCATGGGGCGTTCGTGAATGACCATCCATGCGACGCCGAATTTGTCGCGGAACTGGGCGAAGCGATGGGCGAAGAAGGTTTCCCCGAAGGGCATAAAGGTTTCGCCGCCATCGGAGAGCGCTTTATAAACTCGCTCGGCCTCTTCATTGCTGTCGACAGCGATGCAAAGATAGGCGCTGCGCATGGGCTCCACTCTTCCGGGCGGGCCGTCGCTGGCCATCACCAGCGTGCCGCCGAGGTCGAAACGTGCATGCAAGATGCCGTTGGGATTGAAGCCCGGCGGAAGGTCATTCGCGGGGGGCAGGTCCGCGAAAGTTGTCTTGTAGATGATCTTCGCGCCGAGATGCTTCTCGTAATAGGCGAGAGCCTCTGCGCAATTGCCGGCGAAATTGAGATACGTGTTCACCTTCATCGGTTCCTGTTTCCTTTCGGGGATCGGGTTGGGGATTTGAACGGTGGCATCAGAGGCGTGGGATCGCGGTGCTGCCAGCGCCGGTAGGTTTCAGCGAGGATGGCTTCGCGGTTCTGCTCCAGTTGCTCGACGTAAGCCGGTGGCGCGCCGGTAGGCTCGTGATGCGCGGCCCAAATGAAAAGCTCGAGCAGCACCGGGGCCAGCGCAATGCCCTTGGGAGTGAGGCGGTAATGAATGCTGCGCGCGTCGTCCGCGGCGCGTTCGGCCACGATGATGCCGGCGTTCTCGAGATGGCGCAAGCGGTCGGCGAGGATGTTGGTGGAGATTTTTTCCCCGGAGTGCTGGAATTCACTGAAGGTACGCAGGCCGCGCACCATGATGTCGCGGATGATGAGCAGCGACCAGCGGTCGCCAAAAACGTCAAGAGAGATGCTGACGGGGCAGCCGGAACGATGCTTCGGGCTGGGCTTGGCGGCCACGGGAGAAACCATACACAAGTAACTTGCATTTTGCAAGTAAAATATGATTTGCTGTGAAGCGTATTCCGGCGGCGAGGCGATAGCTGCATAAACGCAGCCGCGGCGGCCGGCCGGGAATCCCCCGAGGAGAGGTGGTGCAACACAATGAGCGCACTGGAACAGTTTTCCCGTATCACGCCGTTTCTCTGGTTCGATGCGAACGCCGAAGAGGCAGTGGACTTTTACCTGAGCGTCTTCAAGAATTCACGGAAGCTGGAAGAGCTTCGCAATCCGGGCGAAGCGCCGGGAGCGAAAGGCGGCATCCTGACCATTGCGTTTGAGCTTGACGGCACGCAATTCACGGCGCTGAATGGCGGGCCGGAGTACAAGTTCAACGAGGCCGTTTCGTTTACGGTTTGTTGCGATTCGCAGGAGGAGGTGGATTATTACTGGTCGCGGCTCACGGCAGGAGGGAGCGAGATTGCCTGCGGCTGGCTGCGGGACAAGTTCGGGCTTTGCTGGCAGATCGTGCCGGCACGGCTGCCAGAATTAATTAGGCATCCAAAGGCAATGCAGGCGATGATGAAGATGAAGAAACTGGACATCGCCGAGCTGGAACGGGCGGTGCGGGAGTGAGGCTGGGGCTGGGCGGACCGCGAGAGAGAGGGCTGCGCGAGATGAATAAGGAGAGCGGTCTCGATGAAGCATATGTTTGAAGCGGAGTCGGCGGAAGAGATCAAGCAGCGGCTCCAGAAGTTGCGGCCCGACAGCCGCCGGCAATGGGGAAAGATGAGCGCCACGCAGATGCTGGCCCACTGCTCGGCGGGGCTGGAGATGGCGCTGGGGGCGACCCACCCGCCGAGAATGCTGATCGGGCGCTTGATGGGCCCTCTGGTAAAGCCGCTTGCGCTGATGGAGAACGCGGAGATGCGGCGCAACGTGCCGACAGCGAAGATACTGATGGTAGACGCGAAGGATCTGGATTTCAGGAATGAACGCACGCGGCTGATTGAGCTGATCACCCACTTTGCTGCCGGCGGCTCTGCAGCCTGCACCACGCACCCGCACTTCTTTTTTGGAAAGCTTTCGTCGAAGGAGTGGTCGATCCTGATGTACAAGCATCTCGACCATCATCTGCGGCAGTTCGGCGCGTGAACGAACGGGCGCAGCACGGCGAACCGATGCGAGAAGCTGGACGCTGAGTCCGGCGGCGTCGGTGCAAGCGCATGCGCGGCTGTGCTACCATGCGGGCAAATGGCCGCCCCGGCCGTGGAGGTCCCATGTCCCAGGTTTCCCGACGGAAGTTTGTGCAAGGCGGATTAGCCGCAGGCGCGCTGGCGAGCGTCGGACCGTTTTCGCTGGAAGCACAAGGCGCCAAGGCGACCGATTGGGTGACGCTGGGCAAATCCAATGTGAAGGTGACGCGGCTGGCCTTCGGTACGGGGACGCATAACGGCCAGGTGCAGCGCGACCTGGGACAGGATGGATTCAACCGGCTGGTGCGGCACGCTTACGATCGCGGCATCCGGTTTTTCGAGACGGCCGAGGCTTACCCGGATATGCATCGCATGCTGGGCATCGCGCTCAAAGGGATTCCGCGCGAGAATTACCGGCTGATGACGAAGATGACCACCGATGAAGGACCGGGAGTGGATCCGGTGGCGCGGATTCAAGGCCTTCTCAAGGAGAGCCAAACCGATTATTTCGATATCGTGCTGCTGCACGTGCAGCAAGGTCCCACCTGGCCCGTGGACAGCAGGCCGTGGCAGGACGGCATCCTGGAAGCGGAGCGGAAGCAAATGGCGGTTTCGCACGGCGCGTCGGTGCACGGACTGCCGGCGCTGCGGCAGGTGCCCGGCGACGAGTGGCTGCAGATTGCCATGATTCGCATGAATCATACGGGCACGCGCATGGACGGTGCCAACCCGCGCGAGCATCTTCTAGGCAACGTGCCCGAAGTGGTGGATCACGTGAAGCAGGCACGCCAGAAGAACATGGGCGTAATCAGCATGAAGCTGGTGGGAGAAGGATCATTCACCAGCCACGAAGACCGGCAAAAGTCCATGCGCTTCGCGTTTCATCATGCAGGCGTGCAGTGCGTGACGGTCGGGTACAAGAGCCCGGCGGAAGTAGACGAAGCGATCGACAACGTAAACCTGGCGCTGGCGTAGCGCGCTGCGCGGGCGCGGGTTTCTGCTTTGCGGGTTTGCGATTCCTGCGCGACGGATCGGGAACCACGGAGGTATTATGTCTGATTTATCTCGCCGCAACTTTATCAAGGCCGGCGTGGCCGCAAGCGCGCTGGCAACCGGCGCCAGCATTCCGCTTCGGGCGGCTACGGATGCAGCCACGGAATGGGTGACGTTGGGCAAGTCAAATGTGAAGGTGACGCGGCTGGCCTTCGGCACCGGCACGCACGGCGGCAGAGTGCAGCAGGCGCTGGGGCAGGAGGATTTCACGCGCCTGGTGCGGTATGCCTACGATCGCGGCATTCGCTTTTTCGAGACGGCGGAGTCCTACGGGCAAACGCAGCAGATGCTGGGCGAGGCGCTGAAAGGGCTGCCGCGCGAGAGCTACAAATTGATGTCGAAGGTGACGACCTACGATGCCGGCAACGCGGCGGATCATCTTGACGGATTGCTGAAGAATTCCGACACAGAGTATTTCGACATCATGCTGCTGCACTGGCAGCACACGGCCACCTGGCCGGAGGAAACCAAGCGCTGGCAGGAAGCAATTTTGAAGGCGCAGGACAAGAAGAAGATCGTGGGGCGCGGCGCATCGGTGCACGGGCTGCCGGCACTGCGGCAGGTTCCCGCCGACGAATGGCTCGACATCGGCATGATCCGCTGCAACCAGACCGGCGTGGACATGGATGCGGAGAACTACTCGATGGATGTGATGGGCAACGTGCCCGAAGTGGTGAGCTACATCAAGAAGACCAAAGACGCGGGCAAGGGCGTGATCAGCATGAAACTGGCGGGCGAGGGCCGGTTCGATCATGCGCAGCGGCAGACGGCGATGCGCTTCGCCTTCAAGCATGCGGGCGTGGACTGCGTGACCGTGGGTTACAAGAGCAAAGCGGAGATCGATGAGGCCATCGACAACCTGAACCTGGCGTTTGCGTGACGGTCGCGCAGATGCCCGCTCGATTTTCCGATTCCAATGTTCGTCGCGGCAAATGGCGGGTTCGACAAGCGGTCGACCGCATGATGGTCACACGCCGAAGGTTTCTCTCCGGGACTATTGCCGCGGCCGCTCCTTTAGCATTTGCCGGCAATGCTTTTGCACCTGCAGGAGAGCCGCGCGCCCTGGGAACACCCGATCAGCTCGCGTGGCAGGATCTCGAATTCGGTATGTTCGTGCACTTCGCGCCGAACACGTGGCAGAACCGCGAATACGACGATCTCTCCACGCCCCTTTCGGCAATCAATCCCGACATCGACACGGACAACTGGGCGCAGTGCGCGGTGAACCTGGGCGCACGCTATGTAGTGTTCGTTGCCAAGCACGCCGGCGGATTCTGCATGTGGCAGACGGCAACAACGCCCTACAGCATCGGCCACACACCCTGGCAGGGCGGGCATGGAGACGTGCTGCGCGATATTGCGGCATCATGCCGAAAATATGGATTGCGGCTCGGCGTTTATATTTCGCCGCGCGATGCTTACCTGGGTGCAGGGGACGGAGGCGTATGCAAGACGCCCGAGAAGCAGGCCCAGTACAACGCGATCTATCGCCAGCAGCTCACAGAGGTGCTTTCGCGCTATGGCGAGATGGTAGAGGTGTGGTTCGACGGCTCCACGGTCGCGGCGGTGGCCGACATCGTGAGCGAGTACGCGCGGCATGCGGCCATCTTTCAGGGGCCGAGCGCAACTATACGGTGGGTGGGAAACGAAAACGGTTTTGCGCCCTATCCGCTGTGGGATGCGGAATCGATCGGCGATGCGCGCAGCGGCGTATCAACGGCGCTGGACAGCGACCCGGACGGCGGAGCGTGGATGCCGGTCGAGTGCGACGTGTCCATTCGCCGGCCCAATTGGTTCTGGAGCACGACCAACGTCAAGAACCTGATGACGCCCGATCAACTGCTCGAGGTGTATTACCGCTCAGTGGGGCGGGGAGCGCAGCTATTGCTCAATGTGCCGCCAAATCGCAACGGCCATATCGCCGATGAGGATTTCGTGCGGGCGAAGGAGTTTGGGGCGGAGATTCGCCGCCGGTTCGGCAAGAGCATAGCGGAGTCCGCCGGCAGCGGAGGAATACTTGCGCTCGATCTGCCCCAGCCGGCGCGCGTGGATCATGTCATCCTCCAGGAAGACTGCCGGTTTGGCCAGCGTGTGCGCGGCTTTCGCGTGGAAGGCCGCGCGGACGGACAATGGATCGAGCTGATCAAAGGCAGCTCGATCGGGCACAAGCGCATCGTTCCGGTGACGCCGCACGTTGGTTCGACTTTGCGGCTCGTGGTCACGCAGTCGCAGGGCGAGGCCCGCATTCGGCGCTTTGCCGCATTCAATACCGGCGCTGAGGCGCCGACTGGCTGGGATGCACCGACCCAACTATGGGCGCCGAACGCGGTGGGCAAGTGGACCGATTTCCATTTTGGCGTCGATCTCTCGAAGCAGATCACTGCGGCGGCGCAGTATCGGCTGCGATTCATTCCGGAAAGTGGGGACGTGAGGGAAATCGGAGACGTGCGGCTGCTTTTGAATGGCGTTTCGGAGCCGCGCTTCATTCGTGAGGACCCGGCTGCGAAGAACGCGCTGATTCTTACGATCACCGCGCTGGGCGAGAAGATATCGGTGAGCGGAACGATTGCCGGCGCGGCGAGCGGAACCATCCTGCTGCAGAAGATGTGAGGTTTTGCCTCGCGTTAACGTGGTTCGGCGGGCTGCGGCCTCTTCTCCGCTGGCAGAAAGCCTCGGAATTCCCCGAAATAGGCGCGAGGCCGTTACGGGAAAGCCACTTGTCAAAAAATATTCACACAATCAAAAAAAGAGTACCGCTATTCGCTTTTTATTCGCTATAATGCGCCCATGGCTGTGACACGAAGGCAAAAAGAGGTTCTCGACTTCCTGGACTCGTTTGTTCAGCGCAACGGCTACTCGCCGTCGTTTGAAGAGATTGCGCGCGGCATGGGGCTGAAGAGCCTGGCCACCGTGCACAAGCATATTACGAACCTGGAAAAGAAGGGCATGCTGGACCGCGTGCACAACCGCAGCCGGTCGATTGACGTGGTGCCGCCGGGCACGCGCACGCGCTCCAGCCTGAAGCTGCCGCTGGCCGGGCGCATTGCCGCGGGCCTGCCCATGGAAAACGTGGAGACGCCGGAGAGCATTTCGCTGCACGACGTGGTGGGCAACCGCGATGTGTTTGCGCTGGAAGTTCGCGGCGACTCCATGCGCGACGAGCACATTATCAACGGCGATTACGTGCTGGTGGAGCGCACGCGCACGGCGCGGCAGGGCGAGATCGTGGTGGCGCTGGTGCGCAACTCCGAGACTACGCTCAAACGCTTCTTTCCCGAAGGCGGCATGGTGCGGCTGCAACCTTCGAATGTGGAGATGGATCCCATTTACGTGCCCGCTGGACAGGTGGCGATCCAGGGGCGCGTGCTGGGGGTGCTGCGTAAGTACCGGTGAGAGTTCATCCCGGGTCCCAGAAACGGGACCCGGGGCACCCAAGCTGGTTGTTAATCGATGGCGTGGTCTGCGGGAACATCGACGCCGCTCCACGCTTTTTTCGCGGTCCACGGCTGCGGCGGCGCACTCCAGAATTCATCGGTTGCCGGAAGGCCCAGCGGCAGCCACGCCGCCGAGCAGAGATAGAGGCTTCCCGTCGAGATGTAGCCTTCGCCGATTTCAGGCTGGTGGCCGGCAAAGCCGATGGTGAGCCAGCCCTGTCTGTCGAATGTGCCCGGCGCTGAAATCATGCGTGTCATCACTGCGGTCATGGCTGCGCGCGCCTGCGAAGGCTTCACGCCTTCCGGCAAGTCGCGGCGCAGCGACATTTCGGCCAGGTGCTGGAGCACGCCGAAGCGATAAGCCAGCGAGCGGCCGATGGGCGGAAAGGTTCCTTCGGGGCTGATGAGGCGTTCCTGAATCGCCGCATAGCGGCGGGCGCGAGTTTGTACCGGCTCGCGCAGGAACGCCCAGCGCTTCGTGACCGTCTCAACGGCATCAAGCACGTTGAGCAGGAAGGGCTGAATGACGAAGCTGTTGTAATAGTCCCAGTGGAAGTGCGGGCCGTCGCCGTAGGCGCCGTCGCCTTTGTACCACTCGTCGATCTGGCGCAGCGCGTAGTCGACGCGGTCGGCATCCCAGGGCAGGCCGTATTTGCAGAAGCAGGCCTCGATCATGGCGGAAAAGAGCAGCCAGTTATTGAAGCCGGGCTGCACTTTGCGCGTGCCGGCGAGCGCGCGGACGAGATTCGCTTTCGTCGCGGCATCGAGGTTGGCCCACAACTCGTTGGGCGCGCGCACTATGGCGAGCGCAAGGAAAGCGGCGTCGACGAGCGATTGCTGATTGCTGCCGAAGTTGAGTGCGTCGGGCGATTTGGGATCGGTGCCGTAGCGGATAGCCAGGCGCGCCCACTCGCGATAACGACTGTGCAGTTTTTCTTCTGCCGGGTCTCTGCCGGGCGCCGCCTCTAGCCACGGAGCAAGTCCCGAGAGCAAACGTCCCACCGCTTCAAGATGCGTGGACTGCCGGCGCGCTTCCACATCGCCCGGCTTGGCTTCCACGGGCATGGTGGCGCGCAGTTTCTGCTGGCTTATCGCTTCAAGAACCGGCTGCGAGACGCGTTCGATGATGGCGAGCCATTGGGCGCGGTCGCTGGTGGGGGAAGGCTGCGACGATGATTCCGCGGTGGCAACCGATGCGTTCGCCGCGGGTCCTGCGGCGAGCGGCACGGAAGCCAGCAGCGCGCTTTTTAAAAACACTCGCCGGGATGAGGCTTTACCTGAATGCATGAATTGAATGCCTTTCGAACGGATTTATATCGAAACGGTTCACGGCGTGATCTGTACATCTTCGGTGAGTCCGCCGCCGTGCATACTCCGGCTTCGCACCTTCGCTTGAACCCGCCATGATAGCGCACGCTGATGCATTCTGGTGCGCGTCGTTTCAATATGAAACATCCGAGAGCCGTGACCATTGCGCGAATCATCCGCTGCATCGACCATTGCTGTAAATTGAGAGAGGCGCATGCGGCGGTTGCATTGTATGCGTCCGATGCGGGAACTCATTGACAGCTTCGTCCAATCCGGCTCAGCTCTCGGATCTTTTGCGTTCGGTCTTCGGCCATGCCTGTTTCCGCGCCAGCCAGGAGGAGGTTTGCCGCACTGCGATTGCGGGCCGCGACCTGCTGCTGGTGATGCCCACCGGCGCGGGGAAGTCGCTTTGCTACCAGTTGCCGGCCATTGCGCGCGGCGGCACCGCATTGGTGATCTCGCCGCTGATCGCATTGATGGAGGACCAGGCGGCGAAGCTTTCCGCATTGGGGCTACGCGTGGCGCGCATTCACTCCGGGCTGGAACGCTCAGTGGCGCGGCAGGCTTGTGTCGATTACCTGGGCAACGCGCTGCAGTTTCTGTTCATCGCGCCGGAGCGGCTGCGTGTGCCCGGATTTGCGGAGATGCTCGCCAAGCGCAAACTGGCGCTGATCGCGATTGATGAAGCGCACTGCATTTCTCAGTGGGGGCATGATTTCAGGCCCGACTACCGCATGATCGGCCAGCACCTGCCCGCGTTGCGCGGCGCGCCCGAGGCGGCGCCGGTGATTGCCCTGACCGCCACGGCGACGCCCACCGTGCAGGCCGACATCATCTCGCAACTGGGCATGGTGCGGCCGGCGAAGTTCATTCACGGCTTCCGGCGCGACAATCTCGCCATTGAAGTGGTGGAAGTCCCGGTGCCGGAGCGTGCCGGAGTGATCGCGAATCTGCTGGCAGACCGCGCGCGCCGGCCGGCCATTGTCTACGCCACTTCGCGCAAAAACTCCGAGCATATCGCGGAAGAACTGTCATGCAAGATGCGCGCCGCGGCCTATCACGCGGGCCTCGACGCGGAGACGCGCGAGCGCGTGCAGACCGCATTCCAGGCCGGTGAACTGGAGGTCGTGGTGGCGACCATCGCCTTCGGCATGGGCATCGACAAGGCGAATATTCGTACCGTGATTCACGCCGGATTGCCCGGCACCCTCGAAGGCTACTACCAGGAAATCGGCCGCGCCGGTCGCGATGGCGCGCCGAGCCGCACTTTCCTCATGCACTCTTTTGCGGATCAGCGCACGCACGATTTCTTCCTGGCACGCGATTATCCGCCGGCAGCGCATCTGGAGCGGGTGTTCATTGCATTGACCGATTCCCCGCGGCCGATCGAAGAAGTGCGTGCACAAGTTGAGCTGAGCGAAGAGGAGTTCGATAAGGTTCTGGAGAAGCTGCAGATTCACGGCGGCGCCCGCGCGGACTTTGGCGGCAACGTGAGCCGCGGCGGGCCGGGATGGAAGAAGACTTATACCGTTCAGGCGCAGTATCGTGCCGAGCAGTTTGAGAAGGTGGTGCGCTACACCGCGACCAGCGAATGCCGCATGTCGGCGCTGGTGCGCCATTTTGGCGATGAGGAAGACGCGGGCCGGCCATGTGGCGCCTGCGACGTGTGCGACCCGGAGGGCGCGATGCTGCGCCAGTTCCGTCGGGCGACTGCAGCGGAGCGCGCGATGGTGCAGGGGATTGTGAATGAGTTGCGCCCGGTGGATTACAAAGCTGCCGGCACGCTGCAGCGCAGTGTGGATCCCGGCGGCCGGATGCAGCGGAATGAATTCGATAGCCTGCTCGACGCCATGGTGCGCGCGCGGCTGATCGAAATTGAAGATGCGGAGTATGAAAAAGACGGCCAGCTCCGGCGCTACCGTAAAGTCCGTCTCACGCCGGCGGGACTCAATGTGCGTCCGGCCACGCCTCTGCCGCTGCTTTTGAGCGACGGCGTAGTGGACGAATTCAGCGGACGGGCAGCTTCGCCACGCGCGGGAAAAAATGGATTTGCTGCGCGAAAATCCGCGAAGAAGCCAATGCCGCTGGCCGCGCCGCCGCAGCCCACTCGGGAATCGGAGGCGTTGGCCGCGAAGCTCAAAGAATGGCGGACCATTGAGGCGAGGCGACTCGGCGTGCCGCCCTACATAGTGCTGCAGGATCGCGCGTTGAATGCGGTGGCGCTGGCCAAGCCTGCGAATCCGAATCAACTGCTGGCCATTGACGGAATCGGCCCCGCCAAAGTGGAGAAATTTGGCGAGGCCATTCTGAGCCTTTGCGGCGCTGCGAAATCCGCGGCCCGATAAGCTACGCCACGCGCTCGATGACCACAGACTCAAGCACGACCGGCTTGTGCGGCTTGTCCTGCGCGTTTCGCGGCACTGCGGAAATTTTGTTGACGATATCCTGCCCTTCGACGACTTCGCCGAAGATCGTGTGCTTGCCGGTGAGCCAATCAGTGGGCGCGACGGTGATAAAAAATTGGCTTCCGTTGGTATTTGGCCCCGCGTTCGCCATGGCCAGCTTGCCGGGCTTGTCGAACTTGTGCGGCGAGCCCTTGGTCTCGTCCTGAAAGCGATATCCGGGACCCCCCATTCCGCTTCCCGCGGGGTCGCCGCCCTGAATCATGAAGTTCGGAATCACGCGATGAAAGATGGTGCCGTCGTATAGCTTGTCCTTCGATTTTGCGCGGGTGCTTGGATGCGTCCACTCGCGCGAGCCTTCCGCAAGCTCGATGAAATTCTTAACGGTGACTGGCGCGTCGGCTTCAAATAGCCGTGCGGTGATCTTGCCTTCAGTGGTATTGAAGACGGCGTAGGTTCCTGATGAAAGTGCCATGAGTGCTCCTTCAATGATGAATGTCGCCCTGGGTCATGATCCGGCAAGCGGCAGCAGAGCGTGTTAGTTGCGCTTACTGTTGAGATGCGGGCGCCGCGGGCGGTTGGGCCGCAGGTTGTTCCCAAGCTGGCAATGGTGGAAGTGGCTGGCCCACCGGCACGATCGTGACTTTCTTCAGCACCACCGGAGAGAGCGGCCTGTCGTTGCCGTCGCGCGGCACGCGGGCGATGGTTTTTACCACGTTGACGCTGGGGTCATCGCATTGGCCGAAGATGGTGTAATTCTGATCGAGCGTGGGGTAAGGGCCTTCAGTGATGAAAAACTGGCTGCCGTTTGAGTTCGGCTCCCCGGTGTTCGCCATCGCCAGCCGGCCCGGCACGTCGAAGTTCAGATTCGGATCGACCTCAAGGCCGAATTTGTAGCCCGGACCACCGTATCCCGATCCCGCCGGGTCGCCGCCCTGGATCATGAATTCAGGAATGACGCGATGAAAAATGGTGCCGTCGTAAAGCGGCTTATGATGCTCCACCTGGTGCGTGGTGGGATTGGTCCAGTCCTTGGTGCCGGTGGCGAGTCCAATAAAATTCGCCACTGCAATCGGCGCCTGCTTTTGAAAGAACTGGCAGCTGATGCGGCCCATCGAGGTATCCATCACCACGTGCGGGCCGTTAGGCATCACCGTTACAGGCGCGGTGGGCTGCGGCGCTTCAGGTGGTTGGCTGGTGGTTTGCGCCGAGGTGGAACTTGGACGGCGGCTGAGCACCACAGCTATGGCGATAACTGCAAGCGCTGCGAGCGCAGGAAACACAATGCGGGACTTTGCTTTCATGCCAGATTCGAGGGTAAATCATCGAGCAGTGGCGCTGCCAGTGGCGCGCGCTTTGGCCTCAAGTACGCGGGACAAGGCCTCTTTCGCAGTGGCGCCGGTGGCGGAGATGTGCCCCATTTTGCGGCCTGCGCGCGGAGTGTGCTTTTCGTAGATGTGTAGCCGCACGCCGGGCACGGCCAGGGTCGCGGCAAAATCCGGCTCTCCGTTGAGCCACACGTCTCCAAGTAAGTTGACGATTGCCGCCGGCGCAATCAAAGAGGTATCGCCGAGAGGAAGATTGCAAACCGCACGGACGAGTTGCTCGAACTGGCTGGTCACGCATCCGCGCTCGCTCTGGTGATAGCTATTGTGCGGGCGCGGCGCTAACTCGTTGATAAGTACCTCGCCGCTGCGAGTTACAAATATCTCCGCGCAAAGCAATCCTTCGATGCCGAGCCTGGTAACAATTGCCGCGGCCAGGACCTCTGCGCGTGACTCAATCTCTGCCGAGACGCCGGCCGGCAGCACACTCCAGGCGAGTATCTGGTTTTCATGATGGTTGCGGGCAGCGGGATAAGTAAGTACTTCACCCGAGGGACTGCGAGCGGCCATGACGCTTATCTCGCAATCGAGTTCCAGGGCCTGTTCAGCGACGGCGGGACGTGCGCCGATGGCGCTCCACGCCGCCGCTATATCGTCGCCAGTTGGGGCTGCGTCGATGCCTATACGCGCCTGCCCTCGTCCGTCGTAGCCTCCGCGGCCGATCTTGAGAAAAACATTGCCACCCAAAGCATCGACTGCCTCGTGCAACTCGGCTTCGCTGCGTATGACGCGAAATGGACCCACAGGAAATCCATTTTCGGCGAGCCAGCTTTTTTGCAGAGTCTTGTCCTGGATGATGCGCACCGGTTCGACACCGGGGCGAAGCGGTGCGAGCTGGGCGACAGCGCTGAGCGCATCAACCCCGATCTGCTCGATCTCGAGTGTGACTGCATCGGCTCCGGTTGCAAGCCGGCACGCTGCGTCAACGTCATCCCAGCGGCCCACGATGGTTTCGTCCACCACGAAACTTGCCGGGCAGGCGCGTTCAGGATCCATCACGCGCACGCGGTAGCCCATGGTCCGCGCAGCCATTGCGGTCATGCGCCCCAGCTGGCCGCCGCCAAGAATGGCAAGCGTTCCGCCGGGAAGAACGATGTGGGAGCCCTGTTGTCTGGGTTGGGAGAAGCTGCTCAACCGGGTAGCTCCTGGTCGAGCACTTCCTGGGTGCGCGCTGCGCGCCACGCAGCAAGCCGATCGTAAAGCGCGGAATCCGTCGCAGCCAGAATCTCCGCCGCAAGCAGAGCGGCATTGGCCGCTCCTGCCTTGCCGATTGCCAGGGTCCCTACGGGCACCCCCTTGGGCATTTGCACGATGGAGAGAAGAGAATCGAGCCCATTGAGCTGCGTTGCAGGCACGGGCACGCCCAGCACGGGAACGAGCGTTTTCGCTGCCAGCATCCCCGGAAGATGTGCCGCCCCGCCGGCCCCAGCAATAATCGCGCGCAACCCGCGCTCACGCGCCGACTCGGCATATTTGAAGAGCCAGTCCGGCGTGCGATGCGCACTCACAATACGAGACTCATGCGGTATTTCGAACGCACGCAAAATCTCCACGGCTGCGCTCAGCACCTCGTAATCGCTCTTGCTGCCCATCACCACGCCGACCAGCGGCTGTTCGTTCATGGGCTGATTATACGAGGGCTAGGTGCACCAGCCGAAAGCGTCGCCAAACCTGCATAAGATTACGATGCACGAATCCCATCAGCATTGCCGTCTGGTTGCGAGACCTTATCGTCTCAGCCACGCCTCAACCGCCACTTCAATGACTGCGAAAAGCACGCTGAACGCCGCTAGAAAACCCTTGGCGCGCTGCCAGTTCTGCTCATGCCGGTCCATTCGTCGTTCCAGGTCGGCGATGCGGCCACCGTTGCCATCACCCATCAGGCCGTTCATCTGCGTCTTCAACACGCTCAGATCGCTCAACACTTGCGCCTCGAATTCGTTCATCATGCGCATCCGCCGAACTCCATGTACTTCTGCATATCCTCCGCCTCGTACTCTTAACTGCCAAGTGGCAAATTTATAAATAAGGCTGCCGAGAATTCCGAATAGTTTGGAGGCGTGGCGGCATCGAAGGCTCGAACGTAAAAGCGGTCATGGGCTGATTCACGCGCGAAAGTCATATTCGCCTGTGTCCCACGGGTAACCAGGTCCGGATCCTCTCCCGGCATAAAGGCAAAATCACGACGCCGTATCTCGAATCCACCGCCTTCAGGAGGAGTTATGCCAGCATCAATCGAGACGGTGCTTCCATTTAACCCAGTCACAGTGAGGCTATTCAGATTCGGAAGCAGCGTGGGAGACACGGGAGCCGGCAGCCACGCGTCTGCCGGTACCGTTTTGCTCGTTTGGATAGCTAAGTCATCAGCCCAGTCATTGGCAAACTGAATTGAGTACTCGATCAGGTCGGGATAACTCGCCGTGTAAGTGATTTTGACAGAACGTACAATCACCTGCGTGTCGAGGTTCATGGAAGACGCGTCGAGTGCCAGCGCATCACCCGGCCAGATATCAGTAGCAAAACTCCCTCGAGTTCCTTTGTAGAGACCACTCCATAGTGCCGTAACCCCGGCCGCAGCCAGTCCTATCACCAGAGCCGCATTTCGGCAATCCGTGGAGCTACGTGCCGGCGGATTGGTTACCGTTCCTGTCCATGCGGACACGGGAGGTGACCCGGCCTGCTGCAGTGCCTGCTGGCTGGTGGCGTTGACCGCACGTCCCACTGCCCTTCCGTTGGTGCGGTAACTGACCGCAATTTGCTCGCCGACAGCGGGAGTGTAGCCCGGATAGAACAGAAGACTCCCGCCGCGGCCGAGCTGGCATTCGCCGGCCTCGGCCGTTGAACCAAGTCGCCGCGTAAATGCTCCTGCTCCCGATGGCGCACTTATCACCCATCCTGAACCCAAACCGACCATATTAAGAGCCCGCATGGAGCCGACGAGGTTTAGGCTGCTAGCCGCTGCGATCGTGCAGGTGGCGGGAAGATTGCTCACCGATCCGTCATACAGAGTCACAGGCACGGCTCCCACGCCGTTCACGAATTCCTGCAACTCAATTTGCACCATCCCCGGGCTCAGAATCACATCGCCGCCTGCGCTGATTTGCCCGTTATCTCCGAAAGAGCGGTAATTCGCTCGCGTTCTTTCGTGTTCGGGACAATGGACGCGGATGCGCAATGTATATTGATTGGCGGCGCTCGTCGTAAACGATGTCCCGGCCGGTGCTCCGTTTACGAATGGCTGCAGCGTTACCGCGCCGGTCCCTTGCTGCGCGGTTGCCTGGAAGCCGGCGAAACAATTCGATGCAATTCTCATGCCGGAATACAAAGCGGCCAGAATGCCGCAGCTTCCGGGAGACAGAGTTACCCCCACCGCTTCCAGCAGGAGTGTTCCACTAATCTCCACGGGATCGAGCCAGCAAAGCTGGCATTGTCCATCGATCCCATTGCCTCCATTCATGGCCAGTCCACTTGCGCCCAGCGTGAAATATCCGCTCGAGCCCGTCAGGCCCCATGAGCGAAGGTCAATCTGGCTCTCACTAAAGAGCTCGTGAATGATACTTCCCTTGGAAGATGACGGAAGGTAGGGATCTGCGGCCAGATAGAACTGGGCCGTAACTCCATCTCCTTGGAAGTATTCAGTTACATAGGCAACAGGCTCTATCTCACCGCACACCGTAACATCGTTAACTGGTGCACGCCCTGTCGTAGCCGTTAATGCAAGGCAAGCCAGATCCAGGCTGCCGTCGGACTCATTGAGCCTGTGGAGTGCAGATTGAAGTGAGGTAAGCGCCAGGGCGCCGTTCACGGCACGGTATGCCCCGCGTGCCATCATGGCTATTTGGCCGGCATTCTTGCTCCACACAGCTCCGGGTTCTGGAACAAAGGTGCCTATTGTTGTGCTCAGGGTGAGATCTTGCGTTGAAATCTTAGTCGATCCTGTGCGAGTTACAAGCCTTGTCAGCAAGGCGCCCGCGGTCTCCCCGCTCTGCCCCATTCCAGGCAGCATCAGCGCCTGGTCAAGCAGGATCTCGTCGCTCACCGCCTGAATCGAAGTGTAATATTGCGGGCCCTGCATTCCCGTTCCGGCGTATAGGAGAAGCGGAGTCACGAGGATGTAACCGGTAAAATATACGGTGTCGTCGTCGCCTGTTACGGTGATGTATTGATTACGTGACGGGGCGGCCAAGCTGCCATCAGGTGGAAGCGCCAGGTATAGATGACATGCCGATGGCTCATTCAGCTTGCGCTCGATGGTCAGCGGATTTGCCGCATCAAGTGCCGCAGTGTAATCCGTTCCCTGGATTGTAACTTTCATGGTCGCTCCACAAATGACCGCGTCGTGCTCGGCGCTAAACAAGCGCATTAGGCGCGGGAAGAAAGCTTCGGTAACAGACTGCGCGCTCGCCATCCGAAGGATCTGTAACGGGAAGCGCGAGAAACTGCCCGACAAGCTGTACTCGCGATTGACCGCTTTTGTTCTTTGCGCTCAACGGGGCCACTTCTTCTTCTGCCCCTTTCAAAGGCTGCAGACGCGGGTAATGGAAAATGATCCTCTCACCCTGACTGCCATCCATGACGAATAGCGCCGACCACTCCTGGTAAAAACAACCACCCTCACGGTCTACAAAGCCGGCCACGGACTGAAGCTTTGCGCCCGGTTGAGGCGCGCCCCCAATTAACGGTGAAGCGAGAGTGAGTCCAGCTGAGGTGGATTGAGCTACAAGCGCGACATTGTACGTCACGCGGCGGATGTAATCGACGTCGGTAAGAGCTTGCCGCACGTAAGCTCCCGATACCGGCGATCCAACGAATCCGGTTTGTCCGGTGTAATCCTGGTCTACGGCGATGATCGAGCCCGCGGTGAATTTCTCAGCGTCGGGCGCCGAAAGCAGGATGGTTGAAGCCGTCGATCCGCTCTGAATGGTAACCGCGGTTGTTGCCTGGGCGCCCAACGGCGCTGGCGCAACTCCACTCGGTGCAGTCAGCACATTCATGTGCTGTGAGCCTGTAGCCAGCGCCATCGTGAGCTTGGTCCAGGCCAGGAAATGTACCGTCAGTTGTGCGTCAATAGTCTGGCGCACCTGTTGTTGTGTAGCTGCCGGAATCCCGGTCAGGACCGAGGCCGACTTACTGGCCGGCTTACGTTCAAGGTCCTGCATCCAACCCAGGTCGATCCAGGGCGCCGGAGGCGCATCCAGGTTGAAGCGGCCCTGTTGCGACGGGTCGAAAATCGCCGGCGTCTGCGTAACGCGCGCAACGGGAGCAAAGTAGCCACGAATACGATGCGTTACCGGCGCCGGAGCTGAAAACCAGTTTGCGCTCATTACTCCCCCTGCTCCTGGTAGCTGTAAACCATCACTCTGGCGGAACGACTCAACCGATCGCGCTGCACGGCAACAGGGGCGATTATCGGCTCATCCCAGAAGACCTGCGTCAGCATCGTGCTAGGCGGCATGGTCGAGTAATTAATCTTGGGCGTGCAACTGGGGCTTAGCATCGAAACGAGCTCGGAGTCCATTTGACTTAGCAGCCTGCCCCGATCGAGTCCACCGAAAGCCAGTGTTCCGCAGGTCTGATATTGTATTTCGCATTCAACGGCGGTCATGGCCGAGCACAGATCCATGTCCACCGCAAGACCAAGCCATCTCAGGACAAATACGTCATTGGGAATCTGGCTGAATGGAGCTTCCGCTTCCTCTACCAGGATTCCAGGCCGCACCGCCCCACGCACCAAGACAGTTCGCTGGGGATTGACTGAGGTGAGCCGCGCGCGCAGCGCCATGTAGAAAGAGTCTTTCGCATTTTGCATGATTTACACCGCTTGGTAGTTCGCCGTTCATAACTCAGATGTCTTCTCGGCCGGCCCACAATCTTTCGGATGGCATATCCGGAACACGAAATGAAACTGTAACTTGTTCTTGCACCGGTTTTAACCCGGTCTCCCGCAGGAGGAGCCGGTACATGTACACCTGACCAAACGCCTCATTGGAAGCGACAGACTCGATGACATAGTCCTGGCCGTTCAAAGTTATTGCGAGCGTCATGGAGAACAGGGACTGCGCTGAAGCCAGGTCCAGCGCATTCACCTGCTGCTCTACGCTCGTGGCTGAGATCAGCAATTCCCATTTAGGCTCGTTGCCTTCGTAGAGGTAAGGCCGCAGCTTTCGCATCACCACGGGACTCACCGTCACTTCAGCAAAGGTCGTTGCCACTAGCCCAACTTCCGAGATGCTCGTATCGGTGCATGCATTCGTCACGCGTAGCAGCGCCGATGTTCCGGCGACGCTTCGCAACAGGGCATCCGCGAGCATCTGGGGTACTCCAACTGGGTTCCGCGGCGCTGTATCGCTCATCTCTCACCCCAGCCTGTTCGCCACGTAGGGGCGCAGCCACGCTTGCACCGTCTCATCCAGCAGCGAACCTGAGAAGTATTCCATTTGCATGGTGTCAATCCGCGAGCGGCTGGCATTCAGCGCCGGAGTTGCCTGCGCATTGCGCACGATCTGGGCGCACGCCGATTTAATATCGTCCCCTATGGTTGCCAGCCCGGCGGTGTAAGTCACGGACACTTCGTTGTAGGGAATGCCAATAATATTCCAGGGCAGGGCTAACTCGCCGGTAGCAGCATCGTAGTCGACAGACTTAGGATCAATCTCCGCCCACTGCCCGGGAAGCGAAAAACCCCATGCGATCTCCGCCAGTGGTTCGTTGAGCGTCTCGCCCCGCCGGGGCCGAGCATAACGGCCTTCCATGCTCACGATGGGCGTGCTCGCCGTCCCCAGAGGCGACAGCGGAAGATAGGTCAGGCGCACGCTTTGCGCTCCGCAGGTGATCCTCAGGCGCTCGCTGTACTGGATCACGTTCAGGTCCGGACGCCTGCAGTAGCTGTTGATCAGCGCTGTCGCTGCCGTGACCCAGTCCGCTGTTGTTCCGGCCGGCAGGCCATAATTTGGATAATCCGCTGGCTGCAGATATGCCATACCAATCCTTCCAGGTAGCTCCCAGTTATCGGTCAGGGTTCATGGATCTCAGTTCGCAGTTCAGGAGTCGAAGCTTTCCAAGTGGGTGCCCGGACTCTGAACTGCGAACTGACCTTCACTACCGGTCGACCAGCACCTGGCAGTGGGCGAAGCTCGCGCCCTTCACCACCACTCCGCCGAACTTCACCGCTACGTACTGGTGAGTCATCGAGTTGGGAAGCCCGAGCTGGAAGATCCGGGGTGCGGGATCGCCGAGCCAGTGATACTCGATCAGATCCTCAGTTACGATGTAAGCCGGTAGCACTGCGCTGCCCGATCCCGGAGTGCCGGTGTAACTCAGGCTCCAGTCGGGAATGAGCGGCAGATCGCCGGCCTGCGTCGAAAGCATCTTCACGCGGAATCCTCCGGTGATGTTATCGGTGTTGAGCACCACGTTGAACTCGGACTTCATCTCGCGGTCGATCAGATCGAGCAGCACCGGGTTGGCGTAGATTGCCGTTGGCCGAACATAATAGCCGTTGTTAGCTACCATTTGCGCCACCGCCGACTTGATTCCGTCGACGATAGATGCGCTGGTGCCGATGGTCACGGTGTTGCCGCCGGCTGCGATCTGCGCAATCGCTCCCATGTACTGCGTCGTGGTCGGCGCGCTCAGGCTGGTGTCATTGCCGTTCCATAGCGCCACGTCGTGAGTTACCATCACGCCGCTCACTGTGTCTACCAGGTCCTTGGCCTGCAGATACGCGAACTGCTGCTGCTGGTTCCCGAGCTCGATATCGAACAGGTTGTAGTTGATCTGGGCCACGATCGCTTTCAGCGGAACGCTCAGTTCCACGCGCGTGGGACTCACCACCGGCGGAGCAATGCTGCGCGGATTAACGAATCCCGCCGTACCCGGATTGGGAATCGCAGTCTCTTCGAAGAATCGCGAAGGATGCCCGGTGGCCGGTACCTGCTTGACGCGCTGCCCAAACGGGCTGGAGCGCCGGCAAATGTCGAAGATTTCAGTCTGGTACAGGGGAACTTCCGTGGCGCCAGGCCCGATGTAGTCCGCTGCGGCGTGAATGTCTGCAAAGGTTGCGTTCATAGGCTTTCCGCCCCCTCCATGGGGCCATGTTGTGGTTCGTGTTTCGTGATCCGTGACTTTGGTTCGTGCTGCGTGAATCCCAGGCAAACTGAACACGATTCACGAATCACGATCCGCGGCTTTTACGAAATTGCGCCCGAGCGAAGCAGTTGCGTCTTCACTGCAATGCGCTGTTCCAGGCTCAAACCGGAAAGCGCCGCGTCCAGCGCCCGGACATCCACCGGGCCATCGCCGATGCCGTGCTTGGCCAGCATTTCGCTGGCTGCCGGGGAGAGCGTTTTTCGCAGCGGGTTCAGCGCCGGCTGCCCGCCTTGCCCCTTCAACGTAGCTATCTCCCGCTCTGCCGCCTCCAGCTTTTCCATCAACTCCGCCTCGCGGCTCGCTGCGCCGGCGTCCACTGTTGCCGAAATCTTTTCCACCTCACCGGCCAGCGCGGTCGCCGAAGCCGCACGCACCTCCAGGTGACTCAACGTGCGCTCCAGGAGCGTGGCGGCGGCTTCCAGCCGTTGCAAAATGTGTCTCTCGTCCTGTTCCATACTCTTCCTTTCTTTGCAGATTGAACGGTCTTGACCTTACTGCTGTACCGCGAAAATAAAAAAGCTCCCGCTAGGGAGCTTGACCGAGTGTCTCACTTATCGTTACCTTCGCTGACTCGCTGACTCGCTGACTCGCTGACTCGCTGACTCGCTGACTCGTTGACTTGCTGACTTGCTGACTTGCTAATTAGTTAACTCGCTAACTAGCCATGCGGAAGCTAGTTTGCCGGTAAGCCGCTTTTTCGCGCAGCAGGATCGCCGCTCCCGTAAAAGTTACCCGCGTCAGCTTCCAGATCTCGGCGCGCATGTCCTCTACGCGCGCATCGGCCACTTCATAACTCATACCCAACGCCTCCGGCCCCGAGGCGGCGCACTCTCGAATCGCATCGGCCGCCTCGGGAAAATCGCGCGCATAGAGGTAGCCGCGCACAACCAGCCGGTCCCCCACCAGGTTCGCCTCGGTCAGGAGTCCGATTTTCCGCCGCGCATCATGACCGTCCCAGCCGGGACGGTAATCCACCGCCATCCCCAGCAGAGAGGGCAGAGCTTTCTCCGCCGCTTCGCGCGTCAAAATCACGCGATGTCCGCGCGCCCCGGCAGGCGCCTTGTCACTGGGCGCGTTCACCACCGTCAAAACCCCTTCGAATGGCACCCGGTTCGGGTGTCCCTCGACCTGAGGAAACTTCACCGCCATTGCTTCCAAACGCATAATCGCTCCGAGAAAAATCAAGGGAACCGGAATTAGGAAATAGAAACTTACTGGCGCGCTTCAGATGACATGGCTCCCAGGAGAGTCGTCCCTTTCGCCTGTTCCTATTCCCTGTTCCCTGATCCCTGCACTTCCTGCCCCAATGCCGCCAGACCACGCATGGCTCGCACCTCATTCACGGTAAGTACTCCAGCCTGAAGCAACTGAACCTGCACCGACAGTTCCGTCTGTTCATCGCGCGCGCTCAATTCGTTGAACACAAATTCGAATTCCCGCCATCCAATGCATTTTCCAAATAGATCTCGCGTGATATGTCCGGCAAGCAGCATGGCCAACGGCGAAATCGCGCCGCGGAAAGCTTCGTCCGCCATCTCCGATGCCGTCGACCGGTTCACGTCTGCCTCCAGGCCCAGCATCAGGGGCGGCAATCCGAATGCATTTGCCACCATCCGAATCAGGAACTCCTGCCACGCCAGCCGCAGGTCCGCATCCGTGCCCTGCGCGAAACGCAACACCTCTGGCTTCTGCTCGGTGGAGAGCAGCGGCACCCGGCCCGTTCCCTCGATCTCGTCCTGCCACCACCGGATCAACCGCTCATGCTGCGCCGGCGAGGCTTCATTCAGCCACAACGCGTACTGCGCCACCGAGTTAGCCGCCAGTTTTCCGGCAAAGCGATGCGCGCTCAGAAACTGGTTCACAGTCTCAAATGCCACTTCCAGCGGTCCCAGTCCGAACGGCGTGAAACTGCGCGGGTTCATCCGTACGTACATCAACTGGTCATCGCGCAATTCCACCGCGCTCGATTCCAATTGCCCGGGAAGCGCCTGTGCATAGCGTGGGGATTCCGCCTGCCCATCCCACTTGGCATTAATACGGATCGATGCTCCGTCCACTGGCCATAGCATTGCCGGCCGGTCGGGATCTCCTGTGGTCTCCATCTCGATCGCGCCAAATCCTCCTGTCAGTGCGTCCTCGATCGTCTGCTCCATCAACGTGCGGAAGGTATCGGTTTCATTGGGTTCTTCCAGCACCCGGCGCAGGGCACGCGCCTTGCGCCCGGCGAATGCGATATCTTCTAGCTGAGCGTCGCGCCGTACCCGCACCTGCCAGTCCATCGCCGCGATGCGGTCTTTGATGACGTTGATGGCGCGCCTCACCACCGGTGTCTCCGCGAATCGGCGCAGATTGGCCGGTGTAGGCTTGGGCAGATGCCGGCCGGGAAACTGCACCGGGCTGAGAATCGCCGGCATAGCCAGCGTCTTGCGCTCCGCCTCCGCGCCCGCCGCTTTGGCTTCGCGGCCTTTGCCGTTCTGCCCAGCGGAGCCGGCTGCCAGCCGCCACATCTCCCGCAACTGCTCTGCTACCCTCACGCGCACCTTCCTTCCAACTTCCCCTCAAACAAAAAAGGCACAGCCCTGAAAGGGCAGTGCCTTTGCTTCTTACCGTTAAGCCAGCCTGTAACTCACGCTTATCGGCAGCTAACTCATAGTCTTTCAACTTACAAAACCATTTTATAACATTCCCACCTATTATCGGCAAAGATCCGCAAAAATATTTTCACTTAACCTAACTCGGTTCTGACAACTTGTAATTCCGAGTTAGAAAAATTCGTTGAAATCTGCGCCATAGCTTAAACCCGCAACTCTCGCCGGGCTGTCTCCGCCACTCTCCCCAGATCCGACGTCGTAAGCACCCGAATATGGTGCTCTTCCATGGTCTCGACGCCAAACCGGTACATCGCCAGCCGATCCGGCTCCTCGTCCGTGGCACCCAGCTTCGCCGCCGGCTCAATCACTGCCGTCAGTTCCAGCGCGGCTTTCTCCACCCTCTCCACGCCGGCGTGCAGCCCCACGGCGGAAAACGCCAGCACTTTGGCCATCTCCACTCCCGGCTCCAGGCTCACTGCGTGGAACATGCGCACGATGCCGTTGGGTCGATATCCTGCGTCGATGCGCAGCGGATCGCCTGGCCGCGTGTACTCCGACGCCGCAATTCGCTTGCGCAAAAGGTCCCACACCCCCACCTGTTCGAATTCAGCGCGCATCCGTGCCTGGATCGCCGCGCGTCCGCTCAGCCGCGGCAGCCGTTCTCTGGGAGGCGGCTCGACATAAAGGCGCATTAATTCCTCCATGCCCGCGGGCAGGCTTTCCGCAAGATACGCCTTGGCCTCGGTCATCTGCACGCTCAGCGAGAGCGATTCTTCAAGGATCCTCATCAGATCCGCGCCGGCATCCGATTGCAGCCGCCGGCGCAACTCTGCTTCCATACCTTCCAGCAGCGCCGTATCGGCATCGGGATCAAGGCAGCGCACCCGCCGCCAGTCCCGCGTAAATCGCACTTCTGCACGACCGCTTTCTCCGTCGCGCAGGATCACGCCAATGTGCACATGCTCATTCCGCACCGCGTCCGGCACATACCGCAGCAGGTGGAACTCGCAGCCTCGTCTCTCGCTTCCGCGCGCCATATGAAAACCAAGCTATTAGCTATTAGCTTTTAGCTCCTAGCTTCTTCTGTGCAACTCGCAGCAGATGCGCGAAATGTCACATCCGCTTGCCGCCCCGGCAACTCACCATTGCTCACAGCGAGCGATGCAGTTGAAAGCTTATAGCTAAGAGCTCATAGCTAAAAGCTGTCGCTGATCGCTAAAAGCTGACTTTCACGCTCTCCCCGTCATCTTAGACCCCATCGCATTTCGTTCCAATCCAATCCCATTCCTTTTTCTCTCATCGCCATCCATTTTGGGAATGGCTTGCGATCCGATTTCCCAAACGCCTCAATCCATTCCCGAATCCGGCTACGCCGCGCCAGCAGCTTTTCCACCAGCGCCTCCATCTCGCCCACATCGCCGCCGTACCACTCCGGCGGAACCTCGCCCGCTGCATCCCAGATGGTCTCGGCGGGCATGGTCTCCATCCTCGTCAGCCACGGTTCAAAACAATCCCATCCCGATATTTCCCGGTACACATCGTTACGGTAGTAAACGCCGCGCAAAGGCGCGTCATCGAACCGCCATTCGCCGGCGTTAAAGCAGTATCCAAAATCGATAAACACTGCCTTATAGCGCCGTTCTCGCTGCCGCCGCGTGAATACAGCCTGGCGCCCATTGGCGTTCCCGGTCCATTTGTCCAGTGCCAGCATGCCGGCGAACTCCGCCAGGTTCTTCACTTCGGCCATTTGTTCTTCGGGAAGATAATCCGCCACCTGTCCTGGCATCATTCCGCCCGCAAACCGCGAACCGAACTGCAGTCCCGGCCGGCAGCGCTCCCGTGTTCGGCCCAGGTCCATCTCCAGTTCCGGCGTGTTTTCCACCAGCCACTGCGAAACCTCCACCAGTTCGCATTCCGGAGCCGTCAATCCTGCCGCGCGCGCCAGCCGTGAACCCACAAATTCATTGGCCAGCACGCGAATATGTTGCGGGTTGTTTTGAAACTTTACTACGTAGATCTGTCCGTCGGCGCCCAGCATCAACTGGCCTTGCGCGCCGCCCCGCATACGCCGGATCTGCTGCACCGCCACGACCGCCAATCTTGCCCCCGTCTGCGCCGCTGTTCTCTCGCATTCTACAAGCTGTCAGCTCTCAGCCTTGAGTCTCTCCGACTGCGAATGGAGAGCTGAAAACTGGCAGCCGACAGCTGAGAGCTGAAAGCTAGGAGCTATGAGCCAGAAGCTCCTCCCGCGCCGCCAGCCCGATGGCCATCGCCATCACTCGGTCGTCATGCATACCGGCCTGCGCTCCAGAACTCCCGTTCGGCAGCCGCACAAAACTCCGGCACTCCGCCAGCAGCCGCCCGCTCATGAACTTTTCCGGCTCCTCCACCAGCGCCGCATCCAATTTCCCCAATGCCGCCGGCCGGCTTATGGTTGTTGTCAGCCAACCGGGCTCGCCCCCGCGCCTTCCGCCTTTGCCGTAAATCTTCTCGTACCGGCAAGCCATCTCCAGGTGCGCCAGTACGCCGCTGCCGTGGTTGTTCCGTTCCACCACCATCCACGCGCCGTTGTACTCGCGCCCCACTTCCGCTGCCAGCCGCGCCAGTTCCAGTCCGCCCACATGCCCGGCGAACTCCGCGCACTGCATACCCGATTCCAGGTCCAGCACCTCCATCGCCGAATAATCTCCGCCGCTTCCTCCTCCCGCGGGATCCACCGCCACCAGGTACTTCCGCCCAGGCACCGGCGGCAGCCACACTTCCAGCGCCCCATTGCGCCGCCGCTCCACCGGTTCTGGCGCCGTCTTCAGGCGTGCTTCCACCGTCGCCAGTTCGAAGATCGATTCTCCGCTGGCCAGGAAACAACTCTCCGCATCCTCCGCATACTCCTGCGCCGCCAGCCCGCGAAAATCTGCGCGTATCCTCCGCCGATAGCCGATCTGCCTCAGGCTCAACCGGTGCAGCTCCATGAGTGCCCGCTCTTCCTCGGTCAAGCTCGCTTCGCCCACCGCATCGGCTCGATACCTTGTCTCCATCCACCAGGGGAAAAAATGCCGCACCGTACTCGTCTCACCCGCTTTGCGCCACTCGTCGTAGAAACATCCCCCTGCACCCTGCGGCGTCGATTCCAGAACCGCCTCCGCTCCCGGCGCCAGCGCCGCCCGCAATCCCGCCAGCGTCTCCGCCGCATCGCCCGGCCAGCGCGCCAGCTCCGAGCAGTGCAGGTTCTGCACCGTCAGTCCGCGCCCTGCATTTCTGTCCCCCGCCGTCACCACGCGATATTCGGAATCCATCTCTGGAAATACGATCTGCCGCTTGTTGGCAACTGAGGTGCGAAGCGCCCCCGCTCGCATTTGCTCCGGCAGCCAGTCCACGAACCGGTGCACGATGCGGAAGATCTCCTCCGCCGCCTCCTGTGTGTGCGCCACCTCGAGCGTCAGCGTACCGGGGCGCGTGATCGTCTTCAGAAAAAAACGGCCCGCAGCCCACGTCGTCATCCCCATTTGCCGAGCCTTCAGGACGACGTTTCGTTTGCCCCGCCGCCTCTCGAACTCCCGCTGTACCGCATTTGCCTTGAGCGGCGCTGTCCAGCCTTCGCGCGTTCGCACCAGCAGAAGCCTCTCCGCCAGCGCCATCGCTACCGTCTTTCCGCTCAGGCTCGCCGGCCGGTTGTCCAGAATCCTTCCCAGCAGCACCAGGTCTTTGCGCGTCGCCGATCCAATAAGCGCCGCCAGTTCCTCCATTCCTCCATTGCGCCCTGTGGCCCCGCGCGCCGCATTCCCGAATGCCTGCTCTCCCTGAGCTCTCATTTATTTCTCTTCATTTTCCGTGTTCAGCAGATGACCAGAGAAGCCAAGATCCGCCGTGCAGAATCTCACTGTGCTAACACCTTCGACCAGCCGCTCCCGCCCGTGCCACCCGGCCCGCAGCCCGTGTAAGAGCCGCACGATCCGCCCGCGCCGCCCGAGACTTTGATCGTCCCGCTGTTGATCAGGTTCGGCGAGCGCAGAATGACAAATCCTCCCCCGCCTCCACCTGCAGCACCAGTGTTGTTCGCAGTCGCGTTTCCACCCGCCGCTCCGCTCACATCAATCGTTCCGGTGAAGTTGATCGTCTGGCAGTCCAGCACGATCCCGCCGCCGCCGGACCCTCCGGTTCCCCCGCCGGACCCTCCGTTCCCGCCTTTCGCCCCTCCATACGGCAGGTTGTAATTGGTAGTCGTATATGGCGAGCCGGCGATCAGGAAATCGTAGTCACGCGCGTCTGGATTCCCGGCATTCCCGCCCGTGCCGCCAGACGCAGCGCCCGCCGACCCTACGACCGTATTGTTGCCGGAAGAGCTGCCCGAGGAACCTGCAGCAGTGCCTCCTCCGCCCCCGCCGCCCGGTGCAGCTCCGAACGAGGTGCTGTTATTTCCCGAGGCACTGAAATTCGGGCTTGCAGACAGCGTTCCCGCGATCGTGCAAGTCCCCGTGGAGCGAATTACCAGTGGACCGCTGTAATACGCCTGATTGTAATCACTCTGGTACGCCGTGGCCCCGCTGGAGATGGTTACCGAGCTGTACCAGTTCTCCCCGCGCATGGCACAGGTGCCGCTCGTGCACGAGAATGCTCCGCCGCTACCGTCTCCCTGCCATAAGAGCCATGAAGGCACAGCAGGAACGCTTCCGCTCACGTTCGCCCATTGACAGCCGCTCCCGGTTGTCTGCAGATACTGGCCGCTCGCACCATAACTCCCGTTGCACTTATAGCCGTTCACCGCATCGAAAGCCTGGTCCGTTTTCACGCTGCTATTCGGCCCGGAATAAACATTCGTCTGCGTTCCAAAGGAAAGCTTCTTGTTGGGGTCAATATACAGCGTGTTCGCTGGTGCGCTTGCGTTCGGCGGAACATATCCGTGCATTAACTGCCGCTTCCACCGCTCAATTTCCGCCATCGGGTATTGGAAAGTCAGCGTAGGCGTACCGGTCGCTGTAGCCGTCTGAGACAAGGTGATATTCGTGGTTCCGCCGCCACTTGCAACCGTGGTGCCAGGCTGAATTCCACTTCCCCACACTTCCATGCCGTTGAGGATTCCCGTTCCGCTTCCCAGACTAACGCTCGCCGATCCCGAGCTTACCGTAGAGGTTGATTGGACGGGCTTAATGTCTATGATCCAGGGATACGCATACTCCATGGTGCGGACACTGTCACATCCAAGACTGAGTGAGACAGTCTGGTTTCCTGTGCCGTCGGTGTAAGTCACTAGCCCAAGGCCGCTCGTAGAATGCCACCAGTCGCCGATGATTCCCGGGTCGTCGGCAAATGCGTCGCTGTATCCGCCGCCAGGAGTACCGTAATTGAAGGCATAGTGGGTGCTGTTATTGTTCAGCAACGATATTGCGCCGCCAAGCCCCGTGGTCGCTGCCGCCTCTCCCGGCGTTGGCGTATAGTTCCACGCGCCAAAAAGAAATACCTCTCCCACGATCGGAGTACCAATGTTAATCGTTGCGATGTTATCGTAGGCGCCATTTGTACTGGATGTGAAAGCCGCTGCGGATGTTGTCGATCCATCCGGACCGGGTATGCCGGTTATCTCGGTACACGAACCCGTCCAGATTGAAGGATTCACCGGCACGTTCAGGGTAGGATATGGCACCACCGCAGGCCCGAACGATGCTTGCGCGCCGCGAATTTCTCCGTCAATCTGGTCGCCGTTGTTAAACGTACCTATGATTCCCTGAGACTGCACTCCTCTGTTTCCGTAATAGGTCGGAAAAGTCGTATTTAACTTGCAAGCATAGGCATTCGCATTGGAACGAGAACCGTAGTTACCAGATACAGTCACGATCGGGCACATCGAAGTATTATTGTTACCGATAGGAACGGTCTGGTAATAGTCGTAGTTAGGAAACTGCTCTGTGTCATCGTTGAACTGCACACTGTTTTCGCTGATCACCATCTGGTTCCCATTCCAATAGTTAGTGGGATCGAAGGTCACAGCAGCTCGCCCGCAGCGGTCGCAGGTAAAGTTAGTAAGAAAGATGCTTCCGCCGCCATGGTCCGCTTTAATACCGCGGGAAAAGAAGCTGTTTTCGATATAGATCGGACCCGCAGTGGCATACCCGGCATTGTACTCACTGTACTCATGAACTGAGTAAGGGTCGCACCAGGCATCGATAGCAGAGCCATCCTGGATATGAACGTAGGCGCCGTTGGTCCTCACCGCCAATCCCATCGCCGTGAGATTTCCGCTGCACGCTCCCGTCTGATTGGTGCCGATGTGATCCAGAATGGGGGTATAGGAATCGATCACAAATGCCGTACCCGAGGACTGAACATTGATTCCCTTGATCACATTTGCATAGTTGTTTCCATAAACCCACAATCCAACCAGCCCAACTTGCGAACCCAACGAATGAGTTCTGTAAAAAGTCAGCGTGCAGGTGTTATTGCCGTAATTGCAGCTCGTAACTGGAACGTCTTCGACCGAATTCTCCTTCAGCCCGCTGACCGTCCCGCCCGTGCTCGCGCCATCTGCCCCGGCTTGCTGCCAGGTCAACGTATATAGCACGTCGTCCGCATCGTTGGACATGAACGGACCACCCATCTGCCCGTTTGCGTGCGAGCCATTAAAGCTGGCGTCTGCAACACCTGCCACCGTGACCGGAACTCCCGGGGGTATATCACAGTACGACGAGAAGGTCGCAGTTACAAGATTGTTGCTGCGTGTGATCGAGGAAATGTTGCAGCTCGTGTTTTCGGCAAATGTCAACATCGAACCCGGGTAGATACCCGTCATTGAGCCGAACGTGACGTTCACCGTATCCGCCGTCCCATCCGGAGTGTTCACCGCCGTTTGAAGGGTCGTCGTCGCATTGGCTCCGTTGATCGAGGCCCACGGGGCGTTGCTCCCAAATTGCGGCACTTGGTTTCCGGCCCCCGCCGCGATCAGATTGATTCCCACATTTTCCGGCAGTGCGATGGTGCTGTCGGTTCGCACAACGCCCTCAATCGCCAGCGTTTTTCCGCTATTGCCCCAATTGAAGGCAGGTTCATCCTGCCAGTAGCAGCCGGGACTCTTGCAATTCAGCACGACTGTTCCGCCGATAGGCGCCGCGTTCCACGCAGTCTGCAAAGCTGGGGAGATGTCGGTTGCATTGTCGTTCTTAACCACAGCCTTGACCACCGCAGAGTTGCCTTCAGTAACTGAAGGCATCATGGCATTCCCATACTGATCGGCGCTCGCGCCAGGCAACAGCGCGCTCAAAGCCGCTGCCGCTGTAGTCGCTCCCGTTCCTCCCGCCGATACCGGGATCGCGTCCATGCCCCCGAGGGTTGTTCCGTTGCCTGTGTAATAGGCGATTTGCCCCGTCGTCCCGGCGCCTACCGTTCCGCTTCCCCCGCCCGAACCCGATCCGCACGGTGAGCCGGTGTTTGAGATATATCCCGAGTTATCGATTTGCAGGCAGTTACTGCCGCTGCTCGCCGCCAGCCCCGGAAATTTGATCGCATTCGCCGCTCCGAAGCTTGCATATAAGTTACTGCTGCTGCCGCCGTAAATATTGAATGCCGTTCCCGCTCCGGTTTCATAATTCACTCGCACCACGCCTGTCGACTTTGCGGCGTTTATATAAGTATCTCCGCTATTGGTGCTTTGGTAAGCCTTGAAGCTGTCCAAATTTCCCATCGCCGAGTTAAGTGCCCAGTTATTGTTCTGGTCTTTTACCATGTACCACTGGCTCGTTCCCGTAAAGTCCCTGTATATAAGTGACTCTTTCTGGGAAGCGGTGAGTCCCGCCTGCAATATCGAGTCGATCTCTCCATCCGCCTGGTTCTTCACCATCGTGGTTCCGGTGAAGGTCGACGCTCCGCCCACCTGCAGCGTCCCGTTGAACTGCGCATTGCCCACGTTATTGATCGTCGCCACCGTTGTCTCGCTCGGTCCGCCTGATCCGAAAACCACTCCGCCGGTGCCCGCATTATTCGAGGCGTTCAGCACCACCGCGCCCGTTCCCGCCGAGTTTAGTACCGTCTGATTGTTAGTGCTGCCCGCGGTGCTGATCTCCGCTACCGCGCTGGGCGAAGAAACCTGGTTGCTGCCGCTGAACGTAATCGCCGGCTGCGAAGTGTAGCCGCTCCCATTGTTCGTCATGGTCACGCTGCCCACTGTCCAGCCGCCGCTGCACGAAGAAGCCACCATGTTGGCCGTTGCCGCCGCGCCCGTGCCGCCGCCGTCGGCAAAAGCCACTACCGGCGCCGCGTTCGATGAATAGCATCCTCCGTTATTCACCATCACGTTTGTCACCGTGTTCGCGGCCGCGCTTAGATACTGGCCAACAGAGAAGCGGTTCACATTGTTCAACTCGTCCTTGATCTGGAAGAACTGCTCTCCCGACGTCGCGTCCGTCGGCCCCGTCGTCCACCGGTACCCATAATCGGTCTGATATCGCTTCAGCAGTCCGCGCTCGTTCCCGGTTCCCGTTCCCAGCCGGTAATGATTGGTCACCGTCGCATCCTGCTGGCTTCCATACCAGTCGCCGTTCATCCCGTTAAAGCTGCGATGGAAACTGTCCAGAAAGCTATTCCGCGTCCCGTTGTCTGTCAGCTTCCCCGTGAACATCGTTCCGCCGCTGATCCAGTTGTTGTAGGCACTGCCCGCATCCGCCACCACTTGGTTCGTCGAGTTCTCATTGCGCAGCCCCATGATCGTGTTGTTCTGCGCATTCGCCCCCAGGTGTAGCGCCGTCGCGCACCCCTCCACATCTCCGCCGGTGAACGTGTTCCCGTCGCCCTGTTGCAGATTCACGCCAATCGTCCCCGCAATCGGATATCCGCCGCTCGTCGGACAAACTATGTGCAGCCGCACAAACGTGCTTGCATTCAGCCAGTCCGTTGTGGCCGCATTAGCAATTTGGTGCCCGATCGCATTTACCGCCGTCCCGAACCCGTTGAATGCGTTATCGAAAAACGTCCCGCCCGTATAATTCCCGGTGCCATCCAGCGTCATTCCCGTCTGGTTCGCGTTGCCCAGAAAATACACGCTCTCCACGTCCATCTCCTGCGTGCGATACGCTGCCAGTCCCTGCGCCGTTGCGCTCGTCGCCCCGGTCGTGTTGATTTCCACGTTATCCAGGTGGAAGCCCGGCGTATCCGCCAGGTACGCCGGGTCTCCCACCTGCACCATCGGGCCCGTGCCCGAATACTGAAACACCGTCCCGCCCACGTTCCCATCCGCCGCGCTTCCTCCGCGCAGCGAGACGTTTCGCGTTCCCGCCGTCACCATCACCTGGTTCGCCGTCGCGATCGTGGCGCACGGAAGATCCACGGTTGTGTTTGCCGTCGAAATTGTCAGGTTCGAACCCATCGACTGCGTCCCCGTGAAGTTCCGTGCGTCGCAAGTCCCCCCATTCGTCCCGCTCACCGCGCTCAGGCATGCCTGTAGCTTCGCGCCAAAATCCGCGCCCGGAAACTGATCCACCTGGTACGCCGCTCCAAGTTGCGTCGCCGTCAACGGCCCTGTCGCCGCGCCGCCTGTGAGCGGCATTGCGCCGCTTACGCTCGCGTCCACATAATGCTTATCTGCCGCCTGCAATGGCTGTGTCGGATCGCCGCTCAGATAAAGAGGTCCCGTCAGGTTTCCGCCTGAAGTCGTAATCTGCGTGCTCAGCGCCTGCGAGACCGCTTGGTCCACATAGGCTTTGTTTACCGCCTGCACCGCCTGCGCCGCCGGCATCACCTGCGCCTGCACCTGCGCCAGGCTCGCCTGCCCCGCCGCCGGCACCACCCAATATTGAGTGTTCACCGAGCCGTCGCTCAGATAAAAGATCGCTGTATAGTACTCGCCCGCCGGCGTCGCGCCCAGGTTCGGCGCTAGGTTCACGCTCAAGAATCCATCCGCGCCAATCGCTACCGTTGTCTTCCCCGCGGCCACCAACTGTCCCGCCGCGGTGGTAAACGCCGGCCAGCTCACCGCCAGCGTTCCTCCGGCCGCTTGACCCGTCGCCAGGTAAACCGTCCCTTGCACTGTCGTAGTACTTACTCCCTGCGCCCGCGCCGACACTCCCGCCATGCACATTATCACTGCGCAAAGTCCCGTCTGCATCGCCAACCGCAACCAACTCCAGCGCATCCGATCTCCCAGCGTCCGATTATCGTTGGTGAGCTTCATTCCTGTTTCTTCCTTTTCCTTTGAAGACGTCGTTCGATTTTCGCTTTAACCGCAATCGAGAGGTAAGAATCCCGTAACTAGCTCCGGAGGCACATACACACTACAACCCTCTTCCCGCGGGTACCTGATCCATGAAGTTAGCTTGGAAAGCAAGCAGAGTTTAGTTGTCATCTGCGCCGCTTGAGCGAATTTTTTCTGAATTATTTCCAGCTTACGCGGGTCCGAATAATTAACGGCAAACTTCGGCGAATTTTTTTTCTTTTCTCTTTTCTGCTACTTACGTCGAATTTCGCGCTCCTCGCCACTTGACAAGTCTAGGGTGACCCCCTTGAGTGAGACAGTTCCAGGCGTGATACCTCGCACTCGATCACGAATTCGCGACCGCACTCGCTCCGGCCACCATACCGGCTCGCCGCCGCGCCTTGCTACGATTATTTTTGGAGCCAAACGTGCCGAAAATACTCGATGGCGCCGCCATCGCCGCCGCTATCAAACAGGAAGTCGCCGAAGAAGTCCGCTCTCTCGCCACCCGCGGCATTCGCCCCGGTCTCGCCGCCGTCCTCGTGGGCAGCGTGCCCGCTTCGCAGATCTACGTCCGCAATAAAGTCCAGACCTGCGCCGAGCTTGGCCTCTACAGTGATCTCATCACCTTACCCGATACCGTCACCACGGAAGAACTGCTTTCCCTCGTCTCCACCCTCAATTCCCGCGACGACATCGACGGCATCCTCGTCCAGCTTCCCCTCCCCCCCCAGGTCGACGCCCGCACCGTCCTCGACTCCATTTCCCCCGACAAAGACGTGGACGGCCTCCATCCCGTCAATGCCGGCCGTCTCCAGGCCGGTCGCCCCGCGCTCGCCCCCTGCACCCCCGCCGGCGTCATCGAAATCCTCAAGCGCAGTAGCATCCCCATCGCTGGCACCCGCGCCGTGGTCGTCGGCCGCAGTGACATCGTCGGCAAGCCCGTCGCCATGCTCCTGCTCGCGCAAAACGCCACCGTCACCATCTGCCACTCCAAAACCCGCGACCTCGCCGCCGTAACTCGCGAAGCGGAAATCCTCGTCGCCGCCATCGGCCGCCCCGGTTTCATCACTCCGGAAATGGTCGCCCCCGGCGCCACATTAATCGACGTCGGCATCAACCGCATCTCCACGCGCGAAGAATTCGACTGCTACTTCGCCGGCGACGCCAAGCGCGAAGCCGCCTTTGCCAAGCGAGGCTCCGTTATCGTCGGCGACATCCACCCCCATGCCTTCACGCAATCCGGCGCCTACACCCCCGTCCCCGGCGGCGTCGGCCCGCTTACCATCGCCATGCTGATGTCCAACACCGTTCGTGCCGCCAAACTCCGCCGGCACATGTAGGACAGAAAAGGATCGCCGTGCCCGCTACGGTACGACTTACCGCGCAACAAACCGGATACATCTCCGGTCTGTTAGCTGAGGATTCCTCCTTTGTGAACTTGATTCGCTCACACAAGAACATAAGGCTCGAAGACGAAGCCATTGTGCTGGATCGTGCAGATGCTGCATCACTCAGAGACTATTTCGGAGACCGGCTTGCAGCGGTTGGGTTTGACGCGAATTACGAGCCCAACAAAGAGGGTGCGCTGCTGGAGAGCTTAATCGACGCTTTGTTTCCCGCCATGCAATAAAGTATTGGAAACCAGTGGACCACATTTGTATCCTTATCCACCTTAATCTTTACGGTATCGCCACCGCCCCCGCTAACTTCCCCGACCGCTCTTCCACCACCGGCATCGCCGCCCCATGCCGCCCCAGTCTCTCAATAACTTCTCTTTCGCTTGCATTCGACACGACCGCCTCCACCTTGCGCACCAGGTCTGCCGCCGTCGTCAATGAACGCGGAATCCCCGGCTCTCTCGCCACCAGGTCCTCACGGCAAATCTCCCCCACCAGCTTCCCTTCGTTGTCCACCACAAACATCGGCTCGTTCTCGCGAAAAATTCTCTCCACCACCGTCGCATAATCCGCTGCCGAAGTCGCCACCGAGTATGCCTCCGTTCCCAGCCGGTCGAATCTCGTCCCGCTCAGCACTTTCTTTTCCGCTGCCCTCATCCCTGAAGCCACGCGCGCCGAATACACCGAACGGTTATCCAGCTTCTGCGTAACCAGCGACGCACCCACAATCGCCAGCAGCATCGGCACCATCAGCGGAGTCGCGTGATGCGTCAGCTCCATCACGAAGGCCACGCTCGACAACGGACCCTGCGTCGCCGCGGCCAGCACCGCCGCCGACCCAATCATCGCGAACACTCCCATCTGCGATGCCGGCACCGCCATAGCCCATAGATGTCCCAGCACCGCGCCCATGAGCGCGCCAACCGTCAACGTCGGCGTAAACAGCCCTCCCGGCGATCCAGTGCTCAGGCAGCCGGGTGCCGCAATCAGCTTCAGAAAAAATAGCGGCAGCAGCATCCGCATTCCGAACTCATCCAGATACGCCCGCTGCACCAATCCTTTTCCATTCCCCAGCACTTCCGGGTATTTCACCGCCACCGCCCCCAGCGCCGTGAAGACCGCAATCGTCCACACCGCCTGCTTCCAGCCCTTCGGAACTGCGTGGTCTGCCCACACAATCAATCGCAGCCATACGAACGCGCCCAGCCCCAGCACCGGCCCCGCCAAACACGCCCACCATACATCCGGCAGATGCAGCGCATAAGCCGGAACCACGTACGTCGGCCTCGCCGGCAGCAGCAAAAACGACACGCCCGTCGCAACAAACGACGCCGCCAGCGCCGGCAGCATCAACGGTAGCGACAGCGTGCCCAGCAGCACCTCCACCGCGAAAATCGCCCCCCCAAACGGCACGTTATACGCCGCCGCCATTCCCGCTCCCGCTGCACACGCCACCAGCAGCCGCCGCTGTGCCGGCGACAACCCAAACCACCCCGCAAGCTCGCTCGCAATTGCCGCGCCCGTCTGCTTCAGCGCTCCTTCTCTGCCCAGCGACACCCCCATGCCCACCATCACAATCGAGAGCAAGCCCTTAATCACGGTCGTCCAGAACGGCATCTTGCCCCCCCGGAACCACACCGTCTCCGAGAGTTCCGCGCCCGTCCCTCCGCTGGCGCTCTTCAGCACCCGACGAACCACTACCGCGATCACGCCAGCCAGAAACAGCACCAGCACCCGCCGCGCGCCGGAAACCTTTCCCGTATTGTCGAGGAAACTCCCCAGCTGATACGCGTAGGCAATCTGCTGCGTCGCATGCAGCAATCGCATCAGCAGTCCGCCCGCGATCCCCGCTGCCACTCCGCTCATCACCACCAGCAGCCAAAACCGCGGCGGAAACAAAAACCCGCTTCCGAGGGCGCGCACATTAGGCTGGGGAGATCGCTGTGCCATCTAAATAAGGTGCCGCACGCCGCCCGAAATGCCGGCCCGCACGCCCTGCGAATTAGGATGCGCGGCGGAAACCCACGTCCATGCGCAAGGCTGGTCAATCACCCCATGCCCTATACTGGCCCCGAATGCTTACGTGTAGGCCTCACCGGCAGCCTCGGCAGCGGCAAATCCACCATCGCCGCCATGCTCTCCTCGCGGCTCCCTTAATTTCTCATTGCCGTTCCCGCCCCAAAGCGATTACATTTCGAGCCGACCCCGGGAAGGAGTGAATCCCCGCCATGCTCCGCGTTCCCTCGGTATTCCGCCTGCGCCAAACCCGTGTTGTGGCGGCATTCGTTCTTTTCGCTCCGCTTCCCGGTTACTTGATCTCCCAATCCGGACCCGCATCCGAGCGTCTCGGCACGGTTTCCTTTCCCACATCCTGCGCGCCCGCGGTCCAGAAGGACTTTGAGCATGCCGTGGCCATGCTTCACTCCTTCACTTATTCCCCCGCGCAAATCGCCTTCCGCGCAGTGGCCGCCGAAGACCCCGGGTGCGCCATGGCTCATTGGGGAATCGCGATGACCTACTTTCATCAGCTCTGGGATCCGCCGCTTCCGGACGAAGCTCTGTTGAATGGTCGCCGCGAAATCCAGCAGGCCCAGGCCATCGGTGCAGCTTCTGATCGCGAACGTCGCTTTATCAACGCCCTTGCCCTTCTCTACGGCGACGACACCGTCCAGTTTCCCTATGGGACACGTGTATCCAAATATCTGGGCGCCATGGCAGAGCTTGCAGCCGCCTACCCCCGAGATGTAGAGTCCCAGGCTTTCTATGCTCTCGCTCTTTTGGCCGCTGCGTCCCCGTTCGATAAGACGCACGCAAAGCAAAAGCAGGCGGCCAAAGTTCTCGAGCCCCTTTTCCGTAAGTATCCTGACCACCCGGGCATCGCGCACTATCTCATCCACGCCTGCGATAACGCGGAAATGGCAAGCCAGGGACTCGCCCCGGCGCTGGCCTATTCCAAAATCGCGCCTTCCGCGCCGCATGCCCTCCATATGCCGTCGCACATCTTCACCCGCCTCGGCATGTGGACTGATTCCATCGCCTCCAACCGGGCTGCGAGCACGGCTGCGCGCAACCAGGGCGACATTGGCGAGGAACTCCATGCGATGGACTACCTTGTCTACGCCTATCTTCAGCAAGGCCGCTATCCGGAGGCGCGTCAAGTCGTTCAGCAACTGCATCAGATGTCCGGATTGAACAGCGGTAGTTTCAAAGTCGCCTATGCTTCCACTGCCATGCCTGTCCGTTACGCCATCGAGCGCAGCGACTGGAAAGCCGCCTCCGCCATCGTTCCGCCCGATACAGCGCCGCCGCACGTCATTGCAGTCGCTGTCTGGGCCCGCGCCGTCGGACTGGCCCACAGCGGACATGCCGACGAAACGGGCGCTGAAATCGAGAAGCTCGCCCGGCTCGAACAACAGTTGCGCGCCACGAATACCGAATCCGCGCAGTATTGGGCCGGTCAGGTCCACGTGCTCTCGCTTGAAGCCCGTGCATGGACAGCCCAGGCCGAAGGCAACTCCGCCGAGGCTCAGAGTCTGCTGCGTGTGGCAGCCGATCAGGAAGACGCCGCCGAGAAACTTCCCACTACCCCGGGCCCCATCCTTCCTGCCCGCGAACAGCTTGGCGATTTGCTCCTCGAACAAAACCATCCCCGGCAAGCGCTAAAGCAATTTCAAATCGCACTCTCCAATGCTCCCAAACGCCGCGGCGCTCTCATCGGGGAAGCGCGGGCTGTTAAGCTGCTGGCCACCGGCCCCTCAAATAACTGACGCGATTCGCCATTGTTCAATCACCCCATGTCCTATACTGGCCCCGAATGCTTCGCGTAGGCCTCACCGGCAGCCTCGGCAGCGGCAAATCCACTGTCGCCGCCATTCTCCGCGAATACGGCGCTCACATCATCGAAGCTGACGCCCTCGGCCGCGATCTCATGGAGCCCGGCCAGCCCATCTACGCAGAAATCCTCCGCGCCTTCGGCCCTGAAGTCCTCGCTCCCGACGGCCGCCTCGACCGCGCCCGCCTCGCCCAACTCGCTTTCGCCGGCGGCCGGCTTCAGCAGCTCAACGCCATCATCCATCCCGCCGTCATCGACCTCCAGCGCCGGAAAATGGACGAGATCTTTGCCCGCGATCCCTCCGCCGTCGCAGTCGTCGAAACCGCCCTCATCTTCGAAGTCGTCCGCGACGCCCGTGCTCGCGGCGAAAACGAAACCGTGCTCTCCGGGGCCCCCGGCGACGGGCCTTGGTCGCCGGGGTGGCTCTCCGACTGGCGTCGACGCATCGACCGTGTCATCGTCGTCACCGCACCCGAGGACCTCAAAATCGCCCGCTACGCCGCCCGCATCGCTCCCTCCGGCCCCGCTCGCGAGGCCGCCGAAGCCGACGCCCGCCTCCGCCTCTCGCACCAGATCTCCGACGCCGAAAAAGCCGCCCAGGCCGACTACGTCCTTGATAACTCAGGCGATCTGGCCTCGCTGCGTGCTCAGGTCGACGCCCTCTGGCCCCGCCTCCAGGCCGAAAGCAACAAAATTCCCCCGCGCATGTCTTTACAATAGAAGCGGCTAAAGCGGAGGTTCTGCAACAGGGCACGGATTTGCAGTCGTGCCGAAAACGCAACCGAATGACCCGCACGCTTCAGCCCCTGCGGGAACTTTGCATGGCCGTATGTCGTTAGTTTTTTTGAGCCGCTCGTTTTGCGGTCGTGCAGCAATTCGTTCGTAAGGAAGGTTTTTCAAGAAACATGAAATTGCGTCATCTCGCCCTGTTCGTTCTCTTCGTCGCTGCAATCTGGTTTGTCTTTACCCATCTCCCCCAGGGCAGCCTCCGCAGTCTCCCCTACATCGGCACGCCTCACGCCACCGAGCCGCTCCAGCTCGTCGAAGCCGCCACCGCGCCCGTCTGTGACACCCAGGAACAGAATGGCATTAACATCTACAAGCGCGTCCTGCCCTCCGTGGTCAACATCACCTCCACCTCGCTGGTCTTCGACTTCTTCTACGGAGCCGTTCCCCAGCAGGGCCAGGGCTCCGGTTTCGTACTCGACAAAGTCGGCCACATCCTCACCAACTACCACGTCGTCCAGGGGGCCAATCGCGGTGTCCAGGTCACGCTGAGCAACAAGGCCCATTACCCCGCCACCGTCCTCAATATCGACAAGGTTCACGACCTCGCCCTGCTCAAAATCGACGCTCCCAACCTCGAGCCCGTCACCCTCGCCGATTCCTCCAAGCTCGAAGTCGGCCAGCGCGTCTTCGCTATCGGCAATCCCTTCGGCCTCAGCGGCACCATGACCCAGGGCATCATCAGTTCCATACGCTCCATCCGCAACGCCAACAACGCCCTCATCGACAACGCCATCCAGACGGACGCCGCCATCAACCCCGGCAACTCCGGTGGCCCGCTCCTCAACTTCGCCGGCCAGGTCATCGGCATCAACACCATGATCCTCTCCAACAATGGCGCCGATCAAAACGCCGGCATCGGCTTTGCCATCCCCATCAACACCGCCAAGGCCGTGCTCGCCGACTTCAGCCGCTACGGCCGCGTCCGCCGTCCCTCGCTCGGCATCTCCGACTTCGCCGTCGGCCCCGACCTCGCTCAGCAGATGAACCTGCCCGCCGTCTCCGGCGTCCTCGTCCAGCGCGTCGTTCCCGGCGGCGCCGCGCAACAGGCCGGCATCCGCGGCGGCAACCAGGAAGCCTACGTCGGCAACACCCCCATCATGCTCGGCGGCGATCTCATCGTCGCCATCGACGGCCGCCCCGTCACCGACCCCCAGGACATCACCGACATCATGGACCAGCACCAGGTCGGCGACACTGTCACCGTCACCTTCTACCGCGGCAGCAGGAAAATGACGGTGAAACTCCTCCTGGGCGAAGCCCGCGACACTAACTCGTAAGCGCAGCCCGGCTACTTGTCGTGTGCTTCCAGTGGACGTACACTTGGATTTAGCGGAGGACTAGAGATGCCCAGAGGTTCAACTGCACTGCGTACGGAAGAACGCCGCGCCCGCGGCTATCGGCTTGGCTTCCGAGTGGATGCTGACACCAAAAAGCAGGTGGAGCGCGCCGCTGCCCTCGAACGCCGCAGCCTCACCGATTTTTGCCTTACCGCAATTGCAGGAGCCTCGCAAGAAACGATTGCCCGGCATGAGACCCTCGTGCTTTCGAAACGGGACCGGGAAGTCTTCTTCCACGCCCTCATGCACCCGCCAAAACCCAATGCTCGCCTGCGGCGTGCGTTTAAATTGGCCGAAGAACGCGTTATCTCCCGATGAGAACGCTCGAGGGAGTTCCATTAAGGCTGGAGCCGCTCGGCAAGGTGCACGATCGCGAAAGCTTTCACTGCGGTGTGGACAGCTTAGATGTTTATCTAAAGACCCAAGCCTCGCAGGAGATCCGACGAAGGACAAATGCAGTTTTCGTCCTCACCGCCGAAAACGAACCTTTTTCCATTTGCGGGTACTTTACCCTTTGCTCCTACGGCCTTGAGCCAGGCGCCATTCCTGAAGGTGCCAAAAAGTACCTTCCCCGCTATCCGGTGATCAGTGCCACTTTGCTCGGCCGGCTTGCGGTTCGGAAAGATTTGCAGGGTCGAAGATTGGGCACGATTCTGCTGAGCGAGGCCCTTCGCAAAGCTTATCTAAACGCAGACGTGGTAGGCTCCTCAATGGTTGTTGTAGACGCAATCGACGAACGGGCAGTGCGCTTTTATGCAGCTCATGGCTTTCTTCGCTTCCCCGAATCCATGCGCCTTGTTCTGCCAATGCGAACGCTTAGCAAGCTGCTCGGTGAGCAGGAATCAATCCTGCCCAAGGGAACTTCATGACAAGAATTCTGCGGACGTGAGTGCGCTTAACCCACTCGCAACGCCTCCCGCGCCGCCTCCACCGTCTTCTCCACTTCCGCCTCCCCATGCGCCGCGCTCAAAAACGCTGCCTCAAACTGCGACGGCGGCAGCCACACTCCCCGCTCCATCATCGCCCGGTGGAACCTCCCAAACGCCGCCGTATCCGACTTCGCCGCCTCCTCATAATTTCTCACCGGCCCCTCCGTAAAGAACCACGTCCACATCGATCCCACCCGGTTCAGCGTCATCGCCACTCCGGCGCGCTTCGCCTCCGCCGCCACGCCCTCGGCCACCGCCTTCGCCGTCCGTTCTAGCCTCGGATACACCTCGCCTGCATGCTCCTGCAGATAACCCACCGTCGCCAGCCCCGCCGCCATCGCCAGCGGATTCCCGCTCAGCGTCCCCGCCTGGTACACCGGCCCCAGCGGCGAAATCATCTCCATCAATTTCCTTCGCCCGCCAAACACCCCCACCGGCAGCCCGCCGCCCACAATCTTTCCCAGGGTCGCCAAATCCGGCTCCAGCCCGTATAGCCCGCAGGCCCCGCCCAGCTCCACGCGAAAACCCGTCATCACCTCATCCACAATCAGCAATGTCCCGTGTTTCCGCGTCAGCGCCCGCAGCCCCGCCAAGTACCCTTCAGCCGGCGGAATGCACCCCGCATTCCCCACCACCGGCTCCAGGATCACCGCCGCAATCTCCTCCGGATGCTTCTCGAATGCCGCCTCCATCGCTCCCAGATCATTGAACGGCAGCGCCAGCGTCAACTTCGCAATCTCCTCCGGCACTCCCGCCGACCCCGGGATCCCGAACGTCGCCACCCCCGAACCCGCCTTCACCAGCAGCCCGTCCGCGTGCCCGTGATAGCACCCCTCGAACTTCACAATGATCTTCCGCCCTGTCGCCGCCCGCGCCAGACGCATTGCCGACATCGTCGCCTCAGTCCCCGAGCTTACAAACCGCATCATCTCCAGCGCCGGATAGCTCTTCGCAATCCGCTCCGCCAGTTCCGCCTCCATCGCCGTCGACGCCCCGAAGCTCGCCGAATTCCGCGCCGCGTCCTCAATCGCCTCTACCACCGGCGCAAACGCATGCCCCAGGATCATCGGCCCCCACGACCCGAAGTAGTCGATGTAACTGTTCCCGTCCACGTCCTCCAGCCAGGCCCCTTCCGCGCGCTCAATAAAAGGAGGCTCCCCGCCCACCGCGCCAAACGCCCGCACCGGCGAATTTACCCCGCCCGGAAAGTACTTCTCCGCTCGCGCCTGCAAAGCCCGCGACCGGGCCCGCACCAGATCTGCCGATTCCCTCGTCATAGTGGCTTCAGTATAGAGTCGACTCGCCGGATGCCCCAGGATCTCGATTTTGAGACCTGGGAATCGCCGCAATACACGCCCCCGCAACCCAATCCCTGCTAGAATTTTGCTTTCCGGCTCATCGCATCGCGGCCGAGTCCACTCGCAGAAAGCCCGCACCGTGCCCGACCACACCACTCCCAAATCCGTCACCTACGCCGACGCCGGCGTCGACATCCACCTCGGCGACCGCGCCAAGGAACGCATCAAGTTCCTCGCCCAGAAGACCTTTAACCGCAACGTTCTCGGCGGCATCGGCGGCTTCGGCGCCCTCTTTCGCCTCGATCTCCAGCGCTGGAAAAACCCCATCCTCGTCAGCTCCGCCGACGGCGTCGGCACCAAGCTCAAGGTCGCTTTCGAGCTCGGCCTCCACCACACCATCGGTGCCGACCTCGTCAACCACTGCGTCAACGACATCGCCGTTCAGGGCGCCACGCCCCTCTTCTTCCTCGACTACCTCGCCACCGGCCGCCTCGATCCCGATGTCGCCGAAAGCATCGCCACCGGCCTTTCCGATGCCTGCCGCGCCAACGCCTGCGCCCTCATCGGCGGCGAAACCGCGCAGATGCCCGGCTTCTACGCCGACGGCGAATATGACCTCGCCGGCTTCATCGTCGGCGCCGTCGACCGCGACAAGATGATCACCGGCGCCACCATCAAGCCCACCGATGTCCTCATCGGCCTGCCCTCCACCGGCCTCCACACCAACGGCTACTCGCTCGCCCGCAAGCTGCTCTTCGAAGTCGCCGGCTACAAGCCCGCCCAGTACGTCACCGCCATCCGCGAAAAAGCCGGCGCCGCCCTGCTCAAAACCCACCGCAGCTATCTCCACGTCATCCAGAAGCTCACCGCCGCCGGCCTCGTCGCCGGCATGGCCCACATCACCGGCGGCGGCATCACCGAAAACCTGCCCCGCATTCTTCCCAAAAACGTCACCGCCCAGGTCGAAATCGGATCCTGGCCTGTCCTGCCCATCTTCGAGCACCTCCGTGAACTCGGCCAGGTTCCCCAGGACGAAATGCTGCGCACCTTCAATATGGGTATCGGCCTGATCGCCGCCATTCCCGCCGCCAAATTCACCCGCGCCAAAAACCTCCTCGACCGCGCCGAAGAAAAGTTCTACGTCATCGGCCGCATCGTCAAAGGCGAACGCCGCGTCCAGTACACATGATCGCTAACCCGCTAACTCGCTAACTCGCTAACTTGCTGACTTGCTAACTCGCGCCTCTAATTCGCCCCTCCGCCTCGGCATCCTCCTCTCCGGCCGCGGCTCCAACTTTCTCGCCATCGCCGAATCCATCCGCGCCGGCCGCCTCCCCGGCGTGGAAATCGCGGTCGTCCTCTCCAACGTCGCCGAAGCCCCCGGTCTCTCCGCCGCCCGCGACCTCGCCCTTCCCACCGCCGTCTGCATCTCCAAAGGCCGCTCCCGCGCCGACCATGACGCCGACATGATCGCCTGCCTCCAGTCCCACCAGATCGATCTCGTCTGCCTTGCCGGCTACATGCGCCTCCTCTCGCCCGCCTTTATCGCCGCCTTCCGCAATCGCATCCTCAACATCCACCCCTCCCTGCTCCCCGCCTTCCCCGGCCTCGAGGCCCAGGAGCAGGCCTTCGCCTACGGCGTAAAAATCGCCGGCTGCACTGTCCACTTTGTCGACGAGGAACTCGACCACGGCCCCATCGTCGTCCAGCGCGCCATCCCGGTCCTCGACTCCGACACTCCCGAGTCCCTCAACCACCGCATCCTCGCCGAAGAGCACGTCGCTTACACCGAAGCCATCCGCGTCGTCTCCTCCGGCCAGTACGACATCCGCGGCCGCCGCTACGTAAAGCGCGACTCCTGATCCGCCTCACATCCAGTCCTTCCATCTCTCGTTCCCGCCCTGTCAAGGGGGTGTGCCGCGAACTTTTTTCTAAATTCCAGAAAACAAAGCGAAAAAAGTTTTGCCCTTTTTGCCGATTAATTCGCGGACTTCCCTACGCTTATAACTAACCGGCAAAACAGCAGAAATATCAGTGGAAGCACTTATCCGGGATTAGTGCCGCGTCGTTGCGCCGTTCTGCCACCGCGCCGGAGGCGCACCGTTCGCTAGCCCCGCGCTTTAGCGTGGGGTGGCCAATACCACGAAAAAGCGCAGTCCCGTAGGGACGACGGATTCCGCATCCGGGGCCTCATCCCCGCGCGGCCTCGTGTCTTAAACCACGCTGCACAACCACAGCCCAAGCAAGGAGCAAACCATGAACTCGTTCGCAAACATCTGGCAACATCCCAGAACCTCCATCACCGGCGTCCTCATCGCCGTCTCCACCGTCGCCGGCGTCCTCTCCCAGCAAGGCGTCTCCTTCGGCCACGCCGGCGGCGGCACCGTCGTCACTCTCGCCGGCTCTCTGGCCACGGCCCTCCTCGGCCTCCTCGCCCGCGACCCTGCGCAACCCGCAACCCAGCCGTCTGCCGTCTCAAGGGCCCAGTCCCGCCTCGGCGTCTGGATGCTGATTGCCCTCCTGCTTCAGCTCACCCTCGTCTCCGGCTGTTCGCAAACCACCGTCGCCAAAAACATCGTCAACTGGACCCCCACCCTGCAAAGCGCCGTCGCCACTGTGGACACCACCGCCGCGCAACTCGATCCCAAAGACGCGCCCATCTTCGCCGCGGCCACGGCCGGTTTCGACGCCGCGTCCAACCTCCTCGTCGCCCAGGCCAAAGCGTACCTCGCCAACCCCTCCTCCTCCGTCCTCGCCCAGATGCAGGCGCAGGTCGTCGTCTTCCAGCAGCAGGTCAACTCCGCGCTCCTCCAGGCGGCCAGAATCATGAACACCGCAAGCCAGCAGCGCGCCCTCACTTCCATCCAGGCCGTCGCCACTGCGGTGACCGCAATCCTCGCCCTCATCCAGTCCATCTCCAGCAAACAAGCCGTAGCTCAGATGGCCGCCGCCTCCACCATCAAGCTCGGCGAAGTACGCCCGTTCATAGACATCTCAGCAGCCGCATTCCTCGTCGCTTCTCACTACCATGAGCCCGTGGGGGCGGCTCAGGTTCAAATCGCCGAGGCCAACCGACTCGAATCCGGCGCCGGCTTCTAGTCCTCCAACCACTTGGACCTTCACAAGATTGGGTGTCCCGGGGTTTCGATTTTCAGACCCCGGGACTTCCCCAAACCCCGGCTGCGCAGCTTCGCCCCTCAAACGATGGCAACAGACATTTTCCCAGACACGGCTTCATTCGCGGCCAGTTAAACTCCGTCTGACTTCATGCGCCCGAATTGCGCTGACAGAGTTCCATATGTGCCTCACATCGTCGCGGTGCTGCTTTCTAGTCGATGCCGAAGGCTTTCGAGATCGCGCCGAATGGCGCTCTTCATGAAGAAAAAGATAGGGGCGAGGATGTGGTAAGGGAAGCGCAGACGGAAGTCGGCTGTGCAGAATACGCGGGAGCCCATCGCCTCGGGCTCAACCCGGAAGCGCCATTTCGCAGTCCGAAAGAATCGCGCGTTGCCCGTGTTGCTGGTCAGTTGGATCGTGCAGCCGCGGACAGGGTCGATGTCGGTGATGCGGTAAGACATTTTGCCCCAGTCCCTTTGCATTGCGGTGCGTGGAGAGCGAGCAAGGGTGTCGAACTCAAAACCCACACCGGGCGGTGTTGTGCTGGTCGCCTCGGTGCTCGCAACCCCCGATCCCAGAGGGCGACGGTGTTGATGTCACCGAGGTATGACCAAACCTCTTCGGGGCGACGGCGAATCACGACGCTCGTTTCGAGTACCATTTCTCCTGCCGAGCTTGCATTCTACCCTGCGCGGCAACTGCCGAACGCAGAACTGAAACGATTGTGCGGCCGCAAATCCGGAGACCGCAGCGATCTTGAGGGCCAGCCGGCGCCAAGGTTCACATTCCCTGAATGCCTGAACTCACATCACCTGGGTACCCATCCCGCCCCAATTTTCCAGTCTTGCATTCCCACAGCCGCCCTGCATCCTCTCTCACCCACTTCCCACAGGCTTCCAATCTCCCGGTGTCTCAAATCACCACGTATTATCGGGGATTTCGTCAGTATGTGTCCCATATCACATCCCCCGGTGCGTTATCTCACATACACCCCCTCCCCCCACTCCCCAAACTTAACCTCAGTTCCAGACCAATTTGCACGCCGTCACGGAACCGCCCGCATGCACGTCAGGGGGACAGGGCTTCATGAACTTCTTCAGAGATGCCGGTCATCTTTTCCGCTTTTTGGGCCTCTTCGTCGTCGCCTTCCTCGTCTTTCTTGTGGTCCGCGGCTTCGTCGTTCCCAAATCCTTCGGTCAGTACGGCCACTACCGCGCCGCGGCTATCGACGAAATCGCCGCCCGCCCCGTCGCCTTCGCCGGACACCAGGCCTGCAACGATTGCCACACTGACGTTCAGGACACCAAGAGCAAAGGCAAACACGCCGGCGTCAACTGCGAAGCCTGCCACGGCGCCCTCGCCAAACACGCGGCCGACCCCACCAACGTCACCCCGCCCAAACTCGACACCGCCGTCCTCTGCGCCCGCTGTCACACCGCCAGCGCCGCCAAGCCCAAAAGCTTCCCGCAGGTAGATCCCGCCGCGCACTCCAACGGCATCCCCTGCGAAACCTGCCATCAGCCCCACAGTCCGGCCATCGAGGCGGGAGGCACCACCGGAGCCAAAAAATGAACACCACGCGCCGACAACTGCTCGTCCTTCTCCCCGCTGCCGCCGTCGCCTGGAAATATGTCCTCGCCGGCACTCCCGAACAGTCCCCCAATTACGACAAGAGCCAGCACTGGTGGGGCATGCTCATCGATGTCTCCAAGTGCATCGGCTGCGGTAACTGCGTTCGCGCCTGCCAGACCGAAAACGACGTTCCCGAAGGCTTCTTCCGCACCTGGGTCGAGCGCTACCACCGCACTGACACCCAGCTCAACTCGCCTGAAGTCATCTCCCCCGACGGCGGCAAAGAAGGATTTCCTTCCGTAGCCGACGATCCCAGTGGCGATTACTTCTTCGTTCCCAAGCTCTGCAACCAATGCGCCGACTCGCCCTGCACTCAGGTATGTCCCGTCGGCGCCACCTTCATCACCCCTGACGGCGTGGTCCTCGTCGATCAGAAATACTGCCTCGGCTGCGCCTACTGCGTGCAGGCCTGCCCTTACGGCTGCCGTTACATCCACCCCACAAAAAAGGTCGCCGATAAGTGCACTCTCTGCTACCACCGCATCACCAAGGGACTCACCACCGCGTGCTGCGAAAACTGTCCCACCGGGGCGCGCCAGTTGGCCGACCTCAAAAACCCGGCGGATCCCATCCACGCGTTCCTGAAGACTCACGACGTCCATATCCTCAAACCCGATATGGCTACCGGCGCCAAAGTCTTCTACAACGCCCTGGACGGCTCCGTCCGCTAATAACAGCTTTTAGCTCTTAGCTGTTAGCTATTAGTTCGATCCGGATCAACAAAGCGGCTGAGTTAGGCGCAAATCGAAAAAGTCGAAGCGAACAACAGATCGAGCACGAGAAGAAAGCGAAGCAATCAGGAAGTGACAACAACAGTCGATAGCTGAAAGTCAGAGGCTAAAAGCTAAGAGCTAAAAGCTAAAAGCTAAAAGCTGAAAGCTGAAAACTGTCTTACGAGGAACCCATGAGCGGTTACATGTATCCCAACGAAGTCACGCTCTACTGGAGCGTGCTCATCGTTCTCTACCCCTTCATCACCGGCCTGGTCGCCGGGGCCTTCATACTCGCCTCGCTCGAGCGCGTCTTCCGCGTGGAAGCCGTCAAGCCCACCTACCGCCTCGCGCTCCTCACCGCCCTCGCCTTCCTCCTCGACGCGCCGCTCCCCCTCCAGCTTCACCTCGGCCATCCTGAGCGCTCGCCGGAAATGTACTTCACTCCGCACAGCACCTCGGCGATGGCCATGTTCGGCTATGTCTACCTCTGGTACCTCATGGCCGTCCTCGTCTTCGAAATCTGGCTCGACTACCGCCGCGAAATCGTCTTCTACTCACAAAATTCCCGCGGCCTCCTCCGCATCATCTACAAAATCATGACTCTCGGCTCCAGCAACATCAGCCCGCGCTCCCTGCGCATCGACGAGCGCGTCGGCTGGATCATAACCCTCGTCGGCATTCCTTCGGCCTTCCTGCTTCACGGCTACGTCGGATTCATCTTCGGCTCGCTCAAGGCCAATCCCTGGTGGTCCTCGCCACTCACTCCGGTCGTCTTCATCTTCTCCGCCATGGTCTCCGGCATCGCCGCCGTCATGCTGCTTTACATGGCTCTGACAAAATTGCGCCGCCAGGTAATCGATATGCGCTGCCTGGACACAGTCGCCATGTACATGTTCTATATCTTCATCATCGATTTCAGCCTGGAAATGCTCGATCTCGTTCACCGCATCTACGAGGCCAATGAGTCCTTCCGCAGCCTCGACTTCATGGTGCATACCAAGCTTTATTTCTCGCAGATCGTCCTCCAGATCTTCGTCGGCACGCTGGTTCCACTTACTCTGCTCTTCATTGCTCAGGTGACAAAGCCACGGCTTTCCATCGCCGTTCGCAAGGCTTTCTACACCATCTCCGGCGTGCTTATTCTCATCAGCGTGCTTGCTATGCGCTGGAATGTAGTTATCGGCGGGCAGTTATTCTCCAAGAGCTTTCTTGGCTACACCACTTACAAGATGGAGTTAGTAACTCGCGAGGGTCTCTTAGTCGCCATCGGGCTGTGCATTCTCCCGCTCATCTTTCTGGCGGTTCTGCTCAAGCTCCTCCCGCCCTGGACTGACGGCAGTACGCACGGAACTCTGCGCGAAATCGAAAAAGGCGCCCAGCACGCGCCTGCCGCCGGCGACTAACTCAGCCTTCTCTCACACCGGGGCTGCAACGGGTTGTAACCATGACCGATCTTCCCAGCGAAATCGATCAACTCGTCGCCCGCATCGATTCTCTGGAGCGTCGTGTCTCCGCGCTCGAACACCACCCCACTGCTTCCACCACTCCCGTCGATTCGCAACCCGCCATCACCCAAGCCGCCGAAGCCACACCAGCCGACGCCTCCGAGTCCTTTTCCGTCTTCTCCATCCTCGGCCGCGCCATGCTGGGCATCGCCGGCGCCTATCTTCTCCGCGCCGCCGCGGATTCAAATCTCCTCCCCATCCCGTTCGCCGCCGCCATCGGCATCTCCTACGCCATCGCCTGGCTCATCCTCGCCGTTCGCACCCGCGCCGGCGCCTGGTTTCCCTCCACTGTCTATGCCGCCACTTCCGCTCTTATTCTCTCTCCCATGCTCTGGGAGCTCGTCTTCCGCTTCCACATCCTCACCGCTTCCGGATCCGCCGCCGTCATTGCCGCGTACATCACCTCCGCCATCGCCCTCGCCTGGCGCAAAAAGCTTACCCCGCTGATCTGGGTCGCGAACCTCGCCTCCGTCCTCATCGCCCTCAGCCTCTTTTTCGCCACCCGCTCCACTCTTCCATTCATCGCCGTACTCCTGTTCATCCTCGCCCTCGCTGCTTTTGCTGAATCCCTCAACCGCGTGCCCGGTCTCCGCACCCTGAATGCGCTCGCCGCCTCCGCCGCCATCTGGGCCGCCGTTTACGTCTACATCAGCCCGCCCGCCACGCGCTCCGACTACCCCGTCATCTCGCCCGCCGTCCTCATTATTCCGGCCTTCGCCCTGTTCGTCATCTACCTCGCTTCCGTCGCCCACAACACCATCGCCCGTCGCCGGCAGATCACCATCTTGGAAATCATTCTCACGGTCATAGCCTTTCTCCTCGCCGCCGTCACGCTCGCCGCCTTCGGCCCTCCATCCTCTCTCGTTCTCTTCGGCGTCTTCTGTCTCACGCTCGCTGCTGCCGGCTACGCCGCCGTTTATTTCTTCTTCGATCGTGCTCCCCAACCTCGCAATTACCGCGTCTTCTCCACGTGGAGCGCTGCTCTCGTCCTCGCCGGATGCGCACTTTCGCTTCCCGCTGCGCTCCAGACCGCATCCTTCTCCCTCGCCGCCGTCACCGCCACAGCCCTCAGCGCGCGCTTCTCCCGGTTCGTGCTTGTCTTCCATGGCGTCGTTTATCTCGCCGCTGCCGCCGCTGCATCCTCACTCGGCGCATATGTCTTTCAAGCTCTCACCGGCGCACTCCCCAACGCTCCGTCCGCATCCATCTACATCGCCTTCCTCGCCGCCATTCTCTGCTATTCGGTTATGCCGCGCTCCGCCGAGCCCTCATGGAAGCACCAGACCCTCCAAATCCTCACAGCCGCGCTCGCCATCTGCGCCGCCGCCGCACTCTTGGTTCACCTGGCTATAGGGCTCCTCGCCCTCCACGTCCCGCCCGGCCCTCACCACCTCGCCTTCTTCCGCACCCTCTCCCTCTGCGCCGCGGCCCTCGCCCTCGCGTGGGCCGGATCCCGCTTCTCCCGCACCGAACTCACCCGCCTTGCCAACGCCACCCTCGTCCTCCTCGCCATCAAGCTCGTCGCAGAAGACCTCCGCCATGGCCGCCTCGCCTATATCGCCGCGTCCATCTTCTTCTATGCCCTCACGCTCATTGCCGTCCCCCGAGTCTCCCGCCAGGCACAGAAGTCCCTCGCCGCCGCGAACGCCTCATCCGTTCCCGCCAATCCGCCCGCAGTTCCCCCCGCCGCCCTTTGAACCCGCGCCCGCCGACGAATTCGCCGTGAAGGGAGCAGGGGCGGGTCATTTCGCCTTGGAGGGAGCAGGGGCCTTTTAGGCCCCTGAAAAAAATCACCCATTGATTGCGGCTTCAGCCGCGGGCCTTTTACCGGGTCGCCTCAAACAGGAACCACGCCCGCCGCTCCGCCTCGTCGATCCACATCTCGATCATGCTCGTTGTCGCATAATCCCCCGCCTTCGACGTCATCTCGTGCGCCGCGCGCAGGCTCTGCACCAGCGACCGGTTATCCTCGCACAGCTCCCTCAGCATCTCCTCCGCCGGCACAAACTCCTTGTCGTTGTCCGCAATCCGCTGCAGGTGCGCAATCTGCCCGATCGACCGGATCGTCGTTCCCCCAATCTTCCTCACCCGCTCCGCAACATCGTCGCTGATGGCAAAAATCTGCGCCGCCTGCTCATCCAGCAGCAGATGATAATCGCGAAAATGCCGCCCGCTCATGTGCCAGTGAAAGTTCTTCGTCTTCACATACAGCGCAAAGACATCCGCCAGCAGCCCATTCAGTACGCTCGACAGATTCTTCACCGTCTCCCGCGGAAATCCATCCGGAAAATCCAGCGCAGCCGTCTCCGACCGCGCCTCGCGTCCATGACTATCATGCGTATGCTTCGACATCGAACCCTCCTTCAGGGAAAATGGCGCAGTGCTCCAGCACCCTCGCCTCACCTTCTACGATGCCCGCCTTCGCCCAGGCGTTTTCACCGCCCCGCACTCGCCGCCCAAAAACACCGCGGGCGCCACCCGCAAAAGATGGCGCCCACGCATTTGCCTGATCCCTGATCCCTGTTCCCTGTTCCCTGTCTCTCTACACCTTCACCGCCGGATGCGTCGCATAGTGCAGCAGCACCGCTACCGCGCAGCTCGTCAGCCGTGTCGCCGCCGAATCCGCCCGGCTGGTCAATATCGCCGGCACCCTCGCCCCCAGCACGATTCCCGCCAGCTGCGCTCCGCCCAGGTACTCAAGCTGTTTGGCCAGCATATTGCCGCTCTCCAGGTCCGGAACCACCAATATGTCCGCCTGCCCCGTCACCGGCGACACCAGCTTCTTGATCCGCGCCGCCTTCTCGCTCACGGCCGTATCGAACGCCAGCGGCCCATCCAGAATTCCCCCCATTATCTGTCCGCGATCTGCCATCTTGCACAGCGCCGCCGCGTCCAGTGTCGACTTGATCTTCGGATTCACCGTCTCCACCGCCGACAGCAGCGCCACCTTCGGCTCCGCAATCCCCAGCGCGTGCGCCAGGTCGATCGCGTTCTGCACAATGTGCACCTTGTCTTCCAGCTCGGGAGAAATGTTGATCGCCGCATCCGTGATCAGCAGCGTCCGCGCGTATGCTGGCGTATCCATAATGAACACATGCGAAATCCGCCGCGCCGTGCGCAATCCCGAGTCCCGCTGCATCGCCGCTTTCATCATCTCGTCGGTGTGCAGGCTGCCTTTCATCATCGCCTGCGCCCCGCCCGACCGGCAGATCGCCACGCCCACTTCCGCCGCCCGCTCCTCCGTCTCCGCTTGCACAATCGGATACGAGCTGATTTTCAGCCCCGCCCTCGCCGCCAGAGCCTTCATCTCCTTTTCCGGCCCGATCAGCGTCGGCTCGATCAGTTCCTCCTCCGCCGCTTCCACCGCCCCGCGCAGCGCCACGTCGGTCATCGGCCATACCACCGTCGTCGTGATCGCCGGCAGCCCTTTGCAGCGCTGGATGAATTTATGAAACACGTGGTAATCCGCCGGGTGTCCTACCAGGGGGTCAACCGCAACCGGTTCAGTCAATTGGGCAAGATCGCTCATCGACAATCGTCTCCTCGGGCCGCCAGCTTCCGCCTGCCCTCATGAACCAATTGTCGCGCTCACCCTCTTACGCTCCTGTGCTCTTTGTCACACTCCGGCCACCCCTCCCGCATTGCGGCATCCGGACATTCTCACATGGCACCGCCGGAGGGAGCAGGGACCTTCATGTCCCCGAACTGAGCATCCATAAGTGCGGGTAAATAGCTGCTGCCCTTCACCGCCGGAGGGAGCGAGGACCTTCAGTCCCTGAACTGAGCTTCCCATAGGTGCGGCAAAATAGCTGCGGCCCTTTACCATCGGAGGGAGCAGGGACCTTCAGGTCCCTGAACTGAGCTTCCCTTAAGTGCGGCTTCAGCCGCGGGCCTTTTCTCTGCCTCGCAATTGCCCCCGCGCCCTTGAGACGCCTTCGTAGCACAAGGCCAGGGAAAACAGCTAGTAGCTAGTAGCAAGAAGCTACCAGCTACCAGCCACCGGCTCTCTCACTTAATCCCCACCACCATCGAATCCGGTCCCACCAGGTGCTCCACCCGCGTCTCCCGGAATCCCGCTTCCTTCATCCACCCCACGCACTGCGCCCCCGTGTAATCGAACCCGCCCTTCGTCTCGATCAGCATATTCAGGCTCATCAGCAGCCCGAAAGCGTTCTGCCTCCGCTCATCGTCAATCACCGCGTCATACGCAATCAGCGCCCCGCCCTCGGGCAGAGCTTCGTACGCCTTCCTCACCAGCATTCGCTTCTCGTCCACATTCCAGTCGTGCAGAATGTGCCCCATCATCACCACGTCTGCCTTGGGCAGCGGATCGCTAAAGAAGCTCCCGCCCTGGAACTGCACCCGTTCGGCCAGCCCATGCTCCTCCACGTATTCCTCAAACACCGGACCCACCTCCGGCAAATCAAACCCGATCCCGTACAGATGCTTGTTGTGCAGCATCACCTGCACCAGCAGATCGCCCTGCGCCGGCCCCGCATCCACCACCGTGCGATACTTCGCCCACGGAAACTTCGCCGCAATCGCCAGGTTCGCCCCGCGGCTCACTCCGCTCATCGCCCGCAAAAACACCTTCAGCCGCTCCGGATCGGCATAGATCGCCGCGAACTCATCTTTTCCCTCAGGTCCCACCTCGCCCTGCGGCTGTCCCGTGCGCAGCGCCGTGGTCAGCTTGCTCCAGTGCCCGTACAGCCTGCGGTTCGCCATCTCCAGAATCCCGCCGATATACGAAGCCTTGTGCTTGTCCAGGTACAGATCCGTCTCTGCCGTATTCGAATACACTCCCTCCTCGCGCTGCAAAAATCCCAGCGCCACCAGCGCGTCCAGAAAATCCCGCGCCGAGCGCGCATGCAGCCCCATTCTCCCGGCGAGCGTCTCCAGATCCTCCGGCCGCTTCGCCAACTCCGTAAACACATCCATCTCCACTGCGCTCATCAGCGTCTTCGAAGCCCAGAAGCCAAGCCCGAATTGCAGTATGTGGTCGGGCCGCACCGCAGGCGCAGCCGATTCGTTCGCAGCCATTGCAGAAATGCTGCTTGCAGACATAGTCGATCTCCTCGTTTTGATTTGCGGTTGTCCATAGGGGGAAGGGAAGTCGCCCCATTGTTAAAGTCCGTTTTTGAAATATCCTCGCGAAACTCCGATTTTGAAATATGTAGTTCAAGCCCCGCTTTTGAAACACACCCCGTTTCGAAATATGCCTTGCCAGCCCTGCTTTAAAAGGGCACGACTTCAGTCGTTCCGTAACCAACCCCCAACGTCAGCGCGGCTCCAGTCGCTGAGGGAAAGAGTCCCGAAATCTCAAAATTCGAACCAGGACGCAAGAGAAGTGCCCAGCTCCGCTGTGTGCTGCCATCGGGGTTCGACCCGTAGGGATAAAGCAGATGCCAGCGGATTCGACGAGTGTACCTCACCACCACAAATCTTGGGAACCGGACACCCCGCGAACCGAGTCTTGACGGGCCGCTTGCCCAGGAGCATCTCCGGCGATCTTGGCGTCGGCAGGATCAAAGGAGCTCTGAACAAAACGCAACCGAATCACGCAGGCTCTCCCTCCCCGGCCGAAGCGAAGATAAACCGAATTACTCAAGGCCTTTTACCGATCATTCGGAGCGAAATCATACAGAGTTTTTTACAAACGCGTTTAGATTTTTGTACGGGTGTCCCAAGAATTTGACTAAAATTCCGGCCCGGTTTCTCACCGTTTCTCCCTCTCCAACTCAGCAAATCCCCGTCAACAGCAGCGAAATCGATAACTGCCCATTCGCTCGGCGACGTTGGCAATTCGCGTGCCCCAGAAAGAAAAGGTGCCGGGGTGTCCCGTGCACTGCGCCGGGTCACCGGCTCGACAAAGGTTGAGGAGGACAGTTCAATGACTAGAGCGAATGCTCAAGCGCGCAACTACCTTCTGCAAGTACCCCTGCTATTCTTCACGCTCGTGGCGCTTGTTTTGTTCAACTCCGCTGCCTTCGGCCAGGCAGGCGCAACCATCGTGGGCTCCGTCACCGACCCAACCGGTGCCGTCATTCCCAACGCCCAGATCACGCTAACCAACCTCGCCACCGGATTCATGCGCGTCACCCAATCCAACGAGACGGGCAACTTCAGTGCGCCCGAACTCCCCGTCGGCCAGTACGACATCAAAGTAGAGTCCCAAGGCTTCAAAGCCTACGAGGAGAAGAATCTCACCCTGAACGTGAACACCGTCGTACGTGTAGACGCCAAACTCGAAGTAGGTGCGGTCGGGCAAACTGTCACCGTGCAAGCCGATCAGCTTCAGATCCAGGCCAACACCAGCGACATCAGCCAGACCATCACCAGCCGGCAAATTGAGAACCTTTCCACCAACGGACGCAATGTGCTTCAGCTCACTACGCTGGTCCCCGGTGCGTCATCCACTATGCCGGATTTCGATATACCTGCGGCGCAATGGCAGAACCGCAGTATCTACTTCAATGGCATGCGCCAGGACGCCAACAACTGGAAGATCGACGGCGGCGAAGCCTATGACCGCGGTGGCGGAGGCATTCTGCTCGTTTCGCCTTCCCAGGACGCCATTGGTGAATTCAAAATCCAGACCAGTAACTATGCCGCGGATCAGGGCAACTCCTCCGGCGGCATGACCTCTATGGAACTGAAATACGGCACCAAGCGGTTCCACGCCAGCGCCTGGGAGTACAACCGCAACGACGCCTTCGACGCTTACTCCTACCTTTCCAAGCAGCAGACAGACCCCACCAAGCCCAAACTCCGCTACAACGCATATGGGTTCAACGTCGGCGGACCGGTGGAGTTCATGTCAAGCGATCCCAAGACCTTCTTCTTCTACAACATGGAATGGAGAAAGTTGATCCAGGGCGGCAGCATCTTCAACCAGGTGCCGACCAAGGATAACTTTTCCGGCAACATGACGGGACTGGGAACCATCTATGTGCCCAACACCTCAGACCCGAACGCGATCAACAAGTTCGCCGCTTTTGGCCTGCATCCCGGTGACCCCTTCCCCAATAACACCATTCCGGCGGGGCTCATCGACCCCAGTGCCAAGGCATATCTTGATGCCGGTTACATGCTGCCGCCGAATACCGCCGACGGGCAACATTACTACTCATCGGCCGATACCATCACGCCCTACCGCGAGGAACTCGTTCGCATGGACCACCAGTTCAATGAAAAGCTCCGCTTGATGGGGCATTTCATCTGGGATTCGTCCAATCAGCAGATGCCCAGGGTGGCGTGGGCCAACAATACTTATCCCACCATCGGCTCCGTGCAGCAGGTCCCTTCCTGGCAGGGTGTCGTGCGCCTCACCCATGCGATCAGCCCTAACATGCTCAATGAAGTGGGCTGGAATCTCAACGGCAACAACATCACTCTGGGCAATACCGGCCTCTGGAAGACGCCATCCGGCTTTAACACGCAGCCGCTATTTGCCGATGCCAACACCGTCGGCAAAGTCACCGGCATCCTGCTGCGGAGCCCGTACAACGTAGAAATGGAGATATCCAACTGGCCGTGGAAGAACTGGTGGAGAAGCTACACCTGGAATGACGACTTCTCTTGGACCCTCGGCAAACATAATCTTAAGTTCGGCTTCGGATATCAGTACACCAACAAGAAACAGCAGATCTTCGTCAACACCGCTGGAATTTACACCTTCAATGGGAACGCCACCGCGGCCAGCATCGGCGGTCAGGGGACTCCCGGCGTGGGCCTTGCCGATTTCATGCTCGGCTTCGCCAGCAACTACACGCAGGCGCAGTTGCAGGATTTCGTCCAAATCACTAACAACGTCTTCGACGCCTATGGCATGGACGATTGGCGCATCAATCCCCGGCTGACCCTCAATCTGGGCCTCCGTTGGGAAGGACTGCCTCATGCCTACGACGTGAATAACCGCATGGGGAACTTCTATCCCTACCTCTACAATCCGGCCAATGCGGCCCATTTCATTCCCGGCACTGACGGCGTGTTGGATACCACCGGTCCGGGATTCACCACCGTCTCTGGCATCGCGTTGTCGAACGTCCCCTTCTATATGAATGGCGTCGGACTCGCCGGCCGCAACGGTATTCCGCGCAGCCTCGTCACCAACCACTGGAACAACATCGCTCCGCGGCTGGGCTTCGAGTATGACCTCTTCGGAACCGGAAACACCGTTCTCCGCGGTGGCGGTGGCGTATTCTACGAGCGCAACGCAGGCAACGAAGAATACAACATGGGCGCCAACCCGCCTTTCAGCAACAGCTCCAGCACAAACAGTCCTTATCTGCAGACGCCTTCAATCTCCTGGGTCACCGGGACAGGCGCAGGAAAATCGCCTACCACACCGCAAGGCTTCACCGGTGTGCAGGCGGATTTGCCCATCTCCGTCGTCTATCAGTACAACCTCGGCGTCCAGCACCAGTTGCGCAGCAATATGGTGATGACCCTCGGCTATGTGGGCAACACCTCCTCTCACCTTTCCCAGACCGTCAACATCAACACCGTGCCGGTCAACAATCCCAACCGCCTCTACATCTGCGGTGGGAATTGCGGCGTCGATCGGGGTACCGATCCCACAAAATACAATGCCAATTACAACCGGCAATATGTGGGCTTTGGAAACATCAACCTCGTCGAAGACCAGGGCAACGCCCACTACGACGGGTTGCAGACCACCTTCCGCGCCACCGACTTTCACAACCTCTCTTTTGACTTTGCCTATACCTATTCCCATGCCTGGGACGTGATCGATGGGCAGCTCTTCAACAACCTCTACAATCCCATGAACCCGAATTACGATTACGGCACCGCCGGATTTGATCGCCGGCAGATCGCCGTCCTCAACTTCAACTATGACCTGCCGATTTTCCGCACCGGGGCTGGAGCTGCCAGGAATGTGCTCGGCGGCTGGTCGATCTCCGGCGTCTCTTTCATGCAAACCGGAACTCCGGTGACTGTCAACGCCGCCAACGACAATCTCGGCTTCGGCGGCAACACCACCAATCGCGCTGACCAGGCTGGGATGATCACCTATCCGAAGTCATTCCAACATTGGTTCGCTAACAACGCATTCGCTCAGCCGGCTCCGCTGACATGGGGCAGCTCGGCTAAGAACGCGGTCAAAGGTCCCGGACGTCAACAGTGGAGCCTGTCCCTATTCAAGGACTTCAAATTCAATGAAAGGTCGGGCTTCCAGTTCCGCGCCGCCGCGTTCAACGCTTGGAACCATACGCAGTTCACCGGCGTGAACAACTCTGTTCTCACCGGCAATGCTTCCAGTCCCTATAACTCAACTGCGGGTCAAATTAACGCGATAGCTGACCCGCGCGTCTTCCAGTTCGGCGGAAAGATCTATTTCTAAACGCTCGAAATTTATATAACCCGCCTTGGTTCTATGGCATCCCGGACCGACACAAGCCGGTCCGGGATGCCACAACTCGCTTCAAGCCAGCGAATCCGTTTAAGGCGCGGCTCACACCCCCGGCCCCCAGGGCAATCGCATGAACCTCATTTGAGCCCGAGGAGTTCGGCACGGTAGTTATCGGAGGTGGCGGCGATGAGCCTTCTGGCTTTGACCCCGCCTTTTCGTTTGATGGGGTCGAGGCGGATGAGGTTGAGGGTGATGTGTTTGAGGACGACCAAGTTGTGGGCGGCGTGTTTGGTGCGGGCTCGCATTTGATCATCGTTGAAGATCATATCCATGACCCAGTGGAGGCGGTTCTCCACCGACCAGTGAGAGCGGATGATAGGCGCAAGTCGCTCGGCGTCGGGAGCTAGAGTGCTGATATATAGGCGGGTTTCCCGCTGCACGGTCTGACCTATTTCTCGCTCGGTCTCCAGCACCGCAAACGAGCGCAGCCCCTTCCATTGCTCTGCTTCAGGCAGGCATTCCAGTTGATCAAAGGCATAACAGCGGCGGGTTTCGATGCGGCCGTGATCTTTCTCCACCGTTTCAGCAAATGAGTGTCGGGTCCAATGGGGCGGATGGGCGCCGAAGGTGCGCCAGAAGTCGCGCGCGATTCTGGATCGCCTCGGCAATCTGCGTCTGCGCGCCGATGGCATCGATGGTCACCGTGCAGCCGCGTAGCGCCAGCCTGGATAACAACTCTGGAATGGCCGTAATTTCGTTGGATTTTTCCCGGGTTGCCCGTTGTCCCGGCACCAGCCCAGCCCCGGTGGCAAAAGCGGATACCAGGTGCAGCGCCGTGGCATCCACACCCCACGAACGTCGGCTGGTTTTGCCATCGATGGCCACCGTCTCGGCACCCAAACTTGGCAAGATGCTCGACACCCATCGCCGGGAATCAGCCTCGAACTGGTGCGGATCGATCAGCCCGAAAATACGCCCGAAGGTGTCGTGCGCGGGGATGCCATGCTCTAACCGCAGATACTTGCGCAGCCAATCCAGCTTCTCGTTGGCCCAAAGTTCGATCTCCACGAAGGTTTCCGCACCTACCAGCACTGCGTTGACCGCTACCACCAGCAACTCCACCAGATCATGTCGTACCTTGGCCTCCTGTCGTGGATCGTCAATCGAGACAAAAACCTCCGCCAGCCGCAGACCGCCCCCTGCTTCCATGTCCACCTCCTGCAAACAGCACAGCGCCATTTGCGCCGAAATACGAGTATCAACCCAGATGCCGTATCAAATCAGCTACCTCACGTTCATGCGATTGCCCTGCCGCCGCTCCCCACTCATCTCTCCGCAGCAGCAGCCGGTGTTAGCATCGGGCTAAAGCGTGTTCTCGCCAGCCGCTGACCGCGAATTTCTGCCGTCAACGTCGCGCATACACCCATGCTTCACCATTTCCGCGCGCCGGAGGAAGTTTGATCCCGTTCACTAAAGCGCACGCCTGCGGCAACGACTTCCTCATCGTAACCGAAGAAGCCGCGGCGCAGGCCGATCGCGCCGAGCTCACGCGCCGCCTCTGTGCGCGAAACACAGGCATTGGCGCTGACGGGATCGAGTTCTTCTCCTGGACCGGTCCTCGTGCCGGCCGAATCCGCCTCCATAACGCCGACGGTTCCATCGCCGAAATCAGCGGCAACGGCACGCGCTGCGTCGCCGCGTGGATGGCCGAAGCCCTTGCCTCACGGCCCGGCGACACATTGGAGATTCTCACTGACGCCGGCCTGCGCGTTTGCCGCGTCGACGGCATCCATCGTACCCGTGGATTCACCGTTGAGATCACCACGGGCATGGGTACTCCCACGATCGCGCGGCGAACGGTCAAGCTCGCCGATGGGATCGAAATCGAAGGCGCCGAAATCTCCACCGGCAATCCTCATTTCGTGATCGCCGTTGATAACGAAATGTTCGACGTCCGTGGCAAAGCGTGGCAAATCATTGGCGCTCAAATCTCCAACCATCCCAATTTTCCCAACCATACGAACGTCGAGTTTCTTCGCGTGCTCGCGCCTTCCGAAATCGAGATCCGAATCTTCGAGCGCGGCGTCGGGCCTACGCTCTCCTCCGGGACCGGCACTTCCGCCGCGGCAACTGCGGCTCTGTCCCTGCGGGGATGCAAGTCTCCGCTCAAAGTCGTTGCCCCTGGCGGAGCGCAAACTGTCGCCTGGAGCGGTCCCGGCGACGAGCTTCAACTCACCGGACCATCCGCGTTGATCGCGCGCGGCGAGGCATGGCTTGGATGACCCGCTTGCTTAAACCTCCCGCCGTTGCTCCGGGCAGCGCTATCAGCGTCATCGCGCCCGCCTCCTATGCTCTGCCCGAGCGCGTTGGCCGCGGCATCGACGCGCTGCGCAAGCTCGGTTACGAAGCGCGCATTGGCAAACATGCACATTCGCGTGGGCCACTCTTTTTCGCCGGCACGGAAGCGCATCGCCTCGCCGACTTCCATGCCGCCTTTGCTTCCAAATCCACCCGGATGGTCGCCTCTCTGCGCGGCGGTTACGGCTCCAATTACTTGCTCGACGAGCTCGATCTGCGCCTCATTGCACGGCATCCCAAGCCGTTCTTCGCCTATAGCGATCTCACCGGCGCCCAGCTTCTCCTTCTCGACAAGCTGGGCCTGCCCGCTTTCCACGGTCCCATGGTCGCTGCCGATTTCGATTCCGAAGACGGCGTTCACCACGCCAGCTTCCGTGCCGCACTGGCCGGCGAGCCATACGCCTTAGGCCCGGCCGAAGGCCTGCGTAGGCTCAAACGCGGCACAGCCCGCGGTACACTCTACGGCGGCTGTCTCAGTATCCTCGCCGCGCTTATCGGCACACCCTTCGAACCGAAAACAGAAGGCAAAATCCTCTTCCTGGAAGATACAGGGGTAAAGCCCTACCAAGTCGACCGGCTCCTTTGGCAGCTTCGCCAAGCGGGCAAATTCAACCGCGTGCGAGGCATCGTCTTCGGCGAAATGATCGATTGCGTCTCGCCGGGTGCGCCCACCGATCTCCTCGAGCAGTCAATTCATCAGGTCTTCCGCGATCTGAATGTCCCCATTGCCATCGGGCTGCGCAGCGGCCACGTCTCGCGCCAAAACGTCACCCTCACGTTCGGCGTTAAAGCCGAACTCGATCTGCGCAAGGAGCCGCAGTTAAGCCTGCTTGAACCGGCGGTAAGCAAATGAGCATCACATCACGCCACATCCATCTCAGCGGAATCTGCGGCACTGCTATGGCTTCGCTCGCCGGCCTCCTCCAGTTGCAGGGGCATCGCATTACCGGCTCCGACAGCGCCGCTTATCCTCCCATGAGCGATCTCCTCCGCTCACTCGGCATACCCATCCATGAACCCTACACCGAATCGAACCTCATGCCCGCGCCGGATCTTGTCGTCATTGGCAACGCTCTCTCCCGCGGCAACCCTGAGGTGGAGCGCATCCTCGATGATCGCATTCCGTTCACTTCGATGGCCGCGCTATTGCGCGACGAGTTCCTCAAGGGCCGCACCTCGCTGGTGGTCGCCGGTACACACGGAAAAACCACTACCACAAGCATGTTGGCCTGGATTTACCAGACTGCCGCACGCGAGGTTCCTGCCTTCGAACCGTCATTCCTGATCGGCGGCGTTGCCGAAAACTTTGGTTCCAGCTTTCAATTGCGCCCTACGCAGAATTTCATCCTCGAAGGCGACGAGTACGACACCGCATTTTTCGATAAGGGACCCAAGTTCCTGCACTACTTCCCTGATGCGCTCATCCTCACCCACGTCGAGTACGATCACGCCGACATCTACGCCAACCTCGATGCCGTGAAAACCGCGTTCAAGCGCCTCGTGAATCTGATTCCGCGGCGCGGCTTCATCGTGGCCTATGACGCCAGCGAAAACGTGACCGAGTGCGTTTCGCATGCTTTGTGCCGCGTCGAACGCTACGGCTTCAGCGACCAGGCGCACTGGCGCCTACGCAATCTGCGTTACGAAAACGGCCGCATGCGCTGGGAAGTCCACCATGCCGGTGCATGCTGGGCCGAATTTGAAATGAATATGGCCGGGGAACACAACGCGCTCAACGCTACCGCCGCGGCAGCGCTCGCCACCGGCCAGGGCATCAGCGTCGATTCGATTCGCGCCGCCCTGGCCTCTTTCAAAAGCGTCAAGCGCCGCCTGGAAGTGCGCGCGCAAATTGCCGGCATCACCATCATCGAGGATTTCGCGCACCACCCCACGGCGATCCGCGAAACGCTGCGCACGTTGCGCGCCGTCTATCCGCAATCGCGCCTCTGGGCAGTCCTCGAACCGCGCTCCAACACGTTGCGCCGCAAAGTCCTTGCCGCCGATCTAGTCGAGAGCCTTGGCCTCGCCGATCGCGTCGTTCTGGCCGACGTCTACCAGCAGCACCGTATCCCTGAAGGTGAGCGCCTGCACCCGGAAGAAGTCGTTCGCGCGCTCAACCAGAACGGCGCGCGGGCGGAACTCCTCGCTAACGCGGACGCGATCGTCGCAAGCGTCACGCCGCAATTTGCACCCGGCGACGTCGTCGCTATCCTCTCCAATGGCGGCTTCGACGGCATCTATGAAAAGCTGCCCGCGCGCCTCCGCGAGCGTTTCCCCGGGCAGGAAAGTGACCGACCGTGATCGTCACGTTCGTGATCGTCCTGGTCTACGTGATCCTCGCCATTCCCGCGACTCTCATCTTCATTCCCTGGGCCATGATCACTGGCCAGGCCGATCCGCTCTACAACGTCTCGCAGCTTATCAATCGCGCCGCTATCGCCGTTGCCGGCATCCGGGTTGAGGTAACCGGGCTCGAGCTCATCCCCGCCCGCCAGGCATGCATCTTCATGTCCAATCATCTCTCCAACCTCGATCCGCCGGCGCTCATTCCGCGCATCCCGGGGCGCACCTCGGCCTTTATCAAGCGATCGCTGATCCGTATTCCAGTCCTGGGTTACGGCTTCCGGCTCGGCGAATTCGTTCCCGTCGACCGCGATGGCCGCGTGGAAAGCGCACAGGAGAGCGCCGCCGTGGCACGCCGCGTGATTGCCAAAGGAATTCACATCACCATCTTTGTCGAAGGCACGCGCTCGCGTGACGGCCACCTGCTGCCGTTCAAAAAGGGTCCGTTTTACCTGGCGATGGAATCCGGCGCGCCGTGCGTCCCAGTATCCATTCACGGCACCGAGCGCCTGATGCCAAAAGGCAGCATCGGCATCCGTCCCGGCACAGCACACATCGCATTTCATGCGCCGCTCAATCCGCGCGACTACGCGACGCGGGAAGACCTGATGGAAGCCGTGCGCGCCTCGATCGCCTCCGGGTTACCGGAATGGATGCGCAACTGACCCCGCCACGCGATGTTCGATTGGAAAAGAGCCCCGACGTTGAGCCGGTCCTGTCTGATCACTGACCACTATATCTACGGAACCACCTGCGCGTTATACCCGTCGCTTTGCAGCTTCAGCTTCATCGAATTCGCATCCGCGCGGTTGCTGAACGGCCCAATGCAGACATGGATGAAGTTGTCTGCCGGGGAGCGCACCGCGGAAACCGTGTACCCTCGCCGCTGCAACGCGCCGATCAGTACGCTTGCGTCTTCCTGATTCGAAAGCGCTGCGATCTGCACCATAAGCGCACCCTGCCCAGAGACCGCGGGTCGCACCTGGTTGACGACTGCTGGCTGCGCGGTGGGCGCCGCTCCGGTACCGCCCGGCAGCGCAGGCTGCACAGAGCGCCAACCGGAATTGCTGGGAGTCACCACCTGCTGTGCTCCGCCCGGCGTGGTTGCCGCCGGAACCACCGTTTGCACGGCTGGATTGGTTGCGGCAGGTGCGGGCACTCCGGCCACCGCCTGATCGGCAGCCACTGGCTGAGCGGGCACGGCCGATGGCTGCTCGGCCGCAGAAGGCTTGCCTTGTTGGGAGTTCGAGGGCAATTGCGGCGACGGTCCGGCAGCCGGCGGCTGGCTTTGGAATTCCGGGCTTTTCGATCCGCGGCTGCCGACGGCGTATCCCAACCCGAAGCAAAGCCCGCAAATCAGTACCAGCCCGAAGAAGACGGTCAGCAGCATGCCGGAGCCGAGTGTCAGTTCGGTATCGCCCGTGCCGCGGGAGGACTCCCGCGGGTTGTCGTCGAAATATCCCCTCATAACCGCCTTAAGCCAGCTCTCCGCACAATCGACGTTCACCGGAAGCAGCCGTACCAGCCAATTTGACGCAGCAGGAGCAGCAGTGTCCCTGAAGCGACGGTGAAAGAGGGCATCTGCTCGTGGAACCGTCAATGACTGACCATTCCAGCATACGGTTTTTCCGCCGGCTTGGCACGCTTCCGCTGCCGGCGAGCTAACTCTTGCCCTTGCAACGCGCGGAGACCGCCGTACCCTATTGCTTCGCCTGAGGTTCCGGCACCAGCCCGCTCAGCCGGTTGAGAATCGTCAGCATCTCCAGCGGCAGCGGGAAAACAATGGTCGTGTTTTTCTCCACGCCAATATCGGCCAGCGTCTGCAGGTAGCGCAGTTGCAGTGTCATGGGCTGCGTAGCCATTAGCGTCGCCGCGTCCACCAGCTTTTGCGCGGCAATGTACTCGCCCTCTGCGTGAATGATCTTCGACCGCTTGTCGCGTTCCGCTTCCGCCTGCCGCGCCATGGCGCGCAACAGTTGTTCCGACAGGTCCACCTGCTTGATCTCCACCGAAATCACCTTCACGCCGAACGGCTCGGTGCGCTGGTCGATGATGGTCTGGATCTTCAGGTTCAGCTTGTCACGGTGGCTCAGTACTTCATCCAGTTCCACCTCACCCAGGACTGAGCGCAGAGTGGTCTGAGCGAACTGCGAGGTCTGGTAGACGTAGTTCACCACCTTTATCGCGACATCGACTGGCTTCACCACGTACATCGTCACCACTGCGTTCACCTTGATAGTCACGTTGTCGCGCGTGATCACGTCTTGCGGAGGCACCTCCAGCACTTCCTGCCGCAGCGAAATGCGCACCATCTGGTCCAGCGGCCGGAACACCAGAAAGATGCCCGGCCCCTTTGGTTCGGGCAGCGCGCGGCCCAGCCGGAAAATCACTGCGCGTTCGTACTCACGCAGAATCTTGATGGAGTTGAGAAGGTAAAGGATGATGATGGCGATGAAAATCAATAATGGAACAGGCAAATCACCTACGGACATGGTCATTCCTCACTCAGCAGGGATTGTATCCCACGCTAACTCCGCTGCATGGCTTCATCGAAGCGAGTAGCCTCCGAAGTAACTCCGATTCATCACCGGGGGAACAACAATATCGCTGCCGACCCTACCCCATCGGCCTGGTTATGCGGCTGTCTCAATGGGTCCTGGCTTCTGTGGCATGTTCTTCCTCATGCGCACTGCCATCAGACCCAAGCTCGGTTGCTACCTCGAGTCCGGACGCCGGTTCCACCTGCAGAACCATCTCCCGGACTCCCACCACGCGCAGCGACGCTCCTTTGGCTACAGGGTTCACAGACACCGCCCGCCAGATCTCTCCCTCTACAAACACGTGCCCTTCCGGCTCCATCGGCTCCATCGCCGTCGCGCGGGCCCCCACCATTGCATCGGCGCCAAGGCGCGCTTTTCGTTTTTGCGCTCGTATGGCCAGCCGCACCAGAAAGACGGTAATCAAGCCGAATCCCAGGCCCAGGGCAACGGCCACCGCCGGATTCACATCCATTTGCGGTATCGGCGCCGCCACCAGCGTCATGGCGCCGAAGATCAGGCAGAGAATTCCGGTCGTCGCCAGCGCGCCATGGCCGCCGAACTTCGCCTCCAGCACCAGCAATCCCAGGCCGGCAATCAACAGTAGCACCGCCGTAAACCGGATCGGCAGCAGGTTCAATCCAAAAATTCCCAGCAGCACCAGCAGGGTGCCCAGAGCACCCGGCACAATCGTTCCCGGCACGTTGAATTCGAGATAAATCAAGAGAGCGCCTGCCACCAGGAACAGCAGAGCGATATTCGGATTCACCAGCCAGCCCAGCAGCTCGTCGCGCATGGAGACGCTCAGCACCTGAATGCGTGCTCCTGAAAGATTCAGCGTCACCTTGGCGCCGTCGAAACGTGTGATCTGCCGCCCGTTCACTTGCTTCAGCAAATCCTGGTCGTTGTTGGCCTGTACATCGATCAGGTTCGCTTTCAGCGCCTCCTCGGACGTGTACGAGTGCGACGATTTCACTGCTTCGAGGGCGGCTTGCGCATTTCGTCCGCGGCGCGTGACGTAGGAACGCAGAAATGCTTCGGCGTCGTTCTCCACTTTGGTCATTTCCGTGGAGTCCGGCTTCATCCCTTCGAAGACCACGTGCGCTGCACCCGCTTCCGTGCCGGGCGCCATGGCCGCGACGTCAGCCGATTCCAGGATGAAGAATCCCGCCGAGCCGGCTCGCGCGCCAGACGGAGAGACGAACACAATCACCGGCACCTTCGAGCTCAGGATGGTCTGCACGATCTCGCGCATCGATTCCACCAGCCCGCCCGGCGTGTCCATTTGCACCAGCAGCGCCCGCGCGCCATCGCTGTCAGCGCGATCCACGGCCCGCTTCATCTCTCCCGCGCTCACCGGCTGTACCGTTTTGTCGAAGATGAACTTGTCCACTACCGGCTGCTGTGCCGCAGCCCCAGCCGATAGGCTGCCCCAGGCCAACAGCGCTGCCGCAACCAGGCCAGCCCCTGCCACCAACCTGCATAAGCGCTGAAGCATAACGTGCTCCCTCAGAACTTACTAGGCTACTCCTTTTTCGTGCCTTGCCTCGCCGTAATCTCCTGGCTCAACTGCTGCGCGGCCGGGTTTGTGGGCGCCAGTTTCAGCGCCTCGCCGGCTTCGCTTGCCGCGGCACTCAGGTTACCCGCCGCCAAGTCCAGCCGGCTTAAAACCACGTAGGCGTCGGCTGAAGGATCGAGTTTAAGCGCCTGGTTTGCCTCCTGGCGTGCATCCGCCGTGTCGCCGGTGCGCCGCCGCACCTCAGCTAATCCCGCGTGCGCCGGGGCACTGTTGGCATCGGCCGCAATGGCCGATTGGTACAGCCGCTCTGCCTCCAGTACCAGCCCGCGGTGCAGGTAGTCGTTCCCCTCTGCACTGAGCTTACGCGCCCGCTCCGGCCTGGGCAATGCCGCCAGCCGCGCCGCATCCATCTGGTCCACGACCGCGCCCGCCTGCCGGAACGCCGCCGCGTCGAAACTCCGCACAATCCGCTCCAGCGGGTCGGGGTTGGTGTCCTCCACCTCGCTTGGAGCATTCATCGTCGTCGCCGCGGCCTGTTTGACCGCTGGTGCGGCACCACTCTTCCACGCCGCCAGCAGGCTCTGCGCCTCGCTGTCGCCGGGATGCAGTTTCAGGCACTCCGTCATCTCGCTCACTGCCGCGCCAGCACTGCCATGACGCTTCAGGCTTACCGCGAGATTGAAGTGGTAATCCGCCGTATTGGGATCGGCAGCCGTTGCCCGCACAAAGAGCGAAGTCCCGTCGTGCCCCTGTCGGCTCGCCGCAACCCCTTCGTTGTTCAGGACTTCGGCCAGCGGCAAAACCCGCGCCACGTCGGCAAAGGATTGCTCCGCGCCCTGGTATTCGCCCGAATAGAGCAGCGAGAGTCCGCGGTAGAATCCCGCCTCCAGCCCGTCCTGCCCACTTTGGTCCACTTTGGCGAACGCCGCAGCCGCTTTATCGTACTGCTGGGTGCTGTAGTACTCCCTGCCCAGCGCCATCCAGGCGGGACTGAAATCAGGACTCAGCTTCACTGCGGCTTCCAGATGACGCAGCCGTTCCGCCTGGTCTGGCTCAGTGATTCCGCGAACGTATTGCTCAAATGCGTCCAGCCTGAGCCCAGCGCCGGCAGCCACAAAGGTACTCTCTGCCACGTTGAAGGCCGGATCGAGCTTCTTAGTCAGCTCCCAGGCCAGCGAGTCGAAGATGGCCGCCATGTCTGTCAGCTTGCCGCGCTCCGTCACCGGCCCGGTCATGCGCAAATGGGGCACATCCACCAGTTGCGCCTCGGCCACAAGGTCAGCGCCGCTCATTGAAACACTGCCCAATACAATCTCGTCAGCGTCCAGCGTCTGCGCCAGCTTGATCGCGCTCGCCCGCGAAGGCTGAAATCCCTGGGGCAAACCGAGGTGGTCCAGCGCATACATGCGGTCTTCGCGGCTGAGCGGCGCAAAGCCCGCCGAGCTGAAGCGACTGTTGAGAAGATCGACCGCCGCCTCCCGCATCCAGTCCAGGCTTATTTGCCCAGTGCGATTGTCGAAGGGCAGCACCAGCAGAATCCGGCCGTGGCCGCCGAGAGCTGCTTCGCTGCTTAGCGTCTCTGGGGCAGCTTTTTCCTGCGCGTGCACCGCCGCACTGAGCAGCAACACACAACCCGCCGCGGCGCTGGCGACAAGCCGAAGCACGCGCCCTGAACGCAATGAAAATGAATTGAACACGACAGCCTGATTATAGGCTTTTGCGAGCTTGAGCTGCTCGGTCAGGACCCGGGCCAGCCATCACGAGCCCGCCGCGCCTTTCGCTGCGAATTTCCGGGCAGATAGCCTTGATCTGAGGCGCCTCGATCGGCCGATTCAACCCGATTACTGCAATCCACATGCCACCCTCGTCGCTCCGCCACTGGACCTTTCCGCCCAGCCTTTGCGCAATCTGCTCCGGCGGCAAGTCATGGTGCAGTCCGAAATACCGTTCATCCATCTTGCGGTTAAATGGCCACACATTCACCAGCGGCGGCGGATCGTACTTCGTGGAAAACACCAGCGCCGCTGTACATTTCCCCAGATCGACATTTGCCCTTGCCATCTGCGCAGCGCTGAAATCGTCGATTGTGCAGACTTCCCAACGCCGCTTCACATAGCCGAGTTCCGGCCGCCTCAACTCGTCACTCGCAGGCCACGCCGTCAGCACCGCTGCTCCGGGATCGAGCTTGCCCAATTCGGCAATTCCCGCCTGCTGCATCCGAATCACGTGCGCGTAAAGCAGGTTGTCCTCCGGCGCAATCCCATACGGAGGATTGACGAACAGTCCCACCACGAAAGCACCCGCCGCCACCGCAGCAAGCGCGTGCCAGTAAGGTACACGCCGGTATAGCGTGGTCACTGCCAACAGCAGCACCAGGGGATACATGGGCAGAAGATACCGCGTAAGCAGCGCGCCGCCCAGCACGCTGAACAAAGCCGCATTCACCAGCAACAATGCGAAGATCCGCCGCAGCGCCTCCGCACCTACCATCGCGCGCTCCGCGCCCTCCGCATCCGTACGCGGCGCCAGCAGCAGCGCGGCCAGCGCCATCATCACTGGCACAAACATATTCATGTTTGCAGCCAGGTGCAGCACGCGGTGCCCGAATGCTGCCAGGATGCGCAACGGGGCCAGCGTTGCCTCCGCGTTGTACTCGACGTACGCGGCATTTCCCAGCAGCGAGCCCGTCTTGGCATAATGCCACGCATACCACCCCGCCAGCGGCACCATACTGCCTGCGAGCCATGCGGTCTCCCGCCAGCGCTCCCGCCGTGCCGACTTGTCCCGTGCCCCTTCCCATAAGCTCACCGCAGCCAGAGTCAGGGGAATCGCGATCGCCGTCTCCTTGCACAGCGCCGCGGCAGCAAACCACGCCATCGCCAGCCAAGACCGTCGCCCGCGCTCTGGCAACGAATAGACCATCCCCCAAACCGAGCATGCCGCGGCAAAAATGTCCGCCTGCGCCAGCGTGCTCTGCGCAAACCACACGGGATAGATTCCCGTCAGCAGCGCCGTCCAGAACGCCACTGACGGCGCGCCCACGACGCGCATCGCCAGCCGCCACACCGCCAGCAGACCCAGCGATGCCACCACCAGCACCGCCTCGCGTGTCACTTCCGGGTAAAAGCCGGATGCCTTCCACCACAGCGCCAGGTAGATGCTGGGCAGCGGCGGATGCGCATTATTCAAAGTTGTAGTTGGAATCAGTGATCCGGTACGGAAGAAGTCCCACGCCGCCGGAATGTAGTAGCCGGCCTCATCCCAGTAGTAGGGCAGGCGCAGCAGCGTAGCGTGAGTTGCGTAGAGCGCCGCGAAAATTACCGGGAACACCATCCACAGCGGCAGCGGCGCATCCAGCCGCGGAAGAAACAGCCGTTTCCAGTTCAATCCCGGGCTCCCTCAGGACAAATATAAGGGATCAGGGAACAGGGATCAGAGGTCAAGCGCGTCTTTCATCCACGAAGCTCCTGCCCGGCTGGAGTATCTCACTCGCGAACAAAACCATCCGTCCAGCTATCTTCATTTAATGTGCGCGAGTGAATTTCGAATCCTTCCGGATGATCAACGAACCCCGGCTTCGAGCGTAGTCGATCAATCGCTGTTTTGGCGCTCGATTCGCTTTCATACACTCCGATCAGCAACTCATCGTCGTCTTCATGCCCTGCTTCAGAAACAAACCAGAGCAGATAAACCTTCTCAGCCACCGCTCTCCTCCTCGAATTCAGAGTGTCCGCTTAAGGGGCGTCTTGGAAGCGGGCTGTTCGTTTTCCCTGATCCCTGTTCCCTGCTCCCTGCCTCACCCCGGATGCCACCCTCTCAGCCGCAGACTGTTCGTCACCACGCACACCGAGCTCATCGCCATCGCCGCCGCCGCAATCCACGGCGTCAGCAGAATGTGAAACGCCGGATAAAGCACCCCCGCCGCAATCGGAATGCCGACGATGTTGTATCCCACCGCCCAGCCCAGGTTCTGACGCATCACCCGCAGCGTTGATTTCGCCAGCCCCAGCGCCGCCGGAATCGATTTCGGCTGCGTCCGCAGCAACAGCACGTCGCCCGCCTCCTGCGCTAGATCTGCCCCGCTGCCCATGGCAATACCCGCGTCGGCTTGCGCCAACGCCGCCGCATCGTTGATGCCGTCGCCCACCATGGCCACGCGCAGTCCCTGCTTCTGCAGCGCGCGAATCCGCTCCAGTTTTCCCGCCGGATCCAGGCCCGCCTCCACTTCTTCGATTCCTGCCTGTCGTGCGATCGGCTCAGCCGCCGCCTTCGAATCGCCGGTCAGCATGATCACGCGCAGCCCCGCGCGCCGCAGCTCTGTTACTGCCTCGGCTGCTTCCGGCCGCAGGGCATCCCGCGCATCAAAATACCCCGCCGGCTGCCGATCCAGGGCCATCCACAGCCGCGTCACACCAGGTTCGGGCGCCGCCACTCCCTCCGGCAGATGGATCATGAACTCTGCAAACAGCGCCTCGTTGCCCAGCAGGCAGTCGTGACCTTCTACGCGCGCGCTTAACCCGCGTCCAGGTAAAATCTGAACTTCCTCCGCCGCCTTCCATCTCAGGCCGCGCTCCCACGCGTAATCCACTACCGCATGAGCGAGCGGGTGATTCGATCGCTCCTCAGCCGCGGAGGCAATCCGCAGCAAATCTTCTTCCGTCGCAGGCGTGACCGCGGCAATCGGACCTGATGGACCGGCGCTGCCGGCCGCCTTCTCAACGGCGCCTGCTACGTGGACCGCCTCCAACACCGGCCGTCCTACAGTCAGCGTCCCCGTCTTGTCCATCACAATCGCATCCAGCTTGCCCAGCCGTTCCAGCGCTTCCCCGCCCTTCAGCAGCACGCCGAGCTGGGCCCCCCGCCCCACCGCCACCGTCAGCGCGGCCGGAACCGCTAATCCCATCGCGCAGGGGCAGGCGATCACCAGAACGGCCACCGTATTTGCCAGCGCCAATTCCAGCGAGCCGGATGCCATCATCCATCCCACGCACGTCACCACTGCCAGCCCCAGGACCGTAGGCACGAAAATGGCGCTGGCGCGGTCCGCTAGCCGTTCCATCGGCGCCCGCGATCCTTGCGCCTGTTCCACCATCCGCGTGATCTGCGCCAGCACCGTGGTCTCGCCCAGCGACTCAGCCCTGCACACCACCGCGCCGTCGTAATTGAGCGAGCCGGCGAGCACTTTTCCGCCAACCGCGCGCTCGAGAGGCGTCGATTCGCCGGTGAGCATGGACTCGTCCACCGTGGTGCGGCCCTGCACAATCGTTGCGTCCACGGGAAAGCGCTCGCCGGGCAGCACCAGCACATCGTCGCCCGGCCGGATCTCCTCAAGGGGCACCACCGTCTCCACGCCATCCACCACGCGCCGCGCCGTCACCGGACGCAGCCGAGTCAACGAATTCAACGCTTCCAACGCCCGGCGTTTAGCGCGAGCCTCTAGGGCTTTCCCTAGGAGTAAGAAGCCCAGAATCAGCAGAACCGCATCAAAGTAAACGCTGCGGCCTGAAGCCGGCCGCACAGTGGCAAACGCCGAATAGGCATATGCCACGGCCGTTCCCAGGCTCACCAGCGTGTTCATGTTGGTTGAGCCGTGGCGCAAGGCGCGAATCGCGCTCTGGTAGATCCCCCGGCCCGCCCAACCGGCAACCGCGGTGGTCATCGCCAGAAGCGACCAGCGCAGCACATTGGGATCGGCCGCGTAGAGCCAGGGCAGAAGATGCGCTTGAACGTGATCGACTACACCCATTTCGCCGGCCAGCGGCATCGACAGCACCATCGCCACAGCCCCGGCAATCAGCGTCATCCATGCCTTTCGCGCCGATTCCGCCACATTCTCGCCCTCACGTTGCGCGCCATGCTCGCCGGCCCGCGGCAGCACCGCATCGTAGCCCGCCCCGCGAATCGCCTTTATCAGCGCCTCAGGCGCAGCCTTTGCCGGGTCGAAGACCACCGTGGCGCGATGGCCCATCAGGTCTACGCGCGCCGACTCCACCCCTTCCGTCGCGCGCAGCGCTTCCTCCACATGATGCTGGCACGACGCGCAGGTCATGCCCAGCACCGGCAGAGTAAGCGATTCTGTCGTGGGCGAAGCCATTTCCTTTGCTCCGTTTCAGCCTTGCAAATGTGCGCTGTAGCCGGCCCTGGCCAGCGCCGCAATCGCTGCATCCACCGGCGCCGGCTCCTCGTTCGAACTCAGCCGCGCCGACCCGATATTCACTTCTTTCACTTCGACACCGTCCGTCGCCGTGAGCGCCTGGGTGACCCGACGTATACACGACCCGCAGTGCATTCCATCGATGTGCAGCTTGAATTCCGACATGCTTTCCCCCGTTTCTCTTTTTTGATGATAGTCCCGCCGTCGCGATGCACTCGCCTGCTCCCTCGCCATGCCAGTTGCCGCCCCGTCTCCTTGCGGAACCAGTTACGATGGAACATCATGCGCCGGGAATTCCCTTCCGCGCCGATCATGTCCGTCGGCGCCATCATCGTCGATGCGGGCCGGGTTCTGCTCGTCCGCCGCGGTTCCGAGCCGCTCAAGGGCCAGTGGTCCATGCCAGGCGGAGCGCTTGAGTTGGGGGAATCTCTTACGGAGGGTCTGGTTCGCGAAGTCCGCGAAGAAACCGGCCTCCTGATCGAGCCCGTTGAGCTCATCGAGCTCCTCGACCGCATTTACCGTGACGGCGATCGCGTCCGCTTTCACTACGTGATTGCCGACTACCTCTGCCGTGTCGCCGGCGGCAAGCTCAGAGCGGCCACGGATGCCGACGAAGTCCGCTGGGTCGAGCGCCCCGAGTGGAACAGTCACTCCGCGCTGCGCATCGATCCCATCACGGCACGCGTCATCGAACAGGGCTGGCGCCGCGCCGCCGAACTGTGGACCAGGCCAAAGGAGGCGCGGTGAAGCTCTCTCGCCGCAAGGCCGCCCTCGCGCTTTCCGGCGCTGCCATCCTCGTCGCCGCCGGCGCCGGCTTCTGGGAGTGGCCCGTCACCTACTACGACGGATTCACCGGCGCCTACATCTGGCTCCGCGGCTTCCGCCGCCGGTGGATCACCGTAAACGGACATCGGCTCCACTACCTCGTCGGAGGACCGCCATTCGGGCAGCCAGTCGTCCTCATTCACGGCCTCGGTGGCCGCGCTGAGAACTGGCGTGGCCTGGCCCCCCATTTCGCCAAGGCTGGCTTTCGGGTCTACATGCCCGATCTGCTTGGCTACGGCCGCAGCCCCATGCCGGAGGACTTCTCTTATTCCGTCCGCGATGAAGCCTCCCTCGTCATCGACTTCATCCGCGCGCTCGGCCATTCCAGCGTGGATCTCGGCGGCTGGTCCATGGGAGGGTGGGTTGCGCAGCTCGTCGCCGGCCAGGCGCCGGCTCTCGTCCGCCATCTCATGCTTTTTGACTCCGCTGGTCTCCACGTCCACCCTAAGTGGGATCGCGAGATCTTCACCCCCTGTAACCCGGAGCAGCTCCAGTGCCTGCAGGCCATCATGGAGCCCGATCCCAGGCCCATTCCCGGCTTCCTCGCCCGCGGCATCCTGCGCTCCTGCGAATCCAGGCTCTGGGTCATCCGTCGCGCGCTCGACGCCATGTTCAGCGGTAGCGATGTCACCAACGACCTGCTGCCCACACTGACCATGCCCGTCTTCATCGGCTGGGGAGAAAGGGACGAATGTATCTCCGTCCACCAGGCCGCCCAGATGCACCGCCTCATGCCCCACTCCGAGCTCCACATTATCCCCAACTGCGGCCACCTTGCCCCTATCGATTGTGCCCGCAAGCTGGGCCCCCTGGCCGTGGCTTTTCTAAAGAATTCAATTCATCCGCCGAATCCAGTTATCCAGCCGGTCCACTCGAGCGATCTGGCCTGCGGCCGGTAGCCCCTTCTTTGATCCGAACTTCGCGCAGACCGCAGCGTGTCTATCGTCACAGAACTCGATCAGCTTTGAGCGCATACTACCCGGCATTCATGCGGAATGGGAGGCTGGCTGGACGTGCCGGCGTCTATCTCCTCGGCTCACATGCAAGGAACTGCCCAACTAAATGCGGCGCGCCTCGGGAGTTGGATGGCGCCGCTCCTCGTCATCCTGACAGTCGCAGCCTTCGGCATGGGAATTTTCACTCCACCGCGCTCCGGCCCGTTCTGCACCGGGCCGTGTATCGCGTACCCATATGCCGATGCAGCCCAGTTCGTGCCTCGCGATTTCTTCTGGATGGCGCCGGGGATCCTGCTCACGCCGGTATTCATTGTCCTCGCGGCCTGCATTCATGCCTGTGTCGAAGAGCGCAAAAAACACCTGGCCGTGATCTCCCTGTGTTTCGCTTCCATATCGGCGGCATTGATCACTCTTGACTATTTCATCCAGATGCAGGTGGTTCAGCCGAGCCTCCTGCATGCGGAATCCAATGGTCTGGCAATCTTCTCCCAATACAATCCGCACGGCCTGTTCATTGCCCTCGAGGACCTCGGCTATCTGATGTTGAGTCTGGCATTCGCATTTGTGAGCGTCGCTTTCCCACTTGTTCGGGGGGTTCCCGGCACCCTACGGCTTATTTTTCTCGGCGGCGCTCTCTTTTTATTCGTAAGCTTTATCGGGCTCTTCTCCGTCTATCGCCTTGAGGTTGGATTTCTGTTCGAAATCACAGTCATCACCATCGACTGGACGGTCCTCATCGTTTCCGGAACCTTGCTTACCGTCTATTTCCGGCGTCTCGCCCGACCGCATCTTGGCGTTATCGCAAAGCCTTTGTGAACCGTCCCACGTCCCGGAAACAGAAACGAGGCACCCTCGTGTTGTCAGAATTTCCCAAATAGAATTGTTTCCCAATCGATAGCGTAGCAGTGTATAACGTTTCTGGCCGTCCCCGACGCCGCAATACTGCTCGTCTCGGCCAAGCCTGCCGCGATTTCCAAACAAAGGCCTCAAGGAGCTATCTGATGGGTTCTCGCATTCTCGCTGCATTGACCCTCGCCGTCGTCTCTGTGCCCGTCCTGGCGCAAACCACGCCCGGCGCGCCTCCGCCGCGCACGTGGGTCGATAAGGACACCGGACATCGGGTCTGGCGGCTGAGCACTGAGCCCAACTCTGGTGGTTTCTACTTCAACGTCAATGCATATACACCCGACGGCAAGCAGATGATCTACACCGCGCCCGACGGCATTCACGTCTTCGACATGGCCACGCGCCAAACCAAACTACTCGTGCCCAATCCTCCGCGTCCGGCCAGCGCCGAAGAGAATCCGCGGGCGCGATTTATGTACGGCGTTCATGCCCTCGTCGTAGGCCACAAGACCAACAGCGTCTTCTACACCGAGATGAATCCCGAAACCCGCGTCGTGTCTGTCTACAAGGCGGACACTAACACGGGCAAGATCCGCAAGCTCATCGATCTGCCGCCCAACCACATGATCGTCAGCATCAATGCTGACGAGACGCTCGCCGCCGGCACGTCGATTACGGGTGGACCGAGGGGCGAAGCCTACGGAGCGGCCATGCCCGGAGCGCAACGGCGCCCGGACAATCGAGTGGCCAGTTCCCAGCAGGGTCCGCACTTCCAGCCGTTCAATAAGGGCCAGATGATGGAGCGGCGCCTCGCCGCGCATTTGCCTCTTGTGCTCTTCACCATTCGCCTGGAGCCAGGACCGAACGGCGAGAAAGCGGGCGCGATCAAAATCCTCCTGCACTCCACCGACTGGATTAATCACCTGCTCTTTTCGCCCAGCGACCCCACGCTTCTGATGTACTGCCACGAGGGCCCCTGGCATAAAGTGGACCGCATCTGGACCATCCACACCGACGGTACCCACGACACGATGATTCACCACCGCACCATGGCCATGGAGATCTTCGGCCACGAGTTCTGGGGCCTCGATGGCGAAACCATCTGGTACGACTGGCAGTACCCCAAGAGTGAAGTGTTCTTCCTCGCCAGCTACAATCTCAAAACCGGCCAGCGGACTGCCTATCACCTCTCGCGGGATGCCTGGGGCATTCACTTCAATCTCACGCGCGATCTCTCCCTCTTCTGCGACGACGGCGGCGATCCCGGCCAGGTGGCGCACTCCAAAGACGGCGAGTGGATCGAGCTGCTTCATCCCCACATGATTCCGCTCACTCCCGACACCCTGAACAGCCCTTCCTTCTGGCAACCCGGCGTTTTCGAGGCCGAGCACCTTGTGAACATGGCGCACCACTACTATCGTGAAGAGCCCAACGTGCGCTTTTCACCCGACAAGTCGCTGGTCATTTTCACCAGTAACATGTTCGGCCCCAGTTATGTCTTCGGCGTGGAAGTGGCGAAGGCGGTCAACCCGCCTGCGGATGATGTGAAGTCGACGCCGGATCTGGCGCGGCAGTGGAATCCCAAATCTCCGCTCACCACCGGCGGACAGCCGCAACCAGGCCATTGAGCGCGGGACGGCGCGGCGCGTCATCACAGGGATGTTGCGGTATTGGCATGCGTGTTGCGGTTGCGCAGCGACGCGCGGATCTTAAGCGTCCGCCGCCAGTATCCTTGAAAGTAATTCCCCCGGCGTCATCCCCCGCTCGCGCAACGCGTGCACGCTGAGCGCGTCACTGCGCTTGGCCAATCTCCGCCCCGCTTCATCAACCACCAGATCACAATGGAACCACGCCGGCGGCTTCCAACCGAGCGCGCGATAAAGAAGAATCTGCCGGGCCGTCGACTTCAGCAAATCCGCACCGCGAACCACCTCGGTAATGGCCATCGCCGCATCGTCGGCCACGCAAGCGAGTTGATAGCTGGGCACGCCGTCGCGGCGCCACACCACGAAGTCGCCAAAGTCCACGTCAGCCACAAATCGCTGCGGCCCGAGATTGCCGTCCACAAACTCCACTGCCTCGCCATCGGGCACGCGGAACCGCCAGTTGATTCCGTCCGGTGAGTCAAGAGTCAGTCCCGCGGAGCGAATCGTTTCAGGGATGTTCTCGAGAAACCGTCTGCACGTTCCTGGATAAATCGGCTCGTCATCCAGCAGATCCTCGGCAGCGCCAGCGCGGCCCACTTCCGTCGCCGCCTCATGCGGAGCCGCCGCGGCGCCGGCCAGATCCTTTCGCGAGCAGCGGCAGGGATATATGTGGCCACGCTCGAGAAGCTTTCGCCAGACCTCGAGATACACCGCTCTTCGCCGGCTCTGCTCGTATGGCGCGAACGGGCCGCCAACATCTGGCCCTTCCTGCCAGCGAATGCCCAGCCAGCGCAAGTCCTCCAGGGCCGCCACCTCATATATGGTGCGGCTGCGATCTGGATCCAGATCCTCCACGCGCATCACCAGCGTACCGCCGGCCTGGCGCGCACGCTCGCTCGCCCTCCAGAAAGTGCGCGCGTGGCCCACGTGCAAATAGCCCGTGGGCGAAGGCGCGAGCCGCCCGCGATAGCCTGATTTCTTGTTTTTGGTGCTGCCCGACATGACTGACTCAAGTCTAGCCGAGTCACAAATCGCTCCGTACAGCCTCGCCACGACAGCTCGAAACCGCAGCGCTCAATCGGACTTATCTCCGTGATGCTCGTATTGCGCTATGCTCTGGTTCAGATGATCTGGATCGACAGAAACCTGGACCACGTCCAGCTCATGCCCGTCGAGGTCCACCACAAACAGGCCCATCTTGCTTCCCTCAGGCCGCGAAAAAATCAGCGTCAGTTCGCCGCCGTTGCGGCTGGTCTCGCGAACCATCCGGTCCCAGCCGTGTCCGAGCCGCTCTTCAATCATCCGATTCAATTCCTCGCCGTCCACGGTCCTGCCGAAGTGCTCAAACTGCGCCACATGCACATCGCCCACGCCGCCGTGAGTAGCTCCGAAGGCCACCACACTGAGCATTCCCATCATCGGAATCTGCGTCGCGTGCACGTGGTAGCGGCTCTCGATGGAATTGACTACGCCGTCAAAGCCGGTTCCTCGCGGCGCCATCGCCACCAGCGAGACCACGGCCACCACGGTGCAGACAGGAAGCCAAAGCCACAATCTCATTGTGTGCCGCCTTTCCCATCCCCCGGCTTGGCTCCGGTGTTCGGTTTGGCTCCGCGCTGTTGCATTTGCGGCACCGCCCCGAGCGCGCCCAAACCATCAAGTCCCTTCAGCGCGCCCAAATCATCCATCCTGATCGGCCCGAGAATCAGCACAATTGCCAGTTCCTTGGGCTCGGCGTCAAGTACGAACATGCCCCGCGATTCGCCGTTCACCATTTTCATCATCACGTCCGTCGTCTCGCCGCTGTTGCGTTCCCTTACGTGCACGATCGGCGTCCACTCGGGGGTTGCGAACACCTTGCGCAGACTCTCCAACTGGTCGAGGGAATACTGTCCCGGCTTATCGAACTCGTAGTCGCGGACATAAATGCCATCCAGCCCCTCGATCAACTGTCGCGTTGCGGCATCGTTCTTGTCGTTACCGTTCATAAACTTGGCCGCGAATGCGAGCATGTCCTTGCCCAGCGTCACCTCGGTCACGTTCGAGGCACGCGCAGCCAAATCTTTCTCCAGCGGCGTGGGCAACTGCAGCGGGGAACTCTGCGCCAGCGCCGTCGCGCACAGTAGTGTCGCCCCCAACATGGAAATTGCAACCCGTCTCTTCATGGCCGACTCTCCTTATTCCTGCTCGTTGAGTGATCCCGTTCGTGTTTGGCTCTGCACGTCCTGATTATGGGCGGCAAGCTGCGATTGCATCTGATTCAGTGCGCGGCTGGTAATGCGCAGCGCCAAAATGACCTGGCGGCGTGCCTCTTCCCCCTCGCGACGCTGCTCGGCATTGCGCCACGTCCACGCTCCCGCCAGCATGCATATAAGCGCCGCCGCCACGGCGAGCCGCTGCCACCAGACCACCCGCCGGCGCCGCATTGCAAACTGCTCCTGCTTCTTCACCATCAGCCGGTGCTTCAGCCCGGGCGGAGCCGGCATGCGTTCCAGCGCCTGTTTCAGCTCCCGCTCGAATTCTTCCATCCCTTCAAGTTCCACGCACATACTCCTTCAAGTGGCTCGCGGCCTTAGCGCGCAACAGCATCAACCCGCGCTGCAAGTGGCTCTTCACCGTGGCCAGCGGCGTGCCCAGAGCCGCCGCAATCTCCTCCGGCGTCAGGTCCTCCTGGTAGCGCAGCACCAGCGCCGCGCGCTGCGCCTCGGGGAGCGTGCTCAGCAATCGCTCGAGCCGCGCCCCCAACGGCGAGCTCTGCTCTTCCACCTGCACCGCCTGGTTCTCTTCGATCCGCACCCATAGCGGGATTCCTCTTACCTTGCGGCGGCGCAGCGCATCAGCCGAGCGGCTCATGGTTACCCGGCGCAACCAGAAGCGTGCGTGCTCCGCTGACTCGATCCTGCGCAGGTGCTTGTCCAACTCGAGAAAGACATCCTGCGCAATCTCTTCCGCCAGGCCGCGGTCGCCGGTCATTCGCATGGCCAGCGAAAACACCATCGACTGGTGCTCATCCACCAATGCTTCGAAGTCCGGCTGCCAGTCGCTGGCCATTGCGTTCGCTTCTACTCTCTTATCCGCAGGAATGCGGAAGCGGGGATGCAGAGAGTTACGCGGGATCGCAAAAAAAGTTCAACTCCGCGCCAGCCGGGCGAATGCTCGCCAGCCGGCTTGTCCGCGCCCGGCAGCGCCGATAGACTTGTCGTCTGAAGTAAACAGGGGCGTGCCAATGAATCAAGCAGGCGGGAACTTTACCCGCAGAACTTTCCTGCACGGAGCCACCGCTGCCGCAGGGCTTTCACTCCTGCGTCCCAGCTCATCTGCATTGGGTGAAGACACCCATCCCACGCGCATAACTCAGGTTTTTCTCGACCTCAACAACATTCATAAGTGGGATAACTCGAACGGAGATACCTGGGACCCATTCTGGGCCGACGACGGCAATTTATACGCTTTTAATTGCGACGGCAGAGGCTTTGGCGCCCAGCCTCGCAATCTCGCCTTCAATAAGCTCGCCGGCCACTCTATCGGTTCCCTCGCCGGCTCATCCGTCAACAGCATGGATGAATACGGCCGCAGCGGACTTCGCGGCCCGGACGGCGCCACATGGAAGGCGTGCGGTCAGGAGTGCATTGACGGCGTCTTCTACGCCTTCGTATCGAGAAACACCTACGGCAGCCAGAGCGGCGACCCGCTTCTTCGACAGACAGCCGTCAACAGCAGCCTGATCAAGTCCACCGATCGCGGACTTACCTGGACGCGATCCGCTGCGGAAAATTACGCGCGCCCGATGTGGTTCGGTCCTCGCTTCGGCGCGCCTTTCTTTGTGCATTATGGACGCAACGGCGGTACAGTGATTCGCGATCGCGCGCAAGAGTTCGTCTACGCCACGTCTTCCAATGGATTCTGGAACGATGGCGACAGCTACATCCTCGGGCGAGTAGACCGCCATAAGCTGCCCCAGCTTCGAAGTTCCGACTGGTCCTATTTCGCAGGCGGCAATGGCCTGCTCGATAAGAGTTGGTCCCGCGAGATCGCCGAGGCAAAACCGATCCTCTCCTCCCCTGCCCATTGCGGGCAGGGACCGGTCTGCTATATTCCTGCGCTCAATTTGTACCTGCTCATTGCCTGGTACAACACCGAAAAGATGACGAAATGGTTCGAGCCGACACACATGAAGTACGACTTCTATCAGGCCGAGCATCCCTGGGGGCCATGGTCTTTTATCAACTCGCACACGGATGACTTCATTTCCTCCGGGCACATGTACGGCCCGAGTTTGTGTGCGCGATTTCAAAGCCGTGAGGGATCATCCGTGGTCATGCACATGTTTACCTCCGGCTGCCCCTTCAAAGACATTCCGTCGGGCCTCTACAAGATGTGGCAAATACCGCTCGTGCTTCGCACCGATCCCATATCGCCCGTGCAATCAGTCAAGGCAGTCGACCCGCGCATCCTTTACCACGGTGCCTGGAACAGCGGAAGCGAAAATCTTCCCAGCCTCAACGCGCATACCCGCTACACAGTGTCGGAGGGCAGTTCAGCGGAGTTCGATTTCACCGGAACGGGAATTGCATTCATCACGGAAAAAGGACCGGAGTTCGGCATAGCCGACCTCTATCTCGATGACTCAAGAAGCTCCCTCGCGCTCGAAACTCCCAATTTCCCGAGTATCAGCTCCGTGCAGACCTTCGCCGCAAGCGGACTCGCCAAAGGCCGACACCATGTTCGCATAGTAAACAGAACCTCGCGGCTTCTCGCGCTAGCGGAGTTCCAAATCACCGAATGACGTACTTCATTGCTGATCGGAGGTCGCTGCCGCAGCCACGTCCGGCTTATTCACAGCAGCCTGCTGCAGACTGTAGCCATCGCGCGTGCGGATGCGGTACTTCTGCAAGTCCTTGCCTACCAGCTTCACGCTGATTGCCCTGAAGCCCCGGTTAGGATTCGCCTTGGGGTAATAACTCAGCGTATAAAGATGAGCCAGGTCATCCTTGATGGAAGCGAAAGCCTTCTGCTCGTCGCGCCAGTTGTTGGCGAAATAAGCCTTGCCTCCGGTAGCGCGGCTGACGCGCTCGAAGGCCGCCGTCGAAACAGGTTCCCGTTGCGCGGCTTCGGTGCTGATGATGTAGATGATCGTTCCCGTGGATTGCGCGAGTTCCGCCACGTCCTCCGGAGGAACCGAACTGGCGTTATCAGGACCGTTGGAAAAAACCACGATAGCTTTGCGTCCGCGAAGAGGCGCCGCATCTTCCACCGTCAGCAGCAGGCTGTTGTAGAGAGCCGCATCATCTCCGGCCACCGTGCTGCGCACGCCGCGCACGATGTTGAAACGATCGGTAGTTAGCGAAGCAGCGCGCGACAGGTCGCGGCTGTAGGAATAGAACGCAATGCGGTCCTCGCTATCCATGGAACGGATGAAGTCGGTGATCGCATCCTGCGCGTAAACAAAGCCATGGTACATGTAGTTGCTGGTGTCGAAGAGGATGAAGACGCTGGCTCCTGCCGGGCTCGCCAGTGCGGCGGGGGGCGCTACCGGCGCGCTCCTCTGGGGTGGTGTGGCCGGTGCGGGCGCGACTTTATCCTGATCCACATGTGCTGTCGCTGCTTCGGGAGCTTCTCCGAGAGCATTCACAAACTGGTTGCCTTCCTCAAATGTGGCGATCTTCTCCGGAATCTTGTCCTCATTGACCCGGAAATCGTCGGGGCGCAGTCCGGTGATGTAGTCTCCCTTTTTGTCAGTCACAGCCACGTTAAGCTGCACCAGGTCCACATTCAGACGCAGACGCGTGGAGCTATCCTGCGCCGCAGGATGAGAAATAGCCCACGGCACGAACAGCAGCCCTGAACAGAGCCCGACACCCATGAGTGCTTGCTTCGCAGTGATCGTCACGATGCGTACCCCTCTTCCTTTCGAATTCCGCGCCACCTGTCCGTTTCTCATCCGGCGCCTTGGGGCTTTCCTCAGCCACCCCGCTTCTACGCGCCGCGTTCACGTCACTGCTCCACAAAATATGCCTATCGCTCAGCGATCATGCGTGCGCCGCCGACTTCGATTTTGCCCTCCCGGAATTGCTGCCCCGTCTGCCTCATGGCACGCATCAACGCCGGCCAGTCGTCGATGCTGGTGCCGAAGATGTTCGCCACCATGCGCCGCGTCAGCACCGGCACCAGGACGTTCAGCGAAGCCGGTGAATATCCCATCTCGTCGGCCAGCCGCGCCCAGTAAAGGTTGGTTGATTCCCACGACTCGCCGAAGAGCCGGTTGGCGTAGCCGCCGGAAATGGGGAACATCCCCGTGAACAACAGGTTGGGGTCATCGCTCTGCGCAATTTCCGGATGCGGCACCCCAAAATCCTTGCTCAGCCGCTCCAGGCTTACGGCGGCGGGATCCGTCCGAGCCAGTTCGTCCAGGGCACGGCTGGCTTCGCCAAAGCCCGCAGCATCACTGGGATTGCTCTTGCGATATTCGGCCGCCAGATAGAAAGATTCCGTGGGAAGCACCTGTGGCATGAAGGCATCCAGGTTCGCCTTGCTCTGAAGGGCGTTTTCAAACTCCTCGAGCCGGCGCGTCGTCATGCAACCGGCAAGGATCGGCTCCAGTTTTCCACGCAGTTGCGCATCGGCCGCGGCCGCGGTCAAAAGCTCTTCCCCGGCGCGCTGATAAAGATCCGCGGCATGCAGTTCGTTATGGCTCACATTCCACCAGCGCGGCACCACCGCGTCGGTGAGCAGCACGGGCACGGTCTCTTTCCAGATCAGCGCCTGCACGTGCGAGGGAGCGATAAAGTCTTCTTCCATGTAGGCCAGCGCATACGGCAAATCGGCGAGCGAGCCCATGAGGAATGCTCCGCCGCCAGCGGTCACGCCAACACCCACCGGCACCGGCGTGCCCCATATGTCCTTCACTCCCTGCACCGAAGCCGCGGAAAAGTCGTGCGCGCGCACAAACAGCGGATTGTTGCGCAGCACCTGCGCGCCCGGTGGCTCATAGTAGGCGTAGACCAGACCCACCAGCGTGTCCCTCAGGAACGGCGCCAGGCGCCCGCGTGCATCCTCAAGTTGGGCGGCGTTCCCCGGGGTCCGGATCACCTTGGTCAGGTCTGTCCTCACCTGCAACTCGGCATGGCGGCTGCTGTATACAACCGGAGACCACGACGTTCTTTCGCTGCCGGTGAAGATGGGCCGCGGCAGCTCAAACTCGCGCAGATCGCCCGCCATCTGCAGCAGCGAGTCGCTTACTTTCTGCCCGTGCGCCAATTGGTTCAGTCCGTCAAACAGCCCGAAGAGCGAATCGAGCGATACCAGCCGCTGATCGTCAAGCACCGCGGACATCCGCTGCACCATTTCATCGTGGATCCGTTTGCCGGCTTCATTCTTTTGCGGAGGCCCAGCCAGCAGATCGATCACCTCAAATTGCGAGATGTCGGAACTGCCGCCCGCTGCAACCATCGCGGATCGCAGGGAACTGCTCGCCGCGTCGAACAACTCGGAATTCGAATTGAACTTCTTGAATGGATCGACCGCGCCCTGCCACGAAGTATTCAGCGCCTTTTCCGGGATCTCACCCTGCCGTGCGAGGATTTCCCACAGTGCGATGTCCGCCTGGAATGCACCCAACGCGTTGGCCCGCAGTGTGGAGTTTGACACCGCATTCACGCTGTCTGCCGTCTGAACAAAGCTCGTAATGGACGCGTCGTTCAGTTCGGGAAACTCGCTGAATATCTGATACCAGTCTTTATAGTTGTCATATTTGTCAGTGAGGAGGTGAACGGTCGCGTCCGACATCTGCTGCCCCTGCGGCCTGCCGCGATCGATCGCGCTGAGCGTCAGATAGAGCTGCAGCGGCCCGCTATCCGTCTCCACGTTCGCTGCAGCCACCAGTCTCTCCAGCAGCTTGTCCGCGCTCGTCCAGTCGCCTTGATGGCGGTACAAGTCGCGAAGAACCTTGGAATCAGTCTGCCTTCCAAAGGCATCTCTCCAATCCGTAGCGTCTCCGGGAATGACCGGGGCGCCGCTCGCTGTCCATTGCAACCGGGTGAACAGCAGGACAAGGTCTGCATTGCGTGGAAAAACGCCTTCCGCCGCGCCCAGTTTCGCCCCCGCTGAACGCCACGCATCATACAGGGACCGCAACCTGGGCATCTGCGTCAGGTGGGCTTGCTGGCTACTGGATACGCGCGACAGGGCGTCGAAATAGGCCGCCATCCAGCCGCGATCGTGTGCCAGCAGACGATCGACGAAGGTCCCCGGAGCGCTCGGGCTCGCGCCCACCAGATCCCGCCACGCCGCTTCCGCGCTCTTCCCGCCGGGCACGACTATCGAACCCGAGCGGATGCAAATCTGGCTCCCGTAAAAATCAAAGATGTCGGCAACCGGCAGCAGCTTACCCAGGCCGGGAGACATCGACAGCCGCGCCGCTGTCTGCGAGTCGACGCGTGACATCGCCGAATAGAGCCGGTCCACCTGCGGGTCATTGAGCAGGATGTCCAGCATGTCGCCGCCAGCGCGGCGGCCGCGCTGGCTGATGGACGCCCATGCCCGCTTGCTTCCCACAACCGGTACTGGCGTTGCCGGGAACGAATAGCTGAAGGGAGTGCCGCTCTGAAGATCCTGTTCGAGCTGCGTAAGCGGGAATCCCGAATCCACGGTCAGGAATGCACGTCCCGCTTCCGCGGTCGTGAGGTACGCGTCCTTCTGCCCACAGGGTTTCTCAAAGGTGTAGCCAAGAACATGCACCAGCCTCTGGGCGTCATTGCAGTTGGCCACGTGCAGGGTTCCGTCGGGACCGGCCATGCGCCGCAGTTCGCGCGCCATATGGACATAGCGCACAATCAGGCGCAGAAATTCCGTTTCACGCCCGTTCTCATATCCCCAAACGGAGACGTTGCGCGCCAGCATTGGCAGCACATCCGGCGGACCGATCTCCTGGCTGATGCCGGCCATGCGCAAAAACGAACGCAGCGGACCCGGTACTTCCACGGTCTCCTCTGGCGCGGGCTGGCCCAACTCAGTGCCAATGTGCGCAGCGCGTGATTCGGATGTGCTGGTGGTTTGCGCCATGGCGGAGCGATACGACCCTGCGGCGGCGCCGAGACACAACGACGGGATCATCATCACGACGAGAGAACGAAAAGAGAGGCTCATTCGATGCCCCTTCCACTTCACTTTTAAGCCCGGGTGAATTTGAGAGAAGCCTGGGGGCGAAACCGCCCTCGGGCAGTCCCTGAAAGATACAGCGCTACGGGTCCATCAAACGCCTGAGCCGCGTTCGACCCGTTCCCGCGCTACGAAAATGAAAGATAAAAATGAATGAATGCTTTTTAGCGGCCTCTTCAGGTTTTTCTGATGTTGCTTCCCAAACAGGTGTTGCTTCCTCGCAAATCCGCAACAGAATCGCTTTCGGGGCTCGGGTATGAATTGGTATGAGGCGAAACCCCCACCGGAACGTTCTGTGGAAATCGGGGCACCCAAACGAGCCGGGGCTTCATTCTCGCAAATCCGCCTATATCCCGCAAGCCCCTTATGGACTGCCCTCCAAGCAGATCAAAAACCGCGCCGTATGTTGTCATCGAATTGTCAGTTAGAAGACGTCAGGCACGCTGTGAAACGCAATCCGCGTGGGTGCGGCTTTGAACGCCGTCAGCATGGAGGCTGGCGCCAGCGTGCTCAGCCCGTACTTGTGATTGAGCGCATCCATGATTTCCAGCAACCTGGCGCGGCTTTGCTCATCCTCAAGTCCCTCGAACAGATTCAGTGTGTGCAGACGCTCCGGCACCAGATCGCCCAGCACCACGCCTATGAAATACGGGTGCTCAAACTCCGGGCCTCGCGGGCGCGATTCCCAGAGCCGCCGCAAAGCCGTGATAAGCGTGAGATTGTCCTGGCATTCGCTGAGCTTCAGTCCGTCGTGCCATCCCCGCGTAGGCACGCCGAAGCGACTCACCGGCAAGGGGCCGGTCTCTCCGCGAAGAGTGGCAAAGCCGACAGCGAGGCCGATCTTGCTGGCCCACAAATCCCCAGCCCGCAGACGCATGGCCGCCTTGTGCAGAAGCTTGTGGGCCACCGCCCAGGCCTTCTCTTCCGTGCGCATTTCCGGAGCCAGTACGTGCTGATGGCTGATCGACTTCAGATGGTCTGTCTCCGACATCTCAAAGTCCTTGCCGCGCAGCCAGTGCCACAGCCGCTCGCCCCAGACAGATCCCCACACCTCGCCCGATTTTTCGCAACTGAGAGCCAGCAAATCATCCATCGAGTGAATGCCGCGCTGGTTGAGCCGCTTCTCCGTCTGCGCCCCGATGCCCGGCAGGTCGCGCAGTTCCAGATGCCGCAACGCTTCCGGCAGCAGATCCAGCGGTAGCGCCACCAGCCCGTCCGGCTTTTCCATATCGCTGGCCACTTTGGCCAGATATCGGTTCGTCGCCAGCCCAACGGAACTGCGCAGCGCGTTCCCCACCCGCTCGCGGATTCGCGCCTTCACTCTGCGTCCCAGCTCCAGCGCGGCCAGCAGCGGACGCTCGCGGCCCGTTAGCTTGCATGCCATTTCGTCGATCGAGAGCACGGCCGTCACCGGCAGGCAGCTCTCCACCGCCTCTACGACGCGGTGGTGGTACTCGGTGTACAGCTCGTGGCGCCCTTCAACCAGCACGATCTCGGGACACATCCGTTTGGCATCGGCCACCACCGTTCCCGTCCTCACGCCGAACGCTTTGGCCTCGTAGCTGGCGGCAATGCAAACGGTGGTGTCTGCCATCATCGGCACCACCCCTACCGGCCGGCCTCGCAGCTCCGGCCGCACCTCCTGCTCTACCGAAGCAAAATAGGAGTTCAGGTCGACGAAGAGCCAGTTGAGCGCAGCGCCGGGTCCGGTCTCGCAAGCCGCGAGGCGGTTTTCCGCCAAGTCGCCACCTACCCGAGCGCCCGCCGATTGCCGGAGCTCCGCAGGCCAATCTTCAGGGATTGAAAAACTAGCCGGAATGTTCGAAGGCGCCGGCATTTGAGAGCTATTTTCGCCTTATCTTCACTTTTTATCAAGGATAAAGCCCGGTCTGGAACGAGCCGCAACCCTGGAGATGAACCATACGTCATAATAATGAGGGTATCTGGGGATTCTTTTGGGGGGCCTGTACCCGGATCCGGTCCGGTTACCGGCATGTCGTTTATGCATACTATGGCAGAGTGGTTTTCGACGGGCGCAACGATCATCGCATTGGTCATCACGGCAGCGGTGGCTATCTTTGTCGTTTGCTGCATGGAATGCACCAAGTGCCCCAAGAAAGAAAAGGACGAAATCTTCACCCGCCACGAGCTGTAATGGTCGCAGGGCTCACTCGATCCTTCCTTCTGAGCCGGGTTTCCCGATGGCTCATCACGCCATCCGCAATAGGACAATGATGAATCATTGCCCCTCAGCCGCCGGCATCAGATACCTCTCGAAATGTCCAAGAACACTCCGGTACAATTCCGTGCGCACTTTGGCCCCGCTCAGTGAATGCGTTTCGCGAGGAAATATCTTCAGCTCATAGGGAATTCCTGCATCGATAAGCGCCTGCACGAATTGCACTGTGTTTTGGATGTGCACATTGTCGTCGCCGGTTCCATGCACCAGCAAAAGATGGCCTTTCAGGTTCGCCGCAGATTCGAGTACGGAGAAATCCCGGTAGCCTTGCGCGAAATTGGTGGGCGTACTCAAATAGCGCTCGGTATAAATCGAGTCGTAGTCTCGCCAGTTCGTCACCGGCGCAATTGCCACCCCGGCGCGAAAGCGATCCGAGTGAGTCATGGCATAGAGAGTGAAGGTGCCGCCCCAGCTCCATCCCCACCAGCCGAGCCGCTTAGGATCGATTTCGGGGTGCTGCTTCAGCGCGGCGTCAATGACCGTCAGTTGATCCGCAAGCTGCATCGGCCCGAACTGGTGGTAAGCCGCCTGGGCGAAGGCGCGACCCCGCCCACCCATTCCGCGATTGTCCGCGTGCAGCACCGCAAACCCGCGTTCGGCGAGTAGCTCGTCAAATAACACCGTATTCGACCAGCGATTCTGCACATCCTGAACATCCGGCCCGCCATAGGGATTCACGATCAGCGGCACGCTGGCATCGCCCTTGTTGCTCTCGGGCAGCAGAAGCGTGCCGTAAAGTACCGTGCCGTCGCTTGCCTTCACTTGAAGCTCTTCCGGCGCGCGCAGGTGATACGCCTGCAGTGCCCGTGTCGCCCAGAACACGCGGCAGGCCTCCACCTCCCGGCAAACGCTCACTGTCGGCGGGCTGATGCGCGTGGAACGGTTGTCCACGTACCCGCCACCTGCTTGCGCGAAGTTCCCCTCGTGAAATCCCCCGCCCGTACTCAGTTGCCGGTATTGTCCGTCGAAGTTCACCTCCCACAACTGCTGGTCCAGCGGATTGCCTTGGTTAGCCGCATAGTCTACAACGCTGGCTTCGTGATCCACGTTATATACGTCGGTCACCTCGTAGTCGCCGGTCGTGAGCTGCTTTTCCATCTTTGCTGGATGCGAGAGCGGATGGTCCTTCTCATAGCTGTAGAGATAGATTTCGTTGTGGCCGCTGGTCCAGTTGGAAAGAATGATGTGTCCACGCTCCACGTAGATGTCGTAGTTGTCATCAACGAACTTGTCGTCGTCGATCTCCAGCATTTTTTGCGCATCACCGATGCTGGTCTCGGCAAAATACAAAATGCGGTGCTTCTGGTCACGGCTCAACGTTTCCACCCAGATTGTCTTGTCGTCGACCCATCCAAATCGAGGAATGTAGTCCTCTCCCGCCTGAAAGGGCAGCCGGATCCATGTGGTTTTGCCCCCTTTTGCGCTCACCACGCCCACGCGGACGTCGGGATTCGGATCTCCCGGCTGCGGATAGTGCTGCTGATACGTCGTCGGATGCACCGGAATCCAGTCCACCAGCGGATAAGCGGGCACGGCGTTCTCATCCATCTGGAGGTATGCGAGGTTCTTTGAGTCGGGCGACCAATGATAGTTGCTGCGCACGTCCAGTTCCTCTTCGTAGACCCAGTCCACCGCGCCGTTGAGGATCTCCGGTTTTTGCGAAGGTGCAACCACGATCTGCGGCGTGCCCGTTTCGCGTAATCTCACCACTGCCAGGCTGCCGTGGTCGCGGATGAAAGAAATCATGGTTCCGTCCGGCGAGAATTTCGGATCGTCCCCTGCTTCCGTATCGGTATACGCCACCTGCACGCCGGTTCCGTTCTCCAGGTTGTAAACCCAGAGTGTGCCGTCGCTATCGAACATGATGTGCTTTTCATCCGGCGCCCAGAAATAGCTGGACATGTGGTAGCGCTGGCGATGGTCGACATCCTGCTCCGTCCCGCCCTGCCGAACGAGAGGCGCGAGTTTATCGCGACTGATCAGCACGTGCGTTCTGCCGCTGGCAGAATCCACTTCGATCATCGCTCCGCTTTCCAGATAGGTCAGGTGCGTGCCATTCGGCGACCAGTGCAGTTGCTCCGGCGGATTTCCCTCGATCGGACCGTACGCGAAGATCTCATCGACGCTCAGACGCTTCTGCTGAGCCCCTGCCAAAATTGCACCGATTGCGATTGAAAATGCGAAAAAAAAGGCGGGAAGGGCGGCGGATGCGCGAATCAACGATATTCCTCCTGGGATTGTCCTTGAGCGGGCCGGCTTCGGCTTCGAATTCTTGCCGCCGGAGGAGAGAAGCTTACTCCAAAAGTCTAAATGGTAGACGCTTTAAGTTGCGCTTCGGTTCGCTCGCCGTGTATGGTCCCGTCTATGCATTGGACGACCCCGGAAGAGCGCCGCCATCTGGGGCAGGCGCGGCGCAAACAGGTAGGCCGCCACCATCACGGCGCATTCAGCGCCAAAGCACGCCAGCCATCCGCGCTTTCGCTCCTCGATCGCACCATGCGCGGCCGGGTACCGGCGCTCATCAAGCTCAAGTACGATTTGATGAGCCAGTCGCCTTTTGCCTACTTCCGCGGTGCGGCCCCGGTGATGGCCGCCGATCTTGCCCGTTTACCCTCCACCGGCATCCTCTGTCAGCTTTGCGGCGATGCGCACGTGCGCAACATGGGCGTCTACGCCGCACCTGACGGCCGCCTGGTTTTCGACATCAACGATTTCGACGAAACTATCCGCGGCCCCTTCGAATGGGACCTGAAACGGATGGCCGCATCGCTGGTCCTCTCCGGGCGCGCCTCCGGCCACAAAGAATCTGCTTCCCGACAGGCTGCCGCGCGCTGCGTCAAACGGTACGCCAGCCGCATGCGCGACTTCGCCCGCATGCCCGCCCTTGAGATCGCCCGCTACCAGGTGCATCGCATCGGCCTGGCTGGTCCTGTTCGCGCCGCGCTGCTCAAAGCCGAACGGGCCACGCCGCAGCATACGCTCGCGCAGATCACCGAACCAGCATCCTCGAATTCCGATGGGCCTAGGCGCTTCAAGGAAGCGAAACCGATGCTGTTTCGCATCCCGCCTTCACAGGCCCGCGCCGTGCTGGCTTCGCTCTCCGCCTACCGCGAACACATCCTGCCCGAGCGGCAGCATCTGCTCTCGTTCTACCGGCCCGTCGACGTGGCTTTCAAAGTCGTCGGCACCGGCTCTGTCGGACTACGCGACTACTGTGTCTATTTCGAAGGCAACAGCCCCGCCGATCCTCTCTTCCTGCAAATCAAAGAAGAAGCGCCTTCAGCCTACGCTCCTTATCTACCTGACGCGCATCCTTCGCACCATAACGGCCAGCGCGCCGCCGAAGGCCAACGTGCCATGCAGTTGCAGTCCGACCCCTTCCTCGGCTGGACCCAGATGGGCGGCCGCCAATACCTCGTCCGCCAGCTCAACGATCACAAAGGTTCCGTCGATATAAATGATCTCGCCGGCGAAGGACTGCTCGCCTACGCCGAGGTATGCGGCGAACTGCTTGCCCGCGGCCACGCGCGTTCCGGCGACCCCGCCGTGATCTCCGGCTATCTCGGCTCGGGAAATGCCTTCGCAGACGCCCTCGGAGAGTTCGGTGCACTCTACGCCGACCAGACAGAAAAAGACTGGCAGGATCTGAAGCACTCCGGCAAAGCAAAGCGCAAGGCGTAGGGCACAATTGCCACCTCAACGTCCACGGAGTATGATGACCGCCCATGAGCTCACGCATGCCTGGATTTCATGGGGAGTATCTATGGGAACTCGGCATTCCTGAGAAACAACTTCTCGCATTGGCTGCTGCTGTTCCGAACGAGACGTACAGTTGGAGGCCTGCGGAGGATGCGCGATCCTTTGCGGCTGTCCTGGTCCACGTCGCAACCGCCAACTTCATGCTTCTACGGATGGCGGGCGTGCCATCACCCGCAACCGAACATTTCTACGGCGCTCTCCAAGGCGACCAGTTCGCGCAGATCGTCTTCACGGTACGCAGGAATCTCGCGCTGGAAAATGCTCTCGCCGCCAAAGAAGAAGTCATCGATTTGCTCGAGCGGTCCTTTGATGCGGTGCGGCGATCCTTTTCCGCGTGTACTCCTGAGGATCTTGAACAAACGGGGAGCTTCTTTGGAGAGACAACAACCGTCAGGCGAGTTTATTTGAGAATCCTCGCGCATGCGCATGAACACATGGGCCAGGCGATCGCTTACGCCAGAGCGAGCGGCACGAGGGTCCCATGGCCAGATGCATTAAAACAGCTTGACCTTGCGCCTGCGAAAGAATGAGCAGGATCAGCGCAAGTTGATCGGCATGGCGAGAATCGGACCGCCAATGCCGTCACGGACCTACAATATTTCCGATGCCCACCGCAGTCCGTTCGCACGCCAAGATCAATCTCGGTCTCCACATCGGCGCGCCGCGCTCGGACGGCTTCCACGGCCTCGCCACTGTCTATCAAACTCTTGAAATCTATGACACAGTCACCGTTTCCGCGCGCCGTACCCCCGCAACCACAATCCGCCTGACGACCAACGACCAGCGCGTCCCCACCGACAGCCGCAACACCGCTTGGAAAATGGTCGAGCTTACCCTTGACCGACTCGGCTTCGCCGCCGAAGTCGACATCCACATCGAGAAGCGCCTTCCCATCCAGGGCGGCCTCGGCGCCGGTTCCGCCAATGCCGTCGCCGCGCTCGTCGGACTTGAAACCGAGCTCGGCATCTCACCCAAACCGGGTGCCCCAAGTCTCGCTTTTGAGACCTGGGAGGGAAGCACCCGCCACACCGAAACTCCGACTGAAATCTCCGGCTGGTCCACCCACCGGCTTGAACTCGCTGCCCAGGTCGGCTCCGACGTCCCCCTTTTCCTCTTTGGAGGTACGGTCCTCGGCGTCGACCGCGGCCAGAAAGTCTCTCCCCTCCCCGACATCCCCGAAACATGGTGCGTGATTGCCGTTCCCGCCGTCGGCATCTCCACCCCCCGCGCCTTCAGCGACTGGGACGCCCTCTGCGCCGTCGAAGGTTTGACCCTGGAGGCAAGTGCCGATAAACTAAACGAGTTGAGCCGTGCTTACGCAGCAGCCTTCTCGGATAGCTCCGGGTGGGCAGGGTGGGCTGGCTCCTCCGGTGTCCTCTCCGCGGGAGAGGACCTGGCCGGACCCCACGAGTCCGCGCTTGTCCGCACCGGGATTGTTAGCTGGATTCAGAACGACTTCGAACGAGTCGTCTTTCCTCAGCATCCCTCTCTCAGTGCGATCAAGCGTCTTCTTGCGGGCGAAGGCACCCCGGAGGCCGCCATTCTCGCCTCGCTGTCCGGGTCCGGTTCGGCCCTCTTCGGGCTGTACAACAGTCTCGAAAAGGCGGAAGCAGCACAGGCGCGGGTGAAAAATGAGATCGAAAACGTGGAAGTTCGCATAACGCGCACCCTCCCACGCTCCCGCTACTGGCGCGAAATGCTTCTTCAGGATGTGCGTTGACAGGCATCCGTCAGGCGAGAGAGACTCGCCCTCGGTTGTCGGGCCTGCTGGGCGATCGTTCAATGGTAGGACAGTGCCCTTTGGAGGCACTTATCCAGGTTCGAATCCTGGTCGCCCAGCCAGAAAGTTTGCTGAATTCGTAGTCCCGGATCACAGCCAAAGCAAACCAGCTTGGAGGTATCGGAGATGCAGGTGGCAACGACAGTCGCGGAAACCGCGCCGGAAAGCGCGAAAGCAGGCAAAGACAGCTCGGCAAAATCGCGGGAAGAAAAGCCCGTGCCCGCCGAGCGCAAAAAGACGCGCTTGAGCGACGACAAACGCTTCAAGCTCTTCAGCGGCACCGCCAACCCGAAGCTCGCCGAAGCCATCGGCAAACACATCGGCGTGCCCGTAGGCGAAGCCAAGTTACAGCGATTCGCCGACGGCGAAGTCTATTTTCAATTGCTCGAAAACGTCCGCGGCGTGGACGTCTTCGTGGTGCAGCCCACCTGCTATCCGGTGGACCAGCACCTGGTGGAGCTATTAGTCATGATCGACGCGCTCAAGCGGGCCTCGGCGGCCAGGATCACGGTAGTCGTGCCCTACTACGGCTACGCCCGCCAGGACCGCAAAGACCGCCCGCGCGTGGCCATCAGCGCCAAGCTCATCGCCGACCTGCTCACTACCGCCGGCGCCAACCGCGCCCTCTTCGTCGATCTGCACGCCGCGCAGATTCAGGGCTTCTTCAACATTCCCGTCGACCACCTCTTCGCCAGCCCAGTTCTCGTCAGTTACTTTCGCGAGCTCAATCTGCCCAACCTCATCGTCGTCTCGCCCGATGCGGGCGGCGTGGAGCGGGCCCGATTCTTCGCCCAGAAAATCGGCGCGCCGCTTGCCATCGTGGACAAGCGCCGCACCGACATGAACGTCGCCGAAGTGATGAACGTCATCGGCGAAGTCAACGGCAAAACCTGCCTCATCATCGACGACATCATCGACACCGCCGGCACCCTGGTCAAGACCGTGGACGCGCTCTACGCAAATGGAGCAGCCAATGTCTACGCCTGTGCCAGTCACGCCGTCCTATCCGGTCCGGCCATCGAGCGCATTGCCAATTCCCGCCTCGTGCAGTTGGTCGTCACCGACACGATTCCTCTGCGCGAAGCTGCACAGAAGGTGGAAAAAATCAAGGTGCTCTCCATTGCCGGCCTCTTGGGCGCGGCCATCGAGAGCATTCACATGGAGACCAGCGTAAGCACGTTGTTTTCCTAGCTAGTAGCCAGTAGCCGGTAGCTTTTAGCTATCAGGTGATTTGAAAAGCACTCGCAGTTCCAGGTGGAGCTGCTTCACAAAGGGAGCGGAAGTTCAGCTCGTTGACGACGCCAAAGCTACAGGCTACCGGCTACAAGCTGCTTTCCGTGCCCGAGACAGGAAAAACGAGAATGCCTGAAGTAGTCACAGCCAAGCCCCGCGAGGGCAAATTCAACAAGAATGCCGCGCGCCGTGTACGCGCCGCCGGCAATATTCCCGCCGTCCTTTATGGTCCCGGAGCCGATCCGGTTGCCGTCGAGGTCGACCCCAAGCAGATTTCCCGGATCCTCTTTTCCGAGACCGGCCACAACACCATCTTCGATGTTCACGTTTCCGGCCAGTCCGCAGCCAAGGCCATGATCGTCGACTGGCAGCGCGAGCCCATCAAGGATCAGTTGATCCACATCGACATGAAGCGTATCGCGCTCGACAAGGCGCTCCGCGTCAGTGTTCGCGTCAAGCTCCTGGGCACCCCGGTAGGTGTCAAAACCGAAGGCGGCATCCTCGACCAGGTGCTGCGCGAGGTTGAAATCGAGTGCCTGCCCGCAGACATCCCCAGCCATATCGACGTGGATGTCTCAGGCCTCGGAATGCACGGTGTGCTGCGCGTAAGCGAGTTGCCGCACTCCGACAAGGTGAAGGTACTGAGCCCCGCCGATGCCACGGTGGCCCACGTAACTGCAATCCGCGAAGAAGTGGCTCCGGCTGCTGAAGAAGCGGCTGCGGCTGCTCCTGCTGAAGGTGCGGCGCCGGCTGCTTCCGCCGAGCCTGAGGTGGCCAAGAAGGGTAAGGCCGAGACCGCCGAAGCGGCCCCGGCAGCAAAGAAGTCCGAGGCAAAGAAGTAAGCCTTGGCTGAGGCAAACGAAACCCCGCGCTCCGGCGAATCAACGCAACTCGCCGGGGCATCCGGGCCAACAAGCCGGACCGGCCCGTTCCTGTTGGTGGGGCTTGGCAATCCCGGCCTCGAGTATCTGTGGACCCCGCATAACGCAGGGTTCATGGTCATTGACCGCATCGCCGAGCAGGAAGGCGTTGTGGTTCAGAACCGGCGCTGCCGGGCACTCACCGCGACTTGCCGACTGGCAGGGCGCAAAGTGGTCCTGGCCAAGCCGGAGACATACATGAACCTGAGCGGCGCCGCAGTTGCCGCCCTGGTTCGCGAGTTCGAAGCCGACCCCGAGCAGGACCTGCTCGTCATTTACGACGAACTGGACCTGGCGCTGGGAAAGCTCAAGATCAGGGAGCGCGGTTCGCCTGCCGGGCACAACGGAGCCCGCAGCGTAACCAATGCCCTGGACACGCAGGAGTGGTTGCGGTTGCGCATCGGCGTGGGCCCGAATTTGCCGCCCGAAGCTGTTGCAGCAGGCGGCAAGAGGCCGGGCAGGGATTATCTGCTCTCGCCCATGCGCAAAGCAGATCTGGCCGTGCTCGATGAAGTGCTCGACCGCGCGGCCACCGCAGTTCGCCGAATTCTGGAAGCAGGACCGGCAGCCGCAATGAACGAGTTCAACCGGAAAGACAAAAACGAGGGATCAGGGATCAGGGATCAGGGATCAGAAAATGACGAGAAGCGTTAACAACATCGAAACCAGCGAAAGGGCCACCGTGCACGGTTCACTATCCCCGGTTCCAGTTCTCTGTTCCCTATTCCCTGTTCCCTATTCCCTGTCCACAGTGAGGAAACCTGATGTCCCGTGTTTACGAAGTAATGTTCATCGTCCGGCCTGACTTGGCCGACGAAGATCTTGACAAGCTGATTGCCGGCTTCTCCACTACCGTCACCAATGGCGGCGGCACCGTGAAGTCGGTCGAAAAGATGGGCCGGCGCAAGCTCGCCTACCTTGTCCGCAAATTCAACGACGGCACCTACGTCCTGCTCGTCATCGAGGCGACTGGCCCCGTGGTGCTCGAACTCGAACGCCGTCTGCGCGTCACCGAGCAGGTGATCAAGTTCATCACTGTGCGCACCGACGAAGAAGAAAAGCGCCTGGCCAAGGTGAAGGCCCTGCGCGGCGAGCGCCGCAAGATGAGCGCCGAGCCCGTGGCCCACGAAGCTGCCCCGGCAGAAACCGAACCGGCGCACACCAACGCCTGACGAGCAGGCAGAATTCGCTGTGGCCGACGCGATGAGTAGCGCGGCTGCCTCGGCAACAACACCGTTCCGCCGCGCACGTCGCCAGGCGGACTGAAAAAGACTGAAGAGGAAACCACATGGCTGAAGAGACACAAGCAAAAGCGCCCTCATCGGGCGAAGCACCCTCGGGCCAGCAAGCCCCATCCGGAGGTCCCGGGGGAGGGGGTGGACCCCGCGGCGGCGGACGCCCGGGCGGCCCTGGCGGCCGCGGCAAATTTTTCCGCCGCAAGAAGGTGTGCAAGTTCTGCACCGAGAAAATCGACGCCATTGCTTACCGCGACGTCCGCCTGCTGCAGGGCTTCGTGGCTGAGCGCGGCAAGATCGTACCCCGGCGCCTCACCGGCGTCTGCACTACGCACCAGCGCCGCCTCACCCGCGCTATCAAGCAGGCGCGCAACATCGCTCTGCTGCCGTTCGCAACGCGGCACTAATTCGCCGGTTCTATTTGCCGGCCTCGAAAATTTCGCGCGGCGCCGCCGTTCTGCGTTTCTATGACGCGAGACCTGTAGCGCCCGCCACTGGAGAACCAACATGGAAGTAATCCTGAAAGAAGACATCGCCAACCTCGGCCATCGCGGAGACGTGGTGAAAGTAGCTGACGGCTATGGCCGCAATTTTCTGCTGCCGCGCAAGCTGGCGCTGCAGGCCACTGATACCAACAAGGCCGTCATCGAGCAGATGAAGGCGTCCGCCGCCCGCCGCGCGGCCACGGAAAAAGCGCAGGCAGAGAAGCAGGTCGCGCAACTCGAGCCCGTCGCGCTCAGCTTCACCCGCAAGGCCGGCGAGCAGGGTCATCTCTTCGGCTCTGTTACTTCGTCGGACATCGCCGCTGAGCTCGCTCGCCAGGGCTTCGAGATCGACCGCCGCAAGATCCAGCTCAACGAGCCGCTCAAGAGCGTGGGCGAGTTCGTCGTCCCCATCCGCCTCTACCGCGAAGTCACCGCGCGCGTAAAGGTGAACGTGCAGGCAGAAGCCGGCGCAACAACCGAAGTGCCTGCAGCCGAAGAAGCCGCCGCCGAATAGTTATTTCCTCGCTTTAAGCCGCCTCTCTCAAGACGAGGGGCGGTTTACTTTTGCATTGCTGCATTGCTGCATAGTGAAAAATCAAAACGGGAGTTTTGACCGTTATGAGGCGCGAGGCGCGTGCGGGCGCGGCGTTTTCACTCAGGTTGACCATCGTTGAAGGCTCCTTGAAAGCAGCTGACGGGTTTCAGCTCTCAGCTATCAGCTCTCAGCTATCAGCTTTGTTGCTGCGAGGCGTGGTGTGTCATTGCGCGTGGCGGTGAGCTTATCTGACCGGATTTCTGCCGGGTTTGGTTCTATGTTTCTATTGTGCGCCGTCGGGAATAATTAATAGGCAAAATTGGTTAGGGGATCTTTCGTTTGTTTTCAGAGGTTTGCAAGATTTTTTCGAGACGGGGTATTGACATCTCCTGGGGTGAACCCCTCGGGTGAGACAGTTGGAGACCGAGAGCGGAGGCGAGATCCCCGCAGGGGCTGAACGCGGAATCTGAAAAACCGCGATCGGCACGAGTCAATCGTGCCCCGTTACAAAGCTCCGTTGCAACAGGATGGTCAGCAACACGATGGGCTATAGTGATTCCGTAGTTCCAGCGAGGTCTTCTTGAGAATTTTTCGCGTTCTTCTCTCTGCGGCGGTGGTGTGTCTTATGGTTCCCTGCGCAAATTCGCAACAGGCGCGGCTGCTGGTGGCGCAGAAGGGCGATCGCAGCCTGGCGGTCGTCGATCCTGTGGCCGGCAATGTGATTGCCGATGTGGCGGAAGACGGCGTGACCGGGCACGAGGTGGCGGGCTCGCCCGATGGCAGGCTGGCGTTTGTGCCCATCTACGGCAACTCCGGCGTGGGCTCGCCGGGCACCGATGGCCGCAACATCGTGGTGATCGACATTGCCGCGCACAAGATCGTCGGCAACATCGAATTCAGCCATGGCGTGCGCCCGCACTGCCCGGTCTTCGGGCCGAAAGACGGACTGCTCTACGTCACCACCGAACTGGACAAGGCGGTGACGATTATCGATCCCAAGACGCTGAAGATCGTCGGCCAGATTCCCACGGGCCAGCCGCAGAGCCACATGCTGGCCATCGCGCACGACGGCCTGCGCGGCTATACCGCCAACGTAGGGCCGGGAACGGTGTCAGTGCTGGACATGAAGGCGCGCAAGACGCTGGCCGTGATCCACGTTTCGCCCAACACGCAGCGCATCTCGGTTTCCATGGACGACCGCTGGGTATTCACCGCCGACCAGACCAGCGCGCGCATGGCGGCGATCGACACGCACACGGACAAGGTGAGCCGGTGGATTCCCATTCACGGCATCGGCTATGGCGCCGCGCCCACGCTCGACGGGCGCTGGCTGGTGGTGACGATTCCGGACAAGAACTCGGTGGACGTGATCGACCTGCAAACGATGAAAGTGGCGCGCGCGGTGAAAGTGGGCGCGTATCCGCAGGAAGTGCTGATGCGGCCCGACGGGAAGGCGGCATATGTTTCGTGCATGCACAGCAACCAGGTGGCGGAGATCGACCTGGCGACGTGGAAGACGACGCGGCTGATCGCTACGGGAAAGGGCACGGATGGGCTGGGGTGGGCGAGGTAGTGGGCTCAATCCGGCAGCTTATTCCTTTTCTTTGATGTCACCCGTTTTGGGGTCTAGCGGGCCGCGTTCGACATCGGAAAGTCGAAAGCCTGCTGGGGTCCGCTCGAAGTAGAACTCCCAAATCAGGTACGTGTAAGACCATTCGTCGCCATCCGGCTCCCGGTGCTTTAGGGTGATGCCTTTGGAATCGGACTGCGTACTCCACATCACATCGTTGGCCTTAAGTGCGTCTCGGATTGTCTTGGGAGCATGGGCGGGATCAAACCGTTCCTCCATGCCGACTATAAATTGATACAGGTTGCCGAATTCAAAGAGCAGATTCTCGTCTGGCTTGTGTGAGGCGAAGCGCAGGAGATCATTGAATGCGGCAAGGTGATGAGGGTTGTCGACGGTGTTAGGGTATCCAACCATGCCGAATTCGATTGGGATGATCCAGACTCGAGCCGACGGACTTCCTTGTGCAAGAGTAAACTCCCGGTAATTGTCCAATCCCAGCGACTCATGCAATCGGATAATTCTCGCAGTTGGCAACCAGGGTACAACAGCCGCGACGCACTTAAACGGGGGTCTGATTTCGAATCCATAATCAGCGAGGAGATTGGTGGTGGCGGGTTGAGACAAAGAGTCCCAATCGCTATCAGTACACGGTCGCGAGTCTGTGTGTACGGGAATATATGGGGAATCCAGATCGACTGGCGTTTTTTGCTGAGGCTTCTGGGCTATTGCGCTCAGAGCAGATAAGCACACAAAAAATGCTAGTTTCCTGCACATGAAAGTCCCTCGGATGTCAGCGCAAACAGTTTAGCCGCTTTTTAATGGGGACAACCGAACCGCCGAATCCGGCTTCTACGTTCAAGGACTTGATGGATCACCGCGCATGATTCAGCCGGTCCAATGGATGATGCAGGGGCGCTGGGTTTTCGCGATTTCCCCGGCTTGCCGATGGCGAAGGAGAATCGCAATGGCAGCCATCGGACCCTGCACTCCCCATCCCTGATCGGCCCCTTCGAGCCTCGCGCGCCGGGCGCCCGGCCTGATAGCCGGTGGCTCGGGCGCTTCATCTAAGACCCGTCATTCCCGAGTCGATTGCAACCTCAGTTTGGCCGTACCTGCATAAGCCAGCTATACTGCGCCCGAAGCAGAGGCTGTGGAGGCGCGCGATTCTCAATGACTCACGAAATCGCCTTTGAAATGTCAGGCGCAAGCGTGCGCTACGGGGCGGGCGTTACGCGCGAGTCCGGAATGGATCTCGCGGACCTGGGAGCGCATCACGCGCTGGTGATTACCGATCCGCAACTCAGGCACATGCGACCAGTGCAGGTGGTGCTCGAATCGCTGCAGACGAATGGCGTCGCATACACGCTTTATGACCACGTGCGGGTCGAGCCGAGTGACGAATCTTTTTTGCATGCGATTGCATTTGCCGCGCAGTGCCACTTCGATGCGATTGTCGCGGTCGGCGGCGGTTCCACGATTGATACCGCCAAGGCCGTCAATCTTTACACCACCTATCCGCCGGGAGATTTTCTCGACTACGTGAATCCGCCCATCGGCAAAGGCCTGCCGGTGCCGGGTCCACTGAAGCCTTTGATCGCAATTCCCACCACGGCGGGCACGGGCAGCGAGACCACCGGCGTGGCGGTATTCGACTTGACCCGAATGCATGCCAAGACGGGTATTGCCAGCCGGCGGCTGAGGCCCACTCTCGGATTGCTCGATCCCGAGAATACCCGCACCATGCCCGCGCAGGTGGCCGCGGCGACAGGTCTCGATGTTTTGAGTCATGCAATCGAATCCTACACGGCCATGCCTTACTCGGATCGCGCCTTGCCCGATCGGCCGTCGGCGCGGCCCGCGTATCAGGGATCGAATCCCATCAGCGATGTGTGGTCGCTGCAAGCCTTGCGCATGGTCGCGAACTACCTTGTGCGCGCGGTGGAAGATCCTTCTGACGACGAGGCACGCGCCCACATGATCCTGGCCGCCGCTTATGCCGGCATCGGATTTGGCAACTCCGGCGTGCATTTGCCGCACGGCATGTCGTATCCCGTCTCGGGAATGGTCAAGAACTATTTTGCCCCCGGATATCCGGGCGATCACTCGATGGTGCCGCACGGATACTCCGTGGTGCTGAACGCTCCGGCAGTGTTTCGTTTTACGGCCAGCGCCAATCCGCAGCGTCACCTGGAGGCCGCAGAAGCGCTCGGCGCCGAGGTATCGGGCGTGCGGCCCGCCGATGCGGGAAAGGTGCTCGCGGACCGCATCACCTGGTTTATCGAGCGACTGAAGCTGCCTAATGGGCTGCGTGCGCTCGGCTATGCCGCGGCCGATATTCCTGCGCTGGTCGAAGGGACTTTGCCGCAGCACCGCGTTACCAAGCTCTCACCGAGGCCGGCAGGGACTGAGGAACTTGCCCGGCTGTTCGAGGACGCACTGGTGGCTTATTGATCGTTTTCTGTTGCACGGGAAGGACACACCCGCTTGAAACTCGCTGAATAAGCGCAGCGGGAATCCTAACCGATCTCGCGGTTCCAATTTTCCAGCGCCTTTTTGAAGTAGGTCATGAATTTGCCGGCGTCGGCGCCGTCGATGAGGCGGTGATCGAAGCCGAGGCAGAAGTGCTGCATGGACCTGATCGCAATGGTGTCGTTGCCTTCGGCATCCGTGAGCACTACCGGCTCCTTTTTTAGCGCGCCGATGGCGAGGATGGCCGACTCGGGCTGGTTGATGATGGGGGTGCCGAACTCGTCGCCGAAGAGACCGGAGTTGGTGAGGGTGAAGGTCGATCCGCCGGTTTCGTCGGGCTGGAGTTTTTTGCTGCGGGCGCGCGCGGCGAGGTCGGCGATGGTGCGGGCGAGATCGGCGAAGCTGCGCTGCTCGGCTTGGCGGATGACGGGCACGATCAGCCCCCACTCAAGCGCGACGGCAATGCCCAGGTTGATGTTGACGTGGTAGCGGATGGATGTGCCTTCGAGCGAGGCGTTGAGGATGGGGTGCTGCTGCAGTGCCTCGACGGCCGCGGCGGCGATGAAGGGCATGAAGGTGAGCTTGACGCCGTGGCGCTTCTCGAATTGCTCGCGGGCGCGCTCGCGCAGGCGCACGATGCGCGTCATGTCGATTTTGTAAACCGAATGCACGTGCGGCGCGATGCGCATGCTTTCGGCCATGCGCTCGGCGATGATGGCGCGCATGCGCGTCATGGGAACCAGCTCGCCGGGAATCTGCGGCAAGGGCGGCTTTGGCGGTTGCGGCGCTGCGGCAGGCTGAGCGGGTTGTGGCGCGGCGGTGCGCGTCTTCAGATAGGCGAGGATGTCGTCCTTGCTGATGCGGCCGGCGGAACCGGTGCCGCGCACGCGGGCGAGATCGACCTGGTGCTCGCGGGCAATGCGGCGGACGAGAGGGGAGGAGCGGATTTTGCGGCCCGGCTCGGAAGGCGGGGCATCTTCAGGGGGCGTGGAAACTGCGGCGGGCTGCGACTGTGCGGCGGGTGCTGGTGCTGCGGCTGTGGCCGGCGATTTTGCTTCGGGCTGCGATGCTGCGGCGCCGCCGATGACCGCGATAACCGTGTTCACTTCCACGGTATCGCCTTCGGCAAAACGGATTTCGCTTAAGGTCCCGGCGATGGGCGCGGGGATTTCGGCGTCAACCTTGTCGGTGGAGATTTCCAGCAGGGGCTCGTCTTGGGCCACGGTGTCGCCTACTTTTTTGAGCCATTTGGCGATGGTGCCCTCGGTAATGGACTCGCCCATTTGCGGCATCACGACGTCAGTCGGCATCGATTCCCTCACTCAATGGTTTGGCGCGGCGCACGCGGTTCCTGCCGGATTATAAATGGCGGATGGCGAGATGGTTTGGCGGAAGAGTTCCCTCAGGGGCTGAAGCCCGCGCTGAGTTTGGCGGCGTTTATGGCACGAATAAATTCGTGCCCTTTCAAAACAGGTTCGCGCTGAAGATTACGTGGTGTGGTGCTGCAGCGTTCACGCGCGGACGGGGCGGTCTTTGATGCGGCCGTAGCGCAGGCGCTCGACCTCTCGCGGAATCTCGAGCGGCGTGTCCTGCGCGGGGAAGTGGGGCTGGGCGAGATCTTCTTCGGCTGGTGCGCGCAGGGCGTCGAGACTTTGAACTTTTTCTATGGGCACGCGGAAAATTTCGCTGAACTGCTGCGCTGCCTCGCCGGCGAGCACGTCGAGCGAAGGGAGTGGTTGCGCGCGCGGGCCGGCTTCGCGGTCGGCTTCGAGTTTGAGCGTGGTCATCTGGCAGCCCGTAATGCCGCAGGGATTGATGAGCTCGAAGTCGCGCAGGTCGGTGGTCACGTTGAAGGCGAAGCCGTGCGAGGTGACGCCGCGCGCGACGTGGATGCCGATGGAAGCGATTTTGCGCGCGCCGGGGGGTCCTGCGGACGGCAGCCTTTTGGAGGAGTTGGGCGTCGATGTGCACGCAGTCGTAGGACACCAGACTCCGGTCAGGCCGCAGATGCGCCCGGCGCTGACGCCGTAGTTCGAGCAGAGGCCGATGAGCGCCTCTTCCATCATGCGCACGAAATCGACGGGCCCGAGACGCGCGCTTTGGGTGTTGTGCAGGCTGCGCAGGTCGAAGATGGGATAACCGATGAGCTGGCCGGGGCCGTGGTAAGTGACGTCGCCACCGCGGTTGATTTCGTGGATAGTGACGCCGCGGCGCGCGAGTTGCTCTTCTGATGCGAGCACGTTGGCGCGGCTGGCGTTGCGGCCGAGGGTGAGCACGGGAGGGTGCTCGAGCAGAAGCAGCGCGTTGCCGATGCGGTTTTGCTGGCGCAGCGCGACCAGTTCCGCCTGGATACGAAGCGCCTCGCCGTAGGCGACGCGGCCGAGATAGAGATACTGAATCATCGCCTGCTTCGATTGTAGTCACCGCAAGTTGCAGGCGCATTTTGCGGCGGCAGGATGCGGAACGTGGTACACGGCCGGTATTCTGCGCGTCAGCCTGCCAACCTGATACCACTGTTTGTGCTTCTGATAAAGAGGGCGGTCCGGCTGGTCCACATAGTAGATATGTAGATTATAGTTGGAGCCTGACGTGAACCGGACCTGGGTCGCCCACGTTTCCGAGCAGGACAGCGCGGCGCTGCTGGAGCGCGTGGCGCGCCTGGCGGCGGGGCCGGAGCAGGGCGTGTTCGGCCCGGATTCTCTGCTTTGGCGGGTCAATCGCGAGGCGGCGCTTTTTCTTGGAGCGGGGCGCGCGGCGCTGCTGCAGCTTGCGCATCCATGGGTGGCGACGGCGCTCAAAGAACATTCCTCGGTGCTCGATCGCCCGATCGCGCGCTTTCACAATACATTTCGCATCGTGTTCACGATGGTTTTCGGCACGCTGGAGCAGGCGCTGGCGGCGGCGCGGCATCTTTATGAATTGCACACACACATCACCGGGCGCATGACGGAGGATGTGGCGCGGTATCGGCAGGGATCGCTCTACGAAGCCAACGAAGTGAGCGCGCTGCGCTGGGTTTTCGCCACGCTGGTGGAAAGCGCGCTGGTGGCGCATGACTCGGTGTTGCCGGCGCTGGCGGCGGGCGAGCGCGAGCAGTACTATGCCGAGTCGTGCACGCTGGCAGGTTTGTTCGGCATTGCGCGGGAGGCGCTGCCGGCGGACTGGAGTGCGTTCGCGGATTACAACCGCGAGATGCAGGAGTCGGACGCGCTGGGCGTGAGCGGCACCGCGCGGGAGATTGCGAAGAGCCTGATGGCGGGCACGGGATCGTGGATTCATCCGCCGCGGTGGTATCGCGCGCTGACTGCGGCGTGGATGCCGGTGCGCTTTCGCGAAGAATTCGGGTTGGCGTATGGTGAGCGGGAACGTCGCGCGGCGGATCGTGCGCTGCGCATGCTGCCGCGGATCTATCCACGGCTGCCGGGCGCGATGCGGTTTGCGGGGCCCTGGCAGGAAGCGCGGGCGCGGCTGGCGCGGCGGAGGCCGGGCGTGATTGCAAGCGCGAGCAACTGCTTCTGGATTGGGGAACCGCGGATGCCGTTCGGCGGGCCGGAGCGGCGCGCGAGAGCAACTATAGTGAAGTGAAGCCGCCGGGGCGGCACATGGATCGAATGGACGATTACATTACAGATGAAGCGGATGCGGAGCAGGATCCGCTGGAAGCGGCGGAGCGGGCCTTTGCGGAGCAGTTGCTGGCCTGCCTGGAGGAGTGCGCGCGCGGGCGCAGGGGATTGTTTTCAGACTACGAAGACGAGAGCGGCGAGGAAGCGGCTGGCGGCTGGCCTGAGGCGGCACGGCTGCGCGATCTTGCCGCTGCCATGCAGGGGGCGTTTGCGCGGATGGGACGAAGAAACGCGCTGGCGGACGAGTTTCTCGACTTGTGTTCCATTCACGGCGAGAGCCATCCCGGCGAGCGCAGGCTGGCGCGCGCTTTTCTCGAACGGATCGAGCGAGGCGCGGTGGGGAGTGCTGGAGAAGAGGAGCGCAAGCCGTGGGGATGAGGTGAAGTCCCGGGTCCGAGAAGCGGGACCCGGGGCACCCAGTATGGTGAGAATTGAAGGACGTACATCCCGGGTCAGAGTCGGCTACCAACTGAAGCCGAAGGTGACGGGGATCATCTTGGTATCCGCGGGAACCTGGGTAACGGTGGCGCCGGTGGTGGAACTGGTAGCCGTGACTGCCGGGGTCAGGATATCCAGGTAACGTGCTTCGGCGAAGAACTTCATCTTGCCGGTACCGTAGATGCCGCCGAAGCGGTGGTAGTAGCCGCCGCCGATGTTGAAGCCGCCCTGGTTCGATGAATAGTGGGCGACCACCTGGCTTACCTGAACGTAGCCGCAACCGTAGTAGTAGTCGCAGTAGTACTGGAGGTTGGGGTTGGTGAAGTTGGTGACCTTGCGGTAGAAGCCGCCGCCTCCCTGCACGAAGAAATCGTTGCTTGCCTTGGGAGCGATGTCGAAGATCGGGTCGATGCCGAAGGACCAGATGTGAACGTTTCCGCCCTGCGTGCCGACCTGGTTGACGATGTACTGTGCCAGGCCGTCATGGATGAACTGGTACTCGATGGGCACGGCGAAATTGGGGGTTACGTGAACGCCGGCGCCGATCAGGAGATTCCAGCCGTTGCCCACAGAATTCGATATGGGCGGGTTGAAACCGAAACCGCCTTCAAAGAAGAAATTGCTCATGGCGCGGTGCACCATGCTACCGCCGCCACCATTGTCGGTCTGGGCGCCGGAGGGTTCGGGAGCCGAGGGCAGGGCCATCGAGGCTGCGTTGGGGGCATGGAATTCGGCGATCTGGTCGGCGGCCAGACTCGAACTCCAGTTACTCGACGGGAGGTTTGGCGATGTGGAGGAGAGCTGGCTTTCAGAGGGAGTTGGAGAAGCGGGAGGTTCGGCGAACGCCGCGGCGCTTACAAGCATGGCCGCAACACAGAACACACTGGCGCGACGCACCAGAGGCACACTACAGAAGGCTGACATGTCTTAACCTCAAAATCAGGGATTAGATTCCCGGGAAATCCACGTCCAACTACATTTTAGACACTGGAACCGGCTCAAGGTTGCTGTCCTGAATTGAGATGGCTTTGAGAGCAGCAGGCGACAGATCGTTTACAGGGCACGGAGGCATTAGTGGCTTCCCACCCTTCGCGCAAAAAGCCGCGCGAAAATGCTCCAGCGAATAGCAAGCGCAATCAGCAGGCGATCGCACTTCGCGCACCCGTGAAATTGTGCCGTGGACCCCGTTGCACCTTTTGAGATCAGGCGTGGGGTCCCGGCTTTTGTGGACGATTTTGAGATTCTTCAGCCCTGGATGTCGAACTGTTCCGGATGCAGCGCCGGATCGCTCTTGACCAGGATGTTCTTGCCCACCAGTTCTTCGAGCTCGGTGAGCCAGCGGCCGTTGCCGGATTTGAGCACCTTCACTGTTTCCGGGTGCACGCGCAGCATGACGTCGGCATTTTCGAAGTGCCGGCGCATTTTGCGCATTTCCACCCAGATCTCGTTGCAGACCGTGGCCGCGCTTTTGACCATGCCGGTAGCCTGGCAGGTGGGGCAGGGAACGCTGAGCGTACGCTCCAGCGACTGCTTGACCCGCTTGCGGGTGATGGCGACCAGCCCGAAGTCGTTAAACTGAAGCACCTTGGTGGGAGCGCGGTCGCTCTTCAGGGCTTCCTCAAGCGCGGCCATGACCTTGAAGCGATTCTTGCGTTCGTCCATGTCGATGAAGTCGATGACGATGATGCCGCCGAGATCGCGGAGGCGAATCTGGCGCACGATCTCCGGCACCGCATCGAGGTTGGTTTTGAGGATGGTGTCTTCGAGGCGCGCCGACTTGCCCACGTACTTGCCGGTGTTGATGTCGATGGCCACCAGCGCTTCGGTCTGGTTGATGACGATGGAGCCGCCGGACTTGAGCCACACCTTGGAGCGGAGCGCCTTCGAGATTTCGTCCTGAATGCCGAAGTGCTCGAAGAGCGGCGTCTCCTTGGTGTAGAGCTTTACGCGGCGCACCAGGGATGGCGAAAAGCGGTTGAGGAAGCGCACGATGCGCTCGTAGTCGGCTTCGGAATCCACCCAGATGTTGGAGAAATCCGCGCTGACCTGGTCGCGCAGGATGCGCTCGATCAGGGAGAGATCGTGATAGATGAGCGCCGGCGATTTCGAGCCCTCGGAACGCTGCTTGATCTCATCCCAAAGGTGAATGAGGAAGCGCAGATCGGCGCGGAGCTCATCTTCGGATGCTCCCTCGGCCGCGGTGCGGACGATGAATCCGCCGGAGGACTCGCCGCGCTCGTGGAGCAGGACGCGCTTGAGGCGGTGGCGCTCTTCGTCGGAGGCAATCTTGCGGCTTACGCCGACGTGGGTAACCGTGGGCATGAAGACCAGGAAGCGGCCGGGCAGCGCGATGTGGCTGGTGATGCGGGCGCCTTTTTTGGCGATCGGCTCTTTGGCAATCTGGACCAGGATTTCCTGGCCCGGCTTGAGCAGATCGCTGATGATCGGCATTTCCGTTGCCTGGACGGAGCGGCGGGGCCCACGGCGATCGCCGCCACGGCCCGGGGGGGTGGTACGACCGCGGCGCGTTCGCCCGCCACGTTCGCGGCGCTGATGCCCGGGCGCCGGCTGCGCCCCTGACGCGGCCTCCTCCTCTTCCTCTTCTTCACCTTCTTCTTCTTCGACGCCGTTCTTTTCGTCGAAGGTGACGTCGATGCGATGGTCGAGGTGAGCCTCCTGCAACATTTCGCCCAGGCCGCCGGAGCGGATCTGCGAGGCCAGCGTTTCTTCTTCGTAATCATCGAAGTCGCCGCCTTCACTCTTGTGGCGATGGTGATGTGGGGCGGCGTCGTACTCTTCGCCCTCGATTACTTCCTCTTCAACCATGCCGGCTCCCGGCGAATAGGACGGCGGTGGGGCGACCGCAGCCGGGGCGGGCTGTTCGGGCACATGGGTTTCGGCGGCGGGACCATCGGGCTTCTTTTTACCACCGCTGCCTAACCCGAAGAGACGGAATCCTCTGGGCGGGATGGGATTGATGCGATGCGAGGCCGAGGCATCGCTTTCATCATCCGTGCCCCCGTTCGCAGCGGTTTCGTCGATGGCCTGCGCGGCATCGCGTGCGGAATGGGTCGTTCCTTCGCCAGCGGAGCCGCGTTCGTTCTCCGCCTCCGGCTCGAACTCCGGTGTGTCGTGTGCGGGAACGTCGTCTTCGCGCTCGGCAAAGGGATGGGTGCTGGCGAACTCTTCGCTTTCGGTTTCGGCCTGCTCTTCGGCTTGCGCAGGCTGGGCAGCGGCGGCGGGAGAGCGCTCGTCGTCAATCTCCACTTCCTCGAACTGCAACTCGGCGGGCACTTCAGGCTCAGTGCCTTCCTCGATTTCGGCTGAAGGCTCTTCGACGGGCTGTTCTTCCGCAGGTTCGGCCTGGCGGCCGCGACGCCCCGAGAGGGATTCGCCGGGGAGCAGCCCGCTGCCGTCCCACGCGAGCGGCGATTCAATCAGCGTGGAAGGCCTGGAGGTGCCTTTCCTGGTTGGCTGAACGGATTCGGCGGAGGCTTTTGCCGTTTCTGCTGCCGGCGTTCCGCCGTATTTTGAAAGCGATTCGCCCGGTAGCACGAAGGCTTCGGCAGTATGGGAACGCCGGCCGCGGTGTGCACCTTCCGGCTGAACATGCTCGGCCGGGACGCCAGCAAAATGCGCCGAAGCGTGAATTTCGGGAGCAACTTCGGAAGTGAGGGGCGCCTCTTCGAATCTCGATTCTGTCTCGCGCGCTTCCTGCGCCGGCTCGCCCTGCCGTTCCGGGGCGCCCGTGCCGCGTCCGCGGCCGCGGCGGTGCCGGCGGCCCCGCCAGCGGCGGTTGGCTTGTGCATCGGCGTCGTCGCCGGCTTGGGCCGGCGCTTCGCTGGCTGTGTTTTCTGCCTCGGCAGCTTCGGGAGCCTCGTGGGCAAAGCTCTCCGGTTCGGCAGGACGACGCTCGGCGCGCGGTTCCGGCTGTGCACCTCGCTGGCCGCGCGCATCGCGGCGACCGTTGCCGTGCCGCACCTCGCGCGGAGGCTGGGTGGCGCCGCTGGCGGCCGCATGCTCCAGTTCTTCTGCTTCCGCCTGGTCTTCCAGCTCGATGAAGTCGGTTACGTAGAGGAACGCGTCGCGCTCCAAACCCAGGTCTACGAATGCGGATTGCATGCCGGGCAGAACGCGGGTAACGCGCCCGTTGTAGATTGACCCGGCCAGGGTGTACTCGTTTTCGCGCTCGTAGTAAATCTCTGCGAGCTGATCGTCTTCAAGAATCGCAAGCCGCGTTTCGTGCGGCGTGCTGGATATGCAAATCTCTTTTGCCATCGTACCTTTCCGCCCGGCAGACAAAGCTTGCCGGGATCGGCGGCAGGGGCAGACAGAAACGCAGGAGACAGGCAGGAATGGGGAATTCGGGTGGAATGACCGATGCTCGGCCGCGCGCGGGCCGGCCCCGGGGGGCGGCAAACCGCGGCTCACGTGCTGAATCACTGTCCGGACACGCTGTCTGGCGTGGTGATCCGTCGACAGAGGCTTTCGACACCGTCGCTCCGGCTTGCCCGGCGGCAGATCAAGACCGCCTGGCTGGAAACGTGCCGGGGACGCAACGCTTTCCATACACTTAATGCGCCGCCGACGGATTTCCTCCCGCCTCTGCGTGCTCATAAACCCAATCCTGCCAGGCTGCGGCCCATCGGGACCCGTGCCGGCGAATTTCCTATAAAATCGTTCTCCCGGCGCCCGGCTTTAGCCGTGCTCGGGGGTGGAACTTAAACCCGCGTCCGGGGCCGTCGCCCAGGCCGCTCAGTTAACGAACCGGCGCATCCGCACATTCATCGCGGCACCCAGCGCCAGGAACGTAAACAACACCGAAGATCCCCCATAACTCATCAACGGCAAAGGGATTCCGGTGACCGGCATAAAACCGATGACCATGCCCACGTTGACCAGGATCTGGAAGGTCAACACAGCCACGATTCCCATGATAAGCAGGGAACCGGACAGGTCGGAGGCTGTTTGTGCGTTTTGAATCAAACGCATCAATACGAAGAAGTATAGCAGCAGCACAAGTAGCGCGCCCACAAAGCCATGTTCTTCGCTGAAGGCGGCGAAGATGAAGTCAGTGTAGGGCACGGGGAGGAAGTAGCCCTGGGTCTGGGTGCCTTTTTCCATTCCCTCTCCCAGGATACCGCCGGAGCCGACTGCGATCTTCGATTGCATCACCTGGTAGCCCGTTCCGCGGGGGTCGTCTTCGGGATGGACGAAGCTGGTCAGGCGGGCTTTCTGGAAGGGTTTGAGGAATTTGCCGCTGGTCCAGATGCCGGCGACCAGGACGGTGCCGGTGACGATCAGGATGGTGGCCTGCTTGAGGTTGATGCCGCCGAGGAAGAGCCCGGCGATGAGAATCGGGACGTAAGTGAGGGTGGTGCCGAGGTCAGGCTGCTTCATCACCAGCAACATGGGGATGCCGACCATGGCGAAGGCCTTGAAGATGTCGCGCCAGGTGAGGAAGCGCCCGCCCAGGTTGGCGAAGTAGCGCGCCACGGCGAGGATGAGCACAAACTTCACGAATTCGGAGGGTTGAACAAGCATCGGGCCGAGCTTGATCCAGCGCCGCCCGCCCAATGCCTTGTGCCCCAGGGGAGACAGCACCGCCACGAGCATCAGAATGCCGAGGCCGTAAGCCCAGGGAGTCCAGTTCAACAGCCGGTGGTAGTCGACCTTTGCGAAAATAAACATCCCCACCAGCCCCGCGCTGATGAACATCACCTGCCTGGGGGCGAAACTGGCGAAGCGGGTGTGCACGGTGGTCGAGTAGACCTCGAGCACCGAGGCGGTGCAGAGCAGGAGCACCAGCCCGAGGAGGGCCCAATCGAAATCTCTGAAACTGAGCATTCGGCGCATGGGAGTTAGGGCGCCTTCCACGCGGGTTTGGCGATGATCGTGCCCAGTTGGCTGGGACCGCCGAGAGGCGCCGCCGAAGCGGGCCTGGAAGCCGGGCTGCGGCGCGCCGGGGTGGGCCTGGGCTGCTGCGGAGCTGCATTTTGCGCCAGAGCTTTCGGTGCGGGCGAATCGACGTCCACCAGGAAACGTCCGGCGTGGAGCGGGTGGGTTCCGTTCGGTCCGGGCGTGGACCAGACCGCGCCCACCTCAACCGGCTTCTGCGGCTGAGCCTGCGGCTGCGGCTTTTTGGCCTGTTCCAGGGGCAAGTTGTGGGCCAGGCGGCGCTGCTTGTCGACGTAGGCGGCCACCACGCGCGCCCCGATGCGCCCCGCATAATAGCTGAAGTCTCCGTGCATCCAGAGCACGGCCACGACAAACTCAGGATTGCGGCGGGGCACCACGCCGACAAACCAGACATTGGGGGTGGTCTGGTGACCCTTGAGCCCGGATGCTTTCAGGAAGGCGTCGCTGATCACTTCGGCAGTGCCCGTTTTGCCGGCGAGGTCGATGCCGTTCAGGTGCGCCGATACTGCTGTGTGGAACGGTCCCGGCTCGGTCACCTGGGCCATGGCGTTGGTGATGGTCATCCACGTCGACGGATTGATGGGAATGTATTTATCGCCCGACCCGGGGTAGCTCTGATCAATTTCCGTGCGCATCTGCGCCGACAGTTCGTCGGGAAAGACAACGTGCGGCCGGACCAGATGGCCGTCGGAAGCCACGCCGCTGATATACCTCGCCAGTTGGATCGGCGTCGCTTCAATGGCACCCTGTCCGATGCCGACGGAGATGGTTTCGCCGGCGTACCACTTGTGATGCTGAGTGTGCAGCACCCATTCCGACGAGGGCATCAGGCCCGGCTGCTCGTCGGGCAGATCGATGCCGGTCTTTTGGCCGAAGCCGAACTCCTTGGCGTATTTGGAAATGGTGTCGATGCCCAGCCGGTCGGCCAGGGTGTAGAAGAAGGTGTCGCAGGAATCGGGTATGGCGGTGTCAATATTCTCGGCCCCGTGATGGCGGTCGCAATGGAAGAAGTGCCCGTAGAAATCGGCGCCGCCGGGACAGAAGACGTGCAGGTTCTGCGCCACGCCCTCCTGCAGGCCGGCCACGGACATGAGGATTTTGAAGGTTGAACCCGGCGCCAGTTGTGCCTGAATGGCCCGGTTGAGCAGCGGATGCTCGGGGTCGGTGAGCAACTGGTTCCACTCCTGGCGATTGATGCGCACGGAGAACTGGTTGGGATCGTAGCTGGGATGGGAAACCAGGGCGAGGATGTCGCCGTTGCGGGGATCCATGGCGACGACGGCGCCTTCACGATCGCCAAGGGCCAGTTCCGCGGCACGCTGCACGTCGAGATCGATGGTGAGCTTCAGGTCGTGGCCGGGAATGGCGTGCTCGGTGCCGAGGTAGCCGACTTCGCGCCCGTGGCTGTCCACGATCATGTCGCGCGAGCCGTCCACGCCGCGGAGCACCTGGTCGTAAGCGCGCTCCACGCCGGCTTTGCCGACGACGTCGCCGGGCTCATAGAAGGCGTACTGCGGGGTGTTCAGGTCGTTTTCGCTCAGCTCGCCCACGTACCCGATGAGGTGAGAGGCGAAACCATGGGGCGGATAGAGGCGGCGCTCGACCTCAATCGTGTCGAGTTCCGGCAACTCGTTGCGATGCGCGGCGATGAAGGCCTGCTCGTCGGGCGTGATGTCCTGCTTGATGGGGATGGGCTGATAGCCGGGCTCCGCGCGATACCTGCGCAGCGTGGTTCGCAGGTCGTTCAGGTCCATGTGCAGCCCTTCGGCGATCAGGGGCAGGTCGGCATCGACGTCGTGATGCGGGTCGCGCACCAGAAAACAGGAGACGGAGGGGTAATTGTCTACCAGCAGGCGGCCGTCGCGGTCGAAGAGCTTGCCGCGCGGGGCAAGGATGGGCACCTGGCGGATACGGTTCTGCGCGGCCAGTTGCTTGAAGTTCTCCACGTTCAGCACCTGCAGCCGCCACAGGCCGGCGACCAGCGCCAGCATCATGATCAAAATGCCGTACTGCACCGCCGCCAGCTTGAGGCTGGAGAGCTTTTCTTCGCGGTTGCCTGAACCAGAAAACATTTGAATCTACTACCAGAATACAGCCAGTTTTGTTTGCCTTCTGCCGCCTGCCGGCTCGCGAGAAGGCTCCTTGCTTACGTTCGTCACGATGATTGCCTGTTCCTGCTTAGTCCGGGAGTCTCTACTTGGTGCTTCGTTCCCTTCGTCTCTAATGTCTGTTCCCTATTCCCTGTTCCCTATTCCCTCGTCTGCAGCCGGTCGAGCACGGGGAAGCAGAACACCGCAACCACGGAATTGCCGATGGCGATGAAGACCTCGGTGAACCACTGCCACTGATATTCGAGACCGAGCAGGACCCGGTAGACGAAAATGCAGACCGCGCTGGAAAGCAACGAGAGCAAAAACGTGAGAATCAGCCGAATGAAGTAATTCTCCACGTCAATACGGATGCCTACGGAAGCCGCTAAAAAACCGACGATGGACTTGGCGATTCCGTTCACGCCGATGGCGCGGTGGGAGAGCGCATCTTCAAAGAGCCCGATGAAGGCGCCCATGAACGTTCCCTGGATGGGGCTGCGGCGGCTCAGCGCGAAATAAACGGTGATCACCAGCGGCAGATCGAACCACGCGTAACGGCCGGCGACGCGCGGCAGCCATGCCTGCAGCACCAGCGCCGCCAGCGGCACCAGCAGGTAAACCAGAAACGGGTAGCGGCGAATCTCGATATCGCGGCGAAAGCTCGCGCCAAGCATGGACATCGCTAGGGCTGCCTCCGCGCGGTTTCCGGTTCGATGCTTTTCTGCGCCGTGCTTGCGGCGTCGGGAGCCTTGCTGGCCGCCGGCGCTTTTGCCGCGGGTTTCTTAACGGCAGGCGCCGCGGCAGGCTGATCCTTCTGCGTTCCGCCGGCCGCCTGGCCGGAATCCGCTCCCTGATTCGCGATCGGCGAGAAGCGGTCAGGATGCAACGGCTGCGGCGGCGGCCCCATGGGCACAGGAGGCGTGCTGTCATTAATTGGCTGCTTCTCTGGCGGCAGATCGGGCTCGATGAGCGTGGGCAGGCGCTCGGCGGTGATGGCCGCCGCCTTGCGCTGCGCCTCAATAGCCGCCGCCTCCGCACCCTCAAGCTGCTGGCTGGTCGAGATGTCCTGTTTTTCCTGGTCAGAGAAGCGCGACTGCATGGAAGTGATCACCAGAACTTCGTCCAGCTGATCGAGCTTGGCCGCAGGCTTCAACAATACGTCGATAAAGCCGTCGCGTTCCGGATCGGAGACGACTTTCTCCACTTCGCCTGCCGGCAATCCGCGGGGGAAGATCAGGTCTCCACCCGCGGTAAGTACTTTTTCGCCCGGCTTGATGCGCTCGTCGGCGAGAATGCCGACTACTTCGAGCTGTCCGGAAGCGTTGCCGCGCAGAATGCCGCGAACGCGCGTGGTTTCCAGGATTACTCCGGCGCCGCTGGTCTGGTCGTTCACTGCCAGCACCTGCGCAGAATGGGGAAAGACGTCGCGAACCTTGCCCACGACACCATCGGCGGTGATCACGGCCATGTCGCGCTTGAGGCCGTTGTCTGAGCCCTTATCAATATAGAAGACATGCGATCCCACGCTGCCGCTGGAGCCGTAGACCTGGGCGGGGACCGTCTTATAGATGTATTGCTCCTGAAATCCGAGCATCGCCTGCAGGCGCTGCCCCTGACGCGCATCTTCGAGCAGCTCTGCCTGCTCCAGCCTGAGCCGGCCGACGGTCTGCTGCAGCTCCCGGTTCTGCTTCCTCACGCCACGCAGATAGAAATAATTTTGCCAGACCCAGACCACGCTGTTGGCGGTGTAGTGGATGGCCTGTTCCGGGGGGGAAACGATGGCGTTGGCCCAGAGCCGGATCAGCCTCACTCCCGAGGCGTCCTGCGGATTCAAGGTGTTCCGCCCCGCGGCGTTGCGCCGCACCTGCATGGCGAGCCCCACCATCTGCGCCACCAGAACGGCCAGCAGCACCACCAGGTTTCGATATCGGCTGAAAATGGATTCCATAACTACAGGGAACAGGGAATAGGGAACAGGGAATAGAAATCTAGGTGGAAAGGTTCAAATTTGCTGTTGCGGTGCCCACCGAGAATTTCGAAATCAGCGATAGTTATTTTCATTTCCCGGCTACCTGTTCCCTATTCCCTGCTCCCTGTTCCCTGCCTCTATCAATCGATCTTGATCTTGCGCAGCAGGCGGAAGTCGGAAAGCATCTTTCCCGTGCCCAGCACCACGGAAGCCAGCGGATCGTCGGCCACCGAGACCGGCAGGCCCGTTTCTTCGCGGATGCGCTTATCCAGGTTCTTGATGAGCGCGCCGCCGCCGGTGAGCACTATGCCCCGGTCGCTGATGTCGGCGGAAAGCTCGGGTGGCGTCCGCTCCAGGGCCACGCGGATGGCGTTCATAATTACCGCGATGCACTCGCCCAGCGACTCGCGAATTTCGCTGTCGTCGATGGTGATCGTCTTTGGCACGCCTTCAATCAAGTTGCGGCCTTTGATTTCCATGGTCACAGGCTTGTCGAGCGGATAGGCCGAGCCCAGCTCCATCTTGATATGTTCAGCGGTGCGCTCGCCAATCAGCAGGTTGTACTTGCGCTTCAGATAATTCATGATGGCTTCGTCCATCTGGTTACCGGCCATGCGGACGGAGCGGGAATAGACGATGCCGGAGAGAGAGATGACGGCGATGTCGGTGGTGCCACCGCCGATGTCGACGACCATGTTG
>DASYWU010000030.1:0-104056 GCA_035935755.1 Occallatibacter sp. | reverse complement strand
ACACGAAGCTCTCAGTGAAAATACAGCGGTGCTCAACAAGATCAAATTGCTTGCCGTTCAGCGGATGGAAGGGATGGGTGATCCGTATTTGACGGCCTTCCTTGTTCGAGATGGGTGCAATCGAAGGGGCATTGAAAAACATGGCCGCTCGTGGGATCGCATTCCAGCCTGTCGCGTACCAGGCCGTAAAGACCGTTGAACCCCTTGCGCATGTCGGTGGTGCCACTCGCCACGTAGATCCGCGTGGCCGGTCCAAACCCGAACACCGTCTACGTCCTATCCAATACAGCCAGCAGGCGCTGCAACGTCTGCGCATCGAATCCTCGATCCACTTCGATCCGACGCCCACTTCGCAGCTCAACAACCAGAACGCCGTCGCGGGTTTCCCTCTCAGCATATCGTGAAGGCGACGAGACCACTTCCACTGGGACCAGAGTTCCGGTTCCCGACTCCGGCTTGCTTTGCACGCGTCGACGGTACTTATCCAGCGTGCCTACAGCCAGGCCACGCTGCTGGCAAAATGCTGCACGCATCAATCCACTTGCTTCAAATTCCGCAACCAGCGCCTCCACCTCAGCGCGGCTACGCCGCTTCCGCACCACTCCCGCTTCGCTCATGACTCCAGTGCATCATTAAACCAAGCGACGGAACAGGGTGCGTTGCTCAGACGGATAGAGACAATCCGCTGAATAACGCGGATCGATTCGCGCTGGCAGTGACGCAGATAGCGGGTAAAAGGCTAACCTGGGCAGAACTGACCGGCAAGGTGGAGAGCTGATGTCAGGGCTTCTCAGGGTGGGCTACGGGGACGATCTTGTACCGCTTGTGACGTGAAACGGATTCTTTGGAGGCTTGAACAAGCCGTTTCTGCATCTCAGCGCGAGGTACGGAGAGCATCTGTCGAAGTGAACCCACGAGTAGATTAGACTTTGCTTCTCTCTCGGCATCGGTTTGGGTGACTCAGTCTTCATTCCTGTTCGTCCTCTGAGAAAAGCTGCGCATCCATCAAGAAAACATAATCGTCGTCATAGGTGAAGTATATAGACAACCCAGGGATGCCCGGAAATCCGGCAAGTCGGACCCGATGAAGGCGAAAACCTCTCAGGTGCGGGTACCGTTCTGGATGCTGACAAAGAACGTCCGCTATGCTCCCTATGGCTTCATCCAAACGCCGGTAGCTTATGCGAAGAGCGCTTATCGCATCCGCATACTCTTGCTCTTCGCGAATGCAGCGCCTTTTTGCCATCTTTACCCTAGCGGCAATTCCACTGGCAACCCGCGGTCGCGACCCCGTTCGACTAACATTCGGGCATATTCTTCTTCCTTGGACGTTAGAGGAGGATCAGAGAAGAAAATGGTTTTATACGGGATATCCTCATCCATTTCCGTGATCTTGTAGCCGACCATTTGATGGCTTAGATCGCTGGATTCGTCTGCGTCCAAGTCCCAGAAATATTTGATCATCCCTTTTACTATTGCTATGTCATCCGGCCGAAAATCTCTCATGTCGGGATTGCGTAGAGCGATAGTTCGATGCTGCTCTTTTCCTCCCTGTAAGGGTACCTTTTTAACAATCAAAGCGCCGTGTGCTTCGAGATAACGGCGAATCGGCCTGAGTCGTTGCGGTGCGGGTCCGTGTTCCCTATGGGAATAAGGAACTCCCGTAATTCCTCGTCCATAGGTCCCATATGCGAGAAAGTCAGAGAAATAGAGTATTTTGTTTAGCTTAATTGCTCCAAACTTTGGGTCCGAAGCACACTCCTGGCTTATGTAGAGGATCAGCTCAGCGAGCCTCTCCTCGCCATCCGTCCGCAGTTCATTATGCTGCTGAAAGTCTGCCATGACGCGCTCCCCATAGCCCTCTGGTAAGAGCCTCCGCTGGGTTCGTGGCTTTACCCATACGGACGCGTTTTCCACTGTTCGATGGACGGCAACGGCAAAACGTTGGCTCCATCTTTCACCATTCATGGTGCAACGGTCAATACCTAAACCTGTATGTTTTCCACAAACGTTCCATAAACCAAACAGGTTCCGACTCGCTTTCCCTATTATCGCATATTTCGCCATCTATTCGCCATTATAGGTTTGTGGGTTAGCCAAGTCTATTACTCCCAGTTTTCCACTTGACAAGTTTTGGACTGCACCCCGAAAGTGAGACAGTTTTGGCCCGTTTCACGAGTCAGCTTTGGGGGGTTAGGTTGGGGTGGAACTCGGTTTTGCCGGTGGGGTCGAGGATGATCTCGAGGTCGCCCTGTTGCTTTTCGTGGAGGGTGGGGCCGGTGCTCTGGAATTGCTTCTTCTCGCCTGCGGAGTAGATCACCTTGATGGGGCCGCTGTCCTGGAGTTGTACGCGGTATTGATAGGCTGCACCGGCGGGCAGCGTATCCACGCCAAAGCTGGCGCTGGGGTAATCGACCTCAAGGAGATTGACGGTCGAGCCGGTGTGGTTCACGACGGTGACGTGGACGATGTAGGACTGGCAGGAGGCGGCGATGAGGAGGGGCAGGAGGAATAGCGCCCAGAGGGGAGTTTTTGGGCTTTTGAGTTTTCCCACCCTTTTCGCAAAAGACGCGAAAAGGATGGGGCACGGGAGGATTGAGGCGGCTGAAGCGCTCTGGCTTTTGAGTTTTCCCACCCTTTTCGCAAAAGGCGCGAAAAGGATGGGGCCCGGGAGGATTTTCCGTTTCACTCCGTTTTTCCTTCCTGATTTTTTTCGTGGGGCTCTGCGGGGGAGGATTTTGCGAGTTGTTTTTCGAGGCGGTCGAGGCGGCGGAGCATTTCGGGAAGGCGCTGGAAGATGGCGGTGGCGCGAAGCCAGGTGCGGTTGTCGAAGCCGGGCGAGCCGGAGATCATTTTGCCCGCGGGTACATCGTGGGAGACGGCTGATTGCGCGGTGAGGATTACTCCGTCGCCGACTTCGCAGTGGCCGGCGATGCCTACCTGGCCGGCGAGAATGACGTTGTTGCCAATGACCGAGGAGCCGGCGAGGCCGGTCTGGGCGCAGAGGAGCGTGTCCTGGCCGACGCGGGAGCCGTGGCCGATCTGGACGAGGTTGTCGATCTTGCTGCCGTCACCGACCTGGGTGGCGCCTACGGTGGCGCGGTCAATGGTGGCGTTGGCCTGGACGTCGACGTGGCTGCCGAGGAGCGCGGGGCCGGATTGCGGGATCTTCTGCCAATGGCCCTGCTCGTCTTTGGCGAAGCCGAAGCCGTCGGAGCCGATGATGGCGCCGTTTTCGAGAGTGACGTGATCGCCGAGGATGCAGTTTTCGCGGACGACGGCGTGGGCGTGGGCGAAGAAATGGCTGCCGGCCTGGACGCCGGGGTAGAGCACGACGTGAGGAAGCAGGGTTGCGTATGGGCCGAGGCGGACTAGTGGGCCGACCACGACGTATGCGCCGATGTGGGCATGTTCACCGATTTCCGCGGTGGGATGAACGACCGCGGTAAGATGAATGCCGGGCGCGTAGGCGGGCGGCTGGTAGAAGAGACCGAGCGCGCGGCAGAAGGCCAGGTATGGATTTTTAATGCGCAGGGTGGCGGCGGGAATTTCCTGAAAATCGGGATCGACGAGGACGGCGGCGGCTCGGGTGGTGCGCGCGAGGGCCGTGTAGCGCGGGTTGGCGACGAAAGTGATTTCGGAGGGACCGGCTTCTTCGATGCCCTTGACGCCGGTGATTTCCGCGTCGGCGTTTCCGCGCAGCTCCGCGCCCAACCGGCTTGCCAAGTCGCCTAGCTTCATTATGAAAATTGTAATGGAGCGGGCGGAACGGGCACCCTGGCGAATGGGTAATCTCCGATCAGGCGGTAAACATGTCGTTTATCGGGCTGGCATTCTAATCTATGTTAGAATGTGGAGTGAGAGGCGCCATGATGCTGAAACTGAAACTGACGACGATTGGAAGTTCCGTGGGAGTGATCCTTCCCAAAGAAGCGTTGTCGCGCCTGAAGGTTGAGAAAGGCGATTCAGTCTTTCTTACCGAAGATAAAGACGGTTTCAGGATTACCCCATTCGATCCCGAATTCGAAAGGGCCATGGAGTCTGCGCGCAAGGTGATGAAACGGCGCCGGAACGCGCTGCGAGAGCTGGCAAAGTGAAATCCCAGCGATGGGTTTGGATTCCCATTGATGCTGTTTTGGCCATCCATGACGAGCAGATTTCCGAGCATGGCGGCATTCGCGGCGTGCGCGACCTCGCCGTAATCGACTCCGCACTTGCCAGGCCGCGCAACCTTGTTGCGTACGGGAAGCCCGATGCCGCCGCATTAGCCGCCGCCTATGCGTTTGGACTATGCAAGAATCATGGATTTCTCGACGGTAACAAACGTACGGCCTACGTCGTCGCCGAAACATTCCTCGATCTAAACGGGTATGCGATGGGAGCCTCGGATGAGGAAGTCGTAAGTACGATGCTGGCGGTTGCGTCTGGTGTGATGCCTGAAGCTGAGCTGGCGAAGTGGTTCCGATCCTACGTGGCAGAGCCCAGTGAATCTGGTGCACGCTGATTCCATGCGTTCGTTTTGATGAGCGAAGGCTTGGTTGCTTTCCATTGTGAGCTATGCGGAAATTACCTTACAAACGGCGCCGAAGAAGCAGCCGCAGATCCTTCGGCTTTGCCTCAGGATGACCACGTCTGAATTATGAGACCGGACCTGGGTGGGGTGCGCTCGTGGTCCGGTCTTTGGGGCTATTCCTTGCTGCTTACCAGGGAGAACATGGCGCCTTGCGGGTCTTGGCCGTTGATGATCCAGCCGCCGCCGGGGACCTGCATGGGACCATTGAGGATTTTCCCACCGCCGGCGTTTACGCGATCTGCGGCCGCACGCATGGAATCGACGCTGAAGTAAAAATTCCAGCAGGAGACGGGGATGTGGGGGGCTTTGGTCATCATGCCGCCGTCGCCCATCTGGCTGTGGCCGCCCTCATCGAAGATGCGATAGACACCCATCGGGCCCATGTCCATGTCGTTGACCTTGGTCCAGCCGAAGAGCTTGTTGTAGAAATTGAATCCACCTTCGAGATCGGTGGTGTAGAGCTCGTGCCAGCCGATGGTGCCAGGAGTGGGTGGCGCGGGGCGCTGGGGCGAGGGCATAGCGGGATCGGGCGTGAAGAGCGCAATGGCTGCGCCCTGAGGATCGGACATGACGGCGAAGCGAAGCATACCGGGAACATCGGTGGGGGGCTTCCACAGCTTGCCGCCGGCGGCGACCACCTTTTCAACGTGAGCGTCGACGTCATCGACGACGATATAGCCGATCCAGCCGGTGTGACCGGTGAGCTTTAACATGCCGGCCATGCCCACATCGCCGATGTTGAAGGTGGTGTAGGGATGACCTTCGCCACCAGGCATTTCGTGGGTGCTCCATCCGACAACGTTGGAGTAGAACTTGCCCGCGGCTTCGGTGTCGCTGGTCATGAGTTCGTACCAGGCGAATTTGCCATTCGGTTTGAACATTGGGGAATTCTCCTGTTGAAGGATTCGAATTGCGATCGGGGTCCAATGGAATGCCTTCGTTGATATCAACGGAGCGGGAGGCGTGTCAACCGGCGCAGAGTTAAAACGCGGGAATTATAAAGGCAATCGTGCCCGCCGGGAGATTTCTGCCAAGGGATCAGTGCTGGCGAATTTCATTTCAGTTTTGCGAATCATCTGCAGCCACAAAGAGTCGGGATGGGTGTTGAAGACTGCGGCGGTATCTGCGGGGAAGACGAACCACGCGCCGGCTTTGATCTCGGCCTGCAGTTGATCGGGGGTCCATCCGGCGTATCCCAGGTAGACGTGAAAGACGGTGGGATCGGGACGTTCGGAAAGAGTTTTTTCGAAGAGGGATTTATCGGAGATGAGATAGACGCCGCCGAAGATGTTTTCGGCTTTTTCAATTCTGGCTGAAGACTGAAAGAGCGCAAATACGGCCGAGTGTTCTACGGGACCGCCGAGATAGACGGGGTCGGTGCGTTCTTTCGCGGCCTTGAGATCGAGGACTTGAGAGAGCGGCAGATCGGTGCGCCGGTTGAGGATGAGTCCGACGACGCCCTGGTCATCGTAGTGAACCAGCAGGACCACGGATTCGGCGAAGTTCGGATCGGGAAGTCCGCGGCTGGCTACGAGCAGCTTTCCGACGCCGAGATGGTTCGCGCTCTTGAGCTGAATGGGAACCAATGCCGCCGGCAGGGAGGCGCCATTGCTGCCGAATGTGCCGGGCCATGCATGGGGCAGGGCAGCGGCGGAAAGAGAAGCGTGGAGGGGACTATTCGAGAAGGGCGTGCCGAACCGGGGTGTGAAACAGAGCGTTGCGGAGACCGCCAGGGCAGCGATCGTGAAGAGCATGGTGAACGGCAGGCGGTAGCGCAGCGACATGACGGGCATCCTTCCCCTGAGGAGATTATGCGATCTTTTCGGGAATATGGCTCGTTTGCCGGAACGAATTGACGGGATCACTTCAGGAGGATATCTTGGGTTCTTCTGTGGCAAGGCGTCGTAAGGCTCGCTCCGATCAAGGAGAATTCATTCGTGCACATTAAGTCTGATCGATGTCGAAAATTCGGCAGGGCAGTTTTGTGGCTTGCTGGACCGCTGGCTCTGGCTTGCCTGGTTTACTTCTGTTTTTTGCCAGCGCGGCAGGCGTGCGCGCAGGCGGCGAATAGCAACGGCGGAGGGGCACCGCGTCCGTGGGGGCAGAATCCTGAAGGCATGCATATTTTTATCTGGGCTGGATTGAAATCGCACTTCGCCGGGCAGCACGATTACCCGCAGTTTCTGGCGGATTGGAGCAAACTTCTCACTGAGCACGGGGCGGTTGTGGATGGCGCTTTGCACGCGCCGCGGGCTGCAGATCTGGCGCACACCGATGTGGTGATCATCTATAAGGGCGACGCCGGCTATCTGAGCGACGAGGAGAAGACCGCGCTTGAGGCGTATGTCCGGCGCGGCGGCGGGCTGGTGAGCATACACGACTCGCTCTGCGGTCCCGATCCGGCGTACTTCGCCACGCTGGTGGGCGGGGCGAAGAAGCATGGAGAAGTGAACTACACGCTGGGTGCGCCCATCCCTTACACCGTTGTCGATCCTGCGAATCCGATCATCAAGGGCATGACGAACATCACGATCTGGGATGAGGCATTTTTCAAAATGACGTGGGCTCACGATCCCGGGATTCACGTGTTGGCGACGGCGGTGATTGCGGGGACGCCGAGCGCGGGAACGCACAAGGGCGAGGTGGTGCCGCAAATCTGGACCTATGAGCACACGCTGCCTGGGGGCGAGCCGGCGCGGGCGTTTGTGTGGATGCAGGGACACGAGTACGCGAATTTCGCGAATTACCAGATTCAGCAGATGCTGCTGCGGGGAATTGCGTGGGCGGCGAAGAAGCCGGTCGACTCGCTGGTGGATTACGTGCCGCCTAAGCCGTCGCGCATCGAAGCGCCAGCGCGGGAGCGATGATTCTTTTTGGGGCGATGGGAAGCCGGTTCTATCGGGCGGTCCAGCCGCCGTCGATGAGGATGTCGGTGCCAGTGATGAAGCCTGCTGCTTCCGAACACAGATAACATGCGAGCGAGCCGATTTCCTCCACGTTGCCCCAGCGGCCGACGGGAAGCGTGGTCAGAAACTGTGCGTTGAGTTCGGGATTGTTCATCACCGCTGAATTCATTTCGGTTCCAAAAGGACCGGGACTGATGGCATTCACCGTGATTTTCTCTGCGGCGAGTTCAAGGGCCAGGGAGCGTGTGAAGCCGAGGAGCGCGGCTTTGGCAGAGGAATAGGCGGTGCGGCCGGGGAGCGAGATGTGGCCCATGATGGAAGCCATGTTGAGGATGCGTCCGTAGCCGGCACCTTTCATGCCCGGCACGAAAGCGCGGCACATCAGAAAGGTCGAGATGAGGCTGGCATCGAGGACGCTGCGGAATTCTTCGAGCGTGAAGTCCACGAGATTCTTTCGGATGTTGGTTCCGGCGCTGTTGATGAGAATCTGCGGAGACCCGAATCGTTGCTGGATGGCTCGGGCGACGTCGTTCACTTCGTCTTCCTTGGTCACGTCGGCGGGGAAAGCTTCGGCGGTTCCACCGCTGCCGGTGATGGAATCGCGAACGGCTGCCATACGTTTTGTGTCGCGCGCCACCAGGGCGATGGCGGCTCCTGATTCTGCAAGAGCTTTGGCCATGGCCTCGCCCAGGCCGCGGCTTCCGCCGGTGATGACAGCCGTCCTGCCGGTGAGATCGATCTTCATATTCTTGCCTCCAGTTCAGCCCTGTCTTAGAGGAGCATGCCATCGGCGCTAATGTCCGACTGCCGCTGAATTTCCAGTTCGCGCGCACGCCGCGCGGCTTCCGGGTTGATATAGAGCCAGCAGGCAGCCGATAGTGCTGCCGCAACCACCATGGTGTCGAGGAGAAAATTCCAGTCGCCGTGGGTGTGCTCGAGGATGATGCCGCCTGTGACGGGAGCAGCGAATCCGGCGAGATTTCCGAGCATGTTCATGGTGGCGGCTACGGTCGCGGTATATGGGCCGCCGATGTCGACACATGCGTCCCAGGAGATAGGCATGGTAAGGTCGCTGGAAAAACTGGCCAAGCCCATCGCCAGCATGGCGGGAACAACGGAGTGAGTGTGGGTGACGGCGAAGAGCAGGATGGCAGTTGCCAGGAACCCGCAGACGGCAATCGCGCGCCGGGGAATACGGGCCGGAGCCAGGCCTGTCGCCAGCGATCCGAATCCGCCGAACAACAGGGGCAGAACGGCCAGCGCAGCGGCGCGCTCCGGCGATTGTCCCCGGCCCTGCTGCAAGTAAGTGGGCAACCAGGTGATGTAGAAATACCAGACGTAAGAGAAACAGAAGTATTGCAAGGCCAGCAGCGCGACCTGCGGGGTGAGCAGCACGGAAAGCCAGTGCCGCTGTCCGGTCCGATGCGTGGTGAGTAGGCGCGAGGCTTGCAGCAATTCTCTTTCGGCGTCATTCACGGCCCGGTGCTGTGCCGGATCGTCCTTGAACCAGAGAAGAAAGATGATGCACCAGACCACGCCCAGTCCAGCAAAGCTGACAAAGGCCATCCTCCAGCCAAACAGCGCGATGCAGAGCAGCGTCAGCGGCGGAGTGGCGGCGCCGCCCCAGCGGGCGCAAGCCCACATGAGCGCCTGTGCCGTCACGCGCTCCCGCGCGGGCAGCCACGCGCTGAGCATGCGCGTGAGATTGGGAAAACAGCCCGCCTCTCCGGCTCCGAAGAGAAACCGGATGATGTAGAGCGAGATCACGTTCCAGGCGGCTCCGGTGAGAGCTGTAAAGGCCGACCACGCGAGGACGATCTGCGCGAGAACGCGCCGCACGCCGAGCCGGTCGCCCAGCAGGCCCATGGGAACTTCGAAGAGCGCATACGAGAGTCCGAAGGCACCGAAGACGAGCCCCATCTGGTCCTTGGAAATGTGCAGATCGCGCATGATCGGCCCGGCGGCCTCGGAGATCGCGACCCTCTGCACATAGGAAAGAATGGCGAGACTGATGGCCAGGCCAACGACAGTGTGCCTGGTGCGGCTGGGCTTCATCGAAACTCCGTCATTTTTGCAGGGTACATAGTTTTCCCATGATGGGTAGATTCGGGATCAATTCGCACGTCCGAGGCCCGTGTGCGCTCTGCCGCGGAGACTCACGGCATAGAGGCTGTCGCCCGCTCCGAAGACGATGTATTGTTTTCCGTCAAGCATGTAAGTGATGATTCCGCCGGATTCCGGTGCGGTGAGTTCGCGATGCCACAGAATGTTTCCGTTATTGGCGGAAAAGAAAATCAGGTTGCCCTGATCGTCGCCGGTGATGAGCAGATTACTGGCGGTGGTGAGGATGCTGGGTCCAACCGTAGTTGGCGCGTTATTCAGGTTGGGATAGACATGCTGCCAGACAGATCTGCCCGTGAGCGGATCGATGGCATGCAGGACCCGCTGCGAATGTCCAATGCCGGTGACAGTGCCGCCATAACCGGAAGGATTAGAGCTGTCGTCGGTGAGGTAATAGATGGCCTTTCCTTCGACGGAGTTGACATAGAACAAACCAGTCTTCGGATTGTAGGCCGGAGCCTCCCAGTTAGTTGCATTCACGATGTTGATCGAGCCACCGACGGAGGGATCTTTGTCCGGGATGGGCATGGGTTCGCCCTGCGGAGATAACCCGGAGGAATAGTCGAGGGGAACATAGGGTTTGACGACCAGGTATTTTCCGGTAACTCGATCGAGCGTGACAAAGAAGCCGTTTCTCGCTGCCTGCACGAGTAACTTACGAGGTTTCCCATTTACCATGCGGTCGATGAGAACCGGGGCCGTGGTGTTATCGAAGTCATGCGTGTCGTGGGGCGAGACCTGGAAAAACCATTTCAGCTTACCTGTGTCGAGGTCGAGCGCGACGATGGACTCGGTCCAGAGATTCGCTCCGGGACGGCCCTGGCCGGCGAAGACGGGATTGGTGTTGCCGGTGGGCCAAAAGAGTAGATTGAGATCGGGGTCATAAGTTCCCGGCATCCAGGTCATGCCGCCGCCGTGATCGGAAGTTATCTCGTTGGGCCAAGTCTTCAGCGCGGGGTCGCCCTTGCGCGGAGTCGACCACCAGGTCCACTGTAACTCGCCGGTTTCGGGATCGAACGAATCGAGAAAACCGGGCATGTCCATGGCATCGCCACCTACGCCGACGATGAGGTGGTTCTTGATGACTAATGGGGCCGAGGTGGAGAAGTATTGCTCGCGCGCATCGGCATAGTGACGGCGCCATAACTCACGTCCGGTATTTGCATCGAGAGCTATGAGCCAGTCATCGGGCGTCTGAAAGAAAACGGTCGTTTTCCATAGTCCGACGCCGCGTTGACCGATAAGGTGGCCGCCGTGGTCGATCCAGTCGTAGTGCCAGAGTTCCTTGCCCGTGCGCGCATCGAGCGCCCACAGGTGATCGGGGATGGTGATGTACAGCGTTCCATCGACGAGGAGGGGCGTGCATTTAATCACGGGAACGGGCGCGCCGCGCTGCGCTCCAACACTGGTGATCCGGTACACCCATTGGACGGCAAGCTGATTGAGATTGCGGGGACGAATCTGAGTGAGAGTGCTGTAGCGTTGGCCGCTGTAATCGCCGTTAAACGTGGTCCAGGCGCCGATCGGTGGTTCCCCGATGTCATTCGGATTCAGCGAGACGTGCGGGGTGGCGGGCGCGGCCGCGGAGAGTGCGGTGATGGCGAGGGCTGCGCAGAATGCGTGGAACCACTTCACCGTAGCGTCTCCAGATAGGCGGTGACGTCGTGCATAGCGCTGTTGGTCAGGGTCATGATCATCGACTGATGTGCCGCGAGGGGGTCCTCAATTTCTATATGGGCCCCGCGAGTCCTGTCGATTGCATGAGTAACGCCCTTGGAATCGACCAGAGTGATGCGAAAATCGCTTAGCTGAGTTACGCGGCCGGCGATGGCGCCGCCTTTGGGCAGGGTAACTCGCGCGGTGATCGCCAGCGCCGGATCTTTGGAGCGCGAGGGCCAGACCCATTCGCGCTGCAACTGGTCGGGCGAGCGAAAGCGATCAGCGAAATGAGAGAAGCTGGCGATGTTGTGGCAGGATACGCAGTGCGCGGCCACATATGCATGTCCCTGATCCGCATTTCCGACCAGGATGTTCAGCACATGATAAGCGCCGCGATTGGCCACGTCTTCGACCTGCAGGTGGAGAAACTCGGCAATGTCTGTGAGCTGGTCATCAGAAATGGTGGGGAATGCGGGCATGCCCTTCGCCGGAATGCCTTTTTTCAGAAATGGCAGCAGATGCTCGCCATGGTTATCGTCGAGCACCACATCCGACGTGATCAGGCTGGGAGCGGTAGCGCCGCGTCCGAGTGGGCCATGGCAGAAGGCACAGTCCCGCTGAAAGAGAGGCGCGCCCAGTGCCGCTGCCGCTTTGTCCGGAGGAGGACCGAGTCCGAGAAAGGCGCGCGTGGCGGCGGCCCGCTGCTGGGGAGTCATGGCCGAATAAGGCTTATGCTGCGGCGCGTTGGCAGCCGGCTCGCTTTCCATCTCCTGAGCTACCGACCGGCCGCTGAAAGCCAGGATTGCTGCAGCCACGAGAATGGCTACAGACCGCCTCCTCATCATCAGGTTCCTTCCGATTCGCTTCGGCCGAAATTGCGGGGATGCGAGCATCGGCCTTTTCCGCGCCATACCACTGTACCCGATGGCAATCGCCGTTGGCATGGGCCGAGGTATTTTTCCTTGCCCGCAGGCGCTACGGAGGAGAAAGGGAGGTTAAGAGAAGGGAAAATATCGCACTTCCAGATTCGTGGGCGCTGCGCTCATTCAAAATTAGTTCGCAGAGTAATGGAACCGATTACAATTCGGGTTGCGGGACGGACGGAAATGCAGTTGGAGGAAAGGTCCCTCATATCCCATGGTTCTTGTGCGGGTGGTTCCCCTGCTAAAGCGCGTCGTGCAGCGAATTTCCGGTTTGCTCGCGCTGCTGATCGCTGGAGCGCTCATTTGTGGCGCGCCACGGTTGCAGGCGGCACAAACTGCGGCGCCGCCTCCAAACCAGCCGGCGGCGGCGTCATACAAACTCCTGCCTCCCGGGCAAGGACGGGCTCTGACGATTCGCGCATGCTCCAAGTGCCACACACCGGAGATCAGCGCGATGAAGCGGCTGAGCCCGCAGGGCTGGTACAACCTGGTGCAGGTGATGTCGGCTCGCGGCGCCGTTGCCACCGACCGCGAATTCGATGAGATTGCGACGTACCTTGCGAAATCGTTTCCTTCGACAGAGGTAGCGGGCGCCGCAGCGTCTGCGTCGTCGGGCACAGTGGCTGCAGCGGAGATTCAGCCGTCAGTCGCAGCAAACTTTAAGAACTCCATTGCGGAAACGGGAGCGATGGATCGAGAGGGTAACTGGCCGATGGTAGGCGGCGATCCGGCGGGAATGCGCTATTCCACGCTGGATCAGATTACGCCTGCCAATGTAGACAAGCTGCGCATTGCGTGGGTTTACCACATGAAGCCGGCGGAAGATGCCGGCTCCGCGACCGCGAGCGAGGGATTCAACTTCGTGCGATATCGCGAGTCGGAGGATCAGCCGCTGGTGATCGGCCCGACGATGTATGTGGCCACGCCGTACAGCGAGATTGTTGCGCTGGATTCAGCGACCGGCAAGCCCATCTGGATTTTTCATATTCCCGGCGGCGATCAGTGTTCGCTGCGAGGGGTCGCATACTGGCCGGGAGACGCCAGTTACGAAGCGGCTATCATCTTCGGCACGCGAGGCGGACGGCTGTACTCGATTGACGCTCGAACGGGCCAGCCGAATGCTTATTTCGGAGATCACGGCAGCATCACGCTGAAAACGCCTGAAGTGATGACTACGGGAATGGATTTGCCCTACATCCTGCCGTCGCCACCGGTGATTTATAAAGACCTGATTATTACCGGGGCCGGCACCCTGGAAGGACCGGGCGGACTGCATGGGGGCGTGGGACCGGCCGGCGATACGCGCGCGTGGGATGCGCGCAACGGCAACCTGGTTTGGACGTTCCACTCCGTACCACGGCCAGGCGAAACAGGCCACGAAACCTGGGGCGGAGACAGTTGGAAGGATCGCTCCGGCGTCAACGTGTGGGGCTACATGACGGTGGATGCGGCGCGCGGCATCGTCTACATGCCGTTTGGAGCGCCGAATAATGACAGGGTCGGTGTCGATCGCCCCGGCAAGGATTTGTTCGGAACTTCCGTAGTCGCGGCGGATGCTGCGACCGGCAAGCTGCTCTGGTATTTCCAGATGGTTCATCACGACATCTGGGACTACGATGCGGAGGCGCCGCCCGCGCTTATCAACGTGAAGCGCGGAGGACAAACCATTCCTGCGGTTGTGCTGGTGAATAAGACGGGGCTGATGTTCATTTTGAACCGCGTTACCGGGAAGCCGATTTACGGCGTTACGGAACGCAAGGTGCCGCCGAGCAATGTGCCTGGCGAGCACGCCTGGCCGACGCAGCCGTTTCCCAATTTACCGCCTCCGCTGGCGGAAGATACGATCAGCGATAACGATCTTTATAACGAGACGCCGGAGCACAAAGAATTCTGCGAAAAATATGTCCACGACAATGACATGCTGCTGAGCTCGGTTCCATATACTCCGCCGCAGCTCGACCGCTACACAGTTACACTACCGGGGACGCAGGGCGGAGTGAATTACTACGGTGGCGCCTTCGATCCGACCACCGGAATTTACGTGGTCAACGTAAATAACCTCGGCCAGCCGATGCGGATCGTGCGCAATGCGGACGGCAGTTATGTGAACTCCGGACCATTCGCCGGGATGACTCGGTTCTGGGATCCGAGCAACCACCTGCCATGTACACCGCTGCCGTGGGGGCAGTTGGTTGCGGTGAATGTGAATACGGGGAAGATCGCCTGGCGATCGACGCTGGGCGTGACGGATATTCTGCCCCAAGGAAAGCAGGACACGGGACGGCCGGGACTGGGCGGTCCCATTGTGACCGCGACCGGACTGACGTTTATCGGTGCGACCGACGATGCGCGCTTCCGCGCGTTCGAAACGAAAACCGGCAAGGAGATCTGGACCGTGAAGCTGCCGGCGGCTGCCGAAGCTACGCCGATTACTTACGAGGATGCGCACGGGAAGCAGTATGTCGCGGTCGTGGCCACGGGCGGTGGACTGATCGGCGCAGCGCTTCAAAGCGACTCCATCATCGCCTGGACGCTGCCGTAAGTTCGAAGTGCCGAACTGGTCCGAGCGACTCAATTGGTTTTTGCAGAGAAGTAATGGCTTGCAAAATCGAGGAAATAGGGCCAATTTGGTTGCGGCGTGTGGCCATCTGCATGTTGCCGGAAACCCAGGTCTCCGCTGATTAGTGTTGTTCCCACCGGCGGGTATGTCGTTGTTCCCAGTCCCTTCGCGCCCAGCAGCCGATAGACGGGGCTGGCCGCCACCTCGGCTAAGAACATGCCTTTGGTGTCAGCCCACGCGTCGCCTTTGGGATTGGCGTAGCCGTCGCCTACATCGGCTCCGCCGCCGATAAAGACCGGGTGCGGCGCGCACAGTGCAATCAGCTCGTGAGCATCAACGGGCAGATCGCCCGCTTTCTTCGGGCCGCCATAGCGCAGGAAATTTCCGTCGAACCATTGGTAGAGCGAGACGGAGGTCAGGCTGGTAAGCGGCTCGCCAAAGATGTGACGGTAGAGCTTGGCTCCGCCCTCGCCCGACGAACTGCTGTAGACAACGGCAAACCTGGGGTCATACGCCATCGCCACGAGGGCGGCCTTGCCGAGACGCGAGTGGCCTTCCACGCCCACTTCCTTGGCGCTCACCGCTTTGTCGGTTGCAAAATAATCGAGGGCACGGCTGGCGCCCCAGGCCCAGGCCTTGAGCACTCCCCAGTCAGTAAGAGAACGTGGCTGCCCGCGGTTCATCAGGCCGATGATGCCTTCCGTCAGGCCGGCGCCGCTGTCGGCCTGAACGCTGGTGGCCGAGAGCATGGCAAATCCGAAGCCCCGCTGCAGCGCCGGCTGCCAGGGAACCGCCCATTTGTCGGGAGCGCCGGCCACGGGTCCAGCGAGCGCCGTCTTGAACTCCGAGCCCAATGCGATTTCCATGATGACGGGCACTGGCCGTGCGGCGTGCGCCGGAGTGACGAGCAGCAGATCGATGTGCACGGAAATTTTCGGGTCGATGGAGTTGTCGACGTTGCCGAGGATGTATTTCGTGATCACGTCCATGCCGTCGGAGTGTTCCGGAGTGGACTTGACCACCGTCCACTTCACGCGGGGAAGGTGCGCCGGCGTGTAGCCAAGAATTTCGCGATCAAAAGCCGCGACAATTTCGGGGCGGCGCTTCTTCCACCACATGGCGGGCGTGGTGACGCGCTGGCCGTCATTGAGCAGCAGCGGATCCGGCAATGTGGGATAGACGTTGGCTTTGGCTTCATCGTAATTGGCTGCGTTGGGAGCCTTCGCATCGGGTGAGGAGCGCGGGCGCATCTGGGAATCGCTGAGGCCGAGGAGGCGCAGCGTACGCTCGCGATCCTGCTCAGAGGTGAGATGTACCGGTTCGCCGCTGGAAGTATTCGGATGCTCGGCTGTCTGCGAATGCTTCTCGGGGTTTGGCGCGGGAGACTTTTGCGCTGCGATGCGGATCGCACCGGTGCAGAGAAGCAACGCTGCCGCGGCAATTGCAGCGTGCCGCCGAAAAGCCAGAGGGATTGGTGTCACAGAAGCCTCGATTGAGCTGGAATTTTGATATTCGTTTCGCTCTGCGTTGCAATTTTAGTTTGTGGGGCGGCTTCTGCAATGACTACTCTTTACCGTCGCCAGTCGTTGGGCGGTTTGGCAGCGATGCCTGAAGTTTGAGTATCTGCAGGTGAAGGTGAAGCGCTGGTGGTTCACTTTTCTGGCAGAATTTTCTGAGCGGCTGAAGGCGCGGCAAATCAGTAGGCCTTGGCGATGACCACGCGCCGGTCTGCCGGTTCGCCAGTGACAATGCACTTGCCGGGGCCGTCGTATTTGTCTTCGACAGGAATGCAGCGGACCGAGGCCTTGAACTGCTTCAGGCGCGCGTCGCAGGCTGGATCGTCTTTGAGGTGCGCCATGACGAACTTGCCGCCGCCTTTTTCGGCGGTGGCATCGCGCAGGATGTCTTCGACTTCTGTGAGCGAGTTTGCCGTGACGGTGTTCTGATTGCGGCGTTCCAATGCGCGGCTAAAGAGGGCCTTCTGCATGTCGTCCAATGTGTGCTGCACGCTGGCGGCGATGCCGTCTTGCGAGAGAACCTGTTTTTCGCCCGTGTCGCGGCGCTTGAGCACGATGTTGCCGGCGGCCACGTCGCGCGGGCCGAGCTCGAGCACGATGGGAACTCCGCGCCGCTCCCAGTGAAAGAACTTGGCGCCTGGTGTCTGCGCGTCGCGATCGTCGATCTTTGCGCCGATGTCGGCGGCGATGCGGTGCGCCACTTCCATGACCTGTGCGCGTTCCTCTTCTTTGCGGAAGATGGGCACGAGCACAGTTTTGTGCGGAGCCATTTTGGGCGGCAGGACCAGGCCTTTGTCGTCAGAGTGGGTCATGATGAGCCCGCCTATGAGACGCGTGGAGACTCCCCAGCTTGTCTGCCAGACATATTCGAGTTGTCCTTCTTTGTTCTGGAACTGCACATCGAAAGCTTTGCCGAAGTTCTGGCCGAGGTCGTGACTGGTTCCGGCCTGGAGGGCGAGGCCGTTCTGCATTATGGCTTCAATGGAATAGCTGCGCAGTGCGCCGGCGAATTTTTCTGCCCGCGTTTTGACGCCTTTGATTACGGGCATAGCCATGATGTTTTCGGCGACGTCGGCGTAGATGTCGAGGATGCGGAGCGTTTCGTCGATGGCTTCGTCGTGAGTGGCGTGGGCGGTGTGGCCTTCCTGCCAGAGGAATTCCGTGGTGCGCAGAAACATGCGCGTGCGCAGCTCCCAGCGCATGACGTTGGCCCACTGATTGGCGAGTATGGGCAGGTCGCGCCAGCTCTTGATCCACTTGGAAAAGAAATGGCCGATGATGGTTTCCGATGTGGGGCGGATGACGTACGGCTCTTCGAGCTCCTTGCCGCCTGCGACTGTGACTACCGCCAGCTCGGGAGCGAAACCCTCGACGTGCTCGGCTTCTTTCTTGAGAAAACTCTGCGGTATGAGCAGGGGGAAGTACATGTTCTCGTGGCCGGTGGCTTTGAAGCGCCGGTCGAATTCCTGCTGAAGGATTTCCCAGACGGCATAGCCGTTGGCCTTGATTACCATGCAGCCTTTTACGATCTCGGCCGGCTCGGCCATGTCGCCGTTGAGAGTGACGTCCTGGTACCAGGCGGCGAAGTCTTTCGCGCGCGGTGTGATTGGGGATTCTGCCATAGATGAATTGATTGTAGCGGCGGCCGGTTGGGCGATCGGGAGCGCCGGCATTTCGATGATTGGAAAGAAGAATATACTCAAAGCGTCTGCTGGTGGCGATGCTTCCAGCGGGTGCAATTTGGAAAGACAGCAATCATTCTTGAGCCGAAGGAGGACGTCATGGATCGAAGAAGCTTTCTTACTGGCAGTGCGGTTGCGGCGGGACTGGCGGCTGCACCGGGAATTTCCGCGGCGGCGTGGCCTTCAACCTCGGATGCAGGCTTCAAGCCGATTCCGAAGCGGCGGCTGGGCAAGACCGGGCAGGAGCTGTCGATTATCGGGTTGGGCGGGATCGTGGTGATGGGATCGGAACAGGCGGTGGCGAACAACACCGTGGCGCAGGCGCATGCGGCGGGCATCAACTACGTGGATGTGGCGCCGAGTTATGGCGATGCGCAGCAACTGCTGGGGCCGGCGCTGAAGCCGTACCGCGACAAATTCTTCCTGGCATGCAAAACGGGCAAGCGTGACAAGGCTGAGGCGGCGGCAGCGCTGGATAATTCGCTGAAGCTGCTGGAGACGGATCACTTGGACCTGTACCAGCATCATGCAGTGACCACCGTTGAGGACGTGAATCGGATTATGGGGCCTGGGGGCGCGCAGGAGGCGTTCGAGGCGGGGCGGAAGGCGGGGAAGATTCGCTTTCTGGGTTTCTCGGCGCACTCTGAGGAGGCCGCGCTGGCGCTGCTGGACCATTTTGATTTCGACACGGTGCTTTTCCCGATCAATTTTGTTCTGGCATCGCAGAAGAATTTCGGTCCGCGGGTGATTGCGCGGGTGCATGAAAAGGGCGCGGGCATGCTGGCCATTAAGGCGATGGCGAAATCGCAGTGGCCGGAAGATGTGGAAAAGGCGCAGAGGCCGAATCCAAAGGAGTGGTACCAGCCCTGCTCGGTGCCCGAGCAGGCGGCGCTGGCGCTGCGCTGGACGCTTTCGCAGCGGATTACGGCGGCGATTCCGCCGGGGGATGAGAGATATTTTCCGCTGGCGATGTATGTGGCGCAGAATTTTCAGCCCATCACTCCGGATGAGGAGCAGCACCTGATGGCGAGCGCGGCCGGAGCTACGCCGATTTTTCCGCATGCGTGAGGAGCGGCAGCGGGGGTGCTGGCCCGGTTACACGGCGAACGGAGGTTTGGCCAGAAAGCCGAGCTTTTCAGCGACTCGCGCCAGCCCATCGTCGTCTGTCCAAATTGCGGTGGGAACCTGGACGATGATGAGCGAGGCGATAAGATGGGCATCGACCAGACCGATACCCTCAGCGTAGAGCTTTCGCACTTCGATCAGATGGCGAACTTCGTGAAGCTCTGCGACCGGTAATTCGGGAAGGAGTTCGAGTGAAGCGAGCGTCGTCATTCGATCGCGAAGACCGCCCAGAGCCAGCTCCGCGACGATAAAGGGATGGATCACTACCCTGCCGGTATCCAGCAAGGCGGAAACTTCTTTGTTCTCGAATTTGAAGTGCCGGACCCAGATATTGGTGTCGATCAGGATGGGAGTATCTGCCGAGTTCATTTTCCAGGCATTCTCCGACGCGGAATCCTCTGCAGGCCGGGCATAGTTCCGCCCAGCGCGGCCAGTCTCCTGGCGGCTTCCCGCTGGACAAGCTGGATCAGAGCCTCTCGAATCAAAGCCGATTTTTCTTTAACGCCTGTGTACTCCTGCGCTTTTCGAATCAGGTCGTCTTCGAGCGTAACTGTCGTCCGGGTACGCTTTTTATTTGCGATTCGGCGGGGACCGTCTTTGGGAGCAAGTGCGGAACGAGGTGGCATGCCGAGACTCCTTGCATACGATTATGGCATCAAACGATGCAAGTTTCATCATCCATTCCATTTTGGCGTTTTTAAGAATATCTCCGCTTGAAGGTGGGGAAGAGCGAGTCCTATGGAGGGATAGCATCTCAGCTGCAGGGCCTGATTTTGCTGTGGCAGGATTCGATTTTGAAGTAGTGGAACGTAGCACGGGAAAGAATTGGTTCATGCTACGATTCAGGGATGGAAAACACATCCCCCTGGGCACGCCGCTTCGCGGCTGCAGGTATCGCGTCCGCGGGGATCCTCATCGGGTCCCTCGTCATTCCATCCCAACACGTAACCCGGGTTATGGCAGCCCGAAAGCCGGACACCGTATCGTACTCGCTGCTACCCGGTGAGAGCATGAATTTCCGGAATCGCAAATACCACCGGATCGAGGTACGCTCTACATTTCCGGTTCGCGTGCTGACCGGGCCCTGCCACCAGGAGTATGTGGTGGAATTCTCCTGTAAAAGCGAGCCTGGAGACGTGTTTATTACCGACCGGCGCAGCAAGCCGCTTTTTGGCACGCCGCAGGCGAATCAGATTACGATTACCGAGATTAAGAAATAGACTGCTTTAGAGCACTTTCGCCTAGATCCTTTACAGCGGACGGATGCATTAGGGGCTTCCCACCCTTCGCGCGAAAAGCCGCGCGAAGGATGGGGCACGGAAAGTTTATTAGCACTTGAATCGAAAATGCTCCAGGTTGCTTGCAGATCACCCAATAACTTCGTGACTTCTTCCCGCTTACGAGTTTGCGTAGCGGCAGAGTGTGCTCGCTGAGCTGACTACTGTGCGGGCGGAGCGGTATTGCCGGCGGCGGTGGCGGTGGGCGCGGCGGGCGGCTGCATCGCCGGCGCCTGCAGCGTGTGACCGCCGGACTGGGCTACGCGAAGGACTTCGTTGGGATAGATGCCGAGCCAGAGGGTGGCGGCGACGGCAAAGCAGATGGCCGCGCCTACGGCCAGGCCGACGTATGGTCTGTGTGACGCGGCTTCGTCGGAGCCGGGCTCGGGGCGCTGCGCGGAGACAACAGCAAAGCGCAGATAGTATCCGGCGGCCAGGCCGGAGTTGAGCAGGCCGATGAGGGCGAGGATGACAGCTCCGCTCTGGGTGGCGGCGGTGAAGGCGTAGAACTTGCCGAAGAAGCCGCCGGTGAAGGGAATTCCGGTGAGCGCGATGAGGAAGAAGATAAGCACGCTGCCCAGGAGCGGCGAGCGGTAGATGAGGCCGCGGTAGTCGTCAATCATGGGACGCTCTTCGTCATATCCGCTGACCAGCGTGACCACGGCGAAGGTGCCGACGTTCATGGCGGCGTAAGCGGCGGCGTAAAAGCTGGCGGCGGCGATGCCAATGGAACCGATGCCGGCGAAGGCGGCGAGCAGGTAACCGGCGTGGGCGATGGACGAGTAAGCGAGCATGCGCTTGACGTTCTGCTGGCGCAGCGCGGCCAGGTTGCCGAGGGTCATGGAGACGACGGCGATGACCCAGAGGAGCGGCGCCCAGATGGAGTGCAAGCTGGGGAACATTTCGTAGACGATGCGCAGCAGGAAGGCGAAGGCGGCGGCTTTAGGTCCGGTGGACATGAGGGCCACGACGGGGGAGGGCGCGCCTTCGTAGACGTCGGGCGTCCAGATGTGGAAGGGCGCGGCGGAGACTTTGAAGAGGATGCCGATGAGCATCAAGGCCAGGGCGGCGAGGACGAAGGCGTGATTGGGCGCGGAGGCGGCGAGATTGGCGATCTCGTAGATCTGCGTGGTGCCTGTGGCGCCGAAGATCATGGCGATGCCGTAGAGAAGAAACGCGGTGGCGAAGGAGCCGAGGAGGAAGTATTTAAGTGCGGCTTCAGGACCGCGGCCGGTCTGCTTGCGATAGCAGGCGAGGATGTAAGTGGAGATGGAAGAGATTTCAAGGGAGATGAAGACGAGCAGCAACTCGATGGCGCTGGTGAGCAGGCACATGCCGACGGCGCCGAAGACGATGAGCGCGTAGTATTCGCCCTGATGATGGCTGTCTTCCGGCAGAGTGTCGAGCGAGAGCAATAGGGCGACGAGAACGATGGCGCAGATGACGATGTGGAAGAAGATGGTGAAGGAGCTGGTTTCGACAGTGCCGTAGAAGCCGGTGCCTTGCGGAAGCGAGAACTGCCAGATGCTGGCGTAGAGGGCGACGCAGGTGCCGATGGCGGCGAGCCATCCCAGGTAGCGGCGTGAGGCATGGGCGGAGATCGATGCCTCGATGAGCATGATGATCACGCCGGTGACGGTGAGGATCACTTCAGGGAGGATGCGGAGGATGCTGGGAACCTGTGTCACCTGCGGCCCTCCGTGCGTGAAGTGATAGCAACGACGGATGGATGGATTGCTGCGCCTGGAACGGATGAAGCTGCTGGCGGATTTCGTGGCGGTGGGTGAACGGCGCTGATGGCGTTCATCCAGAGCATGGGCGCCACGCCCATGACGAGCATGAGAATGGCGAGAGGGGTGACGGCAGCGAGCTCGTGGAAACGCAGATCGCGGGTTTCGGTTTTGGAAGCGAGGGCGCTGGGCTGGCCGTAGAAGAGGCGCTGCACAAGCCAGAGCATGTAAGCCGCGCTGAGGATGACCGCGAATGTGGCGGCGACGGCCCATCCGCGGCTGACACCGGTGAAGGTGCCGGAGAGGATAAGGAATTCTCCGACGAAGCTGTTGAGCAGGGGCAGGCCGACCATGGCCAGCGCGGTGATGACGAAGAAGGAGGAGACGCGCGGCAGCTTGACGGCGAGCCCGCCGTAGTCGGCGATGCGGCTGGTGACGTAGCGGTTCTCGATGGCGCCGAGGAGAACGAAGATGGCGGCTTCCACGATGCCGACGTTGAGGATTTGATAGACGGAGCCGGACCAGCCGGTTTCGGTGAGGCCGTAGATGCCGAGGACGATCATGCTGAAATGGCTGAGCGCGGCGAAGGCGATGAGGCGCCAGAAATCCTGCTGCACGAGAGCGAGGCACGCGCCGTAGAGGATGCCGATGACGGCGGCACCAATCATGATGGGCGCGAGGTTACGTGAGGCGATGGGGAATAGCTCGACGTGGAAGCGGAGGAGCGAATAGAGTCCCAGTTTGCCGGCGATGACCATGGCGAGAGCGACAGGGGCTTCACCATATGCGGGGGCCAGCCAGCCGTGCAGCGGGAAGACGGGCACTTTGACGGCGAAGGCGATAAGGAATGCCAGAGCGCACCACCACAGCGCGCCGGCGGGAAGAGATCCGTGGGCGATGAGTATTTGGAGCTCGGTGAACTGGAAGGTGTGGGTCTGGGCGTAGAGCCAGAGAATACCGACGAGCAAAGGCGCGGAGGGAATAAAGGTGAAGAGGAAGAAGCGAACGGCGGCTTTGTGGCCCTCTTTGCGGCCATACATGGCGATGAGGATGGCCATGGGAACAAGCGACAATTCCCAGAAGCCGTAGTAGAGCATGAGGTCGAGCGAGATGAAGACGCCAAACATCGCCGTCTGCTGAACGAGGAAGAGGGAGTAGTAGACTTTGCGGCGGTCCTTGATGGGATTCCAACTGGCGAGCACGCCGATGGGGGCGAGAATGCCGGTGAGGACCACGAGCCACATGCTGAGGCCGTCGACGCCGACGTGGTAGTTGATGGCGGGATTGGCGATCCAGGGAATGTTGATCTCGAACTGGAAGCCGGGCTGGCCGGTGATGAAGTGTGCGGGCAGATGGAGCGTGAAGGCGAAATCGAGCAGCGCGGTGACGAGGGCGATCCAGTTGGGCAGCTTAAAGCGATCGGGTAGAAGCGCGACGAGGATTGCGCCGGCGATGGGAACCAGCAGAATCAGGGTGAGAATGGATTGGTTGATTTCGTTCATGCTCAATGTCCCACCATCCTGATGTGCAGGCCGAGGCCGGAGAAGGCCGATGCCCAGGCGACGATGACGAAGAGCAGCACGGCCGCGGCTCCGGCCGCGAGCCAGGCTGCGTAAGAGCGGATGTTGCCGGATTGCCAGCGCTGGAGAATCGCTCCGCTCATGGTAGCGGTGCCGGCAATGAGCCAGACGGCGCCGCCGAGGATGGCTTTGTCGACAACCACATCGAGGAAAAAGCGGGAGAGGCCGAAGAGCGGTTTAACGATGATTGCGCCGTAGATTTCGTCAACGTAATACTTATTGAAGAGGACCCTGTAGCCGTTGGGGAAGATCTGCGCGAGTTCCCACGGGCGCTCGGGCGTGCGGCGGTAGTATTTGTCGATGATGAGCCAGCCTTCGAGGGCAAGCGCGACGGCGATGACGGTGAGGATGATCTCGAGGCGCGTGCTGCCGCCTATGGGCATGGGGCCGACGGCGGGGCTGAGATAGTTGCCGAAGCGGTCGATGCCGATCCAGCCGCCGCAGATGGAGAGCAGGCCGAGGATGATCATGGGAACCGTCATCGTGTATGGCGAGTCGTGGTGATGGCTCGTTTCGCTGCGCGGCTCGCCGAGAAAGGTCATGTACCAGAGGCGGAACATGTACAGCGCGGTGAGCAGCGCGGTGATGGCGCCGATGCCCCAGAGGATCTTGCCGCTGCGGCCGTGCAGGTAGGCGGCGTAGAGAATCGCGTCTTTGGAGAAGAAGCCGGCGAAGGGCGGGATGCCGCAGATGGCGAGGACGGCGGCGGTCATGGTGGCGAAGGTGACGGGCATCTTCTTCCAGAGACCGCCCATCTTGCGCATGTCCTGCTCGCCGCCCAGCGAGTGGATGACCGCGCCGGCGGCGAGGAAGAGCAGCGCCTTGAAGAAGGCGTGCGTCATGAGGTGGAAGATGGCCGCCGAGTAAGCCGCGACGCCGCAGCCGAGAAACATGTAGCCGAGCTGGGAGATGGTGGAGTAGGCGAGGACGCGCTTGATGTCGTTTTGCACCAGGCCCATGGTGGCGGCGAAGATGGCGGTGGCGGCGCCGACGGCGGCGACCACATGCATGGCGATGGGCGCGTGATTGAAGAGCACGTGCGTGCGGCAGATCATGTACACGCCGGCGGTGACCATAGTGGCGGCGTGGATGAGCGCGGAGACGGGCGTGGGGCCTTCCATGGCGTCGGGCAGCCAGATGTAGAGCGGAAGCTGCGCGCTTTTGCCGGCGGCGCCGAAGAGGAGGCAGATGGCGATCCAGTTGAGTACGCCGCCCTGCCAGGCGGGATGGGCGCTCAGCTGCGTGGCGATGGCGCCGAAATTGAGCGTGCCGAAGTTGCCGAGGAGAAGGAAGATGCCGATGAGGAAGCCGAAGTCGCCGATGCGGTTGACGACGAAGGCTTTTTTGCCGGCGTTGGCGGCGAAGTCCTTGGTGAACCAGAAGCCGATGAGCAAATAGGATGCGAGACCGACGCCTTCCCAGCCGACGAACATGACGAGTACATTGCCAGCGAGAACGAGGGTGGTCATGAAGAAGAGGAAGAGATTCAGGTAAGAGAAATAGCGGGCGTAGCCGGCGTCATCGTGCATGTAGCCGACGGAGTAGACGTGGATGAGGAAGCCTACGCCGGTGACGACGAGGAGCATGACCAGCGAAAGCTGATCGAGGGCGAAGCTGAAACTGACATGGACAATGCCGGCGTTGATCCAGTGCCAGGGGCTTTCGACGTAGGGCAGGGAGACGGCGGGTGTGATGCCCAGCAGGCCGCGCGCTGCGTTGACGACGAGGGCGAAGGAAGCGAGTGGCGCGAGCAGTCCCACAGTGGAGACAAGCCACCGGGGCAGCTTGCCGCCGATGATTCCGTTGATGAGGAATCCGGCAAACGGCAGCAGCGGGATCAACCAGAGATGGAGCGATTCGTTCATAGTTTCATCAGGTCGATGCGGTCGACGGCCAGCGTGGCGCGGGCGCGAAAAACGGCAATGATGATGGCGAGTCCCACGGCCGCTTCAGCCGCGGCCACCATCATGACGAAGAAGACGAAGATCTGGCCTTTGACCGCGTGCCACTGGTGCGCGAAGGCGACAAAGCTGAGATTGACGGCGTTGAGCATCAGCTCAATGGACATGAACACCGTGATGACGTTGCGCTTGACGAGAAAGCCGACCACGCCGAGCGAAAAGAGAACGGCGCTCAGGAGCAGATACCAGGAGATGGGGACGGGATGGCCGAGAAGAGGATGATTCATTTGCCGGGCACCCTTTCTCCGTTGTCTTTGCGGGCAAGTGCGACGGCTCCAAGCACGGCGACGAGGATGAGCACCGAAGTCACTTCGAAGGGCAGAAGCAGATCGCTGAAAAGCACGCGGCTGAGGTCGGCGGTGGAGGTGATGCCCTGCTGCACGCCGGCATCGGGAGTGAGTCCCTGCGCGCTGAGGATGACGGTGGCGATGACGGCGAGGATGGCGACCACGGCGGGAAAGCCGAGGACGCGGGCGATGCGGCTGCCGCGGGTGCGCTCTTCCACACCGGCATTGAGCAGCATGACTACGAAGGTGAAGAGGACCATCACCGCGCCGGCATAGACGATCATCTGCGCGGCGGCGAGGAATTCAGCGCCTAAAAGAAGATAGAGCACGGCCAGCGAACTCATGACCACGATGAGCGAAAGAGCGCTATTAATAGGATGGGTCTGGAGCAGCAGATTCACAGCTCCAGCAAGGCAGCATCCGGCAAAAAGAATAAACAAGATCAGGTGCATGGTTTCGCCGCTTGCGAAAAGGTCCAGCCGGTTTCATGAAGAGATGGTAAGACTAACGATCTCTTCGATTGTAAATCAGCGGTATGCAAGCCACAGGCTCGTTCCGATGATGTTCAGGATGGCCAGCGGCAGCAGCACGCGCCAGCCGAAATTCATGAGCTGATCGTAGCGGAAGCGGGGCAAAGTGCCGCGCACCCAGATATAGAGAAAAAGGAAGAAGAATACTTTGACGGCGAACCAGATGAGCGGAACGAGGGCGTGGGCCCAGGTGTGCGTGGGCGAGGGAGCCGCGGGACCGAAGGGGCTTGTCCAACCGCCGAGAAAGAGCAGCGAGGCCACGCAGCCGACGGTGATCATGTTGCCGTATTCGGCCATGAAGAACATGGCGAATTTCATGGAACTGTACTCGGTGTTGTAGCCGCCGGTGAGCTCGCTTTCGGCTTCGGGCAGGTCAAATGGCGAGCGATTGGTTTCAGCGTAGGCTGCGCAGAGATAAATGAAGAAGGCGACGAACTGGAAACCGCCGAAGAGGTTCCAGGAGAGGATGCCGTGCGACTGCACGTCGACAATGTCGCTGAGGTTGAGCGAGCCGGCGCGGAGCACGACACCGACGAGCGAAAGGCCGAGGGCGAGCTCGTAGCTGATCATCTGCGCGGAGGAGCGCAGGCCGCCGAGAAGGGAATACTTGTTGTTGGAGGACCAGCCGGCGAGGGCGATGCCATAGACGCTGATGGAGGTGACGCCGAGGATGACGAGCAGGCCGATGTTGACGTTGGAGATGTCGAAGAGATTGACGCCCTGCGGGCCGACGCCGGGTGCGCCGAAGGGGACGACGGCGATGGAAATCAGCGAGCAAGCGAGAGAAATGATGGGCGCGAGCAGATAGACGGGCTTGTAAACGGCAGTCGGCGTGAGGTCTTCCTTGAAGAAAAGCTTGGCGCCGTCGACCAAGGTTTGAAGCAGGCCGAAGGGGCCGACGCGGCTGGGGCCCCAGCGGTTCTGGATGCGGCCGACGACCTTGCGCTCAAGCAAGACGGTGTAGGAGACGGCGAGCAGGAGGATCACCGTCACCACGACGACCTTGAGGAGACTCCAGAGAAAAAAATCGACAATCGTCACTTGCTTCAGCCTTGTCTGGTAAATGCGATTCGGGTCATTCCCAGGTCTCAAAAGCGAAACCTGGGGCACCCAGATTTTTGTCAGGCCAATCCCGGGTCCCAGAAGCGGGACCCGGGGCACCCAGTGCTATTCAGGTCAAAGCCTAATCTGCGGTGGATTCCGCCAGTGCTTCGTGTTCCTGGTGTTCTCTGATCCCTTCGAGCGACTTGCTGTAGCGGCCGAGGGTGCCGGAGGTGAATAGGCCATCGTGCGCGGGGGCGATGTGGCCGGGCGCCAACGGAGCGGATTTGGGCGATGCGCCGATCTCCGTGCGCACGTCGTTGCCGCTCAGGAGACTGAGGCGGTCGAGGGCGTAGCCGGGGACAAGGCGGGTGATTTCGTCGAATGCGGCGAATGGGTCGAAGGGGCTGAGGCGCGGCTCGAGGCCATTGGCGGCAAGCCATACGGCCTGGCGGTCGGCTTCGCCCGATTGCGCGCCGCGCGATTGGCCGAGGTCTCCGCGCACGCCGGTTTTGCCGAAGTGGACGAGGGATTTGACGGGTGCGTCCATTTCCGCGGCGAGGCGAACGAGAATTTCGAAATCGGGTTTGACCCCGGGAAGGTCGGCGGCCTTGCGCACGATCTGCACGTCGCCGAACGTGTTGGTTACTGTGCCGCTTTTTTCATAAAGGCTGGCGGCAGGGAAGACTACGTCGGCGAGGGCCGCGGTTTCGGTGAGGAAGAGGTCCTGCGCGATGACGAAGGTGTTCTTGAATGCGGCGGAATTGAGGCCGAGCTTTGCCACGGGATTGGCGCCGACGACGAGGAGCGCGGCGAGAGTGCCGTTGCCGGCGGCTTCGAGCATTTGCGGAAGCGACATGCCGGGGGATTGGGGCAGGCCGGCGTACTCTGCGAATGCGCCGGGCGCGGTGACGGGAACATAGCCGGGCAAGAGATCGGGGAAGAGGCCCATGTCGGCGGCGCCGCGCGAGTTGGAGTGATCGCCGAGATAGGCGAAGCGAACGTTGCCTCGTTTGAGACCCCACGAGACGAGTGCTTCTAGATCGGCGCCGCGGAATTCTTCACCGAAGATGACGACCAGCGATTCCTCGCCGGCTACAGCTTTGGCGAAGTCGGAGTCGCCTTTTTCCAGGATGCCGGCGAGAGTGTTGTAGCCGCCGGCGGGAAGCTGGAGCGTGGCTTTTGCCTGGCGCTCGAGCTTAATGGGTTTGTCGTTGGCGATGTAGATGCGGGCTTTGCTGAGGCGGGCGTCGGTGCGCAGGGCCCAGGCGAGCATGGGGTGTTCGTTGGTGGGGTCACCACCGATGACGAGGATCGCGGGCGCGAAGGCGATGTCGCGCAGGCCGGCGGTTTTACCGGTGGTGCCGGCAAGGGCGCGGGCGAAGGCGGGGAAGTCGGTGGTGCGCTCGTGGTCAATGTTGTTGGTGTTGAGGACGGTGCGGGCGAATTTCTGGAGGAGGTAATTCTCCTCATTCGTAGTGCGGTTGGAGCCGATGATTCCGATGGCCGCGCCGCCTCGCGAGTCTCGGATTTCCTTGAGCCTGGTTGCGGCTACGCGCAGGGCGTCTTCCCAGGTGGCGGGCTCGAGCTTGCCGCCGGAATTGCGGACGAGCGGCGTGGTGAGGCGATCGGGACTGGAAGTGAAATCGAAAGCGAAGCGGCCCTTGGCGCAGAGGAAATCGTTGTTGATGCCGCTCTTGTCGCGATTATCGGCACGGATGATTTCGGCGCTGCCTTCGACCTGGCGCAGGCCGAGCGTGACTTTGCAGCCATCGGCGCAATGGGTGCAGACGGTGGAGACGTGGTTCATCTCCCAGGGGCGCGTCTTGTAGCGATAGGTGCCGCTGGTGAGCGCACCGACGGGGCAGATGTCGATGCACATGCCACACTGTTCGCAGTCGAGCTGGTTGCCGTCGTTGGGGACAATGACTGAATTCACCGCGCGGTTGTTGATGCCCAGCGCCCACACGTCCATGCCCTCGCCACAGACGCGCACGCAGCGGTAGCAGAGGATGCAGCGCGGGCGATCATAGAAGACTGCCGGCGACCACTTCTGCTCGTCGCGGTGGTTCTTGGCTTCGGCGAAGAGGCTTTCGCCGGCGCCGTAGCTGAAGGTCATGTCCTGGAGCTCGCACTCGCCGCCGGCATCGCAGACGGGGCAGTCGAGCGGGTGATTGCCGAGCACGAGCTCAGTCATGGCTTTACGCGCCTGGATGATTTCAGGCGAGTCGGTAACGAACTCCTGGCCTTCGGCGACCGCGGTGGTGCAGGCGGTTTGCAGCTTGGGGACCTTGGCCATGCGCACCAGGCACATGCGACAGGCGGCCTGAAGGCTGAGGCCGGGGTAGTAGCAAAAAGCGGGAATCTCGATGCCGGCCTTGCGGCAGGCCTCGATGAGCAGCGTGCCTGCGGGGGCGGTGAGTTTCTTTCCGTCGACTGTGAAGGTTACGTCGGGCATTAGTGTCTCTATGCAGCTTTGTTTGTTTTCATTGAGGTGCGCACTCGCGGCATTGGTACTTGAAGCCACTCGACGTAATAGCGCGGCTTCTTTCCCTTGGCGCGAGGCGCAAAATCGAAAGCGGTGGCGGTGGGCATGGGGAGCGGGTCATTATCAGCCGCCATCCATTTGAGATGTGCTTCAGCCGCTTCCAAATAGCGCCGCCGCGTCTGATCCAAAGTTCGCCCCACGGCGAAGCAGCCTGGGATGTCAGGAGCAAAGGCGCCGAGGCTCTTTGGTCCCACTTCAAAGACGACCATGAATTCCTTTTTCATTTCATCCCTGCCTGTTTTCGCATTGCATTCAGGAGCGCGGGCGGAATATCGTCATTGGGATGCCCCGCTACCGTTACCTTACCGGGTTTCGTCGGATGTTCCCACTGCTGATGGCTGCCTTTCTGGCCTATCTAGCTTCCATACATCATCCCGCAACTTGCGCGTGAAATCCCGGTATTTCATCGTTCCTCTTGCGCCGGCTTTTCAATTCAATAACTACACCACCGTCAACTGCGGTACGCCTTCCTTTGCGAACGGGCATGGTTTGCCGTTCAGGTGATCTTCAAACTCGTTGCGGAATTTCTTTACGAATGCGATGGTGGGCATGGCGGCGGCATCGCCGAGGGGGCAGAAAGTGCGGCCCAGCATGTTCTCGGCGAGGTACTGAATATTGTCGATATCCTTGGGCGAGCCGAAGCCGGCGTGGAAGCGCGTGAGCGATTTTTTGAGCCAATCGGTGCCTTCGCGGCAGGGGATGCACCAGCCGCAGCTCTCGTGCTGGTAGAAACCGATGGTGCGCAGGGCGAACTCGACCATACAGGTCTGATCGTCGATGACGACTACGCCGCCGGAGCCGAGCATGGAGCCGGCCTTGCCCACCTGGTCGAAGTCCATGCCCAGGGTTTCGATTTCGCTGGGCAGCAGGACCGGCGTGGACGAGCCGCCGGGGACGACGGCTTTCAGTTGCCGGCCGCCGCGAACGCCGCCGCCGACTTCGTAGATCATCTTCTTGAGGTTGTAGCCCATGGGCAGCTCGTAGACCCCGGGGCGCTCGACGTGGCCGCTGAGGCAGAAGAGGCGCGTGCCGCCGTTGCGCTGAGTGCCAACGGCCGCGTATTCCGCCGAGCCCATGGCGAAGATGTGCGGAACGGTGGCGATGGTTTCGGCGTTGTTGATGACCGTGGGTCCGCCGTACAGTCCGACCACTGCCGGGAAGGGAGGTTTGATGCGCGGGATGCCGCGCTTGCCCTCGAGCGACTCCATGAGGGCCGATTCTTCGCCGACTTCATATGCGCCGGCACCGGTCTGGGTGATGATGTTGAATTCGGTTTCCGAGCCGAAGATGTTCTTGCCGAGGAAGCCGCGGGCGTAGGCGTCGGCGACTGCCTTCTCGACGATGCGGAGCAGGTAGCGGTACTCGCCGCGCAAATAAATGAAGCCAAGTTTGGCGCCGATGGCGAGGCCGGCAATGATCGTACCTTCAATGACAGAATGGGGATCGTGCAAAAAGATCAAGTGATCCTTGCAGGTTCCCGGCTCGCTTTCGTCGCCGTTCACCAGCACGTATTTGGGTTTGGCGGATTGCTTGGGGACGAAGGACCACTTCATGCCGGTGGAGAAGCCGGCGCCGCCGCGGCCGCGGAGGTTCGAGGCTTTCATCTCGTTGATGATCCAGTCGGGGCCCTGCGCGAAGCACTTCTTCACGGACTCGTAGCCGCCGAGCTCGATGTAGCGATCGATCTCGGCGGCGCCCTGACCGAAGCGGCGGGAGATGATCTTGACCTCGTCAGGATGGGAAACCAGCCTAGGCATTCGAGCCTCCGTCGGTCTCATCTTTTTTCTTGCGGTAGGCGTCGAGGATGCCGGGGACACTGTCCGGTGTCAGCTCGTCGTGGAAATCGTAGTTGACCTGGATGGCCGGCGCCCACGAGCAGGCACCGATGCACTCAACTTCTTCGAGAGAGAAAAGGCCATCGGGCGTGACGCCTTTGTGGTTGACACCCAGTTCCTCGCGGAAGCGGTCATAAATGTCGTAGCCGCCGCGCAGCATGCAGCAGATGTTGGTGCAGACCTGGACGTTGTATTTGCCGGCGGGCTTGAAACGCAGCATGGAATAGTAGCTGGCGACGTTGCGCACGTCGAGCTCGGTGATGCCGATGCGGCGGGCGACCTCCGCGATCACGCCGTCAGAGAGGTAGCCGATTTCGTCCTGCGCGTAAAGAAGCATGGGAATAAGGGCGGAGCGTTTGACGGGATATTTTTCTGTCAGCGCGTCAAAGCGGACCGCAAGCTGCGGCGAAAAAATGGAAGTCTCGTTTTGCGGGGCTTCTTGCTTCGGGTTGTTTTCACTCATAACATCAACTCCCGTGCCCATGCTTCGGCAGTCATGTCCAGGTCTTCTTCTTTGCCCTCGGGACCGCGCAGGCGACCGTGCTCGGTAATCTCCAGTACGCCTCTCTCCCCATTTTCGCGCGTCCACCCGATGGAGGGACCTCTGCGCCGCAGTTCGAGCCATCGGGAGCCGTGGCGTGCAGTGAGTGAGTCTTCAGTGGCGTCGATCGCCGCGCTCTGTTTGCGGTTGAGGCCGTGCGCCGAGGTGTAGCTGCGGAGCAGGGCGGCGAGGGAATGCCACAGCTCGGTGTGCAACTGTTCTGCGGATGGCACTAGCGGTCGATCTCCCCAAGGACGATATCAATGGAACCAATGACGGCGACCACGTCGGCAATCAGGCGGCCCTTGCACATGGTTTCCAGAGCCTGCAGCGAAGCGAACGACGGGTAGCGCATGTGCACGCGGTATGGTTTTGCGGTGCCATCGGAAACGATGTAATAACCGACGAGCCCGTGTCCCGACTCGACGGATTGATAGACTTCACCCGCAGGCACAGCAAAGCCTTCGGTCACAATCTTGAAGTGATGGATGAGGGCTTCCATCTGCGTCTTCATCTTTTCGCGATCGGGCAGAACGATCTTGGGCGCCTCGGCCTTGATGCGGCCCTCGGGCATGCCATCGAGCGCCTGTTGGATGATCTTGACGCTCTCGCGCATTTCCACGAGGCGGAGCAGATAGCGCGCCCAGACGTCGCAGTCGGTCGAGGTGGGCACCTTGAAATGGAAGCGCTCGTAGCCGGAATAAGGCATGTCGCGGCGGACGTCGAAATCGATGCCAGACGCACGCGCCACAGGGCCGGTGACTCCGAGCGCAACAGCATCTTCAGCAGAGAGATGGCCCACGCCCTTCAAGCGATTGATGAAGATTGGATTGCCGGTGAGAAGGTTCTCGTACTCGTCGATTTTCTCGGGAAAGGTCTTGATGAAGGCCTGCACGCGATCGAGGAAATCGAGTGGCGGCTCCAAGGCCAGCCCGCCGATGCGGATGTAGCTGGTCATCATGCGCTGGCCGCTGACAGCTTCAAAGAGGCGGAGGATTTCTTCGCGCTCGCGGAAGGTGTAGAGGAAGACAGTGAGCGCGCCGATGTCCATGGCGTGCGTGCCCAGCCAGATGAGGTGCGAGTTGAGGCGGGTGAGCTCGGCGAGCAGGACCCGCATCCACTGCGCCTTGGGCGGAATCTCGAGATCGAGGAGCTTTTCCACCGCCAGGCTGTAGCACAGATTGTTGATCATCGGCGCCAGGTAGTCGACGCGGTCGGTGAGCGGGACGACCTGGTGATAGAACTTGGCCTCGCAGGTTTTCTCGATGCCGGTGTGCAGGTAGCCGATTTCGGGATAGAGACGAACGACGGTCTCGCCGTCGATTTCGAGCACCAGGCGCAGAACTCCGTGGGTGGCCGGATGCTGCGGCCCCATGTTGAGGACGAGGTGCTGGCCTTCGGCGGGTTCAGCCTGTGGCGCTTCGAGAATCGGCGTTCCGACGTCAACCATCAGCGGTAGCCCTCCACGGGATAGTCTTTGCGCAATGGGTGGCCCTTCCAGTCGTCGGGCAGCATGATGCGGCGGAGGTTGGGGTGGCCCTCAAAGCGTATGCCGAAGAGATCGAAGACTTCGCGCTCGTAGTAATTGGCGGCAGGCCAGACGGAGGTGATGGACTCGATGGATGGATCGGGCTCGTCGACCCAGGCACACAGGCGGATGCGCTCTTTGCGCGCGTGCGAGAGCAGGTGATAGCTCAACTGAAAGCGCGGGGACATGGGAATCCAGTCGACCGCGGTCATATCTTCATAGAAGTTGTAGCCGTCCTGGCGCAGGGCCTCGCAGGCGGCGCAGATCTGATCGGGCACGACGGTGAGCGTGAGCTCGTTGCGATCGAATTTGGCGTCGGTGAGCGCGTCGGCGTTCCAGTTGAGGATGGCGGTCAAAGCCGGGTGCTCGGGGAGGCCATCGAGGACGGCTTCCTTACCGAGCAGGGTATTTTTCTGAGCTTCGGCCATATTCAGAGGTCCGCCTTGTCCTGGTTCCAGTTGAGGACACCCTTGCGCACGATGTAGTAGAGGCCGACGGCGACAAAACCGAGATAGACGAGCATCTCCCAAAAACCGAACAACTGCGAGCCGGTGATTTTGGGCAGTTGGCGGTAGATGACGGCCCAGGGCATCATGAAGACCACTTCAACGTCGAAGAGGATGAAGAGAACAGCGACCAGATAGAAGCGCACGCTGAAGCGCTGGCGGGCGTCGCCGACGGGAACGATGCCGCACTCATATGCTTCGAGCTTGAAAGGAATGTTGCGGTGGCGGCCGACGAAGCGGGATCCGACGATCATCCCCACGCCGAGGAGGAATGCCACAGCGATTTGCAGCAGGAGCGCTAGGTATTGCCAGTAGTAAGGAACCATGGCCGCCCAATCCGAAAAAACGGTAGAGAAACGCGCGCCACGCCACCTTGCCACTGCTATCGGGTGAAAACAGGCGCTATCTTGAGATTAGGTTTTCGGGCTCGGTGCGTCAAGGTGACGGGCGTGAAGGTATTTCGCTGGAACATCAGGAGAAAACCGACGCAGCTCCAGCATCGTTTTTTTGCTAGTCGATCGGCCGATGCAAATGCCCGTGTAAGCGGGCAGCGACGGCCGTTATCACCGGCTCAAAATGGTGGCGGCACGGCTGGGTTTCTGCACATTTTGAGCCTTTGTGTATGGAGCAACCCCGCTCGTTCTTCCCGAATCTAGTGAACGCGTACGAATAATGTCTAACAAGACCTATCAGCCTATCTCAAGCTCGACCCTATGTGACTTTCTTAGAAGCTCGACCTGACTTAACCATCCAAAATTCGGTCATATGAACCCAAGGAGTGCCTAACATGCGTCTGATCTCGGCAGCCAGAGCCCGGAGTGTCTTGCAAGCCGCCCTCATCCTGCCTTTACTCGGCAGCCTCACCTACTCCCAGTCAGTGATTGCAACTATTCCCGCAAGCGACGGTACGGAAGGCAATCCGATGACGATTGCCGTTAATCCGCTAACCAGCCGCGTTTACATTGCCGGCAGCAACGTTGAAGTTGTTAACGAAAAAACTAACCAGGTCATCGGTACGATCTCCGTCGGCAGCGGCCAGCTCCAGGGCATCGCGGTCGATCCAACGCTCAATCGCGCCTACGTAATCGACAATGCCGATGGGCTTTTCGCCATCGATCTGAACACCAACACAGTAGTGGGCAATTACGGTTTCAGCTCGAATGTGAACGGCATCGCGGTGAATCCCTTTACCCACCGCGTCTATGTACAGGCCCCAGACCCTGCCACCGGCCAGGCTGGTATGTTTGTCTTCGAGGGGGCGAGCCTTAAGCTTCTCGCTACGATCGACGATTCAGGGACCTACCAGCCCTTCGGGAATCCTCAGGACCAGGTAGTCGTGAACCCCGTGACCAACATGATCTACACAGCGGTCAACCTCTTTCCCGGTGCTGTCTGGGTCATCGATGGCAAGACCAACACGTCCGTCACCACCATTACTGGTTTGGCCGATCTTGCATACGGCGTCGATGTTGATCCAGCGCGAAATCTGGTCTGGGTCAGCGGGCAGTTCGGCCAGGTATCGGAGGTGAACGGCGCAACTAACACGTTGATCTCGAATTCGAACCCCAACACTTATATCAACGGCATTTCCGTCGATCCCGTGCGGCAGAGGGTCTATGCCATCAGCACAGGCGGAGACGAGGTGCAGATTATCAATGAGAAGACCAACACGGTCGAGGCAACGACGATCCCGGTTGGAGGGGCGCCCGTGAACTCTGCCATCGACTACGTGCACGGCCTGCTCTACGTCGGCAACACCGGCGAGACTTATCAGCCCGGTGCGCCGCCGCCGAGCGTCTCGGCGATCAAGCTGCAATAGCGTTGTAGTCCGTGAGTCCGTATCGGTCGGGCGTTTTGATTTGCCGAAGATTGCTGAATGTGGCCCGTGAAGCAGGAAGCCTGAGCCACGAAGCATGCGGCGCAACCTGCTTTCAAATGGGTTACGCCGCATTTTTTTCCCGGTCCAACGAATGCGTAATCGGAGCGGCCGGTTTTCTGCCTGGCGCGGAGCGGGGCGAGTTCGTAGAGGCGGGATTTGAGGACGCCTTTGCTGATGCGGGCTTCGTGGAGGAGTCTTTCCGCGGCTTGCACGATTGGGTTCGAGTGGAACCAGTGCTGCACCACGTTGTCGTGAAGAACGTTGGTGATGGCCAGAAGCGACATGCCCTGATGATGCGCCAACCGAATGTCGGCGCTAAACTCCCGCGTCTGGTTCCCAATGAATCACGGTTCAAATTCGTGGCTCAGGGCTGACGCGGGCAAATTCTTCAGCTAAACTCGAAACCAGTCGCTACCACTATCCCTGATTGAAGCCCATGGGAGCAGACTAAGATCAACGTCAGATACACGCAGCCGGTGCGAGGCCGTCTCCATGAAAGCCCAGGATGACGTGGCGGAGCGGATTTTCGGAGAAGCGCTCGACCTGCGCCCGGAACAGCGGGGAGCATTCCTGGATCGCGCCTGTGACGGGCAGCCTGACCTTCGCAACAAGGTGGAGGCTCTGCTCAAGGAAAACGATCGTTTGCAAGGCTTCCTGTCTGAATCGCCTCTGATCCCGCCTGAAAAACAGCCACGTCAAGCGCGCTTCGAGCGCGGCGTCAGTCTGGGCCGGTATACCATCGTGGAGCCGCTGGGGTACGGCGGGATGGGCGAAGTGTATCGAGCGACTGACGCGGATCTGCGCCGCGATGTCGCCATCAAGCTGGTGCAGGCGGAACTGAGCCGCGATGCACAGCAGGGCGCGCGCTTCAAGCGCGAAGCGCGCGCCCTGGCGGCCTTGAACCATTCCAACATCTGCACGATCTATGAAATCGGCGAGCACGACGGGCAGGTCTTCATCGCCATGGAGCTGCTCGAAGGCACGAACCTGCGCCAGCAGATAGCGGGCAAGCCAATGGAACTGGAACTGGCGCTGAAGTTGGCCATCGAAATCGCGGACGCCCTCGACGCCGCCCATACCGCGGGCATCGTGCATCGCGACATCAAGCCCGCTAACATCTTTGTCACTGTTCGCGAGCACGTGAAGATCCTGGACTTCGGCCTGGCCAAGGTAGTCGACTCGTCGGGAGCCGCCAAACCGCCATCGAGCGACGATCACCTCACTCAGCCCGGATTAGCGATGGGCACCGCCTCCTATATGTCGCCCGAGCAAGTGTGCGGCGGCCCGATGGATGCGCGTACGGATTTGTTTTCGTTTGGCGTCGTGCTGTACGAAATGCTCACCGGCGTTTTGCCATTTAAGGGAAAGACCCAGGGACTGATCTTCGACGCCATATTGAATCGCAAGCCGATCTCACCCATCCAGCTGAATCCCGAACTGCCGCCGGCGTTGGAAGAGATTGTCCTCAAATCTCTCGAAAAGGACCGCGACCTGCGCTATCAGCACGCGGCCGACATGCGCGCTGATCTGAAGCGCATGCAGCGCGACACCGAGTCAGGATCTGTCCACCCCCCCGTGAGCGCCAAATCGGCTGATCAGGGGTTCTGGGTTGCTGTACTTCCGTTTCAATGCGGTAGTAACTGCGCTGATCTCATGCCGCTGGCGGAAGCCCTGACGGAGGAAATTGTCACCGGTTTGTGCAGGTTCTCCTATTTGAGGGTCGTCTCCCGGACGGCAACCTCGCGCATCGCAAGAGGAGATACGGACCCGCGTTCAGCGGCAAAGGAGGTGGGTGCTCGGTACTTGATGGAAGGCAATCTGCGGCGGACGGGAAACAAGCTGCGGATCGGGGTCCATCTGGTCGATGCAACTTCCAACGCGGATTTGTGGGCCGAGGCGTACGACTATCCATTGCAGCAGGAAACCGCTTTCGACATCGTTGAAAACGTGACGCCCCGTATCGTTTCTATCGTTGCCGATGCACAGGGAATTCTCACGCACAGCATGGCCGAGATTCTGCGCCTGAGGGACCCGGCCAGCTTGACACCGTACGAGGCTTTGCTACGCAGCTTCGCCTACTTTTAACGCGTCGATGCAAAGGAACACCTCGCCGCACGCACGGCGCTTGAGCGCGCCATAGAGCAACCGCCAGATCGAGGCGACTGTTGGGCGATCTTCTCGATCCTGTGCTACGAGGAATACGGGCAGGGCTTCAACCTGCAGCCAGATGCAGTAGAGCGCGCACTGACTGCGGCGCGCCGCGCGATCGATGCCGCACCTTCGAATCACCTGGCCCATCGAGCCCTGGCTTCGGCCTTGTTTTTGCGCCGCGAAATGGAAGGGTTTCGCAGCGCTGCGGAGCGGGCCATTGCGCTCAACCCTATGGACGGGTTCACTGCAGCTCACCTGGGATTTCTGATGGCTTACGCTGGTGACTGGGAGCGAGGCTGCGCGCTTTCCGAGAAAGCCCGGCTCCTCAATCCTCACCATCCGGGCTGGTACTGGTTTCCCGCATTCTTCGACGCTTACCGTAAACGCGATTACACCGGCGCGCTCGCCATCGCCGCGAGGATCAACATGCCCGGCTATTGGCGCACCAACGTGGCTCTGGCCTCGGCCTACGGGCAACTCGGTCAACGGGAAGCCGGCCAAAGAGCGGTTCAGGAACTTCTCGCCCTCAGGCCCGACTTCGCTGCAATCGCACGTCAGGAACTCGGCAAGTGGTGGGATCCCGAATTGACCGAGCATCTGGTTGACGGTCTGCGCAAATCAGGGCTGGAGATCCCCGGCAATGCGACGGCGGCTCAACCGGTGGTTTTGCCGGAGCAGTCGATGGCTGGGTCAAGCGGCAGGGGCGCCTCTGACCAACCCGTTGTGACCGGAGCCGCGCCTACTGCGGGAACGCGCAAAAGAAAATGGCTCGCACGCTTACGCTGGTGAGCGCGGATACGGTCTTGGGACGAGCGCCGGAGCGGACAGCATCGCTTCAAAAGGCATTGCCCCGCATGGCCGCGGCGGCTTTACCCGAGCAGACGCAAAAGCGGGAGCGCGCTTTTAAGGCCGCTCCCGCTATGCATTGGATTGTGCCTAGGTGGCATTCAACGGGAACGGCCCAAAGCGGAGTCGTTCAGCGCCAGCCGGACGGTTCCGGAATCTTTCGGGTTCGAGACCTGCTCACGGATGAGGTTACGCTCTTTGGCCGACGCGCCGAGGTCAACGGTCACTCCATCGTTGGCGTGGAATTGCGCCAGGAAATAGCGGTTGCCATATTGCCTGAAGGTTAAGTAGCCCGGCTGGTCTGTATTGGAATCGGTTCTCCACTTAACGAGGGTCATGGCCCTTTGCGTGCTGCCGCTGAGGATGAGCACATCTTTGTCAACGGCAATCGCGTAGGTCCCGGCGGCAAAGTGCGCCATACCGCAATCGAACGCGAAAGGCACCTTTACGCGAGCGGAGGGGGATTGGGCTTGCGCCTGAGTGAGCGACGCGATGACAACGAGGGTGGCGATGGCGATGGTGGTGAAAATCGGCTTCATGACATTTCCTCCTTAGGGAATCGGTGTTGATCACCGCATTCACTAAGGAGTGCGTCGTTGAAATTAAAAAGGGGCAACACAGCCAAACTTATTTTTCGTCGCCTGGCACGTCTCCGGCGTCACCGGACCTCGCCGAGTCACTGGGAGAGAGTTCTTTGTAAAGAAACATCCGCGCCAGCGACCAGTCCCGCTTCACCGATCGCGGCGCCACTCCCAGCATGGCCGCGATCTGCTCCACGGAGAGGCCGCCAAAGTAGCGCAATTCCACAACCTGGGCCTGTCGCGGACTCTTTTCTTTGAGCCGCTCCATCGCGCTGTTCAGAAACAGCACTTCGTCCAGCCGCTGCGGCGAGATGGCAAAGTTATCGTCCATCTCGACGCGATTGAGGCCACCCGCGCGACGCTCGGCGTTGTGCTGCCTTGCGTAATCCACCAGTACGCGGCGCATCACATGCGCGGCCAGTCCGATGAAATGCCCGCGATCTCTCCAATTGATCTCTTCGCCCGCCAACCTCAGATAGGCCTCATGAATCAGCGCCGTGGCCTGCAGCGTGTGCTCTTGCCGCTCGCGGCGCATATAAGCTGCGGCGATACGATGGAGTTCCTTATAGACAAGAGGCAGCAGCTGTTCGGCAGCCGTGGCATCGCCGGCATTCATTGCTTTGAGCAGACGCGTGACCTCTCCAGGACTGGAGTCCATGCGGACCATCCTCGTCCGCATTCTACTGCGAGAGCCCACGCTGTTCGGCAGCCGACAGGTTCCCACGACGCAAGTCCCAGTTGAGGTGGAAAAGCGATAGTTGCACAGCCAGAAAAATCCATTCTCAGCGAGCGGCCGCGCGCTCACCTGGCGCGGAGCGGGGCGAGTTCGTAGAGGCGGGATTTGAGGACGCCTTTGCTGATGCGGGCTTCGTGGAGGAGTCTTTCCGCGGCTTGCACGATTGGGTTCGAGTGGAACCAGTGCTGCACTACGTTGTCGTGAAGAACGTTGGTGATGGCCAGAAGCGACATGCCCTGGTGGTGCGCCATCCATTGGTGCACGAGGACGGGCTTGCGCTGCGATTCGGTGTAATCGGCGGCTTCGTAGAAACCGTAAGGGCCGAGCCATCCATGCTTGGCCATTTTGCGGATGTTCTCCAGGGCCGCGGGCAGGTCGACGGGTAGCGCGAGAAATGTGGAGTAGGGAGAAATCACCGGGCCGGCGGTGGCATCGGGCGAGAGCGCGACTTGCGGAACGCCGTAGGCGTAGTACTTGTAATGGCCGGAGTCGTTTATCTGCGAGTTGCCGGACTCGGAGATGCCCCAGGGGACGTTCAGGGATTGCGCGTAGGCGCGCTGCACGGCGACGGCGGCGGCCTGCGTTTGCGCGATGAGCGTGGCCGGGTAACTGCGCATCCAGAGCGACGGCATTAGGTACTCGAACATGGTGCCGGTCCAGGAGAGAAGAATGAAGCGGCCAAAGGCGAAGGTGTGATCGCGGGAAAGCTTGAACCAGCTCTGCTGCGGCAGGTCGTTGCGGGCGACGGCGAGAAAGGTGGCGATGCGCGCTTCTGACGCCACCAGATCGTAGCAGGCGGCGAGGATCTGGCGTGTACCCGCGTCGAGGCCGATGGAGAGAATCTGGCGGCCGGGATCGACGAGAAAACTGAAATCGGTCTGGTCGGCGAAACGCTCGGCATCATCGGCGATGGCGTGCAAATCGACGTAGAGTTTGCGAAGGTTGTGCACGGCCTTGGGCAACGCCTCGCGCAGTTGCTCGCCCAGGGCGGCGAGGGTTGCGTTCTGCGAAAGCTCGGCCCAGGAGCGCGCGAGACGGGCGTTGAGCGTCTCTGCGAACGACAGGGCGCCGGAGATGGAAAGCGTGGCGGTGTCATCGTTGAGGGCAAGCTGCGGCAGGGTGCGGAGAGGCTCGAATTCGGCCTGGGCCCAGGGAAGATAGTCGCGGAGCAGGTCGACCAAGGCATCGACGCGGCGATCGCCCTCGGCCATCCACCAGGGATCGTGGTTTTTTCGCGGCGGCTTGGCGGCGGCTTCTTTGAAGGAGGCACGGGCGATGGGCAGCCACGCCGCCCATGCGGTGACGGGCGCGGCCGCGCCGGGCAAGCGCAATTTCGAGAGCGGCGCAGGCGGCTTGCATTCCTTGCGCATCTGGCGGCAATATGCGCGCAGGCCGGCATACATTTGCTGCGACAGGAGCGGCTTTTGTGCCAGTTCGCGGACCCCGGCGTGAAGGGTGTAGAGCGAGGCGACAAAGTTTCCGCTGTCGACCGAGGAAACGAATGCCGCGCCGCTGGGGGCTCCGCCGAGCGTCCTCAGAGTCGTGGTCTCATACCAGTTGTAGAGATGGCCGCGATATTTCTCGAGGCGCTCGATGGTGTCGAGACTGTGACGGGTCAACCGGGCGAATTCCGGAACGGTGAGCAGTCCGAGTTCACAAGCAGCCTGACGGGCATTGAGCAGAAGGCCGATGTTGGTGGGAGAAATTCGCGGCGCTTCTTCGAACTTTTCTCCCTGCACGTTGTCGGGGACGAGGTAGTTGTGCCGCTCGACGCCGAATTCGTGGAAGTAACGCCAGATGCGCACGGCATGGTCGAGGAGGAATTCGCGGTCGGGAGCGGCGATGCGGACCTTGTCAGTTGGAGGCTGGTTTAGCCACGCGGTGACGGGATTGGCGAGCGCCCAGAGCAGAAGAACGGGCGCGGCGCAATAAATCGCGTAATGCTGTGCGGCGGCAAACCAGACCAGTACGGCGATAGCGAGAGCGACCAGCGGCATAAGGCGCAGGTAGCGGTCCACCGGAGTGCGACTGCCGCTGCGGACTTCGGCCTGCTCCGCGGTTTCCCACTCAAGCAGGCGTTCGCCGGTGACGAAGCGCCGAATCAGCGCGCGGACGATGGCATCGATGGCGAAGCAGGTCTGATGCGCGAGGAAGACGAGGTGCAGCAGGGAAATGAAGGTGGAACGCCAGAAGCCTTCAATGGCGCCGCTGGCGCGGCCGAACTGGCCGGCTACGAGGGCGCGTCCCAGGCCGAAACAAAGCTCCACGATAGCGGGGAAAATCAGCAGTATCAGAGGAACGATGGTCCAGTAGAGCGGTCCTCCGGGCAGACCGAGCCAGCCGGCGACGAAGAGAATCATCAGGAAGGGATCCACGAGCGACCGGCGCAGGTTATCGAAAATTTTCCAGCGCGAAATGTCGGAGATGGGATTGGGCGCCCACTGGCCTGATTCGTCGGGCACGCGGGCAAACATCCACTGCGCGATCTGCCAGTCGCCGCGCAGCCAGCGGTGCTGGCGCCGGCTGTAGGCGCTGTAGTGCGATGGGTAATCGTCGACAAGTTCGATGTCAGTGACCAGCCCGGCGCGCGCGTAAGAGCCTTCAATCAGATCGTGACTGAGGATGGCGTTGCGCGGGAACCTGCGGTTGAGCACGGCGTGCAGGGTTTCGACTTCGTAAATTCCTTTGCCGGTGAATATGCCTTCGCCGAAGAGATCCTGGTAGGGGTCGGAAATGGCGCGCGTGTAAATGTCGAGCCCGCTCTGCCCGGAGTAGATGGCGGCGAGGCGCGAGCGCGCGGTGGATCGCACGGTGACGCCCATGCGCGGCTGAAGAATGCCATAGCCGGAGGTGACGACGCGCAGATGCGGGTCGATGACGGCCTGATTCAGCGGGTGGGCGATGGCTCCGACAAGGCGCGCCGCGGTGCCATTGGGAAGCTGCGTGTCGGCATCGAGGGTGAGGATGTAGCGGATTTTCTGCAGCGCTTCCACGCCGCCGGCCTTGATGGGAAAGGCGTCGTACTCACCCACGAGCAGCTTGTTCAGGTCGAGGAGCTTTCCACGCTTGCGTTCCCAGCCCATCCAGACGCCCTGGCGAATGTTGTAATGACGGCGGCGATGGAGCAGGATGAAGGCGCCATTTTTATTCGAGCGATATTTTGCGTTCAGCTCATTGATAAGCCGCGACGCGAGCTCGACCAGCGAACTGGTGTCGTTTTCGCGCGGCTTGGTGACGGAATCGGGGAGGTCGCTGAGCAGCGCGTAGTGCAGGTTGGGATCGCGGTTGGCGAGGAAGCGGACTTCCAGCTCGTTTACCAGCGTTCGCGTCTGGGTTTCATTCAGCAGCAGCGAGGGAACCACAACCAGAGTTGCACATTCGGCGGGTATGCCTTTGCTGAAGTCGAATTTGGGCAGCGGGTTGGGATCCAGGAACGAAGTAACGCCGTTGTTGACCAGATCGACGGCGACCTGCGCGGCGGGCGCAAGCAGGACGAGGATGGCGACAGCAATGCCGATGAAGCGCGAGACCGCGGGCAGGATGGGGAAAATGCAGGCGGCGATCACGAGCAGGCTGAGCACCAGGATGGTGTTGATGTAGACGTCGTCGGCGTGAGAGAGAACGAACTGGCGTACGCGCCAGCTCACCGGAGGATGGAAACCGACGCGCAGCGCGAGCAGGGGAAAGCCCTTGTCGATGATGTAGTAGCCGACATGGACTTTGCGGCGTTTTATGCGCTCATCGTTCTCCGAGTGCATGGAAGCCTGGCGAGCGAGTTCCAGCGCGGCCTGCGCTACCTGAGACTCGTTGCAATCGGACCGGCGCGCGATGAACGCGATGCGCTTGCGATAGAGCTCGCGGCTTTCCAATTCCATGCGCCCGTAAACGCCCGCCGGGTCCTGGCGCAATATGGCGTCAAACCCGATGAGCGGTTCAATAAGCGCAGGCCAGTCCCAGTTGGCGATGGTGCGCAGACTATTGAAGCGCACGACGAAGAACGAGACAGCCACGGAATCAGGAGCGCGCAATTCGGTTTCCGCTTCGTCGAGGATGGCTTCGAAGAGCGCGAATTTCAGGAAGGCGGGGAAGTCCCACAGCTCATCGGCGGTGAGCAGCTCGCGTTCCTGGAGCACGCGGAGGAAGAGATCAAAGGTCGGCGCCGAAAAATCTCCATCGGCGGCTTGCAGATAGGCTTCAGAGATGGCAGCGACGCGCGGCTCGTGCCTGTGTCCCGCCAGTACGACGCGGGGAAGCCCGGCAATATGGCGGGGCCGGTCACTGACGGAGGCAACGGCGGAGCGGAGCAGGCGGAAGTTGGCGCGCAATTCGCGAATGGAGGCCCGGTACTGGACCAGTTCCGGTTCTTTTTCGGTGCGCGAGACCGAGCGGCTGGTGAGGAGCTTTTCGAGTTGCTTGAGCCGCTCGCGGGTCTCTTCGACGCGTTTGAGAAAGGCGCTGGCGGAACGCGGACGAGGCTCCACGGTCCAGGAGGCGGCGGCTTCTGCGGCGCTGCGCAGACGGCGGTCGAGTTCGCCGGCCTGCGGCTGCTGGGGTTCGATAATGTGTGCGGGATGGGCCATCAGATCTCAGCGATAACTGGCCGCCTGCATTTCAAACATCGACGCGTAACGGCCTCCCAGCGCGATGAGCTGTGCGTGCGTTCCTTCTTCGACCAGCTTGCCGCCTTCGAGCACGACGATGCGGTCAGCCATGCGCACCGTGGAAAAGCGGTGCGAAATGAGCAATGCCATTTTTCCGTAGGTCAATTCGGCGAAACGCTCGAAGACCTCGAACTCACTGCGGGCATCGAGCGCAGCAGTAGGCTCGTCGAGGATGAGCATCTGCGCGTCGCGCAGGTAGGCGCGGGCGAGCGCGATTTTCTGCCATTCGCCGCCGGAGAGATCTACGCCGCCTTCGAAGCGCCGCCCCAGCATCTGGTCGAATCCGCCGTGGAGCTTGGCGATGACGTCGCTGGCCATGCTTTTTTCCGCGGCATACTGGATCTCCTCATCGGCGTGCGGCCTTTCCACGCGGCCGATGGCGATGTTCTCTCGCGCCGTCATCTCGTAGCGCATGAAGTCCTGAAAGATCACGCCGATTTCTGAATGCAAGTCGTCGAGGTCGTAGTCGCGCAAATCCACGCCATCGAGAAGAATCTGGCCCTCGGTGGGATCGTAGAGTCGCGTGATGAGCTTGACCACGGTGGTTTTGCCCTGGCCGTTTTCGCCGATCAACGCGATGCGCTCGCCGGGAGAGAGCGTGAAATTGAAATTGCTCAACACCCGCCGGGTAGTGCCGGGATAAGCAAACGAAACGTTGCGGAATTCAAAGCCGCGGGAAATGGGCCGCGGCGTGCGCAGGCCGTCAGGCTTCGATTCCACGCGAGGCTTCATCTCGAAGAACGCCAGCAGGTCGGTAAGAAAGAGCGCCTGATCGGCCACCCCCGAGGCGGTGGAGAACATGAGCTGAATGTTGCTCATGGCCTGAATGATGGCGCTGGTGATCAGGGCAAAGTCGCCGATGGTGTAGATGCCGCGCATGGTGCGATAAATGCTGAGCACGTACGCCGAGTAGTAGCCGAGCTGGGCCAGGATCGCGAGAAGGCCAGTCCAGAAGAGCTTGTGCCGGTTGAGGGCGACATCCTCATCATAGATCTGCTGCGAGTTTTTTCGGAAGCGCTCGGTAAGGTAATCGCTCAGGTTGAAGAGCTTCAGCTCTTTCGAGGCTTCTTTGCTGCCGCCAACCTGGCGCAGGTAGTCCATCTGGCGGCGGATTGGGGTCTGACGGAAATTCTTTTCATAAGTGAGAAAGGCAAAATGGCTTTCACCAAGGAACGCTGGAATGACGCCGATGACCAGCAAAGCAAGCAGCAGCGGCGAATACCAAAGCAATACGGCTGCAAACGCCGTCGCCGTGACCGTCTGCTGGATGAAGCGGCCCATTTGCTGGATCATCACCAGGCGATCGGTGGCCTGCACGCGGGCTCGCTCCAGCCGGTCGTAGAAGACCGGATCTTCGTAAACGGTCACGTCGAGCGAAGCGGCTTTGCGCATCACTTCGACGCTGACGTGGTACATGTAACGGTCGGCCAGAAGGCTGTCAAAGTAATCCACTGCGCGCGAGAGAATGCCGATGAGGATGGCCAGGCCGGCTTCTGTTCCCACCGCCCACCAGAAGTACCCAGGCAAGGGCTTGTGGAAACGGAGCTGGTTCAAGCCGTCAATAATGAACTTGCCGGCGATGATGCCGACGCCCACAGGAAGAAGGGCCACCACGACGCGGATGATGATGTTCCATGTGACGATGGAGGGGCCGGATTTCCAGACAATGTGGAGCACCGGAGGGATGTTCTTGAGCGCACGTATACGCTCACTCCACGCACTGCTCTCGGTGTGCGGCGCTTCCGTGGCAGGCCCGGTGCCATTGCCGGCCGGCTTCGCATGATGCATGGTTGAGGACATAATTTCCTTTGAGCTCAACTGCGAATTGCAGATGCGGCAAAGGCGCGTAATTCACTCTGTTTGTATCCGACGTTGTGTAAACGGGGAAGACAGACAAAACTGCTCGTAAGATTAGATGCTCATCTTCTATTGTATGTTGTCTTTAAGCGTACTTTGCTCCGATTGCGATGGCGCCAGTATTCACCTTCTCTTCACGGTTTAGTGGCGGGAGGAGGCGGAACGGTTTTCTGGGGGGCGCCGGGGAGCGGGGGGACGGGAGCGTAGTCGTTGAAACCGGCGATCTGCATGCCGCGTTGCGCTTCCGGATTCTTCATGAACATTTCCCAGACGTATCCGGTGCGCGCATTCTCGGCCATGATCATAGTGATTCCGGTGTCGATGCCGAGGACGTCGGTGTCGTACCACCCTGTGAGTGGATTGAAGGCATCGATGAAACCGTAGCGGCACCACGCGTTGGGATAGTGATCGTGGATGTTGTGAAGGACGCGCATGGTGTTGGCGGGAAGGAAGGGGATCGAACCACCCGCTGCACAGGGGACGACCGTGCCGTCGATAGGCCCCATGGCCGGCGGCCCGCCCCAAACGATGTAGCCATTTTTTGAGTCGGATGCAGTGATTCCCCAGAGGTCGTCGGCGTAGTCGGGGAACTGCGAGCGCTCCTCAAGACAGAAGATCCTGTGCGCATCGGTGGCGATGATGGAGTTCTGAAAGTAGTCGGCGAATTGATCGCGCTTGCCGCGGAAGTCGAACCATGCCTGCGAATACTGGTGGACGAAGAGAGGGGCGAATGCGCCGATATAGCGCAGCCCGTCGTATTCGAAGACGGTGCGGTTCCAGGCGAACCACGCGTCCTTGTCGAGGGGATGTGAAGCGGAGCCCATGCCCAGCAAGTACATCATCATCAGCTCGCTGTAGCGGCTCCAGCGGCTGGAGATGAATCCCATTTCCGGCGTCCATCCCATGGAAAGCAGCGATGTGTCTTCGGCGATCCACTTCCAGTCCACGCGGTCGAAGATGGCATGGGCGAGCTGAACGATGTCGTGGTCTTTGGGGAAGCACTGGCGGCAGGTGAGGATCCCGCAGAGGAGGATGGCGGTATCCACGGATGATACTTCCGATTCGAAGACTCGTTCGCCGGTGTTGATGTCGGCGAAGTGGAAGAAGAAGCCGCGATGCGTGGGCAGCTTGTGCCAAATGAACGAGAGCGCGCGGATGACGCGCAGGCGCGCCTCTGTGTATGGGATAAAGCCCCGCATTACCCCGATGCACAAGGCGGTGAGGCCGAAGCCGGTGGAGGCGATGCTGGCGGCGGTGGATTTGTCCTGGATGCGCACGTTGCAGCGGTCTTTGGTCAGCCCCGTGGTGGGATTGGTCTGCTCGTAGAAAAAGAGGAAATTGGCCTGTTCCAACTGGTTGAGGAATTGGTCGTCCTGAGGCGAGATGGAGCTGGCCGGCGGCAGGACCGCGGGCTGGGGCTCTCCGGAATCCTGGAGCTGGACGCCGGGAAGACTGAAGGCTTTCGATGGAGAAGCTGAGAGGGCCAGAGAAGTGCATGCCAGTCGGCTTAGAAACTTGCGGCGTGAACTCGCGCCTGGGCGCGACGGCTCGAATGTGTCTTCGCGCATCCCGGAATATCCGTCCTATGGGATTGTCACAGCGGCGACCGCAGTGTCGCAAGCTATCCGAAAGAAATGACGCGGCCTGTACCATAGTTAGATGCGTTGACGCGCGGGTTTGCTTTCCCTTTGCGGACGGCAAATCGTTGCCCTGCCGCGTCAAAATAGCACGTAGGTGATGGCAAAATAGATGAAAGCCAAGACGATTGCCCTCGGCGTGGCGATACTGGCAACGGCCGCGACGGTCACGGCGGTGGTGCTGCTGCGCTTCGCGCACTGGAGGCCGCGCACGGTGATGATTCAGGGGGCAATTATTCGCAACAGTGCCGATCCGCTGAAAGAGCTGCCAGTTGGGGGCGTGATCGTCACCGTATCAGATAGTGCGACGCAGGTTAGCGCCATTTCCGACGACACGGGTTACTTCAACGTCAGGTTTCCGGAAAAAATCTGGCCAAGAGAGACCGTGGACGTGGCCTTTCGGCGTCCGGACTACGAACCGCTCGATGAGACTCTCCTCATCGGCGTTCACGTCCCAGTGAATCAGCTCCACGTGGTGAAGATGACGTCGACGGCTCCTCCCGCGCCGGCACCGGTGGCCCATCCAACGTCAATTTCCGACATCCGCATTCGTTACACGGTCAACGACCGGACGGACACCAATATCGGCAGCGCTGTCAGGGTGTTTCAGGTTGTGAATAATGGAAACGTGCCCTGCCAGGAGAATGACCCCTGTTCGCCAAATGGGCATTGGAAAGAAGCGAGAAACTCGGTGACGCTGGATGCGGGCGTGGGGAACGTGTATCGCAACGTGCGCGCGTCCTGCATTGCCGGCCCGTGCCCGTTCACGCGGATCGACCCACACGGATTTGAGCATGGCGGACAGAAGATCGTCATCACCGCATTTGACTGGTCCGATACGGCCACATTTCTGGTAGAAGCAGAAGTCTACCAGGAGAGCATCGCCTCCAAGCTCCGCCTGTCGTACCCGGTGAAGTACGGGCGCGACCTGCACTTCACCGCGCCGCCGACTGCGGAAGGCGTGACCATAGAAGCCGACGTCGGGAATACGCCGGTGGTCTTTCCTCTTGGCCAGGACCTGTACATAAACTGGGCCGTCTGCAACTCCCGGAAGGGCAGCAATAACGACACCATCTACGAATGCGAGCTGAAGCCCGGGTTTGCATTCTGAGCTGCAATTTGCCGAGGAGAAAAACCACGTTCGGGGGATGACAAGCGGCTGTTGTTTCATTATGATGACCGCAGAATTCTCGTCCCCAGGCACGCGGCCGAGTGACGGCGTAAAGGGCACGGCCAGCCCGTTTCCGGAAGGTTGTTGAGTATGGAAACAGTTTCAGAGTCTTGCGTCGCCACGGCTGAGCCGGCTGCGGCGGACCCCACCTTGCGCGGGGTAGGTAAGACCGCGTTGATCATCGGCGCCGGACCGGCAGGACTAACGGCTGCGCTCGAGTTTTTGAAGCAGTCAGGCATCAAACCCATCATTCTTGAGGCGTCGCAGGAGATCGGCGGAATTTCGCGCACGGTTCGCTACAAGGGCAACCGCATGGACATCGGCGGGCACCGGTTTTTCTCCAAGAGCGACCGGGTAATGCGCTGGTGGCTGGAGCAGATGCCGCTGGAAGAAGGCGCCGGCGATATCGCCATCAGCTATCACAACCAGACGCGTTCGGTCGCGGGAATGCCGGTCAACGGGAGCGGCAAAGCAGAGGATCCGGACCTGGTTATGCTGGTTCGGCCGCGCAAGAGCCGCATTTATTTTCTGCGCAAGTTTTTCGACTACCCAATTACGCTCACTGCCGACACACTACGCAAGCTTGGCGTAATTCGCACCGTCAAAATCGGATTCAGCTATATCGCATCGTGCCTGCGGCATATCAAGCCGGAAAAGTCGCTCGAGGATTTCCTGATCAATCGCTTCGGCCGGCAACTCTACCTTACGTTTTTCAAAAAATACACGGAGAAAGTGTGGGGCACGCCGTGCAACGAGATATCGGCCGAGTGGGGCGCACAACGCATCAAGGGACTTTCACTCACCGGCGCAGTCCGACATTTTCTGAAGAAGAAATTCGGCAGGCATGAACAAAGCGTGTCGCAGAAGGGAACTGACACTTCGCTGATCGAGCGCTTTATTTATCCCAAGTTCGGTCCCGGGCAGTTGTGGGAGCATGTGGCGGAGAAGATCGCGAAGCAGGGCGGCGAAATTCATCTGGGGCTGAAAGCAGTCTCGATTTGCACGGAAGGCAATCGCATCATCTCGATTGACGCAGCAGGCGAGGACGGCCGGATTCATACTTTTGCGGCGGATTACTTCTTCTCGACTATGCCTGTGCGCGAGCTGGTGAGCGCAATTGAGCACGGCGGCAGGGAAATCCCGCAAAACGTGAAGCAGGTCTCCGATGGGCTGATTTACCGGGACTTTATTACCATCGGTCTCCTTATCGACAACTTGTGTATTAACGAGCCGGATGGCGGATTGCTGAAGGACAACTGGATTTATATCCAGGAACCGGACGTGCTGGTGGGCCGAGTGCAGATCTTCAACAACTGGAGTCCCTATCTGACGGTGCCGGGGAAGGTGTGGATCGGACTCGAATACTTCTGCTACGAGACGGATGCGCTGTGGACGATGCCGGATGAAGATCTGAAAAAATTCGGAGCAGCGGAACTGGAAAAGATCGGCATGCTCAAGGCCGGCGAGGTGCTCGACGCACACGTGGTGCGGGTGCCCAAGACCTATCCTGCGTATTTCGGCACCTACGGGCGCTTCGATGAGCTGCGGCAGTTCACCGACAGCTTCGAGAATCTCTTTTTGATCGGCCGCAACGGAATGCACAAGTACAACAACCAGGATCATTCCATGCTGACGGCGATGCAGGCGGTGGAAAACGCGATCCAGGGTGTGACCAGCAAAGAGAATATCTGGAGCATAAATACAGAGCAGGACTACCACGAGCAGAAGGCGCCGGCAGAGCAGGGTGCCGCGCCACAGGAGGCGGTCTAGACAAGCCCAGTTATGAGGAACATCCTCAGGACGGTCGCGGACGCCGCATTGCTCGCGGCTATTTACAACCTTAAATCTCCATATGGCCGCTGATGCGCTAGGAATATCCAGTGAGGCTGAATAATGCACAGGTCGTGATTGGTCTTTTGAGCGCGGCGATCTTGCTATTTCTTTTTGTTTGCCCGTCATGGCAGGAAGCCGCGCGGAACGAGATTGCTTATCGAAAGGACATTGGCCGCGGCTTTTTGTGGAGCCCACCAAAGGCGGTCTCGGTCGAATGCTATTTCATCGGCTGCGCTACTGCGCCTGCCTCGTACTTTCACGTGGTGCTAAACCTACGACTGCTTTTGGAACAGGCCATCCCTGTCCTCTTTGTTGCGGGTGTTTTCCTCTGGTTGTTCCGCTCTCAGAAGGAAAAGCAGCCGCCGATGCTGGAAAGCAGGACAAGGAAGCTGGTGATCAGCTTCTCGCTAGCTTTGCTTGTTCCCCCGACGGGGGGCGCCCCAATGGGCGCAGTACTTGCGGACGTGCCAAGGCTGGTCATCGAGAAAGATGAGTTCTGGGCAGTGTTGGCGATCCTGATACCCGTGCTCTACTTCGCATTGTCAATTGCGATTTACGGACTTCTAAGCGCGTCGCATTGGATTATCGCTAGAGCCGAGAAAACTCGGAGCGTGTAGCCGCCAACTCTGGCCCGACGTGATCCGGACTCTTGAACTTTTGATCAGCGAGTCTTTCGACAGGCGACCCGGCTGCTGTTGCTTCAGCAGGGCAACTCAATCTCGACTAAACTAAAGCTGTTATGAGTGCTGCGTCTACTGCTGCTTCGGTTGAACCGCGCACGCCGCGCGGAGTCTTTGTCAATGAGCCGTTTGTCGATTTCAAAGATCAGGAAAATGCCCGCGCCATGCGGGAAGCGCTGGAGCATGTCGGGTCGCGCCTGGGCCGCGAGCATGAATTGATCATTGGCGGCCGCCGCATCAAGACGGCCGATAAGATCCGCTCGCTGAATCCGGCTCGTCCGGCGCAGGTAGTGGCTGTGCACCAGAAGGCCGGCGCGCAGGAAGCGCAGATGGCGGTGGAAGCGGCACTGCAGGCCTTCGGCACCTGGAGCAGGACGCCGGTGGAACAGCGGGCATCGGTGCTGCTGCGCGCGGCGGAAATCATCCGGCAGCGCAAGTTTGAATTCTGCGCCTGGCTTACGTACGAGGTGGGCAAGAACTGGGCGGAAGCCGACGCCGATGTTGGCGAGTGCATCGATTTTCTAGAGTTCTACGCTCGCGAGGCGCTGAGGCTGGCGGCGGCCACCACGCCGATTCAGTATCCCGGCGAGCGCGATGAGCTTCTCTACATTCCGCTCGGCGTGGGCGCGGTGATTCCGCCGTGGAATTTCCCGCTGGCCATCATGGCGGGAATGACTTCGGCTTCGATTGTTGCTGGAAACGCGGTCGTCCTAAAGCCGTCGAGCGACGCGCCGACCATTGCGGCCAGGTTTGTCGAAGCGCTGGAAGAGGCGGGAATGCCGGATGGCGTGGTGAACTTCTGCCCTGGGGCGGGCAGCACCTTCGGCAACGCCGTGGTCGAGCACCCGAAGACGCGCTTCATCGCGTTTACCGGCTCCAAGGCTGTAGGGCTTGAAATCAACGAGCGGGCTGCGCGGGTGCAGCCGGGCCAGATCTGGATCAAGCGCACCATCCTGGAAATGGGCGGCAAAGACGCAATCATCGTCTGCGCCGATGCCGATCTGGACGCGGCGGTTGAAGGCGTAGTGGCTTCGGCCTTCGGCTTCAGCGGGCAGAAATGCTCGGCTTGTTCCCGTGCCATCGTCGAGGCTCCGCTTTACGACGTCTTTCTCGAGCGCCTGCGCGAACGCGTGGCGACGCTGAAGGTGGGCGATCCGGTGACGAATCACAACCTTGGCCCGGTGGTGAACGAGGACGCGCTGAAATCGATTCTGGGCTACATTGAAACCGGCAAGAAGGAAGGCCGGCTGATCGCAGGCGGGCATGCTCCGGAGACGGCCGCCGGCGGCTACTACATCGCGCCTACGGTATTCGCCGATGTTGCTCCAGATGCGGTGATTGCGCGGCAGGAGATCTTCGGTCCGGTGCTGGCGGTGATCAAGTCAGAGAATTTCGAACAGAGCCTGGCCATCGCCAACGACACCGAATACGGCCTGACCGGTGCGGTATACACCGACAGCCGGGAACGCATCAACCGCGCCCGCAGCGAATTCCATGTAGGGAATCTCTATTTCAACCGGAAATGCACGGGCGCGATGGTTGGCGCGCACCCATTTGGCGGATTCAACATGAGCGGGACGGATTCAAAGGCCGGCGGACCGGACTATCTGTACCTGTTCACGCAGGCCAAGAGCGTGGCGGAAAAGCTCTAAAGCGAATGGACCGGCGTTGTTCACGCCGGCCCATTTGCGTTGGGACTGGATGGTCGATGCGGCTTTACGCCACTGCGCCTGAAGTTGCGGCGGCCTGCTCTTCGGCTTCGAGCTTGCTGCCCACTTCGGCCGCGGCCTGTGCCAGCACCCGGTGATGGATGGTGAACAACGCCAGTTCGAGGCGGTCGCTGACTCCGGTCTTATCGTAGATGGAGCGCAGATAGTTCTTGATCACCTGCTCGGTGGTCTTCAGGCGCAACGCGATCTCGCGGTTCTTGCAGCCCTGGACGATCAGCGCCACGATGCGCATTTCTTTGGGCGTAAGCCGATCGCGCACGCGCGTGCCCACCATGTCGTCGTCAGGCGCGCTGGGTTGCATCAGTTGCGGAGGCACCCAGGTTTCGCCTTGAGAGACGCGGCGAACGCATTCGACCAGCGCGGGGCCGTTCACGCTGCGGAAGACCACGCCGCGGCAGCCGTACTGCAGATAAGTGCTGGCAGGCTCGCCGTTCTCTGCAATCACGATCCCGCGGCTGTTGGTGCTGTCGAACAGCGTCTTCAAGCGTACGAAGTCGGGACGGAGGGATGCCGCAAAGAGCACGATGGAACCGGGAAAAGTGGTCATTGCGTGATACAGGCGATCCAGATCGTTACACTGCGCGATGATGCGCGAATCTTCGTCCATGGCAAGCACTTTAGCCGTCCCCGCACGAAAAATTGCTTGCGAATCAGCCAGGATAATTTTGTTCATGTTCGATGCCTCTTTACCTGCGTTTGCTGTTTATCGATCGGGGCGCACATTCGCGCCAAATCTCGAAAGCGGCAGGTTCTGGTTCATATCCGGTTTATCGACCGATGACGTTGGGAACCAGAAACTGTCTGAAACTGCTACACCGCTCTGCCGGCGGCTTCCTTTTGGGCCAACAAACTTTGGAATCAACTATGGTAACGTCACTCAAACAACATTACCCCCGAAATCTTGCAATTTCCATAAAAATCAACGACTTTGCATCCTTCGTGTGACTCCCTTCAACCTTTGTGTGAGGCCGACAACCTACACTAAAGGCATATGACGAGACCGATACTGCTCGCAGTGGATGATGACGTTAGTGTACTTGAAGCAGTGGTGCAGGATCTTCGTCGGCAGTACGGCGAAGTTTACCGTGTAATTCGAGCTGCAGGAGGCCAGGCCGCGCTCGACACCTTGACTCAGCTCAAAACGCGCCAGGAGGCAGTGGCGCTGATGATCAGCGATCAGCGCATGCCGGGAATGACGGGGGTGGAATTCCTGGAACACGCGCGCGAAGTATTTCCCGAGGCGCGACGGGTTCTGCTGACGGCTTACGCGGATACCGAGGCGGCGATCCGCGCCATCAACAGTGCTCGGATTCATTACTACCTGAACAAGCCGTGGGATCCGCCGGAAGAAAAGCTCTACCCCGTCCTCACCGATCTGCTGGAAGACTGGAAAGCGGGCTTCCGGCCGGCATTTGAAGGGCTGCGCGTGATCGGGCATCGCTGGTCGCTGAAGGACCACCGCGTGAGGAGCTTTCTTTCCAGCAACCACGTTCCTTACCGTTGGTTCGATATCGCCGCCAATCCCGAGGCGCTGGAATTGCTCAGCAATCAGCAGATCAGCCCCGACCAGGTTCCGGTGGTGCTGTTTGCAGATGGAACGGCGCTGACCAATGCCGAGCCTGACGCACTGGCCGCGCGCGTCGGCTTGCGCATTCAAGCTGCGCAGGAGTTCTATGACATGGTTGTTGTGGGCGCGGGGCCGGCGGGCCTGGCTGCTGCGGTTTACGGCGCGAGCGAGGGGCTGCGCACGCTGGTGATTGAGCCGGAAGCGCCAGGCGGACAGGCCGGCTCGAGTTCACGGATTGAGAACTATCTGGGGTTCCCTGCCGGAGTCACTGGTGCGGATCTGGGTCGCCGGGCGCACACGCAGGCCTCGCGGTTCGGAGCGGAATTCGTGACCCAGCGCGCCACCGGGCTGCGGATCGACGGCCAGTACCGTTTCATTCAACTGGCGGACGGGCGCGAGGTCTCCAGCCACGTCGTTTTGCTGGCGCCCGGTGTCCAGTACCGCAAGCTCAGCATTCCGGGGGCGGATCGACTGACGGGCCGCGGCATCTATTATGGTGCTGCCCTGGTGGAGGCGGCCTCATGTAAGGGCGAGGAGGTCTACATCGTCGGCGGGGCGAATTCAGCAGGCCAGGCGGCGCTCCATTTCGCCAAGTACGCCTGCAAGGTGACGATGTTGGTGCGCGGCGAGGGGCTTTCGGACACCATGTCGAAATATTTGATCGACGAGATAGGCCGGACATCGAATATTGTGGTGGAGGCGCGCACGCAGGTTCTGGAGGCTCTGGGAGAGGAGCGCCTGGAATGCCTGCGGTTGCGTGGGCCGGCAGGAGAGTCAGTGAAGCCGGCGTCGTCGCTGTTTGTATTTATCGGCGCGGCACCGGGAACAGAGTGGTTGCCGCAGAGCATACTGCGGGACGACAAGGGGTTTCTTCTCGCTGGGCCGGATTTGCGCGCCGGAGGCAAATTGCCCGAGAGCTGGCACGAAGAGCGCGAGCCGTTTCTGCTGGAATCGAGCGTACCCGGTGTGTTCGTGGCCGGCGACGTTCGCCATGGGTCAGTGAAGCGCGTTGCATCGGCGGTCGGCGAGGGGTCAATTGCCGTGCAGTTTGCCCACCAGTATCTGGCGGGATTTTAGTTTTAGGGGAATGCTGGGAACGAAGATGGGCATGAACGAAAAAACGATCGTAATTGAATCCGTTCCTTTGCAGGAAGTCGCTGCGGCTCTCGGCCGCACCCACCCCTTCGCCGACGTGGATTTGGCTGCGCTGCCTGGTGTAGAGCGCGTGGAACGACTCACGGTTCCTGCGGGCGCTGTGCTCATCGAGCCTGGCGCTCCGTGGAGTTACTACTGGCTGATCCTTCAGGGAGAGGTCCGCGCTGAACGAGGCGAGCCAGACGGAACCTGGACCCTGGTTACAGCAGTGCATGGCGGCGAAGCCTTTGGCGAGGCGCCGCTGCTCACGGGCAGAACGCACTCGGTTTTTCGGGTCACGGCATCGACGGACGCGGTGCTAGTGCGGTTTCGTGCGGACGATTTCTGGGCGCTGCTTGCGTGCTGTCCGACGGCGCGCAAGGTGATCCTGGCGGACGTAGCGCAGCGCATGCAGGCTTACCAGGTGGAGGCGCTGCATCGCGAAAAGCTGGTTTCGCTGGGGACGCTGGCCGCCGGCCTGATGCATGAGCTGCATAATCCCGGATCTGCGGCCAAGCGCGCTGCTTCGCAACTCCGCGAGAACCTGCTGCGCATGCAGCAGTTGAGCCTGCGCAGCAGCAGCCATCCCAAAACTCCTCAGCAACTCGATTGCATCAAGGGTTTGCTGGAACATGCGGTGAGTGGCTGCCGCATGAAAGCGATGGGCAGCCTGGAACAGGCCGATGCCGAAGAAGAGATGGGGCAGTGGCTGACTTCGGCCGGAGTAGAAAACGCATACTCTATCGGACCGGTATTGGTGGGAATGGGCTTCGAACGGAACGAACTGGCCTGCGCGCGGGAATTTTTCGATGCGCCGTCATTTTCGGATGCGCTGAACTGGCTGGGCTCGCTTGTCTCCAGCGTTACTCTGGTTTGCGCCATCGAGGAAAGCATTTCCCGAATCTCCGACCTGGTAATGGCGGTGAAGAAATTCGCCTACGACGAGCGTTCGGCTGCCCGCGAGCTGGACGTGCATGACAGCCTGCAAAGCACGCTCACCATTTTGGGGCACAAGCTGCGGCTCAAGCGCATCAACGTGGAGAAGCGATTTGCCGCATCGCCATCTGTGATTCAGACACGCGGCTCGGCGCTGAGCCAGGTGTGGACCAATCTGATCGACAACGCCGCAGATGCTTCCGCTGAAAGCGGGCAGATTGAAATTGCGACGTGGACCGAGCCGGATATGAACGGAGCGGCGCCGCGGCTGGCAGTCAGCATTGCGGATCATGGCAGCGGCATTTCTCCCGACGTGCTGCCGCACATCTTCGAAGCGTTTTTCACTACCAAGACGCAGGGCTCCGGCACGGGGCTGGGTCTGGAGATCGTGCACCGCATCGTGACGCAGAAATTTGGCGGCTCTATCGATGTGGAATCGGAACCGGGCAGGACCGTATTCACGGTGCGCCTGCCCATGAAAGTTCCTGCGCAACAGGGAACTTGATTTTTCACAAGCGAGGGTAAGCCGGAGCCCGATCCGCCGCGGCGGAGGATCCGGGAAATGGACTCACTGGATCGCAATTGTTCCCTTGAGCGGCGTGTTTGCCGATGAATCTCCCACCATCACCTGAAAATCTCCCGGCGCAACTTTCCATGCATGCGACTGCACTGACCAGTACGAGAACGAGTGCGCGTCGAGCTTCAGCTCCACTGTTTTTGACTGGCCGGGATTGAGCATCACCTTGCGGAATCCCTTCAACTGGATCGGCGGCTCGTTGCCTTCGGTGATGCGAGGAAAACCGAGATAAAGCTGCGCCACCTCCGCGCCTGCCACTTTGCCGGTGTTTGTGACTTTGAAGCTCACGGTGGCAGCATCACTGCCGGATGCATGAGTCACCTTCAGGTCGTCAAAGCTGAACGTGGTGTAGGAAAGGCCGATGCCGAAGGGAAAGAGCGGGGTGACATTGTTGGCGGTGTAGGCGCGATAGCCGACGCCAATTCCTTCGGAGTAGTGCACGGTTCCGTCAACGCCGGGATACTGGTCAGGATTTTTTGCCAGCGTCTGGTTCACATCACGGGGGAAGGTCAGCGGCAGCTTGCCTGAAGGATTCACCTTGCCGGTGAGCACGTCGGCCACCGCATTGCCGTCTTCTTCGCCGGGATACCAGGCTTCCAGCACGACGGGAACATCGTCGATCCACGGCATCAGCACCGCCGATCCGCTCTTAATCACCACAATGGTTTTGGGATTCGCCTTGGCAACTGCTTCAATCAGCTGATTCTGCGCATCAGCGAGCGTGATGGGGTGATCGCGGCCTTCGGTGTTCTGATCGCCGACCAGCACAATGGCCACTTGCGATCGTTTGGCTGCATTCACGGCGGCATCGATGTCGCTGCCGTCGAGGACATTGACGTGAATCTGCAACTCCAGCGCGGCCTGAAGTCCGTCGTACGGAGTGATAGTGTAAAGCGGAATCACATGCGAGCTGCCGCCGCCGCCGCTGTTCGGGCGCACAGCGTAAGGTCCGGCGAGCGTAATCGCACGAATGTCCTTGATGTTCAGCGGCAGCAGGTTGCCGTCGTTTTTCAGCAGCACCATGCCCGCGTCGGCAATCTTGCGGTCGACGGCGCCGTGCGCGAACGCAGGGATCGGCGTGGGCTTTGGTACCGGCACCCATTCGCCGAACTCCATCATCTTGGCGAAGCGCCGCACCAGCTTGTCGTTGATAACAGACATGGGCACCGTGCCGGACTGCACTGCCTGTTTGAGGTCGTCGCCAAAATATTTTCCTGTGGGCATTTCCAGGTCGAGGCCGGCCATCGCACTGGGCACGGTGCTGTGCGTCGCGCCCCAGTCCGACATGACGAAGCCATCGAATTTCCATTTCTTTTTGAGCTCATCTTTCAGCAGCGGGTCGTTTTCGCAGTTGAAGGTTCCGTTGACTTTCGGATAGGCGCACATTACGGATGCGGAGTGCGCGTCCTGAACGGCGGCTTTGAACGCGGGCATATAAATCTCGTGCAGGGCTCGCTCGCCTACATCTTCGTTGATCCTGAAACGCTGGTCTTCCTGATTGTTGGCCAGATAGTGCTTGACCGTCGCCATGATGCCGGTGCTCTGAATGCCGTTGATATTGGCAACGACCATCTGCGCGTCGAGGAAAGGGTCCTCGCCATAGCTCTCGAAAACGCGGCCTCCCTGGGGAATGCGCGCGATGTTTACGTCCGGCGCCTCGAGCAGGGTGTTGCCGGTCTCGCGCGTTTCCTCGCCGGCAATCTTTCCGTAATCAAACGACAGGCTTGGGTCCCAGGTGGCGGCGAGCGCAAGCGGAGAGGGAAGCGCCGTGGCCTGCTTCTGCGGACCTGCACCGCCGGGGCCCACGCCCGCAGGGCCATTCGTCATCTGCAGCGGAGGAATGCCCAGGCGCGGAATTCCGGGCACGACGCGGAATTCGGTCGTGGTGTGAATCCCGTGCAACTCGGTGATCTTTTCATCGAGCGTCATCCTGGCCACGATGGCTTTTGCACGAGCCACCGCCTGCGCATGAGTCATGCGCCTCTGCTGGGCCAGTGCAGGAGAGCTGAAGCTTGCAGTCAGGATCGCAGCCAGGATAAGCGATGAAGAAAAGAAAAAAGGAATGCGCGAAGATGCGCTGGCACAGGAATTATTTTTCATGGTCCTCTCAGAACGGATGATCAATTCAGCGGAATTTTAACATTCGCAGCTCTGCAGCTTGTCGTACAACTCGATGCTCTGCGGGTGGACCGGCGTTAAAAACGAGGAGCGATTGGGCTTGGCATTGCTGTGTGCGTCGCGGCGCCTATTGTGCCTCCATCTCTGCATCCGCTCTGATATACCTGAGATCATGCTTCGCATTGCTCTGTGCCGCGTCATGGCGCTGATCGCTGCCCTGTTTGTCGCCGCTGTTCCGGCTTTCTCACAGCAGTCCGATTCTCCGCAGCAGCAGCCCGGGGATTTCTATTGGGTGAACTTTCACTCTCCGAAAGATCAGAACATCGTAGCGTGGGTTACGCGATCGCTGGCCGTTGCCGACTGGACCGCCATTCGCGAGATCGGTGTAATGTATGACGCGGCGCTGGTTGTCACCAGCAACCGGGCGAAACCGCAATCGCTGCCGGACACAGATTCGTTCAACGTGTGGAATGTTTCGCTGACTAACCACCTGGTTACGCGGGTCCTGAGCGGCGTGAATCTCCGTTGGCTCGCTTCGCTGCGCATGTTCGCCGGTGCGCCAATGGAGCCGGCTGTTCTCTACGACAATTGCCGGCAATGCGCCGCGAATACCTATTTCACAACGTTTCACTACAATATCGCGACGCGAAGGTGGGAGGCGCGCTGGGTCAACGGCGGCGAAGGCGTGGCCGTGTGGAATACGGATCATCCCGCGGGCATGGACTGGACGCAGGTTTACGCTGTAGTGACCGGCGGCAACGGGATTGCTCAGCTTCTCACCTGGAACCATTTCGACTATGGTCCCGGCAAGCCGCCGGAGGACTCAATTTTCCGCTACGATGTCGATCCGTTCAGCAGGCTCGACCGCACTGCCGTGGTGACCGGGAAACAGGTGGAAGATGCAAAGACGGAATTATGCGGCGCTCAGGATGCTGTCACCGGTCTGGCGCGCGGCCAGGATTCGGACCTGTGCCGTGAAGTGCTGCACAAACCGTTGCCGGTTTGTGGGCCGTTGCGCGGAGTTCCAGCGCGACGGATCGCGCCTCCGCATACGGCGGCTCCCGCGGAGAAAAAAGCTTCGCCAAAGCGCTGAAGCGCAACGTGGACCGTCGAACGGGAGCGCGCCGGCTGATCTTGGCTGATACCAAAACGGCTTAAGCACTGAGCCATGTGCCGCGGCGTGCCCATCGTATACTGGGTTTATGCTGGTCGTTCGCAATGTCGCCGCCATCGCCAAGGGAATGGGCGTGACGTTTCGCGAGATGCTCTCGCCCACGAAGGTAGAGAACTACCCTGACGGCCCCGGCCCCACGCGCGGCGCTGTGCTCGAAGAACGCTATCGCGGCGCGCACGTGCTGCAGCGCGACGAGAACGGTTTGGAAAAATGCGTGGCCTGCTTTCTCTGCGCTGCGGCTTGCCCTTCCAACTGCATTTACATCGAGGCCGCAGAAAACACCGAAGAGCACCGCATCTCCTCGTCAGAGCGCTACGCCAAGGTCTATAACATAGACTACAACCGCTGCATCTTCTGCGGCTATTGCGTCGAAGCCTGCCCCACGGACGCCATCACCCACGGTCACGGATTTGAGCTTTCCACGCTGAACGCGACCAACCTGGTGATGCGCAAGGAAGACATGCTGGTGCCGGTGGGCGCGCTGACCAGGAAAGAGCGGCGCGATGCGGATCTGAAGGAACCGTAAGCCAGCTAAGCCGCCGATTTTTTGCCTCGACGAGCGATATATCTCTGGTCAAGAGCATGCCGCAACAACGTTTTGATTACGGCCTGGCGGCTGATGTTCATGCTTTGTGCTTCGTCATCCAGCTCTTTTAACATCTGGGCAGTAAAGTCCACGTTCACTCTCTGAACAGGAGCCATCATTTTCCCGGCATTTGTGAAGAAGCGCGAAACATCCTTGCCCTGATCCGCCATCCGGGCGATTTGTTCAGCAGTGGGCGTTCTTCTTGATTTAGCTGTTTTCGACATAGAGTTTTTGTTCCTCTCCAGTGGACTTCCACAGCGTCACGAGATGGTGATATTCACCCTCGTCGTCTTCTCTGACCTCGAAGATGAGGGAATAAAGCCGATCGCCGACCCATCCAATCGCGCGGAACTGCTCGGGTATGTCCGACCGCCGGTCCTGATAATCCTGTGCTTCTTCGAAACCTATACCTCGCCCTGGTCCTTTTTCAGGCGCTGGCTTTTGCCCGGATCGAACTCAAATCGGATGAGTATAACAGTTATACCATATTGCGGTTCCAGAAAGATCAGGAGGGGACTACGGATTCAGATTCGCCAAGAGTCCCCGCTGGCGGAATTCCGCCAATACCCGCTCCACCTTCCAGTCCAGCGCGCCGGTGCCGTCAAGGACCAGGTCAGCCTGCGCCGCGGACGGTCTGACGTAAGCGACAGCCGCCGGCCGCACCGTGGCTTCGTATTGCACCCGCACCGATTCGGCGGTTCGCCCGCGCTGCTCGATGTCGCGTTTCAGGCGCCGCTCAAAGCACATCTCGTCGGGCGCGTCGATAAAGATGCGCAGGTGATAGAGCGGAAGCAGCTCCGCGTAGTGCAGTGCAAAGACGCCTTCGACGATGAGAACAGCTTGCGCGGTAATTCGCTCCGTGCGGCCGGCAACGCGTGTGTGCTTTGCGAAGTCGTATAGCGGCCTCTCGATGGCCTCACTTTTTGCCAGCGCCGCAACTTGGGAAGCGAGCAATGCGTGCTCGATCAATTCGGGATCGTCAAAGTTCTGCCTGTGGCGCTCGGCCAGCGGCAAGTGCGCCAGGTCGCGATAGTAGTGGTCGATGGGAAAATGCGTTCCATCCAGCGTGCGCGCCAGCTCGGCGGCCAGCGTGGTTTTGCCCGATCCAGAGCAACCCGCAACGCCAACCACTACCGGCGGAAAGGGCAGGCGCTGCGCGGTAGCCGGGTCCTGTTCTCCGCTTGACTGCGCTGCACGTGGCTGCGAATTCATTACGCTCTCGATTTCGCTCACGGCTCCGCTTTCACGTATGCCGCGATTTTCGGCGCCAGTCTTTTCAGCAGCCCGGCCAGACGCGCTTCCACTTGCCGGCCGGTTTCGTTCACTTCTTCATGGCTGAGCTTTGAGGCGCCGAGCCCTGCGGCGAGGTTCGTCACGCAGGAGATCCCCAGCACCTCGATTCCCATGTGCCGCGCCACCAGCGTTTCGGGGACTGTGGACATCCCAACCAGAGTCGCACCCAGGGTGCGGAAGGCGCGGATCTCGGCAGGCGTTTCAAAGCTGGGACCGGGTGTGGCCAGATAGACGCCTTCGCTTAGCGCAAAGCCCTCTTCATCTGCAGCCTCGCGGGCCAGTGCGCGGAGTTCCTTGCTATAGGCCTCGGTCATGTCGAAGAAGCGCAATCCCGCGCCGGACTGAAATGCAAAACGTGCTTCGTTCGGCCCGGTGAGAGGATTCCAACCCATCAGGTTGATGTGATCGGCAAGCAGAACTAACTGGCCCGCGCGATAGCCCTCGGCAATGCCGCCGGCCGCGTTGGTGAGAATGACCGCGCGCATGCCCAGCGCACCCAGCACGCGCATCGGGAAGGTGACCTGCTGCGGGGTATATCCTTCGTAAAAGTGCACGCGCCCCTGCATCACGGCGACGGGTGCTCCGCCAAGTCGGCCTGCAATGATCCTTCCTGAATGACCTTCTACCGTGGATTGAGGGAAGTGGGGAATCTCGCGATAGGACACGATCACTGCATCCTTCACGGCATCCGCCGCTGCGCCCAGCCCCGAGCCGAGCACAATTCCTACGCGCGGACGTAAGGAGCCAAGCTTTGCCCGCAGAAAATCCGCGGCTTCGTTTACCTGATCGAAGTAGGTCATTGGCAGGGCCTGGAAATATGCTTTGCACATTCTACAGGCCTCGCACAGAAGACGAGGATCAGGATGGATGAAATGCCGTGCCTGGGACGCAGTCTATGCGATCCAGCCGCCGCCGACGACTTCGTCGCCATCGTAGAAAACGGCGGACTGTCCCGGCGTGACGGCGCGCTGCGGCTCGTCGAATGTCGCGATCACCTCGTCTGCGCCGGCGGGCTCCAGGGTGGCCCATGCGGGCTCGTGGCGATGCCGAATCTTGGCGCGCACGCGCATGGGGCTGCTCAGCCTGGGAATGCTGATCCAGTTCAGCCGGCGCGCACGCAGGTGGCGCGTGGCCAACTCGGCATCGGCGCCCACCGTTACGCGATGACTCTCCGGATCGATCTGGAGCACGTAGAGCGGATTGGGCGAGGCTACCTTCAATCCCTTGCGCTGGCCCACGGTGAAGTTGAAGATGCCGTCGTGGCGGCCCAGCATTTCGCCATTCGACGCAACCAGTTCACCCGCGGTTTCGGGCATCTGCTCGCCCTGCTCTTCGAGGTATGCGGTCATGAACTTCTTGTAGTCGCCGCCGGGAATGAAGCATATTTCCTGCGAGTCGGGCTTTTCAGCCAGGCGCAATCCATGCTGGCGCGCCATCTCGCGCACTTCCGGCTTGATGAGCCGGCCCAGCGGAAAGAGCGTGTGCGCCAACTGCTCCTGCGTCAGCCCGAACAGGAAATAGGTCTGGTCCTTGGCCGAATCCGCGGGCCGCTTCAGAATCCAGCGTCCGCGCGCCGGATCGTACTCGTTCACCGCGTAATGGCCGGTGGCGATGCGCCCGGCGCCAATGCTGCGCGCGGTCTGCAGCAGTTGATCGAACTTGATGTGGTTGTTGCAGAGAGAGCAGGGAATCGGCGTACGGCCGGCGATGTACTCCGACACGAACGGGCGCACCACGTCGCGCTCGAAGCGCTCTTCCTGGTTAACCACGTAGTAAGGGATGCCCAGGTGCTCGGCCACCTTGCGCGCGTCGTAGACGTCGTCGAGCGAGCAGCAGCGGCCAGCCTTGGGGGCATCGGGAATGCCGTGACGGCCAGCCAGCCGTGTCTGGTCCCAGAGCTGCAGCGTCAGGCCCACGACCGTCTCGCCCGAATGGGCGAGGATTGCCGCTACCGTCGAAGAATCGACTCCTCCGGACATGGCTACGGCGATGGTTGTGGTCTCGGTCATGAAAAACAGCTATTAGCTTTTAGCTCTTTGCTCCTGTCTTCCAGCATAAAGCTTTCTGATTATTCCTTCGAATTAGGATGCTCGCGCTTCACAAGCCAATGACAGCAAAGTCCATCGCGGACGAGCGACAAGCTACGGGCTAACAGCTAAAAGCTGAAAGCTGCTTCTCACCCCGCCGTTCCCGCCACTACCGGCGACAGCGCCCGCAGGTGCGCAACGGCTTCCGGAATCACTTGCAAGGCGTAATCCACGTCGGCTGTGGTCGCCGTTTTCAGCAGACTGAAACGCAGACTGGCGCGGGCGCGATTCTTGTCGAGGCCCATTGCCATCAGCACGTGACTTGGCTCAGTCGATCCGGAATGGCAGGCCGACCCGCCGGAAACTGCAACGCCTTTCAGGTCGAGCGCGATTACCAGCGCTTCGCCTTCGACCTGGTCAAACCAGATGTTGGTCGTATTCGGCGTCCGAAGTACGCGGGCGTCGGGAATCGCGCCCCCATTGACGCCCGTGCCGCTCAGTTTCAGGATTCCCTCTTCAAGCAGGTCGCGCAGCGCTCCTACGCGCTCCATCGTTTCGTCCTGAAGGCTCTGCATGGCCAGTTCGGTAGCCTTGCCCAGTCCCACAATTCCGGGCACATTTTCCGTCCCCGCACGACGTCGTCGTTCGTGGCTGCCGCCCACCAACAGCGGATCGATGGGCGTGCCTCGCCGAACGTAGAGCGCGCCCGTGCCCTTGGGACCGTACATCTTGTGCGCGCTGATGGAGAGCAAATGGCAGCCGAAGCGCTGCACATCCATGTCGATCTTTCCCGCGCCCTGCACCGCATCGATGTGGAAGAACACGCCGGCGTCAGCGGCGAATCTGCCGATCTCCTCCACGGGCTGGACCACGCCGGTCTCGTTGTTGGCGAGCATCACGCTGATCAGCCGCGTTTGGGGCCGCAAAGCGCTGCGAATCTTCTTCGGATCCACCAGGCCGCTCGGCTGCGGCGCAACGAAGGTGACTTCCACGCCGCGCTCTGCTACGCGCTGGGCGGCCTGCAAAACTGCGGAATGCTCAATCGATGTGGTGATGAGGTGATCGCCCGGGCGCAACATTCCGAAGATGGCCGTATTGTCGCCCTCCGTTCCGCCGGAGTTGAAGACCACCTCCGCGGGCCGACACTTCAAGAACTCAGCCAGCGTTTCGCGTGCGTGATCGACAGCCTTGTGCGCCTTCTGTCCATCGAGATGAATCGACGAGGCGTTGCCGAAGTGCTCGATCCAGTATGGGCGCATCGCCTCCAGCACCTCCGGCAGCAGGGGCGTAGTGGCGTTGGCGTCCATGTACACGCGGGGCACGGCGTGAGTCCTCTTCTTCTGATTGTACGGGAACTGAAGATTCAGGTGCGCGTTGGACGTTAGTTGGGCCGGTTAGAATTTGACTGATGGTGTGCAGAAACCCGAATTGTTGCGCAAAACATGAATAATGGCTGAAAAACCGCGAGTTCTTCTACTTGGCTCTACCGGACAGGTGGGCCGCGAGCTGCAAACCTGCTTTGCCGATTTCGGCGAACTTACCTGCGCCGATCGCGGGGCTGCCGATCTCAGCCGGCCGGAAGAGGTCCGCAATCTGGTCCGCCGCATGGCGCCGCAAGTGATCCTGAACGCCGCTGCATATACCGCGGTGGACCGTGCGGAATCCGAGCCCGCGCTGGCCATGACCATCAACGGAGATGCGCCGCGAGTGCTGGCAGAAGAGGCGCTACGAGCCGGCGCGCTGCTCGTCCACTACTCCACGGATTATGTCTTCGACGGCAGTAAGCAGGAGCCGTGGACCGAGACGGACCTGCCACATCCGCTGAACCAGTATGGAGCGGGCAAACTGGCAGGCGAGCGGGCCATCCTAAGCTCGGGTTGCAAACACCTCGTTTTTCGCACTAGTTGGGTTTACGGTCCGCACGGCCAGAATTTCCTTTTCACCATGCTGCGCCTGGCGCGCGAGCGCGACCGGCTGACCATTGTGAACGATCAATTTGGCGCGCCGACCTCGTCGATCGAGATTGCGGCCGCTACGAGGAAAATTGTTGCGGGTGTCCTGGAGGGGCGATTCGGGGAAGAAAAGAATTGGGCCGGCATCTATCACATGACCTGCGCAGACTCGACTACCTGGTATGGTTTTGCTCAGGCGATCTTTGCGCGGGCAGGTGATTTGCTCGGTGGCAAGACGCCCGAGCTGTCGCCGATTGCGAGCAGCGAATACCCCACGCCGGCCCGCCGCCCGCGCAATTCGGTGCTGTCCAACGAGAGGCTGCATGAGAAATTCGGCGTCCGGCTTGCATCCTGGCAGTCCGCGCTGGATGCGGTCGTGGGCATATTGAAATCAGAAATCGGCGGGAGCCGACCCGCAGGAAAATGACTTTCAGCCCAGCTGAGCGCGCTTATTCCGGAGTCCTGACAATCACAACCGAATCCGGAGGAAGGTCGACAGAACCATCGTCGGTCTGCACTCCTGTGCGCGAATCAAGAACAACGCGGCCGTGTTTGGGCAAAAGAAAATGCCTGCTTTGGGTGCCGAGGTTGCAGAGGATCGTAATGCTCCCGCGCTCGACGCGAATCCACATATCGTGCTCATCGTAGAAGACGCGCAAATGACGCGGTTCGCCGTCGTTCAGGCACGGAGTGCTGCGGCGCAATCGGATCAATTCGCGGTACCACGCCAGCATCTGCGCCCGCTGCGGATCCGTCTGCTCAGCCCAGTTCAGCTTCGATCGCTGAAATGTCGCCTGGTCTTCCGGATCGGGAATCTCGTCGGGATTCCAGCCAAACGCGGAGAATTCTTTTTTCCGGCCTTCGGAAACGGCGCGCGCAAGCTCCGGATCGTCGTGATCGGCGAAATACTGAAACGGTGATGACGCCGCCCACTCCTCGCCCTGAAAAATCATCGGAACGAAGGGGCTGGTGAAGACGAGTGCAGCGGCGATTTTGGCGCGCTCAACTCCGGCAATGTGACTTATTCGCTCTCCTATGGCGCGATTGCCGACCTGGTCGTGATTCTGGATGTAGCCAAGGAATTTATGCCGCGAGAGGCTTCCCACGGGGCGGCCATGAATCCGCTTTCTGTAACGCGAATACAAGCCATCGTAAACAAAGACGTGCTGAAGCGCCTTAGCTAGCTGTGAAATCAAACCATAATCTTCGTAATAGCCGCTGGCGTTTTCGGGAATTAGCGCGGCAAAGAGTGCGTGATGAAAATCGTCGCTCCATTGCGCATCGGCTCCAAGGCCGCCGGCCTCGCGCGAAGTTACCAGGCGCGGATCGTTCAAATCGCTTTCTGCGATAACAACCAGCCGCCGGCCCAGGGCTGCTTGCAAGGCAGCCACTTCGGTGGACAGCTGTTCGATGAAATGAATTGCCGAGCGATCTACGAAGGCGTGCACGGCGTCCAGGCGCAGGCCGTCGAGGTGGAAGTCACGCAGCCAAATCAGCGCGTTATCGCAAAAAAATCGCCGCACCTGGTGCGACCAGGGACCCTCAAGATTGACCGCTCCGCCCCAGGGCGTGTGATGCGCATCGGTTAGGTAAGGCCCAAACTTACCCGTGTAATTGCCGACCGGGCCAAAGTGGTTATAGACCACGTCGAGTAAGACGGCCAGGCCATGTTTATGCGCAGCATTGATAAACCGCTTCAGCGCATCCGGGCCTCCATAAGGTTCATGGACGGCAAAGAGGGCAACGCTGTCATAGCCCCAGCCGTGATTGCCCGCGAACGAGGCTACCGGCATAAGTTCCGCGTGAGTTATGCCTAACTCGGCCAGGTAACTCAACTTTTCCGTCGCCGCGTCGAGAGTTCCTTCTGGGGTAAACGTGCCCACATGCAACTCATAAATCACGGCGCTCGAAAGAGGAGGGGCCTGAAAGCTCGAATCCTCCCACGCGAAAACAGCCTGGTCATAGACGCGCGATGGTCGGTGGACGCCCTTCGGCTGCTGCTGGGAGCGCGGATCGGGATAGCATGTCTCATCGTCCTCGATGAGGAAGCAATAGTCGGAGCCGTCCCGGGCGCCGCTCACTTCAGCGCGCCACCAGCCCTGTTCATCGGGCCCGGACATGGAGAACACAGAGCCGTCGACTTTTACTGCCAGCGTCCGTGCTTTTGGCGCCCAGACTGCAAATGTGTGCATAGCCCCAAGACTCCTGGACCGGCCGCGCCGGCGAGCATTCTTCGCCGCAGCAGTTGTGCCGGATGCGGTCGTTCCGACTGATTCCTTTCCTGAGAGGTTGATTTGAATTTGCCCCAGCAGCCGAATTGTTCGATGCCAAAGTTATAGCAGCGGTTTGGCCGATGTGCGGCCGTCGCTGCCGTCCGCGTAGGAACTTAACGGTGAGAATGAAATCTGGTGCAGAGCGTCCGCGGCACTCACGCTAAACTGGTAGAGACGATTCTAGCTGCACAGTTCTTCAAATCGACCCTGACGATGAGACATTTTCGAAGATTCCATCTGTGCGCGCGACAGAGGTTCCGGCGACTCTGTGCCCGTAGAGACCGCTGCGATGAGTGTTCCCATCTCCGAACCGCAAAACGGCGGCTGACGGGGCGAACCGTTTGCACGCTGCTCGGTCTCGCATTGCTGTATGCCCCTGTTGCGGCCTTTGCCCAGACTGACGAAATCCAGGTCTACGATGCTGACATTGCGGCGCCGGGCATTTTCAATGTGATGATACACAGCAACTTTACCCCCATGGGAAGGAAACAGCCCGGCTTCCCCGGCGCTGTCATTGCCAATCACTCGTTGAACGGGACTTTGGAATGGGCCTATGGAGTGAAGCCCTGGATGGAACAGGGCCTGTATTTGCCCGTCTACACGCCGTATTCAGCGGGGCGCGGTGGGACCATCGACGGCTTCAAGATTCGCGAACTGTTTGTGCGGCCGAATGCCCAGAAGCATAGAGTTTTCTGGGGCACGAATTTCGAATTCAGCTTCAACCGTTCCTATTGGGAGGCGCGCAGGTATTCAGCGGAAATACGGCCGGTCATCGGTGTGTCGCCAGGCAAGTGGGAACTGGTTTACAACCCGATTGTCGACACGGATTATACCGGCGGGCTATCGGGTCTCGAGTACAACCCGGCGGGACGGATCGTCTACAACTTCAACGACAAATGGGATGTGGCCGCAGAGGAGTACGACGGCTTTGGAGCCTTCAGCAGTTTTGCGACCCTGCACGATCAATTCCATGAAGTGTGGGGTGCATTCGACCACACCGGGAAGGTGTGGGATATCGAAGCGGGTGCGGGTCTCGGCCTGACGGCGGGATCCGACAGGTGGACGTTGAAGTTCATGATCGCGCGCGACCTCAACAGCAAACCCTGGCGCCCGCACTTCCATTTCTGACCATCTAAGAAATCTTTCGCAAAGTCAGCCGCAGGAATCATCCGCGTCATTCTTTCACGGTTACGAAGGCCGCATTGCGTTGCGCCTTGAGCACGAGTTCAGCGGCCAGCAGACACTCCTGCAGGTCCTGCGCCTCGTGCGTGCGAGTGACGATGTCGGCAACGAACTGCGGACCGAAGGGCAGCGGCATCTGGTTGCAATCGATGTAGCGAGCCTGCTTGCCGTCCACCAGGAAGAGATTGTTTCCCTGATGACTGACGGTGATGTTCGTGTATTTCCTAATTTCGATATATCCATCGGTCCCCAGGATGAACAGCCGGCCGTCGCCCCAGGTTCCTACGCCGTCGGGAGTGAACCAGTCCAGCCGCACATAACCAAAGCCGCGGTCGCCACGGAGAACCATGTCGCCGAAGTCCTGAAAACGTGGATACTCCGGGTGACGGATGTTGGCAACCTGGGACTCGACGACTTCTGCCTGGCGCGAGCCCGTATAGAAAAGAAACTGATCCACCTGGTGCGAGCCGATGTCGCACAGTATGCCGCCATACTTGTCCGGGTCCCAGAACCATGCCGGTCGCGGCATTGCGCCGCCGGCGTCGCCGCCGTGCTGAACAATCTGGTGGGGCGCGATATTGATGGTCTGAAGCACTTTTCCGATTGCGCCCTGCCGCACCAGCACGCCCGCGTAAACTGCAGCTTTCACCTCGAGCAGTTCGCTGTACATGATCGCGTAGATCCGGTTGGTTTCAGCGATGGTCTTTCTGATTTCTGCGAGCTGATTAAGGGTGGTCATGCCGGGCTTGTCTGAGAGTACGTCTTTTCCGTGCTGCATGGCGCGGACAGCGATGCCGGCGCGCTCCACCGGAACCTGCGAGGTGAGGACGAGCTGCACGGAGGGGTCTTCAAGAATCTCATCCTGTGTCTTCGCCATCTTTACCGCGGGATAACGCCGCGCGAATTCCGCCCGCTTGTCCTCTTCGCTTCCCCATGCGGCTACTAGTTCACCGCCGCCGCGCTTTACGGCGCCAATCATGCCGTAGATGTGATCGTGACTCATGCCGCAGACGGCGAATTTGATGTGGTGCTTCGGCTGTTCCATCGGCTGGGCGGGTTTCACTGCATCTTCGGTCACGCTATCGCTCATGCTGCCCACAGCCAGGGCTCCTTCGGACAGCCCGGCCACCATCGCCATGGATCCCATGAGTCCCGCGTGTCGCAAAAAATTGCGTCGTCCCGCAGATTCAATCTTCATTGTCGCTCCTCCAAAAATCAGCAAGTCTCAGTCAAATTGTGCCGCTGCGATGTCCACGATGCAGCCCTCCGCGCAGGAATCGTAGATGCTGCGCACGAGCTGAAGCGCACGGTAGCCATCCTGTCCTGAACATGCAGGCGGCCTTCCGGCTTTCGCTGCTTCGGCAAAGTCGGATAGCTGGCGCTCGAACGGAGTGAGGGAGATTGCCATCGGATCCGAAGCGCCCGATGCGGCTCTCTGTGCAATCGGCGCCGGCTCGCCGCTGTCGTCCTTCACGTCCCACGACGTCAATTGATCTCCCGTTATGATGGCGCTGCCCTGAGTTCCGTGAATCTCGATCCGCTCGGGGTAGCCCGGCCAAAGCGCCGTTGCGGCCTGAATAACGCCGGTTGCGCCCGAGGCATATCCCATTACTGCACAAAGGCAATCTTCAGATTCGATTTTGTGCAGCCCGCCCTGGTGCCAGTAGCCGAATACCTGATTGACGGGGCCGATGAGATAAAGAAGCAGGTCGGCCTGGTGGATGGCCTGGCTGATCAGAGCGCCTCCGCCTTCGACGGCCCAGCTTCCCTTGATGGGCCGCGCGTAGTACTCGGGGGAGCGATACCACTTCACATACGCATCGGTCTGGATGATCCTGCCCAGGCGGCCTTCGGCGACGGCGCGTTTCAGGAATAGCGCCGAATCGTCCCAGCGATGCTGGCTGACTACTCCCAACTGAATGCCCGCGCCGCGAGCCACGTTGATCATGCGCGCAGCCGTCTCCAGATCGACGGCCATGGGCTTTTGCACCAGAACATGCTTGCCGGAGCGCGCGCAAAGCTCGACCGCCTGAAGCCGGTAAGCGGGAAAGGTGCATACATCGACACAATCCACGTTCGCATGGCGGCAAAGCTCTTCGGGTGTGGCGATGAACTCAGCGCCCCAGGTCTCGGCGAAGTTGCGCCCCTTCTCCGGCGTTCGGTCCGTGCACGCGGTCACGCGATGCCCAATGTTCCTGTATGCCTGCGCGTGTTTGCCGGCAATGGCGCCAGTTCCGATAATCCCAACTCGCATGAATACTCTTTTCCAGGTTTGATGTCAGGCTGGAACCGCGCAGGTTGTTATACATCCTGGCACAAGTGCGATTGCCTGCTCATTCGCGGGCAGGCGCGGTCAAATAGCCGTACCCTGCGCAATCTTCTACGCAATCTACCATACTCACCGCGATTTTCTGTCAACTTCGGCTAGTACTCGACTTTGCTTGAATGCAGAATTTCTTCCGCGCTCGCCGCGCGAATAGTGGAATATAGGGAACGGAGGAAACAAGAGCATGCATTCCGTTTTGAAAATGGCCGCATTGGCGCTTCTTTTGCCGACGGCGGTTGCCACGGTTTGGGCCCAACAGGATTACTTCAGCAATTTTCCTGAAGGTTATTCGCCCCAGGAAGTAGGCAAGGCTGTGGCCGAGCACTTTGTGACCAGCCCGCACCAGGGCAAGGGAACTATCTTTTACGGCGAAAACGGCACGTGGTATGGCGCGCTCACTATTGCCGAGCTGACGCATGACAACACGTTGCGCGATGAGTTGATCAAGCGCTTCGAGCCGCTGATGCCGGGAGGCGCAGAGGGAGACAAAGTTCCCCATCGCGACCACGTGGACGACATGATCTTCGGCATCGTGCCCCTGGAGATTTACATGCAGACGCACGACAAGAAATATCTCGACTACGGATTAACGTTTGCCGATCGCCAGTGGGAGAATCCGCGGCCCGACGGTCTTTCGCATGAAACGCGGTTCTGGATCGACGACATGTATATGCTGACCATCCTGCAACTGCAGGCTTATCGCGCCACGGGCGACACCAAATATCTCGATCGCGATGCTAAAGAGATGGTGGCGTACCTTGACAAGCTGCAGCGGCCGAGCGGGCTCTTCTATCACGCACCCGACGTGCCTTATTACTGGGGCCGCGGCAATGGCTGGGTGGCTGCGGGAATGACGGAGATGCTGCGCACTCTGCCAGAGAATGATCCGATGCGCCCGCGCATTATGAAAGGCTACCGGAGAATGATGGCAGCGCTATTGAGGTATCAGACTTCCGATGGCATGTGGCGCCAGTTGATTGACGATCCGCAGGCGTGGGAAGAAAGCTCGGGCTCGGGCATGTTCGCATTTGCGCTGATTACCGGGGTGAAGAACGGCTGGTTGCCGGCGGAGAAATACGGTCCTGCGGCGCGCAGGGCATGGATGGCGCTGGTTGGGTTTATCGACCAGAACGAAAACGTGACCAATGTTTGCGAGGGCACCAATAAAAAAGACGACAAGGAGTACTACCTCGAGCGCAAACGCAGGACGGGAGATTTTCACGCCCAGGAGACGGTGCTCTGGTCAGCGTCGGCGCTGTTGCGGTCTGCGGAAAGTCCCGCTGCAGGCAAATAGAGCGTTGACTTCTTCCTTCCGCCCGAGCCGCGTATCCAGTGTGATGCTCGGGCGGTCGCCGCAATGGAGACGAATGAATGCAGATTCGAGATGCGGTTGAGGCAGATATCGATGGAATCAGGGAAATCTACAACGACGTGTTGACGCATTCGACGGCAATCTATAACGACCGCCCGGCGAGCCGCGAGGATCGGCTTGCTTGGTGGAAAGCGCGCGTGGAGCAGGGTTATCCGGTGCTGGTGGCTGAAGACGATGGAGTGGTGGCGGGGTTTGCTTCGTTCGGCGATTTTCGCTCGTGGCCTGGCTATCGTTTCACGGTGGAAGGGACGGTACACATTCGTGCGGACCGGCGCGGCCGAGGCATCGGCACGGCGTTGCTTCATGCGATCGTCGATCGCGCGCATGGCGCGGGAAAGCACATCATGATTGCGGGGGTGGACGCGGAAAATGCGGCTTCGCTCAAGTATCTTGAGAGCTTCGGATTCGAGCGCGCGGGATATTTGCGCGAAGTTGGATTTAAATTCGGGCGTTACCTGGACCTGGTGTTCCTTCAGTATTGGCTCACGCCGCCGGCAAGGTAGAGGCGCTCTGTACAATGCGAGCGCGCTTCGCGTATGATTCGGGCACCATTGGGATGGCGTGGAGAATCGATTTATGAAGAGACTGATGCTGTGTGCTTTTGCGATGGTGGCGATGGCGCTGACGGTGACGACGGCGCGGGCAGCCGATGTAACGGGCTCATGGACGGGCGACGTGGCGGCTCCGGATGGGAGCAATTTTCAGCTTACCTTCAACCTGAAGCAGGACGGGGACAAGCTGACGGGCACGGTGCTTGGGCCGCAGGGCGATGCGATGGATATCAGCAACGGCAAGGTGGACGGGAACAAGATCTCGTTCGACGTGTCGTTCAACGGGATGACCATCAACCATGAGGGGACGGTGAACGATGCCGGCGACGAAATCGAGATGACGACGAAGTCGGACTCGGGCGATTTTCCGGGCGGGAAGATGACGCTGAAGCGGGCGAAGGCTGGTGAAGCACCGGCAGCGGCGCCGGCGGCGCAACCGCAGTAGAGGCGGCGCCCAGTCGTACAGTTTTAAAGTTTTACAGAATTAAAATCGAAAATCAGGGGCGGGCGGTTTTGCTCTTCAAAGAGCGGCGAGGCTTACTGCCGTACAGGCGTGCAGTTGTACCGAGGCTATGACCGTGGGGCAGAACTCTCGTGCACTAGAGCACGTTCGGCCGGATCTTTTGCCGGGCATAAGTGGCTTCCCACCCTTCGCGCAAAGAGCCGCGCGAAGAGTGGGGCGCGGAACGTTGGTTACTTGAATCGAGAATGCTCGAAGATCTTCCGAAGGCCGCTCGCCCGGAATTTCTCCTATTTCTCTATGCATGATTCAAGCTTACTGAATCGCGAGAATTAATCGGCAATTCGCCGGAGGAATTTGATCTATTGTTTTCAACCAGATACGAACTATTTTTCAAGTAAGGCCTTGACACATTTCGGGGTGCACCCCTGCGGCGAGACAGTTTCGGAAGCGACATGTCTCTTGAGATCCGGCCGCCTCGTCGCGCGAGATCGTGATCGAATGTCTTCAGAAGCGAAGAAGGTAGGAGACTTTGAGGTAGAGATCCTTGTTGTCGTTGAGGAAGGATGAATCCGTGGTGGGCAAGATCGGTTGATCGGGATTGCAGAGGCCGCTTTGCATGCGCGAGCAGAGGGCGGGGTCGAGATTGGCGAAGTTGCCGATGTAGCCGAAGTAAATTGCCGTGCCGGGATGGGGCATGTAGGTGAAAAGCGCATCGGCGAAGAGGTCCCTGGAGTCAGAGAGATCGGTGGCGTCAGAGTGCGGCAGCGTGGAGATGTACTGGCCGATCAGATTCAGCGAGAGGGCCTTGGTGAACTGATAATTCCAGCGCGAAATGAGCTCGTGGTTGTCGTAGACGAGATCGCCCGTGCCGGGATCGGTGAACTGGCTGAAGATGTAGCTGTTGTGGAGGTCGAGGGCGCCGGTGGGTTTGACGTCGAGGCTGAGGCTGGGGGATGAGACGTTGACGGGGTCCGGTCCCTGGCCGCTGGGCGGCTGAAAGTTGATGGTGGCGCCGGTGTGGTATGCGGCGTCTGCCGCGAACCAGGGCACAGGGGAGGTGTAGAACTCGACGCCCACGGAGTGAGTGGGATATTCGACGTTCTGCATGAGGGCGGAATAATCGATGGGGCGGAGACGATCCTGTCCAAAGCTGAAAGAGGCGAAGAGCGAGGTGCGGTTCTTGAAGTCGATGCCGTAAGAGGGGTGCACGTAAACGTCGAGGGGAACGCCGTTGTGGTCCCAGATGCGCTCCGCGTAAATGCTGGGCCCGTGGGAGAGGACGGGGCCGCGGGAGGGAAGAAATGTGTAGCTGAATCGGCCGCTGGGCTCGCGCAGGTCGGGACGGACGAAGAAGCCGGTGTCGGTGACGAAGCCCGCGGAGGTGTCGTTGTAGGCCAGCCACCAGTTGCGGTGGAGGTCGGAGTAGTGGACCTGCTGGAACCATGCCTGCCCGCTGCACGAGAGGGCCCTGCTTTCGCAGTAGCGCTCGCCCTGCGTGCGGTTAGTGAGGTTACGGGTTTCCGAGGTGATGGCCTGGCCGGTAAAGGTCCAGCGGCTGCGCACGCGGGCGCGGTAGTCGAATCCGCCGGCGCGGTTGAAGGAGCCGAGGTATTGGCGATCGGCGTAGATGAAGCCGGCGTTGGAGTGTGGGCCGATATCGCGATTGAGTCGGCCGATATAGAAGCGGGCGCGGGTATTTGCTTGGGGATCGGAGTTGGGGACGGCCCGGCCGGGACTGCGGTCATCGACGCCGAGCACGCCCATGGCCCACGGGCCGAGCTTGCCGGTGAGGCGCGCGCCGAATTGGGGAGTGATGATGTTGTTGGTGTAGTAAAGGCTGATGGGGGTCATGAAGTAGCTGCTGTTCTCAATGAAGAACGGGCGCACTTCAGGGAAGAAGGGAGGGAAGCGCTGGTTGGGCGTGGCGGGATCGTTGACGCCGACCTGGCTGAAATCAGGATTGAGCGTGGTGTCGAGGACGAGGCTGCTGCGCAGGATGAATTTTGCGTCCATGCCGGAGTAGCCCTGGAGGTGCTTGTCCTGGAAGTAGGGATTAACCGGATTGGCGGTGTTCAGCTTGCGGATGCTGCGGGCCAGCGTGTAAGGCTGGAACTGGAGGTTCTGGCCGTGCTCGATGTCTTCAAAGCCCTGGACGGCGATGTCCTGGGTGAGGCGGCCGGCGATGTCGGGATTGATGCGCGGCCAGTAGTCTGACTCGTTGCTATGAGAGATGCTGCGCTCGAGAATGATGCCCCAGGTACGCGGATCGCCCGGCCCTGTCTTGGCGAAATAGAGGCTGGCGAAGGGAATGCGCATGAGCACCACGTAGCCGGTGCGGGTGCGGCGGCCCCAGGTGGACCACACGGTATCGAAGGAGAAATCGTAGCCGGTCTGCTCGCTGTAGAGTGCGTCGGCCTGGATGCCGAGGGGATTGCTTTCGAAGACGAAGGCGCGGCGCTGGTCGTGAAAGGTGTCGAGCATGACGCGCACGCTGTCGTCGTCGGCCAGGGAATCGCGCTGGAGCATGTGGGCGCGGACGAGTTTGGCGTCGCGGTCGCGGCAGATGAAAGCGATGAAGAGATTGTCGTGGGTGTAGCCGAGAAAGGCAGTGGTGGAATCGAGGGGGCTAAGGCCATCGTCGGGATAGCGCTCGATGAAGCTGTCGACACGCAGCATTTTTGTGGCCGGGCCACGAAGGCGGTTGGTGAGGAAGTCGCTCAGCTTGGGGTTGACCGCCAGCCGGGGGATCATGAGCTGGTGCGGCGGGCGCTCGGCCAGGCCAAATCCCGAGGGGCGCGGCGCGGAGGGCAGAGGCGCGTATGAGTCATTGGAGCCGGGAGACGGCGCGGCATAGCAACAGATGAAGACGAGGGGGCAGAGCAGGGCCGGGAGGAGCCTGCGCAGAGCGATAGCGAGATTGGTTTTGCCGATCTTCAAGAGGAACTATGGGTATTTGAATTAGATATTTACGATTTCGGGAGGCCAGGCCGAAAACGCTTACATAACCATTTTATCCTAAGTGGACTCGCTCAGTCAGCGGGGTTCGACTGATCCTCATTTTGCCTTCGCGTCAGATGCAGGGCTTCGCCGACATGCCGAATTGACGTGCCCAGCGCATGCCGCGTGTGCCTGTAGCTTTTCTGCAATGCGCTGCCGGTCTCGTCACTGGCATTGGAGAGCGCCCCGCCCGTGGCGACACCCGCGTCGGAAAGAGCGTCTCCGGTCGAATTGCCGGCAATCCCGATGGCTGCGGATGTGTTGGCTCCGCTGGTGGCAAGAGCCTGTTCCGTGCTGCTGCTGGTGGCGATGATGCCCTGAACGGGGTGACGCCCCGGGTTAAACCAGGCAATGTGGCTATCGGGAAGCTGATTCAGGCGAGCGATGGCAGATGCGGGAAAATTCGAGGTCGACATTTTGTATGCCAGGGGCCAAGCTGGGGACGAAATGAACAGTGAACCGTTCATGGGGAAACCAGGCTCGCCCAGATTGATGATGTTGGCGGGAACAAACTTCGTCATCTTCACGCAATGGTCCGCACCGCAGCCGCTCTGACAGAGCGTGCTATTCAGATACGACGCATGCTTGCCAGGAGAGACCCAGACGGTGGCGCCGTGATCTTCGGCATGCAGCGTTGAGGCGCGCGCGATCTGGCTTACATCGCAGACCGTGTTCTCGTGAGCCGCGGCATACCAGTAGATCGCCTTCCATTGGGCTGAGTCCTGATCGAAGCTGGACGGCTGGACCAGAACGGCGACGTGTTCGGTGTCGAGAAGGTGACCATGGCGTCCACAATCTCTCCGCCACAGGTGGTAGTAGTGGAGTTCTACAGCCGGCGAGCCGTCGGCTGATTTCGCCGGAAACGCCTGCCCGTATATCGTGCCGTTTTCTGCTTCGACCTGAGGAGTAACGCTGCCGGCTTTGAACTCAGCGGGAACCGTTGAGCAATCGTGTCTCGCAATCATGAACGTGGGCACGAACTGCCGCAGGAGCTGTTGCTCCATTGCGTCACTCAGACCGTCGCGGTCGCTGTCGGCGTGAGAGGCTGCTGGGCCAGTGGGCGCCTGCGCAAGGAGAATAGAAGAGCAAACAATCCATCCGAGAGAGATTGCAAAATTGAGCCGCCTGGCAGATCCGCTCAATGTCCGCATGCCAATCACTATACTCCGCTCGGCGTGACTGGTCAGGGCTGGTTCGATTTGCGCCAGGGCAATCGCATGAACGAAGAATTCTGGGGTTGCCGGCTTCCTTCCGCCGCCCCTACAGGGCTTCGGGGTCTTTTTCGGCAGCTTTCCCAGCCTTTGAAACGCTGGGCTATCTAACATTGCGCCTACGGGGCAAGTAGATCGGAACCACTGGAGTTAACAAATGTCCTTCATTCGTTTGCCCTGCGATTTGCGGGGACGCCGCTCCTGTATCAGTTGACGCATGACTTCGCTGGAATGCGTGTTGAGGCGGCGCAGTGCGGCCATGACAGCGGCCGCGTCTTCATCGTTGCGGTTCTGGCTCGCCTTCCATTTGCCTTCAACTCGCGAGACGTCGAGCTCGATGCCGACAATGGCGCGCATCTGCGTGGCGATGTAATCGGGTGGGGCATCGGAAACGGACCAGGGAAACTCCGCGATCCGTTCGTTTTCATCGACGAGGGTTTTCAGATGATTCAGCAGCCAGTCGTGATCCTCGATTGCACGTAAGCGGCCATAGGCATGCACGGCGACATAGTTCCACGTCGGCACTTCGCGGCCGTGAATTTTTATGCCGGGATACCAGGATGCGGAGATGAAGTGCTGGGGGCCGGTGAAGATGGCAAGGGCTTCTATGCCGGCGTTGAAATCGCGCCATTGTGAGTTGTTGCGGGCGAGATGAGCCCTGAGCACACCGAATCCTGTGGCGCTTTCATGAAGCACGATGGGGATGTGGGATGCGACCAGGCCCTGGCCGGACATAGTCACCAGGGTGCAAAGGGGATTCGCCCGCACAAACCGCCGCAGCTCTGAAATGTCGTCTTCGCGGTTGGTGGCAGGGATGTACATGGGCGCTCTGCTCTCCTACGCCTATGATCGGCGATGCGATGGCGGTCCAGCAACCCACCAGTCCGTAGGACAATCATCGGGTCAGAATGCGATTTGGTGTTGAGTCGCCGGCTGAGCACGGGGTTATACTTTCCGTATCAATTCTGAGTGGCGCGATGAATCCTCACCATCTACGGCTCACCGAGACATTGGAGCTTCTGGCTTTTTTCGTTTTAGCGCCAGCCGTTGCGATTGTCACAGCCTATACAGCATGGCGAGAAAAGCAACATGATCCCAACTCAAAACGGTACGGGATGAGGTGCTTTGCGACCGGCGCGGCTGCTCTTTTGCTCATCGGGTTCGCCAAGTGGCTGAATGCTGGACCCGGAAGCCCTCTCTATTTTCTCCAACTGACATGCGATATCTTGAGTCCTCTCCTGTTTGGCGCATGCACCGGATATTTCTTTCCTGTGTTGCTAGGCCTTTTCGGCTGGCATAAGATAACGGGGCTGAATTGATTGGCTCGAGCCTGGTTCGCTTCAGCACAACATGCCGGCGCGCTTCGCAGCGGGAGAGGGAACCGCCCCTCTCAGGAGACGGGGAGAGAGGCGTCTTCGGCGGCTTCGGCGGCGAGAGCGAGGGCGGATTCGTCCACTTCGGCCTCGGCGAGGAGCCTGGGCGACATCGGTTTGCGGGGTTTGACGCCGAGCTCGCGGAGCTTTTCCACCTGGCGGATGAGATTGCCGGCGCCGCCGCTGAGTTTCTTCCAGGCGTCATCGTAGCTGCGCGTGGCGCCGCGGAGGCTGCTGCCGATGGCTTCCATGTCGGCGATGAAGCCGGCGAATTTGTCGTAGAGCTGTGCGCCGCGGTCCATCACGTCTTTTACGTTTCGCGTCTGCCTCTCCTGATGCCACAGGACGTTGACGATGCGAATGATGTAGAGAAGGGTGGTGGGACCGACGAGCAGAATGCCCTGGTGGTAGGCATCGGCCCAGAGGTCGGAGTCGTTTTGCAGAGCGAGGAGAAACGCCGGTTCGACGGGCACGAACATGACGATGAAATCGGGTGCTTCGAGGCCGGGAAGACGATCGTAGCCGGCCCTTGCCAGGCCTCCGATGTGGCTGCGCACGCTGACCATATGCTGCTTGAGCGCGACGGCGCGGCCCGCTTCGCTGGCGGCGTTCACGTAGTCGGTGTAGGCGGTGAGGGAGACCTTGGAATCGATAATCAGGTTGCGGCGGCCGGGCAGGAAGACGATGACGTCAGTGCGCGCGGCTTTGTTTTTGCCTGAATCCTCGCCACCGTGGCCGGCGAAATTCTGCTGGAAGCTGTACTGCTCGCCTTCGTGAAGGCCGGCTTTTTCCAGCAGATCGCGAAGGATGAACTCGCCCCAGTCGCCCTGGGCTTTGGCGGAGCCGCGCAGCGCGGTGGACAGGTTGCGCGCCTCTTCGGTGAGCTGCTGGTTCAGGTTGCTGAGGCCGCCGATGAGCCCCTGCAGCGTGGCGACGCCGGTTTTGGAGTCGGATTGCGCTTCTTCGACTTTCTTCTTGAATTCTTCAATTTGCGTTTTCAGGGGATCGAGGAGAACGCCGATTTCTTTCTGGCTGCCTTCCGAGAAAGACTTTGCTTTCTGATCGAGGATTTCGGCGGCGGCAGCCTGGAACTGGTTGGAGAGCGCAGTTTTCGCTTCTTCGAGCAGCGCCAGTTTTTCGGCGACGTTCTGGCGCTCGTTCTTGAGCTCGGCCTCGAGGCTGCTGATGCGCGCCACATGCTCGCGTTCGGCGGTGGATTTGGCTTCCAATTCCCGGCGGGTCTCATCCGCGCGGGTGGACTCGGACTGCAGGCGGCCTTTGACTTCGAGGGCGGCTTTCAGCTCGTTGTTCAGCTCGGCGAGTTTCAGGTCCAGCTCGTCGGCGTGCTTTTTTGCTTCGGATTCGCGCTCGCGGGCCTCGCTGATCTTCTTGTTGAGCTCTGTGAGGAGAGGTTCCGCGCTCGCACTGGAGGCCATCCGGCTATAGAGGTATCCCAGCCAAAGTCCGAGCAGCAAGGTGACAAGGGGGAGGATGGTGAGCATGGTAGAAGACATGGGTGCGGCCCTCTTCGCCAAATATACGCTGAGGGTCAATGATTGCGCGGGAAAAAGCAAGTCCCCGGTAGTTACGGAGGTACGAAGCTATTTGCTTGCAAAGCCGCGGCTTTACATGCTTGCGAGCGGACCGATAGACTTGGAGATTCGGGGCCACTGGCGGAAAGTGGAGCAGTGGTTGTGTGAACCGGGTGCGTACAGGTATTGTAGGCAGGCGGAGGAGTATGCATTCGATCCCCGCAGGCGACTTTTGAATTTTTCCCTGAACACGAGGAGAAACGCATGGCAGTAGAAGAGAAGGTGAAGCAGATCATCGTCGAGCAGCTGCAGGTAGACGAAGCCGAGGTTACCCCGAATGCGAGCTTTCAGGAGGATCTCGGGGCCGATTCACTGGATGTGGTCGAGCTGGTGATGCAGTTCGAGGAGGCGTTCGACCTGGAGATTCCCGACGAGGATGCGGAGAAGATCAAGACGGTGAAGGACGCCATCGAGTACATCGAGAAGAACGAGAAGACCGCGAAAGGAAGCAAGTAGCGCCTTGACCCAGCATTTGACTCGCAGAGTCGTTGTTACCGGTCTGGGGCTGATTTGCGGAGTGGGACATACCGCTCCCGAAGTGTGGGCGAACCTGCTGGGCGGAGTCAGCGGCATGGCTCCGATCACGGGCTTTGACGCCACCGGATTCCCGGTCACGTTCGCCGCGGAAGTAAAGAACTTCGACCCGCTGAATTTCGTGGAAAAGAAGGAAGCCCGGAAGATGGGGCGCTTCATCCATTTTGCCTTTGCGGCAACGCAGGAGGCGATGGAGCAGAGCGGGCTGAAGGTGACGCCGGAGAACGCGGACCGGGTGGGCGTGTTCATCGGATCGGGAATCGGCGGATTCGAGATTATCGAGCGCGAACACACCAACCTGCTGCAGGGTGGTCCGCGCAAGATGTCGCCCTTCTTCATTCCCGCGGCCATTGTGAATATGGCGGCGGGGCAGATCAGCATCAAGTACGGTGCGCGGGGGCCGATTTCGGCCACGGCGACGGCGTGTGCGACCAGCGCGAATTCCATTGGCGACTCGGTGCGGATGATTCTGCACGGAGACGCGGACGCGATGATTGCAGGCGGGTCAGAGGCGGCGGTAACGTCGATGTCGGTGGGCGGATTTGCGGCCATGCGGGCGCTTTCCACGCGCAACGAGGAGCCGACGCGTGCGAGCCGGCCGTTCGACAAGGATCGCGACGGATTCGTGATTGGCGAAGGCGCGGGGATCCTGATCCTGGAAGAGCTGGAGTTTGCGCGGGCGCGCGGAGCGAAGATCCTGGCCGAGGTGATCGGCTACGGGATGAGCGCCGATGCGTACCACATGACCGGCATCGCTCCGGAGGGCCTGGGCGCGCAGCGCAGCATGAGGGCGGCGCTGAAGGACGCGGAGATTGCGCCGGAGCAGGTGGGATATGTGAATGCGCACGCGACTTCGACGCCGGCGGGCGACGGCAATGAGTCGCGCGCGATCGAGCTGGTGTTTGGCGAGCACGCGCTGAGCCACACGCTGAAGATCAGCGGCACCAAGTCGATGACCGGACATTTACTGGGCGGAGCTGGCGGACTCGAGGCGGGCATCACGGTGCTGGCGCTGGAAAATCAGAAGCTGCCGCCGACGACGAACCTGGATAATCCCGATCCGGAGTGCAAGCTGGATTACGTGCCCAACAAGCCCATCGATCACAAATTCGATGTGGCGCTGTCGAACTCGTTCGGGTTCGGCGGGATCAACGCGACGCTGGTGATGCGGCGGTGGGCGGAATAGCTAACAACTGACAGCTTGTAATTCACTGTTCAAAGACACGGGCCGGCAATCGACAGCTACAAGCTTACGGACACAGATCATCGAAAGTACAGAACCGCGACGCGATTCGCGGTCCCCGTACCGGCACACGAGTACCCGCCGCCGGCATTCCTGCCGACGCGAAAGCCAGGGTCGTGAATTTAGACTCTGACTCCCTGTTCTTTCAAGGCGATTTCCTGCAGCTTTGCGAAGCTGCCCGTCAGTGCCTTGTAAGCTTCCTTCGCCATAGGATTGTTGCCGGGAACATGGACTACGCCGTGTGGCGTCAGCACTGAGTAGCCGGCGTCGCTGCCGAGCTGACCAATTACAAGGATGACTTCTTCCCTTAACTTGAGGTTCGGCATGAGTGCCCCCTTTTTGATTGGGTTTGAATCGCACGAGTATAGCACTTTGCGAATCGCGCAATGTAAGAATCTCTTGCAAAAATGTGACGTGGCTGAATCGCGGCGATAGCGCTGTAGCAAGTCTTTGACAAGAAGGTGTGGAACCAGACGTCCGCATTTCCCGCAGTCTCAGAATCGGGGAGTCAGCAGCCACATCGGCACAGGATCAAAATGTCACTGAGCTAGTGATGGATTTGTGCGGCTTGGGCGGTGAGCCAGGCGTGCACGCTGGCCAACTCGTTCTGGCTGAGAGAGGGTGCGCCGCGGCGAAGCATCTCGACGAACCAGTCGACCTCCTGGGGCAGCACCGGGTAGCCGATGTTGTCGCCGGTTTTCGACTTCGGGTCGGGACGGTAGGAGTCCACGATCGGCTTTCCGCCGGAATTGAGGATTACGAGAAACGGCCAGCCCGCATCTTTGCCGCCGATGGAATTTTCGAAATCGACGGCGCCGGGCGTGTTGGCGTGCCGGTGGTCATTGGGGTGCTCGCCTGTATCCATGGTGGTAAAGACAAAGTGCGGACTGAGGATTGCGTGCATCGAAGCGTCGGCGAGCATGCGGTCATAGAGTCTGCAGTTGCTGCACCAGGAAGCGCCAAATGCCAGCAGGATGTTCTTGTGTTCCGCGCGTGCCTGGGACTCTGCGCGGTCAAGGATCTGAGCGGCGGAAGGACCTGCATGCGGTTTGGCTGCATGCAACGCGAAAGGCGCCGCACCGAGCGCCATCGCCAAGGCAACAATTCGAGAAGAGCGACTGGAGAAAAAGCCGTAGATCAACGCCGAGTCTCCCAGAAAAAGTTCTCAACTTCGGGTGTACCTATTATGCCCCAGGCCTGGTTTTTCAATTGCACTGCTAAAGTTTGGCATCCGCGCTGAGACGGGGATTGGCAAACGCGTCGCGGTTTTCTTCGGCGGTGCCGTGAATGCAGGCAAAGTCCTTTTCGATAATCAGTTCAAGTGAGCCGTTCGCGCCGAGGTCGATGGCGGCGTAGATGCCGACGTCTTCGCCCATGGACCATTGTTGTGCCTGGGCAGTCGGAATCAGAACATCCAGCGACGGCGGGTTGAAGCGCACGGTCGGCGTGGACGAAGTGGCGACGTGTTCCAGCGAGTAGGTGAGGCGGGAGCGGTCGTCGGAAGCGAAGGTGATCGTTTCTTCGATGCGGCCTTCGTTCATGAGCTGGTCGAGCTCGGGGCGCGTGATGCGGAGCCGCAGCGAATTGCCTTTGATGCGGAGTTTCATCGTAGTTTGCGAGTGCGGAACTTTATTGGCACCGAGCAGATTTTAGCATTTGTGAAGGCGCGGACCAGCGTTTGCGAAATGCACTTGGTCGAGCAATGAAGTTCCTCAGGGGCTGAAGCCCGCACTACCTTTTTCAGCTTGTTCGGCACGACTAAAGTCGTGCCCTGTTACAAAGCAGGTTGTCATTTGTGCGTGGTCTCGATCTGCACTCGCTTGTCGGCGGGGTGTGTGCCGGGTAGCTGGTAATCGGGGCGGTTCCACTTGCGCTCCACTTCCACTCCGGTTTGCGGCGTGCGATGGCCGTGGCGGAAATTCTCCGGCGGAAGCGGATTGGGCCCGCTGCCATCGACAGGGGTGAGGCTCACGGAAATCTCCTTGTATGCAGGTGTGTGCACGTCGCGATCGACATTGGAGCTGGTGAGTTTATTGACCGGATTCTCCGTAGAGTTCATGGGCATGTAAAGCTGCGTGCCGTAGACGCGATCGGTTACCAGGACGGGAACGGTGACTTCGCCGAAGGGGCTGCGCAGAGCGACTTTGGTGCCGGTATCGATATTGCGTTCGCGCGCGAGATCAGGCGAGACTTCGACGAAATTCGTTGGCGTGATGCGCTTGATGCCCGCGGCGCGATAGGTCATGGCGCCCTGCTGGAAGTGCTCGAGCAGGCGGCCGTTGTTGAGGTGAAGCGCAAATTCCTCGGTCACCGGCTCGCATGGCTCGACCCACTCGACGGGATGGAATTTGGCTTTGCCATCGGGGAAATGGAATTTCTCCATGAAAAGAACCGGCGAGTCGGTGCCGTCTTCGGCGACAGGCCACTGCAGCGACTTGTAGCCTTCGAGTCGTTCGTAAGTGACACCGGCAAAGATCGGGGTGAGGGAAGCGATCTCTTTCATCACGTCGGAGGGGTGCTGGTAATCCCAGCCGGCGCCGAGGCGATTGGCGATGAGCTGAATGATTTCCCAGTCGGGCTTGGACTCGGCGAGTGGCTCGAAGACCTGGTAGAGGCGCTGAATGCGCCGCTCGGTGCTGACGAAGGTGCCCTCTTTCTCTAGCGACGGCGCGGCGGGAAGAATGACGTCGGCAAATTGCGCAGTGACGGAGAAGTTGACGTCCTGCACGACGAGAAACTCGACGTCAGAAAATGCGCGGCTGACGTCGTTGGCATTGGCGTCGGAGGTGATGGTGTCCTCGCCCTTGAGGTAAATGGATTTCAGCTTGCCGTCGTGAACGGCGCGAATCATCTCGTGATTGTCGAAGCCGGGCTTGGGTGGCAGCTTCACCTTCCACGCAGCTTCAAATTTGGCGCGGATCTCGTCGTTGTCGACGTGCTGATAGCCGGAGTAGACGTTTGGCATGGAGCCAAAATCGCTGGTGCCCTGCACGTTGTTGTGGCCGCGCATGGGATAAGATCCGGCGCCCGGACGCATGTAGTTGCCGGTGAGGAGCAGCAGGTTGGAGATGGCCGTGGCAGCATCGGAGCCGCCGCAGTGCTGGGTCACCCCCATGGCATATACGAAGCAGACACCGTCGGCCTTGACGATCTCGTCGGCGATCTGGCGCAGCGTGTCGGCGGGCACGCCGGTGCGCTTTTCGGCGAATTCCATGGTGTAGGGTTCGAGCGAACGCTTGTATTCGCTGAAGCCGTGAACCCACTGGTCGATGAACTCCTGGCGGTGGCGGCCCTGGTCGAGAATGTGGCGGGCGACGGCGTTGATCCAGACGGCATCGGTGGATGGATTGGGACGGATGAAAATGTCGGCGCGCTCGGCCATCTCGTGGCGGCGAAGGTCGGCAACGATGTGGCGCTGGCCGCGGAACTTGTGGGAGCGCTTGAGGCGCGTGGCGAGGACGGGGTGGTTTTCCGCGGTGTTGGAGCCGACCATGATGATGAGGCCGGCTTTTTCGAGATCGGCGATGGAGCCGGTGTCGGCGCCGAAGCCGACGGTGCGCTGCAGGCCCTTGGTGGCCGGACTCTGGCAGTAACGCGAGCAATTGTCGATGTTGTTGGTGCCGATGACCGCGCGGGCGAGCTTCTGCATCAGGTAGCTCTCCTCGTTGGTGCATTTGGAGGAGGCAATGAAGGCGAGCGCGTCGGGGCCGTGATCGCGCTTGATGTCGGAGAAGCGCCTGGCGATGAGATCGAGTGCTTCTTCCCATGAGGCGCGGCGAAAGCCATCGGAGCCGTCGTCTTTACGCGCGCGGATCAGCGGCCAGGTGAGGCGATCGGGCGAATTGACGTAGTCCCACGCAAATTTGCCTTTGACGCAGGTGGAGATGCCGTTGGCCGGACCTTCGCCGGGCTGGACTTTGAGGATGTGGCGGCCCTTGGTCCACACATCGAAGGTGCAGCCGACGCCGCAATAGGTACACACGGTTTTGGTGCGCCGGGTGCGGGTCTCGCGCATGTCCGCCTCCGAGGCGGAGAGAGCGAGAATGGGCCCGAAGCCCGTATCCTGCTCGACGCCTTTGACCACTTCGATCATGTTGTTGAGCGTGTCCTTGGGCAGCGCGGTGAAGTAGCCGGCCTCGCCAAGCATGGATTTTTCCATGAGCGCGTTGCAGGGGCAGACGGTGACGCAGTGGCCGCAGGAGACGCAGGAGGAGCCGGCGATCTGTTCGCCGCCGTCCCACAGCACGCGCGGGTGTTCCGATTCCCAGTCGATGGTGAGAGTCTCGTTGACCTGCACGTTCTGGCAGGCTTCCACGCAGCGGCCGCAAAGAATGCACTGCGAGGGATCGTAGCGGTAGAAAGGATTGGAGTGGTCCTGCGGATAAGGCTTGGGCACAAAGGGTCGGGCCTGGTGCTGCACCTTCATTGCCGCGGTGGTGTTGTGAACGGTGCAGTCCTTGTTGTTGTTGTCGCAGACCGTGCAGTAGAGATCGTGATTGTGGAGGATGCGGTCGAAAGCTTCGCGCTGGGCCATGTCGGCGCGCGAGCTGGCGGTGGCGACATTCATGCCGTCGCTGACGATGGTGCCGCACGCGCGCTGGAGTTTTCCATCGATTTCGACCATGCAGGTGTCGCAGGTTTCAATCGGGCCGAGCTGCGGATGGTAGCAGACCTGCGGTAATTTGCGCTCGGGCAGTCCGCGGTTGATGACTTCGATGAGAAGTTCGTCTTTTCCGGCGGGGTAAGGGACGCCGTCGATGTGGACGATGATGTCGGGATGATGCTGGAGGGGCGTGTTGAGGAGACGTTTTGCGGCGGCCATAGCGGTTTTGATTCCTCGGGTGATGCGAGCGTTATCTGTTGCAACAGGCCCGGAAAGAACGGTGGTGAATCTGGCGATGGCCCAATCCCGGGTCCCAGAAGCGGGACCCGGGGCACCCATAATGGTGGTGTAACTGAATCTGATGATGGCCCAATCCCGGGTCCCAGAAGCGGGACCCGGGGCACCCATGATGGTGAGATGACTAGCTGGTTTGCGGCGTCATCTGTCGGCCCAGCGCGGCGAAGAAGCGGACAACGACGGCCAGGCTGCGGCGCAGATACTTGTGCCGGAAAAAACCGAGCAGGGAAACGAGGCTCGGCACTTCGTGTTGCGGAGGGACATTGGGCCCCACGGTTTCTTCCACGGCGGCGGCGATGCGGCGCATGTTTTCTGGATCGATGGAAGAGAGCATCTTGCCCATGAGGAAGAGATTGCGCAGCGCGCGGATGGACTCTGTGGAGTCGGCGGCCGAGGAAAGCCGCTCGCTGAGCTTGCCGCCCGCGCCCACCGCGCCGCGCAGCACGTCGAGGACTCCCTGGTCGTGGAGGAGCTGGAGCAATTCGAGGCCGGCGAGAAGGGCGGCGGCGTGCTCTTCGGGCGCGCGGCCCAGGCGTTCGAGCAGATCCAACTGGTGTGGGTGCGTGGTGATATCGAGGGAAATTGGCTGAGCCATCTTGTCTCCTTGAACCTGGGGGCGGGAAAAACGTGCTGCTGGTGAGGATGCCGCGTGCGCGGCGCTGGATGCCAGCGCGGGCAGTGGTGATGTGTATATGACGCTGGGGCGACCGCAGTCAAGCGGCGGCGGGAATGCAGCGCGACTGGCCGGAGTAAACGACGAAGCGCTTGCCGCGCAGGAAGCCGACGAGCGTCTGATCGAACTCGCGAGCCAGTTTGACCGCGAGGCTCGACGGCGCCGAAACCGAGGCGAGGATGGGCACGCCGGCGGCGAGAGCTTTCTGCACGATTTCAAATCCGCCGCGGCCGCTGACCATCATGACGTGATTCGAGAGAGGCATCAGGCCGGAGAGCAGCGCCCAGCCGATGAGCTTGTCGACGGCGTTGTGGCGGCCGATGTCTTCGCGCAGCTCGAGCAGCTCGCCTGCGGCATTGAAGAGCGCGGCCGCGTGAAGGCCGCCGGTGCGTCCGAAGATTTTCTGGCGCTCGCGGAGGCGGTCGGGGAGGCGGCAGAGAATTTCCGGCGCGACGGAGAGGCTGTCGGCTGGTGACCGGAGCCCGCGCCTGTGGATGGACTGGATAGTGGCTTTGCCGCAGACGCCGCAGCCGGAGGCGGAGACAAAGTTGCGCTGAGAGGGTTCGGGTACGGGATTGCCGGCGGCGAGTTCGACTTCAACGAGGTTATCGCCGGGGCCGTAGAGCAGATCGGCCTGGCGGATGGCGGCGATCTGGTCGCGGCTTTCGATGAGGCCTTCGGTGAGGAGCAGGCCCGCGGCGAGTTCCTTATCGTGGCCGGGGGTACGCATGGTCACGGTGAGGGACTTGCCGGCGTGGCGGATTTCCAGCGGCTCCTCGGTGGCGAGGCAGTCTTCGGCGGTGCGCGTTTCGCCGCCGTCCCACTCCGTCACTTGCGTCAGCTCGATGCTTTGCTGCACGGCGCGGTTCCAGTTTCAGGCTACACCGGCGGGGCGAGGAGTGGGAATGAAAGCAGATGCGCGCCATGGGCCTGATTGGCGAGTCGAGGGTGCAACTATTTACAATGGAAATTCGTCAATCAAATACCACGTGCGGCTGATGTTGTTTGGTGCGCGAAGGCAGTTTAAAAGCATGGCGTCAAGCCGGTTTCAAATGCTGGCGCAGCGGGCCGCACCCCGGGGTTTCCCATCGAACAGGTTTCTCCGGCAGTACAAGGATTCGATGGCGACCCGGGGATTTTGCATTTCGACATTATCCACCGACCAGACATTTGCAATTGGACAGAAAAGAAAAAAATGGACCAAGATTCGTCTGCTTTGCACTATGAGCCGAGAGGTTTAACGCCGGATGAGCCCAGGAAAAGGCGGCACCGCTGGATCTGGCTGGTGATTCTGCTGCTTTTCGGGCTGTTGTTCTACTGGGTGCTGCATCAGCACTATGCCAGCCAGACGGTGGGCGGACGCCGTACCTTCACGGGAACGGTGCCGGTGACCGAAGCGGTGGCGGCCAGGGGAAGCATCGGCGTTTACCTGGATGCGATCGGGACGGTTACGCCGGTCTACACGGACTCGATTACTTCGCAAGTGACGGGCGTGATCACGGCGGTGCACTACCGCGAAGGGCAGTACGTGCACAAGGGCGATCCGCTGATCGATATCGACGACCGGCCCTACCAGGCGCAACTGATGCAGGCGGAAGGCACGCTGGAACGGGACCAAAACCTGCTGGCCGAGGCGAAGATGGACCACACGCGCTACCAGACGGCGTGGGAGAAGAATGCCATTCCGCGGCAGACGCTGGATGACCAGGAGAAGCTGGTTCTGCAGGACCAGGGCCTGGTGAAAAACGACCAGGGCACGGTGGCCTACGACCAGGTGCAGGTGGGCTTTTGCCACATCAATTCGCCGATTGACGGGCGGCTGGGGTTGCGGCTGGTGGATCCGGGCAACCTGGTGACGGCGAATTCGACGACCACGCTGGCGGTGGTGACGCAGATGTCGCCAATCACGGTGATCTTCACCATTGCCGAAGACAATCTGCCGGAGGTGCTGCAACAGATGCACCTCGGGCATCAGTTATCAGTGCAGGCGCTGGACCGCACCGAGCAGAACGTGCTGGACACGGGCAAGCTGATCACCGTGGATAACCAGATCGACACGGTTACGGGCACGGTGAAGCTGCGGGCGCAGTTTCCCAACTCGAAGGGGATGCTGTTCCCGAACCAGTTTGTGAACACGCGGCTGCTGGTGAGGACGCTGCAGAATCAGACGGTGATACCGGATTCTGCGATCCAGCACAACGGTTCGGCTAGTTTTGTTTATTTAATCCGGAACAACAAAGCGATCATGCGCAACGTGAAGCCGGGAGCTTCGTACGCAGGCCAGACGGCGGTAACGGGAATCGATCCAGGGGATGTTGTAGCCAACAGCAGCTTTCAAAAGCTGCTGAACGGATCGCAGGTGGCGAAGTCGGACTTTGCCATCACGCCGACGCAGCCGACTGCGGGAATCAGTCAATGAATCCGTCTCGCCCATTTATTCTGCGGCCGGTGGCGACATCGCTGCTGATGGCTGCAATCCTGCTGGTGGGTATTGTTGCCTTCACGCAACTGCCGGTTTCGGCGCTGCCCGAGGTGGAATACCCGACCATCCAGGTGATGACGTTCTATCCCGGGGCAAGCCCGAACGTGATGGCGACGACGGTAACGGCGCCGCTGGAACGGCAGTTCGGCGAAATGCAGGGATTGACGCAGATGACCTCGACCAGTTCGGGCGGGGTCTCGGTGATCGTGCTGCAGTTCGATCTTTCGCTTTCACTGGACATCGCCGAAGAAGAAGTGCAATCGGCGATCAACGGCGGGCAGTCGTTCCTGCCTTCCGACCTGCCAGTGCCGCCGGTTTACACCAAGACCAATCCTGCCGATGCGCCGGTCTTGACACTGGCGGTGACTTCCAACGCGCTACCGCTTTCGCAAGTGGAAGACCTGGTGGATACGCGGCTGGCGCCGAAGCTGTCGCAGTTGAATGGCGTGGGCCTGGTGAGCATCAGCGGCGGGCAGAAGCCGGCGGTGCGCATCCAGGTGAATCCGGTGCAGCTTTCCTCGTACGGGCTGAGCATGGAGAGCGTGCGCACCGCGGTGACGCAGGCCAGCGTGAATTCGGCCAAAGGCAATTTCGACGGGCTGCTCCAGGACTACCAGATCGACGCCAACGACCAGATCACAACGGCCGATCAGTACAAAGACATCGTTGTCGCATATCAGAACGGCGCGCCGGTGCTTCTGAAGAATGTTGCCAGCGTGGTCAACGGCGTGGAGAATTCCAAGGAAGCTGCGTGGATGAACACGACCCCGGCGGTGGTCGTGAACATTCAGCGGCAGCCCGGCGCCAACACCATCACGGTGGTCAGCAGCATCAACAAGATTCTGCCCCAGCTCAAGGCGAATCTTCCCGCATCGATGAACATCACCACCCTGACCGACATGACCACCAGCATTCAGGCCTCGGTCAACGACGTGGAATTCGAGCTGATGCTGACCATCGGGCTGGTGGTGCTGGTCATCTTCCTGTTTCTGCGCAGCCTGCGCGCCACCATCATTCCCAGCGTGGCGGTGCCGCTTTCCCTGGTGGGCACCTTCGCGGTGATGTACCTGTTGGGCTTCTCGCTCGACAACCTGTCGCTGATGGCGCTGACTATCGCCACCGGATTCGTGGTGGACGACGCCATCGTGATGATCGAGAACATCAGCCGTTTCCTGGAAGAGGGAATGCCTCCGCTGCAGGCGGCGCTGACGGGCTCGGGCCAGATCGGGTTCACCATCGTTTCGCTGACAGTGTCACTGGTTGCGGTGCTGATTCCGCTGCTGTTCATGGGCGCTGTCGTAGGCCGGCTCTTCCGCGAATTCGCGGTGACGCTGGCGGTGACCATCGTGATTTCGGCGGTGGTTTCGCTTACCCTCACGCCCATGATGTGTTCGCGCATCCTGCGCCACGATCCGGAAGAAAGACAGACCCGGTTCTATCGCTGGTCGGAACACATGTTCAACAGCCTGGTCGGCTTTTACGGCCGCACGCTGCGCGTAGTGTTGCGCTTCAAGACCATCACGCTGCTGGTGGCGCTGGCCACGCTGGTGCTTACAGTAGCGCTTTACATTTACATCCCCAAAGGCTTCTTTCCATTGCAGGATACGGGGGTGATTCAGGGCATCTCCCAGGCCTCGCAGGAGGTGTCGTTTAACGAGATGTCCACGCGCCAGCAAGAGCTGGCGAAGGTCATTCTTCAGGATCCATCGGTGGAAAGCCTTACATCGTTTATCGGTGCGGACGGAATCAACACCACGCTGAACAGCGGGCGAATCCAGATCAACCTGAAGCCGCTGAAGCAGCGCGTTCCCGCTTTTATCAGCGCATCGGACGTGATCCGGCGGCTGCAATCGAAGCTGCAGGACGTCTCGGGAATTCACCTCTACATGCAGCCGGTGCAGGACATCACGGTGAACGACCGGGTGAGCCGCACGCAGTATCAATATGCGCTGACCGATCCCGACCCGGACGAGCTGAACAGCTGGTCGGAGAAGTTCGTGGCGCAGCTTCAGAGTTTGCCCAACCTTGAAGACGTGGCCAGCGACGAGCAGACCGGAGCGCCGGCCGTGCAGGTGGATATCGACCGCGTAACCGCATCGCGGCTGGGTATTGCGCCGGCAACGATCGACAATACTCTTTACGACGCCTTCGGGCAGCGCCAGGTGACCACGCTCTACACGCAGACGAATCAATATCACGTGGTGCTCGAAACCGGCCCGCAATGGCAGATGAATCCCGAAAGCCTGAACGACATATATCTGCCGTCAAACGGATCGGCTGGGGCGACCGGCGCGGGAGCGGTGACCTCGTTTTCGTCGTCGGCGTCGGCTTCGGCGGGCTCGAATGCGCTCACCACTGGAGTCCGCTACACGCCTTCCTCGAACGTGATGACGGCGCCCTCGCGCGTGCTGGGCGGGCGGAGCAGTGTGTCCATCGCATCTTCGCCGAATGGCGGCACTGCCGGAGGAACTACGCCCAATGCGGGGACCGTAGCCACCTCCGCGAATGCTGTGCCGCTGAGCGCCATCGCGCGCATTTCCAACACCACGGAGCCGCTCTCCATCAATCACCAGGGGCAGTTTCCCTCCGTGACGGTCTCCTTCAATCTGTCTCCGCATGCCTCGCTGGGAGCGGCCATCACGGAGATCGAGAATGCGGCCAAGAATCTGCATTTTCCGGCCAGCCTGCAATCGGATTTCGAGGGCACGGCTGCAGCATTCCGCGATTCCGTTTCCAACGAGGCGCTGCTGATTCTGGCCGCCCTGGTGACGGTCTACATCGTTCTCGGCGTACTCTACGAGAGCTTTATTCATCCGGTGACGATTCTCTCCACGCTGCCTTCAGCGGGTGTGGGCGCGCTGCTGGCGCTGATGTTCTTCGGGCAGGACCTGGATGCCGTCGGCATCATCGGCATCATTCTGCTCATCGGCATCGTCAACAAGAACGGCATTCTGATTGTCGACTTCGCTCTGGAGAGGGAACGGCAGGGAGGGAAGACCTCGGCTGAGGCCATTTACGAAGCCAGCCTGTTGCGTTTCCGTCCCATCCTGATGACCACCATGGCCGCGATGCTGGCGGGCATTCCGCTGGCCCTGGGCCGCGGCCTGGGTTCGGAACTGCGGCATCCGCTGGGCATCGCCATGGTGGGTGGCCTGATGTTCAGCCAGGTGCTGACGCTCTATACGACCCCGGTGATCTACATCTTCTTTGACGCCATCGGACAGCGGCTTACCGGGCGGCACCTTTCGCACGCGAAGCTTGGCGAACCGGGAACGGAGAACGCATGAGCCTGTCCTCTCCTTTTATCCGGCGGCCCGTGGGCACAACGCTGCTGACCCTGGCGGTGGCCATGGCCGGCGCGATTGCCTACACGGTGCTTCCGGTGGCGCCGCTGCCGCAAGTGGAGTTTCCCACCATCAATGTCGGCGCCGGGCTGCCGGGAGCGAGCGCGGAGACTATGGCGGCGTCGGTGGCTACACCGTTGGAGAGGCAGTTCAGCCAGATCGCCGGCGTGACGGAGATGACATCTTCAAGCACGCTGGGCAACGCGAGCATCACCCTGCAGTTCGATCTGAGCCGGGACATCGACGGAGCGGCGCGCGACGTGCAGGCGGCGATCAATGCGGCGCGGACGTACCTGCCGGCAAATCTGCCATCCAACCCGCATTACTTCAAGCAGAATCCCGCCGCCGCGCCCATCATGATTCTCGGGCTTACGTCGAACAAGTACGACGTGACCAGGATCTACGACGTGGCATCGACCACGCTGGTGCAGAAGATTTCGCAGATCGATGGAGTGGGGCAGGTAGATGTGGGCGGCGGCGCGACGCTGGCGGTGCGCGTGGAAGTCGATCCCACCAAGCTGGAGAGCTACGGGCTGACACTGGGCACGGTGGAATCGGCGCTGCGCCTGCAGAACTCGCACGAGCCAACGGGGCAGCTCACCGAAGACGGCCACAGCGAAGACATCCTGACCAACGACCAGATTTCGCAGGCATCGCAATACAAGCCGCTGATTGTGGGGTACCACAATGGCGCGGCGGTGCGGCTGGAAGACGTGGCCGAAGTGGTGGACTCGACGCAGAACATTCGCACTGCGGGCTTCATGGACGGCCAGCGGGCGGTGCTGATTATCATCCGTCAGCAGCCGGGCGCCAACATCATTGATACCGTGGACCGGATCAAGCAGCAACTGCCGTTCCTCGAGGCTGTGCTGCCCAAAGGCGTAAACACCACCGTCGTCATGGACCGTTCCACCACCATTCGCGCATCCGTGCACGACGTGGAACTGACGTTGCTGGGGTCGGTGATCCTGGTGGTGCTGGTGGTCTTCTTTTTCCTGCGCAGTCCCCGCGCCACGCTGATTCCCAGCGTAGCCGTGCCGGTCTCGCTCATCGGCACCTTTGCGGTGATGTACCTCTTCGGGTACAGCATCGACAATCTCTCCCTGATGGCGCTGACCATCGCCACGGGATTCGTAGTCGATGATGCCATCGTGGTGATGGAGAACATCACGCGGCATCTGGAAGCGGGTATGGACGTATTTCCCGCGGCGCTGAAGGGGGCGAAGGAGATTGGATTCACGGTGCTCTCGATGAGCAGCTCGCTGATCGCCGTCTTCATTCCCATCCTGATGATGGGCGGGATCGTGGGCCGGCTCTTCCGCGAGTTCGCCATGGTGCTCTCCACGGCCATCGCCGTTTCGCTGCTGGTCTCGCTTACCACCACGCCGTGCATGTGCGCGCACCTGCTGAAGACGCGACACGAAGGCGAACACCACAACTGGATGTACCGCGCGAGCGAGAAGTTCTTCAACGGCATGCTGGCAATTTACCGGCGATCGCTGGTGTGGGTGCTGGACAATCCGCTGTTGATGCTGATCGCCCTGCTGCTGACGATTGCGCTCAACGTGGTAGTGATGTACCGGATCCCCAAGGGGTTCTTTCCCATGCAGGACACCGGGCTGATGATGGGCGGAGTGCAGGGGCCGCAGGATGCCTCGTTCCCCATCATGCGATTCTCGCTTTTGAAACTGGTGAACGTGATCAAGGCAGATCCCGCAGTGGCGCACGTCATGGCTTTCAGCGGAGGCAGGGGCTCGAGCAATGGGGGATTCCTGTTCGTGTCGCTCAAGCCGCTGGGGCACGGCAAGGGCGAGCGCAGTGTCGGGGTGATGCAGGTGATCAATCGGCTGCGACCGAAGCTGGACCGGCTGCCTCTGGCCTCCGCGTTCATGCAGCCGGGGCAGGAACTGCGCATCGGCGGGCGTGGCGGCAATGCGCTCTACCAGTACACTATCCAGGCTGAGAATGTATCCGAGCTGGCAAAATGGGGACCGATCCTGCTGGAACACATGCGCCGGCTACCCGGAATTACGGACGCGAACAGCGACTATCAGAGCGGCGGGCTCGATCTGAAGCTGAACTACGACCGGGTCACCATGGCGCGCCTGGGGCAAACTCCGCAATCGCTGAACAGCGCCCTTTATGCCGCCTTCGGGCAGTCCCAGTCCTCGGTGATTTTCACGCCTCTGAACCAGTATTACGTGGTGACGGAAGTGGCGCCGAGATTCTGGGAGAGTCCCGCAGGATTGCACGATATTTATTTCACTCCGCCTGGAGCTTCGGGCGGAGCGGGAATCAACGCGATATCGCCGCTGAGCACGGTGCTGACCGCGAAGCCGGGCACCACGCCGCTGGAGATCGACCATACGGGATTGTTCCCCTCGGTGACGGTTTCGTTCAATCTGGGGCCAGGAATGGCGCTGAGCGACGCCACGCGCGAGATCAACCAGATGGAAATGCAGCTGGGGACGCCATCGACGGTGCACGGGCTGTTTTCGGGGACCATGCAGGCTTACCAGAAGTCGCTTTCCAGCGAGCCGATCCTGATCTTCACGGCGCTGCTCGCGGTGTTTATCGTGCTGGGCATGCTCTATGAAAGCCTGGTGCACCCGCTGACCATCATTTCCACGCTGCCCTCGGCCAGCGTGGGCGCGATGATCGCGCTGATGGTGTTCCACATCGATCTGAACGTGATATCGATCATCGGCATCATCCTGCTGATCGGCATCGTGAAGAAGAACGCCATTATGATGATCGACTTTGCGCTGCAGGCGGAACGCGAGGAAGGCAAGGAAACGCGGGACGCGATCTTCGAGGCGTGCATGCTGCGCTTCCGGCCGATCATGATGACGACCATGGCGGCGATCTGTGGCTCGCTGCCGCTGGCCTTCGGATCGGGCATGGGCTCGGAACTGCGGCGGCCGCTGGGCATCACGATTGTCGGCGGGCTGGTGCTGAGCCAGTTGCTGACGCTTTACACCACGCCGGTGGTGTATCTCTATATGGATCGGCTGCGCCTGTGGTCACTGGGCAAGGTGCGGGGGACGTTGCCTTCCGCAGCGGAAGGAGTGGCGTCGTAAGACGAAAGAGACGATTATGCGCGAATCGGGAAAGCGGATTTCGTTTTTGATTGCAGCGGGTGCGCTGGGACTTGCCGCGCCGGTGACAGGTTGCCACGTGGGACCGAAGTACCATCCCCCGGCGCCGCCGGCGGTGACTGCGCCGAATTACAAGGAGTCGACTGTCAACTTTCAGAACCAGCCGGGATGGAAAGTGGCGACCCCGCAAACGGCGATGATCCGCGGGAAGTGGTGGGAGATTTATAACGAGCCGGAACTGAATGCTCTTGAAGAGCAGCTCAACATCAACAACCAGAACATCCGGATTTCTTTTGAGAACTATATGGAGGCGCGCTCGCTGATTGCGCAGGCGCGATCACAATACTGGCCGCAGATCACGACCAGCCCGGCGTGGAGCCGGTCGAAGAGCTCGGGGAACCTGCGGCAATCGCAATTTGCCAATACCGGCGCGACTTCAACGCTGTGGTCGGTGCCGGTGAATGTGTCATGGACGCTGGATTTCTTCGGCAAAATCCGCAACCAGGTGCGCTCGGCGCAGTTTGCGGCGCAGATGAGCGCGGCCGATCTGGAACTGGAGAGGTTGACGGAACAGACCAGCCTGGCGCAGTACTTCTTTGAGATTCGCGGCCAGGATAATCTGCAGCAGATCGTGAATCAGACCGTCGCGGCGGACCAGAAGTCGCTGGATGCGGCGCAGGGAGCATACGACGCGGGCGTCGGAGATTACATCGCCGTGATTCAAGCCAAGACGGCGCTGCAGTCGGCGCAGTCGCTGGCCATCAATGTGGGACTGCTGCGGGCGCAGTACGAACACGCCATCGCAGTGCTGCTGGGGAAGGTGGCGACGGATTTTTCTATTCCTGTGAGGCCGCTGGTTTATTCGGCGCCGGCCATTCCTACGGGCGTGCCTTCCGAACTCACGGAACGGCGGCCGGACGTGGCGGCGGCGGAGCGTCGGCTGGCGGAAGATAATGCGACTATCGGAATCGGCTACGGCGCGTTCTTTCCGGCGGTGACGCTATCTGCCCGCGGCGGATATCAATCGTCGCTGCTGGGTCACCTCTTCGACTGGCCCAGCCGTTTCTGGTCGCTGGGCCCATCGGTGACGCAGACGTTATTCGATGCGGGACTTTATCGCGCGCAACTGCATCAGTACGAGGCCATCTACAACGCCGATCTGGCCAATTACCGGCAGACTTCGCTGGTGGCTTTTCAGCAGGTGGAGGACGCGCTGTCGGCAACGCGGATCTTTTCGCAGCAGATTCTGGAGCAGCAGCAGGCGGTGGACTCGGCTAAGCAATACTTCGATCTGGAGACGACGCGGTATCACCTCGGCGTCGATCCGTTTGTGAATGTGATGATCGCGGAGAACACGGTGCTGAGCGACGAAACCACTCTCAATGCGCTGCAGGTGGATGAGATGCTGGCGTCGGTGCAGCTTGTGGACTCGCTGGGCGGAGGATGGGACCGGTCGCAGTTGCCCACGCCGAAGGACGTGAGCGCCAAGCCGCCGAAAGATGCGTACACGATGGGGCGGTAGGGCCGGTTCTTCGCAGAGTCAGAGTGGAGACCGGCGGCCGCGGAGTGCGCATTGCAGCATTGCTGCATTGCTGCATAGTGAAAAATCAAAACGGGGGTGGACGGTGGGCAGTGAACAGCTATCAGCTATCAGCTTTCAGCCTTCAGCTAACAGCTATCAGCTATTAGCTAACAGCTTCGTCCGGATGCTGCTGGACTTGGTTCTATGTTTTCTATTGTGCGCCGGCGGGAATAATTAATCGGCAAAACTGGTTCGGGAATCTTTCTTTTGTTTTCAGATACTTGCAAAGTTTTTTCGGGGCGAGGTATTGACAAGGGCTGGGGTGAACCCCGGGCAGGGATTCCCGGCGAAGAGCCGACTAATCGGTACCGAACTACCCCATGCAGTCACTTAGGTAGTGCAGCCACGCGCATCTAGGCCGCGCTCCTGCAGGATTTCCAGCAACTCCTTCCAGGACGCAGCCAGCTTCGGCATTTCAAAAAAGGCGTACCCCTCGGCGAGAGCTGGTTCTCGAGGAATGGAGAAATCTTCGATGTTCGGTATCTGGTTTATCCCGGATCCGAGTGGCGCGATAGTCCACCGACCCTTCGCCGTATGATCGTTCACCCTGATGATCGTCCGCCCTCGGTAGACCCAACAGTAGTGCATGTGTGAGCTCACACCTTTTGGCTGAACCTCCTTCAAAATGTCCGTGAGACTCACGCCCAACATTGAAGCCATGCCACCTTGGCAGCCGATCTCTCCCTGCCAATATAGCTGCTCCCGACTTCGGTCCGCCGCGAAAGACTCAATAGCGTCTCTGCATCGCGGATATGCATTACCCGACCCAATCGAGCCCAAAGTGTGAATGGCCACGCTCTCACCTTCGAAATCGGGCGACTTGAAAATATAAACCAAGGATCGCGGCCACGCGGGGTTCCCGACGTGCTCTTGCGGATGTACCATAATTGCATTAAATGACACCTGCCATTCTGCTCTGTGCCGTCGAATGCGGAGAAGACCGTTCGAGCACAGGCGGGCCATTCGCGAAACGCAGCACGCGGATCACAGGCCATTCGCTCGTCGGCGTAGGACGAAAGGCGGCGCAACTCCTCCACCATCGCGAATCCAATTGCGACTGATCCCGCAAAGCCTGCGGCGAAGTGTCTACCGATCGGATAAATCTTTTGAAGGCAGTCGATTTCCTCGCCATCAGCCAGAGTTACGCGCACGTCCGATATTCCGAACCCGTAGCCAAACATCGTAGGCGCGCCGACGATCCAAGTCACAGAATCCACGATACCGCAACTGCCCCGCCTCCCCAACTTCACAATAGGGACATTGGAAGACCGTTGCACTGCTTTATGATTTTCAGATACCAGACTAACGAGGAAGACGGTGGCAGATCAATGAACCGCTATGAGCTGGTGGCCATTATCGGCGTAGGTTTTGTGGGATTGATCCTCTTGCTGGAGCGATTCACGCAGCGGCGGTGGCTCAAGTACTACATCAGACGGTACAAGCTTGACCTAATCACTCTGACGGGTGCTGTCGTGGGCTACGCCGTTTCTTATTTTCTTGAGAAGCAGCCAAGAGCTGCTTTCATCGTTAGTATTGCCGTCACGGTATTCGCCACAGTAGTAATTATCTACTCTAAGACCAGAGAAAGGGATTTCTACTTTCTACCTCTCCAGAGCCGATCGGAGGTGGAAGATTGGCTGGGCGAAGGAAAGTTTGAGTACGATCGGATTCAGGAGGCGTTCGTAATAACTGGTTCGTACTCGGGTTTTATCTTCTCGAAGGCCTTGGTATGGAGCGACTACAGGTTCGACTTCGAATTCAAGATCCTCCACGCTTCAATTGGAGCAATCGTTCGAGCGGCAAACCTATCGAATATGGTCATGCTCCAGATCTTTGAGGATCACATTAAGGCCCATATCCGAATAAACGGGCTATGGCTTGCGTGGGAACCGTCGGAGTTGAAATTTGAAGAGAGGCTGAACCTCAATTACTGGCACCGCTGCCAACTCGACTGTAACAAAGGCTCGATCCAGATCAGGGTCTACCAGGTGAAGACGGCGATATTGGATCGCCGATGGAATATCCCCGTTGGCCCTCTCGCATTTCTAGCAGAAAGCCAAGACAAGCAGACCAGAATTTCGATTCCGTTCCCCATCAATCTTGAATTTGGCACGATCGGGTTTCGAAACGACGCAGCGGAGAACGCCGCGGTAAAGAATTCGCTTCTTGAAAGACTGTGATTGATACCGACAAACGTTAGGTTCCTATCGGCACTGGCCCGTGAGTTGGCTCGTGTGGCGGGGTAGGCGGCCCGGTCAACGGCCCTAAGTAGCCGGAGGGAGTCAGGAGAAGCTGTGCCCCGCTCGCAGCTTCGGGACCGGGGGAGTTTACGCGAATGTTCCCAAGCAGTGCAGGGCTTGGTCAGAGGACTGGCACCGCCCCAACTGCCCGACCGGCGGCGTCGGCCTCTTCGGCTTCCAGAAGGCCGAGTCTACGCGAGCCACCATCACAACCGTCAGCGAGAGTGCATCTCGCAATGCAGGTTATCGTGACCGTTGCGGTGCTTGGTGTTTCGCTATTCGTTTTGTTGTGGAGGGGGGCTTCAGATTCTAATCTGCACTGGGCTTACGCGACGACAGGAATGATCTTGGGATTCTGGCTTAAGCGATGATGGTGACTTGGAGCCCTCCGCTCTCGGTCATCCTTTTGTCGATGTCTCAGAGGGTGGTTGCGCTGCTCGCTACATTCCCTCGCGTCGCGGCACCTGGGCAGATGCTATCGATGAAATTTATTGGCAGCGCAGGCGAAATCGGGATGACGGGCCACGGTTGAGGCGGCAGGGGCTGAGGTTGGGGCGACTGCAGGTCCCTCGACTTCGCTCGGGATGACAGATCTTTTTTGCCGGCTGGTGCTGGGGTGACGGGCAGTTTTATCGTGCAGGGTTACTGGTGGTATTGAACTTGGAGTTAGAAGCAACTGCGGGTCCCTCGGCTGCGCTCGGGATGACAGCTCCTTTTTGTCGCGCTGCGGATGTGTGTGGCCAGGGGGCCCGCGGCTAAAGCCGGCTCACGTATGGAAATCGGTTCAGGGACCTGAAGGTCCCTGCTCCCTCCGTAAACAGAAAGCGAGGCGGCGAAAGAGGCTGCGGAAAAAAGTCCGAACGGAAGGCGAAGTTGGAGAGATCAGCAGGCAGGGGCTAAAGCCCGCGTATTTATTGGTTGTTTTCGGCACGACTAAAGTCGTGCCCTAATAAGAAACTAACTCCTGCTTATGCGGCTATGGGTTGTATTTGCACAGCGTAGCCAAGATTTTGCAGGTGCTTGAGCAGGCGCAAGGCATGCCGATGTTTAGCGTGTTGGTCAAA
>DASYWU010000029.1:0-157927 GCA_035935755.1 Occallatibacter sp. | reverse complement strand
TGCTTGCCGCTCAGCAGGCCGAACACGGAATCGGTGCGCAGCTGCTCGTGGTCGTTCAGATCTTCATAACCCAGCGCCAGCCCGTAGATGCGCTGTGCCAGCATCTCGGCAACGGTGTGCTCGATCTGCTCCTGGTTGCGGGCGTCGGTAAAGCAGCCGGCCAGACGGCGCAACAGGTTGATCCGGCCATCGGTCTGGCGCAACAGCAGCGCTCCGCCGTCGCTTGATACCTGGCCGGCCGTGAAACCGGCTTCCACACGGCGTGAAAAATGGGCTGCAAAACGGAACGCTTCTTGGCTACACTCTGTCATTAGAAAGGCCGCCCTTCTCCGGCCAAAACTACGTCCAGACAACGCAGTTATGCCATGAAATGACGGCCTTTCCTATACCTTTTTGTCTTCCTGTTCAAATTCTCTATACATCACTCGTGAGAAATGCAGGCTAGTCGACCAGCGCGTCTGCGATTGCCAGATGCTCATCCAGCGCGGCTATGCCGAAGTCGAGTTCATCTTTGCTGACGATCAGCGGCGGGGCGATCACGAAGTGGCTCACCCAAGCCTGGATGCCGACGCCCTGCGCCATCATTTTTCCAGCTATTTGATCGACCACCAGCGGCTTGCCTTCGACCTTATCGCGCATGGTATTGAAGAGTTGCTTCGTCTTTCGGTTCTTGACGAGCTCCACGGCGAAGAACAGGCCAAGGCCGCGCACATCGCCTACTGAGGGATGCTTCGCTTTGAGTGCCTCGAGTTTTTCGCGGAGGTAGGGCTCAAGCTCGGAGGCGCGGTCGACAAGCTTGAGGCGCTGCATTTCTTCAATAGTGGCGACGGCGGGCCCGAGAGTGAGCGGATGGGCTTCGTAGGTGTGGCCGTGCGCAAAATAGTGGTCTTCAAAGTAGTCAGCGATTTTCTTTGTGGTGGCGCAGAGACCGAGCGGCACATAGGCCGAGGTGATGCCCTTGGCCGTGACCAGAATGTCGGGCTTTACGTTCCAATGATCGACGGCGAACCATTTTCCAGTGCGTCCCCATCCGGCCATTACCTCGTCGTCGATGAGCAGCACGCCGTGACGATCGCAGATTTCGCGCAAGCGGGGCAGGTATTCAGGAGGGGGAACGAGCACGCCGTTAGTGCCGACCACCGGCTCGACGATGACGGCGGCAACATCGCTTTCATTGCGAATCATGTGCTCCACGTAGTCGGCGCAGGCAATGTTGCAATCGGGATAGGTGTGCCTGATCGGGCAGTCGTAGCAATTGGCTTCCGGGGCGAAGACAAAATCCTGGGCTTTGCCGATCGGCTCCATGGCCCAGCGGCGCGGGTCGCCGGTAGCCGCCATCGAACCGGCAGTGGAACCGTGATATGAACGATACCGCGAGATGATTTTGTTCTTCCCCGTGTACATGCGCGCGATCTTGAATGCGGCTTCATTGGCCTCGGTGCCGCTGGTGGCGAAGAAAAACTTCTCCAGACCGGCCGGTAGCACTTCGAGCAATTTTGCGCTGAGGCGCGCGCGGGCGGAGGTGGCGTAGCCAGGCGTGACGTAAGCCAGTTCCCTTGCCTGCTCAGCGATGGACTCGACCACCCGCGGATTCTTGTGGCCCAGATTGACGCACATGAGCTGGGCGCTGAAGTCGAGGTATCGTTTGCCCGCACCATCCGTGAACCAGCAGCCTTCCGCGTCGGCAATGTGGAGCGGCTTCCAGCTCTTCTGGAAGCGCCACGTGCCGTAGTTGGTCTGACGCGTGAGGTTGGAGATTTCTTCAGAAGTGAAGGTCTTCGATGTGGTCGAATCACTCATGGATGCAGCTCCCTTGGCGCGATGCTCTCACATCGTAGCACTGCGGATCGGGATGGAAAGGTGGCCCGGTGAAGGCGGGCAAAGCCAACAGAGAATGGTGGGCAGTGCAGGGTTCGAACCTGCGACCTCCTGCTTGTAAGGCAGGCGCTCTAACCAGCTGAGCTAACCGCCCGCGTCTGCGGCGGCTGCGCGCGAGGGCAGCCATTCATCAATGATAGCAGCGCGATGGCCGCCGTGAGTGTGCGGTTCTTGATGTGGCTTGAGTTCTACGCGTTGCAAAGGCGGATTGAACCGTTTGTCACTTGCTGCGGCATGTGCTGTTGATACACTCAGCCGGTGAGGCGGCTCATTATCAATGCGGACGACTTTGGGCTGACGGCGGGTGTGAATCGCGCTGTGGCCGAGTTGAATGCCGCGGGCCTGTTGCCCAGCACGACGCTGATGGCGCGTGCGCGGGCTACAGATGAGGCCATCGCGATGGCATTGACGGCCCCTTCGCTCGGTGTCGGCTGTCACGTGGTCCTAGTAGATGGCGAGCCGGTATTGCCGGCGGAGAAGGTTGCGTCGCTCGTCGACCCACGTACCGGCCGCCTCTACCAGGCGCTGGGCACGTTCTTGTGGCGGCTGTTCACAGGACGTTTGCGCGCGGCGGAGATTGAGGCAGAGGCGGCGGCGCAAATCGCGGCCTTGCAGAACCGGGGCCTGCGGCTGACCCACTTTGACACCCATAAGCACACGCATATGTTTCCCCTCGTGCTCAAGCCTCTTTTGCGCGCGGCGCACGATGCTGGGATTTCCGCGGTGCGCAATCCATTCGAGCCGGTGTGGGCGATGCGGGCGACGCCGCGGGCTCCGCTGGCGCGGCGCGGCGAAGAAATGGTCCTGCGCTTTTTCGAGCCGGCACTGCGGCGCATCATCGCGAAAGAGGGTTTCGCCACGACCGACGGAACGATTGCCATTGTGGGCACGGGCTCGCTGGATGCGAGTATGGTTCGGTCGTTGCTATCCCAGTTGCCCGAGGGGACATGGGAACTGGTGACGCATCCCGGTTACAACGATGCCGATCTGGCAAGAGTGGATACGCGCCTGAGGGCCTCGCGCGAAGTGGAGATGCAGGCCCTGCGCGCGGTGGTGGAGTTTGCGGACGTGGAGCTCATATCGTTCGCCGGCCTTCGCGGGTAAACGCAGAGGGAACTCCGAGGGCTATGCCCGACTCTCCCGAGAGGCCAAGATGAGATGCGCGATTGGGATCACCGACAGTTCGCGAAAATAGGCCACACGGTGTCCGACTTTGAACACTCTTTTTCAGTTTTGAACGCAGGCAGACGAACCCGAGACCGCTAAGACTCTGATTCCAAGGAAGTAGCCAAAAATTTCTGTGGCATGAAAGATGCTTGCTGTCTGTGCAAGCCATTGTGTGAGGAGGTCAGGCGATGAGAGTTCTTCTGCAGGATCTTCACTTTGCGTTCCGTCAACTACGCAAGACGCCGGGGTTCACATTAACCGTACTGCTCATGCTCGCGCTTGGCATCGGCGCCAACTCAGCGATTTTTACGCTGGTCAATGCCATCATGCTCCACAATCTCCCGGTGACGGATCCCAAGAGCCTCGTCCGTCTCGGCGACCGGGACGACTGCTGCGTCAACAGCGGATGGAACGACACCGGAGATTACTCGCTCTTTGCCACCGACACCTATTACATGTTCAAGAAGAATCTGCCGGAGTTCGAGGAATTGGCGGCAATGGAGTCCGGCTACGCGTTCCGGCCATTGACCATCCGCCGCGCAGGACCACAGACGGTAGCTAAGTCGGTCATAGGAACCTTCGTCTCGGGCAACTATTTTCGCGTCTTCGGTCTTTCGCCGGCGGCGGGACGGTTCTTTCTGGATTCCGACGATCAAAAGGGAGCCTCGATTACCGCCGTGATGAGTTACGACGCATGGCAGGAGGATTATGCGGGCGATCCAAGCGTGGTGGGGAGCACGTTTTACGTCAATACTAAGCCGGTCACAATCATCGGCATCGCCCCGAAGGGATTTTACGGGGACCGCATCGATTCCAATCCCCCCAAGTACTTCCTCCCCATGAATTCGATGGATACAGTCATCGGCGCGCCATACTTCACCGATCCTGACACAACGTGGGCTTACATCATCGGTCGCATTAAGCCGGGAATTTCCCTGCTGGCGTTGCAGGCCAAGGTGAGCACTTTGCTTAAGCAGCAATTTGCGCCTCTCAAAACATTTACCGAAGAGCGCGCCAGGAAGGCTCTTCCCCGCACCCACGTCGTGCTCACTCCGGGCGGCGGCGGCATCCAGAACATGCAGGATAATTACAAGGACCACCTGCATCTGCTGCAATGGATCGCCGCGCTGGTTCTTCTGGTGGCTTGTGCAAACGTCGCCAACTTAATGCTGGTGCGGGGCATGAGCCGGCGCGCGGAGCTCTCGATCCGCTCGGCGCTGGGCGCGCAACGCATCCGGATTGTGCGTCAGCTTCTGACAGAGAGCATCCTTCTGTCGGGTGCGGGCGGAGCGCTCGGCCTGATCGTCTCGTACATCGGAGCGCACGCACTGCTGGCGCTTGCCTTTCCTGAACAGCACAACATGCCGGTCACGGCTTCACCTTCGCTAATGGTGATCGGCTTCGCCATTGCGCTTTCGCTCATCACGGGCATTCTCTTTGGGCTTGCGCCGGCGCTGATCGCGGCGCGCACGCAACCCGCGGAAGCCCTGCGCTTCAACGCGCGCACGACCGCCCACGGAGCATCCTTGCTGCAGCGCGCGCTGGTAGTCCTGCAGGCCGCGCTCTCCCTTGTGCTCCTCGTTGCCGCGGGTCTGTTTGCGCAAAGCCTGGACAAGGCCCAGAGCGTGGACATGAAACTGAACGCGACAAATCGCTACATCGTCCATATCAATCCGCAGGCGGCGGGCTACAAGACTACAGAGGTCGAGCCGCTTTATCAGGCCATCGTCGACCGCTTCCACGCCCTACCCGGCGTGATGAAGGTCGCGCTGGCCACCTACACGCCCATGGAGCAGAACAATTGGAGTTCTGGCATAAAGATCCAGGGCGAGCCCAACCTGAACAAAAACGTATCCTGGGTGAAAGCCACGCCAGAGTACTTCGACTCGGTCGGTACGCACGTGCTGATCGGCCGCGGCTTCACCTCGCAGGATACGCTGAATGCGCCGCCGGTCGCCGTCGTTAACCAGGAATTCGTCAGGCAGTTCTTCGGCAACCGCAACCCCCTCGGCCATCGCTTTGGTTACGCCGGACCAGGCAGCGCCGGCATGGATGGAGCGCATGAGATCGTCGGTGTGGTGGAAGACACCACCTACACCAGCGTCTATTGGAAAAACCACGCCATGTACTTCCTGCCGATGACGCAGAGCGCCGGCATTGCCAACGACCCCAACAGGCCCATCGAAAAGGACCTGTCCATGTACGCCGGAGCCATGGTCATTCAGACCAGCTACCCGATTCCCGGCTTCGAAAAGATCGTTGGCGACACGCTGGCGAGCATCAATCCCAACCTGACCATCGTAAAGTTTCAGACCTTCCAGCAGCAGATTGACGATCGTTTCATCGGCGAACGGCTGATCGCGCGGCTCACTTCCCTTTTCGGATTGCTGGCGCTTCTGCTCGCTGCCATCGGCCTTTATGGTGTCACTGCATATACCGTGGTGCGCCGCACACCGGAGATCGGCATCCGCATGGCGCTGGGGGCGGCGCGCAGCCGAGTCATTGGAACTGTCATGCGCGGAGCCATGCTCCAGGCGGTAGTCGGCCTCGTGATCGGCATTCCGGTGGCAGTCTTCTGCGTGCGCTACGTCAAGTCGCAACTTTATGAGATCACCAGCGTGAATGTGCCGGTCATGGTTATCGCCGTTGGTGTGCTGGTACTTGCGGCTGCCATTGCCGGCATCATTCCAGCGCGGCGAGCTGCCTCGATCGACCCCGTGCAGGCCCTGCGTATCGAATGAGCGTGCTTTGGAAAAAACGGAATTTGAATCCATCGCTGTGCCGTAAATCGAGAATGGGCGGCATAGAAGACCTGATTCGTTTCCTGCATCTTTGCAGTTGTGGAGACTTTTCTGAGCGGTAAGGAGCCGGTCCGCGTCGAACGCTATGAACCGGCCGGTGCGGGTCCGCATCCAGCGCTGCTGATGGCGCACGGTTCTGGCGGGCCGGTATCGTACTGCCTCAACCGCTTAGGACCGCAACTGGCGGCATTCGGCGTCGGCGTACATGCGCCCCATTACTTTGACAAGACGCACACCTCGCGAGCCGCAGCCGAGGTGATTCTTGACGGGCAGCACTTCCCCGAATGGCTGCGCGCCCTCGAGGATGCAGTCAGCGATCTGCGCGCCCGCCCCGGCGTGGATGCGCGCCGTATCGGCGTTCTTGGTGTCTCGCTTGGTGCTTACCTGTCGGTGGCGCTTGGGATCGGCGATCCGAACATGCGCCTGGTCATCGAGCTTTCCGGCGGGATTCCACCTGGCTGGGAAGAAAGAGTCTCCCCGGCAACTCCTCCCGTCCTGCTACTTCACGGCGTTCAGGATGCGGTCGTGCCCGTCTCCGAGGCGTACAAACTCCAGCGGCTTCTTACCGAGCGCGGCGCACGCTGTCAGGCGGAGATTTTCCCCCACGAGAATCACTGGATTTCCGCGCATGCACTTCCAAAACTCGTGATGTCTGCGGTGAATTCATCAGGAAATACTTATAAGTTTGTATTTTCCTGCGCTAGATCGCGTCCGAATGCGAGCCCTGAAAACTTCCACTATCTCTGGATGGACAATAGCTGCTTCGGACGACCGGGCGTCACGAACTGCTAATGTGAATGATGGATGGATGTCCTGCGGATCTACATGCCCGGGGCGTCCTGCACGTTTGCAGGGTTACGGCTTCTTCCAAGTAGACGACAGCGGCGGCGGCTGCCGTCAGAGGGCGAGAATGCGCATCGGGATCACATGTTACCCCACCTATGGTGGCTCTGGGGTTGTGGCCACGGAGCTTGGCATCGAGCTCGCGGCACTAGGGCACGAGGTGCACTTCATTTCCTATTCGCAGCCGTTCCGGCTGAGCGGACGCAACGAGGGTATTTTTTATCACGAGGTGCCGGTTTCAAATTATCCGCTGTTCGAATTTCCGCCCTACGACCTGGCGCTGGCCTCGCGGATGGTGGAAGTGGCCGAGTTTTACAACCTCGATCTGTTGCACGTGCATTATGCCATTCCCCATTCCGTGAGCGCGCTGCTGGCGCGGCAAATGCTGGCGGCGCGCGGTCGGCGGCTTCCCTTCGTCACCACACTGCACGGCACAGATATCACTCTGGTGGGGCTGGACCGCAGCTATCTCCCCATCACACGGCATGCGATCCAGGAAAGCGATGGCGTGACCAGCATTTCAAATTATCTGAAAGAGAAGACGATTGGGGATTTCGGCGTTGACCGGCCCATCGAAGTGATCACGAACTTTGTGAATTGCGACGTGTACGCGCCGCGTGCAGACGAAGAGGAGCGAGCACAGGCGCGCGGCCATCTGGCCAGACATGATGAAGCCATCCTGATGCACCTCTCGAATTTCAGACCAGTGAAACGCGTAGTTGACGTGGTGAAGATTTTTGCCAGCGTGGCGCGCGAAGTGCCGGCGCAATTAGTGCTCATCGGAGACGGGCCCGACCGATCGGCTGCTGAATGGCTGGCGCACGATCTTGGGATACACACGCGGGTGCATTTTCTGGGCAAGCAGGAGCGCGTGAACGAGCTGCTGCCCCTGGCCGATCTTTTGCTGATGCCGAGCCAACTGGAGTCGTTCGGGTTGGCGGCGCTGGAAGCCATGGCATGCAAGGTGCCCTCCATCGCTACGCGCGTGGGCGGAGTACCGGAGCTAGTGGATGATGGCGAGACAGGACTGCTCTTCGCACCGGGCGAAGTCGATGCCATGGCGCGCGGAGCGCTGGAGCTGCTGGGCAACCGCGAGCGACTCAAGATAATGCGCGATGCCGCGCGGCGCGAAGCGCAAAAACGGTTCTGCGCATCGCTGGTGGTACCGCGCTACGTCTCCTACTACGAGCAGGTCCTGGGGACCGGCGGCAGTCGTGCGAAAGAATCCTCGCCTTCACGGGCGACCCGACGGCGAAAGCCGGGCACAGCCTGAGACGATTTAGATCATTGCGGGCAGGAACAGGTCCACGACCCAGCCACTGGTGAGAATCATGACTACGACGAACTCGATGAAGCCAAGCACTACGGCGAGGCCAATGAAGATTCTGCCGCCATACAGGAAAAATTTACACAAATGCGCATAGGAGCCTGGAATTTGGGCGAGAGTCTGAGCGAATATCTCGCGCCCTTCGATCATCAGCTTCCCAAGAATAAACAGGCAGCAGAAAAGCAGAACGCCTGCCGTATGCAACAAAATGCGCATTTTCGATATCCTCCGGGATGGTACCAATAGCCCGACTCTACGTGGGCGTAGCACGTCATGGGCCAAATAGCCGTTCTATCGAGCCTTAAGGTGACAGTCTTGCCGCCCTGCGCTACACTGGGACTTGTGCTCCATCGTTGAGTCACAGGGAAGCCCGTCAAACGCCAGATCGCTTCCCCCTTCCATCATGCCCACTCAATCTCAATGTGATTCGGCGCAGTGTGAGCGACCGGCGCGGAATGGTGTCTGCCCTACGGAGAACGAATGACCACCGGACTCAAGCGGATCGACCTCCAACCCTACTTAAGACGCGAGCCGGTGACTCTGGCGTTGCTAACGGGACTGGCGATCATCCTCTTTGGGGTAGTGACAGGTTTGGCAAGTCTTTATCACCGGCAGCAGGAGTCACTTGCCGACCGCTGGGCTTCGCGCGGCGCTGACGATCTGAAGGCAAAACGATATGGCGAGGCTGTGATGGCGTATCGCACCGCGCTGCTGTACGCCCGCGACGAATACACCTACCAATTGAATCTTGCTGAAGCGCTGGTAGGGGAGCATCGCGCCGAGGAGGCATACGCCTATCTGATCAACCTGTGGGACCGTCAGCCGGAGAACGGGATGGTGAATCTGGAGCTGGCGCGAATTCAGGCGGCACGCGGCCACACCGATAGCGCGCTTCGGTACTACCACGACGCCATTTACGCTATATGGCCCGCCAATCAAGAGCTGGAGAGCCGGAATGCCCGTCTTGAGCTCATCCGGCTCATGCTTCAAACCAATGATAAGGCGCAGGCGGACTCGGAACTGATTGCGTTGGCAGCGAACCTCGGAGAAAGACCGGCGGAGCATACGCAGACAGGGCAACTTTTTCTTGAGGCGCAGGATTATCAGCGCGCTCTGGAGCAGTTTCGACTGGCGCTCGAGGGCAATCACCGCGAGGTGACGGCAATGGCAGGAGCGGGCGAAGCGGCATTCCAGCTGGGGCAATACCGGGTAGCCGAGCAATATTTGCGCCGCGCTGCGGGGGCGGGAGACAAATCATCCAAAGCGAAGCTCAAGCTTGCCGAACTCGTTCTTAACATGGATCCGTTCCGCACCCAATTGAGGGCTGCGGAGCGCCGACGCATCATCATCGACGCGTTTACCGCCGCAGGGGCCAGGCTGCAGGCATGCAGCAAACCAGGACCTTTTACAGTACCTGCATCTGAGTTGGCTACGCTCACGCAGAGCTGGACGGAGCTCAAACCGCAGATCAACGAACGGAATCTGAGCCGGAATCCTGATTTGGGAACCAACGCGATGTCGCTGGTGTTCAACATCGAACATGAGACCAGCGGGATGTGCGGAGGTATGACGGATACGGATAACGCGCTTTTATTGGTCGCAAATCTACACCAGGGGTTATGACTTGGAGCCAACTTCGAACATAGATTCCGGAACGCTGGTGGAGGGGCATGCGGCGGAACCGAACGTAGAACATGCCGGCCACACCACGGGATCGCTTCTGAGCTCGTTCTTTCGCGAAGACCGCTTCTTTCTGGTGCTGAGCGTTTTCATTGGGGTCTTTTCCGGACTGGCGGTGGTCTGCTTCCGCTTTCTCATCGATTGGTGTCACATTTACCTGTTGGGAACGGGCGCGGAACTTTCGCTTTCGCGAGTGCTGCTTGCGCCAATGCTCACGGGCCTGCTGATTGCTCTGGTTGTCATTTATATCTTTCCGCAATCGCGCGGCAGCGGAGTGAATCAGACCAAGGCGGCACTTTACATCTACAACGGTTATATTCCGGTCAGGACCGCGGTGGGAAAATTCATCACGTCGGCGCTGGCCATCGGATCCGGGCAATCACTGGGACCGGAAGATCCGTCGTTGCAGATCGGGGCGGCGCTGGCTTCGGCGATCGGGCGGCGCCTGCGGCTCTCACGCGAGCGCATGCGGCTGATCGCGCCGGTGGGCGCGGCGGCCGGTCTGGCTGCTGCATTTAACGCGCCCATTTCCGCGGTGCTGTTCGTGATTGAAGAAGTAATCGGGCGGTGGACGGCGGGGATCCTCGGCTCGGTGGTGCTGGCAGCGGTTTCAAGCGTCGTAGTGATGCGCTGGTTTTGGGGATCCGACGTGCTTTTCAGCATTCCCCCGGTGCAGATGCAGTCGCCCGCAGAGCTGTTGGCGTACAGCATTCTCGGCATCGTAGGCGGGTTCGCTTCGGTGTTGCTCTCGAGCGGGATTGGTTACCTGCGGCCGCGGTTCAAAGCCTTGCCGCACTGGACGCAGTATTTTCAGCCCGCCGCGGCGGGTTTGCTGATCGGCGGTATTGCCGCGCTGGGCGCGCCGCAGGTGATGGGCGCCGGCTACGAATATATGGACCAGGCAATGCACGGACAATTCACCTGGCAGTTTCTCGCCATCCTCGCAGTATTGAAGATTGCCGCTACGATGCTTTCCTTTGTGAGCGGAACGCCGGGCGGAATGTTCGCACCGACGCTGTTCATCGGGGCCATGTTCGGAGCCGCAGTTGGCGGCGCGCAGCATGCGCTGTTCCACCACCTTGCATGGTCACCGGGAACTTACGCCCTTGTGGGCATGGGAGTCCTGTTCGCCGGATTTCTGCGCGCGCCCATGACTTCGGTATTCATGGTGCTCGAAGTCAGCGGCAATTACGGGATCATTCTGCCGGTAATCGTCGCGAACACGTTCGCTTACGTGATTTCGAGAACGCTGCAGCCCGTGGCGATCTTCGACGTGCTTACGCGGCAGGATGGGCTGGATCTGCCTTCGATGGAGGAGCAGCGCGAAGAAAGCATTTTGCGCGTCGAAGACGCCATGCAGCCACCGATCGATCCCGTTTTCGACGCTGAGGAACTGGCGGATTGGATTTCGCACCCCGCTGAAAGCGAACTGCCGGAGATCGCCCTGGTGCGGCTGCATCCGGCAGGCTGGAGCAGCCTGACTCGAGACGAGATGAAAGCGATCATCGAGGCGGGAAATGACGATCACGACTTCGCGGAGTTTTTTGCTGAACACCAGGTGCCGGTCATTCATCCCGATCAGCCGCTGGATGTGGCTTTGCGCTATGTGGACCGGTGGCCGCTGATTCCGGTGGTGAGCCGCGCCGATTTCAGCAAGCTGGAAGGCGTGATCAGCGAACACGACGTGCTGGAGCGGTACCGCGATTTCGCCGGCGAATAGTTATGCATCACGTGACTGTTTTCGGTTCATAAGCCGTGCTCGACACGAACCGAAAATCCCAGATCGCGCCAGAACTGCTCCACCAGCGCAACTGTTTCAGCGGCAGTGGCGTCGGCGGTCTGCAGCGGGATTTCGGCACCTGCATTTGCGGCAAGATCGGTAAGCTCGGCTGGAGAGGCTGCAATGGCTATGCACTTATCCGCACGATAGGTGCATGCGCCGAGATCGGCAATGGACAGGTTGGTGGTAGGCGTGGCGAAAATGGTGTGCGGCGGAGCCATGCGGTCCAGCAGCCACAGGATTTCGAGCTTGGACTCCAGTTCGTCGGGCACGCAGTCGATGGCTATGTCGGCGTCCCGTACCGCATCTTCGATGCTGGAGACGAAGCGGATTCCGCCGCCCGCCTCGCGGCTGAGAGACTCGGTGCTGAATTCTCGGCGCAGCGTCTCGCGCGCGTGCTCGAGGTGGGAAGGCATCACGTCTTCGAGAGACACGCGAAAGCCGGCGCGGGCGGCCCTCCAGGCAAGTCTGCGCCCCAGCGGCCCTGCTCCGATGATGGCCAGATTGGTCAGCAATTCCAGCTTACTTGCTCTTCAGGGCGGTCATCACGTCTTCCGGACTGGGATGCGACTGCTGCAGGTGGTCGGCCACCTTGGCGCGATCTTCGGCCGAAAGCGTGGGTACAGTGGCCAGGACGCGGCGCAGGGTCACGGCAACATCGTCAATGTAGTTCATCAGGCGGATGGCTTCTCCGGAAAGGGGCATGTCGAGTCCTCGGGTTCTTCTATTCAAGCTTCTATTGTAGGGCGCAGGCTTCGGTTGGCAAAGCCGGCGAGTGCGTATTGAAGGGAAGCCCTTCGAAGCACAGCGGCCGGGGCGCATTTGAAGCGAGCTTCGTCACTTCCCTTTCCGCGCCGCGGGGAGTAAGCTGACGCTAACTTACCGCAAATGGACTCGCCTATGCCGCGCTGGACGCGAATGCTCGCGATGTGCAGCCTGCTGGCTGCCGGTGCGCCGGTGCTCTGCTTCGCCGGCAAAGTGAAGCACTGTCTCGGAGCCGATGAAGCTTCGAAGATGCTCAACAAGAACGTATGCGTCTCAGCGCACATCTATGACGTCGTCCGGCTTGCCGACGGGACGCGCTTTCTCGACGTGTGCCCACCGACGACACCGGATGCGGGCTGCCGGTTTACCGTCATCAGCTTTGCTGAGGACCGCGACACTGTAGGGGAGTTGAAATCCTATCGCGACAGAGATGTAGATATCCGAGGCGTGGTGCGGCCGATGCACGGCCGCGCGGGAATTGTACTTAGCCACGTGCGCCAGTTTCATGGCGGGCCGCCAAAATTCAGGCCCAATCCCATGCTTTTGCGCGGATTCGATGCGGAGGGGGAACGGCCGCCGGTGCGCGACCCCAACTTGCATACCTATGGCCGCAGCCGCGGGTTCATGAATACGCGCGACCAGGAAACGCGGCCGGCAAAATAGGGCGATTGCCTATGAATGTCTGCCAACTTCTTTCTGCGACAGCCGAACTTGCCAAACGAGATGATTTCAAGGGACAATCCCATCGGCTGAGGAGGACGGATCCATGTCCAAGCCCAAGAAATGTGCGAATCCCAGCTGCAGTTGCGAGGCTCCGGCTGGCAGCAAATACTGCAGCGCGCATTGCGAAGGCACGGCCGGGCGAACGGAACTGGCTTGCCTTTGCGGTCATAGCGGATGCCAGGGAGATATCGGCTTGCATAGCGAATCGAATCAAGGAACTGACACTCCGCTCACCGGATCGCGGTCTTAACCGCTGAGCTGAGGTCGAAGCGGTAAAGGTTTCCGTCCGCGGATGAGGGACATGTGTGCTCGATCGGTCTTCTGGCGCCATCCCTTCCTTGCAAGAGGGCATCGTACTCGCCAGGTTCGCGATAACAATGCGAACAATTTAAAACGAGGAAGGGATACATGGCGAATAACCCTAAATGCGCAAATCCGGCTTGCAGTTGTTCCGCAGCCCCCGGCTCGAAGTATTGCAGCGCCGACTGCGAAGGATTCGCCGGACGGACCGAAATCGCGTGCCAATGCGGTCACCCAGGGTGCAAAGGCGAAGCAACCGCCTAAACTACGACCGGATCGCGCCTGTGACAAAAAGGGGCGGACGCCAGACCGTTCCCTAGCGCTCTCAATATACTTGATGTGTAACTCTGAGCGCCTTGAATGCGACCAGAACTTTCCGAGGCTATCGGTCTGCTGCGCAGCAATTCGCCCGAATCAGTGGAACGGGCGATTGGGCTGCTGCAGAATACTGTCTATTCCTTCAGCATGAAAGTGTGCGGGCACCGCGAAGACGCGGAAGACACTATGCAGGAGGTGCTCTACCGTTCATTGCAGCACCTGGCGCGGATCGAAGAACCGCGGGCGCTGGCGGTGTGGCTCTATACGGTAACGAGAAACCGGTGCTCGCGGATGCGCGGAAACAGTGCACATCGGGCGAAGCAGGTTTCGCTCGATGAACTAATGCCGGACGAGGCTGAAGTATCGCGACTGCTGCGGGATCCTGCGCCGGGACCGGAGAGCAAATTACTTCAGGGGGAGCAGCGGGATCTCTTGCGCCAGGCCGTGCTACAAATCCCGCCCCAATTGCGCATTGTTCTCGTGCTTCACGACATGGAAGATCTTTCCACCGAGGATGTGGCAAAGATTCTGAACCTGCAGCCGGGGACGGTGCGGGTGCGGCTACACCGCGCGCGGCTAAGCGTTCGAAAAGAAATCAGTAGGAGCCTGAGCAGTGCGGCGCGGAAAGAAGAGCAATCGGAACGCCCGACGCGCAAACTGGCACCCAAGGGTGATCATCGGCCGACCACATGTCGCGAGCTGTTTTCGAATCTGTCCGAATATCTTGACGGCCGGGTCGAGCCGCGTTCCTGTGCTGAGATGAGGGCGCATATTGACTCCTGCCCTGCCTGCGTGGCCTTTCTGCGCGACTTGCGGTCTGCCATTGACCGCTGCCGGTCACTTGAAGTGGATTGCGATCCGGCGATCCTGGATCGCCTGCGCACGACTCTCACGCAGGAATACCTGCACCTGACCTCTCCCGGAGTTTCGGGAAAATAGCTCCAAACCTGTAACAAATCGCACCCTGCAGGGATATATCATTGTGAGCACAGACCCTCAACAGGAATGCGAGTACGATGAGACTGCAATGCCATCGAGCTTTGTGGCTGCTTCTCGGCATGTTTCCGCCCTTGGCCTGGCCGCAGGCGCCTCCTATGACGCTGCGCCAGGCCATCGACCGGGCTATGGGCCAGAATCCGCAATCGGCAATTGCAAAGGCCGGATATGCCGAGGCGACCGCGGCCGCGCGCCAGGCGCGAACGCAATTGCTGCCGCAGCTTTCGTTCACAGAAGACGTTTCTCGCGGCAATGATCCGGTCTATGCCTTCGGGCAGCGCCTGCGCCAGCGGCAGTTCACGCAGGCTGATTTCGCATTGAATGCGCTGAACCGGCCCCAGCCCATCGGCAATTTTGCTTCGCGATTTTCGGGTTCCTGGACGATATTCGACTCATTCAAGACGGAACGGCAGATTCGCCGCGCCGATTTTTTCAGGCAGAGTGCTACATCCTCCGGAAAAGCCTCCGATCAGCAGATTGTGCTGCAGGTGGTTGGCGCGTACCAATCGGTGTTGTATGCGCAACGGCAGGTGGACGTAGCCGAGCACGAGCAGGAGACGGCGCAAGCGCTGCTGACGCAAGTGGATCAGCACGTGAAAGCGGGCCTGGGGCTAGAGGCCGACCGCATGTCCGCTGAAGTGAACGCGGCGGCACGCAAAGAGGATCTGATTGCCGCACGCGGGCAGCTTGAGCTGGCGTGGGCCGATCTCGGCAATGCCATGGGTTCGCCAGATCTGCAGCCCGCGTCACTACAGCCCATCGAGGCGCACACGTTTCCGCAGATGACTTTGGGGGACGAGTTGGCGCTGGCGGCGAAGACACGTCCCGACCTCGCGGCCTTGAGCGACGCGGCGAAGGCGCAGGGAGCGGCGGTGGGTGCAGCGCGATCAGATTATGGACCGCGAGTCAACGCCTACGGGAACTGGGAGGAAGACCGCGGTTCGATCACAAGCTCGGGCGGCAACAACTGGGTGGCCGGAGTGCAGATCAGCATTGACATCCTGCCGCTGGGCAAGCGCGATCAGCTTGCGCGCGAGACCGCGATGCGGCAGCAGGTCGAAGCGCAGCAGATACTGACGCGTAACCAGGTCAGGCTGGAAGTAAGTCGAGCGCACATACAGCGCGAAACTGCGGAACAGTCGCTGGAGACGGCCCGCGCGGCAATGGATCAGGCCGCGGAAAGCCTGCGCATCCTGAGGAACCGCTACGACGCAGGGCTTACCACCATCACCGATCTGCTGCGCGCCGGCGATGCCGAGCGGCAGAGCCAGAGCAGTTATTGGCGTGCGGTCTATGGCAATGCCATGGCTTATGCGCAATTGCTTTACGCGGAAGGGACACTGACTCCCGAAACGGCGGAGGTACTGCAATGAAGATCATTTTGTGGGGATTTTTGCTGGCGGCTTCCGCGGCGCTCGCAGCCGGCTGCCACAGTGACGAAACCGTTCAAAGCGCAACTGTTCAATCTGTGCCGTCACGGATAGTGGAGAGCAGCGAGCAGCAGGCGCCAATCGCGTTGCGCGCAACGGGGACTTTGCATGCGCGCGAGACCGCGGTGATTTCCGCGCAGACGATGGGACGCATCGAGCAAGTGCTTGTCCGCGCAGGAGACAGTGTGCGCCCCGGGCAAACGCTGGTGGTGTTGGACGGGGCGGCATTGCAGGCTTCTGCCGCGCAGGCGCAGGCCGCGATTGTGGCGGCAGAGAACCAACAGGCAGCAGCGGAGAGCAATGCAGGCCTGGCGGCGAGCACACTGGCGCGATACAAACAGCTGCAGGCGGAAAAGAGCGTCAGCCCGCAGGAGATGGACGAAGTAACGCGGCGCGCCCAGGGAGCCCAGGCGCAGCTTGACGCAGCGAAGGCGCAGACTGAGGCTGCACGCGAGCAGGCCGCAGCAGCGCGAACGATGCTCAGTTACACGCGCATCGCGGCGCCTTTCGCCGGCATCGTTACGTCACGCACGGCAGATCCCGGCACGATCGCCGCGCCGGGCGTGCCATTGCTGCAGATTGATCGCTCCGGACCCTTGCAGCTGCAAGCGGCGGTGGACGAATCCGCAATTGCCGCTGTGCGTCTGGGACTGAAAACACCGGTGACGATGGACGGCGTGGCGCAGCCGATGCAAGGTGCGGTGGCGGAGATTGTGCCTGCTGCCGATCCTTCAAGCCACAGCTTCCTGGTGAAGATCGACCTGCCTACGTCGGACCAGCTTCGCGCCGGCATGTACGGAACGGCCTCAATACCCAACGGCACGCACCGAGCGATAGTCGTTCCGCGATCAGCAGTGGTGACGCGCGGCTCGCTTGAATGCGCCTACGTGGTCGACGGCGACGGCATTGCGCAACTTCGTTACCTGACGCTGGGTGAGACACACGGCGATCTGGTTGAAGTTCTCTCCGGCTTGGCCGCGGGCGAGCGGTTGGTGGACACACCTCAGGATCGGGATTTTGCCGGCAAACGCATTGAGGTTCAGCCATGAATCGAAACCTTGGACTGGCTGGGCGACTGGCAAAGGCCTTCCTCAATTCGAAGCTGACGCCGCTCTTCATCGTCACCTCCCTGGCGATAGGCATATTTGCAGTGGCGGTGATTCCGCGCGAGGAAGACCCGCAGATCCTGGTACCGATGCTCGATATCACCACAAGTCTGCCCGGAGCGTCTCCTGCAGAGGTGGAGAAGCGCGTCACTGCGCCCATCGAGAACCTGGTGCACCAACTTTCCGGTGTGGAGTATGTCTATTCGACGTCCAGCCCCGGGCAAAGCCTGGTGATCGTGCGCTTTCTCGTGGGCACCCCCCAGGAAGAGGCGCTGATCCGGGTTTACAGCAAGATCTATTCGAACTTCGACCTGCTGCCGAAGGGCGCTTCACGGCCGATGATCAAGGCGCGATCCATTGATGATGTGCCGATACTTGCGCTGACGTTGTGGGGGCCGAACTATAACGGGTACCAACTTCGCGCCATTGCGGACGAAGTTCAGCACAATGTTGAGCAGATTCCGGACGTCTCGGAAACCAGCGTGATCGGCGGATTGCCGCGCACGATGCGCGTGGTTCTGAGTACGGCGAAGTTGAAGGGCTACAACCTCTCGCCCATGGCGATCACCGGCCACTTAGAAGCGGCAAATGCACGTTTGCAGACCGGCAGTTTTTCAGAGAACAACAGCGAAATAAGCGTGGAAGCGGGCAATCTGTTTGCCAGCACGAAGGATTTGGAATCGGTGGTTGTGGCTGTAAGCCAGGGAAGACCAGTGTATCTCGGCGACGTCGCGGACAAGATCGTTGACGGACCAGCCGACCCTGCTGATTATGTGCTTTTCGGAACGACGACGGCGGGATCGCGACAGGCGCCAGAGCAATATCCGGCAGCTACAGTCACCGTGGCCAAGCGCAAAGGCACGAACGCAACCGACATCGCCAACGCCGTGCTGGCCAGCGTGCACCGCATGCAGGGTGTCAGCATTCCTAAAGATGTGACCATCACCACGACGCGCAATTATGGCGACACGGCCAAAGCGAAATCCGACGAACTGCTCGAACACCTGCTGCTGGCGACGCTCTCCGTCACTTTTCTGATCGCGTTATTTCTGGGGTGGCGGGAGTCGGGAGTGGTGCTGCTGGCGATTCCCGTGACGCTGGCGCTGACCATGTCGGTCTTTTACTTCCTCGGGTACACAATAAACCGGGTCACGCTCTTCGCGCTAATCTTTTCGATTGGCATCCTGGTGGATGACGCGATCGTGGTCGTCGAGAATATCGTTCGCCACTTCCGGTTGCCTGAAAATCAACACCGCTCGTGCAGCAACGTAACTGTGGAAGCTGTGGCGGAGGTCGGAAACCCAACGATTCTTGCAACGTTTGCAGTTTTGGCCGCGGTGCTGCCGATGGCGTTTGTGCGCGGATTGATGGGCCCGTACATGCGGCCGATACCGGTGGGCGCATCGGCGGCGATGCTTTTTTCGCTGATGGTCGCCTTTGTGGTTTCACCGTGGGCGGCGATGCGGCTGCTGGGGAAGCACCTCGGCGGTGCGCACCTGCTCGAGCCCGAGCACGAGAATTGGCGCACTCGGCTTTACCGGAGGGTGATGACGCCGCTGATTGCTTCGCCGCGCAATCGGCTGCTGTTTTTTGCCGGCGTAGCGGCGTTGCTTCTTGTGTCCGTGATTCTCCTGCCGCTGAAGCTCGTACGCGTAAAAATGCTGCCGTTCGACAACAAGAGTGAGATCCAGGTAATCGTCAACATGCCGGAAGGCACGCCGCTGGAAGAGACATTGCGCGTGACCGATGCTCTGGGCGATGCGCTCGCCCATCAGCCCGGCGTGCTGAATTATCAGGAGTACGCGGGAACCTCCGGTCCATACAATTTCAACGGATTGGTACGGCACTATTACATGCGGCGCATGCCGAACCAGGCGGACATTCAGGTAAACCTGGCGCCGGCCAAAGAGCGGCATCTGCAGAGCCACGAAATCGCAAAGCAACTGCGGCCGCTGCTGGACTCAATTGCCAATCAATATGGCGCGCGCATTCAGGTGACAGAAGTGCCGCCGGGCCCGCCGGTGTTACAGACGCTTGTGGCTGAAATATACGGGCCGAGCCTTGACGGACAACTCCAGGTCGCAAAGCAGATCAAATCGATTTTTTTGAACGCGCCCGGCGTGGTGGACACCGACTGGTATGTGGATGATCCGCAGCCGCGGCTGAAAATTGCCGTGGATCAGGTGAAAGCGGCGCAGCACGGCATCGCCGTAAGCGATGTGGCGAACGCGCTGGCGCTGGCAACTTCGGGGATGAATGCCGGACTTCTTCACGACCCGACGGCCCGCGAACCGATTCCTGTGATGGTCGAAATCGATCGTGCGGATCGTTCGTCGCAGCAGGGCCTGGAGAATATCAAGCTGCCCGGCGCAGACGGATCGATGATCTCGTTGCGGGAGCTGGTTACTGTGGATCGCGACGTCATCCCGCAGAACATTTACCACAAGAATCTGAAGCGCGTGGTGTATGTTACGGGCGATGTGGCCGGAGCGGAAGAGAGCCCTGTTTATGCAATTTTGAAAATGAATCGGCAGCTCGACAAACTCACACTGCCTGCCGGATATGCGCTGCAGCGCTATAACGCTGAGCAGCCGAAATACACAGATCACTATTCGATGAAGTGGGACGGCGAGTGGCAGATCACGATCGAGGTCTTCCGCGACCTGGGGCTGGCATTCGCCGCTGTGCTCGTGCTCATCTATGTGCTCGTGGTCGGGTGGTTCCGGTCATTTGTGGTGCCGCTTATCATCATGGCACCGATCCCCTTGACCCTCGTCGGCATTCTGCCTGCCCACGCCATTTTAGGGGCATTTTTCACAGCCACTTCAATGATCGGTTTTATCGCGGGTGCGGGCATCATCGTGCGTAACTCGATTATCCTTGTCGATTTCATCGAGCTGCGCTGGAAGCAGGGAGTGCCGCTGGCGCAGGCGGTGATCGACGCGGGAGCGATCCGATTTCGGCCGATGCTGCTGACCGCGGCAGCGGTAGTGGTGGGCGCGAGTGTGATCCTCACCGACCCAATTTTCCAGGGGCTTGCGGTTTCGCTTATGGCCGGCGCAATTGCATCGACCTTCCTATCGTGGCCAACGATTCCCATTCTCTACTATATGGTTCACGCGCATCGCGAAGAGACGATCACCTGTGAACCGGAACCCGAAGATGCAATCGCAGCAAAGTAAGGAGAAATTCCGTGACTGTTGAACGCAGTGTCCGCCTGCTGGCGGGTGTAATGGTTCTGTTATCGCTCGGTCTTGCATACTACTTTTCGCATTATTGGCTCTGGCTGACGGTCTTTGTGGGACTGAACTTGCTGCAATCGGGCTTCACTAACTGGTGCCCGGCCATATCCTTCTTCCGCAAGGTAGGATTGAAAGATCCAGAGTGCGTGAAGGAAGTCTAACGACGCTGTTGCGCTACCGACACTTCCCTTTCGCGTCCCGGGGCGAATCCATGGGCGCCGAATCACGAATTCTTTGCCGCGTGATATTCCTTGCGAATGCGCGCGATGTCCACCGTGGGTTCGGGATAATTCATTTTCAGCGATTCCATGTGTTCCACGACGATGCGGGCGATGGCGAGGTTACGGAACCACTTGTGATTGGCGGGGATGACGAACCACGGAGCATGTTTGGTACTGCAGCGCGATAGCGCCTCTTCATATGCTTCAACATAATCGTCCCAAAACTCACGCTCTTCGTAGTCCGCTTCGCTGATTTTCCAACGCTTTGCCGGGTCGTCGAGCCGTTCTTTGAAGCGCTCAAGCTGCTCGTCTTTGGAAATGTGCAGGTAGAACTTGAGGATGTGGGTTTGGTGCTCCGCGAGCTCCTTTTCGAAGTTGTTAATGAGCTTATAACGCCGCGACCAGATCTTTTTGGGCGCCATTTTGTGCACGCGCACAATCAACACGTCTTCATAATGGGAACGATTGAAGATGACTACTTCGCCGCGCGCGGGGGCGACGTTGTGGGCGCGCCACAAAAAGTCGTGCGCCAATTCCAAGGGAGTAGGCTGCTTGAATGAAGCTACGCGGCAACCCTGCGGGTTCATGGCGCCGAGGACGTGATTGATGGTGCCGTCTTTTCCGCCGGTATCTAGCGCCTGCAGGCAAATGAGGACGGATTGTTTGCGTTCCGCGAAGAGCAGGTCTTGTAATTCGCGGAGCTTTTTCTGGTAGTGAGCGGTTTCTTCGGAGGCAGATTCATGACTCTCGTGGCCATCCGTAAACGAGGGGTCCACCTTTTTGAGTTTCACTTTGCTTCCGGGGGAAACTTTAAACCGCTGCAGGTAGTTCATCGGGCGATCCTCTCTCGAAGCGTGGCAACATGTGGCCAGGCGCCACCCGAATTCTAAACGGCGCGCTGATCATCGGCCCACCCGAGCCGGACGCCGATTTTTCTCAACTGCAAAATCGAGCGGGCTCTCATTGCGCCGGCGGGGCGGGCGCCCGGCCCGGGGGCTTTAGGACGAAGCCGTTGCGGACGATCGCGAAGCCCTGTTGCGGAAGTTCCGCCTGGAGAAGACGATTATCAGGACCGGAAAAGAGATCTGCTTTGGCTCCTGTGATGGTCACCACGATATGGTGGACGGCGATGATCCTGCCATCGAGCGTCCCTTGCTCGTCGGCGTAAGTCGCCAGTTGCACCGGCGCGATGGTTCCGGCATTTTTGGGAATGATGGCCCAGAGGTCGTGATTGTTTCGCTCGACGGCGAGGGCCAGGAGTGTTTCCAGCGCGCCAGGGTCGAAGTCGGGCATTACTACTGCGCCGGCGTGAGCGCTCAGGCGAGTTGTCGTCTTGCGGCCGTTCGCGGAGATGTCGAGGATGACTTGACCCGCATCAGGCACCGCGTTAATGGTAACTGCTTCGCCATTTACAACCGCGCTCAGGAACACGTGCTGAAGCTCGTTCGACGAGGAGAGCGCCTCTGTTTTTGAAAGCGAGTACTCGAGACCCTGCAAACTGATGTTGACAACGGAAGTGGAGTCGTAGCCCTTTGTGGTCGTTGCGAAATTGCAGGTTGCGGTGCCCACGCGGGCGCCCTTGAGAAGGATTGCGAAGCTGCCGGCCTGGGCTGACACACCTGGCGCAATGATGAGAAAACCAAGACCCAGGAATCCCGCAATTGCTGGAAAAGTGAGTCGGCGCACAACTTCCCCCGATTACCCGTGAAGATAGACGCGAAATCGGGAAAACAGTTGTGGAAAGACCAGGAACAGGGATCAGGCAGGGAAAAGCACGAGCGACAACTCGCAAAAACGACCGTATGAGCGCGAGGCTCCTTCGGCGGTTATACTCGGCAGGGCCTACAATTCCTATTCCCTTCTCCCTGTTCCCTGCTTTTATCCTTTGGCGGTGGCGAAGCGCTTGTTGACTTCTGTCCAGTTAACGACGTTCCACCACGCGGCCAGGTAGTCAGGGCGGCGGTTCTGGTACTTGAGGTAATAGGCGTGCTCCCAGACGTCGTTGCCGAGAATCGGGTAGAGGCCCTGGGAGAGCGGCGAATCCTGGTTTGCGGTGGTAATCACCTTGAGCTTGCCGCCGGTGAAAACCAGCCAACCCCAACCGGAGCCGAACTGCTTTGCCGCCGCCTCGTTGAAAGCCTTCTTGAACGAATCGAAATCGCCGAAGTCGGTCGAGATCTGCTTGGCGATGTCACCTGACGGGTGACCGCCGATGCCCGAGGTGTTGGCCGGTCCCATAATGTTCCAGAACATGGAATGGTTCGAATGGCCTCCGGCGTTGTTACGCACAGCGGTGCGAATGTCCTCGGGAATTTTGTCGAGCGAGCGCAGAACTTCTTCGACTGACTTGGACTCCCACTCGGGGTACTTTGCCAGGGCCCCATTGGCGTTATTTACGTAGGCCGTGTGGTGCTTGTCGTGGTGCAGATGCATGGTTTCCGCATCGATAAACGGTTCGAGTGCAGCATAGTCGTAAGGAAGCGGTGGAACTTCATAAGCCATGGGGAATCTCCTCCGTTTGGATTGTAATTTGTGGGGCTTAGGTCTCGTGTGACCAAACACCTGACGACGCGCGGTGAAGGTTGCGAGAAACTCCGGTTGTACGGGCGTCACACACTCCACGTCTGGTGGATGCAAAGAGCTTCCGGGAAGGTGCGGAAACTTCTCTTTTGACGCAGACCGAAGGCCACAGGCCCAAAATGTAACCTCAAAACCGCCACGAACATCGATAATGGGGAACGGAGACGCTGACTTCCCCACGCACAGCCGCCTCCAGATTTCCAAGAATCCAAAATAGCGAGTGCCGATGAGCGAGCAGCCCGAGTATTACTGGCTCCATCAGCAGGGTGAGGCCTTTGGTTCTCCCGGCCTGGAACCCAGATGGACTTCGAGCGTGAAGGACGCGGTGTGCACGGCGTACTCCGGCGGCAGCCGGGTGTGGTTCACGTGTTCCCACGGAATCTTGAACGAGATCTACCACCCTACGATCGATCACGCGCAGGTCCGCGACATGGAGTTCCTCATCACCGACGGTGAGACCTTTGCGCACGAGGAAAAGCGCCATCTCGATACCACATTCGAGTACATCGATCCCGAGTCATTGGGCGTACGGTATATCAATCACGATCGCGACGGGCGGTACACGCTGACCAAGGAGATCATCTGCGATCCGCATCATTCCGTGGTGCTCCAGCATGTGCGCATTGAGGGTCACGAGGAGCTGATTCCGCGGCTGAAGGTGTACGCATTGCTGGCGCCCCACCTCGATGGCGGCGGCGCGGGCAATACAGCGCGAGCCATCGATATCGCCGGCTACAAGGTGCTGCTGGCCTGGAAGAATAACTGGTCGCTCGCCATGGCGGCCAATTGCAATTTTTCGCGCGTGAGTTGCGGCTTTGTGGGCACCAGTGACGGGTGGCGCGATGTGATGCAGAATTTCCAAATGACATGGGAATTCGGGTCGGCTACGAGCGGCAACATTGCCGTGCTAGGCGAAATCGATCTCGCGCAGGCGGGAGCGGATGGCGCGCGCGAGTTCACATTGGCCATCGGCATCGGCGAGGGAAACCATACCGCGGCGCAAAAAACCATGGGCGCCCTGGCAAAGCCTTTCGAAGAAAACAAAAAGCGGTTTGTCCAGCAGTGGCACCGAGTCGCGAATCCCGAGCACCTGGCGGCGCGCGCGGGCGATGGCGGCAAACTGATGCGCGTGAGCCACAACGTGCTTTTGGCGCATGAAGACAAGATTTACTCCGGGGCGTTTGTGGCTTCCGCGTCTATTCCATGGGGACAGGCGCACGGCGACGACGACCTGGGCGGCTACCACCTCGTCTGGACACGCGATATGGTGCAGACTGCAACCGCCTTGCTGGCGTGCGGACGGGCTGAAACCGCCGGGCGCGCTCTCGTATACCTGGCCTGCACCCAACAGGCAGACGGGGGCTTTGCGCAGAATTTCTGGATCGACGGAACGCCCTACTGGACCGGCGTTCAGCTCGACGAAGTGGCGTTTCCGCTGATGCTCGCCTGGCGGCTATGGAAGGCCAAAGCGCACGGTGCAATGGCGATCTTCCCTTTTATCGAACGCGCCGCAGGTTTTCTGGTTCGTCATGCGCCGATCACGCACCAGGAGCGGTGGGAAGAAAATCCGGGGTACTCGCCTTCGACGCTGGCGGCGGTGATTGCTGGGCTGATTTGCGCAGCTGACATTTGCCGGGCGCACGATTCTACGGAACTGGCCGTCTTTCTCGAAGAGTTTGCCGACTGGATCGAGAGCCATCTTGAAGACTGGACGGTGACCAATAACGGCGTGCTGCATCCAGAAGTTAAGCGGCACTACATGCGGATTCGCCCGCCGGAGACCGGTGAAGCGTATGCGTGCGAGAGCTGCGGGAAAGAGACTATCCACATCCGCAACCGGGCGCCGGGAGAGCAAGACACGTTTGAGGCGCGTGAGATCATCGACCAGGGATTCCTGGAACTCGTGCGCTACGGAGTGCGGCGCGCCGACGATCCGCTGATCGTGGACTCCCTGAAGGTAGTGGACGCGGTGCTCAAGCGCGATTTGCCGCAGGGCCCCGGCTGGCTGCGCTACAACCACGATGGCTACGGACAACGGCGCGACGGCGGCCCATTCCTTGGCTATGGTCAGGGACGCGTATGGCCGCTGATGACCGGCGAGCGCGCCCACTACGAGCTCGCTGCCGGAAACGGCTTTGAGGCGCTGATTCGCACCTTTGAGGGGTTTGCGACCTGCGGTCAGATGCTTCCGGAACAGGTATGGGACGAGCCGGAGATGCCGCGAACTTATTTGCGGCCGGGCAAGCCGGCGGGTTCCGCGGTGCCGCTGGTGTGGGCTCATGCTGAATATTTGAAGCTGCTGCGGTCGGCGGCAGACGGCAAGATCTTCGATCGTATCGATGCTGTTTACGATCGCTTTTCCGAAGCGGAGGGCCGCAAAAAGTTGCGGCGGGATCTCGAGATCTACAGCCTCCGGCGGCCCATCCAGCGATTGCCGCGCGGCTCCACGCTGCGCGTCCTGAACGAGTCCCTCTTTGAAATCAAATGGTCGGACGATGGGTGGAAGACGGTGCGCACTACTGGATCGACGAGCTTCGGCTACTCGGGATTCAGCGCTGATATCAGGCCCAGCGGCAATTGCGACGTGCTGCAATGGACGATGCACTGGCCGGATCAGGACCGCTGGCTTGGTTACAATGTTGAAGTGAAGATTGATGCAACTGAATGCTTGCTGCGGCCCAATGGTGAATGAGCCCAAATTCGCCAATCCACTGAAAGGACATCGCGCATACCCATTATGACTACCAGTTCCGCGTCACTTTCTCTCGATCAACTCTCCATCGATACGCTGCGGCTGCTCGCCGTAGACACAGTGGAAAAGGCCCACAGCGGCCATCCTGGCGCACCCCTGGGCTGCGCCCCGATTGCCTATTTGCTGTATCACAAAATCATGCGGCATAACCCGGCGAACGCGAAGTGGGCAAACCGCGACCGCTTCGTGCTTTCGAATGGCCACGCTTCGGCGCTCCTGTATGGATCTCTGTTTTTATCCGGCTATGGGCTCACCATAGACGACCTGCAACACTTCAGGCAGTTTGATTCGCGGACGCCCGGGCATCCGGAGAAGGATTGCGCACCTGGCGTGGAAGTGACCACGGGGCCTTTGGGGCAGGGACTGGCGATGGCAGTGGGGCTGGCAATGGCAGAAAAGCATCTGAGCGCGGTCTATAACCGGCCGGGCCACACCGTAGTGGATCACTACACTTACGTGCTGGCCGGCGACGGCGACATGATGGAAGGCATGACCCACGAGGCGAGTTCGCTTGCAGGGACGCTTGGTCTGGGCAAGCTGATCGTCTTTTACGACGACAATTTGATTTCGCTTGATGGACCGACTGAGTTGAGCTTTACCGAAGACACCTACAAGCGCTACGAAGCTTACAAGTGGCATGTGCAGCGCGTGATGGACGGCAACGACCTGGACGCGCTGGAAAAAGCGATTCAAGCTGCGAAAGCAGAGACCGGACGGCCTTCGTTTATCGGCGTGCGGACGGTGATCGGCTATGGCAGCCCGCGAGCGGGAACCAGCAAAGTTCACGGCGAAGCAATGGGCGCCACGGATGCGGCGGCTACAAAGAAATTCTTCGGATTCCCCGAAGACAAGAGCTTCTACGTGCCCGACGATGCGCTGGCAAACTGGCGCACGGCAGGCGAGCGTGGCGCGAAATTCGAATCAGAATGGAAAGCGGCGTTCGACCGCTATGCGAAGGAATTTCCGGAGCAGGCAGTGGAATTCGAGCGCACGCAGAAGGGCCAGCTCAAGTCCGGTTGGGAGAAAGCCATCCCGAGCTTCCCTGCGGATAAGCCGGTGGCCACGCGCAATGCGGGATACGACGTTCTGAATGCAATTGCTGAGGCGGTGCCGGAGCTTTTTGGCGGTGCGGCCGATTTGACCGCTTCGACAAAGACAATTTTTAAGCCGGGCGGGAATTTCCACGTGGATCCGGCGGGGCGGAATGTGTTCTTCGGTGTGCGCGAGCTGGCGATGTGCGCCGAGGTGAATGGAATGGCGGCGCACGGAGGTTTGATTCCGTTCGGGTCAACGTTCTTTGTGTTCTCTGATTACGCCAAGCCGGCGCTGCGCATTGCCGCTCTGATGGAGGCGCATTCGCTGTTCATCTTTACGCACGATTCGATTGGCGTGGGTGAAGATGGGCCAACGCACGAGCCGATAGAGCATTTAATGGCTCTGCGCGCCGTGCCGCATATGACAGATTTCCGGCCGGCAGATGCGAATGAAACCGCGGCGGTGTGGCGGCTGGCGCTGGAGCGGAAATCGCCATGCTTCATGGCGCTGACGCGGCAGAATGTTCCGGTGTTCAACACCGGGGGACGCGATGTTTACGCCAGCGTGAGCAAAGGCGCATACGTTATTCAGGACGTGGATAAGCCTCAGGTGGTGCTGATTGCGACAGGTTCTGAGGTTGCGCCGACCCTGGAAGCTGCGAAACTGCTCAACGGAGATGGCGTTCGCGTGCGGGTGGTGAGCATGCCGAGCTGGAAGATATTCGAGGAGCAGTCCGCGGGTTATAAGGCTTCAGTGCTGCCGAAGGGGCTGCCAAAGCTGGCCGTGGAAGCGGGGGCGACTCTCGGTTGGTGGAAGTACGTGGGATCAGACGGCGACGTGGTTGGGCTGGACCGCTTTGGTGCTTCGGCACCGGGGAATGTGGTGATGTCGAACCTGGGATTTACTTCTGAGAACATTGCCAAGCGGGCAAAGGCGCTGGTGAAGTAGCGAGTTAGCAAGTCAGCGAGTTAGCGAGTTAGCGGTCCTGACCCAATCAGTCCGCATGTGGAAGAAGGGATTCATCATTCGCTAACTCGCTTACGTACTGATTCCTTAATTCACTAACCTGAAAGGAACGTCAATTGAAACTCGTCATAGCTTCCGACCACGCAGGGTTTTCTCTAAAGGAAGAGGTTCGCGCTTACCTTGCGAAGAGCGGACACGAAGTTATCGATCTTGGCGCCTTCAAAGTCGAGCCACTGGACGATTATCCGGATTATGCGGAGCGGGTGGGCGAGGCGATCAAGCGCGGTGAGGCTGCGCGGGGAGTTCTTATCTGCGGGTCGGGCGTGGGAGTTTGCGTGGCGGCCAACAAGATTCCGGGCATTCGTGCCGGCATGTGCCACGACACATACTCTGCTCACCAGGGTGTCGAACATGATGACATGAACGTAATCGTTCTTGGTGCACGGATCGTGGGCGCTTCCCTTGCCTACGAGCTTGTAGACGCATTTTTGAAGGCGCAATTCATAGCCAGGGAAGAACGGTTCGTTCGGCGGTTCAAGAAAGTAATGGCCATCGAGGCCAAGTATATCTGCGGGGAAGCTTCGACAGGAAAGGCTCCTCGAAGCCGGCCCACGGTCAAGCGGAAAGTTACTGCGCGGCGTGGATAGGTCCGCCGCGGAGAAGCAACTCATCCATCCTCAGCGCCTGGCGCGGAAAAGAGACGCCGATGTTCCCCTTCGACGCCATCCTCTTTGACGTAGGCGGTGTCCTGCTTACCAACGGCTGGGACCGCGCCGAGCGCGCGGCTGCTGCTAAGCATTTTCAACTCGACGCTGAGGATCTGGAAGCGCGCCACCTGTCCATCTTCGCAGCCTGGGAGCGGGATGCGGTCGGGCTGGAAGACTATCTTGATGCTGCGGTTTTCTACAAACCGCGAACATTCTCGCGCAATGAGTTTTTCGAGTTTGTACTGATCCAGTCCAAGCTGTTGGAAGGTGGGGCTTTGAGCATCCTGCGCGAGATCGCGGCATCGGATAAGTGTATGGTCGGCGCGCTCAACAATGAAGCCCGGGCAACGAATGATTACCGTTTCAGCAAGTTTGGATTGCGCGAGTATTTCCAGGTTGCGTTCAGCTCCTGTTACGTGGGGTTGAGAAAACCGGATCCGGCAATTTACCGCCGCGTGCTGGACATACTTGGTGCACCGCCGGAACGCGTGCTGTTTATCGACGATCGGCAGCAGAATGTGGATGGCGCGGCAGCGGCGGGGATGAAGACGATCCGGTTCCAGAATGAAGAAGCTCTGCGGACTGATTTGGCGGAGTTAGGGGCCTTGTAGCGGGTTAGGAAGAGACTTGGGCCGTTGAGGAAATCAACCGACTTTTATCAAACGAGTTCTCGGAGGAATTATGCAGCTTGGATTGATCGGCCTGGGCAAAATGGGCGGCTATATGGCAGAACGGCTGAGGCTCGGCGGACACCAGGTAGTGGGTTTCGACTTCAACGCCGAAGCCGTAGCGAAGCTTACTGCCTCGGGGAATGTGGGTGTTTCCTCGCTGGAAGAAATGTGCGAGAAGCTGGAAGCGCGCAGGGCCGTTTGGATTATGGTTCCGCAGGGAAAGCCTGTGGACGATACGATCGCGAAATTGATTCCGTTGCTGAAGAGCGGGGATATCATCATCGACGGCGGTAACTCCTACTACAAAGATTCCGTGCGGCGGCACAAGGAAGTTACTGCGAAGGGTTTCCAATTTGTCGATTGCGGGACATCGGGCGGAGTTTGGGGGTTGAAAAAAGGTTACAGCATGATGGTCGGTGGCGATAAGGAAGCCGTTGATCATCTGCGGCCCATCTTCGAGACGCTTGCGCCGACAGCTGACCAGGGATGGGGGCATGTTGGGCCGGCGGGCTCGGGACATTTTGTGAAGATGGTTCACAACGGCATCGAGTACGGGATTATGCAGGCCTATGCGGAAGGGTTCACGGTGCTGGAAAAGAAAGAGGAGTTCAATCTGAACCTGCCCGAGATAGCACAGATCTGGCGCTATGGCAGCGTGATTCGCAGCTGGCTGCTGGATTTAACGGCCGACGCGCTGGCGGGAAATCCCACGCTCGATGGGCTGCAGGCTTATGTGGCTGATTCGGGCGAAGGCCGGTGGACAGTGTTCGAAGCGTTCGATTTGAATGTGTCCGCGCCGGTGATCACGGAGTCGGTGATACGCCGTATTCGGTCGCGCGAAGAGAATAATTTCACCGATCGCATGCTGGCGATTATGCGCAAGGAATTCGGCGGGCACGCGGTGAAGACGGAGTAAAGGATTGCCTTCAGGAGGAAATGCATGGCGACGATTCAGATGAGAGTAAGCCCCGAGGATCTTTCCCAGGTTCCCAAGGGCAAGGAGCGAGTTCCCGATCCTGGGATCCTGGTGATTTTCGGAGGCTCGGGCGATTTGACCAAACGCAAGCTGTTGCCCGCGCTGTTCCATCTGCGCCAGGCAGACCTGTTGCCGAAGCAGTTTGCCATTGTGGGCGTGGCGCGGCGGCCGTTGGGCGACGAGTTTGCGGCTGACATGCGCGAAGGAATCGTGGAATTCGGCGGCATCGACAACGGCGACCCCAAGCTGAATGAGTTTGTGAGTCACATCAGTTACTACGCGCTTAACTTCGATGATCCCGCGAGTTATGCCGGATTGAAAACGGAGTTAGATCGGATCGCGAAGGAGAAAGGCATTGGGCCGAACCGGCTTTTCTATCTGGCCACGGCGCCGGAGTTTTTCGCTGGGATCGTGGAGAACCTCGGCGGGCAGGGCATGGCGCAACCGGAAGAAGGGCTGACCGCAGTGGTGATCGAGAAGCCGTTCGGACACGATCTGGAGTCGGCGCGCGAGTTGAACCACCGCGTGAATGCGGTGTTTCATGAAAGTCAGGTCTTCCGCATCGATCACTACCTGGGCAAAGAGACAGTGCAGAATTTGCTGGTGTTTCGCTTCGCCAACGGAATCTTCGAGCCGATCTGGAATCGCAACTACATCGATCACGTGCAGATCACGGTGGCCGAGCAACTGGGCGTGGAGGGGCGCGGGCCGTTTTATGAAAAAGCGGGCGCGCTGCGCGACGTGGTGCAAAACCACATGATGGAGTTGCTGGCGATGGTGGCGGTGGAACCGCCGGCGAGTTTCGATGCAGAGAGCGTGCGGCGCGAGAAGCTGAAAGTGTGGCAGGCGATTCCGCCGATTCCGATTCTCAACTCGGTGCGCGGGCAGTATGGACCGGGAATCGTGGAGAAGGAGCACGTGATCGGCTATCGCGATGAAGAACGCGTGAATCCGGAGTCGGGCACGGAGACATATGCGGCGCTGCGGCTGGAGATTGAAAACTGGCGCTGGGCCGGAGTTCCCTTTTATCTGCGCGCGGGCAAGCGAATGAAGAAGCGGGCGACGGAGATTGCGATTCAGTTCAAGCAACCGCCGCTCCTAATCTTCAACCGAATGAAGGGGTCGAATGGATGCGGCGAGATTCAGCCGAATTTGCTTTCGATTCGGATTCAGCCGGACGAAGGAATTGCGCTGCGGTTCGGGGCGAAGGTGCCGACGGCGCCGCAGATGAGCGTGTGCCCGGTGGTGATGGACTTCGATTACGAGTCGGCGTTCGGCAAGTCAAGCGCGAACGGGTATGAGCGGTTGCTGATGGACGCGATGCTCGGGGACCAGACGCTGTTTGCGCACCGCGACGGCGTGGAGACGACGTGGGCGCTCTACACGCCGATTCTGCAGGCGTGGGCGGCGAAGAAGCCGGAGGTGTTTCCGAACTACTTTGCCGGCTCGTGGGGACCGGAGTGCTCGGATCATCTGCTGGAGCGGGAGGGGCACGCGTGGAGGAACCAGCTGGGGCGGGGCGCGTGAGAGCGCCGCACAGTTGTACAGTTTTAGTGCTTTACAGTTTTACAGCTTTACCGCTTTACAGTTTTACTTTCAAAAATCAGATCGGCCGAATTTGGGCAAAAACGGCGCAGTCGAATCAATCGGCAGACGCAGCGGAATGATTTTTCTGCCGAGAGCGATCGAGCCTGGGGATGCGCCGATGCGGCTGCGACTGCAACGTAGCAGGCGGCCTCTGCTGTTGTATTCTCATGCATGATTCAAGAGTACTCTTCCGGAATTAGTTTTCGGCAAATCCGGACGAATTTATATTTCTTTGAAAACAAAAGGGTTGTGACGATTTTTGCGATTCGAGCACTTGACAGGAAATTGCGGGGGTCAGGAGATAGAGGACCGGCTGCATCCCGACATAAGGAAAAGGGCCGGTGCTCCAGAAGGAGTACCGGCCCTTTTGAGTTTGCGGCTGCGACAGGTTACATGCAGCCGGTGAAGGCGAGGTTGGTTGTGCCAGTAAACGATCCCACCGGAAAGACGATCGCGGGCGAGATCTGTTCGCTGGGGTTGCATGTAGTCGTGGGGGTTGAGGTGCTGGTGGTTGCGTTGCCATCGACCATGTAGACGGGAACGGCGTTCGGCTGGGCGAGAGTAGTTCCGCCTGAACCCCACGTACCGATGTAGGCGCCGAGCGCTTGCGCCTGAAGGGTGTAGTCGTAGCAGTCGGTATTGTTGGGGCAAGCCGGAGCCGGAGCGGGTAGGTTGGCGGTAGCGGCGGTGGTGACGGTCAGATTCTGGCCGCCGATCTGGGATGCGGTTGCCGGCAAGGGGATGGTGTAATCCACGTGGTTCACGGCTTCAAGGATGCTGAGCGAGACATCGACTACGTCCGCGGTGGTGGCGCTAGCAGCGGAAGTGACCTGCCCGCTGATGGTGGCCGTGGAAGCAGCCGCCGTGGTCATGCTCGCCGATCCGTTCAAGGTGACGGTGCCAGCAGTGGTACCCATGCTGACGCCGGTGACTATGGACGGGGCCAAGAGAACGCCGCTGGAATTTGCGCCGGTGATGACCAGGTCATAGGGCTTGGTGGGATCGCCGTCTATCTGAGCGACGAGCGGGCAGATGACCCAGGTGCCGTCGGAGCTAGTGACCGTGGATGTAATGAAGCGATCAATGGGATTGCCGCCGGGGTCCTTGGAACCGTCGGGCTGCTCGATAGCGACAATGGCGCCTTCGACGGGATTACCCTGTGCGTCGACCACTTTACCGTTCACGGAAACGGACGTGGTGCTCGCCTCTCCGGCATGGAGGACGGGCTTGAGACGATATTGGCCGTTACCCTCAGTCACGATTGACATACAGGTCTTGAAATCGATGTCGAGGTCCTTGGTCTGGCCGGCAGAAATCTTGAAAGCGCCGCCTGCGATCTGGCCCGAAGGAATCTTGATGCCGGTCTGGGCTTCGCTGGAGAGCAGCAGCGGATATGACTTGGAGTGGTTGCTGTCGAGGACGACGCAGTTATTGGCGCCTGTGCAGTTGCTGCCGTAGATGGTGCCGCTGTTGGGCGCGAGCTTGATCCTGATCTGCTGATAGCTGCCCGCCTGAAGCTCCATGGCGTCGCCGAGAGTGGCGAGGAAGCATTGGTTGTTAGCGATACCCAGAAGGTTGACCTGCATGGGAGTCTTAAGGTTGGGCGTGAGGTCGACCCAGCCGCTATCGGAATTTCCGGCGGAGGCGCTGGTGTTGGCCTGGACATCGGCGATGGTCACCCACACCTGATAGAACGGCCCGTTCGGCGTCTGGCAGGTAGCGGGGTCGCTGATGGAGACGGTGACCTTACCCATGCCGGACGCTGGGGTTGTGCTGGACATGCTGCTGCATGCCACCAAAACCAGGGCGATCGCGAACAGGCAGCCGAAAACGATCGTGAATTGCCAGACAAGCTGGGCCCGCTCTGATCCGAACTTACGCATGGTACCTCCTAAGTGTCCTCGGGCACGCGAGAGAGCCAAGGCAACAAGCCGCTAAGTTGGCCTGCAGTGACAGCAACTTGTGAAGTGCGAGGCAACTAAAAGGTTGCATTCAGGCGGGGGACAACTAAGAAGGGGTTACATGAAACCTATCCATCCAGCGCGTGAATCAAGTCATCTACTTACGGACGACTCTGGTAAAAGAGACGTCTGGATGCCCTTCTGGTAAGCAAGTATATAACAGTATGCCTAGCGCAGATGACGCAAAAGAGGCGATTTTCCTGCGTTTTTCGTAATTCAGTGCTTACTCAAAGGTAACCTTGATCGATGGAGACTCGGTTACTTTCTACGCAAGATAATGCGTGTGCCGCGCGGCGTATCGTTGCGCAAGATATTTGGGGTCATGTGCTTTTGCAAGATTGCCATGGTTTGCGAGATCAGGGAGCCGAGCAAAGCAAGATGCGCGACGGGAGTTATTCGAGCAGGATTTTGACGAAGGCGCCATCGGGTAATTCACCGTCGAGGAGATGGACGACGCCGTTCTTCACGTAGCCTTCGAGGATCTTTGCCGGGCGTGGCGAAGGCCCGCGGGAGGGGCCGGAGGGACGAGGGCTGGTGTTGGGCGCGGTGTTGGGCCGAGATTCGGGGCCGGACTTGCTCGTGCCGAGGTCCATGGCTTCATTGGCGAGGCGGTCGGCTTCCTTGTTGCCGCCGCGGAGGGTGTGGCGCATTTCGAAGCGCTCGAGGGCATCGGCGCGGCGGCGGGCTTCCTGCCAGAGCGGGAGGAGCGCGGGGCTGGAGACTTTATAGCGGCCGCTCATCTGGCGGACCATGAGCTCGGAATCGGAGATGACCCGGAGATGGGTGACGCGGTTTTCCGCGGCCCAGGCGAGGACGGCGAGGAGGCCCTGGTACTCGGCGTAATTGTTGGTCCGGCGGCCGAGGTATTGACTGAGGCGGGCCACGATCTGGCCGCTGGGATCTTCGATGACGGCGCCATAGCCGGCAGGGCCGGGATTGCCGCGGGAACCGCCGTCGCAGTGGGCGGTGAAGAAGCCGGCGGCGGGGGCAGAGGGCGCAGGTGGGGGGAAGAGGCTTTCGGTCATCGAGATCAAGTTTACTAGGGGACTAAGGGACGGAGGGACTGAGGGACTGAGGGACGGAGGGACTAAGGGGACGGAGGGACGGAGGGGACGGAGGGATGGAGGGATGGAGTGTAATTGACTCATCGGGATGAGTCAATTACACTCATGATATGGCTAAACGGTTGCAGGTGATTGTTCAAGACCCTGAGTATCGCGAGATCCAGCGCGCCGCGCGCTTGCGCCGCGTGTCCATCGCCGAATGGGTCCGGCAGGCTCTTGTACAGGCCCGCAGGAGCGAGCCCGGCCGCGAGGTTGCGTCCAAACTCGAAGTGATTCGAGCGGCGGCACGCATGGACTTTCCCACGGCCGATATCGACCGTATGCTCGAAGAGATCGAGCAGGGCTATGGATCGGGTATGCATCCGTGATCTTCCTCGACTCGAACATCCCCATGTATCTGGTGGGCGCTGCCCATCCCCATAAAGCCGAGGCCATGCGCTGGCTGGAGGAATTGGTGAACAGCCGGGAACGGCTCGTAACCAGCGCTGAAGTGCTCCAGGAAATCCTTCATCGATATGTCTCCATTGGGCGGCCGGATGCGATTCAACCAGCGTTCGACGCTTTGCTTGGGCTAGTCGATGAAGTCTTCCCGGTGGACCGAGCGGCTGTTGAACGAGCCAGACAGATCGTGCTTGGCCGGAAGGGATTGTCGGCGCGAGACGCTGTTCATCTGGCGGTGATGCAGATCCAAGGCATCAAGAAAATCCTGAGCTTCGATCGAGGATTCGAGGGTTTCCCCGGAATCACTCGTCTGTCCTGAGGCGGAGAGTGGTCCGATTCGATGCGACCCGCCCGCGGCAAAGGTCCCGTTTGGCGACAATAGGACAATCTCAGTCACTTTGGGGCACAAGCAACCTTCACGACTGCAGTACTTATGCACTTATATGAATCTGCTGGGATGCTGGCACGGTAATTGATTCTCAGTTCCGAGTCTCCAATCCAGTGAATGTCCGCAGGCTCGACAGCTTTCCATGGGCCTGCAAAAACTTGGCTCTGCGAAGAGCCTTTCGCCCAGAACAATTCGACCGATGTGTCCCCGCCAGCCGCCCCTTCATCGACGTCGTATATGCGCACGGAGAACCGCTCGGACGGAGAGTAGATTGGGGCGGATTTGTTTTCACATCCGGAAATCCCCACCAGAACTGCAGCTAGAAAAGCCGCGCGCGCTCGGTCGTGAATGCTCATCGTTGCAGTTTAACTATATTCGCATCTGCATGGCTGACATTTCACCGCCTATGAAGACCTTTGCCGGAGCTTCGCCGAGACTGGGTCAATTCCCATCCCTCGGGCCCAGGCGAGTAGGGCAACCCGCAAAGGCGTTACAATGCTTACAGAAGTTACAAAGAGGGAGGTTCCTGCTATGAAGGCTGCCCGATCCATGGTTGTCAGTATGCGTCTGCCAGAAGCGAGTGGAAAGCGCCTAAGGCGGATGGCGAATCGTCATGGGTGGACACCTAGCGATGCCAGCGCGCGTCTGGTTGAGGAGGGTCTGCGGCGATCGGAATTCGCGTTCATCGATTTTCGGGACTCAATCATCGGCCGGCAAGCGTATATCCAGGGCAGCAGCCTTGCCGTATGGGAAGTCATGCTGCTGTATCACGGCTATAAGAACAACCTCCAGGCGGTGGCAAAGCACCTGCGTTGGCCGCAGACCAAGGTACAGGCGGCAGTCAACTACGCGGAGGCATTCGCCGGCGAAATAGACGAGGCGCTCAAGGAAAATGAGGCCGGTAGCTTCACAACCATCAAGCGTATGTTGCCCCAGTCCGTCGAGTTCGTTGCCGGAAATGCAGCGAAACGCTGACATGCTAAAACTTCTCCTGGATGAGCATATTTCGCCGGATGTTGCGGAGGGCTTGCGCCGCCGTGCCCCTAACCTCATGATCCGCAGCATGACCGAATGGGAAGACGGGAACTTCCTTGGGCAGGAAGATTCTGTCTGCCTGGAGGAGGCTTTTGTTCACGGTTTGACTCTCGTCACATACGACCGGCGAACCATTCCGCCCTTGCTCAAACGCTGGGCGGAAGAGGTTCGTCCCCATGCCGGCATCATCTTCGTGGACGAAAAGACGATATCTCCCGCAGATATCGGGGGGCTGATCAAGGCTCTCGCTATTTTGGTGAAACAAACACGCGCCTGGGATTGGACAAATAGGATTGTCTTCTTGCGGCGACAGGACGAGGGGAGACGAGATTCCAAACGGTAGCTTGATGCGCGGGTGTATGCCCGTTGGATCCTGGGTTTTCAAAGATCATGAGGAGTTGTGCCGGGATACGCCCGCATCACCGGCAATGGTGACCTCTGCCGGAGATTACCCCAAAAGGAGGTAACAGGGGCGAAAACCGGGATCATTTGTTGCGAGCGTTTTTCGCACGGGTGAACAGGCTGTTGCAATCTTCCGAATGAGAAGCGAAAGAGGCGAAGTAAGCATGGCAGGGGCTGAAGCCCAACACTTATTTTGCGGCACTTGCGGCACGACTGAAGTCATGCCCTGTTACAAAGCCTCGGAGTATCAAGTTTTTCAGCTCGCCACGGCGAGTGAAGCCTTGTTCTTATTACGAAGCTCGGCAGTGGCCAGTTGACCGCCACGAGGGGGGCTGCACCTGGCGCATCGCAGCGGCCCTACGGGACGCCCGTTCAGGTGGTCTTGGCGTTCCCCGGGTTTCACCCGGGGCTATTTTCGATGTGTCCCTCCGGGACACGGATTGCGTGGGCCATAGTGATAAAGAAGGTGGAGAAGCATTGCCGGCCGGGGGATGATGGATAGAGATTATTGACGCGTGGATCAAGTGATGTGCCGTGGCCGATGCTGATCTCGCCACGGCTCTGACTCGCAGCTTTATTTGCCGACGAGTTGTAACGGGCGTCTGCTAGACTGTTGAGCATCGCAAAATTGCAGGAGAGGTGATCTATGCGTCTTCGGTATGTTTGCACCGCGTTGATACTCAGCGGCTGTACCCTGGTTGGCTCTGCGCAAGCGGGGTCAAAAAGTGCGAAGGTGGCGGCCGGCACCCAGATGTCACCGGTGCAGGCGCAGGATGAGTTGCTGAACCTCTTCGAGCATGACTTTATGGGAGTGGCGCGGGCGATGCCTGCGGACAAGTACGGCTTTGCGCCGACTGCGGCAAACTTTGCGGCCTCGCAGGGCCCGAAGTACGACGGGGTGCGCACGTTCGCGCAGCAGATATCGCACGTGACGCTGGCGAACTACTACTTCGCTTCGACGATTCTCGGGGAGAAGGTGCCGGTTGACCCGAAGAGCCTCCAAAGCCTGACGACGAAGGAGGATCTTCTGAAGACTGCCGCGGATTCCTTCGCCTACGCGCACAAGGCGCTGGCGACGATTACTCCGGAGAATGCCTACGTTGCGATTGGCGGCGTCGACGGTCTGCACACGCGGTCGGTGATTGCCTCTTTTATCTCTGCGCACGGATTCGACCACTACGGGCAGATGGTGGAGTATCTGCGCATGAACGGCATTGTGCCTCCGGGCTCGAAGTAAGCCTGTGCAGGAACGAGGCGATGCCTCCGTTCTATGTTCCCTCACTGCAATTCGGGATGACAGCGCCCTTTTGAAAGCCGGAGTGTGAGCCACGCCGGCGGGGTGGTCTGCCTGGGCGGGCGCCTGGCATGAGTGGTTCCGATGGTAATGAAAGCGGTGTTGATGCGGGCATGTTTGCGATTACAAATGCCCCGGCGGCGCGTCTACTGGAATGGAAACAGGGCTCTGCGGCGCGGGAAAGAGCCGCAGGGCAGCTGGGGACAATTGAGGTGTGGACGGCCCGTTAGGCGGGGCGCGATCCAGTGAAGGGTTGTAGGATCCTCCGGTCCGGTTCCCTGGTGAAGCGGAACGGCTTCAAGGCGGAGACTCGATGGAAGCCGATGCGGTAACCTGCCCCATTACGCCGGTCCAGGCAGCAGGCAGCTTGTTGTGGCCTGCGGCCCGGAAGGTACAATCGTCGGTAGGCATGACGGCGACGACGGCAATGGGCGGGGCCAAGGGAGACGGCGCGCACCGACACGGCTCCAGCCGCAGCGGCGAACGGGTGCAGTCGAACTCGGCCGAGATGGACCTGATCCGCGAGGCACAGGCGGGTTCGCGGGCGGCCTTTGACGCGCTGGTGAGGCAGTATGAGCACCAGGTGTTGCGGCTGGCGCTGCATCTGACTGGATCCGAGCACGACGCCGAGGATATTTACCAGGAGGCATTTCTCAAGGCCTACCGGTATATCGGCAACTTCCGCTTCGAGTGCTCGTTCTACACCTGGATTTACCGGATTGTGACCAACCTTTGCCTGGACCAGTTGCGGCGGCGGAAGACGCGTCGCGAAGACCGGTCGGTGGTGTTGGATCACCAGGGAGAGGAGATCGATCTTCTCTCGGCGGTATCGGATGAGCGGTCGTATTCGAACCCCGGCAAGGAGCTCGACCGCAAGGTGCTAGCGGAGAAGATCCAGGTAGCGCTGGAGAAGCTGACGCCGCGGGAACGAATGGTTTTTGAACTGAAGCACTACCAGGGGCTACGCCTGCGAACGATAGGCGAGATGCTCAAAACGACGGAAGAAACGGCAAAGAATACGCTCTTCAGGGCGACGAAAAAGCTGAGAATGCATCTGGCGGATTTGCGCTGAATGCTGATTTGGGCCGCAGACTTTTTCCTGCGGATTGTGAGGATTTCTTGAGGCTGGAAGGACTTTGCGATGAACTGCGAAGTGGCGCACGAAAAGATTGTCACGGCCGCCTACGGGGAGTTAGCCGACGAAGAATTGCACGAGCTGGAAAGGCACGTGGCGGGCTGCGGGGAATGCCAGAATGAGCGCGAGCAACTGCTGGCGTTGAAGGTGCTGGCCAACGCTTATCCAGTGGTGGAACCGAGCGCGAACCTGATGGCGCGCTCGCGGATGCGGCTGGAGGAGGCGCTGGACGCGCTGCCGCCGATGCGGTGGTACCAGCGGCTGGCGCGGCGCGCGCAAAACAACTTTGCCAGCTTGAGTGCGGCGCCGGCAGCGGCGCTTCTGCTTCTGATTGCCGGGGGCGGGATAGGGATCCTTGCCGGGTACGAGTTTGCGGTGAGCCGCTCGGTGCAGCAGACGGCGACGAACGGCCCGGTGGCGAATTCGACGGCAGCTCAGGTTCCCAATCAGGTTAGAGCCGAGGATCGTTCTCTGGTTGCTGAGGGCCCGCAGGCGGCGAGCTTGTCCAACGTGGCCAGCGTAGTGAGTATTGAGCGACAGCCCAACAGCCAGGTGGTTGAGGTGCGCTACAGCCGGCTGGTGCCGGAGCAAATCCGCGGATCTCTGGACGATCCAAACATCCGGCAGTTGTTGATGGTGGCGTCGGAAAACGCGGCATCGGCTGGAGTGCGGGACAATTCGGTGGCGCTGATGGCGGATGAATGCCGCGCCGGGCGTGGCTGCCAGGCGGCGGGAATTCGCGACGCGCTGATGGTGGCGCTGCTCTACGACAACAATCGCAACGTGCGCATGACGGCGCTGCAGGGGCTGGAGCCCTATGTGAGCAGCGATCTGCGGGTGCGCGACGCGGTGCTGGAATCGCTGCTCAATGATGCCGATCCGGGCATTCGGTCGACGGCCATCAACATTCTGGAGCCGGTGGAAGCGGACACCAGCGTGCGCCAAGTGCTGAACACGGTGGCGAATTCGGATTCGAATCCCCAGATCAGGAATGTTTCACGCGAGGTGTTAAGCCGGGCCCCGGTAACTCAATGAGGTATGGGACTGCAGCCGGACCGGCGCCGCAAATGAAGAGCACCGCCGGCTGAAGATAAAACGGGAGAAATACCATGGATTACTTTTCGAGGCGATGCAAAGCGGTATTCGGGATTGCGGGAACGATTGCTGTTGGAGGGCTGGCGCTGGTGATGGCGCCGCGGGTGAGCCATGCGCAGGTGGGCGACATTGTGCAGGTGGTGGGGCAAACGAATGCTCTGCTGCATGACGGGTCGAAGCTTTACCTGGGCGTGGACCTGGAGGATGTAACTGCGGACAAAGCGCAGACGCTGAAATTGAAGGAAGTGCGCGGCGCGGTGGTGACGCTGATCGATCACGATGCGCCGGCGGCACAGGCGGGCATCGAGGTCAACGACGTTATTCTTTCGCTCAACGGTCAGAAGGTGGAAAACGTCACGCAATTCTGGCAGATGTTCTACCATTATCCGGCGGGGAACATGGTGAGCGTCATGATCAGCCGCAATGGCGAGTTACAAACGCTGGCGCTGAAGCTGGCGACCAAGCGCGCGGTGGAGCATGAGGCATCAGACCGCATCGGCAACGGCGGCGATGTGTTTCCGTCGGCAGGAATGGGGATGCTTTCCAGCGGCGGCCAGTCGCCGGTTTCGGGAGGATTCCATTTGCCGTTCTTCGGGAGCACGCTGAACGTGGGCGCGCTGGTGGAACCGCTGACGTCGCAGATGGCCGAGTACCTGGGCGTAGCCAGCGGGCTGATGGTGAAGCAGGTGGCGCGGAAGAGCGAAGCGGCGATTTCAGGGCTGAAGGCTTTCGACGTGATTCTGAAGGTAGGCACGGAGAAAGTGACGAACGTGTCGGGATGGGACCGCGCGCTGCGCGCGAACCAGGGAAAGCCGATCCCGGTGACGATTCTGCGCGACCGCAGGCAGCAGGTGGTGATGCTGCAGGTGGATTCGAAGCGTCCGGGGGGGCCGGCGACGGAGCAGAAGCCGGTGGCTGCGCCGGCTACGCAGTTGGCGGCGCCGGTGCAGGCGGTGCAGACGGATGCGACGGCGCACTGAGCAAGAACGACGGAAGCGATATGGTGGGACTAGGTCCAGTTTTCGAGCTTGAGTCCCGTGACGCGGCCAAATTCTCGCATGTTGTTCGTGACCAGCGTGAGCCCCAGGCAGCGAGCATGGGCCGCAATCAGCAGATCATTTGCGCCGATGAGTAATCCACGTAGCTGGAGATCGGCGCGGATCTGGCCGCTGGGCCCACTTCAAAAGCATCCTCAGGGGCTAAAAGCGCGCCGTTGATTTTTTGCGTTTGCGGCACGAGTAAACTCGTGCCCTGTTACAAAGCCCGGCTTCTGGAGGATTTTCAGCAGTGTTTATTCAGCGCGCAGGGCGACGAGGGGGCTGATGCGGGAGGCGCGCAGGGCCGGCAGGTAGGCTGCCAGCGCCGCGACGGCGAGAAGCGCAGCGGCCATGGCGGACCAACTCGCGGGATCCCAGGGAGAAGTTGCATAGAGCAGGGCGGCGACAAGCCGCGCCACAGCGATGGAGGCGACTGCGCCGGCAAGGATTCCGATGGCGGCGAGGCGCAGGGTGCTTTTGAGGATGGTCATCCGCACGTGACTGGCGCTGGCGCCGAGAGCCATGCGGATGCCGATTTCCTGGGTCTGGCGTGTAACTGAGTAAGAGATGACGCCGTAGATTCCGAGCGCGGCAAGTAACAAGCCCAGCACAGCAAAAGCCCCGACGAGCATAGCGAAAAAGCGTCGCGATGAGTTGGCGTGGTCGACGAGCATGGCGATGGGCTTGAACTCGGCTGCGGGTTGATCGGGATTCAGATCGCGCAGGGTGCGCAGGACGCTGGAGGCGAGCGCAGCAGGAGGCAGCGGCGTGCGGACAACGAGCTCGGCTCCGGTGGGGGTTGCTGCGTGATGGGATAGTAAATCTGCCAGCCGGCTTCTCCCTCGACGGTTTCTTCGTGCACATCGTCGACCACGCCGACGACGTGGATATCCTGATTTCCGGCGGCAAGGACCTGGCCGAGGGCTTCGTGATTGGGCCATTTAGCATAGTTGGCCAGGAAACGCGCATAGGATTCGTTGATCATGACCACCTGCTCCTTTTTCGGACTGTCGTCCCAGGAGAAGTCTCGACCGCGAATGCGCGTACCCATGGCGTGAAGGTAGCCGGGAGTGATGACGTAGACGAGGGGTCCGGACTGCAGATCGTCAGGCTTCCTGACACCTTTGGGAAAAGGCACGCCCCAGGAGCGGTTTCGATCGAGGGGCAGGTAATCGGTGATGCCCGCGGCATTGACGCCGGGAATGGCGCCGACCCGACGGAGCACCTGCTGGAAGAAGACGACCTGCTTTTGCGTCCAGGCTTCGGCGCTGGGCGTGCTGGGATCGAACTCAACGCTGATGGCGGCGGCGTGTTCGGGCTGGAAGCCGAGGTCGATGTCGAGAACGCGGAGGAAACTGCGGAGCAGCAATCCGGCGCCGACCAAGAGCACAGAAGCCAGAGCCACCTCGGAGATGACGAGGACCGAACGAAGGCGTTCATGCTTGCGGCTCTGGCCGGAACCCGGGCCTGAGTCTTTGAGTGCTTCGTGGAGGTTGCCGTAAGCCATGCGGATGCCGGGGACGAGGCCGAAGGACACCGCGGAGACGACGGCGATGAGTAGTGTCCAGGCTAGCGCGGATTTGTCGATGCTCAACTGGCTGAGCAGGGGCAGGGCGATGGCGCCCTGAGTCCTGAGCCATAATATGACCGCCGCGGCGAAGACAAGGCCGAGGGCTGAGCCGGCAACGGAGAGAACCAGGCTCTCAGTGAGGAGTTGGGCGACGATGCGGCCGCGGCTGGCGCCGAGTGCGCCACGCATGGCGAATTCCTTTGAGCGAGCGGCGGCGCGTGCGAGCAGCAAGTTGGAGAGATTGACGCAGGCGATAAGCAGGATCATACCCACCGCCGCCCACAAGACGACAAGGGATCTGTGGAGCTGACCGCTGACGTGCTGCTTAAGCGGAGTGGGAACCGGAGTCTTGTAGCTGCCGCACGAATGCGGATATTTGTTGTTCCAGCACAATTTAGGTGTGACGCGCGCGGCATCTTCAGTGGCCTGGGCGATGGAGATGCCGGGCTTGAGTCGTCCGATCATGGTGACGATATTGCCCCAGTCGCGTGGCGGACCGTAGAGCGCCAGCGGCGTGATGGCGTCAACCCTGGCGCCGGGGGAAAAGATGGCGCCGAAATCGAAGGTCCTGGGCAGGACGCCGATGACGGTGGTCTGCCGGCCGTTGATGTCGAATGCTTTGCCAACGATGTTGGGATCGGCCGCAAACTGGCTGCGCCACCAGGCGTCAGTGAGCAAGATGACCGGCGGGGCGCCGTTGCGCGCATCGGCGGCGGTGAAGAGCCGCCCTTTTTCGGGATGCACGCCAAGGACCTGGAAAAAGTTAGCGATCACGTCGATGCTGGTTGCGGGTTGGGGCACGTTGTTGCCGATGCGGACGCGCATATTGCCGGGGACGGAGAAGGCGAAATACCCGGTCACGTCCTGGTAAGAGCGGCTGTACATGCGGAACTCATCGTAGGCATCGGTAGAGTAGGTGGCGCAGGACAGGCCACACTTGCGCAGAGGGTGAGCGATCCAGACGAGCTCCTGCGCATTGGGAAACGGCAGTGGGCGCAGCATGATGGTGTTGACCACGCTGAAGACGGCAACATTGGCGCCGATGCCGAGGGCGAGGATGAGAACGGCGATGGCGGTGAATCCCGGATCGCGCAAGAGCTTGCGCACGGTGTACCTGAGGTCCCGGAGCAGAATGTCGAGCGGCATAAATCCTCGCGCCTCCCTTTGCTTTTCCCGCGCTTGCTGGACTCCGCCAAAATGAATCAGGGCCTGGCGGCGGGCTTCTTGCGGCGACGCTCCGCGTTCGACAAGCTCGTCGATGGCGAGCTGAAGGTGGGACTCGAGCTCGGCTTCGAGTTCGGTGTCGAGCGCTCGGCGAGCGCAGAACGCCCACAGGCGCCGCCGAATTCTCCTCAGCTTGCCGCTCATGTTTCCGCTTCCGGGCTCATGGCGAAGATGCGCTCCATAACGCCGGCCAGGCGCTGCCAGTAGTGCGCGTCGTCCGCAAGCTGGCGGCGTCCGGACCTGGTGATGGAATAGAACTTTGCCTTGCGCTTGTTGACGGAAACGCCCCATTTGGAAGCGATCCAGCCGCGCTGCTCGAGGCGCACGAGGGCGGCGTAGATGGTTCCCTGGTTGAGCAGCACTTGATTGCCGCTGATCTGTTCGATACGACGAGCAACACCGTATCCATGAAGCGAGCCCATGGCAACGAGTGTTTGCAGGACCATGAGGTCCAGGGTCCCCTGCAACAGATCCAATTTAGAAGTGGGCATTTTGTTCCTGTGGCGACGCCACATAAGGATAACGCAATTGATGCGGAGGTACGGCGGAAGAACCGCATGGGGAATTTTGCATTTGGCTGATTTTCCAAGCAGAGCGAGGAAAGACAGAACGATGGGGGCGGGCGGTGGATCGCATGCCCATTTTGCTTTTATTCCGTCGTTATTCGTCCCCGCCCTGAGGCGCAGGCGGCAGGTCGTCGGAGGCCTGATGGTGGGAAGCAGCCTGTTTGGATTGCTCGGCCATCAGCCGCTGGTAGGCCGCGTTCTTACGGAGGCCGGCGAAGCTGCTGTCCTGGGCCACGTCGTTAGGATTTGAATATCCTTCGTTCAGGGCCTTCCTCAGATACTTGATGGCGTGTTCGAGATCTCCGGACACGGCGTAATCCCTGGCCATGTAGTAATTCATGGCGCCGCGCTGTTCGAGGGGCACAGCGTTTTCTGAAATGGGGCCTTCGGTGCTGCCAAAGACTTCCGGATCGAGGGCCATGGCTTTTTTGTACATCTCCGAGCCCTCACTATATTTCCGCTGTGTCATGAGGTTGGTGCCAAGATTCATAGCAATGCGCGCCGATTGCGGATCGGCCTGGAAGGCCTTGCGATAGAGAGGCTCGGCCTTGGCAAAGTCGCTGTGCGCGTCGTAAATGGTGCCGAGATTGTTGAGAGCCCAGGCGTGAGCGGGCGATAGATGCAGCGACTCCTTGTAGCAGCGCGCAGCGTCTTTCAGGTCAAACATCATCTGGTAGGCGATGCCCATTTTGTTCCACAAATCGGCGGAGGGGTGGGACATTTTCTTGTAGGCGTCGAGAGCCTCATGGTAGCGCCGCTTGACCAGGAGCGAGTCTCCGATATCTTCAGCGGTAATGGGCGCGTCTGAAGATGCTTGTGGCGGCTCGGCGTTTTGAGCGGCGGCCGCGTTTTGTGGAGTTTTTTGGGATTGAGCGGCAGAGGTTCCGAGGATGAGAGTTGCGGGAAGCAGGATGACCGGAAAGAGCCGTTGCAGAAAGGACCCGTGTGGACCGAGGGGCTTCATCTCTCCTCCATGGGAAGGAACCACGAGGGAAAATCCGCGCCCGGACTGCGATGCGACTGTGCGGGAGCGGCCGAAGCCTTCTCGAAAGGGTAGTTGAACCAACGATACTCGCGTTTTTGTGGGATGGGTGTGAGCGGAGTCACAGAGGACAGGGCAATCGCATGAACGAAGAATTCTGGGGTTGCCGGCTTCCTTCCGCCGCCCCTACAGGGCTCCGGGGTCTTTTTCGGCCGCTTCCCCAGCGTTTGAAACGCTGGGCTATCGAACATTGCGCCCACGGCGCGAGTAGATCGGAACCACTGGAGTTAACAAATGTCCTTCATGCGTTTGCCCTGTCACAGAGGAATGAGGTCGGCAGCATGGATGGCCTGACATGCGAGAATCGACGGTGCGCTATATGAGCATGCGACGGTAAATTGAGTAAACGAGGAGAGATGACTACGCGATGGAGACAGATGACAAAGCTGCCGGCACTGGCAAAGTTGCAGTGATTACCGGGGCGGGAAGCGGGATTGGGCGGGCGGTAGCTTTGGCCATGCACGGCGCGGGGTATTCGGTAGTGCTGGCGGGACGGCGGCTGGAGAAGCTTGTAGAGACGGCGGAGATGGCGGGAGGCGGCGCGAGCGTGCTTGCGGTACCGACCAATGTGGGACAGCCGGAGCAGGTGAAGTCGCTGTTTGTGCGCACTCGGGACGCGTTCGAGCGCGTGGATGTTCTGTTCAATAATGCCGGCGCAAGCGCTCCCGGAGTGCCGATGGAAGAGTTGACCTATACGCAATGGATGGACGTGGTGAACGCGAACATGACGGGTGCGTTTCTCTGCGCGCAGGAGGCGATACGGATGATGAAGGCGCAGCAGCCGCGGGGCGGACGGATCATCAATAACGGATCGATTTCGGCATATGTGCCGCGGCCGAATTCGGCGCCGTATACGATGACCAAGCACGCCATCACGGGATTGACGAAGTGCATTTCGCTGGACGGGCGCGCGTTCGACATTGCGTGCGGGCAGATTGACATTGGGAATGCGGTTACGGAGATGAGCGAGCGGCTGGCGGTGGGCGCGCTGCAGCCAAACGGAAGCACGATGCCCGAGCCACGGATGGATGTGAAGCATGTGGCCGATGCGGTGTTGTACATGGCGGGGCTGCCGCTGGATGCGAATGTGCAGTTCATGACGGTGATGGCGACGAAGATGCCGTTTGTGGGGCGGGGGTGAAACCGAGCGGAGGGACCGAGGTGAGCGTTGGCGCGGCGCATGGGGCTAAGACATGGGAGGACACTCTAAAAAGCGGGCAAAAGGCTAGGGAAAAATTTACATAGAGGGTAAACTGTAGGCACGAGTGGAATTCCCCAAATGGACAACCATGTAAAGGTGTTGATTGTCGAAGATGAGCCGCATGCCCTGACCGGGCTGGCTGAGCTGATTTCCTCCTGGGGGTACAGGACGGAGACGGCGAAGGACGGGCTGGAGGGTCTGGAGAAGGCGCGGGCGTTCGATCCGGCCATTGTGGTGACGGATCTGAAGATGCCGCGGCTGGACGGGATCGGGCTGCTGGAGCGGCTCGGCGAGCCGGGCGCGGGCGTGAGCGCGAACCTGGCGGTGGTGGTGCTGACCGCGATGGGATCGATTGAGCGAGCGGTGGAGGCGATGAAGCTGGGCGCCTACGACTTTCTGCAGAAGCCGGTGGACTCGACGCGGCTGCGCACGATCCTCGCTAACGCAGTGCGACAGCGCGAAACGACGATCGAGCTGGAAGTGGCGCGGCGGCGGCTGCGCGAGAGCGGCGTGCTGGGGTCGATGGTGGGCAGCTCAAAGGCGATGCGGGAGATCTTCGGATTGATCGAGCAGATCGGGCCGTCGAACGTGAGCGTGCTGATTACCGGGGAGAGCGGAACGGGCAAGGAACTGGTGGCGCGCACGCTGCACGACCTGAGCCCGCGAAAGGCGCGGCCGTTTGTGGCGGTGAACTGCGCGGCGATTCCGGAAACGCTGATCGAGAGCGAGATTTTTGGGCACGAGAAGGGCGCGTTCACAGGAGCGGCGGAGCGGCGCGCGGGATGCTTCGAGCTGGCGTCGGGCGGCACGCTGCTGCTTGACGAAGTGGGCGAGATGCCAATTGCGACGCAGGCCAAGCTGCTGCGGGTGCTGGAAGAGCGCAAGCTGCGCCGGTTGGGCGCGCGCGCGGAGCAGGAGGTGGATGTGCGGGTGCTGGCGGCGACGAATCGCGACCCGGAACACGCGGTAGCGGCGGGACATCTGCGGGCGGATCTTTTCTATCGGCTGAATGTGTTCAACATTCACATGCTGCCTTTGCGCGAGCACATGGAGGATGTGCCGCCGATGGTGGAGGCCATGATCGAGGAGATGAACCGGAAGCATGGGCGCAAGGTATCCGGGCTCTCGCCATCGATGCTGGAAAAGATGATGGCGTATGACTGGCCAGGAAATGCGCGTGAGTTACGAAACACGGTGGAGCGGGCGGTAATTCTTTGCCCCGACGGTTCACCGCTGGACCCGAGCCATTTGCCTACGGGATTCGGCAAGCGGCAGGTGGCGGTGGAGGACGTTTCCGGAGCGGACGTGGTGAGCGTGCGCGTGGGCACCACGGTGGAGGAAGCGGAGCGGAAGCTGATCTTGCGCACGCTGGAGATGACGGGGCAAAACAAGACGCGCGCAGCGGAGATCCTGGGCATCAGCCTGAAGACGCTGCACAACAAGCTTAAGGAGTACGGCCGCACGCGAGAAATGGCCACGCCGTAATGGCGGACGGTGAACAGTGGACAGTGGACACAGTGATTAGTGAACAGTGAAGAACGAACAAAGAGCGGACTTTAAAGATATTCTTCCCTCATGGGCTAGAAGCCCGGTTGCTTTGGCAAAGTTTACGACGCCTTTCAAGAAGCTTGGAGCCGGCCTGAAGGGGCGCCTTTCCCTGGCGCTGAGCTTTTTCGCAGCGCGCCGAAGCATGACGCTTAAGACCAAACTCGTTCTCGCCATTACCGGGCTGGTGTTCATCATCGCCGGGCTGGTCTCGATCGTGTATCTGAGCGAGTTGCTGCACGTGGCAGTGCAGCAGCCCTACGACAGCGATCGCATGGGCGCCGAAGAGATTCGGGTGGCAGTGCAGAACGCGCTGGAGGAGGGTCTGCAGGGCAAGACGGTCAATCCCAACGATCCTGGAGCGTTGCGCGCGCTGGTGGCGGATGCGGTGCGGAACAGCACGTCCCTGCAGGCAGTGATCAACTCGGTCAACAGCCATTCACCGACGGTCTACGACATCAACATCGGCGACAGCGAGGGCAAAGCGCTGCTGAGCACAAATCCGACCGCGGAAGATGAGCCCATTCAGGCGCGGCCGAGCTATGACGAGCTGTTGCACGACAGCACGATCCAGCAGATGAAAGTGATTTTCGGTCCGCCGCGGGTTTTCAACATCACCATGCCGCTGGACCGGAACGGGCAGCGGTTTGTGACGGTGAATGTGGGCATTCACAATTCGCTGGTGCGGGCCTTCTATTTTCCGCTGCTGAAGAAAGCGCTGGTGCTGATGACGCTGGCGCTGCTGTTGGCGCTGCTGGTGGCATTTTTGCTGAGCAATCTGGCGCTGCACCCGATGGAGCGAATCAGCCGGCAGCTCGATTACTGGACGGCAGTTACCCGTCTGAGCTCCGGCCCGGTGGACCAGGATGCGATTGCGCCCAAGGAAGTGGAGGCCAAGAAGGACACGGCGGAACGGGTCTCGACCAAGATCGAAATGATCGGACAGCGTATCCGCAGCGTGGAAGAGGTGTTCTCAGCGCTGAAGGAGAATCTCGACCAGATTCTGGGAAACCTTCAGGACGGAATCGTGTTGTTTACAGGAGACGGGCGCGCGGTGCTGGTTTCAGAGGCGGCGGCGAGGTATTTGCAGGTGGACCGCAATCAGATCATGGGCAAGCGGGCGCATGACATATTCGACCGTTCGACGGTGCTGGGGCAGACGCTGCGGCAGGCGTTTGACGCAGGAGTGGCGCTGATCCAGGAAGAAGTGCGGACGGAAACGGGACGGCGGCTTCAGGTTTCAATGGATTTTATCCACGACGACGAGACGCAGCAGGGGCTGGGGGCGCTGATCACGCTGCACGATCTGGAATCGGTGGAGGCGATCGAGTCGGAGCTGGAGGTTTCACGGCGCATGGCGGCGATCGGGCGGCTGACTTCGGGTGTGGGGCACGAGGTAAAGAATCCGATCAACGCAATTGTGGTGCATCTGGAGCTGCTTAAGAGCAAGCTGGGCGATGGCGGAGCGGCGGCGACGCGGCACCTGGATGTGATCGAGGCGGAGATTCACCGTCTGGACCGGGTGGTGCAGACGCTGGCGGATTTCTCGCGGCCAGTTGAGCTGCGACTGCGGGAGCAGGACCTGCGCGACGTGTTTGGAGACGTGCTGGCGCTGGCCACGGAAGAACTTTCCACGCGGAACGTTACCTTATTGAGCGAGATGCCATCTAACCCCTTAGTTGCCAATGTGGATGCCGATCTTCTGAAGCAGGCGGCGCTGAACGTGATCCAGAACGGTGCGCAGGCCATGCCGGAGGGCGGCAGGCTGGAAGTGATCCTGGAAGAGGACGGCAGAGCGAATGTAAACGGCGACAAGGGGCGGACGCCGGGCCAGAAAGCAGCGGTTCTGCGGATCGCCGACCAGGGCCCTGGGATTCCCGAAGAGATTCGCGAGAAGATCTTCGATCTTTACTTCACCACGAAGAGCGGCGGCAGTGGCATTGGTCTTGCGATGACCTACCGCATTCTGCAGTTGCACCACGGCAGCATCGAAGTACAATCGAACATAGGCCGTGGCACGGAGTTCCGGCTGCGAATTCCACTCACCGCTACGGATTGGGGACGCCGGCATCTTCAACCGGCGGATGTGAAAGAGACGAAAGGGCTTGCGGGATGAATGGACCGGTCAAGAGCGCTGCCTGGCTGCTGCCAATGGTGCTGCTGACGGGATGCCTGCATCGGCACCAGCAGTTGGCGCAGATTCAACCGCTGGCGCCGCCGCTGGTTGAGTCCCCGCCGCCAGAGCCGCCGCCGGAGGTAACCACGGCGCCCGAGCCGCCCACAGCGGCTGAAAGCACACCAGAACCGGCGCCCGAGCCGCCGCCGCAACCTGAACCCAAGAAACATGTTCGGCACCGTAAGGCGGCACCGAAAGATACACCTCCGCCGCCGACCGAGGTGGCTGACAACAGCGTGCCGGCGCTGGGGCAGATTTCATCGGGTGACCCGCCAAACCTGAAGCTGCAGACGCAGAACTCGATCTACAACACGGAACGGCAGCTAGCGGAGATCAAGGGAAATCTGAGCGAGCAGGACAAACACACCATCGAACACATCAAGGAGTTCCTGAAACAGGCCAAGCAGGCGCTGGCGAACGGGGATGTGGATGGGGCGAACACGCTGGCGCAGAAGGCGCAGGTGCTGCTGGCGGAAGTGGTGCGGTAGGTCGCGACTCGGCGATCCTCGCTCGGTATCCAACTTACGATTGTCTCGTGGACCCAGCGGCGATTATGCAGTCACCGAAAAGCTTTACCGCTGCTGCTGACGGGCTCACTTCAGCTTCGCGTATTCTGCCCTGGCCTGCTTCAGAACGGGGATGTCGGGGTCGGCGTCCTTCCAAAGGTCGAGAAACTCACGGTATTCAGCTTTTGCTTTGGTGTTGTCTCCCATCAGGAGATTTGCCCTTCCTAATTGAAGGTGCGCCAGCGCGCCTGAGGGAGAATTGGCAACGATTCCGCGGTGATCGAGAAGCTTCTGAAATTCAGTGGCAGCTTCAGCCCCTCTCTGCGCCATGAGATAAGCTTCTCCACGCACGTAGATCGGGGCCAGAAAACCTCCCCTCCTCCATACATTCGATAGCTCGTACGGCCGGGCCGGCCGAAGCAGATCAATCGCCGTCGAGGGATCATGATGGCCCAGCGCGATTTGGGCGCGAATCGCCGGGAGGTAATTGAATCGGACGAGAGTATCGTCGGGATAGCGCCTGCCTAGATCATCCGCCAACGACTGCGCGCGCGCGATGTCGCCCCCCAGCGCCAAACTTAAAGCTGTCAGGTACTGCGCAACTCTCCCGGACGGGACGTCAAGCGCTTGCTTCACGGCAGCAGGCAGATCGCCCAGGTTTCCAAAGAGAGCATCCTGTAATGCTCCGTTTGCCGCGAAAGCTGCTGCGGCCTCATTCTCTTTTTCACGCAGTGCCGAGAATTCAGCGAGTCTGGACAGCTTACGAGATTCAGTCAGCCGTCCAAAATATGCCGCAGTATCGGCTTCGAATTCGAGCATCTGGGCTTCAGGGTTCCCTTTGCCGGCGACTGACGCGGCCTGGCGGGCCATCTCCTGGGAGTCATTTTCCAGGAATGCCAGCTTATAGAGCTTGAGGTGCAGCGCCGTTGAGCCGAGGCCGTCGGCAATTGCCTTTTGCGCGATTGCGCGAGCCTCCTGAGATCTGTTCAGATTTATCAGGCTTTCAACCAGATCTGTGAGATTCACCGCTCTCGACGGATTTAGCCTGATTGCTTCGCGTATATGGACTAGGGCGTCTTCGTACTGTCCCAATTCCGAGTCTATTTGCCAGAGGCGGAGTGGTGTTCTCACATCGCGCGGGTATACCTGTTGTGAGAGTTCAAAAACCTGACGCGCTCTTTCGAGGTCGCCAGTAGTGAACTGGAAATACGTGCCTTCGATGTAATATCTTTCAAGTTCGGTTACGTGGCCACGCAGTTCATAGGCTCTCCTTGCGCTTGCTTCGCCACGCAGCGTCTCGCCTACGGTCCGATAACCTGAACTGAGCGCCGCATGCGCCATTGCGAAGTTCGGATCGAGTTGGGTGGCGCGTTGGAAAAACGGAATCGACGCCTCGAACTCGTCTTTCCACCCCATGAGTATGCGTCCGAAGGTGTAGGCCTGCAGTGCTTCGAGTGATGGAGTGGTGGCCTGTTCAAGCGGCGTGTGAAATTTCTCAACCGACTTTAACGATTCGCCCAGTTTTGCGCGCAGTGCGCCTGCTGCTTTGTCGAGAGCCGCCAGCACATTCTCTTTGGCACTCGCGGTTTGCTGCTCTTCGGCAACTACGTCTCCGGTTGAACAACTCACCGCCTTCAGACCAAGAATGTACTCTGAGCCAAATCTTGCAATCGAACCATTGACATAAGCTGCGCTTTGAGTCCTTTCGCAAAGGTCGTGAGCAATCTGCGGTGTGATGCGGGCATCGGGTGCTTGCTCCATGAGCCGAAGCGTCTGCTGGGCGCGCTCGTCTGAAATGAGACTCAGAAACGGCGACTGCTCCAGTTCGATCTCAAGGCCCTGGCGCAAGGTGCCGTCGAAAACCGGATCGCCGGTCGAGTTGGCGAAATCTGCAAGCAGAACCGTGTCTTTTTCGGTGAGAACCGGCCGGTGACGGATAACAAAGAAGAGTACTGTTCCTGCTACGAGCAGCAAGACCGCAACGGCCGCCGGAACGCCGAAGCGAAGCAGCCGTTCCCGCAGGGAGCTTCTCTTCAGCTCCGGTTGCGGAAGCGCAGCTATCGGCTGATCCGGCGGGACGGAGCCTCGATCCTCTTCTCGAATCAGCGGCGCTACGAATCGGTATCCGCGTTTCGGGACGGTCTCGATGAAGTGTGGCCGATCCGCGGTGTCGTTGAGCGCAGCCCGCAGTTTCTTCACCGCGGCGTTCAGCCCATCATCGAACTCGACAAACGTGTCCGCGGGCCACAGGCGCCCGCGCAACTCCTCGCGGCTTACGACCTCCCCGGGGCGCTCCAGCAGCACCGCAAGCAGGCGGAAGGGCTTGTCCTGAATCCTGACGGGCGTGCCGAACTTTCGCAGTTCTCCCTGCTCCAGGTCCGCCTGGAAGACACCGAAACGGTGGCACGCCGAATTTTTCGTTGGGGCCGCCACGTTTTAGAGCCTCTGTCCAAGGGGTTAGGACAGTCTAGCACGCTCTCGCTGTAACCTCCCAGTCTTCTTGCGTCAGGTCAGGCACTCTGGCAAATGGTTTGTTTTCATTACGCAAGCTGGACCGCCAGAGTTCAGAAGCAATTCGGTTGACGTTGGCGCGGATTCAATTCACTTCTGGATTCACCCCGGGTGCCCAAGGGTACCTGAACAAGAAAGAACGGAGGAATCTCATGAAACATATGACAGCCGTGGCGCTGATACTCACTCTCGGCGCAGCAGGTCTCTATGCGCAGGAGACACCCGTAAAGATGACGCTTTCGGGTACTGCTGCTCCCAGCACCGTCAATCTGCAAACCGGCACAGGTGTAAGCGAATACAGTCTGGCCGGGAAAGGTACGCTAGGACAGTTCGCTCTTCGTGTGGTGAGCGCCAGCGCAGCTTCTCCGCAACCGTCCGGCACTTGCTCGGGGCTTTATATCCCAGTTCTGGCTGGCGAGGGCGTGCTTCGCACCCAGGATGGAAGTCTATTAAAGCTCAATCTCACGGCTGGATCAGATTGCATCAATCTCGCGCTTGGGCAAGCCGTCTGCATAAGGATTTTTGACATTATCGGTGGAACAGGTCGCTTTAGCGGCGCGTCCGGCGGCACGGTTACGCTCACCATGTCGGTGGCGCCGGTGGTCCCTTACAAATTCGGTTTCTCCACCGTTACGGCGGAAATGTCTGGAACGATTTCCGGAGTCGACGAGGATGCGAACGAAGATTCGCAGCAATGATGGCCGTATGCAGCGCGTGAACGCTGAATCAATCAACCGAATTCCGGCTCAAGTTTGATCGGCCGCGGACGCAACATCGCCAAGCTCATCCCGCTGGCTTTGGCGATGCGCCCGGGGCGAAAACAAGGGCCTACCATGCTCCAAGGCTACCCTGGAGCGCGACCGGGGCGGACAGAGACACCCGAATGCACGATCGGGTTGGGTCCTCTCCCCGGCATGTTTACTTCTTCGCCCGGTAGATGCTTTCATTGCTCCTATTGGGCGGCGTTGTTTCTGATTACGGGAATGTCGATGAAGTGGCGCGCGCGTTTTTAGCGTTCGCCCCAGCTTAGCTTGCTGCGCAGGGCTTCGAAGAAGCCGCTGTCGCTGATGCGCACCAGGTTTACGGTGTAGGCGGAGCGGTGGCAGCGGAGCTCGTCGCCGCGCTGGAGCTCGACCGCCTGCTGGCCGTCGACGGTGAGCAGGGCGAGGTTGGGGATGCCTTCGACGCGGACGGTGAGGGATGAGTCGCCGCGCACGACGATGGGGCGCAACGTGAGCAGGTGCGGACAGATGGGCGTGACCACGTGGACGTCGACGTCGGGCGTAAGGATGGGGCCGTTGGCGGCAAGCGTGTAGGCAGTGGATCCGGTGGGCGTGGAGACAATGACGCCATCGGCACGGAATTGGGCGACGAGCTGGCCATCGAGCTCGACGCCGAATTCGCCCATGCGGGCGATATCGCCTTTGGAAACGACGATTTCGTTGAGGGCGTCGTAGCTGGAGTGAAGAGCGCCGTTGCGCCAGAGCTCGGAGTGAAGCATGGCGCGTGCGTCGAGCTGGTGGCAGCCGGTGCACCAGCCTTCCAGCGTGGGGTAGAGGTCAGAGAGGCGGACTTCGGTGAGGAAGCCGAGGAAGCCGAGATTCACGCCGAGGATGGGCGTGCCGGTGGCGCCGAAAGCGCGCGCAGCGGAGAGCAGAGTGCCGTCACCGCCGAGAACGATGACCAGCGAGGGCTTGTGCTGCGGCATCTCCATGCGGTCGATGGGGGGCGGGTCAGAGGCGTACTCGCTGCCTTCATGATCGATGATGGGTTTGTAATCGCGCGCGCGCAGCCAGGCGATGAGCTCGGGAAGAATGCGATGAAGGTCTTCCTGGCGCGGTTTGCTTACGATGGCTACGCGGGGCATGCGGGTACAGTGTAACAGCGGCGCCAGCGAACGCACCCGAACCGATGTGGACTGCGGAAGCGAGTTGCCCGAAGCTGCTATCGAGCGGAAGGGGACGGATAATCTTCCGAGAAATCACATTCACTTTGAGGGCAGTCCCAGGTCTCCACCTTCCGCGAGCGATCGACGGCGGCAAGAAAAAGAACCGCTCCACATTGCGGACAGACCTTGAGCGAAGTTCGCGAATCGTCGAACTTGCCTTCGATCCGGTCTGAATACCCGCTGGAATGTCGGAAGATCCGTGTGCAGTCGCGACGCTGGCATGCATGGAAAGACCGGATTTCTTCCGAGTCTTCCTCCAGCATCACGCGTCGCATCGCGACGTGGTGCAAATCGCACAAGGGAAAGAATTGTTGTCTGGACGTCATGGATGAGATTCTCGCTCATCACAGGGGTGCCAGGTCAGAAAACCGGCCGTGACTGAATATACGCCGAGCTGCGGGCAGATTACTAATGCTTTACCAAGGTGAGATTCTTTCGCACGCTGTTTCGCTCAGGGTTTTCTGTGCTGAAGGAACGCGGAAGGTCCTTGACATCGTATTCCACGCCCGATGCGGCGAGTTCCAATGCTGCTTTCTCAAGAGGCGCTCTCTTCGCCAGCAGTTCTTTTTCGGCCGCCTCACGGTCCGCAGGTGAAGCAAACTCGACGAACTTTTCGACAAAAGCGATCTTGCGATCGTAGAGATCGATTTCCTGATGAAGGTCTCGCAGGAAGTACTTGTCCCGACGGGGGGCAATTTTGGCCATAGAATTCTCCTTCGATAAGACACGAAAAGGGCGGCTTTTGCCGCCCTTTTTATTAGATGCGTGAAATCTCAGGCGATCCGCACGTTCTCGGCCTGAAAGCCTTTGGGGCCCTTTACGACGTCGAAGGTCACTGGCTGGCCTTCCTGCAGGCTTTTAAAGCCAGTGCTTTGAATGGCCGAGAAATGCACGAAAACATCCTCGCCATTGGGACGGCTCAAAAAGCCGAATCCCTTCGCGTCATTAAACCACTTCACTGTTCCCTGTTCCATTGAACTTGTTCCTTTGGTGTAGATGTACCGCCGAACGCAATTTGGAGTTGATTGCGAGTAAGGCGGGTAGCGGAACAAGCAAAAAAGACCAGATCGGATTCTTCGATCTTCTTCAGTGTACACTCCACGACGCCGCAAATGTCAGCGCGGGGCGTAATTATTTTTCGAATGGTTGCGCGCACATCGCATGCAAACAGCCCAATCAGACTCTTGCGAAGGCTGTCTTCGTCGCGCTGGTTGGCAGCCATTTTCGAGAGGTGCCGGATCTAGTAGCGGCTATGCCTGCGGTCATCCCGGCCGCCGCCGCCCTTCTTTTTGGCGGCACTGTAACAGTCCTGGCAATATACCGGCCGGTCACCTCGGGGCTCAAACGGCACCGTGGTCTGCTTGCCGCAGGCGGAACACAGGACCGATGTACCTTGGGATTCACTCCGCCGAGAATATCCTCCCCCTCCAGCCTGCTCGTTCTTCTTTGCCTGGCGGCACGCCTTGCAGCGTTTCGGTGCCGAATAGCCACGCTCCCGGAAGAAGTCCTGATCCTCGCTCGAAAAGGTGAAATCCTGCCCACAGTCGCTGCACGTCAGTTGCAAATTCGCCGTCATAAATCGATTCCTTTTGTTGTTGTGTCGTGGACTCAGAATGGAATTGTTTGCGAGTAAAGCGGGAAAGCAGAACAGGCAAGAAGACCAGGTCGGATTCGACAACCAGTCGTAAGCATAACACCTTTCCGCGTATGGGGTGCTGAGCAAGGCGCAAATTCCAGCTGAACGGATCTTGACAGAGACAGGATTAGGAGAAACGGCTCTACGAGCGTATGCTTGGCAAAGAGGCAATCCGTCACCCTGGCTTTTAGCCGTCTTCGGCCCTCCTCGACATTCTCTGCACCGGCTTGCATTAAGGCCGTCAATTCCGGACAGCGGGTGTGCGGAAACGAGCTTGGCTTCTGCTCACAATCGTTCCATCACCGCGAAATGAGGCAATCATGCGATCGCAACTGGTTTACGAAGCCGGGCTCAAAATCGAGAATCGCTTTCTTTTGGCTACCACAGCGATGCAGGCCACCAGGAAGCTGCACATAAACTCGACACGAACGGAAGACACCGTGAACAGAGTTCTGGTAGAAGTGGCAAGCGGCACACGGGTGCATGGAGCATTGCCTGAAGTTACATCGCCTCCGGCCATCGACGAACTGCTGATTACGCCTGCGGCCTGACGGCCACCCCCAGATGGCGGGACCACATCCGCCTCCATCACGCATCTGCCTGCGAAGGGGTTTCGATCGTGATCTGGAAGTGTGTTCGATGATCGCCAGAGCCATGGCCGCGCCAGACGAAGGGCGATGGCGAGTGGCCGCGAGAAAACTGCGAAGCACCAATATCTGATCCGCTCATTGATCTCTCCTTGCGTAGAGCAGGAACTCCTTGTTGCCTTCGGCTCCGGCGATGGGCGAAGAGATGGTTTCGACGACATGCCAGCCGAGGGAGCGGATGCAATCGACAACTTTGTCGATGGCGAGCTGGTGCGCGGCGGGATCGCGAACAATGCCGCCCTTGCCGACGTGGCGGCGGCCGGCTTCGAATTGCGGCTTGACGAGGATGACGGCTTCTATGAGGTCGGGCGCGGCGGCGAAGACCGGCTCGAGGAGCAGCGTGGCGGAGATGAAGGAGACATCCATGACGAGGAAGGTGGGACTGTGAGTGAGCTGGCTGAGCTCATGGCCAATTCCCTGCCCTGCCCGGATTCTTCCGTGCTGATGGCTGATTGACGCGGGCCTGAGCGAATCGGGCTCGAGGTACCGCGCGTTGGTGCGTTCGAGGAGATGGACGTGATGATCATTGCGGAGCTTCATGGCCATCTGGCCGAAGCCCGTATCGACGGCGATGACGTGGGCTGCGCCGCGCTGGAGAAGACAGTCAGTGAAACCACCGGTTGAAGCACCGATATCGAGGCAGGAGCGGTTGCGGACGTCGATGTGCCAGTGTTCGAGAGCCGCGGCGAGCTTGAGGCCGCCGCGACTGACGTAGGGCAGGTCTTCGCCGAGGAGGCGGATGGGGGCGTCGGCGGGGACGGAGACGCCGGGCTTGTCGATTTTCTGTTCGGCGACCAGGACGCGGCCGGCGAGGATAAGCGCGCGAGCGCGCTCGCGACTGGGAATGAGACCGCGGTCGACGAGGAGGAGGTCGAGGCGGGATTTTGGGGAGGCGGTCATCTTCAGCAGTACCCCACCCTGGAGCGGTTCCACAGTTGGTATAGCCCGATTTCGGGCGGACTCTAAGGTGGCTTTTTCTTGTTGAAAAAGCCACTCAGCCTCAGTGGCTCCGAGATACGGTAACTGTGGAACCGCTGTAGCGGCAAAAACAAAGACACCGCGAGGGTGGGGCACCCGGTTCCATCCTACGACCGTGGGTCCCGCGCTGTGCTAAGGAATGGCCTGGCAGGCCTGTAAGGTTGTCACCGCGCCAGGAAGATTGCAGGGTTGGCCGTAGCCGGGGACGCGGCTGCTGTAGTTCAGATTGGTGCCGCTGCCACCGTTGCTGGTAGTGGTTCGTACGTCAACGACATTGCCCTCGATGAGCACGGTGGTGTCGACCAGGTCGGACGTGGTCTGGAGGATGGTGAGATAAGGGCTGTCAGGCGAAGCCACATAGACTTTGCCGTAGAGAGAGTTTTGCGTGGAGACGACGGTGCGCGGATGGCCGACGACGTCGAGGTTCTTTTCCAGCGTGTGGCTGACGAGGTTGACGACGCTTACGCTGCCGTTGGCGGTGGACATATCGCCCTGATTGGCGGTGTAGGCGCGGCTGCCGTCCTGGAGCGCAGTGACGCTCGCCGGATGCGGTCCGACCGGGATGGTATAGGTGGTGCCGAAGGTGGAGCTGTCGTTGCCATAAATGTCGAGGCTGACATCGATGACGTTGACGGTATTGCCGTCGTAGTTGCTGACGATGATCTGCTGTGTGCCGGCGTTGTACTCAGCGTAGACGGGGCCGGCAACGGCGGGCAGGCCGCAAGTGGGGTTGGCGGCAAGATTGCAGTTGGGCGGCGCATTCTGCGGAGTGAGCGCGGCGGTGGATAGCGGAATCGTGGGATGACAAGTGACTGTCTGCCCGTTCTGGTTAGTAAACGGAGTGCACTGGTCGAGGGTATTGTTCTGGGTGTTGATGACGCTGATGCTGTCGCTGCCGCGGTTGAGGATGAAGAGACGCCTCAGATCGGGAGACTGCACGGCGAAGACGGGGCAATTGCCGAGCGGAATGGGGGTGTCGGTAGCATTGCTGGAAATTTCGATGGGTGTCGCCCATCCGTGCGAGGGCACATTGGTAGGCGAAGCGTTGCAGGCTACCCCGGTGGGATCGGAAAAGCCGTCGCTGATGGCGTATTCGCGCTGGCCGGTGAGTTTGCCGGAACCGGCGATGAAGACAGGGGTGGGTTGCACGGGGATGGAGAGCTTGAAAGTCTCAGGCGAGCTCTGGAAGAGGTCGATGCTGTCGTTGCTAAGGTCGGCCGCCCAGAGACCGGCGGAGGGCGCCATCAGGTTCACGATGCGCGCGGTGGAGGGCACCGTGGTGTAAGTGATCTGCTTCTGCTGGAGGCTGGTGCTGATGGGGAAATTGGTGATGGTGCCGTCGCTGTTGAGGGTGTAGCCGGTAAAGCCGCCCTGGTCGATGGTGAAGACGCTGGGGCCGGGACCGATGGGCGCCTGGGCCATTACGGAGTCGCCGGAATAATCAAGGATGGTGGCGATGCCGGTGGTGGGCGAAGGCTGCGAGACGACCACGGCGTAGGATGTGGGCTGCGCGGCGGGTCCGGAGGGCGTAATGGGGTTGATGACGGGGCGGAAATTATCGCCGCACCCGGCAACCACGGCCAGGCCCAAAAGTACCACACCCGCCTCAATCAGCCGTGCGCACGCCCGGCTTGCACTGTTCGGAAAAAGCCTCATTCAGTTGTATTCCTGCTTCCCTCGTGATTGTAAATCAGGCGAACGGGGCGGTCAGGCCGCTGCACCGACGCCGCATGTTGCCAATGGCGATACGGGTTAGACGCAGGAGCGACGCCGCGGTGAATCGCTCGCAGACAGGTGAACCAGGCACCGAAACATTACGGCTCCCCAGCCTAGCCGCAAGCCTTGCGGCGGGGACGGTGAGAGTGGGGCGCACCCCGGCGGAAAGAATGGGAAATGGAAACGTCCCACCAATCCGCTTCTCTGGTTGAGCTTACTGAGCCGTCCTTGGCCCTCCCGACCAGAGCGGTATTCCCTGCCTATCTCGCAACGTCAAGATTTTGCCGTCCTTCTTGATTTCACGAGCGATCAAGGTTGCGGTGCCGCTCATGTCGACCTTCGATCCGACCACTTCTACCTGGTCGCCTTCAGCGAAGACAAACCCGTGACGTTCGAGATAAGCCGACGGGCCGACGTGGACGTCGTAACTCTGGCCCGAGCTCTGGAGGGTGAAATGGATACCGTTCCAGCCGTGTCTTCCGGTGACGGTGTTTACCGCAGTCACTGAGCCCTGCAGCGTGGATTCCATGGATGGGTCATAGAGACGGGGTCCTCCCTGCCCTTGTGCGAGCAGAGAAAAACCAACAAACACCGTGGTTAGAATTGCGGCAAAAAAGCCCAGTCTGCGGAAGTTCATCGCATCTCCTTACCTTTCGACGCGGGACGCCCGCTCGCGCGAAGCGCCTCCACCGAAACCTGGGTGAATTTACTCAAAGGGATGAGAGAGGCGACAACCTGGATTCGAATTCGGATGAATTTTTTAGTGTCTGGGCGGCAGTGAGGCAGCCCGGAGGTCTTCTGGCTTACGAAACTGGCGGACGCAGTTCCGCCTCAATCCTCGTAGCACTGCCAGATGCGGGCGAGATCGAGAACCAGGCCGTTTACCGGGCCTTCGCCGGCGATGCAGTCGCCCGAGATGAGTTCGGCGTCGCGACCGGGGCGAAAGACCAGAACCTGCCGCTGGTAGGGATCGATCAACCACGCCAGTTGCGCGCCGTTTGCGATCCAGTCGTTCATCTTGTCTTTGACCTTCTGGAGCGGGTCGGATTCGGAAACAAGCTCGATGACGAAATCGGGACAAACTCGCGGGAAGCCGCGCAAGCCGCCTTTGGGAAGGGTCTTGAGGCGCTCTTCGGAGACGTAAGAGGCGTCGGGGCTCAGGATGGAGCCATCAGGCAAGCAGAATGCGACGCAGGAGGCAAATGCGCGGCCGCGTTCGTGGGCGACCTGCCAATTGCCGATTTGCCCAGTGATCACCGCGTTCGCACTGCTCGTCCAGCCTCCGGTCGGAAGGTTCATTCGAACCACTCCGTCCTTCGTGCGTTCAAGGCGAATTCCCATCCTGTTTCCCCGGCACATCTCCTCGAACTCGGCGTCGGTCACCGGAGGGTCGAGCGCCAGTGTGCGCGGCAGGGTTTCGGGGTCGATCCGAAGGACGGTCGCCATAGCAAGATATTACCGCTGTTCCGGTTCTTCACATGGCTGGCATAGCGGCGAAGTACGGCCACTAAAGCATTCAGTCCATGGCCATGCTGAGCTGGTGGCGGAGGTCGGCGCCGCGGACCCAGAAGACAACATCGGTGGCGATATTGGAGGCGTGGTCGGCGATGCGCTCGAGATTGCGGGCGACGAGGATACCGATCATGGCCTGCTGAGTGCAGTTGGGCTTTTCCTGGATCAGCTTGAGCAGGTCGACGTGGGCGAGGCGGTTCATGCGGTCGATCTCGTCGTCCATTTCGCGGACGGATTCGGCGAGGCGGGCATCGCCGTCGAGGAGCGACTGGACGGCGGAGCGGATCATGCGGCCGGCGAATTCACCCATGGCAGCGAAGTCCACCGGCAGCTCGATTTCTTCCATTCCCAGGGAGTCTTTGGTGCGCTTGGAGATGCCCATGGACTGGTCGCCGATGCGCTCGAGGTCTCCATTGATCTTGATGACAGCGAGGATGAAGCGCAGGTCGATGGCCATGGGCTGCTCTTTGGCGAGGAGCTCGTAAGCCATTTCGTCGAGCTCACGCTGGGCGGTGTTGATGGCGGCCTCGTTCTGCTTGACGAACTTGCAGAGAGCGCGGTCGCGCTGGAGGTAAGCGTCGACGGCGGTCTCGACCGACTGCTGCGCGAGGGCAGCCATGGCCAGGAGCTTGTCCTTGAGCTCGGCGAGCTGCTGGTGAAAGTGAATGCGAGGCACGACCAGTTCTCCCGTGGTTACCTATTGGACATTCTGCACCATGGATTGTTACCAGAATGCAAAATTCTGACTGCCGAACCACTAAGGTCACGTTCCAGCGAGGAACCGACCAGTGGATGGCAACGAGAAAATCCGATCCTGTAATGAACCCTGTGTGCAGTTGGATGCGCTGCGCCTTTCCTGGATGCATTGAAGAAGCCCCGGCTGAGGCGGATCCTCCAGCGGGTGTAATCAAGCCTGACCAGGCGCGGGCATTTGTTCAATTTTACCGAGGAGGACGATATAAGCGGTAATTCCAATCACCAGATAAATGGCGGAGACGCCGAAGGCCCAGGCGTAGGTGTGGAAGGCGGTGACGAGGTAGCCGGTGGCGATGGGCGCGACAATGCCGGATATCTGGTTGGAGAAATTCATGATGCCGCCAACTTTGCCCACATCGTCGCGGCGGGCGATGAGCGAAGGGATGGACCAACCGACCGGGGCTGCGGCGGAGAGGCCGCCGATGGAGACGCTGATCCAGAGGAGAGCGTGCGCGGCGGAGTGGGCGTGGACGGCGCCCAGGATGCCGAGGCCGAAGGCGGTGCCGCCGATGAGGACGATCTGGCGAACCAGGCTGGAGTTGAATCCGCGGTGAATGAGGAAGTCGACGAGCCAGCCGCCGATTACGAGGTCGGCGACGGTGGCGACCATCCAGGGGACGCTGGTGTCGAGAAACGAATGCATCAGGTCGATGTGCAGGGCGGCGGAGAGATAACTGGGGAGCCAGGTGAGGAGCAGGTAGAAGACGTAATTGTAGGAACCCATGCCCAGGAAGAGGCCGAGGACCTTCCGCTGTCCAAGCAGACGCAGAAGCGAAAGCAGGTGTTGGGACATGGATGGCGTTGCGGTGGCTTGCCCGGGGACTTGGACGGAGTCCTCGTCCTGGCGAATGAATGAAAGCTCCGTGGTGCTGAGATCGAGATCTTCTTCGGGGTCGCGATAGACGCGCCAGAAAACGAGGAAGTAAAAAAAGCTGATGATGCCGGTGAGGGCGAAGCTCCAGCGCCAGCCGAATTTGAGCAGCACAAAACCTACGAGGGGAACGCCGATGACCGAGGCGAACTTAGCTCCGGCGTCGAACATGGAGGTGGAAAAGCTGCGCTCGTTGGGCGGGAACCACAGGCCGATGGCCTTGGCGTTTGCGGGGAAGGTCGGCGCCTCGCCTACACCCAGCAGGTAGCGTGCAGCGAAGAGACCACTGAGCGTGGGCGTGACGGATGCACCGAAGGTAGCCAGTGTCCAGAGGAAGGTGCCGACGCGCTGCACGCGCTTTACGCCGAATTTGTCGAGTATGACGCCGATAGGGAGCTGGCAGAAGCAGTAGGTCAAGTTGTACGCGCTGGAGAGATAGCCGAAGATGATGTTGGTTACGCCGAAGGTGGCGAAGAGGGCGTCGTGGGAGACGGAGAGGTTGACGCGGTCGAAGTAGTTGATGAGGACGCCGATGCCGAGCAGCCAGGCGATGCGCCAGCGGCGGCGGGGAATTCGGGTGGGGCTTTCGAGCTCCTGTGTGGACAACGGCATCGTCTCCGGCGGCAGCAGCGCGAGGAGTGAGGGACGCTGCTGGCGACTTGGCTATGGTCGCACACGGGGGCGAGAGTGGGAACCGCTGTGGCGGCTGACTGGCAATTTCATCACGAAAGGTGGTACGTGCAGCCTATACGGTTTCAGTGGGCTGACCAAATCTGTTACAGGTCCAACAGTTTTAGGAGCTCTTCCATGGTCAAGTTATGATGGGCAGCAACGTGCTTGAGAATGCTCGAAAGGGTTCCTGTCTTGATGGGAGAATGAGACGGGATAACTTCGTGATTCTCACCATCCCGTTGGGTGGTGACTCGAATATGAGAGCCTGTTTGACGGGTCGCCTCGTAATCAAGGACTCTTAAAGCCCTGACCAACCGCTGACCACCAATATCGCGCGGCAGCCTCATGCGGCCATAACTTCTTCGCGTACGAAGTGCAGGCGGATGATTTTTGGGGCCTGCGTTGCATCGTCAAAGTAGCAGCGCACAGCATCCTTCACCATGTTGCGAAGTTCTTCGAGCGTGTCTCCCTGGGTGTGAATTCCGTAGCCAAGGGCGCTGGCGGTATATCCACCATCCGCTTCGTCTTCGCGGATCTCAAAGATGATCTCGGTCATGAAAGACTTCCTGCCTGATGGGTATGGTATCACCAGTAGAATTGGAGTCGGCAACGCCAATAGCGGGAACGATTACCAGAGAACACGGACGCGGCTTCCGAGATTATTAAAGAACGTGCACGATTTTGGCTTCGAGGTCACCTTTGGCGGGGACCGTGAGGAGGGCGATGGTGACCGGGAGATCGAAGCGGCGCGGGCCGCAGGAGCCGGGATTGAGAAAGAGGACGTCTTTCCGAGTGTAGAAATTGGGCACGTGGCTGTGGCCGGAGAGAACGGCAGCGAATCGGCCGGCGGCGGGATCGAGATGGATGGTTTTGAGATCGTGGAGCATGTAGATGTATCGGCCTTCGGCGAGGGCGACTTCGCTATCGGGAAGCTGGGCGCACTTCCCTTCCCGGTCGATGTTGCCGCGAATGGCGGTGACGGGGGCGATGGTGCGGAGTTCGTCGAGGATGGAGAATTTGCCCACGTCACCGCAGTGAAGGATCATGTCGACGCCGGCGAGGGCGGGCGCGACTTCAGGGCGGAGGAGGCCGTGGGTGTCGCTGATGACGCCGAGCTTCATCGCATTCTTTGAACTGGGTCTTTCCTTATCCTAAGTCCGCCCGTCACACCTGGATCCTCGATGACGATGCAATATAGGCCATGCCAGCTTCTCTGCCATAGCCACCCTTTCGTTGATCCTGACGCATTTTTTCAAGATAACCGGCTGCGAATTCGGCGGAAAGAGGCACTCTGCAAAATGGGCATCTGGGCGCTGAACCCTCTCGGAAGTGTCCACTGCAATCACAAGGAAGAAGGAACTGCTCAACGGAAGCTTCAATTTCCCCGTACTCTCCTAATAGCCCGGGCAATCTTGGGACTTGCGGATTCCAGCGATCGAAAATGGCCGTCATTCCGCAGGTATCGCAATAAGCGTATCTGAACTCGCCCAAGCCAGAATGCCAAAGCTCGTATGCGAAGACCAGTTTGCAATTTTCACATTCACCTCTATCTCCTTTAGCCATGTTTCCTCATAGTCCTATCTACAGCCGCGTTGGCAACATCTGCAACTCCAGAAGCAAAAATCCGCCACCGCGGTACTGACGGGAGCGTCAGCCCATTCGTGGTATGTTAACTCTGTTCACGTTTCCATGAGTGTTTGACCGGCGCTAGTCGAAGATTGCTCCCCGCGATCCTTCATACAAGAGGCTGAAGCAGGGCAAGAGGCTGAAATTGAGTGCCCGAAAACTGTGATGAAGGAAAACTCCCGAATCGACGAAGGACGCACGCGAACAAACTGGCGGCAAGCGTTCGCAGCCTACACTGAACCGCGCGTGCTCGAGGTGCTGGCACTGGGATTTGCCAGCGGGTTGCCGCTCCTCCTAACGTACTCAACTCTTTCAGCATGGCTGGCCACGGTTGGTGTGAAGCGCGCGGAGATTGGCGCCTTCGCCCTGGTGGGCACGCCCTACGCATTGAAATTTCTGTGGGCGCCGCTGATGGACCGCGTGCCTCCGCCGCTGCCATTGGGACGACGGCGCGGCTGGGGAATCACGATCCAGATCCTGCTGATCGGCGCCATTCTCGGCCTGGGAATGTGCAACCCGAAGCACAATCTGCCCCTGATGGCCGCCTTGTCGTTGCTGGTCGCGTTCTTATCCGCGAGCCAGGACATTGTGATCGATGCCTGGCGGGTGGAGAGCACGTATGGAGATCAGCAGGCTCCGGGGGCGGCCATGATTGGGGCCGGCTACCGAATCGGCATGCTGGTCGCAGGGGCGGGAGGCCTGATCATCGCGGCGCATGCAGGGTGGTTCGCCGCCTATGCCACCATGGCTGCGCTTCTGGGGATCGGACTGTTGGTCTTTTTGCTGGCCCCGGAACCGAATGTGCCGGCGGAAATTTCCCATGCCGCAGGATCAGGATGGCAGGCGATTCGCCACGCTCTTGCCACCGCCGTGATCGGGCCCTTTCGCGACTTCATGCGCCGGCCGCTTTGGCCCGTCATCCTGATCGCGATTTTCGGATACAAGCTGGGCGAGGCGATGGCGGGGGTGATGTCAACGCCGCTGTATATATCGCTGGGATTTTCGCTCACGGAGATTGCGGCCGCTTCAAAAGTGTTCGGATTTTTCTCGATTGTGGCAGGTGCTTTCTTAGGCGGTATAGTGACGAGCAGATATGGAATCCGGCGCTCGCTGATTCTTTGCGGCATTTTGCAGTCGGTTGGGAACCTGTTTTTTGTTCTGCAGGCTGTGGGCGGGCATCGGATCGGCTACCTTGCTTTATGTGTCACTGCGGAAAACATCACCGGCGGGATGGCCGGCACCGCGTTGGTGACCTGGCTTTCCAGCCTATGTTCGCCCGCTTTCACGGCGACTCAATACGCACTGCTTTCCTCGATCACATTGCTCGGCCGCACGGTGGTGGCGTCCTCGGGCGGCGTATTGTCAGAGAAGATGGGCTGGGCATGGTTCTTTGTGCTGACCAGTGTGGTGGCATTGCCGGCCATCGTTCTGATCATGTGGATCAGGCCGCGCGACGAAGTCAGGATTGATCCGCTCGAACCAGCCCTCGAAGACACGGACGGCGGGTGAGAAGGCTCGAAAAGATATGGGCATTGCCAGAATACAGCGACACTACGAACGCAGTAGGGTCTAATAAGGACATGAGGATGATTTACAGGGCAAGGGCCTTGTTTTTGGTGGTGTGTGTTGCAGGGTGGTTGGGATCGGCGGTTCTAGCGCAGAATCCGCAAAATCTTCAGCAGGCGGGACGCGCGCGGCAGAGTGACGCGGAACAGTTATTCGCGCTGGCGAACCTGGAACGGATGCACGCGGGCGTGAAGCCATTGAAATGGGATGCGGCACTGGCCGAAGCGGCGCTGCAGCACTGCTTGCGGATGGCGCAGGAAGGGCCGATTGCGCACCGGTATGGCGGAGAGCCGAGCTTGACGGAACGGGCTGCAGCGGCGGGCGCACATTTCAGCCTGATAGAAGAGAACGTGGCGGTAGGTCCAACGGCGGACTCGATCAACGAGGAGTGGATGCACTCGCCGCCGCATCGTGCGAACATGCTAAATCCCAATGTGGACCGAATTGGGACCGCGATCGTGGCGGCGCGGGGGACGTTGTATGCGGTGGAGGATTTTTCGGCCGCGGTGCAGCAGCTTTCGCGCACGCAGATCGAGGCGCGGGTGGGGGATCTAATCCGCGTAAGCGGAGTATCCATATTGCCCAACCCCACGCAGGCGCGCGATGCGTGCGCAACGGACCAGGGGATGCCGCCTGCTAAGCCAGGCATGGAACCGCTATTTCTGATGCGGTGGCAATCTTCGAGCCTGGACGCGCTGCCAAAGGTGCTGACGCAAAAGCTGGCGACGGGGAAGTATCGCAGCGCATCGGTGGGCAGTTGTACGCCGGAGGGCGCGCGCGATTCGTTTTCGGCGTATCGCGTGGCGGTGCTGCTGTATTAGCGAAAGGAAGGCGCTGATTCTGGTTGATCGCAATCAGCCAAAGCGCTGATTGTGCTTCCAGAAATCGGGCCAGGGCCTGCGTGGAGGTCCGCAGACGTAGATGTCTGGATGATCCTGACTCTCCTCGTTTTTTATGCCCAGCGTGTTTCCATTGTGACCGGCAAGCCGGCATCCTGTGAATTCGCGATCCACTTGCTCCCGCGACCAACCAGCCACGATCAGCGTTGAAGGGGGCACGGAGGGGTAGGTCCGCAGGTAGAACGAATTGGTCAGGCTGATGGGAGGAGGCAGTTGATATGCGGGGCCAAGATTCTCAATGGCGCCCGCTTCTCCGTAATTGCCCACCAGAATTCCAAAGTTCGCTCGCTGCTGCGGAGACAGAGAATCGCGCACGCCAGCGATGGCGCGAACGAACTCGTTCCAGCCAATTTCCTCGCGCAGGTCACCATCATTTTTCAGAGCAAAATCGCGCAGCGGTCCGCTGGTGGCAATCGGGACAAGCATGGCGATGAAGTAGGCCCCGGTTGCCAAGAGCCCAGCGAAGAAGATGGCCGTGACGGTGCGCCGCGCCCAAGCGACCCGCGCGCTGAGCCATTGCACGGCGACGACGGCGCCCATGGCGATCAGCACTGGATAGACTTCAGCGACATAGTAGAAGCGGCCTTTTCCGATCCAGAAGGCGAGCACCGGAACCACAGACATCCAGAAAAGCATCCGGTAGCGGCTGTTGCGGAAAAGCGCGACAAGGCCGGCAGCCGCGAGAGGAAGAGCGAAGAGATTAGCGTCGAGCAGAAACTGGAGCTTCCAGTAACCGGCTGCGCGGCCCTCGGTGACGTCGCGTTTATGGATGAACTGGAGGAAGTGATACGAAATGAAATCGTGCCGGATGAGCCACACGAGATTGGGAAGAAAGATGAGGAAGGCGATCGCAACTCCCACCCAGAACCATGAGGTGAGGAAGTAGCGCCGAGCGCGCGTCAGAATGAGACCGGCGATCAATCCTGCGATGAAGAAGATAATGGAATACTTGGTGAGCAAACCGAATCCAATGACGGCGCCGATGGCAAGCCACCAGCGGGGATTCTCCGTCTGAAGCAGACGGATAGTGAGCCAGCAGACGAAAATCCACCAGAGCATGGCAAACGAGGTGTATTGGAATTCGGTGGCCTCGAAAATGGGCAGAGGCGAGAGTGCCACCGCCAGGGCGACAGTGATTTGAGCCAAGCGTCCCCCGCCGAGATCGCGCGCCATCAGGCCCGCGACAACAATGACGATGGCCTGAGCGAGAACTGAAAAGAGGCGCAATCCGACAAGGGACAGACCAAAAAGATCCAAGGCAATGTGTTCGATGAAAGGGGTCATGGGGGGATAAGCAACGAAACCCCATTCGAGATGGCGGGCGTCACTCAGGAACTGAAGCTCGTCGCGATGGAAACCGTATCGGCCGTTGGTGGCGATGTGCAGGATTGCAGCGGCCGCCGCGATGGCGAGAAGAGCGGCGGTGTCGGCGCGGCGGGTGGCGGGCGGCGCGGGTGTGGCGTGTGCAGTTACGGTGGAAGGGGGCAAGTCGACTCTCCGCGCAGCGTGCGTGCGCTGGGAGGATTGTACGATTTGCGTCAGCGATTGGTTCCGTTCCTTCTCTCCAGGGGAGAAGGAACTTTGACGGTAGCCATGCCGGCGGATTTGGCGGCCTGGATGCCGATCTCGGCGTCTTCGAAGACGAGGCAATCGCCGGGGGCGACGCCAAGCCGCTGCGCCGCAGTGAGGAACGCATCGGGCGCGGGCTTGCTGCGCGCATAGTCCTCCGAGCCGACGATGAGATCGAACTTGTCGAGAAGCCGGATTGCCGTAAGCGAATTGATAACTGATTCCCTGGTGCTGCCAGATACCACGGCGAAGGGAATGCGCCGATGCATCGCATCAATGTGCTCGAGAACCTCGGCGACGGGTTCGAGCCGGGGCAGGAGTTCGAAATAGAGATTCTCTTTGCGCGCAGCGACTTCCTGTACCGGTATTGAGAGCCCTTGCATCCGGTTCAGCTCGGAAACGATTTCCACCGGAGGCTTCCCGCCCCATTGATAAAAGAGCTTCTCGTCGAATTCGCAGTTCCATTCGGCGAGTGCAGATTTCCAGGCGACGTAGTGCAGCGGCATGGAGTCGGCAATGGTGCCATCGCAGTCGAAGAGGTAGGCGCGGAAGTCGCCGGTGGGGATTTTGAGTTTCATCGGTTTCCTGTGATGAGGGTCTCGCCGCAACCTGGCGGTCGGATTTCGAGAATTGATCGGCCGCGGCGAATTCTGCGCTGTTCAGCGGGTTTCGGCGGGCTGCGGTGCTTCGGTTGCAGATTCAGAAGCAGGTTCGGTGCGGGCGCCTTCGCCCGGCTTGGTGGACTGCATCTGCAGCGCGTCGTTGAAGCGGTTGAAGTAGTTGAAGAGGCCAATGGCGCAGAGCAGTTCCACGAGTTCGCCTTCGGAGTAGTAGGTGCGCAGCTCGGCAAACTGCTCGTCGCTGAGCGCGTGGGCGTCGCGGGTGACGGTTTCGGCCAAGCGAAGAGCAGCTTTTTCGGCGGGGTTGAAGTCGTCACGGCGGGGCCAGTCGGCGAGATTCGTGAGCTGGTCATCGCTCCAGCCGAGATTTTTGGCGAGGCGCGTGTGGCTGGCGAGGCAATAGGGCGTCTGGTTGAGCTGGCTGGTGCGAACGATGATCAGCTCTTTGAGACGCTTGGGGACGGTGCCGGTGTTAAGCACGGCGGCAAAGTGGGCCTGCATGGTGGCGAAGATTTCCGGCCGGTGCGCCATGACCCGGAACATGTTAGGGACGTTGCCGCGCTCGGCATAGATTCTATCGAAGAGCGCGTTCAATTCTTCGGAAACTTCATTGCGATTGACGCGGGAGATGCGGGACATGGGAACTCCTGGCTCTGCTTCTATAGTAGCGTTTCCGTGTTACCTCTTCGGCGACCATGTTCTAACGCTGTTGATGACTGCGGGAGAAGCGTCTGGCGGCGAGATGCCGTTTTTTGACGGCACTAGCCCCATCTGCTAACGTGATAATGGACGATTCACACGAGACACTCCTCAGTAGCTCAATGGCAGAGCATTCGGCTGTTAACCGAAGGGTTGTAGGTTCGAGTCCTACCTGAGGAGCCAAAAGTCAAATAATATCAGAGAGATGCGCGGCAGCCAATTCGGCTGCCCATTTCATTTTTGGCGAGTGGCTGTTTTGGTGGCTGTTCGGCAATCCGGGGCGGAAAAATATTTTTGTTGCTCTGAATTCGCGGCGATTCTCGCCCGGCCTGAGGTTGAGCCACAGCGGTAAGCCCCTTCCTGCGTGACGATGAAGAGTGTAGACCCGCGAATGGTTCACCAGTGGACGGGTCACAATCCAAATTGGCCCCAGTCATGAGCTTTCGTATATTCTTCGTCCATGCTACTCGACATCCGAGGCCGAATAAGAAACGTCAACCTGCCTACCAGCCGACCATTGATGCCTCTCTTCGAGGCAGTCGTTAACTCGATTCAGGCAATCGAAGAGAGCGGCCGCGAAGGCACAATCCACATTCGGATCTTGCGTGACCAAAATTCAACGCTTGTTGAAATGGACAAGTCGAGCCGGGACATCACCGGTTTTGAAATTGAAGACAATGGTGTGGGCTTTAATGAGGATAATTTCCAGGCCTTTTCTACGTCAGATACGACTTACAAAGCTGAAAAGGGCGGCAAAGGCGTCGGAAGGTTCGTCTGGCTCGTAGCATTTGAGGAGGTGGAAATTGAGAGCACGTTTCAAGCTCCCGATGGGCTCAAAACTCGCCGATTCAAGTTTGTTCCGCGTGGTGACGGTCTGGAAGACGACCAAGTCTCGACGGCGAGCGAAGAAAGGGTACGAACTATCGTACGTTTGAAGGGATTCAAAGAACGATTCCAATCGGTCGCTCCCAAGAAGGTGGAGACCATAGGTGCTTACCTCGTTGAACACTGCCTCGAGTATCTGATTCGTCCGCAACATCCGAACCTGGTCCTGACAGATTCGTTCACAGGTGACACTATCAGCTTGAATGACTTGTTCGAGAAGGAGATGGGTCACAATGCAAGTTGGGTGAAGTTTGAAGCTAGTGAACATCCCTTCGAGATCCTTCATGTACGGCTGTACTCATCGCACGTGAAGGAACACTTGCTCCACTTTTGCGCAAACAACCGGGTGGTCAAATCCGAGAAGCTCATGGGCAAGATTCCGAATCTTGCCAGAACCTTGCTCGATGAGGTCGGAAGAGAATTCGTATACGCCGGCTACTTGGATGGCAAACTCCTCGATGAAACGGTTAACCAAGAGAGAACAGACTTTTCCCTCTCCTCTGAAGAGGGTTCCCTTTTCGAAGGTACTTTCACTTGGTCGAATTTGCGCTCTGCTGCCTGCGAGCAGGTATCGAGTTTCTTGACGCCTTTCACTTGTTTCAATTCAGAGACAGAAGACTGAACGCCTGGAGAGGTTTGTAGCGACCCAGGGTCCAATGTATCGGCCCATTTTGAAGCACGTTGAACAGGAAATCGCACTAATCGATCCAGAGATCGAAGACGGCGACCTGGACGTGAGGCTCTATAAGGCAATGCATTCGCTTCAGGAGCGCCTCCGCGAGGAGGGGAAAGAGCTCTTTGAGAGTGGGGATTTGGATGACGATTTCGAGGCATACACACAACAATTTTCCGAATACTTCAGCAAGATCGGTGATGTAAACCAATCGGATCTTGCTCGCTACGTTTTCGACCGCAAACTTATCCTGCAATTTCTACAGAAGCTGCTGTCCGTACAGGAAAGCGGGCGGTTTGCACTAGAGGAAAGGGTCCATCGACTAATTTTTCCGATGGGCGCGACTTCTGACGATGTCCCATTCGAGAGGCATAATCTATGGTTGCTCGACGAGAAGCTGGCCTATCATCGCTATTTGGCGTCCGACAAACAACTCCGGAAAACTGAGCCCCTCGTCAATGACAGCAAGAGAGAGCTTGATTTGATTATTTTCGACAAGGCTTGCGCGTTTACCGATGTCACGATGGGGCCATTCCAAGCGATAACGATCATAGAGTTCAAGCGCCCTATGAGAACCTCCTACTCCGAGGATGAGAACCCATTCAAGCAGGTTTTAGATTACATAGAGGAAATCCGCGGTGGAAAAGCTCTCACGCCGGATAAGCGACCGATTCCGATCTCTGAAGGCGTTCACTTTTACTGCTATATAGTAGCGGACAAAACAGAACAGCTTGAGGACTATGCCAGATATGCCGAACTGGAAAAGACCCCGGATGGTCAGGGTTTTTTCGGTTACAAGAAACATTACAGGGCCTATATAGAGTTCGTTTCGTATTCCAAACTCCTCGACGGTGCTAAACAACGAAATCACGCATTTTTCGAAAAGCTAGGACTTCCGCTTTCCATTAAAGCGTGATGACATTTTCTTACGAGAGGCGGAATCTATGACAAGTCATCTCAAAGTGACCTATATCTACTCCAAATCAACATCGCTTCAGATCGCAAGATTCAGGAGCATTTGCCAACTCTAACCAGCCGCGAATCTTCAATAGGCTCGCTCTCTGGACCAAATCGACCCGGCGTCGATTCGGTACTCCGTCTTTTCTCGGAATACGTGGTGGTGGCATGGCCGTCTCCCCGTACCCGCTCTGGGTGGTCCCCTCGGGCGAATCGACGGACAGCATTCGCGGGAATCATAACCTTGCCTCCCACCCTGAGCATGGGAAGTCGCTGCGTTGTGATGAGGTAGTCGATGGAGCGAACGCTGAGGCTAAGGGCCTCCGCTGCGTCTTGCTTGGAATAGAGGAGTTTCTCGACTTTGTGATCCATGAGAGTTCTCGCTTTGCGATTGTGCTCGATCGTGCGCGAACTGTTTACTGATCAGATTCCTTCGCCATAAGTCATACTGTCCAATACTTAAAAGAGATTTCGGGTTATGCCTAAAAGAGATGACGCAGATCTCGCGAGCTTTAGCATTTCCCAACTGGCTTTATTGAGCCTGCTTCAAAGGGCAAGTCGCCCTGCTCTGGCTTGGAATGCACATCGAGCCGAAGCGGCTTTTGCATCGAGGCTACCGGGAACCTTCGCTCCAACTCCCGAAGCAGCAGAGGCAGCGCCATCTGGCTCGCTCCCGGCCGGTAGACAATCGCCGAATCAACTGTCCAATTGACGTTGCGAATCGGTCGCGTTGTTAATGCCTCGTCAAGCTGTTCGTGCTCACGAATCAGCGCAAGGCAAATCCGCTCTTTCACCATCCATTGCACATGCTCGGCATTAAATGTGGGGTTGGATATGCGAGGGGCGATTCCTTGCTCCTGAAGCATTTCAAGCAGCCGAGCGTGGGCTCGGGGGTGATGTCGCGGATCGCTGAAGATTCCGAGCTGTCCTGTTAACAACTCGGGGGCAAGGGACTCCTGCTGGGCCAGCGTGTCGTCCTTGCGAATACACACGACCATCTTCTCGTGCATGACAGGCTGAACCATCACGCCGTCCAGGTTAATCGGAAGGGTCACCAGAGCGGCGTCGATCTCTCCAGCCCGAAGGCGATCAATCAATGCTTCCGTGTCGCCGCTCTCCGGCTCGATTTCGCCCCGATGAAATAGATCGCGATATGCCTGGGTTACCGTGTGCAGCACGTGATTTTCAACAAACGGCGAAAAACCAAGGCGGAAGGGGCGCGCGGCGCTCTGCTGCATCGCCTGGACAGCTTTGACAACCTCTTCGCGCATTTCGAGCAGCCGATGAGCGAAACCAAGCAGAGATTCGCCGGCGACGGTCAGCTTAGCGATACGATGTACCCTGCGTCTTCCTCTCCGGCGCTCGACGCGCTGGAAGATCTCAATGTGGAAGACATCTTCGATCTCTCCGATCTGCCGACTGATAGCCGATTGTGCCACATGCACACTTTGAGCGGCGGCGGTGAAGCTACCCGTCTCAGCGACCGCGACAATGTATCGAAGATGACGGAATTCGAGATGGTCGAAGACACTCATGCGTCTCTCCAAGTCACAGGGCCTTCATCAGCGGCCGGCTCGGAGCGCGCAGTTTCCTTGATCGACGACAATTCCTAGGCAAAACGTCGACATCGATCGAAGATTAAGCATCCATCGCATTGATGGATCGCTTCAATCGGCGGCGGCTTCTCCAGTGATCATGGCCAAGCCGCACAACCAATCGAAGCCAGCATTTCTCCGAGCGCGAGATTGGGGAAGAAGGAAAGCACAAATCAGTCTTCTATTGTTTCGACTTACAGGTTTCACCAACAGATCGTATCCCAGTAATCTGTCGGGCCGGAATTCTTCGATTCGGCCCCCGCCAAAGGCTCACAACAGCGACTACATCGTGTCCGGTTTGAACTCAAAGCGATTCAATTGTCCCACCGATTCATCGGGCTCGACCTGTCTCAAGCGAATTCAACGCCCCGCCTCAGGCTTGCCGCCTCAATGGCGACACGGAGAATTTTGGCAGCTGCCTCCGGTGTGATATCTCGCTGCGGAGATCCCAGTAGCTCGAATCCAACCATGAATTTCCTGATCGAGGCAGAACGCAAAAGCGGAGGGAAAAAGTGCGCGTGAAGCTGCCACTCGGGATGGGGGCGGTCGTCGCACGGCGCAGCATGGAAGCCCATGGAATAAGGGAATGGCGAGTTGAATACCCGGTCATAACCACTGGTCAAGAGCTTCAGCATGGCGGCTAAACCAGCTTGTTCCGGGCCATGAAGTGCGCGCAACACGTCCACGGGGCTCTTCGAAATCACAAGCAGCTCGAACGGCCAGACAGCCCAAAAAGGCACCATGGCAATCCAGGTTTCATTCTCGGCAACCACTCGCTCCGCCTTGGCCGACTCTAATTCAACATAATCCAGCAGAAGAGACCGACCGTTTTTTTCAAAGTACGCCCGTTGGCGCGAGAGCTCCAGGAGCGGCTCATTGGGAATGTGTTCGGCCGCCCAGACTTGGCCGTGCGGGTGGGGATTACTGCAGCCCATGATGGCGCCACGATTCTCGAAAATCTGCACATATTGGATATCTGCCCGCGCGGCGAGGTCCGCTTCCTGCCGGATCCATTCGCGAACGACCTGCGCAATGCTTTCCTCGCTCATCTTGGCGAGGGTCAAGTCGTGACGGGGATCAAAACAGAGCACTCGGCAAATGCCCTTCTCGGTTTCTGCGCGCAGGAGACCTTTCCCGTCCTCGTCGACTTGAACGCTGGGTACGTCCTGAAGCAGCGCCGGGTAATCATTGTCAAATGTATAGGTTCCTGTGTAGCCGGGCGTGGCCAGGCCGCTGGCGCGCAAATTGCCCGCGCACATGTAGCATGCTGGATCGTATTCAAGCTCCTCTGCGCCGCGGACCTCTTCAGTTTTCCCCAACCACGGGCGTTGTGTCCGATGCGGCGACACCACGACCCAATCGCCGCGCAGCGGGTTCCATCTTCGATGCGGATATTCTTGAAAGACTTCCAGCATCATTCTGCCCCACCGGACACATTGGCTACTATTGCCTCATTGCGCGCGATCGCTCCGCCAACCGCATCACACACATAGATATCTGCGTCTAAGCCAAAGCACTGCTTGAATTGATCATGGATCGATGCTGCGAAGACCTCCGTCTCTTCGGCGCGTACCAGGTTGACTGTGCATCCGCCAAAGCCTCCGCCAGTAAGCCGTGCACCATAACAGCCTGGAAAACGAATTGCGGTGTCCACGAGGAAATCAACCTCCTCCACGCTGCAGGCAAAATCGTCGCGCTCGCTTGCGTGAGCGGCGGTCATAATCTGGCCCAAGGCCAATGGATCGCCCTTTAAGATCGCGGCCTTTGCCTGGCGAACGCGCTCATTCTCGGTAATGATATGGCGACATCGCCTGAAGCTCTCATTAGTCATCTCATCGCGGCACTGCAAGAGGTGGCGCAATGAGGCGTCGCCGAGATCGCGAACCTGAGGGAACCTTCTACAAAGAATGGATTGCCCGGTCTCCACTTCGCGGCGCCGTAGGCCATATTCGCCTTCGGCAATCGAGTGCTTGACGCCGGAATTCGCCACGACAAACAGGCACTCGGAGAGATCTCCTCGATTCAAAGGGAGAAGTTCGAAGGCTAGGTCGCGAGTATCAAGCAACATTGCGGTCGCCGCGACCGCTGCGGTGACCACAAACTGGTCCATGATGCCACATGGGGAACCAACGTAGGAATTTTCTGCCCGTTGGCACAGCCACGCGATCTCTTTGGGAGTTAGGGCCTTACCGCAATAAGACAATAGGGCCATCGCAGTAGCGACTTCAACCGAAGCCGAGGAGCTCAGCCCCGCACGAATCGGAACGTCTCCAATCAGCCGCAGGTGGAAAGGCGCGGGCTTCATGCCTAGCGCCTGGAGCTCCCGTAAAACTCCAATCGGATAATCGCTCCAGTCCTTGCGTCGAGACGAGACCTCATTGGGACTCATGGATCGCACTTCTTCAAAGTGATCGCTCTGGAAGTGATAGAGTCCGTCATCGGAAGTCGAGATCGTTGCAGATGTAGAAAAAGGGATAGCCATCGGCATCACGAGCCCACCGGTGTAATCCGTGTGTTCACCGATAAGATTGACGCGCCCCGGTGCAGAAAATGAATGCGACACGATAACCTCTGAAGTAGCGGTTGATATTTGCCCAACATGGATAGTTCTTCGCCTCTGCTAGCCGTTGAATTAGTGGAGCGGGCCATAGTCCCTGCGCGGAGCCATGGTACGCATCCTGTTCCGAGCTTCCTGGATTGCAGCAATCCGCGACAATTCAAGTTGACGGAGCAATCCCAGCAAAGCCATGAGACCACCAAATATCAGGAGCACCAGTCCCCACCACAGATTGATATTGATACCTAGGCTCTTTGAGTAGAAGCCGGCGACGCCGTTCGTGAAAAGACCAAAAGCTGCAAGAATTAGACCTGTTAGTGAAAACATGAGGCCAACGGGAAGACGCAGATCAATATCCATAGAGATTCGACCTTTCATGCAAGAAGCAGGTTGAGCACGACGGCCCCGAGCAAGACAGCGGCGGCCAGAGCTTGCGGACGCTTCCACCATGCAAGGTGCGATTCAGCAGGCTTGGGCGTTAAGGAATGGACGAGGCCAACCAGTTCGACCTCAGGCTTCGGCTTAGTGAACATGGAAACAACAACGGCCACGATGAAGTTGGCCGTAAAGGCATAAATGGCGCCGTAAAAGTTCTGAGCCATATCGCTCGGATATCGGTGAAAAACCGCGATCCAACCGCCGTGAATTCCCCTAAGCGCCTCGGCGGGCAGCGTAAGACCGTGGTGCAACATTGCAGCCGCAGTTCCTGCAATGAGTCCGCTGAATGCTCCGTGGCCCGTCGTTCGCTTGGAGAACATGCCGAGTAGGAAAGTCGCAAACAGCGGCGCATTCACGAACGAAAAAACGAGCTGAAGTGTGTCCATGATGTTGTTGAAGTTGATTGCCGCATACGCGGTAGCAATTGAAAGCAAGATTCCGCCAACCGTAGCCCATCGACCCACGAGGAGATAGTGCCGGTCGCTGGCGCCTCGACGCATATACGGTTGGTAAAGGTCATAAGTGAAGACGGTGTTGAAAGCCGTGACATTGCCGGCCATACCGCTCATAAAGCTAGCCAGCAGCGCCGTCAACCCGAGACCTAGGATTCCCGTAGGAAAGTAATGGAGTAGCATGTTTGGCGTCGCCATGTCGTAATCAAGTATGGGATTGCCGTTGGCATCGTACATTGGTTTGCCCGTTACGGGATTCATCTTTACCGGAATCAAGCCACGCCCTTCTGTCGTGCCACTGGAAGCCGAGCCAGGGCTCAATACGGCGGAATGTACTTGAGGCCCGGTTATTTGCCCTTGCGACGAGGTGACTGTGATGGCCAGAAGCCCGGGGAGGATCACGAGAAGCGGAAAGAACATCTTGGGTACGGCCGCGATCAGAGGAACCCGCCGCGCCGAGTCCATGTCCCGCGACGCCATGGCAGTTTGGATCACAAGAAAATCCGTACACCAGTAGCCGGCTCCGAGCACGAATCCCAGCCCCATTCCGAGGCCGATCATATCGATCCCCATCGGGTTCGTGCTTGCATGCATGACGCCTTTCCATTCATGCATCATGCGCGGATCGATCGCTGTAACAGCGGACCGCATGCCGCTCCAGCCACCCACATTCTTGAGGCCGAGCAGCACCAATGGAAGGAAGCCGGCAACAATCAGAAAAAACTGAAGTACTTCGTTGTAGATGGCGCTGGTAAGGCCGCCCAGGAAGATGTAGAGAAGGACAATCGCAGCCGAAAGCACGATGGCAAATGTGAAGATCTCACCTTGCGGCAGACCTGCCTTGCGGAAGAGTCCGTCGAACACGTGTAGAGCTTGAATCAGCCGAGCCATAGCATACATTGAGATGCCTGAACTGAAGACGGTCATGACGGCGAATGAGCAGGCATTGAGTCCGCGGGTCTTTTCATCAAAGCGCAGCTGCAGGAATTCGGGGACCGAGCGAGCCTTCGAGCCGTAGTAAAACGGCATCATGAAGATGCCTACAAAGACCATGGCGGGAATCGCGCCTATTCCGTAGAAGTGCGCGGTCTCAAGACCATATTTCGCCCCCGACGCCCCCATTCCGATAACTTCCTGAGCTCCGAGATTCGCGCTGATGAACGCCAGGCCGCAGATCCAGGCGGGCAATGAGCGGCCAGCCTGAAAAAAGTCCTTACTGGTCTTGATCCGGCGTTTCAAAAGAAAGCCGATCGCGACGACGAAGGCGAAATACAGAATCACGACAAACCAGTCAACCGCAGTCAGATTCAAGCAATCTCCTTTGCCCGCGAATAGTAGTGCCGGAATCCTTAAACGCAGTCGTCAATTACCGAGTCGAAAATCGGTAGATTGTCGACGACTGAAAGGTCTCTCCGGGCCGCAAGACCGTGGAAGGAAACTCCGGATGGTTCGGCGAATCAGGATAATGCTGCGTCTCAAGCGTCAGCGCGGAGCGGAATCCGTAGGTCCGTCCGCCCTTCCCCTTTTCCGTGCCATCCAAAAAATTGCCGCTGTAAAACTGCACACCCGGCTCGGTGGTGAAGACTTCCATGTCGCGACCGGTGCTCGGCTCGTAAACCTCTGCAGCCTTCACCAATCCCTTCTCGTTGCTGCGATCTATCACGAAATTGTGGTCATACCCTCCCGCTAGCTTGAGTTGCTCGTTGTTCTGCTCAATGCGTTCTCCCACCATCGACGCTCTTGTGAAGTCGAACGGGGTGCCCTTCACTGGGCGCAGTTCGCCGGTCGGGATCAGCGTCGCATCCACCGGTGTGAAGCGCGATGCGTACAGCGTCACCTGATGCTGGAGGATAGTGTTCTGCGGATCCCCGGTAAGATTGAAGTATGAGTGATTGGTAAGATTTACAATCGTGTCTTTGCCTTCGTCAGTAGCGCTGTAATCGAGTCTCAGCTCGTTGGCACCGCTCAGCGTATACGTCACCTTCACATGCAGCGTTCCGGGGTAACCCTCTTCACCGTCCTTGCTGGTATAGGTGAACTCCACCGCATGGCTTGAGAGGGGTATCGCCTTCCAGATCACCCTGTTGAACCCTTGAATGCCGCCATGTAACGAATTATGGCCGTTGTTTTTTGCCAGGTGATAGTTCTCGCCGCCTAGAGCGAAACTGCCTTTAGCAATGCGGTTGGCATAGCGGCCAATTGTTCCGCCAAAGTACGACTTGCCCTGCTCGTATCCCGCTACACTGTCGTAGCCCCACACGACGTCGGCCATGCGGCCGAGCCGGTCTGGGACTATGAGCGACACCAGCGTGGCGCCGTAGTTCGTGATCGCGACTACCACTCCGTGCTTGTTCTTAAGCGTGTAAAGCAGCACTTCGGTGCCGTCCGCCGTCTTTCCGAATGATGTTGCCGCCCCGGAGGGCGCGCCAGCAGCACCTGCAATCCTCTCATCGGTGCACCAAAGGCCACTGCACGCCGCCGCGAGCGAGGCTGCTAGAAATGTCGATGCAATCCTTTTCATATTCAAATTCCCCGCATAGGTCACACCGACCCTGGAATGTGCGCTGCTCAAACAGTAATCCAAAACTTCAGATCGTTATTGCGCCTGGTAAGGGCCATAATGCCCGATTACTTTCGACTCTTCATCTTCATCGTTCAGCACGAACACTTCATAAGTTGCGCCACCTGGAGCCACGCGGATTACTACGTGCCCGCCAAACGATCGGTAAAGCTTATCCATGACTGGGCCAATTGCAATTCTTGTCTCGGGGCTCATGCCCGTAGAGAAAACGTCGCGCGGTCCCGGGTAATACTCTTCGGATGCGATCCGCCTCACGACTTCCTCTCCCGGTTGCGCAGAAAGCCAATTCTGTTCAACTATGATTCGCGGACGAAGTGCCCGAAGAATCGATCCATTCGTAGAATCAGGATTCCCGTGATGGTCCAACGTCATGACATCGACGGGGCCTACAGCGGCAGCCACCGGCGTTTCGACGTCTCGCCAATATGGTTGCGTGTAGTCCGGCACTCCAGGGATGTCCCCACCAGTGTAGTAAGAAAACTTCCCGTAACTGATTTTGATTACGTTGCTAAACGGATTCTCATCATAATGGCAATCCTTCACAGCATCGAGCGGGATGTATTGCTGTACATCGGTTCCTCTTCCCGTCCAAATGACTCCACTTGAAGCGATGTTTCTGATATGAAAATCAGGAAACTCCTGTGGGTGCTCCAATCGGATTTGGTCAAGCTCTCCCGGATGAAGACCAATTACAGGTTCATCGCTCTTGATTCTGAAGTCGACCATTTTGAGATAATTCTGCAGGGACCGTCCCTCGTCATTCTCGTTACACTTCCGAAGATCAACGGGAGTGTTGTAGCTTGGCGCAGCTCGGTCGACAATTGTCTTAATTGGGATAAGATCGGCAACTTCAGTTATCCCAGCTAGCCTATAAGCGCCAGTCGAAGACAGCGGGCTCGATGGAAGAATGGTTCCAATGTGATCCGTATGGAAATGAGTAATCAATGCATAATCCAAGATCACTGGCCTGTCTGACGGCGCAAACTTTCGAATATATTGGGCGATCCAGTAACCCGCTGAATGCTTGGCATCGGGCCGAGCCGGAAAAGGCTTAAAAGGCGCAACCGATTCAATGAAGTTCGGGTCTGCTTCGCCTGCATCAATTAGCATTGTCGTTCCATCGGGCATTACAACATAGGCCGCGTTCCCGCGACCTGTGCTGATGTGATGAATATAGAGATATCCCTCTGTCCACGTAGGCAACGACGACCCAACTGTCTGCGCATGTATGACGCCCGCTAACAAAAGGAATAGTGTCGCGAGCCGAACTACGCATTTAATCCGGTGTGTCCATTGGAAGTGATCGTCCACTCGTTGTTCAGTCATTGCCTGTTGTCGGATTTCTCGGACTGATAAATGATTGCGAAAGATGGAGTCCACAAAAAGTATTCCTCGCAAACTTCTGATTCTTTGTAAGGCGCAGGCATGCCAATAGAGACCGCCGTGCATCGAGACAAAAAAGACGGGGCCGCATTACCAGGGCTCTTCTCGACGAGCCCATGAAACATGAATACGGCCCACGCGTTCAGCAAAACGACTGGAACAATTTGTATCGAGAATGCATCTGAATCCGCCCGTCGAATTGCACCTAAGAGAATTGGAGCCTGATCCGGTACATCGAGGGGAACGGCGAGATCGATGGATCCAGCGAGTCGCTCGACAGATCCATCGTTCCCATGTTCTGAAACATCAATGACTCTAAAAGTCAACTCTCGCGGCTAAGAGCGAATTCCTCGCTGTGTACGTGCTAGACGACTGACCGAAAGTGGTGTCTTGCAGATGCCCATCGACAGCCATTAGGTTCACCCGATTAAAAAGATTGAACGTGTCGAATCGCAGCTCGAAGTTGATGCGCTCTGTTAAACGTGTCGTCTTCTTCAAAGTGAAATCAGTATCAGCATAGCCGGGATTTCTAAATCGATTTGGTGTTTCGTTTCCTTCCGAGCCAAAAGCTGGCAACGTAAAATTACCGCAAGGAAGCGCGCCACCGGCACAGATCGGAAATACGCCGTGGCCTTTGAGGAAGTCACTCCTTCCACTCTTCTGCGTGTACCCGGTAACATTGGGATAATCTGTGTTATTTCCGTCCGCATTGTAGTCACCGCTTGTCGGGACATACTGTAGATGGCCGGCGGCCAATTCGGCCGAGTAGTTAGCCGAAGTGATCGCCACACCGTCCGTACCCGTTGTGCTGACCGCAAGAGGGTTCGTGTTTTGGACAGTGAAAGGCGTACCGGATTGTAGACTCGTCACTCCGCTGAGGGTCCATCCTCCAGCTACCCGTCTCAGTATTGAGTTGGTCAAATGATCGCCCGGGAGTTGGTAGTCCCAACCCAACGAGACAATGTTGGGCACGTTATTCAGCGAGGGTGAATAGTATTGGTTATACGGCGGTGCCGCAGTAGGATAAGTTCCTTGGTCGTCCATCGCCTTCGAATGCGTATATGATGCTGTGACGAATCCACGCCTTGCGAATTTACCCTTCACTGCCACAATGACGGCGTTGTAGTTTGCGGTCGGTCCATTTGTGGCATAGGTGATGGCGGCGAAACTCGTATTGAGCCGTTGCTGGGTGCCAGTTCCTTTATATGCCCCTGAACTCGCGAAGCTCGGATTTTGCAGGAGGTCGCCGGCGAAGTCATTGACATCGTTGCCATATGTGTGAGCGGCAAGATTATCGCCATACGTAATCAAATTCCCGCCGTGGGTTCCTTGGTAGCCCACACTTGCGACTAGGCTGTTTGTCAGTGAATGCTCCAGTGTCAGGGTATAGTTCAAGATGTGAGGCATACTGAGATTGGGGTCGATCGCGATGGTCGTGAATCCGCCGCCTACGCGACCGCCTTTAGCGTCCAACGGGACCCCAACAAATGCGGGATAAGGAAAGCCAAACGGGTAGGTGTTTGAAGTTCCAAATCCGAAGACCGGCGGAGGAGTTGATCCGTCGTTCTTGAAGGTGGGCCGAACAGGGCCTGGGGGATTCGCAATCAATCCGTTCTCCTGGTTTCCAAGCGTGAACTCGTCTCTATAGGTTCCGAAGCCACCCCGTATGACCCAAGCTCCTTTACCGAAAAGGTCATATGCAAAGCCGCCCCGAGGGCTAAATATCCAGTTGAGATCCTGCGCGAATGTGTGGCTTTGCTGGGTGAAAACTCCATTGGCGATGCTGCTTGCAAACGACGAATTCGCAGCCGGATGAAAGTTCGCCAGAACCGTCTGTCCGAGGGCTGGGTAGGCATTACCAAAGTTGTCGTAACGGAAGCCAAAATTGACCGTCAGCTTGTGTGTCACCTTCCAGTCATCTTCTGCAAATGCACCGCCTGTGGTCGCAGCAAAGCCATAGTTGTCGGGAAATGGCTGGCCGGTGACTGGATTGAAGGCGATATTGGTTTCTGTAAATGGATTATCGTTAATCAGATTGATGATGCTCGTGTAGGTGAATATCGGCTGACTATACCGCCCAGCAAAATACGCCAAGTCATCTCCATGCCATCCCTCGTACCCAAATTTGAAGTCGTGACGGCCCCGAATATAGGTCACCACGTCTCTCCAGTGATACCCGTGTTGGATATAGTCCTCGTAGGGATTTGGAGATCCAAAGCCAACGCCCAGGTTCGTTACGTTAACCACAGGCACAGTGAATAGCCCCTGATCGGGTGTGTACCCTTCGATTCTGCTGTAACCGGCGAATGCCTCATTCAGCAAGCGAGAGGAGAAGGTATGTGTTTCATTGCCCTGTATGGCGATTGTGTAAAAATTGCTGTGGATGAGAAATGCCGGCCGGGGACTTGGCGTCTGGGTCGCTTGGGTATTACGAAAGAGTGTCCCATACAAGCGATCTTTATTGAATTCTTTATCGACACGTCCACTGTACTGGTAGTTCGTTTGCGGTGTAGGGAAATTGAATACACCAGAATCGAATACGGGAGTCGTGCAAGGGATATTGTCCGTGCTCGGCGTGTTGCAGCCAGTATTTGCCGCTGTGTTCTGGGCGCCAAACACCTGTTGCGCAGTCAGGGAGGATCTGAACGTCACGTTTCCGACCGGATACTTGGTGAGCAATGACGTTTCCAAACTATTCGGCTTGGCCTGTTGTGCGAAAGCCACAAATGCAGGATCTTCGTATTGAAGAGAACCGCTGTTCGGAGCGAGCGCTCCAACTAACGTCGTGGTGGGGTTCGGAGTAGAGGAGTAGTATGGCTCCACGGCCGCAAAGAAGAAAAATCGCTTCTTCGGGATGATAGGACCACCAACGCCGAAGGATAGATTGGTAGTGTGGAACGCCGTCACAGGAGTAGGCTGAGGTGTCCCATACTCACCGCGAGCTTGAAGATACTGTGCAGTATAGTAGCCGCTGGCAAATCCATGAAACTCAGACGTTCCGGCTCTCGTTGTCATTAACGTTTCGATTTCACTGGACTTACCATAGTCGACATTGTATGTATTCGTCTGAACCGTGACCTCTGACAGCGAGTCAACATTAGGCGTGAGATTGCTGACCCCCTCTCCGATGTCGCTATCGATATCAAGTCCGTCGACGATGAAGGTATTTGCATTTCCGCCCCTGCCGCCCGAACTGAAATGGTTCGTCGTCTCAGGGTTGAAGGTCGTTGTGGGTGCCTGAATTCCGGCCACACCCGGAGTAAGGCCTACTAGAGAGTCAGGATTTCTCGTTGCTAACGGCAAATTCTCGAGTGCTGGCTGAGCGAGAGTAGACTGTTCCTGGCTGTCGGCCGTATCCAGCAGGGGACTTTCGGCCGTCACCGTCACATTTGCCGATTCACTTCCAACGGCGAGTTTCAAGGAAACGTCCCGGGTCTCCCCTGCCGTCAAGCTAAACTGCTGCCGGGAGGGCGCAAAACCTTTTGCGGAGGCAGTGATCTCATAGTCTCCCGGGCCGAGATTTGTGAATCGGTAGAAACCGGACGCATCGCTGTTAGACATTTGCTGGACGCGCGTTGCGGTGTTAACCAGAACCAATTGAGCGTTCGGGATTTTTGCTCCTGTGGGATCCTGGAGATTTCCTTGCACACCCGCCGTAAACTGCCCGAACGCTTGAGTGCCCAACAATAACGCAGCGAAAAGAATACACATCACCTGGCCGAATCGCCGCGGAGCCGCAGGTGGATGTTCGCTCATCATCCGTCCCATTAGCTTGACCGGGGCATTGAATGAAAGTCCAAGGCTGATTGGCTTTGTCATTTTCACGACTCCTTTTCAACATAAAGTTGAATGTGGCATGGATTAGCAGAGCCAAAAGGGGAGATCAAGCAATTTCACTGCTTCTCGATGTTGCATGTCCGAAGCAGCATGGAATCAAATATTTACGCGGCGTTAACCGGAATTCATGTATCTTGACACATGCCGCGAAATGAGTTCAAAATCAAGTGGTTATTCTTCCCTGCGAAACCGGCCAGCCCACACATGCGAGATTGGGCAGCTACGGAATCCCCGTGACCTTCATGAGACTAGAGCATCCGCAAGCCGAAATTAGCTCGGAACACCCCACCTTCTCGGTTAAGACCGATTCGGATGCAGACCGGCGCAAGCTGGTGCACCGGATCATCCAGTCTCCGACTTTCGGGCGGTGCGAGCGTCTAAGCGCGCTGCTCACCTTTATCTGCGAAATGGCGTTGAAGGGGCGTGAGGCCGATATCAATGAGCAAAGGATCGGTAGAGAGGTATTCGGCCGGTCCGAGCATTACGATCCGTCCGTAGACGGTATTGTACGCAGCCAGGCTAGCCGATTGCGCCGGCGACTCGAAATGTACTTCGAGCAGGAGGGCGCAAACGAGCCACTGCAGATTCTCATCCCTCGGGGCGGCTATGTTCCGGTTTTCCGGAGCCAGGGGTCTTCTCGTGTTAGCCCAGCTGAGCCAATCAGCGCCCCGTCCGGATTTCCCTCCCCGCTCGGAGAACAGACCAACAGCTTACATCTTGGAGACTTCTTTCCTCGGCGATGGCCACAGTGGGGACTCAGCTTCGTGTTGGGCATACTATTGATAGCAATAATGATCCATGATCGACAACGCCAAGGAGCGAGCGTTGTTGCTGCGTCCACGCATCCGTTTTGGAGCCACATCTTTACGAAAGGGCAGTTGACGACAGTGGTTGCGCCCGATTCAGGCTTGGTGCTTTTTCACAGCCTGTCCGGTCAAGGCGTAGACCTAAAGCAATACTTAGATGGCGGGTATCGGACACAACCGAATGGCGCCTCCCAAATCAGTCCAGCGCAGAAGAGCCAGCTTCTTAGCTTAGCCAACAGCCGATATACCTCGATGGCCGATGTGGACGCGATCCTGAATCTGAAAGATCGCGCAAGAATTTTAGGCAGCGAAGTGTCTGTCCGCTATGCCCGCGATCTGCGGCCAAACGATTTCAAGACTGGTACTGTCGTTCTGCTAGGTGCTTCTTCAGCTGATCCATGGGTTGAGCTTTTTGAGCAAAATATGAATTTCGTTCTCACCGACAACTTTGCGGGATCCATTGCAGTGCTTAACCGCAGCCCACAGAAGGGCGAGCCAGCGCAGTGGCAGTTCGTAAACACTGATCCACAGCGACGGGTGTTCGCCATTGTCGCATATTTGTCCAATCTTTCGGGAGATGGCAATGCACTCGTTATCGAGGGGACGACAGTGGCGGGCACTGAGGCTGCAGCGGACTTCGTAAATGACGACGCGCAGCTTCTGCCGTTCTTGAATCGGATACGGCAAGCTGACGGTAGCCTGCCTCACTTTGAGTTGCTCCTGGAAGCACACAACTTGAGTGCAAGCGCAGTGCAAAGCCAGATCCTCGCCTGGCGCACTAAGAATTGAATGTTTCGTTCGTCGAAGTCCCGCATCCTTCCACAATCTCAGCGGCATACCTGACGTAAGAAAGAGTACCCTTCCTTCGTGATTGCGTTTGGCTCGCTCTGCTTCAATCGTGGCCGCACACATTCTTGTAGCCCCGGGGCTCAGAAGTGCCTTGGGTCAAGATCCTTCATCAGCAAATACACTCCATTGGTCCAGCCGAATCCCTCTACGTTCGCCGAGTAGCCATTCTGGACCGAGATTGTTGTTGTACCAGAAACTACGTCGTACTTCTCCCGGATGGTGCCTTCTCTTTCGTAATTCGTCTCGACCATCGTCGTAAATTTATCAGAGATCGATTCCGCTTGATTTCTATAGCCGTATCGAATCAGGCCGTCCACAACAAGCCAGTTACACGGTGCCCAGCCGAACGGATCATCCCATTGCAGGCCACTGTCAAAATTGCTGGATGATAGACCGTGCGCCCGATCTAATCGGGAAAGGTTTTGCAAAAGATCATCAGCTTGTTGCGCATCGGGAATTCCTGCCCATAGCGGATAAAACGACGCGATGGAGAGATAGTCCGATTGGCGGCCATGAACAAAATCGTAGTCAACATACAATCCACTTCGAGGATTCCACAGAAAGCGATTGATTGCCGCTCTTCGCCTTTCAGCCGTCCTGGACCAGAATGCGGTCTCCTTTTCTTTTCCTAGCAGGTGTGCGATTCTGGCAAGATCAATTTCGTATCGATACAACAAGCTATTGAGGCATACCGGTGCTAACTGATGGGTGTAGCCTGCATACGGCCCGAATCGGAACGTTGTATCGAAGCCTGACTCTCGATCAGCCCGGTCCCCTTTAAAGAATTCCGTAGAAAGCCAGTACTGACCGATGTGTGCTTTTGAGCAAACGAGCGAGAGGCGCGCATCGCAATGTTCAGTGGTGCGCATGTCTACGGCGTTTGTCGATGAGACCAGCAGGTTGCCCCGCTGTTCGGGGTGATCAATAAACCATTGCACGACTTTCTGGTAATACGCGTCGTCATCGCTCATCTCCGGCACTGGGCCATTCTCGAAGTCAAAGTACCTGGCCAGACCGGTTGAGCCGGCGCGATGAGCTGGCATTGTCCAGAGAGCATGAGATTTCACGGCAGCGGCATAAGCTTCGTCAAGCCACGCGAGATCTCCCTTTGCTCGCTCAGCGGAATTGCCGCCATCATCAAACCAAGCCAAAATCATGCTAGTGAGAAATGGAGGCTGGGACCGGCTCAGGTAGTAAGTACGGTTTGCATTGAGGACACCGCCATAATGTTCAACTTCAAAAATGAAATTATTAACTAAGTCCTTCGCAAGATCCTTGCGGCCATCGGCAAGCAGACCCAGTTCGATGAAATAGCTGTCCCAGCCATACATCTCGTTAAACCGGCCGCCTGGCACCACGTATGGATGCGGTAAGAACAACAGGCCATGGTTCTGTAACGACGCAACTTTCAAATCGCCAATCATCTTGATTTGCTTCGGCAGATGAAGAACTTTGATCCCACAACGCTGTTCGAGCGCCCTCAGCTCAGGCGTAATGGGCAGCTCCGCGGGAAGAAATAACGAGGAGGGTTCAGAAAGCTTAGAATCGCGAAATGCCTGACACATCTCCGTTGATCGTGTCAGGCCATTCCACGTGGATCGAATGTAGTCTCGTATTTCGGTCTTGGGAGCTGGTCTCGATGGCATGTCCTGCGCAAGACTCTGCAGGGCAAATGCCGTGGCAATTATTGAGATGCAAAGTACATCGTGACCTAATCGGGTCATTTGCTTGCGGGAGGCGCCTGCGAAGCGGAGGGCGCAGGTAAAGGATTCAAGTCTTGCCTGGGGGCGGGAGCGGTTGGCGGCGCAGCAGTAGGCGCCGAACCACCGGAAGGCGTTGAAGGTGGATGCGGAGCAGAGAATCCAGGCGAAGCAGTCGAGCCCTTGGAAGGCACGGGGGGCATTCTACTTGGCGTCAAATTCCCAGGACTCGATGCTGCGGCCGGCCGTGCGGGCATGTCGGTCACGTCTACCATTTCCACATCGAAGATCAAATCCGATTTCGGAGGAATGCCGATGTGTCCAACGCCTGCCGGAAGATCGCGCGTACCATAGGCAAGCTGCCAAGGAATGAAGATGCGCCGTTTTCCCCCGATCCGCATGCCCTCGAATCCTTGGTCGATGCCGGGAATCATCCGGCCCGTGCCTTGCGGAAAAACCAACGGCTGCGCTTCGCCAAGTTCCGGTTGGCCGTCGGCGCCAATCATTGGCTTACCGTCTTTCATGACCGGCGCGCGATGGTCATCGGACGAATCAAACTTTTGGCCCGTGGCCGCCAAGTAGCCCGAGTACTTCACGTGATAGAGCTTCTGCGGCTCGACGAGTTTGCCGGTCCCAATCGTGATATCGAAGTACCGCTCGGCAAAAAGAGGCCTTGAGACGCCATGCATTGCAGGCATGTCGCCAAGTGGCTTGTGAACGGCCGTCGTAGCCTTGGCAGTCGTTGCGGATATTGTTGCAACGCCACCGCCTTTGGTATCTGACTGGCTGGGTACAGTGACGGTCGGATTGCTCTGTATTTGCGCAACGGCGACAGTCGTTGTCAGCAAGAGAAGTAGCGCCGATTTCATAAAGATGTCTCTCCGGTGCTTCGGGTGGAATTCAATTTGCAGATGTCGTTCTGTTGCAGTCGCGCCTGCTAGATGGGTTGGCATCGAAGCAAAATGGCCATGCCGACGCAACTCTTATCCGGTGTGGTCATCGTTGCAAGCCTTCCCCTCGGAAGTAAACTCGGTAGCTAGATCTCCTGACCGCATGAAACTGTTCCATTGACTTTTGGAGCCCAGGTCTCAAGTTCGAGACCTGGGGCAACCACAGTGAGTACAGAATTGTGCGGTCAGGAGCCTAGTTTTGATAGAGCGACACGCCGGTAAACGCGACCCAGTCATATGCATTGGCATCCGCCCATAATGCAAACTCCAACTGTCCGTCTACCACGGAAATATTCGGGATTTGGATGTAGGTCCAATTACCCGATCCGGACAGATTCACCGTCGAATAGCCTGTGGCTGTCGACCAGGACCACATATAAGCAGAATTCTCGCCGCCGCTATCTGACTCCCATGCCGAAAGCGTGTACGTGCCATTCGGTAAATTAGTGAACCATTGATAAAGTTGGTTTTGATACGGGATGGAGTCCCAGAATTCGTCGTAGCCTGAGAGGTTGTACAGCGAATTATTATCGTTCGTCCAATCCTGCCACCAGGTTGATCCGATCGCGAAGTTGGGATTGTAGACGAAATTCTCCGGCTGCGAGCACCCGGCGGTCTGCATATAACAGGTGTTTCGCATGCCCACTGATTGCAAGTAAGTCTGGGCGCTGCCAGGAAGATCGGTCGTAATCATTTGCGTGCCCATGCCGACGAGGAAGGGGACGGACGGGCGGTTATCGTTTTGGTCACACGGCAAATTGGAATACGTTGTTCCGCAGGCGCTTCCGCCGGGATTGTTGAAGAGGAATGTCGAGAGCGGTTCGCAGCAGGAACCATTTTTTGAACTGAAAAACTGTGGTGTCTGCGTGGTGTCGTTATTGGGGTAATACTCGCCGACAGGGTTAAATTGGGAAATAGTCGTGGTGGGCTCTCCCCCCGGGTTTGAAGGATTCTGTGCGACGGGGAGGACCGTGCTTAAAATGCCGCCGTTCGGGGTGCCAACGGGGTCCTTCATCGAGACTTCAATTGCAACGATAGGGATGTTGCCGAATGAACCGCTGTAGGTCTCATATGCGTTAATCCAGTCATTCATGGCTTGCTCGCTGCCGAAAGGATTCGTGCTGGACACCGGAGCGATACCCGAAGTGTGGAAGACTGGATTGAAGTTCACATCTTGATAGAAGGGGAAGGCATTCGCGAAGTCCTGTGGGGTTGGGAATAGGGCTGCCGGCATCTTGAAAATTGTTGATACGTAGGCTCCCTGGCCGTTGGCGTTCAGCACGTTGGCGGAAGTAACGATGTTGTATGCTGCCTGCGCTACCGCGACGCTCTGGATATCGAGTTCTATGACCATCTGGATGTGGTTCTTTTGAATGTAGTCATATACTTCAAGCAAAGTCGGCGCATACTCCTCGCCCAAACCGAAGGTACTATGGCAAGCCGCGCCATACCAGGGTTGACTCGACGGATTGGGATTGGCAAGGTAATCGTTAATGACACTCACGGTATCTCTCAGCACGGTATTATCGGACCACCACTTTCTTGTATCCGACAGCTGGAGGCTGGTTATTAGGGGGTTAGCCGTATCGTTCGTTGAATTACCGGGAAGAATCCAAGGGCTGTAGCTCCAATTCGTAGCTAAGCCGGTCCCGTTGCGATTTCCGCACCACTCTCGTCCCAACGTGGCGTCGTGGCTCAGGATCAACTTTCCATCACTCGTCAAATATTTGGCGTCGATCTCGATGGTCTCCCAGCCTTCCTTAGCGGCCTCCCCGATCGAACGCAAGCCGTTCTCGGCGATCCCTTCTCCTTGTGTTGTGCCCGCAAGCGAATGGATTCCGCGGTGCGCTGAGATCATCGTGAGATCGGGATGCGGGTTTTTAACCGCGGACATGATTAGGTCGGTGTTATAACCATTCGGGTTGTAATTGACAGCAGTTGTGCCAGGGTTGTCTGGATCAATGCTGCCCACGAGGCCTGGGACTACCGCCGATCCCGGTGACTCGGAGAAATCGGTGCAAGATGCACTGCCACTGTAGCTCGCCATTTGCTGCGGCTGCGACAGATCGCCGCTGTTCGCCACGTTCCCCTGACCGTCGACAATACTGCTGATCTGCCCGCTGCCGTTCAGGAAAACCGTTGTGAGGTCGTAAAGAGCAATATTCGCCGACGCTGGCGCCTGGATTGCACTGTCAGCGACAATGTTGACTCCCTGATTGAAGAAGGAGTAGATACCGAGACCTTCGGCAGCATGGGTGCAAACTCCCGGCGAGACAACGTAAGACGAGTAGCCATTTCCGCCGGAGGAGTTTGTCCAGGCAGCCTGGTTGGGCACGTCGTATGGCATCTCGCTTTGGTAGAAGACGGTCTGTCCGTAATCTCCATTCCATACAACCTGATCTTGCTGATAGTGCTCGACCGCCAACCCTAAAGCGGTCACGTGCTGCCCATTCACTATCAATCCGTGGTTCGCCTGGTTGGTGGTCCAGCCAAACGTACCGGTGTTTCCGTGGTCGGCGCGCCATGCCCATATGTTGTCCAGGATGACATCGGCGCTATCGACCTGGAGGCTGGTATCGGCCGACCCCTGTGTGCCTCCCCCGATCCGGAAGAAGACGTCGTTAAGCGCCGTCGGATTGGCGTGATCTTGATTGACGATGCCGGGCTGGCCAACTTCCACAAGAACAGAGGACGCGACCGGACCTGCATCGACGAGGACGCCGGCAAGCACGCAGCCATCCACGTCGTCGATTACAACGGCCGGATTCCCCGCCTGCGGCACGATGGTTGCATAGCCCAGTCCAAGAATCACTGTCCATGGGTTTGTAACGTGAATCGCCTCACTATACTGGTAAACGCCCGGAGTGAGAATCAGACTGTATCCCGCCAAGAGTTCCATGTTGATGTCGTCGACAGAGGTGCTGGGCGTTGCGATGAAGAAGCTGCTGATCGGCAGCGCATAGCCATTGGAGCCGAGCCCCGAAGACCAAGATGTACCCGAACTATTAACATTGCTTGTTGGAACCCACACATTGTAATCGCCCTGGTTATAGCCATTTCCATCGAGCATTAGAAAGGGCTTCTCTTGACTGATTGGTACGTTGGAATAAATTACATTGGCATCGCCGGCAACTCCGCCGGGGAAGGAAGGCTGAGGCAGATTGCCCCCAACGCCCGCGAAGACAAAGTTCCACACGAACGAAGTGAAGCCGTTGTCCAAGGAGCTGTCACGCGTCAACCACTGCTGCTGGGAGCAGAAGTTCGTGGTGCCAGTGACCTCGGTGTCTGCGGTAAACCCACCACTTGCCTCTGCACATGCGTCGGCTGAGTTTGGAACAGGCGTGGAGTTTGCATACCACACATCACCGTTGATCTTCATGCGTCGGAGCGAAGCACCTTGTGAGACGCCCCAGTCGAGAACTCCATTTGTGGGACCGCCCGTGGGTGTCACCGAAAGGTTCTCCTGCGAGCGCCAGAAATTTTGGGTCAGCCCTGTGCTATTTCCCTGGCCGTCGAGAACGATTTGATTAGCATAGAACCCTCCCGTTACCTGCGTCTGCGTGGGAGTCGTACCGAGACCTGCTATCTGCTCGTAGTAGCCCACCTGCGCATTGAGCGGGAGGCTTGAAGAGCCGTATGTGCCAGGCGCGAAGAGAATCGCGTATCGGTTCGTGCTGAACTGGGCTTCCTGGTTCAATGTGTTCATCAGGGCCTGGATGTCGCAGGTCCACATGCTCGGCGTGATGACATATACATTTGGCCCCAGGAATGTCGAATTGGCGCCATTGGTGGTGCCGTCGTTAATGCCAGGAGCGCACGTCTGTGCGGCGACAGTCGCTACCGAGACCATCGAGCCGCATATCACGCCGACTAGCAGGAGGCATACGTGCAAAAAGCTGTAACGGCGTCTTGAACGGCCCAAAGTCCGGACGCCGAATGGAAGACGCTCGCTGGGACTGGCTGAGTCAGCGATGGATTTGCACAGGCTCTGGAACGACCTCAAGGAGCCTTGAATCCGCTTGGATATGCGCATTGAAACGAGAGAGCAATTCGAGTGGAACATGATTCATCTCCAATCAGCGTTAAGTCGCGGCGTGTTCGACGCCCGGGGGATTGAGGGTGGCCGAGCGGGCTTGCTGATCCCGTGAGTTCTGAAGGATTCACCCGTGACACAATGCGATCAGTCATCTTAGGGGTGTCGCAGCGGGGATTCAGGGGAAAGAGCCGACGAACGACCACCCGTATCTTCGGGTTGAAGCACAAGTAACAAGCCTTGAACTACGAAGCAAGACATTTCACAGTCAAATCCACGATGCAACCCCGAAACATCGAATAATGAGGTATTTACACAATCGAAATATTCGAGTGATACAAGATCGATCTACACTGAAGCAGCGTTTTACGTGGCCAAAATTCAGTTATTAGAGGCTCGTTCGCGGATTGTGCTAGGGCTTACCGATCTCGTGCAGTCGGATTAGAACGGTACCTCGGGCTCATCCAGCATTGCGGCGGGGCTTGGGCGAGAAGGAGTCCATCATGCCTCATAAAACGCACTGGATCGCCTCGCCCATGGCTTCCAAGGCCCGCAGTCCGGTGGCTTGGGCTCGTGCGGCATCGCAGCGATGTTTCTCCTGTTCTGTTTTGAACGAGGTGTCGCCATGAGGGCGATAATGCTAGCCGACCTCCAATGCTTACCGGAATGAACGCGACGGCAATTTACGGCCCTCCTGATCTATCTCCTAAAGGCATAGCGGCCAATCTCAAATAGGTATTGGACGCAAGCTGAACTGCTCGCATACGCTCTCGGCATCAAGCGGCTGATAGGCAGCCCTTGGAGGTGCCGATGAATTTCCGATTTGCGTCTGGAATACGGCACGGATTCTCGAACTGGAAGTATCCGCGCTGTCTCCGCCCAATTCTTCCTCTTGTCACGTTGCTTGTCATCTTTCCAACCCTCGCACTCGCCCAGTCCGGTGGAACGCCGTTCGATACAGGATTCACCAACCTTCAAAACCTCTTTACTGGAACCATTGCCAAGGTCGCGAGCCTCATCGCCATTGTCATTGGTGGTTACCAGTTTGCTCACGGCGAGCCAGGCGCAAAGAAGACCTTAGCTGGGGTCGCGGCAGGAACTGGCATCGCCGTTCTGGCGGTCAATGTCCTCAGCTGGCTGTGGGGGATCTGAGCGTATCCCGGCTAGGCCGACAGAATAAACACCCAGAGTGAGGGGCAATCATGCAGACAAACAAGACAGCCCACCGGAAAAACCGGATCTTCAAAAGCCTGCACAAGCCCCTCACCTATCTAGGGGTTGAACGTACGCTTTTCTACCTCATCTGCGTTGGAGCAGTAAGCGCATTCAACCTCTTTAACAGCCTGCTCGCAGGTCTCGCCGTTTTCTTCGGCGGATTCGCCTTCGGGAGTTGGGTCACCAATGCCGATCCCGCATTTCTTCGAATCCTGGCTAAGTCAGAGAGATTCAAGACGCGCTACGACGCAGCCAAGCAAACGGTCCCGCGCGTGGAGGTGGTTTGATGCTGCGCCTCGATCGAATGATCAAGCCGTGGAAGGAATCGGCGGCCCTGTGCGATCACATAAATCTCTATGGCTTTTGGAATGAAACCGCATTTCTGACCAAGTCCGGCGACCTCGGCATGGTGCTTCACCTAGCAGGCGTCGATTATGAAAGCCTGGATCACGCCGAACAGGAGTACGCCGTCAAGCGCTTGGAATCGGCGCTCAAATCCTTCGGCCCCGGCTTTCACGTCTATCAATATCTCTTCAAGGCCAACCGGCCCGAGATTCGCTTCGCTAACTATGATGATCCGGTTGTCCAAACTGCCGTGGACCAGCGGCGACGGTTTTTCGACGAGAGGGCTGACAAACTCTTTCAGATTGAAATCTTCTACTGCATTGTTCTTGAAGGCGCACGGTCGAAGGCCGGAATCAATGCCGCCTTATCCCGCATGTTTCATGACCCAGCAGGCGCGATCAACGAATTGCGCACTCAGTTCACCAACAGCGGCACGAAGACTCTGCTGCGAACACAGATTGAGCGCGATTTGGCCCAGCTTGAACAGCGAGTGCAGGCCTTTGTCCACCTGCTCTCCGATTTTGTTCGCATCGACATACTCGACCAGCAGGGCCAGTTCCGCTTCTTCCGCCGCTTGCTTAACTTCGACGATTGGCGAATCGCTGGAACACCGAAGCACACCCAGTTTCTTGACTATCAAGTCGTCAATTCCGACATCGAAGCCGAGCGCGACCATCTCAGAGTCGGCGATCATTTCGTGCGGGTACTGATCATGAAGGAAGCCATCGGCGAGACCCGGCCTATGGTGCTCGATTCGTTGCTGAAGATTCCTGCCAACTTCTACTCGGTAAGCGAGTGGGTTCCCCTGCCCGCCGGAAAGGCGCGCAAAGAGGTCAACAAGCGGCGCAAGCACTTCAACATCTCGAAGACCGGATTTGTCTCGCAACTTGGCAATGATCCAGCCAAGACGAACCCACGCGATGTTCTGATCGACGAATCGAAGCAAGCTGACATTGAAAATCTGGGTGACTGCCTGCGGGCTCTGGGTGATGGGCAACTGCTCGGCGAATTCTCACTGACGATCGTGCTCTATGGGAAGGACCGCGCTGCGCTTGATCAACTTGTAGGAGAGTTCGCCAGCGTCTTCACAAACGCGGACGGGAATCTATTCGTTGAAACCTACAACCAGCTCAACGCCTACTTCGCCTGTGTGCCCGGCGGCTACGCCTTCAACTTGCGCAAACTGTACCTCCTCAATACCAACTATGCCGACCTGTCGTTTCTCTTCACCATTCTGCCCGGCGAACGATTCAATGCGCATCTAGGCACCGAGTATCTGGCGGTACTAGAGACCGACAACAGCACGCCGTATTTTTTGAACCTTCATAACGGCGAGGTCGCCCATACGCTGATCCTAGGAATGACCGGGAGTGGCAAGTCGTATTTTGCCAACACCATCCTCCAGAGCGCGCAGAAGTACGCGCCGCTGACCTTCATCTTCGACATCGGCGGGAGCTTCGAGTCGCTTACGCACATCTTCGGCGGCTCCTACCTCAACGTCGGCCAGGAGACTCGCGATTTCATCATCAATCCTTTTTCGCTTCCACCAACGAAAGAGAACCTGCAATTTCTCTTTAGCTTCTTCAGGGTGCTCATTGAAGGCCAAGGCCATTACCGGCTCGACTTCAAAGAAGAGCGCAAGCTCTGGGATGCAATCGAGCGGGTGTATATGCTCGAAGCCGGTCAACGGACGATCTCGAATTTCTCAAACATCATCGGCGAATTGAAAGACCGGCTTCACCGCTGGACCCGCGGCGGCCAATATGGGTTCCTGTTCGACAACCCCGAGGACTCGCTGACCTTCTCCCACTTCCAGACCCTCAACTTCGCAGGATGGGGAGATGCGCCTGACGTGCTGGAGCCGCTCCTGTTTTATGTCCTGCACCGGGCCAGCAATGAAATATCTGACCCGAAGAAGCTGGCGACGTTCAAGATTTTCTTAATTGATGAAGCTTGGCTCTTCATCCGCAACGAGACCATTCGCAGCTACATAATCCAGGCCCACAAAACCTGGCGCAAGCTCAACGCAGCAATGGTGCTGGCTACGCAGTCGATCAAAGAACTGCAGGAATCGGGCATGCTGCCGGTCGTTGCCGAAAGCTGCCCGACCAAGATCTTCCTTGCCAATCCGCAGATGGACCGGGACGTTTACCGAGAGGCATTCCATCTGAACGACACGGAGTTGGATCTGATTGCCGGCCTCGTGTCGCCAGGACAGATGCTTGTTCGCAAGGCGCAGTCCAGCAAAAAAGTCCATTTGAACGTGGATTCAGTGACGCATTGGATGGCAACCAACAACGCCCGCGACAACCTCAAGAAGCGCGAGTATTTCGAGCGGTACGGCATCGCCGAGGGTCTGCACCGGCTCGCTCAGGAGTTTCCGTTCCGGCCCCGCACGTTGGCCGGTATTTCCCCTAAAGGAGCAGCAGCATGAATCGAATCCTCATTTTCATCGCTGGGCTTGCGCTCGCGCTCGCCCCACTCACAGTCTCGGCGCAGGATGCCTCGGCGCGGACAGTACAGTACCACTCCGCCGACATCGTGCAGATTCATGCCAAGCTCAAGTACACGACGCTGATCGAGTTGCCGGCTACAGAAAAAATCATGGAGGCCGCAACCGGCGACAAAGATTTCTGGGTTGTCGATGTCGTGGGCAACTTCTGCTTCGTGCATCCTGCCAAAGCGGGCATCAGCTCGAATCTCAACTTCATCACCGACAAGGGCAACATCTATTCCTTCACCTTGCAGGATGTTTCCGGCAGCACCGACTCGCCCGATCTCAAGGTAATCATTCAGCCCGCCGACCGCTCTTCCATTGTCGCGTCGCAGGGGCCACCAGAGTTTGTGCCCGCCGCGCAGATTGAGCAGTCGCAGCAGGCCCTCGCCGCCGTGCAGGCGCATGTCACGCAGGCTGTAGACGAATATAAGAGCGCCTATCCGCTGTCGCTCAAATTCGATTACAGCTTCCACCCCAACGAGGCGCCCTTCGACATCGAAGCCATCTACCACGACGACAAATTCACCTACATCCGTACCAGCGCCCAGGAAAAGTTCAGCGTGTACGAGATGCGCGATGGCAAACCCAATCTCGTCACCTACGAACTCAACAATGGCACCTACATCATTCCGAAGGTGATGGATTCGGGTTACGTCGAATTGGGCAAAAAGCGGATGGAGTTTTCGCGGAAGGGATGAACGCCATGGCCGACGAAGTACAAACAGAACCGGAACTGACCAAGCGGGCCGCAGACCCGAAGGGTGTCCTCCAAAAGAACCTGAAGCCGACGCTCTACCTGGGTGCGGCGCTACTGGTAATCGTAGCGGCGGTGTTCAGCGGCACCGGGAAAAGGGCTTCTACGCAAAAAGGCGCCACGCCCAATCAGCCGCCGCAGCCGACGTTACAGGATGCCACGGACAACAACGTGCAAGACCTCAAGAATCAGGTTGCCGCAGCTCAGCAGAAAGCCGCGCAACAGCCGGGGACTGATCCTGCACTTGCCGCCGCGACGCCTGCGCAGCAGGCCGCAGCTCAAGCCTATGGCCCTACGGGCCAGGCGGTCCCATGTGTGCCCGGTCAGCCTTGCCCGCAAAACGGATATGCCCAGCAGCAGCTCTCGCCAGCAGCGCAGGAGGAACAGCAGCTCGCCGTTAAAGACCGCGAGCTTGCATACAATTCTCGCTTTGCGTCGAATCTCGTCTACGCCCGGCCCCCGGACGTGGCGGCTGCGCCGCCGTCCGAGGGTGCAGTTCCCGGCATAGCTCCTGCCCAGACCAGCAATCTTGTTCCGCCGCGCGCGGCGGGCGACCCGCCCGCGCTTACGGCCGCACAGACCGCAGCCGAGCGTAAGTCGGAGGTCAACATCGACTCGGCGAGCGGCCAGCCGTATGTGCTCTACGAGGGCACCACTCTCGACACGGTTCTAATGAACCGTCTCGATGGCGACGCCGCCGGGCCGGTGAAGGTGCTGGTGTCGAATCCTGTCTACTCCCACGACCGTCAGCATGTGCTTATCCCCGATGGGACGATCGTGCTGGGTGAGGCCAGGAAGATCGGTTCTGCGGGGTTCGACCAGCAGCGCCGGATGGCGGTTGTCTTTCACCGGCTCATTATGCCGGATGGCTACTCCGTGGACCTTGACCAGTTCCACGGCCTCGACCAGATCGGCGAAGAGGGTCTGAAGGATAAGGTCAATAATCACTATCTCCAGATCTTCGGTACGTCCGTTGCGCTCGGAGTCATCGCCGGCGCCGGCGAGATCGAGGAGGGCGGCGGCACCATCACGACCAGCGGCAGCCAGGCGTTCGCTACTGGCGCGTCCTCCAGCGTTTCGCAGTCGGCCACCACCATCCTTGACCGCTTCATGCAGATTCCGCCGACCATCACCATCCGCGAGGGCCACCGCGTAAAGGTGTATTTCACGCAGGACATGTTATTGCCCGCGTATGACCACCACACCATTCCACAGACGTATTGAGGAGCCTGAAATGCGCCGAATCACTTTTCCGTTTCTCTTTGCTCTGCTCACGCTCTCTGCTTGCAAGAAGCAGGTCGCGTGCGATTCCGCCGATTCGCAGAAGGTCTGTGAAGCCTTCCAGCAGTGTCTTCGCTCGGACACGTCCACCGAAGTCTGCAAGATGGGCGAACAGGACGCCAACAAGATCGAGAAAGGCAAGCATTGATACCCAACCCGGAGGTTCCCCCATGAAACGCATCACTCTCATCCTCGCATTCGCTCCCCTGATGGCCGCAGCCACGGCACACGCGCAGTTCGGCTCAGGCATCGTGTACGATCCCACGCAGTCGGCCCATGCCATCCAGCAGATCGAGCAGGGACAAAACATCTTCACCAACTCGGTGAAACTCGCCGACAACGCGATTGCCACCTACAACCTTGCGCATCAGATGGCGATGGCCCCGCAATCGCTCTATCAGCCATTCCTCTCGCCTTCGAGCTATTGGATGATGCTCAACCAGGCAGCCAACACCTACGGCAACTCCCGCCAGTGGACAAGCTCGGCGAACAACGGTGTCGGGGTGAGCTACAGCTACCAGCAAGCGTCGATACCCCGCACCGGACAGATCAGCGGTTACGGCAACCTCAGCACGTCGGCGCAACAGCAGATTGCCGCCCAGGGTGCGACCGCCGACCTCAACGATTCTGTCACGACCAGCAACATGCAGACGCTTGGCACCATCCGCGCCAACTCTCAGCAACGGCAGGCGGACATCAACAACCTCATCAGCGCGTCGCAGTCTCTTGACCCTGCCCAGCACACCGAGCTGGCGACGCTCCAACGCATCAACCAGGCTTTGATTCTATTGATTCAACAACAGCAGGAAGCCAACCAGATCGGCCAGGCATACACGCTGCAACAGATCGTCGCGCAAAAGCAGCAGCAAGACGCGCTTAAAGCCGGTTTTCAGGATACGTCCAACTTCACCGGCACCTACCAAACCCACGTCGCGCCGGCCTACAACGGTGGCGCGCAGGCTTTGACGTATTGAGGTGATCTATGGGCGTACTCAACTGGATTACGCAAGGGTGCGACAGTCTGACCAGCACCGCATCTCCCACGATCGACGCGATGGGCGTACATATCTGCGTCGCGCTCGCCACCATCATGCTCGTCTGGTTTGGCGTGCAGGAGGCGCTGGCCTCCAGCCACGGCGGTACGGGTTTTCACGTCGGCAAGTTTCTGAGTTTCTTCCTGCTCATCACCTTCGCTTACACGCTGGTCCGCTTCTACGACACCAGCATCCCCGGTGTCGGGCAGTCCTTTCGCGGCTTTATTAACGGCGGGGCGCAGAATCTCGTCTCGGTGATCGGCAACGACAGCGTGACCAGCATCCAGAACACGCTCAGCCAGGCGCAGTCGAACGAGGGTCCGGGCACCATGAAGGCGCTGATGAATCCCTATTACGCCATTGTTTATTTCGTTATTCAGGCATTGGTTGCCACGTTCTCCGCCGTGGTCAGCGCCATCGTCGCTTACGGCGCCGTCGCCAGCGCCGTCGTTGGCCTGCTGGGGCCGATCTTCATTCCGTTCCTCGTCTTCGAGAAACTGGAGTTCCTGTTCTGGGGTTGGCTCAAGGCATTCATTGGCTTCTGCTTCTACAAAGTCGTAGCCGCCGCCGTTCTGAGCATCCTGGCGCACCTGCTGGCGCAGTATTACACGGAGTTCGTCAACTTCTCCGATCCTGGAACGATGGTGCAGGAGTTACCGTTGCTCATTTTGCTGGTTCTCGTCAACATCTACATCCTCTTCAAAATCCCTGCCATGACGATGAGCATCTTTTCCGGCTCGGCCGGCGGGCATGGCGGCGGCATGGGCGGCATGATAGCGGCCACCGTATTGAGGGCAATCGCATGACAACAACGATGGCAACAAGACCCACCCCAGAGATCACTCGCGCCGCCGAACGCTATCTCGAACAGTACGGCGATCCGCTGGTAATGAACACCTATTTGAAGATCACGATCCTGGTATTGGCCGCTGTGTGTGTTGGACTCATTTCCCTCGTCTGGCAAAGCCACCGAGCCCTCGCCGGTGTGCGTCCGCTCATCATCCGCATCAACGACGTGGGCCACGCCGATGCCATCGACTATCGGAACTTTCAGTACCGGCCGCAGGAAGCGGAGAACAAATACTATCTGACGCGCTGGGCGGAAATCTATTTCAGCCGCAATCGCTTCACTATCGAGCGCGATCAAACCAGCGCTCTCTACTTCCTGAACGGCGACGTGCAGCGGGCAGTAATCGACCAGGAACGCAAAGAGAATATCATCCTTAACTACACCAAGGACGCCTCGCTTCCGTTTGTCGATGTGGAGGTCAAGAACGTCATCCTGGACGACCTCCGGCAGTCCCCGTATTCGGCCCGCGTAGAGTTCGAGAAAGTCTTTACCAACCCGGCAGACCATTCCGAACTCAAGCGAGAGCAATGGACCGCCAGCGTCACCTACGTCTTCCGGGATGATGTGAAGAACAACGAGCTGGCCGTGAACCCCCTCGGTTTGACCATCGTCCGCTTCCGCGCCGACCAGGCGTTCGAGTGATGTATGACGTGTCTATTCACAATCCGCTATCAATGGTTTTGTCGGCACAAGGCTGTCAGCGCGGCAACGCGCCATACGCGCTTCATTCCAGCAACCCTCGCTATTGCCCCATCGCGGCGGAGCGCGTTCGATTCGCCGGTCTGTCCTGATTGCGTTCCGCTCGCAGTCACACGGGGCTTTGGGCGGGTGTGCGGGATGAACCGGCATCTTCTTTGCATCCATCGAGTGGCGCATTCCGGAGGTGTGAACCTCTGCTTTATCTCCCGCTCTTCTCAGGCACCGCCTTGGGCCATTCCGGCGCCCTGGCGGCTCTGTGCCGCTCTGCTTTGTCTACGCCACCCTGCGGGTCTTGGTTCCTCCCTGAAGGGCGCCCTCCAAGAAAGCGCGTCTTGGCCTTGGGAGCCGGGCCCTGCGCTTGGCTTCGCCGGGTGTGCCCTGAGCAGATCAGGAGACTGAAACACAGAGGAGATCATCATGTACCGGAACAACGCTTCACTCATCGGATTCGCAGGCAAGGACGCCGAAGCCCGCACCACCACAACCCAGCAGAAGCCGTACACGGTTCTGTCGCTCGCAACGCAGTCCTCGTACAAGGACAAATCGACCGGCGAATATATCAACCGCACCGAATGGCACCGCGTCATCGTTTGGGGCAAGCTGGGCGAGTTCGCCAAGAAGATCCAGAAGGGCGCGCATTTGGCCGTCGAAGGCGCGATCGTCAGCCGCGAGTACACCGACAAGAAGCATCCCGATGTGAAGCACCGGATCGTCGAGATTCGCGCCACATCCATTCTGAAGCTCGACCGCGCTGAAAAGAACGGCCCGGAAGAGCAGGCGGATGATGAGTTCAATCCCGAGGAAGAGGCCGATTAGGCTCCTTCTTCTTCGCTCCCGGAAGCCCGGCAGACGCCGGGCTTCCATTGCTGAAAACACCCGCTATGAGCTTTGAGTTGATCCTTCCGTTCCTCCGCCCCATCGAGCCACTGTTGCTGGACGAGAGCATCAGCGAGATCATGGGCAATCCCGATGCCTCGTGGTGGTACGAGCGCGACGGCATCATCTCCCGTGAAGCTTCCATCTCCTTCGAGGCCGGCAAACTGCGCACAGGTCTAGAAGTGATTGCCAATCAGCTTGGCAAACGGTTGGATGAGGACAACCCTGTGCTGCACGCGCAGCTCCCGGACGGAAGCCGCCTGGCGGCGGTCATTCCGCCGGTCGTACGCCCTGCCCCGGCCCTAACCATTCGCAAATTTCCCAGCCGCCCTTACACCGTCGATGACCTCATCGCTCGCGGTACGCTAGCGCGTCCGCTCGCGGAGTTTTTGGCAGCGCAGATTCGCAACGGGAAAACGCTCCTCATCAGCGGAGGAACTTCAACTGGCAAAACGACGGTGCTGCGCGCACTGGCGGCGGCGATCCCGGAGGAGCAACGCATCGTGGTGATCGAGGATACATCGGAGCTGCATTTACAAAAGCCCAATCTGCTCTCAGTAGAGTGCCAGACAGATACCTTCAAGGCCAGCATTTCTTTCGACGATCTGTTGAAGTCCGCGCTGCGCTGGCGGCCCGATCGGATCATCCTGGGCGAAGTTCGCGGCGCCGAGGCGCGGACCCTGCTCGATTCGCTGAATACCGGTCATACCGGGTCCCTCGCCACGATTCACGCGAACTCTGCCCAGCGCGCCCTTCGCCGCTTTGCCAATCTCGTCCTCCGCGCCCACTCTCAGGCCACCTTTGAGGACATCGAAGCCGAGATCGGCGAGGCCATCAATTACGTGGTCCATATCGAGCGGGAGCCGGGCCTTCGCTTCATCCGCGAAGTGCTGCGATTGGATGACTATGATCGCCGCTCCCAGCAATTCCAATTCGAAGCTGTTTACGGTCCAGATTGCACAACCGATTCAATTCCCAATTTTCCCGGAAAGGATTTACACAATGCCGTTGCTTGAAATCGTCAAATCGCGTCACGTTACTGCCAGCATTCGGCTCGACGAAGCGACCGCCGCGCTCATTGACCAATACGCTGCCTTCCTTCGCGCCTCCGCTGATGAAGTCGTGGACAAGGCCCTCAGCTATGTATTCGCCAAGGATCGCGATTTTCAGGACTTCCTGCGGACTCCTGAAGCCGGTCAAGTGACTGCCAGCCTGCGTGTCCGCGCTGTGCCACAGCCAAGCCCGTCAGGGCCGCCGACCAATGGTGCTGCAAAACTCGCAAAAGCAATGGAGGCGACCAGTGATTCGCACGCGCGCAGCTAATGGAATCGCCGTCAATATCCCGTTCGGTGCTTCGCACCGGGTGAATTTCGACACTCCACCCCTGAAAGGGTGCTGTATGGCTACTTTGGTAGCCATACAGAGACTTGTTGAAAGCACGGAACTTGCAAGAAGCCAAGTAGCCGTATAGCTACCTTCCGAATCGGAGCCAACCATGGTCACAACTCAATCTGCCGCGCTCACAGAAGCGGCGCGTGTTTCCAAAATCAGCCGGAACAAGACGGTAAGCACGAAACTCACCGAGAGCGAGTGTACCGATGCCGAGCGTGCCGCCGCTGCGCGGGGACAATGGCTAAGTGAATGGGTGCGCGACGTGATTATGCGCGAACTGAAAGACCAGCGGGCAGACTTCGATCTGATCTGTGAAATTGTCGGGCTGCAGTTGCTATTGATGAACGTGCTGGCCCCGCTTGCGCGCGGCGAGAAGATTACCGCCGACCAATTTCAGGCCATCGTGAAGTCTGTCCAGACGACGAAGTCGAAAGCGGCAGAAGAGATGCTGTCACGGCGGCATCCAGATAAGGAGTTGTAACCATGCCGAGCACACGAACATGGGGACGCAAAGAGTCGTGGGTATGGCCGCCGCGCCGCTTCTACTACACCTACGGAGCCATCTTCATCACCGTTTTACTCTGCGGCTTTTTCTTGTATCTGCGCTTTGAATTCGGATTGTCGCCGCTCCAGCGGTACTACCTGCCCTATGTCGTTCGCACCTGGACTTCGGGCTGGCGGCAGCCCACCGGCCAGTATCAATTGCTGTGCATCAGCGGCCCCGGCAGGCCGGCGCGCGTGGCCCTCGATCCGGATGTGAAGTCGGGGACAACCCCACAACCGGACCAGCGCGCTTTGCCGCTGGAACTGTCTACGGCTGCCCGAAATGCGGGCTACACATTGCTCTTTCGAGAGCCGACGCGCAGCTATCAGAACAAGGGGCTGGCTTTGTTCCTGCGGCGTTGGATTTACAACGACACGGATCTCATCAATGATTTCCATGCACCTCTCCTTTACGGCCTCGTGGCGCTCATCATTCAGCTTCCATTTTCTCTGCGGAAAGACATCGCACGACGCAAACAACTCCGCTATGGCCGGCGACTGAAGGGGCCGATTCTGGTCGAGCCGCGCGAGTTCACCAGGCAGCTTGCCGGCGACGGCATCGGCCTGCCCGTGGACGGTCAAAAGCCTTTGCTCCGCATTCCCCGCGTTGCGGAAAACACGCACTTTCTGATCGTCGGCGACACAGGAGCCGGGAAGTCCACCTTAGTTCGGAGCGTACTTTCCCAGGTGGCCGAGCGCGGTCACAGCACCATCGTATACGACCCTGCCTGCGAGTTCGTCCGCCAGTTTTATTCGCCCGACCGTGGCGACGTTCTCCTCAATCCTTTGGACGCGCGCTGCCCGTACTGGAGTCCATCGGCGGAGTTGCAACGCAAGGCCGAGGCGAAGGCCCTGGCCGTCTCGCTGTTTCAGCCAGGCGGCAATACGCTCAAGTTTTTTGTCGAAAGCCCGCAGAAAATCTTTGCCCATCTGCTCTCCTATCTACCGACGCCAACAGATCTGGTTCATTGGATGTCGCACCCGGAAGAGATCGACCGGCGCGTCAAAGACACGGAACTAGCGGCACTGATCGACCCAAAGGCGCCGCAGCAACGGACAGGCGTTCTCGGCTCCCTAAACATGGTTGCCGACAGCTTCCGGTTATTGCCCACGGAGACCGAGGGCAACGGCATCTGGACAGCTACCGAATGGTCGAAAAAGCGCCAGGGATGGATATTCATTACCTCGCGGCCCGCGCTGCGCGAGGCCCTGCGTCCGCTTATCAGTCTGTGGCTGGACGTTCTCGTTCTGCGCCTTTTGACGGAGCCGCATCCGGCCCAGCGGCCCGCATGGTTTGTCATCGACGAGCTGGCCAGCCTGCAACGGCTGCCGCAGTTGCACACGGCGATCACCGAGAACAGAAAGGCGAATTCGCCGGTAATACTTGGATTTCAGGGCCGCAGCCAGTTGGAGGCACGCTATGGCGAGGATGCCGAAGCCATGCTATCGCAGCCGGCAACCAAGATTTTCCTGAAAACCAGCGAGCCCCGCGCCGCGCGCTGGGTGAGTGAAGCCATCGGAGAGATAGAGATCGAAAAGCTGCGTGAGACTCACTACGAAGGGCAGCGCGGGGGCAAGAATTTTGCGCTCGACCGGCAGACCGAGCCGCTCGTATTGCCCTCGGAAATCTCCGGCCTCGACCAGCTTCATGCCGTTCTTAAATACGGGAACCGAGTAACACGCTTCGCATTTCCATACATCGATCTGCCCAAGAAGCATCCGGGCTTCATCGAACGGGAGATGGACGATTTTCTCCCCAGCCCGCCGCCCGCCGCAGACAACGGATCTACGGGCGAACACAAGCTCGTACCGAGTGAACACACCGAAGCGCAGGCCTCGCTTGAGTTCGGCAACGGGCAGGTGTGAGCCCTTCTATGCTGACCATCTCCAAGCCGCTCTCTGCATCCCAGGCGCAGAACTACCACCAGAAAGAGTTCACTGCCAAAGAGCAGAATTACTGGTCGCAGCGCGGCTCAGTCGCCGGCGAGTGGCAGGGCCGGTTGGCTACGAAATTCGGCTTGGCAGGTGCGGTTGCGGCGGAGGATTTTGCTCGACTCAGCCAAGGTCAGCACCCACAGACCGGAGATCAACTGGTGAAACAGCGGGCCTCGTATGAATACACATACGCCGATGGAAAGACCATCAAAACGATGGAACACCGTGCCGGATGGGACGCGACTTTCTCGGCTCCCAAGTCGGTTTCCTTGACCGCCCTCGTCGGTGGCGACGATCGAATACGCGAAGCCCACCGAGCCGCAGTGAATGTTGCACTGGAGCATCTGGAGGTTTACACGGTGGCCCGGATTGGCGGGAACCACCCGGCGGAGTCAACAGCTCAATTTGTCGCGGCCAAATTTGAGCACGACACCGCGCGCCCCGTCGATGGGTACGCTGCGCCGCAGCTCCACACGCATACCGTCATCTTCAATATCACCGAGCTCGAGAACGGCCAATACCGCGCCCTGCAGCCGCAAAGTTTCTTCGCTTCGCAACAGTTCGCTACCGCCATCTATCAATCGGAGTTGACTTATCGGCTGCGCCAACTCGGTTACGAAATTACCGCCGGCCGCAGCGGAGCGCCGGAGATCAAAGGCTATACGCAGGAGTACCTTGATGCCTCCAGCCCCCGCAGCCAGCAGATACGCGAGTATCTGGAGCGCACCGGCCGGAACGGGAAAGAAGCCGCGGAGATTGCCGCGCACTCCACGCGCGACGGTAAGGAGGTTCATTCGCTCGGAGAAGTGCTGGCGGCCCATCGCAGGCTCGCCGCCGAGCACGGACACCAGGCCGATGCGGTCGTGCGCGCAGCTCAGGAGCGCGCCCAGCATCAGCCGCAGGAGATTAACCCTCAACAGCGGGTGCGGGGGGCTGTAACTTTCTCCCGCGACAAAAACTTCGAGCGTGAAGCGGTCGTAGACGAGCGCGTCATCGTCCGCGATGCGCTGCGGCGCGGCATGAGCGAGATTACCTATGGAGAGGTACGCGGCAATCTCGCCGCACGCCTGGTCTCGGGAGAGTTTCAAACCGTCGAGCGTCCGCACGCACCGGGCCGCCAGTTCACCACGGCCCGGACCATCGCAGCCGAGCACGAAATTCTTCGGCGTGTGCGCCAGGGGCAGAATCAATTGCAGCCCGTGGCAACCCGCGACGAAGCGATCCAGGTGACCGACCAACATCCGCATCTGAATCGGGCACAAAAAAGCGTTGTCGAAGACGTGCTCAGCTCCCCCGACCGCATTCAGGGAATTCAAGGATTCGCAGGAAGTGGGAAGACCCTGACCCTTACGACGCTGCGCTCTGCAATCGAGACAAAAGGCTATGATGTGCAGGGATTCGCACCCTCGTCCCGCGCGGCCCGGCAACTCCGGGATGCCGGCATTGAAGCCGGAACCCTACAAGGGTTTCTTGCCCGTGTCGCTCAACCCGATGCCACACCTGAGCATCGGCGCTTCAATTTTGTCGATGAGTCGAGCCTGGCAAGCACCAACCAGATGCGCGACTTTCTGGCCCGGCTTGGCCCCAATGACCGTATATTGCTCATCGGTGATACCCGCCAACATCAGAGTGTCGAGGCTGGCCGGCCCTTCGAGCAGTTGCAGCAGGCAGGAATGCACACCGCCAAGTTGGATGAGATTGTCCGCCAGAAAGACCCAGCGCTCAAATCAGCCGTCGAATTGTTCGCCACGGGACAAACCGTTGCGGCGCTCGATTTGTTGCAGCAACAGGGGCGTGTGCGGGAGATCCCCGGCCGGGAAGAGCGCATCCGCACAATCGCGCACGTTTACGCGGAGTCTCCAGCAAACACTTTGATTATCTCCCCCGATAACGCCTCGCGCCGCGAATTGAATCTGGCCGTGCGGGAGGAACTCAAAGCCAGTGGAATGGTCGCCGCCGAGAATCACACCTTCCGCATTCTTGTGCAACGCCAGGATATGACCGGCGCCGACCGCGCTTGGGCCAACCATTATGATGTCGGTGACTTAGTACGCTATGCGCGCGGCAGCAAAAATACGGGCATCGAGGCCGGTTCCTACGGAGTTGTTACGGCAATCAATTCTAAGGTCAATCTGCTTACCATCGAAATGCAATCCGGGGCATTTGCCACCTATGATCCACGCCGGCTTACCGGTGTCAGCGTCTACCGCGAAGTGAATCACGATTTCTCGGTAGGAGACCGAATCCAGTTCACAGCTCCCGACAAAACCCTCAATGTCGCTAACCGCGATATTGCCGACATCGAATCCATTACCAATGATCGCCGTCTTGTCGTGCGGCTTGAGAATGGGAGGCAAATCAATTTCGACGCAGTAGAGCACCGGCATTTCGACCACGGCTACGCGCTGACCTCGTACAGCTCGCAGGGACTCACAGCGGAACGCGTCCTAGTCAACGTCGATACCACGACTCATCCCGACCTGATTGATTCGCGCTTTGCCTATGTCTCGGTTTCTCGCGCTAGTCACGAGGCAAGCATTTACACCGACAGAGCAGCCACTCTCGGTCGGGAGCTGGGGCGCGAGATTGGCAAATCAGCGGCGCTGGAAGTTGCGCACATCGTAGAAGGCACGGTTCCAGGTCTGGACCTTGGACTCTAATTCATGCCTTGCGGCAGACGCACCTTCGACGATGTGTTGCTTCTAAATCTGGCAATTCGTCGTAGCTATGCGTATCGCTCTAACTACCCGAGGAAGGCGTATTCTGATTCAGATATCTGGAAAAGCATCCCGAATTGCATTTTCTACCGTTAGAATGGGGATTCTCTCTTGCTCCAGCATCCACGTCCCTACCGTAATTGACTCCAAGGCCTCTGTCTCAGTCGCAGTGAGGTGGTCAAAGCGCGCACCCGTGTCTCTCCTGCCGGAAACAGCGAATTGCTTCCAACACTTCCAGGTTTCATAATTCATAAGCATACTTCGGACTCGCGGCAATCTCGCTCGGAGCGATGAGAGAATTCCAAAGCCTGCTTCATCACAGTCTCCCCAGTAGACGACATCTGATTCATGTAACCAGCGGCACGGAGTAAGTAGGGAGGCTGCCTTTCCGTTACCGAGAATGGCCAGGGTATTTCGGACTTCCGGCAGGCAGAGAAAAACTGTCTTGTTCTCAACGATGAGAACACGGGGAATCTCCCAACACAGGGTTGACAGATCCTCAGCGGAGATCGTGCAGTCCATCACCGGCCAATGCGAGCGTTCACGGAGGCTGGCATCCAAGAAGCGAAATCGCACTTGCGCCGGTTCTAAGCGAAGATGAAACCGTTCCTCGAAGCAGAGCCCATTGGCATTGACTCGATCTCCAAGCACGACTGTCAGCAGCTCTGCCAATATCCCCGCATGTTCTTCGACGAATTTCGTGCTAACGGGAATCGGTAGCTGCCTGGCGAAGCAATTGGGAAAGGGATTCACGTCGAAATACGCACAGACAGAGATGAGTTCCTTCCAATCAGGAAGGAACTCGGGGATTTTATGCGCCCTGGTTTGAAGCCACGGTTCAAGTTTCGGGCATATACTGCGGGCAAAAACAAGCGCTTCCCGAAGTAACTTCAATTGTTCACTAGATTGCAATGCATGTGCCAAGCTCTCAATTGAATCAAAACTTACCCTTCGCGGCCAGCGCTGTTTTCCCCATTTCCGTGTGTCGATCTCCTCCCAGTCGATCGTCCACCTAAAGTCTGCATTTGCCAAATCTGTCAAGCCCGCCCGTATTGCTCCGAAGTCACTTGTCGTTGACGGGCGCCCAAATGGAATTGCGAGGGGAAACATGGTTTCCCCGGCGGCTTCGGCGCGTAAAGCCGCTGGCCACTTACTGCGAGCTGCATCGACAATCTCTTGAGGGCTGCGCATCTACTGGATTGTCTCCGGGAGAGGCCCATTCTGAGTAGCCAGAGCGCCACCCGCTTCCAAGCGCTCAAAATCCCCTGATTCAAGTTCCTGCCGCGTGATGGCGAGTAATTGAGATTTGTCCCCCGTAGGATTCGATGCCAGATGGATAGTGCGAACGAATGGCACCGCCAGTTTTGCCTTGGCATCAAATGGACCAACGATCACAACCTGGAAGCCAAGGTTTGCAAAAAGTTGCATTGCACGCTGAGAGTTCTCTTCGTCGGTACGCGAAAATGCTTCGTCGATCACAACCAGGCGAAAGTTTGAACTGTCAGGCTCAGCTTGAGAAAGACCATACTGAGCGCTAAGAGCCGAGGCTAGGATCGTAAAGGCTAGTTTGGCCTTCTGGCCTCCCGACTTGCCTGTCGTCGCTGCGAAGAAATCAACTTCTGAATCGTCCTGCAAGCGCAATTCCTTGACGCCAGTGCAATACCAATTGCGGGCATCTGTTACGCGTTGGGTCCCATCAGGATCAGCTTGAAATTTCTCCAGCAAGTCACGCACGCGGGCAAATACTCGCAGACGTTCCTCCGGGGCGGGAGCAATTCCGTGCTCAAAACACTCCTTCAATGAACGCCTGAACTCGTTAACGTGTATATTCGGTTGACTGACGAGACGGAGTTGAACGTAGGTGTTCTCGCGATATTCAATGGATTGAAGAGCCTGGTTGACCTCGTCTACCCGCGATTCGATGGCTTCTCTGTGTTGTTCTAGGCGGCTCTGAAGCATCAAGAGATCTCCGACCAGATTTTCATTGAGAAAATATTCAAAGCGCTCCCGATGCTTCGGAAGATCCTCCTCTTCTATTTTGCGTAGTAGAGCAAGAAAACTGTCTGCATACGTTCGGCCGGGACGAAGGGTCTGTCCAAACTCAGGGAACTCCTTAAGAAACTCACTCATGGCCACAACCATGTTTTCGGCGGCCTCATTAACCTTGCCGGTCTCGTTGCTAATACGCCCCTGAATGCTTTGTGACGTTGTGTGCGTCAGCTGGTCCACATTGTCCATCGTGAGCGCGGCATGGGGGCCAACTATGCGAGCAAAGTCCGCCTCGGTCTTCGAATGTTCGTAATCGGGGTACTTATTGAGCTCGGCTCTTCGAGCTTGAGAGACACCATTACAAGTGCTCAGATCTCTCTCAAATGTGTGCACCTCTCCATCCATTTTTCGTAGTTGCTGCTCAAGGTCAGCAATCTCCGATTCGACTTGGATCTTTCGTTGCCGGAGAAGATGGAGTTCCTTTGAGCTGCTCTCCAGCAATTCCTTGTCACTCCGCAGACGAATCAGACGTTCACTCCAATGATCTGGATTGATTTCAAGAAATGCCCTAACTCCGAGAAGATCCCTTGCCGCAGCGGCACGGCTTCTGGCGGAGATCGCTGCGCTCGCAGCATCAGCAGAATCGTGAGCGGCTTCCTCCGCCTGCTTTTCCAACTCGCTCAGCTGTGCACGCAGCGCGGCGATTTTTTGTTCTGTGGACCATCCGAGAATTCGATCTTTGGGATCGTCAATCGGCCGCGAGTCGTCTTTGACATGCCGCGACCTATCACGTGTCAGTCCTTGACGAGTCAATCCCTTGGCTACCTTCTCCAGCTCCGCAATCGTTTCACAGCAGCGATAATCAAACCTTCGCGCCAATTCAACAACCACCCAAGAGTGCAAGTCATGATCGACGCGGAAAGACAATCGCCCCGGCACAAACTCATCGGAAAGTCGGGGCGGAACAGGGACTCGCGCGGGGACAGAATGAAACACCAGTCGCAGATTGAGCATCGTCGAGTTAATAAATTGGGCAGCAGGACGATAAAAATCCTCGGGAACTAGAAGGGACAAGCCAAAACCGCGAAGCAGGCGCTCGATAGCTCCGGCCCATTCTGCGTATTCGGGCCTTACTTCAATCAGCTCACCCGCAAATGGCATGGTATTGATATCGACATTGAGTGCCTCGCAAAGGCGCAGCCGAACCAACAGAAAATGTCTGGGAATATTCACCTTGTTGCTCTCGACGCTTGTGAGTTCCTCGCGCACGTCAAGCATCTTGATCAGAGTGTTCTCCTGCCGAACCCGGCATGTCGCGCGACGCTCTTCACTTTCACTGGCGACAATGCTTTCCTGAATCTCTATTGATTCCCAACTGGATCGAGCACCCAGGAACGCCGCCTCATCGGAGAGGGCTGACTGCGCCTCCAGAAGCGCGGCTGACGACTGAACACGGCTGCGAGACGTCTGCGCCCGCAGCCGCTCACCCTCCGAAAGCTCGATCTCGCGATCAATCGCTTGGAGCCGAGGGCCGACGTCGGTTGCACTTATTGCCACGATCAGCTCATCGCGGTCGTTTCTGCGCTGGTCCAGATTGGAAGCTAGGCCATTTCGTTTCGTTTGAGCAATCTGATGCTCCCTATAAGTCTCCGCTAAACGCGATTCCAGAAACAAAAGGTACTTGGTCAAAAAGTAAGGCTTAACCGCGTCCTGGAGGTCTTTCCACTCCTTAATCTTAGATTCCGCAGCTGCGACGCGGTCAGCATTTTCGGATACCGGCCGCAGGGCGTTCAACTGCCGCTCAGCGCGGTCGATTGCTGTCCAGCAATCCATCAATGTCTTGTAATGTGGTTGAAGCGTATCCCGAATAAAGCTGAAGGTATCGGCAGATGGCAAGAGAAACTGGCGCACAAATGCATCAATATCTCCTACTTCTTTCATCCCGATTGCCCGATTGAAGACTTCGAGAGCCTTTTCGCCGGGGATGTGAAGAAGCTTGCGCATACGCTCGGAATAGCTTGGAAAGCTGTCGAATACCTCCCATCCACTTTGCTTGGCGGCGCGCTTTATATCGCTTGTATTGGTTTGCTGTCCGAGAAGGTCTTTAAGGCTTTTGGGCAGGCGGCAGATCGCGAAAATCTCACGAACATTTTCGTCGAACTCCCAAAGCACCTGGGCCACGGTTACCGATTCCGAATGGAGCTCATCGGCAAAGACGGCCGCGATGGCACTCAACACACCCGGCTCCCGCAAATATTGAGTAGTCGGACTCGTCGAATCAATGGTGCTAGAACTTGCCCACGCGCCGCGGATATAAGACCGCCGCGTGCGATCTCGGCCAGAGCTTTTGCGCCCATCCCCCGAAGCATCGTTGTACGAAGAAGCGAGCAGGCGCGGCGGTACGAGGAGTGTGCGTATAGCGTCGATTGCTGTGGATTTGCCAGAGCCGTTATCCCCGACAAGAAGCGACCATTCTCCTCGGGGCGTGAAGACCTGGCCCTCTCCATGAAAGGTTCCCCAGTTCAACAGCTCCAAACGATCAAGACGGTAGCCCGACAGGCGCCAGGCCCCATGATCGCGCGAGTTAATTGCGGCCTTCTCCATGTTTAATCAATCGTTCCTTCACGGATTCAAGTTCGGACGGTCCGAATCTCGCCTTCAGAATGCGCATTACTTCGAGCGTGTCGGATTCCTCTGCCCCGATTGCCCTTAGAAATCCCAATTCTTCGGCCCGCCGAATGGCACTATCCACCGTACGCATATCGCGGATTTGGTTATTCGACTCCTTAACAAACTGCGACACAAGTTCCCGCAGTTGCTGTCTAGTACGCACCAGTCGCGTTGAATCCCCAGCGGATGCATCGAAGTTCGCAAGCTCCTCGCGCAGACAGACCAGCAGAATGGTCGCAGTGTACCCAAGCGGTTGCCGGCGTCCAATCCTCGGTACGCGTTCTTCCCCTTCGGGCTCAATTTGCCTTATGAACGCGTATCCTTCGGCATCGTCCACGATGAGCTGCTGGCCGATCTGTCGGAAATAGTGAGTAAGGTAGTTCCTTTCCGCGCGAACAGTTTCCCAAGCCTGTGCATCCTCTGCGTACACCGGACCGAGGAACAACTGCGCCAACGCAAATGTTCTAGGCCCGAATTCGGAGCTGTCCTGCATTCTTTTACCCTACCCGCGCAAACAAGACTTGTGGGACGCGCCATGTGGCTCTTTGCATCCCGTCCAAGACTCGGATGCTGGTGAACTGGTCTCGCGCCACATAATGGGTATCTGCCTGAGTGGCTATGACGAGATAGCCAATAATCTCGAGAGCACCATCGGTCACCGGGAACCGCCGGAGTACGTCGGATAGGAGAATGGTGTCGTTCGAATCAAGGCATTCGAGGATTCGTTCGCGAAGGCGTTTGAGATTCAAATCTGCAAGTTCCCTGAATCGGTTGACGATTGACCAATCGAGCGTCGAATCTGAAGCGAATGAGAATTCGTCAGCTAGATTTCCGGTTGAATCCGGCTGCCAGAAACCTCGACTAAAGCTAGCAAACGGCACAGGCGGCCCTACCAGCTCAAAGAATTCATCCTCGGAGGGAGGATTGCTCCGAGCAATAATGGCGGCCTGCTGAATCTCACGGATGAGTTCACGAAGCCTTTGATCCTCGCCTGATGCAGCGGACTCTAAGGCTCGCCGCAACGTCGCAGCCATCCGCTCATTCGAGCGAACGACACGCTCGCCTTCGACGAGGAGCAGGCTTGAAAGCCGCTCAAGCAATCTGTTGGACCTCAAAATCGAATCGATTGCATCGATCCGGTAGACCTGCCGCGTTAATTCTCGCCACCTCTGGAGGCGCTGCGGAGAAGAGAGTAGGCCCCAAAATGCATAGAAGCTCTGCCCTTGAGGAGAATCCTTGATGGCTGCGTGCGTGTCCAGCAACTGGCCAACCATTCGCCCCTTCTTTGCTCCCGGTTGTGCATGGCTCTCAGCCAAAGTACGCGCCACTTCTTTGAAATTCTCCTCTAACTGGCGAAAATCTCCAGTAAGGTCGCGGGCTAGATCGAGTGCGTTTGCAAAACGCTCAGTCAATTGGACCGGGGTGTACGCTGCGGCCGTATTGCTCGATATCATGACATCGATCTTCGATTGAAGATCAGCCTGTTGATCTCTCAGAGCAGTGATCCGTTTCTCCACGTCTGAGGTCGAGAACAAAACAATTTCTTCGAGGTTTCGCAGGATCAATTCCAGGCGGGATTCTGCACTGACGAAAGGCTTTGCCTGTAAGTCCTCGATCCATTGCATTGCACGTTCTGCGCCGGACGTAAGCTCAAAGACTGGCTCTTCTACCTGATCGCTATATAGCTTCTTAAGCAGCAGTTGTTCATCCCCACACCAAGTAGCGAGGTACTCGGATGCCGTCTGCGGAAAGGAACCCGGCAGAAGCGCGCGTACCTCTTCGAGGAAATTCTCAAGGCGAGCGCGCAAGTGTGATTCTGCAACAGAAATCGCATGGTGTTCTTTAAATGCGCGATGCAGAAATGTCAGCGTGAACGCACCATTTCGACTTCCCAACAGCCGCACAGCGGGGTTGTCGAGGAGCCGTTGAGTCTCCGATAAATCCCAAGGCGCAATAGCCGACGTGGCGCTCTTCACCGAAGTCTCGGCCCTTCTATGAAGTCAACAACAGGGGAGGCCCAATATTATCAGACATTTAGCCTGCCGTCCATTGCATTCTTGGTAGTTGAACCCTCTGTTAAAGATCGGAATTGGAATTCATCTCAGTGTTATTGAGTGGGACTCTTCTAAGAGGTCGCTTCGTCATGCTTAAAATCCGGCGTAAGCAGGACGCGCCTGGTCATCGCGATGGGCACTTCGACAACAATATGAGGGGCTGCTGCTCGGGCTTTTGAAGTAAGCAATCGAAGTGCACCAAGGATTCGCTCATCTGGTGTCTTTCTGCTGGATTCGACTTCTTCCCAAGCATGCAACATACGGGAAAACTCTAGTGGAGCGAGCGCGATCTCGGCGGATCCGCCGCCATCAGCAAATAATAAGGCGCTGACAGCTCCAAATCGCTGCATTCGAATTGGTTTGGCATTCCGCTTTCCTGTAGATTTCGACACGGCGTTCACCTCAATTCATTTGAATGAAATTGCTGATAAGCACATATATTACAGATTTAGCAGCTCTAGGTGCCAGGCCATCTGGGCTATCGATCAGGAAGAGTTGATAAGTCCCGTATCGGAACGAATACTTTACGTGTTCCGTGGCGCGCCGATGTTTCAGAAGTAGGGGTCTTCACTACTCTCAGACAATCCGCGGTAGACGGATGGAGGTTCAGCTCAGTAAATGGTGTCGGTCAAGTAACCGCGGCGTCCCGAACATGGCCAACCCTGTTCCGTTTTGTGCGGATTCAACTGCGCATTGCGCGTCTTGTGACGGAACTCTTTCTGACACATGGGGCACTGATAGACATAAATCGGTCCCGTATGCGCGCGAGTCCTCGGAGCCGGCGTGTGTCCCCAATGCAGCTGGCCACGGCTGGTCGGCGGGATGGCCCCCGTCTCGCCGGCAGTCAGTTCGATGGCATAGACCGGAACAAAGGCTTCATTGCTGACTTCGACACCCTGAATGCGATCGAGCCGGTAAGACCGTACTTCGCGGGTTTCCGTCTTGATCGCATAGACGACGATGTTACCAGCGCGTGTTCGACGCAGAGAATAAGGTTCGATCATGCGCACGCTGCCTTGATACGTGAGACGAACACGAAGGCGGTTAACCCCGGCGAAGCGGATCGACTCAATGAACGACGATCCATAGATACCTTCCCGCCGCAGCGCGCCGACCGCCGGACGATACAGCTCTTCATCTGCCACCGCCTGGATCGAAGCCAGCACGCCGGGAACGGGTGCTCCCGCCGCGGGTTCCGGCGTATTGAGCCATGCGAAGAACTCAGGCAACGCGTTCCAGAAAGATTCAAACGGCGGCAACACTGGTAACTGATGGCCCAGCATGTGTTGCCAATCGGCCGTCAACTCCTGGAGCTTCCCCTGCAGGCTCTCGAAAGTCGGGATGGGAATGTGCTTGTAGGCGCACTTTCGTCCTAGGACTTCAACGAGCGTCGCCGCAGCCGGGCGGAATTCGCCATGACGAAAGAGATTGACCACGTCATAGAGATCGCGCGGACGGCCACGCTCTCCGAGCGCACGCACCTTTTCGCCAAACACTTCTTCATAGGCGTAACAGTTTGCCGTGATGCCTTCCTCGGGAAGGTCAGTGTACGGATGTCCCACTGGGCGGGCCACCGGAGGAAGAGCAACCAGTTCGTCTAGGGTGAGGTCGAGTTTGATGCGCGGCAATGTGCCGGGTCGAGGCCGTGGCCCCGCATAATACACACGCCCCTCGCAACTCGCACCGCCGCGAGGATTCGTATAGACCTCAAAACGGAGCTGATCGGCTGGAATCCGTATACCAGTGCGCTCATAGATCCACCCGGAAACCTCGCCGAACGACGCGCGCAGAAACTCCGCATTCAGGTGCGCGGCGTCCGTCAGCGTAAAGTCGAGGTCTTCGGAAAAACGATAGGTCTCGAAGTAGCACTTCTTGAGACAGGTGCCGCCCTTGAAGACCCAACTCGCGGATAGCGCCGGATGCGCATAGATACCGGCCAGCAGCCAACCGAGAACATAGTCTTTTTCGACCACCTCGGGAGAAAGGCCAAGATCGGTGGCGACCGCCTGTATTTCCGCGACATCAATCATGCGATGCGGCTTCCTTCCAACTGTCCGGCACAGCCAGGCGCCAGCGTTTCACGAGACGCGGTGAAGGCAATGTCGGGTCGAGCTTGGCATTGCCTTTGGTGAGTCGCTGCGCACATGTCGCGACGAAATCGGACGGGGCATGCAGCCGCTCCCCGAGAAAACCTAGACGTTTGAAGACAGCTCCATTGCCGAGACGCTCTGCGTAGCTCAGCAGACGGGAAAGGTCCATGTCCTTTGCCGCCAAGTACGATTTTAGACAGCCCTCTACGTGACGAATGCCGCCGCCCGCAGAAGGATCATCGAGCAGATCGACCACGGTTCGATGCACATCCGAGAGCAGGATTTTTGCGCGCCCTCGCCATAATGTCGATGTCCCGAACATACGATCCTCGGCGATGTGACGGAGCTCGAAAGGAAAGGACTGAATCGTCTCTTCCTTGGCCCGTACAGGTCGCGTGGTGTAAACAAACACCGTGCGGAAAATCTGTTCGGTCAAATCCCAATGATGAGCCGCCGTGGCCCCGCCGATGTAGCCCGGAGCAAAGAGTTCGGGAACGAGCGTCCACGGGTCCTCCAGAACATTTTCTTCTGCCGTCAGACTCAGGGGTATCGGAGCATAGAGGCCGCGCCTCACCCGCTTCAGCCAGTGTCGCCCTTCCCAGCGGGCGAGCGATTTGGCGGCGCTATAACGCGAAATCCCCAATACCTTGGCCGCGTCTTCAACACGGACCAAATCGCCAGATACCCGCAAGACAGCAGCCAACTGCTCTCGTGGCTTGGCATCGGAGAATCGGTTCATCGTATTCACAGCTATCCCTAGAAAACAGGAATTATTGAAGATTGAGTATATCCTGAAAGGTACACTGTAAAAACATTAAATCATCGAAAAACGGAACTACTGCACTCTCAGTATACCTAAGCAGCTCTCCCAGCAGCCCATTGCAGATTTCTCCTTCGCATCGAGCCTCCCATTTCATTCCCACTTTGCGGAGGAGGCTTCCTCCCCGCTCCAGCCGCTCTGCGTCTTCCGCTCCCACCTCAGCGGGGCCTGTTCCTGCCCCGCAACGCCCGCCCCTGACGTGCGCAATGCAAAGCGGAATGATGCCTAAATTTCTTCTTTTATCAAGTGCCCCCGCTTCAGGCGGCTTTATGGCAGAGCCGGTCGGGACCTGTCAATGCTCTCCGCTTACGCTGCGATGAACGCGCTTGAAGAACAGCGCGGCATTGACAGAACCCTCCGCGCCTCTGCCGCGCCGCAAGAGCCATGAAGCGGGAGCACTCAACAAAAGAAATTTGGGTTAGAGGCAGTGCTTCCCCTCATGCAAGCAGATCGCCCCTCAGCGGGCAGCACAAGGAGCACACAGCCATGACAGTCATCACCAGCGGCAAGGCCGCGCCGCACAGGAAAAATGCGGCACGGCGCACCGAGCCGAGCGCATCGCCCTACCAGCAGCGCACTTCACAGAGTGACAACCCCACGCAAATGCTCATCAAGCAGGCCGTGGACTACCTAATTAAGCAGCTTGAGGCAGGACACAGCGAAACCCTCGCCGCGTACCTTCGCTCGATGGCCCGGTTTCACAGTTATTCATTTGGTAACATCTTGCAGATCGCCAGACAATGCCCGACAGCCACCCGCGTGGCCGGGTACGGAGCTTGGAAGCAGCTTGGCCGGTTCGTCAAGAAAGGCGAGAAGGGTATTCAGATTCTCGCGCCGGTCACCGGCTTTCGGCGCAAGAAGGACGACACCGAAGAGGTAACGGAAGGCAAGCGTCAGCCTGTGCTGATCGGCTTCCGCACTGCCTTTGTTTTCGATGTCGAGCAAACTGAAGGCGTAGACCTACCGGAGTTGAACCACTCCATTACCGGCGACGTGGGCAGCAATCGCGACCGACTGCTCGCGTTCCTCTCCCATCAGAGCATTGCGCTCGAATTCAACGAACGGATTGCCCCGGCGCTGGGCGTCTCCTACGGCGGCAAGATTGCTTTGCTGCCCGGTCAGTCGAAGGCCCAGGAGTTCACCACGCTGGTGCACGAAACCGCGCATGAGCTTCTGCATAAAGCAGAGCGGCGCACCTTCACCACCGCAACCGTGCGCGAAACCGAAGCCGAGGCCGTGGCCTTCATCGTCGGTCAGGCCGTGGGTTTGGAGATGGGTTCGGCGTCGAGCGACTACATCCAGCTTTACCACGGCAACGCTTCGCTGTTGGCAGAGAGCCTTGAGGTTATTCAGCGCACCGCTTCGATCATCCTCCGCGCTCTGCGCGTGGAGGATGCGGCGGTCGAGTTCGCCAGAGCCAGCTAAACGTACATCTTCGAGCGGACACGCTCGGGATGGGTCCGCTTGCGCCTTTACGCAAGATTCAACCGGAATAGGAGATTCCCCATGACGACAACAGTTGAAACCCAGTCCGAATACCGCGACCTGCCAATTGACCGGCTGGTCGTATCGCCCACCAACCCGCGCAAGACATTCGACGAAGCAGCAATGCAGGAGCTTGCCGCAAGCATCCGCGAAAACGGCGTGTTACAGCCGTTGCTGGTTCGGCCCCGTGCCGAGCGCACCTTCGAGATCGTTTTCGGAGAGCGCCGGTATCGCGGTGCGGCGATGGCCGAGAAAGAAACCGTCCCCGTTTGCATCCGCGAAATGACCGACGCACAGGTGTTGGAGGCCCAACTTGTTGAGAATTTGCAACGGCAAGACGTGCATCCGCTCCACGAGGCGCAGGGATTCGCCGCGCTACTTCGGCTTGAGGAACCGAAGTATTCAATCGAACTGATTGCCGCCAAATGCGGCAAGGGCGCGGGGTACGTGGCCTCGCGGCTTCGCTTGACCGAGCTTGCGCCCGCAGCCGTCGAAGCCTTTACTAAGGACGAAATCGGCTTGGGCCATGCTCTTTTGCTGGCGAAGTTGCAACCGCAGCAGCAGGAGGAAGCCTTGTCCGCTTGCTGGCAGGAGAGCTATTCGGGCGGGAGCAAGGCCAAGCGGATTCTCTTGCCCGTTCGCCATCTCCGCGAGTGGATCGAACAGAACATCCTCTTGGAACTTGCTTCTGCACCGTTCTCGAAAGACAATGCCACGCTTCTGCCCGAGGCGGGTTCCTGCGTTGAATGTTCCAAGCGCACCGGGCACAACACGCTGCTTTTCGAGGGCATCGCAGCCAAGCACGATTCCTGCTCCGACCCCGGCTGCTATGCAGCCAAAGTAGACGCGCATGTGAAGCGGGCCATCGCGGCCAAACCCAAGCTGGTACAGATCACCACCGCCTACGGCAAACCCGCCGAAGGCAGCACAGTGATTCCCCGCAACCAGTATGTCGAAATCAGGTCCGAGAAGCCGAAGAACAAATATCAGCAGGACGCCCCGGAATACAAGACCTGCAAATTCGTCACCGAGGCCATCGTTGCGGACGGGACAGAAAAAGGCGAACTCCGCAAAGTGTGCGTGAATCCCGATTGCCCGGTTCACCACCCCAAGAAACAGCAGCGGCGGGTTGTTCCTGATGCCGCGACCAAGGCAGCGCAGGAAAAGCAACGGCGCGAAGAAGCTATTGCCAATACCACCGGCGTTCGCGTATTCGCCGCCGTCACCGAAGCCGTACCGGTGCGGCTGATGAAACGCGATCTTCTGTTTGTGACCGAACGGCTGGCCGCGCTGGTAGACGAAGCGCGCTTGGGGATCGTTGCCCGTCAGCACGGCATCAAGCGCGAGAAAGATGGCGATTCTACCGCCAAGCTGTTTGCCGCGTACCTGCGCCGTGCAGAGGAGAGCGCGTTGGGCGGTGTACTCGTTGAACTGACCATCCTGCTCACCGCCGCACGCCAACAGACGGCGCAGGTGTTGAAGGATGCCGCAGCCCACTACAAGGTGGACACCGACGCCATCGCCGTCAGGGTCAAGCAGGAGTTCGCGGCCAAGGACAAGGCGAAGGCCGAGAAGAAGCCCGCGCCCAAACCGCCAGCCAAGGCACACTCGAAATCAGCCAAGACGAGAGCAGTGGCCTAGCCGGAGCCGCCCATTGCCTGTCTTTGGGGCGGTGCTGAGAACACCGCCCCGCTTACCAACGATGCACACACTCAGATTCAGGAGAACCCACATGCACACCGTTGATCTTCCGCTAACATATCAGCCTTCCGCGCTCCAGCGAGTTGCGAAACCAACCCACCATCTGCCATCCTCTCCCATCGAGCATCGCAAGCGCGTTCGATGCGGTCATTGCGAACTGACGCAGTGGGAGGCGGTAACCTGTCGGCGCTGCCATCTGGCGCTGCCCGCACCCCTGGTGGAGTACGTCGAAGTCGAAAAGCCGGTGCCCGTCATTAAGAAGGAACTGGTCGCGGTGCAGGTCGTCCGCGAGGTCCTAGTGCCTGTCGAACAGCCTTGCTTGAGATGCGCGGGCTTGTCTCTGGCGGCATCTGAGACTTCGTATCGAATCGAGGGCGCCGACAATTTTCCTTCGCTCGAAGAAATGGAAAGGACGCTGATCCAAGCTGCGCTCGATAGAAGCGGAGGGGATCGCCAGAAAGCGGCTCATTTGCTTGGCATCGGCAAGACTACGATTTACCGCAAACTCAAAGAGTACGGTATGGCCGCGATGAAGCGGGTCATTCCCGCTTAAAATTTCCGAACTTAAGGCTCGCGGAGCCTACCCCAGAGGCTCCGCATTTTTTTGTCCGCCTGCCCGTGCTGCCCACCCTTGTGTGTGGCTCCTGCCTGTCGGCAGGAGCGGCATCATGCTCCCGCCCGACGGGCAAGCGGCCCCGTTTGGGCCGTGCGGTTCCCTGGCACGAGTCTCAAGCCAGCTTTCTTCTTTGATTCTGCTTTCTCCTGTTCCTTCCGGTACTGAGCAAGCCGGTCTACTGCGGCGAGCTTGTGTGCCGGAGCAAGATGCGCGTAGCGCATCGTCATCTTGATGTCCTTATGACCGGCCAACTCCTGTACCGTCCGAAGATCTACGCCAGCCATCACCAGGCGCGAGATATAGGTGTGGCGGAAAATGTGCCAGGTCACGTCATTGAGGGACGGATTCTCTTTGATGGCTTCCTCCATCACAAGTTCAAACCAAGCACGGGGAGAAATCATTGGCTCACCGTACCGGGTGAGACAGACCTTCGGAGATTCGGGGTTCCGGCGCTTATCAAGCTGCTCAAGAGCTTTGGTTGCCGCGGTCGTAAGAATCACGACCCGCGAAGTTCCATTCTTGGTCCTAAGCAGGAGCACCTGTCTCCGATTAAGATCGACCCGGTCCCACTCCAGCCCATACAATTCACTCCTTCGCATCCCTGTTTCGAGGGCAAGAGTGAACTCCGGTTCATGGAGGGCACATCTTTGACGGATAACGGATCGAATTGCCGCCTCTTCCGTATAGGTGATGAATCGGACTCGGCTATTGTCTTCACGATGCAGCCGAACCAGCCGCGCCGGATTGGCCTTTGCTTTGCCGTTCCGGATAGCTTCCTGGAAGATCATCGAGAGCGTACCCCGATAGCGGTTGATAGTCGTCTTCGTCAAATCGCTGCGGGTATCGAAATAAGCCTTGATCATCTGCGGAGTGATTTCTTCTATGGGTGTGGTGCCGAAGACGGGCAAGAGTTTGTTCACTGTCGATCGGTCACCAGGATACGACGCTTTGTGCTCCTTCGAGTAGGCAAGGGCGTCGTCCGCGATCTCCTGAAAGAGCACCGCTCGGCGAGGGCGGACCTCCGGCATCTTGATACCCATGCGCGCGTCGGTCTTGCGGCGTTGGTAGAGCGCGATGGCATCCGATCGGCGCCCGACCTTTTCCCGGTGCCGCGTGCCTTCGATGTAATAATTAATCCACCAGATGCCGCTTCCGGCGGGGTGCTCGAACACCCCTTTGATCGGTTTTGGCTTCTTCCTGGAGACGATTTCCATGGCCCCGACTCCTCGTTTTTCTGTCAATAATTATGACACCGAAGGTGGGTAGCGGTGGCTGTTTTGGTGGCTGTTTAAATTGAGATTTTGAGCAAAGTCGTGCGTTAACGTGCGAGGATTGTCAGCGTAAGTCTTTTAATATGAGCAGAGGTGCAAAATGGTGCGAGCCCGTGCGGAGCCGAAAATCCCCCTGTTAACCGAAGGGTTGTAGGTTCGAGTCCTACCTGAGGAGCCAGCACCCGTCCAGACTCATCCAGACCCGCCCAATCAATCCGATAGAATCAGTGAATTACGAAACCACAGGCCCAGACCTGTCCGTACTTATCCAGCCGAATCCATGTAAATGTGGGCCTTCCTGTGGGCATTTTCAGCACGCGCGTAACGGGGTGTTGATGTGGCTGGAGCCAAATTAACAGACGTCCAGATCCGGAAAGCAAAGCGATCCGATAACCCCTACAAGCTCTTCGATGGCGGGGGCATGTTCCTTTACGTCACGCCGACTGGAGGAAAGCTCTGGCGTTGGCAGTTTCGTTATCAGGGAAAGTACCAACAGATGTCGCTGGGGCCCTACCCGGAAGTGAGTTTGGAAGAAGCCCGCCTCAAGCATCAGGCAGAGGAAAAAATCCTGCGCAGCGGGCGCAATCCGATGGACGTCCGTAAAGAAGAGAAGAGAGGCTACACCGCCCGCATCGAAGCGCACTCTGCGATGAAAAGCTTTGCGGAAATCGAGAGAGAGTGGTTCGATCACTGGAAAGCCGGAAAGCAGGATCGCTACATTCAGCAAATGGAAGACCGGATCGCAACGGATATTCTTCCCCGCCTCGGTCATAGACCCATCGATGAGATCGAGGCACCGGAGGTCGTCGCCTTGGCGAGGGCAATTGAGGGCAGGGGTGCAAATGAGCTGGCTCGCAAGGCCCTCCGCACCACGGGCCAGATATTCCGTTACGCGATTGCACACGGTCATGCCAAGCGAAACCCGGTGAGCGACATCCGGCCATCCGACATTCTCAGATCTGTAGTAACGGTCAACCAACCGCGGGTTCAGCTAGAAGACCTTCCAAAGCTGCTACTCGATATCGACAGCTACACGGGCAGGCAGGTGACCAAGATCGCAATGTGGGTGATGGCTTGGACATTCGTTCGTACAAGTGAACTAGTGAGGGCGCCGTGGACCGAGTTCAATCTTGATGGAAGCCGGTGGGAAATTCCCAAAGAACGAATGAAGAAGCCGAGCCCGCATATTGTCCCGCTCGCCCGACAGGTGGTGAAGGCGCTGCGAAAGCTCCAGGTGATCACCGGCAACACCAAATGGGTATTCCCGAGCGACTGGGATTCAAACAAGCACATGAGCGAAGGAACCATTCTGGGTGCATTGAAGCGGATGGGGTACGCCGGGATCATGACAGGTCATGGGTTTCGGGGGATTGCTTCGACCATTCTGCATGAGCGCGGATATGAGGATGCGCACATCGAAACGCAGCTCGCTCATTTGAAGCGAAACAAAGTCAGCGCCGCCTACGATTACGCCAAGTATCTCGAGCCCAGAAAGAAAATGATGCAGGACTGGGCAGATTTCTTGGGACAGCAACTGCGAGAAGCGCGAAGACGCGCAAAGCTGACTACTTGGACAAGACCTCGCGTCAGAATCGCCATTGAGTTCCTTCAATTCCCGCTTGAGTTCCCTCCCCTGATCGCAGAACTCGATCCACAAACTTCCAGAGAGTGTTGCTACTATTCCTTCGCATTTGCTGTATCTTTTGCGCCAAGCTGTCGAGATCTCAGAACGCAGCAGATGCCGATGTGTCCGCAACGCCGACGGTCCTTCCACCCCGGAAACCGAAGGCGGCATCGGCCAGGTTCTCGATGCACCCGAAGCAAGTGATGAGGGTCCTTCCGTAGACGAGCAGACGCGGGAGGGGGCGTTCCCGTCAACCATGCAGTGACCGTTGCCCGCCAGGCAGGCAAGCTGCCGGCGGGAGTCCAACGGTCAATCGAAGGAGCTGCGGCGGCCTCGATTGATTAGCGGGAACTCCTGCGTCGACTGTGGTCGGAGAGCATCGCGGCAGATTATAGCTGGATGCGACCGAACCGGCGGCATCTCTGGACAGGCCTCTATCTGCCGGGGGTGGTGAGGGAGGGCGTGGGCGAGGTCGCCATTGCCGTTGACTGCTCGGGCTCCATCAGTGCCCGCCAGTTATCTCTGTTCGAGGCGAGGCGCGCTCGATCCTCGAAGGCCAGAGGCCGGAGCGCGTGTATGTGCTCTATTTTGACGCCGAGATTCATAAAGTCGAGATCTACGAAGCCCGCCAGCGGATTGCTCTCAGCCCAGTGGGCGGAGGAGGCACGGCGTTCGGCCCGTGCTTCGAGTAGCTCGACGAGCAAGGCATCCGGCCCCAGACGATGGTCTTCCTGACTGATCTCTACGGCTCTTTCCCGACTTCCCTGCCCTCGTATCCCCTGTTATGGGCATCGACTGGAGGCCGCGAAGCGCCGTTCGGCGAAGTGATTCCCATGCAGGCTGCGTAGGCAAAGCTGATGCAGCCGCCTACAGACTGTCAATCCCATTTAGCCGTGAGGACAGCCCCAGCGCCCACCATCGCAAGAAACCAACCGAGATAATGAAGGAGTACCCCATATGGCGCTTAGACTCTGCGACACGCATGCCTTCGGGGAAACAGCGGATGCTGAATCAACGCCGCCAGGTGACCAAATGAAGCAATCCTGCCTCCTGAGAACGGGAGATTATCCGGGGTTAGGATTTGGGGCAGTTAAGCCGGAATTTCACATCTTTGCGAGGCCCACTTCGCAGCAACTTGGCCACTGTCCGACATGGCGACTCTACGGCCAAGTGGATCGTCGAACATGCAAATTTCCCATCACCAACCCGCGATCCGGAGGGAAAAGCGGTTCCCGATGAGCGCATTGGTCTGAAGTCTTTGTTCGAGCTGACTCTGCTGGCGGTTCATTCCGCTAGTTGATTCCGATGCAGCGAGCAGGGATGAAATCTGCAGTGCATCCATGTGGGAACGGAACGCCGAGTGACAGCGACGCGATTGACTCACTGAAGGGCGGCATTCTTGCAAAGCACTTGTTGGATGGGTAAACTGTGCTCCCCCCTGTTCACCAACACGGAGAAGAGCCCAATCGTGCGTTTGGGTCATCACGAGGGAGGTTCCGAAATGAAAAGAGCAGTTCTCTTCGAAGGGAGATGGGCGTTCTTTTGCGTCCTTCTGCTTCCCGCGGTTGCTGGGGCGCAAAACTCTTCTTCGACCGTGAGCGTGGATTCCTGTGCGGCGCTCGAGCGGTTGAATTTGACGGATGTTCCGGGCGGGCCTGCCATCGTGACTTCCGCGCGGATGGTAGATGTACCTGGTGGAATCCGCCGCACGACCTCCTACCCGAGCGGCTATACCCCGGAATATCCGAGTGGGTACTCCGATGGAACGAGCCATCGATCTAGCGAGATTCGGCAGTATTGCGACGTCGCGGGCTACGCCGCACCCCAGAACAAGTTCGAACTGAAACTGCCGAATCTGCACGATTGGAATGGCAATTTGTTTTTTTATGCTTGCGGCGGCTTCTGCGGTGAAGTTTTGCCCGAATTCCTTGATCTTGGCCTGATGCGTGGCTATGCATCTGTGACGGGGAATGGCGGGCACGAGAGTTCCGCGGGATTTGACGGCATCTGGGCGGCCAACGCACCGGAGTTGCAGGAAGACTTTGGGTGGCGCAGCACTCACGTCGTGACCCTGATCGCCAAGGCCATTACCGCTCACTACTATGGCAGGCCAATCCGACATGCATACATCGTTGGCAATTCTAAGGGAGGCCAGGCGGTCTTTATGGAAGCACAGCGTTTCCCAGAGGACTTCGTCGGCTACATGCCGAGCGCTCCGGTATATGACTACACTGGCCGGAACGTTATGGCGTCTGTATGGTTCTGGCAGGCTATCCACGATGACCATGGCGGCAGCGTGCTGGATGCCGCGGCTGCGAACGCGGTGCACCAGTCTGTGTTGCGCCTTTGCGGTGCGCAAGCAGGCGTGGACGAGGGAGTCGTCGCGGATCCGCCTTCCTGCAAATGGCAAGCAGAGATGGTGGCCTGCGAGCCAGGTGCAGGCGGCCCAGGCTGCTTGAACGCTCGGCAGGTCGCCGCCGTGAAGAAGCTGATGAGTCCCGCCACAAGCTCCAAGGGCGAGGTGGTGTATGCCTATCCGTATATACCGGGAACGGAAACCCAGTGGGCGGGCTGGAACTACTACGGTTTAACGAGGCCGGGTAGGCCGCCGCGTTTGGCGAACGCTGAGCTGCCGATCCAGTTCGAGCGCTATTTTATCGATGAAAAGATGCGGAACATCGGGGACCCGCTTCAGTTTAATTTCGATCGTGAGCCTGCCACTTTCGCGCGATCGCGCCGTGTCTACGATGCGCTTTCGGTTGACCTTCGGGCGGTAAAGGATCGAGGCGGCAAGATTCTGCTATGGCACGGCTGGGCTGACGGCGCAATCAGCGCGACTTCATCGATCGGTTATTACGAAGCGGTCATGAAGTTCATGGGTGGGCGCAAGGAAACGGAAGATTTCTTCCGGCTCTTCCTAATCCCCGGCGTTCATCATGGTGGCCTTGGTCCGGGATTTACCGAATTCGACAGTTTCACGGCGCTTGAGAATTGGGTTGAACGCGGCATTGCGCCGGATAAGCTTATCGCGTCCCGAGAGCGCAACGGAGTGATCGAGCGCTCACGACCCGTTTACGCCTATCCGATCCAGGCGCGGTATACGGGCAAAGGCGATGCCCGGCAATCTGAGAGTTTTGAGCCGTTCGACGCGTCTCCCAAATGAACAGAAGGGAGTGGCGATCACGAGTTGCATCCGATTCGCAATGAGTGCCAAATCTCTAGTGCCGTATCGACAGCACCGCTCAAAGTTCCCAAGTGAGCAAGTTGCCGTAAAACGGGCGGCGCGTCAGGCTGGGGAATAGGCTCATGACCAACCGCGAAGGGGGCGGTTGGTATGGGCAAAAATGGCAACAAGAAATCTCAGAAGCCAAAGCGGCCCAAGACACGACTCGGACTTCCGGATCTCGATCACAGCAAGTCGGCGGTCCTGGACAGCCTTCGTTCACGCGAGTCTAAGCGCGGGTACCGTCACGCCATTGATGAGTTTATCCAGTGGTATTGCTCCGAGCCGCGACTGTCGTTCAAGAAGGTGGTCGTTACTCGTTACCGCATCTTCCTGGAGAATCGGAACCTCGCGTCGGGGACGATCAATGGGCGGCTTGCGGCAGTGCGAAGGCTTGCCTATGAAGCAGCGGACGCTGGACTTCTCAGCCCGGAACTCGCCGCCGGAATTCGACGAGTGAAAGGTGCCAAAAAGCTGGGTGTGAGGCTGGGAAACTGGCTAACTGCCGAGGAAGCTCGCAGGTTCTGGCAATCGCCTGCGCCTGACACTTTGAAGGGAAAGAGAGACCGCGCGATTCTCGCTGTCCTGCTTGGCTGTGGACTCCGCCGGCGCGAATTGGCTGATCTGGAATTTGTGCATTTGCAGCAGCGCGAAGAGCATTGGGCCATCGTTGACCTCATTGGTAAAGGCGGCCACATCCGGACCGTCCCTATGCCCGAATGGGTTAAAGCGATGATCGATCTGTGGGTTGATGCAGCTGGGATCTCGACCGGAAGATTGTTCCGGTGTGTCTGTCGGGCAGGCAAACATTGGGGCGACGGCGTATCAGAACGGCTTGTCTGGCATGTCGTAAAACAGTACGGGAGAGAGCTCGGCCTTGCCCAGCTGGCGCCTCATGATCTTCGCCGGTCGTGTGCAAAGCTGTGCCATGCCTCCGGCGGAGAACTGGACCAGATTCAATTCCTTCTCGGGCATGTGTCCGTGCAGACTACCGAACGGTACCTGGGCTGCAAGCAGCGAATCCGGGGAGCCGTTAACGACTGCATCGGCATCGAGCCGTAGCCTCGTCTTACATCCGAGCGCGGAGGCGACTTCCAGTCAAGATGGATCGCGGGATCCTGCCCCGTTTGATCGGCATAGGGGCGGCAGTCACCTGCCGACCCCTGCCACACCACCGTGCAAACGGGTCCGTACACGGCGGTTCGAGAAGTTGGGCTAGTAATTCCCGAACAGTGAAGGAAGGCCGAGCAAGCGGAAGTACGCATTCGAAGCTCCCACGGAGAGAGCTTTGCAGCGAGCCAGGTACCAGGGGCCACGACCACTTCCGGCTGTATTGCTGGCCAGACGCGGACGAACTCCCAGTTGCAGCAACGCAGCCCGGCGACGACGTGGGGTTTTCCACTGTCGCCAGAGTGCACATCGCAGCCTGAGCCGCACCCAACGAACAAGGCCGATCAGCACCTCGGGGGTTTCGCAAAAGCCGAAGTAGCCGCGCCATCCCACCATATAGGTGGCCAGCCGCTTCACTGTCGTCTCGATGCTGATACCCTTGGCCTGTCGCGTGATCTCACGGATTTTGTCTTTGAACCGCACCAGAGCCTTCGGAGCAATTGCTCGCCTGATCTCTGGACCGTCTGTAAAACTAAACCCTTACCTCCATCAGGTCGGGTAGAGGACTTGCACCTCCTAGCTATTGAACATGCCCGGCGCACAACTAAGCCGCTGCGCGGCGAACGCTGCAGCAGTGGCCACCGAGTAGTTTGGTGGCTGGGATTGGGTGTGGGTCACAAGGAGGTCACCGTGACCCGACTCCGTCAGATGATGCTGGATGAACTCCAACGCCGCAACTATTCGCCCAGTACGATGCGCAGCTACGCTGCGCCACAGTCTCGCAACCAACATGCTGGAAGCTGGGCGCCGACCCGCGCACCACTCAGAACCTGCTCGGCTATCGCGACATCGCCGACGCCGTTGTCCATCTGAACCTTTCCCGGCAGCATTTGCAGGCCCAGCCGAGCCCGATCGAAGACATCGAGGTTTCCAGCCCGGATTCCGTGAAGCGCTCGCGAAGGTTGATCAGGAGATGATCCTACCCCGAATCATCATGAGAACAAGGCTCGCAGCAACGGCCCCAAATTCATCGGCGAGTCGGAAAAAATGCTCCGTATTCGATGCGGGAGCATCAAGGATTCGCCCAGATCGAAGTACCGGGCTGTGAGCCACGACAAAACCTCTATAGAGCCTGCCCCGCAGGTCGAACAATGATCTCATTGACGGCGACGTCGGCCGGCTGACTAATCGCGTAGGCAATCGCGTTTGCAATGCTCTCCGGAGGGATCGGCTGAATGCCCATCTCGCTAATTGCCTGGGCCGTTGCCTCATGCTTCACCGACTTGCCTAGCTCGGTCTCAATCGCGCCGGGAAGAATCAGGGTGGTACGAATGAAGGGCACGGATTCCTGGCGCAAGCAATCGGTAATCGCACTGACGGCGGACTTTGAGCCGCATTAGACGGCAGCGGTCGGAAACGTTCGGATAGCTGCAACTGAAGAGACGTTCACGAAATGGCCGCGGTTCTAATTTTTGATTACCGGTAGTGCAGCCGCAATGCCGTACAGAACGCCCTTGACGTTTACGTCGATGGTTTGTTCCCACTCATCAACTCGCAATTCGCTCATTGGAGAAAGTGGCATAGTGCCCGCGTTGTTCACGAAGACGTCCACTTTTCCGAATCGTTGCAAGGCGGAGTCCACCAGGTTTTGCAGGTCGGCGCGCTTTGAAACGTCGCAGCTCACGGCGATGGCACTGCCGCCCGCCTGTTCAATCTCGGCGACCAAGTCATCCAATCTCTCCTTGCGTCGTGCACCGAGCACTACGGACGCACCTTGCTTGGCAAGAACACGCGCTGTAGCTGCGCCGATTCCGCCACTGGCCCCCCGTGATGATGACAACTTTGCCCTTAATCTCAGACATGTTCTCCTCCTGAAGTGTTATGGAAACGACCGCGTCATAGAACGCGCCCTAGGTAAAACAGAGCCGCTCAAAGCAACCCCGTGCCTCTGCGATTTACTTTCGATACTGCCCATCACTAACGGGTTCCATACAGTCAACGTTTTTCCCTTCGAGATATTGCGAGAGCGAGCCTACTCTCGACTTACAACTTCTTGACGTTGCTGCGAATGCAGCGCTGAGTGAAGACTCTAAGATTCGATCAGAGCTTGCCGGACAACATCTGCCCGGCATGGACAATAAAGCACGCAGCCTATTTCGCGCGGTCCGCGCTAAAATCGCCGCTTACTCCGAACGGGTCAACGGCGACCTCACCTGTGAACTTATCGAGGTTCTCATCATCCGTAATCTTAGCAGTGTAGGTTATGGTCAGAGGCGTGCCGTTATAGTCTGATTCAAGCTGCCACGTGAGACTCTTACCATCGAGAGTGCCTTTTATCTTGCGCTCAGTCGTCTCCGTCTCTGTCTTGCATGTACCGGAGATCTTCTTGTCGCTGAGAACGATGTTGCAAACGGTATCTGACTCATTCCCCGCGATGTTCTGATGAATCAACCATTTTCCCGTTAGACTAGAAGATTGATTAGCTTCGGGTAACGACTGAGCTAGCGGGAAATAACAAGCGGAACTGCCTCCTCGTCAGCTTTTTGAGCACCCTATCCGAAAGGCGTTCTGGGTCGAAATGACTTTCGAGTATCAGGCCTGAGAGCATGGACCCAATCGCGGCAAGAGCGAGGTCGAAGTCAGCTCTTTGCGTTGCGGTAGGCCACACAGCTAGCCTAGATTGCCAGTCTTTGCTGGTGGGTCGCGTCATTTGCAAAGCTTTGAATAGCCGGGGATCCGATTGTGGATGACGCAGGAGATAGAGTTTGAATTCAAGGATCAATATGGTAAAGCTCTTATCTTGAATCGCTTCCTCGAAACTCCTGCAAAGGGCGGTGATCTGCTCTTTCTCGTTCGTGCATTTTTCAGTCCTAAGAGCGAAATGCTTGGCATATATCTGAACCCGGTGCTCGACAAGCGAGAAAAACAGATCCTCTTTGCTCTTAAAGTGCCCATAAAGCGCCCCTTTTGATCGGCCTGCAAAGGAAGCAATTTCGGCAAGTTGCGCGCCCTCATAGCCATCGCGTATGAAGACCTTCTCTGCCGCTTCGAGCAATTTCGCAATTGTTCTCTGCGTACGGCGCTCGTTCTTGTTTTCGCACTCTATTGACATGTCGTCTTCGATCGATGGACTCGCACTGAATTATATCGAAGGGCCGAGTTGGTGGAAAACCGTAACGGACTGATTGCTGCCGCGATGGTGACGCTCGCCCATGGCTACGCCGAGCGTGATGCAGCGTTGCTGATGCTGGCGGAAAGACGGCGACGCCGTTCGCGACGCATTACGGTGGACGCTGACGATTCCAAGAGTTTTCACCGTGGGCGAAATACAAATCCCAAGCAAATCCGCTGTAGCGCTGCGAATTTCAACAAGTTCCTAGTGGCTATCGAGTGCCCTAAGATCCGAAAAACCGATCTGGCGAAAGGCATTTATTGGGTAACAACCAGTGTTGTATGCAGGGCTGCGGTCGCGTTGTCGCCGACCCACAAATTGAACGTCGAAGCCTCTTGCACAAACGTCTTTGTGGCTGTGCTCCAGTAATAACGTAATTGAGACGGTCCTATGGTGAATCTGACTGTTTCCGTGGTGCCCGCCGGAATCCTGACCTTCTGGAAGCCCCTAAGCTCGCGAGCAGGCCGTACCGCTGAACCATAGGACTGATGGAGATACAGCTGAACGACATCTGAAGCATCAATTTTGCCTGCATTATGGACATCGACTGACAAGGTGACTTCCTGGCCCTGCTTGATGGTTTGACGGTCTAGCTTGAAGTTATCGAAAGTAAAGCTGGTGTAGGTCAGCCCAAACCCGAAGGGATAAAGTGGTGTGCTCTCTTCGTCCCAATAGCGTCTAGACTCCGTAGCAGGTTGAAACGACAGGCGGTGGTCATAAAACATCGGAACTTGCCCTACGTCACGTACCCAGGTAAAGGGTAATTTCCCGCTCGGATTCACATCACCGAACAGCAAGTGCGCAACCGCCGCGCCGCCTTCGACGCCCGGATACCAGACATCCATGATCGCCGCCACATGGTTTGAGGCCCATCGCAAGTCCAAAGGGCGAGCTGTCATCAAGAGCAGCACCACCGGCTTGCCGGTTGCCACAACAGCCTCTAAAAGCGCCTGCTGGTCTCCCGGTAGCCCCAATGAATCTCGTGAGGCAGCTTCGCCTATCATGGTCGCAGGTTCGCCCAGAACGAGTACGGCAACATCGCTCTTCCGCGCCAGCGATACGGCGCGCTCCAATTCTGCCTTAGAGTCAAAGGGAACGTTCGATTTAGCACTCGCGATGCCTCCCAACAGACCGGGAAACTTCCGTTTGGGCATCTCCACACCCGGTGCATACTCCACGCTCACGTCCGACCCCGCCCTCCTGCGCAAGCCTTCGAGCACTGTTACTGTCTCATCTTGGTTCATGCTCGGCTTCACGAAACTGAATCTTGCACAGAGAGTGTCTTTCTTTGAATCTGCAAGCGGCCCAATCACCGCAATGGACTTCACGTTCTTCAGCGGGAGGAGTCCGCCGTCATTCCGGAGCAGCACCGCTGACTCCTCAGCCGCGTGCAATGCGATTTGGCGATCTTTGGGGTCAGACAAGATCGCATCCGTCTTTGTCGCATCCACATAGGGGTGCTCAAACAGCCCCATGCGAATCTTCATCTCAAGCACACGGCGCACCGCTTCGTCGAGGGTTTTTGTACTGATCTTTCCATCCTTGAGGTCCATCGGCAGATTCGAGTAAGCCGGCCTGAAAATGGCCGATTCCATGTCCTCGCCGGCATTCAGCGCCCGCGCCGCCGCGTCCGCCGGGTCCTTCGCCAACCCTTGTGTCACCAGCCCATTGATATTGTCAGCATCCGAAACCGCAAAGCCCTTGAAACCCCATTTATCCCTCAGCACGTCAGTCAGGAGCCATTCATTCGCCGCGGCCGGAACGCCGTTTAATGCCATGTACGCCGTCATTGTGCAGCCCGCACCGGCCTTGAAGGCCGCTTCGAAGGGCGGAAAAACGAAATTCCAAAGCTCACTCTCTGAAATGTTGACTTCGTCGTAGTCGCGCACGCCGACCGAGAATCCGTAGCCTGCAAAGTGCTTTGGACAGGCAAGGACATGCCCCTGAGTGCCGATCTTCGGTCCCTGGAAACCCAGCACTTCCGCGCGCGCGATCGAGGCATCCAGGAAGGGGTCTTCGCCGTTCCCTTCCATAATCCTTCCCCAGCGCGGGTCGCGTGTGATGTCGATCATCGGCGAGAATATCCAATTGATTCCCAATGCCCGCGCGTCGCGGCCTTCCACATCGTACACTCGTTGAGCCAGATCAGGGTTCCATGTGGCCGCCATCGCAATCGGTACAGGCATCAGGGTATCCGTTCCGGGGAAGATATCTGCCGCTATGAAAAGCGGAATCTTCAACCGCGACTGCTCCATGGCGACTCTTTGATAGCGATTCGCCTCCTCCGGACTGAACACCTGAGCGATCGAGCCGAAGCGTCCCTCCTTGATGGCTTGCTCCAGGGGGGGGCCCGTGCATGGTGAAGTTAATAATCTTTGTCAACTGACCGGCTTTTTCCTCCGGCGTCATCTTCGCAATGAGTTCATCAGCCTTTGCTCGGATCTGTGCGTCCGTCAACTCTGGTTGCGACTGTGCGACGACAAGAGATGACCCAAAGCCTAAGCACATCACACACAAAGCAACTCTCAACTTCTTCTCACTGGTGTTCTTCATTGTGAATAAGACTCCTTGTCCAGACCAGTTTGCACCTATCCTCTGAAAAGGATGATCTTCGATTAATTCTTATGATTCAATTGGCTCGTCATCTCATCCTCAGCATTTCAACCACCAGCGCGGAACTTGAAACGCCCAGGATCTACTTGGCCGGCGTTTCGGTATCTCTGACCGCCGTGAAGTCGCCATCTAGAGACATGTCGACTACCGATGCAGATGCTGACATGTTTGGCGCTCCCTGCGTCGCAATAGCTTTAATCCCGGTCTATTATTTCATCCGACGATCCACGTGCAGGCGTAGACGACGGAAAGGAAGGGATTCCGGATTCTGTCCGTCTTCCTTCGCGATGGGAACCGTGTTGCTCTTTGCACTGGTGTTTTAACGACTGCATCGGCATAGAGCCGTAGCCTTGTCTTACATCCGAACGCGAAGGCGACTCTACTTGCATGTGGTTCGCCGGAGCATGTGACGGAGCGATTTAGCCTGGCAACAGTCGAGCAGGCGGCGCCGAACAGACAGGCCCAGCTCTCGGGTTGGCACAGTCAGCCTCTGCGATACTGGCCGTCTGAGACATGCTCCATCCAGTCGACCATCTTGCCATCCTGTTTCTCCTGGATGGCGATGTGCGCCATGGCTGTGCTCGGAGTCGCGCCATGCCAGTGCTTCTCGCCCGGCGCAAACCAGACCACATCTCCTGGATGGATCTCCTCGATTGGACCGCCTTCGCGCTGCGCCCATCCGCAGCCTGCTGTCACGATCAGTGTCTGCCCGAGGGGATGTGTGTGCCAGGCTGTTCGGGCACCCGGCTCGAAAGTGACACTCGCGCCGGCAACGAGCGCCGGCTCCGGAGCGGCGAACAGGGGATCGATGCGGACGGTACCTGTGAACCATTCTGACGGCCCTTTGCTCGACGGTTGTGATCCAATTCGCTTGATCTCCATGTAGTACTCCTCCTCTTTGGTTCTTGTCTCTTCGTAATGCGGAATCTACCGCGGGGTGATCTTGACAGTCGCCGATCGTGCCCGTTCGCTGATCATCGGTTTCAGGTACGGACTTCGTTTGTACTTCGACCGGTACGCATCATCGATGCGATCGTTTATGGCTCTCTGAACAGGTTCGAACGCGACTTCCTTCGTCATGCCGGCAGTGGTAATGCGCCCAGCCTTCTGCTTTACTGCGGCCTGGTACCAGCGGGATTCCTGACCGTTGTAACCGCGAACGAATAGGGCATCATCGACAACCAACGACCAAATCCAGGTCGGAGTGCCATAAGTGACACCGTCATCGCGAAACGGCGAGATGTGCAGATCATCTGCTTCTGCGATTTTTCGGGGGTCCTCTTTCGACCAGGTGCTCATCCCAATCCTCCCTGAATCTGCTTTCCCGTTTTGCGCTACGGGCGGAGCAGCGTTTTGATGGCGCGACGTTCGTCCATGGCACGGTAGCCTTCGGCGACCTGATCGAGAGGCAGAACAAGGTCGAATACCCTGCCGGGGTCAACTCTTTTGTTCCAGACCAGGTCGATGAGTTCGGGAAGGAAGCGGCGCACCGGCGCCGGGCCGCCGTGAAGGCGGACATGGGCGTAGAACAGCTTCTCACCGTCGAGTTCCACGCCGTGAGGTACGCCGACGTAACCGATCGACCCGCCTGGGCGCGTGGAGCGGATCGCCTGCGCATCGATTCCTGCGTGCCGACGCACTCAAGGACCGAATCCGCGCCGATGCCGCCGGTCAGTTCCTTAATGCGTTCGACACCTTCGTCACTGCGTTCTGTCACAATCTCGGTCGCACCAAACTCTCTGGCGAGTTTTTGACGGGATTCGTGCCGGCTCATCGCGATGATCCGTTCGGCTCCCATGTGTCTTGCTGCAAGAACTCCTAAGAGGCCAACGGCGCCGTCGCCGACGACAACCGCTGTCGCACCCGGCCTGACGTTTGCCGCGACCGCCGCAAACCAGCCCGTGCCGAATACGTCGGAGGCGGCAAGCAAGCCAGGGACCAGATCTTCGGAAGGGATATCGGGTGTCGCGACCAAGGTTCCATCTGCCAGTGGCACGCGAAGGGTCGAAGCCTGGGCGGTACTGACAAACTCACGTCGCTGACAGGAGGTCTGGTATCCGGCCTGGCAATGAGGACAGGCGTTATCGGAGGCGAAGAACGAGCCAATGACGAATTGACCGGGCTTAACTGTCTTGACTGAGCTTCCGACCTCTTCGACTACGCCACAATACTCGTGTCCCATCGGCGTAGGTCCCGCGATCTTCTGGATTCCGCGATAGGGCCACAAGTCGGAACCGCACACGCAGGTGGCGGCGATGCGGATAACGGCGTCAGTCGGCTTTTCGATCCGCGGGGTTTCGCGATCCTCAAAGCGGATATCGCGTGGTCCGTAAAGAACTGTTCCTCGCATTTCAAATCTCCTTTCGCGTCTTGGAGGCTAGAGGTTCGTCATCTTCTCGAGCTGCTCGGGATATCGTTCGCCCTGCACAGTGATATTCGAAGCTGTGGTGTCTATTTCATTGAGATCACCTGCCGAAAGCTCAATGTCTGCGGCCCCGATGTTTTCCTCAACCCGCGCCAGCTTCGTCGTTCCCGGAATTGGTGCGATCCACGGCTTCTGCGCGAGCAACCAGGCCAGCGCGATCTGGCCGGGCGTAGCTTTCTTGCGCGCTGCAATGGTTGCCAGCAGATCGACGAGAGCCTTGTTCGTCTTCATGGCTTCCGCCGTGAATCGCGGAATCCGGCTGCGCAAATCGTCGCTGCCGAACGACCTCTCGTGGTCAATCGTGCCTGTCAGAAAGCCCTTGCCAAGTGGGCTATACGGGACAAATCCGATGCCGAGTTCCTGAAGCGCGGGCAGAACCTCCTGTTCAGGACGCTTCCACCAAAGCGAGTACTCGCTCTGAACAGCGGTGAGCGGTTGAACAGCATGAGCACGACGAATGGTCGTGGCAGCCGCTTCGGACATCCCGAAGTGCTTCACCTTGCCTTGTTGGATCAGTTCCCTCACGGTTCCGGCAACCTCTTCGATCGGCACCGCCGGATCGACGCGATGCTGATAGAGCAAATCGATGGCATCCACCTGCAGCCTCTTCAGTGAGCCTTCAACGCTCTTTTTGATGGTGTCGGGCCTGCTGTCCACGCCGGTATTGCGCGGTTTGCCGCCATCGAGCTCGAATTTGAATCCGAACTTGGTTGCGATGACCACCTGACCCCGAAATGGAGCGAGGGCCTCCCCGACGAGTTCCTCGTTGGCAAACGGTCCGTAAACCTGCGCCGTGTCGAAGAAGGTCACTCCGCGTTCGACCGCTCCCCGAATGACGGAGATCATCTGCTGTGTGTCGCCACCCGGACCGTAGCCGCCGCTCATGCTCATACAGCCGAGGCCGATTGTCGAAACTTCTAAACCCGTCTTTCCCAATTTGCGCGTCTGCATCGTATCTCCTTTGCTGATCGGGTCGGTCTCCTGCCTGCAGGGTGACATTCAGATTTTGCTCGAAAAGCGGCGAGGTTCGCCGTCTACATCGTGTAGCCCGGTTTCTTGTACAGAGTTTTCGCGTTCTCCACAATTTCTGGCCTGTAGACTTTCTCGGCCCAGTCGTAAGGTTCAATCTCTTCCATTGCAACGGAAACGGCCTCTTCTCCATAGCCGAGCGTGCTCATGACATCCTGCGTAATCTTTTCGGCGAGTTGGGTCTTCTGCCGTTCGGATTTCCCGGGCCAAAGCTTGACGATGATGTGAGGCATGGCTCCTCCTGCTGAGTCCGATTTTTTGGTAGCCCCACCTTTGTGGCGCTGATCCGGCGTCCTTGACGCCTCTATCCATAAATAAGGTTAGAAGCGATCAAGAGCGGGATAAAGGGGCTGCCGGGACAAGAGCTTGTGAATATAATTCACAAATGCTGGGAAACGATCTCACCGCGCTGTCTGCATTTGTTGTGGTCGCCGAAGAGCGCAGCTTCACACGCGCCGCGAAACGGCTCGGCGTTACTCCTTCTGCCATAAGCCACGCCATGCGGGGACTCGAAGAACGTGTTGGTATCCGGCTGCTCTCGCGCACCACGAGGAGCGTTGCCCCGACCGATGCTGGACGTGACCTCCTGGTGCACTTGCACCCGGCACTCTCAGAGGTTCACGGAGCCTTGGATCGGGTAGCTGGTATGCGCAACAAGCCTGCCGGGCGCGTGCGCCTCCTGGTGCCGCGACTGGCGGCCGGCACGGTGCTGGCTCCTAAGCTTGGCGAGTTTGCGCGCAAATTCCACGAAATCGTGCTTGATGTCACTATGAATGACAGCCGCATGGACATTGTGGCGGCGGGTTTCGATGCAGGGATTCATTTCGGCGAATACATCGAAAAGGACATGATCGCCGTGCGTGTCTCTCCGGATCACAAACCGGTGATTGTAGGCTCACCCGGCTATCTCAAGTCTCACGGCAAGCCGAAATCGCCCCGGGATCTTTTGCGGCACCGCTGCATCAACTTCCGGCACGGGGATGCCGGGCTCTACCGATGGGAGTTCGAGAAAGGGAAAAAGGCGCTGTCAGTGGCAGTGAACGGCCCACTGATCGTCGACGATCTGGACCTGGTGACGCGGGCTGCGCTGGACGATGTCGGCCTCGCCTATATGTCGGAAGAACACGCGGCGCCTTACCTTGCCGAAGGGACACTCGTGCGAATGCTGGAAAGCTGGTGTCAGCCGTTTCCAGGCTTCTATCTCTACTATCCAAGCCGGCGGCAACAACCAGCCGCGCTCTCCGCGTTGATTGAAACGCTTCGCATGTAGGCTTCGGATTCTCCCTGAGCACATCATCGCCAATGCACTCGCCGAGCACAGATTTGTAACGGAAAACCGGCGATTGTTCACAAATCCAGTCCACTTGGCCGTAGAACGGGCTAGGGATGAAAGTGCCGCCCGGATTGGGCCGGTGGTCCGGATGGCTAGTGGATCTTTGCGGTCGGCCGGCAGTCGATCGTAAAGGAGGCTCAGGCGGTGATGATCTCCACGCCGTTCACATCGAGTCGGTGGATCCAATTTCTGACCCCGGGAAATTTCACATTATCAGGGGCCAGGAATTCACGCCGCTCTCCGACATGACCGGAGCGGATCAAGAGTGGGTCTCACGCTACTAGGCTGGCGATATATTGCACTACATCCTCGGGAGCAAGGAGCATGTAATCGAACGAGGAAGTTACGCACGGGTTGGCGTTACCTTAATCATGAACAGCTGATTTCATCCACGCAGCAACCTCTCGACGGATTTCTACGCCACCGGCTCGACGGGCGCCGGCCCTTCAAAAACCTTATACGGGTGAATCTTTATCTGATACCGCTGGTTGACCAGACCCATTAGATAGTTGCTCGTTTTGAGGATGTACTCGAGATCGGAATCCACATCTGTCAACGGCGCTTTCAGTCCATCACTGTGGATGATGCGATGACGGCGGTTGTCAATCTCTTCCAGCCGCTCCCGTTTGTAGGCATAGTTGCCTATAGGAGCGAAGCCTTCCGGCGGCTTGCATAAGAGATGGAGAGTGTCGACTTTCTTCATGAGAGACTCGCGTTCCAGTTGCTTTAGAGCAGAGGCCAGGAGTTCGTCGCGAATCTGCGTTGTGGACGTTGTGCGAAGCGTCGCATAATCGATCTTTCTCATATCTAGAGTGCCGTTCCAGTCATCCGGCGCAATCATGGCACACACTCTGCAATACGCCATCGCAGCATCATCCAGCATCGATTGTGCAAAGACCAAGCTAGCGGCATCAATCGCAACCCGTGAATTCTGGATCGTAGTATTCGTCATGCCCGCGCTCATAAACCGCTTGAGCTCCGTATTCCACGAACTTGGGCTACCATCCACATTGACGATGACCTTACTGTAATCAGCATCGGACGCGATCGCTTCGACGGCTGCTTCATGCATTGGAACAAGAGCCTCAGCTGCCAAAGGCACGGCCACTTCGCAAAACTGGCGCAGAGACATGATGTACGCCCAGTTCGTCATAAAGCGGCCAAGAGTTCGGGAAAAGAGAGTTTCTGCATCCATTTTTAGTGAGCACCTATGCTCACAAAAAAGATTATCGCGTGTGCGTCGTCATGCCCGACGGTCGCTGGCTCAAATGAACAGTCGAAGTTCATAGGGACGCGACGACACAATGGGCATCGACTTCATCGTTGCTGCCAGTTTGCTGGCATACTGCAAGGTGATTGGCATTCGATCGTAGAGTTGATCGTTATTCCAGTTCATCTTCGACAATCCCAGGATCGACTGTACCGGGCCGTCCCAGTTGCCGTGCCCTGCGAACCTCCGCAATGCGATAGGGTGAGGAATTCCTTTGCCCTCTTTATAGAAGTGCTTCCCACTCGAAGCCTGTGGGACATCTCCCTGGGTCCAGAGCAGTATCTCGCGCTCGTCGAGCGGCAAATAGATTCCTCGCTCGCACGGGTACATTGCCGACGAAGACGCATTCTCGTAGAGCATTCCATGCCAAGGGACCTCTTTGTTAATCTGGTAGAGATCCACGCCGGCGATCGAATCAAAGGCATCGAAGCAGCCTTCAACTTCGTCCTGTTTGAACTCAGTGGTCTTGTGGACGCAGATTTTCTGCGGAGATTGACCGCCATGACGGCGCTGATACAGACTCAGGCTGCGCGCCATGATCCTGCGCATTTCACTCCGGCTCAGAAAAGGGTTGTCACCGTCCTGATGCACATCACGGGTTTCGTGAGCCACGAACTCCAGTCCCGCTCCGTCCGAGTCAAAAACCTGGCTACAGCAGGTGACGAACGTGACTTTTCCGCTCGGATCGAATTTGAGCGCGTAGCTGACGCCGATGAAGGCTGCAGTAGGGTCAGTATCGGCGAGCTTCCACGGCACTCCTCCCGCCTTGCAATACAGTGCAATACTTAAACGCCACATCACGCTTGCGCGGCAACGGTAGTCGAGCGCACCGCTCTCGTTGATGAACTGAGTCGGCGTTCCACGCGACGCATTGATCGCTTTGATGTGGTCGTGCAGGTCGAATCCGTCGTCCTCCCCTTCAAAGGCGTACTCCCAACGGTCTGGCAAGACGATCATCAACACGTCATATTCGTTCCGCCGCGTATCCAATCGCGTCATAGCATCTGTCAGGAGCTGAGCCAAAGCGATGTGGGGCTGGGCACTGTTGTGAATAATCTCGTCGGCATTTTCCGGAATTACAGCGTGCAGTCCCCCCGCCGCCGGCTTGAGATTCACTCCAAACACCGTTCGGAATCCTGGGAACGGGATCAGGTAATCCTTTCTCTCCTGTGGATTGTGCGATCGCTCAAATTCATCAAAAAGCGCCCGCACCCGAGCATTCATACCCTGAGGAAAGATCGTAGCCACGCGGATCGGGTCAAAGACTCTGTTGATAAAGTTCTTGCTGTACGGCCCATATTCGACCAATCCTCGCAGTGGGTGAATGTTCCGATCCGTCTGCCGTTCCGGACTAAACAGGAGAAAGGGTTCAGTGGTCTTCCCATACCCTGGCAATGCCGCGATATCCGGCTTCATGAAGACCTCCTTCCAAACGCAGTGCGCCTTGAAAGCACGAACCGCGCTTCGATTCCGGGCTGACTGTCGAAGGCGCGAATCTCGTTATCGCCATCTCCAGGGAGAAGCACTCGCAGCCACGCAGTGAGAATCCCATCCGCCACCCGGTTATATCTTCGTGCTTGACGTTCCCGTACGAAGTCTCCGCATACGTAACGTTCATCATCCGACGCGGTTTTCCCAAACCACACGGTCGGTTCCAGAAGCATCCAAAGCCTGCCCAATCGGTATTCCACCCGGATAGAAGCAGCTTCGGCCCACTTCACACCGGTTCCGGGGACCGTTCCCGCCACAGCGTTGACCTTCGTGCGCAGAGGCTGCAGCCGTGGCGCGTCCGCGGCGGAGTCATCCACACGAACTTCGTGGACGCCGCGCCCCGTCCATGCCAATAGCGGCGTACCTTGAATCAGCCCGTGCACCAGAGCGCTCCGAAGAAGATTCAGCTCGTTGGTCTCTCGCCACAGGCGCCCCACCTCTATGGAGTGCAATTCCAATCGATCAGGCTGATGCGCTGCGAAGACACGGCGCACTTCTGCGTCTCCTCCGAACGCCAAAACTCCATGCTTGGAACGTGCCGCGACCAGTCGCGCCTGGGTCGATTGCAACAGCACCCGGAGTTCTTTGGCTCCGCCGATCTTTGCCTCGAACTTCCGGCACTCTTTTGGCCAACGCAGAATCGGAACTGCATTCATCCTCACAACCGGCCAACCGGAACCGGGTGGGGGAATAGCTACATTGGACACTTTGCACCGCATCATATTCAGCGTCCCCAACAACTCAGCAGGCAAATCCTCAACCTGCTGGGCCAAATCGCCCATCAATTCATCGAAGGTCTCCGTCTCGATCCTCGCGGCTCGCACACCCGCCTTCTCTGCACGGGACAGCAGTTCCTGCACGCGCGGATAAAGGATCGAACCCGATTTTGTGATCCAGAACAATCCGCCAGGATACGCATTCGGTTGGGACACCGCTTCTTCGAGCGCGTTCATCACGCTCTCGTCCCGCCCGCTATATCTTTCGATGGGGATCCGCACTGCAGTTCGTACCGGCGACACCTTGCAGAAGGAACGCGCCGCGATGCTGCGCCATCCTCCGCATATCCTGGTGACCACGCCCGAGTCGCTCTACATCCTTCTCACTTCCCGGCGAAGCCGGGAACATCTTGCCAGTGTCGAAACCGTGATCGTCGATGAGATCCACGCTGTGGCAGATGACAAGCGCGGCGCTCATCTTGCACTGTCGCTTGAACGCCTCGACGCCCTAGTACGCGGGGAAAACCGGCTCTCTCCCGGTGCATTCATCACGGGATTGATGAGCCCGGCACAACGAATTGGGCTTTCCGCGACGCAGAATCCGATCGAGCTCGTGGCCGAGTTCCTAACCGGCAGTGCTCCGCACCGTGCACCGGCAACCATCGTGCAGATTGGGCGAAAGAGGGAGATGGACATCGCTATTGAGGTTCCGAGCGATGAGCTGACATCCGTTACCTCGCAGGCCATGTGGGAGGAGATCTTCGACAGACTCGCATCCTGCACCGAAACGCATCGATCGACGCTCGTGTTTGTGAATACGCGAAAACTCGTCGAGCGAATCTCCTTCGCGCTCGCCGAACGCCTGGGCACGGAAAACGTGGGCGCCCATCATGGTTCCCTTTCGCGCATGCTGCGTCTCGATGCCGAGAGGCGCTTGAAGCGCGGAGAGATCAAGATCCTGGTGGCGACAGCATCTCTCGAGCTCGGCATTGATATCGGAAACGTGGATCTGGTCTGCCAGATCTCGACCACCCGATCGATCGCTGTCGCCTTGCAAAGAGTAGGGCGCGCCGGTCACTGGCGTGGGGCGGTTCCCAAAGGGCGCTTGTTTGCCACTACGCGCGACGATCTGCTCGAACAGGCGGCGCTGGTGCGCAAGCTGCGCAACGGGGAGTTGGATCGTCTCGAAATCCCTCCCAGCCGATCGACGTCCTCATGCAACAGATTGTGGCGGCATGCGGAGCCGAGCCGTGGCCGAAGAAATCTCTCTACGAAGTTCTGCGCCGCGCTTATCCGTACCGGAACCTCACCTGGGATGAGTACGAAGAAATCATCGCCATTCTCGCCCAAGGGATCGATTCGAGCCGGGGACGTTACGGCGCCTACCTGCTGCATGATGGCATCCACGGCGAGTTGCATCCCCGTCGCGGCGCCCGCATGATCGCCATCTCGAACGGCGGTGCGATTCCGGATACGGCTCTGTTCAACGTGATCCTGCAGCCCGAAAACATTCAGATTGCGACACTCGATGAGCACTTCGCGGTCGATTCGAGTCCCGGTGATGTGATCCTTCTCGGCAATACCAGCTGGCGGGTGCAGAGGATTGAAGCCGCCGGGCAAGTCGATGTCGAAGACGCGCACGGAGCGCCGCCCAATGTGCCCTTCTGGACCGGAGAGGCGCCGCAACGGACCGACGTTTTGTCCGACGGCGTGAGTGAGCTGAGGAAGGAGATCTCCGACCGCACGCGGAAAATATCGCCCGCCTGCATTTCGCCTGCGCAACCAGAGATCGTTTCTGCCGCCGGCTGGCTGACGGAGGAATGTGGAGTTTCTGCGTGGGGCGCGCAACAGCTTATTTCGTATATCGTCGCCGGCCGGGCGGTTCTCGGGGCTGTCCCTACGAAGACCACGATCATCGCGGAGCGGTTCTTCGACGAGGGCGGAGGAATGCAGTTGATCTTTCACGCGCCTTTCGGAGGCCGGATCAACAAAGCTTGGGGCCTGGCTCTCCGGAAGCGCTTCTGCCGCGGCTTCAATTTCGAGCTGCAGGCAGCGGCCACCGATAACGGCATCAATATCTCGCTTGCCGAACAGCACAGCTTCCCACTCTCCGACGTCTTTCAGTTCCTGACCGAGGTAACCACCAGGACCTTGCTGGAACAAGCATCTCTCGCCGCGCCTGTGTTCAAGACGCGGTGGCGCTGGGCGGCGGGACGAAGCCTGCAACTGCTGCGCAATTCAAAGGGCAAGCGCATCGCTCCCCAGGTGCAGCGCACGCGCTCGGAGGATCTCCTGGCCAGCGTCTTTCCGCAGGCGGCGGCGTGCTTTGAAAACATCGAAGGCGACATCCAGATTCCTGATCACCCGCTGGTGAGAGAAGTGATGCAGGACGTCCTTCAGGAGGCCATGGATCTCGATGGCCTGCTTGGTGTGCTGCGTGGAATCCGCGATGGAAGCATCCAGTGCCTCGCCGTCGATACTCCGGTCCCATCGCAATTTGCCCATGAGCTAATCAACGCTAATCCATATGCGTTCTTGGACGAAGCTGGACTGGAAGAACGCAGAGCTCGCGCTGCCTCGTTGAGCCGGGAAATCCCTCCAAGCGTTCTCGAGCGTCCCGGGAAGCTCGATGCTGCGGCCATTGCCACGGTTCGCTCCGAGTGCTGGCCCGATATACGCGACCACCACGAGTTGCACGACCTGTTGATGAGCGTGGTCCTATTGCCCCTCTCCCTGATTGATGAGGAACGCTCCCGGCATTGGCCTGAACTGTTTGAGCGGCTTGTATGCGGCGGACGCGCTCAAACCCTGCAGCATAACGGAACTGAGTGTTGGATCGCCGCCGAGCGCCTAGAGTCCGTAAATGCTTTGTGTGCCGATCCACCCGCTCCGGCTGGGCTGCGGGAGGCTGCGCTTCGCCAGTGCGTCCAAGGTTGGATTCAGATCCTGGGTCCGGTGACCGCGAACAGGTTTGCCAAGTACTTTTCGCTTGACCCTAGATGGGCACTCCAGGCTTTTCTCCTCCTCGAGACCCAGGGCCTCCTGATGCGCGGGAGTTTCGAACAGGTCGCCACCAGCGACGAGCTTGACACGGAATGGTGTGAACGCCGCATCCTTCAGCGTATTCACAAATTGACGATCGGTGCGCGCCGACGTGAGGTGGAACCAGTCTCACCTGCGAAGTTCATGCACTGGTTACTTCGATGGCAGCACCTGGCGCCTCAGACCCAGGCTTCCGGCGAAGACGGATTGTTAGAAGCCATCTCGAAACTCGAAGGATTCGAAGCGCCGGCAGTCGAATGGGAGAAATCGATTCTGTCCTCGCGCGTTGCGAACTATGATCCCCGCTGGCTCGATCAGCTTTGTCTCTCGGGCGTGGTTGGCTGGGGGCGCGTCTCGCCGCATCCGGTATTTCACGAGGGCAACGGGAGCGGCCCGCAGCGGGTGATTCCGACCAATGCCGCTCCCATCACCTTTTATCTGCGCGACTCTGCTGCCTGGCTGGACCACGCCCTTCGCCAACAGGCGGTCGAGGAAGCCAAGCTCGCCCAGGCTCTTACGCCGAATGCCCTGCGGATCTGGGAATATCAGAAGAGAAAGGGAGCCTGCTTTGCGGAAGAAATCGAACGGAGCCTCGGATTGAGCTCTATCGAGGTCCAATACGCGTTGTGGGAGCTCGCGGCGGCGGGTCTCGCTGCTGCAGACGGGTTCGATCAGCTTCGATCGATGATTGATCCGGATCGCCGCCGTGCCGCCAACTCATCCTATCGCAAGGTGAGAAGCGCCGCGGGGAGGTGGTCCTTATTCCGCAGTAACGCTCCGACACCCGAAGATGCGATCGAGCAGGCGCGCTACAACGACATCGCCGTCGAATCCTCTGCGCGCATGCTTCTTAATAGGTATGGTGTCGTGTTCCGGGATCTCCTCGCACTCGAATCGAATATTCCCCGCTGGGGAATTCTGCTGCGTATGCTTCGACGTCTCGAGGATCGAGGCGAGGTTCGTGGCGGCCGCTTCGTCAGCGGTTTCGCGGGAGAGCAATTCGCGCTTCCGGAAGTGCTGGACAGTCTGCGCTCGGCCAGGAATGTTGAATTCAAGGTCGATTTGACCATTGCAGGGGCCGATCCGGTCAATCTGATCGGCATACTGATCCCCGGCGAGCGAACGCATGCGGTCCCAGGCCGGATGTTTGTCATCACCAGCGATATGCTTGAACAGCGCCCTTCAAGTACATCGCTAGAAACCAAACTGGCTCGACATCGTGACAACAGCCCATATCAGCCTGCCCGCAACCGTCGCACCGAGGCTGTGCAGACAACTTTTCTTTGAAGCGGCATTCTCGAACTTCGGCGCAGTTCGACTGCTAATGGATCAATCGAGATGGGCCTTCGCCGCTATAAGACCATAGATGCGCGGCGGATTTCGGAATTGCGCGCCCGCCGGAGCACCGCGCAAGCGGACGCCGAAGCACCGGACGGCCCCTTTTCGATTGAAATACGCGCTGAGTCGACTGGCCGGCCGTCAGTAGACCCAGTTCCGTAAGCCCGCGCCGGTGTTCAAGACAGCCCGATTCCGGTGTGCGGCCAGTGTGCCGGAACGCAGACAGAACTGTCGGCATGTAAGTCGCTTCCAGAAACCTGGCGCGATGCCGATTTTCGGGTAGCAATGCGCATAGATGAGTGACTCGGCCGATTATGCGCTAGTAGAAAAAGAAGAAGGAAAATCGCAAATCTCACCAAGTCGAAGATTTCCTCGGCGCTATTCCGCCCGCAATGCGGAAATGGGATCGATCTGCGCGGCTCGCCATGCTGGAACCAGACAGGCTCCGGTCGCGGAGATGAGAAGGGTCGCAACCACGGAGAGGAATACACTCGGGTCGAGTGGACTGGTACCGTACAGCACCGAGCTGATCAGTCGAGTTACCCCGGCGCTCGCCGCGATTCCAATCGCGAGGCCCAGCAATGCCGGCCGCAGCCCATCGACAAGTACCAGCAGCAGCACGCGCTTCCGCTTCGCGCCCAAAGCCATACGGATTCCAATCTCTCCCGTTCGCTGCGTCACGAGATAAGCGAGGACGCCATAGAGGCCTATCGCGGCCAGCAGAAGAGAAAATGCAGCAAAGCTCAGTACCAGCGTGGCGCTGAAACTCGAATTCGCCGTGGACTCGCCCACGATCTGATCCATGGTGAGCACATTCTTCACCGGAAGATTTGCGTCAAGCGAAGCGATCAACCTCTGAATCGGAAGAGCCAGCGGCGCGACATCCCTCCCTGACCGAACCACCAAAACCGAGTCTCCTGAATTCCCGGGAATGCCCGAAAGAATCGGGAACCACATCATTGGACGCGCTGGCCTGCCCAACTCATAGCTGGTGTTCGCAACTACGCCGATGATTTCGTAGTTTTCTCCCTGCGGCGTACGCCATTCCACGCGCAGGTGCTTTCCAAGGGGATCCTCGCTGGGAAAATATTGCCGCACCAGGTCCTGATTGACGATGACGAACTTGTCATGCTCCAACCGTTCCTCGTCTGAAAAGAACCGTCCCCGCAACAGAGGAATACCGATCGCAGAAAAGTAGCCGGGATCAGCCGTCCGGAAGGCCACGAAATGATGTTCTCCCGGAGCTTCGGCGGGATGTTCGGGAATCCAGATCTCGTGGTCGCCATAGTAGCCTCCGCCGGGCACGACGTTCGTCAGTCCGGCGGCCTCGACGCCGGGAAGATGCCGTACCCTGTCGAGAAGCTGAGTATCGAAACTGACAATCTGTTCCGGCTTCGAATACTCATCTCCGCGCAGAAAATAGGTCATCGTGAGCACGTTTTTGGTCGTGCAGCCGAGGTCAACTGTACGCAGCCTTAGAAAGCTTTTGAAGAGCAGGCCGGCCGCAATCAGCAGGACGACCGTGAGCGCAACCTCACCCGTCAGCAGTGTCTTGCGCAGCGAGGCGCGTCCCAAGCTTCCCCCGATCCCTCGCGAGCCATCTTTGAGAGCCGCGAGGACAGTCGCGCCAGTTGATGAGATCGCCGGCAGCAACGCCGCCAGGACTCCAGCGAAAAGTGTGATCGCGAGCGCGAACCCGACGGCGGCCCCGTCGGGATGGACGTCATACCCGCGAGGCAACTCAGTCCAGTGCCGAATCAGCCACTCGGTCGCGCCTACAGCGAGCAGTAATCCGAGTGCTCCTCCGATCAGGCAAATCAAGACACTTTCTGTCAATTGCTGCCGGATGAGAGAAAGACGGCTGCTCCCCAGTGCACTGCGAATGGCCATTTCCCGTCGTCGCGCCGCCGAACGGGCTACCAGCAGGTTGGAGAGATTGAGACACGCAATCAGGAGCAGGCAAACGACGGCCGCCAGCAGCACGTAGAGCGGTTGTTTGACATCGCCTACCATATCCTCGAGCAGCGGTTTGGCGAAGACGCCTTGCTCCATCGGTCCGGTTCCACGCAGCCGTGCATAGAGCCCGTACTCGACGGCGCTGATCTCCTGAAGAGCTGCATTCGCAGAAGCGCCCGCTCTGAGGCGCGCCACCACGTGCCCAATGTGGATGTAGTGACTCGCTACTGCGAATTGAGATTCGCCGACCTGTCATGGTACCCACAGCTGGATCTTCGGATCGGGAAACCGAAACCAGGCCGGCAGCACACCGATGATCGTGTACGTCCGGCTGTTGAGGCGAATCGTCTTTCCCAGAATTGCAGGATCTGCGTTGAAGCGCCGCGCAAAGAAGCTCCAGGATAAAATCACCGTCCATCCGGCTCCGATGTGATCGTCGTTTCGGGTGAACAGTCTCCCCAAGGCGGGACTGGCGCCAAGCGTTGCAAACAGATTCCACGAACAGGTACCGGCGTTGAGGAATTCCGGAAGCTCGCCCGCACTGCCGGACATGTTGTAGCCGCTCCAACGCCAGATCGCCATCTGCTCGTAGCCGTGCGAGGCCTTCTGCCAGTCGTAGAAATCGCCCGAAGACACATTGTTTTCCGAATCCGGTTTCGAACGATCGTCCTGGCTGTAGAGTGCCACCAGGCGGTTCGAGTGTGGAAACGGCAGCGGCCGCAGCAACACGGAACGCACCACGGTGAACAAAGCCACACTTGCGCCAATGCCGATGGCCATGACCACCATGGCAACTGCGCTAAATCCAGGCGTCCGGCACAGAGTCCGCATTGCATACTTCGCGTCTCTCGCCCATCCTTCCAGCCAGGGAAAGCCCCGTCCGTCGCGCACAGCTTGACGAACCTGCTCCATGCCGCCCACTTCGATCAGCGCCCGTCGGCGCGCCTCCTCCTGCGTCATTCCGGCGCGCAGATTCTCTTCCGTATGCATTTGGACGACACTCTCAAGTTCCTCGCCAAGTTCGCGATCCCGAGTCGCATCTGCAACCCATGCCCGCAGGCGCTTCCCCCATCCGCGCCAGGTTCGCATCAGGCCTCCTCAATGGGTGACAGGAAGCGCGCGACAATCGCCGTCGTTTCGTTCCAGTCGCGCGTCTCGCGTTCCAGGTGCTTTCGGCCGGCCGCTGTGAGCTTGTAGAACTTGGCCTTACGGTTGGTATCGGAAATGCCCCACTCCGAGCGAATCGATCCATCTTGTTCCAGCTTCAGCAGCGCCGGATACAGGGTTCCATAATTGACGCTAAGTCGATCCCCGCTGATCTGTTCGATCCGCCTGGCCATGCCATATCCATGCTGCGGCCCCATGGTCGAAAGCGTGCGAAGCACCATGAGGGACAGTGTACCCAGCCAGACTTCATTTTTGTTTCCCATCCGCTTCCCCTTGGACTCCCATATATATACCAGATGAACCTATGGGATTGCAATAGGAGAAGTTCCTCCTTCGGCGGGCGCAATCAAGATTGAACTCGATGAGGGTTTTTCTGGCATGTTCCCAGAGTTCAGCTGTTGCCGACAGGACTTATCGCGTTTCGAGAAGCGAATCCTATAAGAAGCACATAGGCGATAATGCGCCAGCCGATTGCCTGGATTATTCATGTAAGTGTCTTCGGATAATTACTGGAGAGATGAGAGTCTATATCTAGGGGCAATGTGGCGATTCGTAGAAGGGAATCCTGTAAACGACGGAGTCGTACTTCGGGTTCGTGCGTGCACCTATGATCTCGCCGTGAAGTCTCTCGGCGATGCGCCTGCTAGCGGTGTTTAGTGCGGCGACCGGATAGGTGAAACTTTCTTTGCCAAGAGATGCGTGGCCCCATTCAATAAGTGATGCTACGACTTCGAGGCCAAAACCTTGCCGGTGCACGCTTTCCTTGAGCCAAAGCCCGATTTCGGGGGAAACAGAACCCTCATCTTCAAATGAAGCCATGCCAAGGCATTCTCTGTTGTCGAGGCGCCGGATTACGAATGAGAATTTGTCCGGCTCTGGAGCCCGCAGTCTGTTTTCGCATCGCGTCACGTACTCGCTCCATGATGGCGGCTCCCATGGCATGAATTTGGCGACGGCGGGCGTGATGCACCCAAAGACGTCCTGTGCATCGATCATCTGGAACTGGCTGAGCCGCAATCGTGGGGACTCGATGACAATCATTGTGCCAGATTATCAACGACTGACGGTGGATTGATAGCTGACGAGTACAGGCCAAAGCGCTCATCCACGTATCCAGGAGCGACTCGAAGTCGTGCTCGTCGCGAAATCGCACGAGGGTGAGAATGACGATTTTAAGGCGCACACGTCCTGTGCTACTGCGAGCAAGCTTCCAGACAGTTGTGCTCTCTAAAATGCATCGCGCGACCAAGCCTAAATTTCCTTATCGGACGGGCCCTCAGCATTTTATAGTGATTTTGTGATCTGAGCAGGCGGTGGGAGTAGCGGTACGATGGACCGAGCGGCATGCCTGAAGCGATGGCGAGAGATTTGCGTAGCGGGCACCGCCATTGTTGGCGCTGGTGCGGGTACAGGAATTTCTGCCAAGTGCGCCGAAGCTGCCGGAGCGGACCTTATCATCATTTACAATTCTGGCCGTTACCGCATGGCTGGACGAGGTTCGTTGGCAGGTCTCATGCCCTACGGAGACGCCAACGCAATTGTCCTGGAGATGGCCCGCGAAGTGTTGCCCCTCGTTCGCAAAACCCCGGTACTGGCCGGGGTTTGTGGAACGGATCCCTTTCGCATCATGGATCTTTTTCTTCGCGATCTGAAGAACCTCGGGTTTTCCGGGGTGCAGAACTTTCCCACGGTGGGGCTGATCGATGGCGCTTTCCGCGAGAGTCTCGAGGAAACCGGCATGGGCTACGCCGAGGAAGTTGCGATGATTGCCCGAGCCCATGAACTGGATCTGCTCACCTGTCCGTATGTCTTCAACGAAGATCAGGCGCTGGCAATGGCAAGAGCGGGCGCAGACCTCTTGATCGCACACATGGGATTAACGACAAAAGGAACAATCGGCGCCAGGACAGCGATCACACTCGATCGGTCGGTTGAGCGCATTCAAGCCATACGGGAAGCAGCCATATCCATCCGCCCCGAAATCCTGGTCCTCTGTCATGGCGGGCCAATTGCCGAACCGGACGATGTTCAATTCGTATTGAGCCGAACACAAGGCGTCTGCGGATTCTTCGGTGCTTCGAGCGTCGAGCGCCTGCCCACTGAGCGCGCCATTACCGAGCAGGTCGGGAGGTTCAAAACTCTAAAAATCCACACGGAGCACAGCCAAAGGAGTAGGCATGACTAGGTTCGCCGGTCACCGTTTCATCAAACCCGCTTCCGTCGAAACGCAGGTCTTCGAGTGGGGAACGATCGAGTGGTTGAGCGAACCGCGCGTCACCGGCACGGCGCGCTTCACCATGGGTGTTGTGCTTCTGCAACCTGGGAAAGGACACGCCCGCCACAATCACCCGGGAACCGAAGAGATTCTCTACGTGGTGTCCGGTCAAGGTAAGCAGATGATCGATATCGACGGCGAGCAGTGGGAATCTATCGGCGCTGGCGACATGGTTCACATTCCCGCGGACATTTACCACTCTACGGTGAACATTGGCTGGGAGGCCTTGAAATTGATCGCGGTCTATTCGCCGCCAGGTCCTGAGGCTATCCTTCGCGCAATGCCGGAGTGCCGTGTGCTCGCGCCCGGTGAATTGCCGGAAAGCTGACACGGTGATGGCCAAAACCGTTGCGCTCATCGGCACATTCGACACCAAGGGAGAGGAGTTCACCTTCCTCCGTGAACGGATTGAGAGTGCTGGCCTGCGAACGCTGATGATCAATGTCGGCGTGCTTGGCAGCGCTACTTTTGAGGCAGATATCTCGCCAATCGAGGTGGCCGCTGCGGCAAATCAGAATCTCGCCGCCCTTAGAGCTGAGAGGGACCGAGGTCGGAGCGTCACCGCCATGGCGACTGGGGCGAAGGCGATTCTGCAGCGACTCTTTGAACAAGGCGCCATCCATGGAGTAGTATCCCTTGGCGGTTCTGCAGGCACCGCTATCGCCTGCGCGGCAATGCGCGCGCTCCCGTTCAGCTTCCCGAAATTGATGGTTTCCACACTGGCCTCGGGCGATATCAGGCCCTACGTGGGAACCAGTGACATCTGCATGATGCCTTCGGTACTCGACATCGCGGGATTGAATCATGTCTCCCGACGAATCATTGGCAACGCGGCTGCTGCGATTTGCGGCATGGTTGCATCGGAGCCAGCCATCGCCCTCAACCAGAAGCCCGCCATTGCGGCCACCATGTTCGGCGTCACCACACCTTGCGTCACCGCCGCGCGGCAGGCACTCGAAGAAAGAGGCTTCGAAGTTCTCGTCTTTCACGCTACAGGAACCGGCGGGCAGGCGATGGAACAGTTAATCGAAGACGGCGCATTTCGAGCCGTCCTCGACATGACAACCACGGAACTCGCAGACGAATTGGTAGGTGGTGTCATGAGCGCGGGACCGCACCGGCTCGAAGCGGCAGGCCGCAAGGGTATTCCGCAGGTTGTCTGCCCGGGGGCAATCGACATGGTGAATTTCGGCCCGGTGGAAACGGTGCCACCCCAGTTTTGCAGCCGCAATCTCTATATCCACAACCCCAGCGTAACTCTCATGCGAACGACTCCTGAAGAATGCGCAGAGATCGGGCGCATTACAGCCACGAGGCTCAATCGCGCGAGCGGACCTGTCACCGTTCTCATTCCTCTGCTGGGAGTTTCCGCCATCGATAAGCTCGGGGGACCGTTCTACTCGCCAGAGGCCCTCGACGCCTACCGACACGCTCTGAGAGTCTCGCTGAGCTCGTCCATCCGGATCGTTGAACTTGACGCACACATTAATGACGAAGGATTTGCATCCGTCGCAGTAGATCTCATGATTGAGTTGCTCGTCGCTTCAATTAGAACCGAGACGCATTCAGCGAAGTGACGTCTCAGTAAAACGCCCCAGTACTGGCCAATCTTGCTGTGATACGCAAAGAAATACTAGCCTGCATTTCTCACGAGTGATGTATAGAGAATTTGAACAGGAAGACAAAATAGTTTTAGGAAAGGCCGTCATTTCATGGCATAACTGCGTTGTCGAGACGTAGTTTTGGCCGCGGAAGGAAGGCCTTTCTAATAACAGAGTGTAGCCAAGAAGCGTTCCGTTTTGCAGCCCATTTTTCACGCCGTGTGGAAGCCGGTTTCACGGCCGGCCAGGTATC
>DASYWU010000028.1:0-23078 GCA_035935755.1 Occallatibacter sp. | reverse complement strand
TCCGACTAACTTACGGGCTCATGCGCACCAAGCGACTTCCGACCTCTGTGCCCACCGCGCCACTCCACTCTAGGACATCTACGCTCCCCGTTTCATCCTCCGCGGGTCAGCAACGCCGGTGGGCGACTAACTTGCTAACCTTCGGCGTCCCCCGCAAAAACTCCGCCGCGCTCAGCCGCTTCTTGCCCTCAAGCTGCACTTCCACCAGCTCCAGCCAGGTATCCTGGGCGCAGGCCACAAACAGCCGGCCATTTTCCACCTGCAATTCCCCGCACTCGGCGTGTTGCATCTTGCCGTACCCGAATTCGCCCGCCGGCGCCATGCGATGCACGATCAGCTTTTTTCCATCCAACGCGGTAAACGCACCGGGCCAAGGCTGAAATCCGCGCCAGCGGTTGTATAGCTCCATCTCCGTATACCGGCTGAAATCCATCCGCCCGTCCTCGCGCGTCAGCATCGGCGCATAGCTTGCTGCTTCCGGGTTCTGAGCACGCGGATGCACCGTCCCATTCGCCAGCCCGTCCAGCGTCTCCACAACCAGCGGCGCTCCTGCCTCCGCCAAGGTTGGAAACAGCTCCGCCGCCGTCTGTTTCGGCCCGATGGCATGCGTCTTCTGCATCAGGATCGGCCCGGTATCCAGGCCCTCTTCCAGCAGCATCGTTGTATTTCCGGTGCACGCATCGCCCATCGCCACCGCCCACTGAATCGGCGCAGCCCCGCGATACTTCGGCAGCAGCGAAGCATGCAAATTCACACAGCCCAGCCGCGGCAGCGCAAGCATCCATGGCGGAATAATCCGCCCGTAGGCCACCACCACAATTGCGTCCGGCTGCGCCGCTTCCAGCCGCGCGCGAAACTCCTCATTGTTACGAATCTTTTCCGGCTGCATCACCGGCAGCCCTACTTCAAGCGCAGTTCGTTTCACCGGAGTAGGTGCAATCTGATGCTCCCGCCCCACGGGCCTGTCCGGTTGCGAAACCACCAGCCGCAGATCGTGGCCGGCAACAATCAGCGCCTTCAGCGTCGGCACGGCAAACTCGGGAGTCCCGCAGAAAACAAGCCTCAATCGGGTCGCCGCACCCGCCATTACTCCCTCACCATTTGCCTTCGCTCTGCATCTTGCGAATCTTGCGCAGGTTTAAACTCCGCTTCAGCGCGCTCATGCGGAAGATGAACAGAATCCCGTCGAGGTGGTCGATCTCGTGCTGGAACGCCCGCGCCAGCAGTTCCTCGCCGTCCATCTCGAACCACTCGCCCTTCTCGTTCTGCGCTTTCACCGTCACCTTGGCCGCGCGCGAAACCTTTTCGCGAATCTCGGGGAAGCTCAGGCAGCCCTCTTCCTCATATTGCTTGCCCTCGTGGTGAATCACCTTCGGGTTCACCAGCACCAGCTTCTGCTCGGGATCCTTCCCCAGGCTTAGGTCGATCACCGTTATCCGCTTCGGCACGCCCACCTGCTGCGCCGCCAGCCCAATCCCCTGGGACGCATACATGGTCTCGAACATGTCTGCCACAAACTGGCGCAGCTCTTCGTTAAATTCTTTCACTTCCTCGCCCGGCTGCTCCAGCACAGGCTCTGGATATTTCACAATCTTCAGAATCATTTTCTGTCCGTCAAAATTCCGTGTATCTTCTCAAAATCTCCGCACTTGTTCGATGTATCCGTCGAAGTTCCGCTTCAATTCCACCAGCGAATCGCCTCCGAACTTCTCCGCCACCACTCGCGCCATCACCAGCGCCACCATCGCCTCTGCCGCCACGCCCGCCGCCGGAACCACGCAAATATCGCTGCGTTCATAACTTGCGCTGGTAGCTTCGCGGGTGTCGAAGCGCACCGACTCCAGCGGCCGCCGCAGCGTCGAAATCGGCTTCAGATACCCGCGCACCACCACGTCCTCGCCGTTCGATACGCCGCCCTCCAGCCCGCCCGCGTTATTGTGCGGACGCGTGAACCGCGTCGGCCGGCCCTCATCCCGCGCCGCATAGTGAATCGGATCGTGCACCTGCGACCCGAACGATTCGGCCGCCGTCACTCCCCGCCCGATCTCCACCGCCTTCACCGCCTGCAAACTCATCACCGCCCAGGCCAGCAGCCCGTCCAGCCTCTCGTCCCAATTAGCAAACGTCCCCAGCCCCGCTGGAACGTTGTGCGCGACGACTTCAAAAACCCCGTTCACCGTGTCGCCCGTGCGCGCCGCCTCTTCCACTTCTTCTTTCATGCGCGCCTCCGTCTCCGCGTCCACGCACCCCAGCACCACTTCATTTTTCTGGGCGACCGCAACAATCTCTTCCCACTCCGCCGTCCGCTTCAGCTCCTCGCGCCCCACACGGATCACGTGGCTCAGCACCTCAATGCCCAGGGCACGCAGCAGCAGCTTGGCCATCGCCCCCGCCGCCACCCGCGCCGTCGACTCCCGCGCCGACGCCCGCTCCAGCACATACCGCGCATCGGGAAAGTTGTATTTCAGCGCCCCCGCCAGGTCCGCATGCCCCGGCCGCGGCGACGCCACCGCCTGGTGTTTCGCCGGATCGCCCGCCTCCACCGGCAGCTTCTCCTCCCAGTTCTTCCAGTCGCGGTTCACAATCTCAATGGCAATCGGCGATCCGATCGTCTTCCCATGCCGCACCCCGCTCAGCACATGGACCCGATCCGTCTCGATCTTCATCCGCCCGCCACGCCCGTAGCCCTGCTGCCGCCGCCACAGGTCGCGGTTCACAAATTCCAGATCGATAGGAACCCCGGCCGGCATTCCGGACACAAGCGCAATCAGTGCCTCGCCGTGCGACTCCCCGGCCGTAGAGAAGCGGATCATATTGATTTCATTGTAATGGAGGGATCAGTGATCAGTGATCAGGGGTCAGAGATGAGGGGATCACCGGTCATGAACTTGCATATGGCTTTCGCGAACGATTCGATTGCGCGATAATGCCAACTTGCTGAGAATGGAGTGAATCATGGCCTGGAAGTGGGCAGTTGCATGCGCCATCTTTGCCGTCGCGGTAATCACGATCGTGACTGTAGATCCTCATTCGCGCACGCACTCTCCGCCGGTCTTCAAAGTTAAGCCGGGACAATCGACGAATAAGAAACCGGGGCATGTGCTTCTTCCGCCCAGCGAGACGGCGGTGTACACCCACTACTACTTGCGGAACCCTAGTATTTCTGTAATGAGTTGGCAACCAAGTCGAGCAGATTTGGCCACTTTGGAAGCCGCCTTGCCCCAAATTTCCAGAATGAAGGCCCAACCCCGCGATCCCAGGCATATCGCCGATCCAAACCGATATTTCCTTCAGTACCTGCCAATCGTCCAGCGAGGTAAGAAGCAAATATTCGTGAGTGCCTTTTGTGACGCGCCTGCGGGCGACAAGTGGCGCAGCCACCTCTACATAGTTGTCGACGGGGGTGAATGCTACTGGCAGGTGTACTTCGATCCAACCAGCGGGAAGTTTGTCAACCTAATCATCAATGGCCGGGCCTGATCTTATGTCTGGAAGATAAAATACATCTACCGGCTCGTACCATCCTTTTCGATTGAAAAACAGGCAGGCATCAAGCTTCGATAGGAGATGGCTATGGAGTACATCGCTTATCTGCACAAGGATCCGCGTTCCGATTATGGCGTAAGCTTCCCCGACTTCCCGGGCTGCATTACCGCTGGTTCGACTCTCGACGAGGCTCGACGGAACGCGGTCGAGGCCCTCTCCTTTCACATTGCAGGTATGCGCGAAGATCGGGCGGCGATCCCCGAGCCATCGACGCTGGACGATCTTCGCAACGATCCTGCGATGAAGCAAGCCGTTGCCTTTCTGGTGGAACCAACGCAGCCGGAAAAGACGGTGCGCATCAATATCACTGCGCGAGAAAGTCAGATCGCCGAGATCGACAGGCGTGCCCGGGCAGCCAAACTCACCCGTTCCGCTTATATCGTCCATCGCGCGCTGGGCAAAAAAGAACCCGGGCTGATTGAACTCCCGAATTCGTCCCAAAAACGTCGCCAGAAGAAAACAGCTTGAGGCTCATTCCGTTTCTGCCCGCGTTCACTTCTACGAAAGGCCGGTCACAGCCTGATGATGTTTCTCTTCAAAACCGAACCCGACGCCTACAGCTTCGACGACTTCCTCCGCGACAAGGAAACTATCTGGGATGGAGTTACCGCCCCCGCCGCCGTCAAAAACCTGCGCGAGCTCAACCCCGGCACAAAATGGATCTTCTACCACACCGGCGACGAGCGCACCGCCGTCGGCACCGGCACCGTGATCAGCGTCGATGCCTCCGACCCCAAAGTCCCCATCGTCAAAGTCAAAGCCGGCAAGCGCCTCAACAATCCCAAAACCCTCGACCAGATCAAAGCCGAAAAGCTCTTCAAAGACTCCCCGCTCCTCAAAATCGGCCGCCTCTCCGTTGTCCCTCTCACCGAAGCCCAATGGAACTGGTTCCTGAGCTGAGTCGACTTGCCCACATCTTGATAGCAGGATATATTACCGGATAGAGGTGAGCCGGAATGGGCACTACGGCGCAAGCCCGAGCGGTAAAGAATTATCGCAAGCGCCTCAGCAAGCGGGGAATGGCGCGATTCGAGGTGATGGCGCTCGAAAAGGACCGCGAACTGGTGCGAACCGTTGCACGCCATCTTGCGGAAGACACACCTGAGGCCGACGCGATGCGCGCGATGATACAGCAAAAGGTCGCTCAAAAACCTCGAGAAAAGGGCGAAATCTGGAGATGGCTTCGCAGCTCTCCACTCGTCGGGGCGGATCTGGACCTCACGCGCCCCTTTGATCCCGGACGAAAGATCGACCTGTGAGCCGCTACCTCCTCGACACAAACATCATCAGCAACGGTATGAAGCCGATTCCATCTCCATCGCTGGCCGCGTGGATGATGGACCAGACCAGCGAGGACTTGTTCATTGCTGCCATCACGGTCGGCGAGGTTTGGCGCGGCATCCTGGAAAAGCCCGCCGGCAGGAAACGCCGAATCCTGGAACACTGGTTCCACGGCCCGAACGGACCGCAAGCGACCTTTGATGGAAAGATCCTATCCTTCGATGAAAGAGCAGGCTTGATTTGGGGTCGCCTGATGGCCGAGGGAACCAAAATGGGGCGTTCTCGCAGCGCAACCGATATGATTTTGGCCGCCATTGCGGAAGCCAATGATTGCATCCTCGTGACCGACAACGAAAAACATTTCGAAGGGCTCAGATTTATCAATCCACTTCGGACAGCAGTTTGAATTCGACTTCGCGCCCTGCTGGCTCCATGCCTGTTCCCTCTTCCCTGTTCCCTATTCCCTACTCCTTGTCTTCGTCAGCACCATGGCCACAATCTGCCCGTCCACCGTCTTGTCCGGGCTCTCCACGTAAGTCGCCCGGATCTTCATCCCTTTAAAATCCGTGCACGGGTTCATCGACACCTTGGGAACAAATCCCACCGCCGTGAAATCGATCTTGTCGTAGTCGTTGTTATACAGCGTCACTAACTTTCCGTCCGCAATCCTGATCTGAAATTCAATCTCCGTCGGGTAATTGCAGCTTAAATTTGCAATAACTCCCGTCACCACTTGCCGCGGCCCATCCGCCGGCTCCGTCGGATGCGTTGGCCCCGTGCTCACCTCCGCCACTTTCGCCGGTGCGGGCGCGGCCTCCTGCCGTTCTTTCGCATCCTCCTCCGCCTGGGCGCGAGCCTCTTCCAGCCGGTGCACCCGTTCCAGCTGGCTCCGCACCATGGCCACTTCATCCTGATCTCTCGCCACCTTCGCCGCGCTCCGCAGCGCCGCCAGTGCATCGTCGTATCGACCCATGCTCGCCAGCACACTCGCTGCGTTCACCCGGTACCCTGCATTGCCCATGTCCAGCGACACCGCGCGCAAGCTCAACCAGTGCGCCTCTTCAAGATTCTGGTGGCGCACGTCGTAGAAGGCCGCCAGAGCGTCGTAAGCGGGAGCAAACCGCGGATTCAGCCGGATAGCGCTGCGCAGGCTCGCCTCGATCTCCTTATCCGCGCCCGGCGTCATCGCGTTCAGCGACAGCGCCGCAAAGTAGTACTGCGCAAGATAGTCCTGCGAATCAAGCTTCACCGCCTCGGCGTACCATTTGCGCGCTTCCGCATAGTCCTTCTCTTGCAAGGCAAGGTAGCCCATGGTTTCGTGCGCCTGCACATTCTCCGGATCTTGCTTCAGTACTTCCGTCAACAGGACGCGAGCTTCGGTCGTGCGTGCAACGCGCACCAGCACGTCCGCCCTCAGTGCTTCCGCCTCGGTCGATGTCAGCGTCCTTACCTTGTATTTCGATTCGTCAATCGGCGCCGCCGCGCTGGACATTGCAAACATCCTGTAGTTGCCGGAATGAACGTAAACATCCAGCGCCTTCTGCAACTCCCCCAGGTCGCCGAAGCTCTTCTCCGCCGCAATCAGCGAGTCCTCATTGCGGCTCACTGAATCGATGTAATTGTTCAGCCGCTCTGTGTGGTTCGCTCGGTCGGTCATCATCAGAAAGTGCGTCAACGCCCATGACTCGGCATAAAAGACTGACCCTTTGTCTTCCTCGTGATAGTAAGGCGATGCGGAGTCGACCTTGAAAAGAGTACTCAGCGGAATCATGGCGTGAGTGCGCAGATACATCACGTACTCCGCGCTAGGCTCGCCTAATATCACATCCTTGTTGCGGATCACGGTATTCTGCATGAACGCGGCCAGCCCCTCGTTCAGCCACAGCGGCATCCACTCGCTCGCCGAAGTAAATTGCAGGTGCGTGTACTCGTGGTAAACCGTGGCATACGGATGCTCGTATTCCGCATCCATCCGCAGCAGTATGTAATTTTTCTCCAGCGTGTGCAGGAAATAGCCGCCCAGCCTCAGCTTTCCTTTTCCCAGGTAATCTGCGGGCTCCATGCTTTCAAAAGTTTTCTTGTCTTTTGCCGCCACCACGACTACCGGTTGCCCCGGGTCGGAACTGGCCTTGGGAAAGAGCGCGCCAAACACCCATCGCATGCGCTCGAACTGGTCCAGGACCTGGCGCGCGGCCCTTTCGTGCGCATCGCTCACTACCGTGAAGTGCGCGCTCCGCACCTCAATCCACTGGTCTGTCAAAGCCCCGGCCGGCCTGCACAGAACAACGCTTAACAACAATGCGGAAGCAATTCGTCCTCGCATCGAAGTAGCCGCAATTCTAACTCACTTGATACTCTCAGGACTCCACGAGGCTCTCAGTCCCTTAGTCCCTTAGTCCCTTAGTCCCTTAGTCCCCCAGCCCCTTAGTCCCTGTTCCCTAATCCCTGTTCCCTGCATTGAGCCACTTCTTCGTATTCAGCAACTGCCGGTTGTCCAGCGCCCACACCTTCCCGGTCAGCTCATCCGCGCCCCTGCCCTCGCGCGCCGACTTTTCAAACTCGCTCGTCATAGCCATCATCTTCGCATCGAAATCATCCACGAAATTCAGCGCCAGCGCCTCCGGAATCATAGGCAGCTTCGGCGACCCGAACTCCAGCTTCCCGTGGTGGCTCAGAATCAGGTGCAGCACCAGCGTCCGCAGCCTCTCAGGAAACGTAGGCAGCCCATCAATCGTCTTCTCCACCAGGTCCACGCCCATCTGGATATGCCCCAGCAGCACGCCCTCCACGCTGTAGTCGAATCCCGTCGCCCACGTCAGCTCGCGGATCTTGCCGATGTCGTGCAGAACCACTCCGGTCAGCAGCAGGTCGCGGTCGAGCATCGTGTAATGCGCCGCCACTTTCTCGGCCAGCCCCAGCAGGCTTACCACGTGCTCCAGCAGCCCGCCCAGCCAGGCGTGGTGCAGTTGCCGCGCCGCCGGCGCCTCCCGATACGCCCGCGCAATCTCCGGCTCGCCCAGCAGCGCCTCCAGCAGCCGCTTCAGGTCCGGATTCGTGATGCTCTCCACCGTCGCCTGAAGCTTGCCCCACAGCTCGTTCACGTCAAAGATCGTTGCCGGCAGCATGTCCTCCTGCGCCGCCTCGCCTTCTTGCGCCTTGCGCAACTGGTCCACTTTGATCTGGCAGCGCTCGTCGAAGCGCGTCACGCAGCCCCGCACCTTGACCACGTCGCCGCGCTCAAACTCCCGCGCAATCCGCGGATCGCCCGGATCCCACACCCGCGCTTCCATCTGCCCCGTCTTGTCCGCCAGAATCAGGTTCAGATAAGGCTTATTGCTCTTCGTCATCCGCTGCTGCTTGCTCAGAACCAGAAAAAAGCTGTCGAACACCCTGCTCTCGTCGAAACTCGGCAAATCGGCAATAAAAATATCTTTCATTCCACCGTCCTCTTCGCAAACTCCATGTTCCCGGGCCGCCGGCCTCTCCATCGACCGATCCCCGCCGCAATCGCCACCCCTCCCCACGCGAACAGCATGGGAAACATCTCCAGCGTGTACCGGTCTTCCGGCCCGCCTATCGTTACCAGCAGCAGCAAGTATCGTAAGACGATGTACGCCAGCAGTGCCTTCCAGAATCGCGGCCGCAGCCACAGCCCCGCAATCCCAAGCGCGAGGTACAGCACGTTCAGTCCCGCATACGCCCAACTGAACACCGTCTCATCCGGATGCCGGTCGTACACCCACCAGTCCACGTCAATATTCATGTTTTCCGTCCGCGGATGAAACGTCATATCCAGGAGTCTTCCCAGCGGCAGCCACGCGTAATATCTCAGCGGGTGCGCTCGAATCCGCTCCTCTGCCAGACGTTCCAGGCGCGCGTCCAGCGCCGGCGACATCTTATCGTCATTTGCATCGTATCCGGCAGCAATCGCCTTCGTCTCTTCACGCTCTGCCGCCGTGTCGAAGGCCCGCCCCGGCAGCGCGTCCACATTCAAATCGTCATTCGGAATGTGCCAGTACACGTTGTAGGTCGACGCGTAATCCAGGCACCACGTCCTCACCCATCGCTCCCAGCCCGGATACGCAAACTCCCCGGGATCGGTTGCCGTCCGCGGCGCCAGCGGCTCGAACACGTGAAACGTCCGCCAGTTGCGCCAGGTCCACGCGCCGAACGGCAGCAGCGCCAGCAAAACGCAAACCGCCGCCATCCGCGCCAGCTTCTTCTCCACAATCGCTCCCCGCGGCAGTCCCACCACCAGGGCCGGCGCCATCGCCACCGCCACCAGTGCACCGTCCGGCCTCAAAATCGCCGCCAGCGTGGCAGCAAACGTAAACCAAAGCGCATTCTTCCATCCCGGTTCATCCCTGAACCGCGCCACCGACCACATCGCCAGCGCCAGGGCAAAGATCGTTGGCGATTCCGCCATCGGCTGCACGCTGTAGTCCGCGGTAAACGGGCAAAGCGCCGCCAGCCACAAAGTCGCCATGGCCGCCCGCTGTTTGAGCGCCGGCGGCGCCGTCCGTCGCGCAAAGTCCGCCAGCAATACGCAAGCCAGCAGGTCCAGCCCTATCTGGATGTGGACCGCCGCCGCGTAGTTCGCCATCCCAAACAGCCGGAAGCAGATGGCCAGAAACAGCGGATATCCCGGCAGGCGGATCAGCGTCGTGTGCAGCGCCCCGTTGTCCAGGTTGTACGCGTAAGTCCCATGCAGCAGCAGGTTTTTAGCTATCGCCCCATACACCAGCGAGTCGCCCTGCACCTGCGACACCTTCACCAGCATTCCCAGCCGCAGCGCCAGGCCGGCCAGCAGCGCTAAAGCAAATAGCACCACCCTCCGCGCGCCACCGCCTCCTTTTGCGTCTTTTCTCACGGGATAGCTCGGCTCAATCTCGGGAACGGCTTCCATACGATTCGTAATGTATAGCGTAGACTGTTTAAGCGGGTTTATCTGGCTAAGTCCCTGTCCGGATGACCTGGGGATTCACCGCGCCACCCCGCCAGATCGGCCGGGGTGCGCCAGATTCCGGACGCGAACTTCTGCCGTTCCTGCGGCTTACCAGTCGCCGCTTGCTGGTCCTGATTGCCGCGGAACGAATCGGATCGGAATGTCTCGACCGGCAGTGATTTCCTGGCGCAATGGTGACGAGGCCTTTTCACTGGGAATAGCCCCTGGAGCTCCGTGTAAATGGCACTGGCTGATGAAACACCCGCCTTGAGCAGCTTCGCCATCTGAACATAGAGAAATGTACGGCACATGAAACGAACGTCCGACCATCAGATCTTTTTCGATCCTCACCGAAAGCGCTGGAAGCGTCTCCGCCTCGTCATCGATGTCGCCGCCGTGCTCTTCACGCTGGTGCTGGTCGCCTTTGTCTTCAACATCGTCCATACTCAGCATCTGCCCGAGCTGCTGCTGCCCGTCCCGAGGCACAATTACAGGGCTCTCCCTGACCGCACTCCCCTTCTGCGTGTCCGCGGCAAGCACCTCGCCCACCGCAAAACCACCCGCAGGCCATCCGATATCCCCCTCAACACCGGCGAAGGTCTGCGCGCCGCTTATTACGTTCAGGACGACGCCGCCAGCTACTCCTCGCTGAAGGAGCATATCCACCAGCTCGACATTCTCTTTCCCCAATGGCTCCATGTCGACTCGCCCAACGGAACCCTCATGGAGATGAGCGCCGACAACCTCCGCGAGTACCCGGTCATCGAGAACGACGTCATTCACGACCCCGATCACTTCAACAAAATCAAGAACCTCATCCAGGCTGCCCGCGAACAGACGGAAATTCTTCCCAACGTCAACAACTTCAATCCGCATACCCAGAGCTGGGACTCCGGCGTGGGCGACGTTCTCCAGGACGACGACCAGAGCGCTGCCCTCGTCGGCCAGATCATGCGCTTCCTTACCGCCTACCCCGCTTACGGTGGCATCTCCCTCGATTTTGAGAGCCTCCCCGACGACGCCAGGCCCGGCTATCTGAACTTCATCCAGGCGCTCTACGCGCAGATGCATCCCCGCAATCTGCGCCTCTATGTCAACCTGCCCGCATCCACCAGTGCCGCCGATCTCAAGGCCATCGCCGCCAATTCCGACGCCATCATCCTCATGAACTACGACCAGCACGAGGAGAACAGCGAGCCCGGCCCGGTCGCCGCACAGGACTGGTTCGTCCAGAACCTCATGCGCGTGCTCAAAGTCGTGCCCAAGCAGAAACTCATCTGCGCCCTCGGCAATTTCGGTTACGACTGGACTCTCTCCGTTCCCAATCCCAAAGCCCGTCGCCACAAAAAGCCCGAGGTTGTCGACACCGAAGACCTCTCCGTTTCCGAAGCATGGCAGGAAGCCTCCGATGCCGACGCCGATCTCGACCTCGACGAAAATTCGCTCAACCCGCACTTCGAATACATCGACGAAGACAATAACCAGCGCCACGTCGTCTGGTTTCTCGACAGCGTCACCGTCCTGAATGAAATGCGCGCCGCCCGCGAGCTGGGCCTCGAAACCTTCGCTCTCTGGCGCCTGGGCGAAGAAGACAGCTCGCTCTGGAATATCTGGGATCGCCCCACCGCGCCTGACGCTGTGGACGAGCTGGGATCGGTGCAGCCCGGCCACGATGTCGATATCGAAGGTGTCGGCGACATCATCCGCGTCACCGGCCTGCCCCACCCCGGCAAGCGCACCGTCACCGTCGACACCGACGAAACCGACCCTCGCAAGCGCCTCATCGACGACGAGCACATGGACGTGTACCCCGAGTCCTACTCCGTCCAGGAATACGGCTATCACCCCAAGCAGGTCGCCATTTCCTTCGATGACGGACCGGACCCCCGCTGGACCCCCAAAATCCTCGACGTCCTCAAACGCGAACACGCCACCGCCACCTTCATGATCATTGGCGACGAAGCCGCCGAGAATGTCGGCCTCTTGAAGCGCATCGTCCGCGAGGGAAACGAAGTCGGCAATCACACCTGGACCCATCCCGATATCAGCGAAATCTCCAACCGCCAGCTCGACCTCGAGGTCAAGCTCACCGAGCGCCTCTTCGAAGCCAAGCTCGGCGTACAGCCCCTCTATTTCCGTCCCCCCTACGACATCGACGAAGAACCCGAAACCGACGATCAAGCCGCTCCCGTGGTCCGCGTCCAGGGCATGGGCCTCACCATCATCGGCAGCAAAATCGACACCGACGACTGGAACGAGCACCCCCGCAAAACTCCCGCCGAAATCATCGACTCCGTCCTCACCCAGTTGCGCACCATGAAGACCAAGCCCCAGTTCCAGGGCTCAGTCATTCTCATGCACGATGGCGGCGGCGACCGCTCCGTCACCGTCGCCTCGCTGGGCCCGCTCATTGAAGCCCTTCGCGCCCACGGTTACGCCATCGTTCCCGTCTCCGCGCTCATGGGCAAAACCACCGCTGAGGTCATGCCCAAGCTCACTCTCCAGCAGTGGCTGCACACCATCCCCGACTCCATCGCCTTCTCCAGCGTGGCCATCGTCGAAAAATTCATCTTCTGGGTCTTCTTCCTCGGCGATATCCTGATGAGCGCGCGCTTCGTCATCATCGGCATCCTCGCCATCATCGACCGCCTGCGCCGCCCCCGCCGCCCGCTCGTCCCCGGCTACAATCCGCGCGTCGCCGTCCTCATCCCCGCCTACAACGAAGAAGCCGTCATCGTCCGCACCATCCGCTCCGTCCTCAACTCCGACTACAAAAACCTCCACGTCATCGTCATCGACGACGGCTCGCTCGACCGCACCGCCGATGTCGCCCGCGAAGCCTTCGCTGAAGAAATCCGCCTCGGCCAGGTTCAGGTCCTGCGCAAGCGCAACGAAGGCAAAGCCGTCGCCCTCAACTACGGCCTCACCTTCGTCAAAGAAGAAATCTACGTCGGCATCGATGCCGATACCGTCATTGCTCCCGACGCCATTTCCAAACTCGTTCCCCATTTCCAGGATCCCAAGATCGGCGCCATGGCCGGCAACGCCAAGGTCGGCAACCGCGTCAATCTCTGGACCCGCTGGCAGGCACTCGAATACATCACCAGCCAGAACTTCGAGCGCCGCGCTCTCGACCTCATGCACATCGTCACCGTCGTCCCCGGCGCCATCGGCGCCTGGCGCGCCCAGCCCGTCCGCGACCTCGGCGGCTATCCCCCTGAAACCGTCGCCGAAGACGCCGACCTAACCATGCACCTGCTCGAAGAGGGCTACAAAGTCGACTACGAAGACAGCGCCCTCGCCTTCACTGAGGCGCCCATCGATATGCGCGGCCTCATGCGCCAGCGCTTCCGCTGGTCCTTCGGCACCCTCCAGGCCGTCTGGAAACACCGCGCCGCCTTCATCCGCAATCGCGCCATGGGCCTCTTCGCCCTGCCCAACATCATCGTCTTCCAGATGCTTCTGCCCCTGGTCTCGCCCTTCATCGACGTGATGTTTGCCGCCGGCGTCATGAACTACTTCGTTGACCGCTACTACCACCCCGAGGCCGCCTCCATGGCCAGCCTCTTAAAGCTTTGCGCCTACTTCGTGGCTTTCCTGCTCATCGATTTCTTCACCTCTTCGGTGGCCTTCAGCCTGGAGCGCCGTCATCCCGCCAGCAAAGGCGACATCTGGCTCCTTCCCCACATATGGCTGCAGCGTTTCGCCTACCGCCAGGTATTCTCGCTCGTTCTAGCCAAGACACTCCTCCGCGCCCTTGATGGCAAGCCCTTCAACTGGGACAAACTCGAGCGCACCGCCAAAATGAGCAAGAGCACCGAAGTCCTCACCGAGACCTCGCAATAGAGGGTCAACCGGCATTGGCGACTTCACAAATTGTGAAGTGACGTAGATGTGTGCATATTGTCACCCGGCGGCATCTCCCGCTTGAATCCGCCGCAGGGGAGCTGCTGAAAACTCGGGTGCCCCGGGTCCCGCTTTTGGGACCCGGAAGCCCCACAGCCCACCTGCGTCAATCGCACCCACATCCGTGCCCCATCCTCGCGCCTTCTTTCTGGCGCGAGGGTGGGATAACCACTACAGCCCGCTCCCCGTGAGGGGGCTGAGCGGTACGCAAACTTGCCGCCCGCTTCCGGCTGCCCGCCGACATCTTTCTCGCCAGCTCATAAATCAGATTGCTGACTCGCTGACTCGCTAACCTGCTAACAGCGATCGGTCCTGGCCGCCAGGCCAAGATCGGTGACGGACATGAGGTAGTCCACGTGCAAGCTGCCGAGCAGTTCGCGCTTCGAATACCGGCGATGACGACGCGACATAACACTTCCTCCTTTGCAGGGTGTGTTTGGCTGGAAATGAAAAAGCCCCGACCGAATGGCGGGGCGTGGACGCATTGAGGCGGAGAAGTTGGGTCTACGTGTGCCGGCTAGGCGGGCGCCTCGCGAGGGCAATGCGATCCGGCCTTGATAAGCCGGCGCCCTTCTTCGAATTTCGAATGCCCCTATGCGGACGTAATGGATGACCACAACGAATCAAGCAGCCGGGTCAGCCCGTTTCGGCGCCCGACGCGATTCGCGTCATACAGGGTAAGCGTGTTTGAGAATCCCGCATCTTTTGCTGATTTCGACTCGGGGCTGGATCCGGAGGAACGTTTTGAGTGGCCGAAAGGCGCGAGATGCCGATCTACCGCCCGACTGGTCCGCGCTCGCGCCTGCTGAGGCGAAGATAATTTGCCCAAATAAAGAGCGCCCCGAGCCAGATCACTAGGGCGACGCCGATCCTGCCGCTCAGATCAGCCTGCCAGCCCGGCAGGAAGAGATGGAATGTAACCCCAAGCGGCAGCAGAGCGAAATAGATGCTCGAGAGAATAGCGCTCGCTCGCCTGGTAAGTCGCGCGAACGAGCGGAGCCAACAAAGCGGTGCAATGCTCCAGCATAAAAACGTCACCTGCCAGGGATTTTCAAGGAGTGCGCTCCAGATCAGATGCCCGTTACGGAAGATGGACATGAACGGCGCAAACGTGAAGAGCAAGGCCACGCCGAAGAACAGTCTGCGTCGGAACAATTCTTCACGAATCCACTCCAGATCCTGTCTTTCTCTTTCGGCCACAGGCGGGACCGGGATTGCGCGCAGCTCTTCCAGTGGCGTCGCGGCCCGTCTCGCAACGCGCTCGAAATCCGGATTTGCCTGAAAATATTCCTCCATAAGGCGCTTCGTATCCTCGCTGGCATCGCCTGAAAAATAGACCGGCAGCAAATCGGTCACCACATCGCGCGAAACGTTCATTGTCTTTCCTCCAATCTACCCAATTGATTCCTGATCGGATTTCCAAAAGCCATCAGCCTAACTCTTGAGCGGTGCACCTTGACTCTGGCGGCGGCGACGGTAATCTTTAATGCGACAGCAATCTCTTCGTACGACATTCCGTCCACAGAGCGCATGAGCAGCGCGGCGCGATCTGCCTCCGGCAGATCCTGCAGCCCTGACAACACAGACGCCAACTTCTCTTTGTGCTCCAAGTGGTCTTGCACATTGGGACCCTGGTGCACCAGTCTTTCGTCCAGTTCTGCGCTTCGCCAGCCTCGTCGTTGCCAGTCTCGATAGACATTTCGTGCAACTGCGAAGAGGTAACTCTGCACCGTAAGTTCACGTATGTGTCCGCGCGACAGCCAGACGCGCAGGAATGTGTCCGACGTGATGTCGTCCGCCAGCGCGCCATCGCCACACAAATACAGCGCAAACCTTCTCACCGCTGGTGCATATTGTTTGTAAAGGCTCTCGAAGTCCATCGGCCACATCTGATTGTCACAGAGAGTACGTGCAGGGACGTCAAATGTTACATCGATACGGAACTATTTCGTTCCCGCTTTTTGGAACAGGAAAACTCTTGAGCAATTCACCATCAGTGCGTAATCGCCGAGTCGCTCGTCAGCTGAAATCGGGCGCAGAGTGGTTAACCGCCATAGTTGCCCATGAGAAGTGCTCGCTTGAGCCTCTTGACTTTGGTGCGTGCGGAGCTGGAAGCCAATTCCTGGCAATTCGCAAAGCAAGGAGCGCGGCGTTCGGGTACACGTTTGGGGAATGTGCGGCGCTTACCCCCGGTCAAGCGTTCCGCTTCCGCTCGCGATAAAAGGCAATCAGGTCCATGGATTTCGGCGGTGCTGCGTCCAACTGTCGCAGCATCGTGGTGATCTGTCCGCGATGATACGTGCCGTGATTGACCACATGCTGCAGCATCTGCCAGAGCACGTCCGATTGGTCATTACCGCGAAGGTCCTGATACGCGATCGTGCGTTCTACAGCTTCCGGCCCCAATCTTGCGAGTTGTTCGCGCATCTCGCGTTCCAGTTCGGCCCACTCCTTGCGAGCTGCGTCGACGTCAGGAAGACGGTCCGGCTTCTGAACTCCCTGCGGCTTTTCGCCTTTCAGTCGCGTGATCCAAATGCGCTCGGCAGCGCAGATGTGCGCCACGGTGTCGCGTATTGAGCTGAAGCTGTTGCCCATCGGACGTGTGAACTGCTCGGGCGTTATCTCACTTACAGCGTCGAGCATCCGGTCGCGTGACCAGTAGTGGTAGTCGATGAGGAGGCGGAGATCGTCGTAGTTCATCAGGTTCAGTTTAGGACTTTGGCGCACTCACCAATACCAGCGCTGACTCGCTAACTTGCTGACTCGCTGACTCGCTGACTTGCTGACTTGCTGACTCGCTGACTCGCTGACTCGCTGACTCGCTCACCGCGGCGGTGAAAAATCCACGCTCACCACCACCGCCGCCGGCACCGGCTCGTCATTCTTGATCGCCGGAAAGAAGCGATAATTCTCTACCGCATTCACCGCGCTCATATCCAGTCCAGGATCCAGCTTCTTCAGCACGTGCAGATCCTGCGGCAATCCATGCGCATCCACTACCAGCGACACTTCACACGTGCCCTTCGTCCCTGGATGCGATGGCGTATAGTCTGCATAGCCCGAATACAGCAGCACCGGCGCGCTCTCGCCATTCCCGAAGAAATCCGGCCGCGTCACCGGCCGCGCCAATTCCTTCTGCGGCGCCTCCAGCGGCGCAAGCTCCGCCACCTGCGGAGGGTTCTTCGGCTTCTTCAGCTTCTGCTTCGGCAGCGATTTCAGCAGCCAACCCCGTTCCATCTTTCCCGCCGCGCCTCTTTCCAACGCGATGCAGGCTTCCATCTTGATGTCGAGTGACTCCGCCACCACCACAGGCTTGCCGTTCAGCGTTGCCGGAGCAAACCGGTCGCGGTCCACAATGATAATCGCAAACCGGTCCGCCATCGTCCCCGACGGCCGCAGAAACATTACGTTGCGGGCCCTGCCTTTCGTATCCACCAGAAGCGACAACTCCAACTCGCCGCTCATCTGGTTGGTGCAGTCCTTGGGAAAGTCATCGCGGGCAACAGTCCAGGGAAGCAGCCGCGGCTCCACCACCGGCTTGCGCGGTTCATAAACCTTGACCGTGTCCGCTGGCAGAGCCGCACTGCCCGCCGTCGCCCCTCCCGTCGCCGCTGCCGGAGTCTTGACGCTCGCCGCCGCCGCATTCACCGGCTGCCCGCCCGCATAAGTTGCCACCAGCGCTAAGCTCGCCACCACCCAAATCCGCAGCATACGACTCCTGAAATATCGCAACATAATTCCAGCCTCGCTAACTTGCTAACTCGCCGACCCGCTAACTTGCTGACTTGCTAACTCGCTAACTCGCTAACTTGCTCACTCGCTAATTCGCCGCCCTCGCTCCCGGCGGCGAAAATTGCACGCTCACCACAATCGACGCCGGCACCGGCTCCTCGCCATTCCGGATCGCCGGAAAGAACCGGTACATGTTCACTGCCAGCATCGCGCTCAGGTCCAGCCCGGGGTCGAGTGACTTGATCACGTGAATATCCTCCGGCAGCCCGTGCTCATCCACTACCAACCCCAGTTGGCACTCTCCGGTGATTTTCGTCCCCTCCTGCGCCGGCACGTAAGCGGCGTCCTGGGAATAGAGGATCACAGGCGCGCTGACTTCGGTTCCGAAAAAGTCCGGCCGCCTCACCGTGCGCGTGTATTTGCTGCTCTTATCCAGCGGCGTCAGGATCGCCTCCTCCGGCGGGTCCTTCGGTTTTTCCAGCTTCTGCCGCGGCAACGACTTCAACAGCGTTTTGAGGGCGATACTCTTCCCCTTCGCCGCCTGCTGCACATCGCACGTTTCCAGCTTGATCCGCAAAGCCTCTGCCACCACCACCGGCTTGCCGTCCAGCGTCCCCGGTTCAAACCGATCCTGGCTCGCAAACTGAATCGCGAACCGGTCCACCGGCGATCCGGCCGGTTTAATGAACATCACATTGCGCGCCCGACCGTCGGTATCCACCAGCAGCGAAAGCAACGCCTCCCCTTCCGAATGTTGTTTGCAATCTTTCGTCAGCTCCGGCGCCTGGCTCAGCGGCAGCAGCCGCGGCGCTTTCACTTGGGAAGAAGGCTCATACACCTTCACAGCGCCCGCCACTGGCGCCGCCGGCGCTGGTTTCGCCGCAGGCTGCCCCGGAACCCCGCTCTGCTGCCCCGCAACCAGCTCGGCAGCCAGCGCCAGCACGCCCATCAGATAAGCGCATCGCATAGCTCCGCCTCGACTCGCAGCACGATTCTAGCTCACAACTCCCAGCTCCCGCAGCAGGAACGCATAATCCAGCGCGATCTCCTTCAGGTAGTCGTATCGCCCGCTAGCGCCGCCGTGCCCCGCCTTCATATTCGTCACCAGCAGCAGCCGGTTGCTGTCCGTTTTCAGCGTCCGCAGCTTCGCCACATATTTCGCCGGCTCCCAATACATCACCTGGCTGTCGTGCAAACTCGTCTTCACCAGCATCGCCGGATAACTTCCCGCCTTCAAGTTATCGTAGGGCGAGTAACTCAGCATGTAGCGGAAATACGCCTCATTGTTCGGATCGCCCCACTCCTCATACTCCGGCACCGTCAGCGGCAGGCTGGCATCGAGCATCGTATTCATCACGTCCACAAACGGCACGTGCGAAAGCACCGCCCGAAACAGCTCCGGCCGCAGATTCACCACTGCGCCCATCAGCAGCCCGCCCGCCGATCCGCCTTCAATCGCCACCCGCGCCGCATCCCCATACCCCGCCGCCGTCAGATGCTCCACCGCCGCCACGAAATCGGAAAAGGTATTCCGCTTCACCAGCATCTTGCCCGCATCGTGCCACGGCTTGCCCAGGTCTCCGCCACCCCGAATATGCGCATACGCCATCACCACACCGCGGTCCAGCAGGCTCAGCCGATTCGAATTGAACCCCAGCGGCAGCGAATACCCATACGACCCGTACCCATACACATACAGCGGGTTCTTCCCCGCCTCCCCCTCATTCTTTGCGAACTTGTCCTTCCGGTACACAATCGACACCGGCACCTCGACCCCATCCGGCGCCGTCGCCCGAACCCGCTCGCTCGCATACAGCGTCCGATCGAATCCACCCGGCACTTCCACCTGCTTCAGCAGCGTCGACCCGCCTTCCGCCACGTCATACTCGAACACCGAGTTCGGCGTCACTAGCGACTGGTATCCATACCGGTAGGTCTTTGTCTCGAAGATCCGGTTCACGTGCGGATGCGCGTTATACGCCGGCTCCGGAAATGCAATCTCACCCGCCCACGCTGCCTGCGGCCCCTCGCCCGCAAACCGCCAGATCCGCAGCCGTGGCAATCCATCCTCGCGTTCGCACGCCACATAAAATCCCGCGAACAAATCCACGTCTTCCAGCATCACCGCATCGCGGTGCGGAATCATTTCTGTCCAGTTCCCATACTCCGGCGCATCCACCGGCGCCGTCACCAGCCGGAAGTTCCGCCCGCGGTCGTTGGTGCGGATGAACCACAGCCCGCCCCGATGATCGACGTAATACTCGTGCTCATCCTCGCGCGCCAGGATCAGCGAAAACTCGCCTTCCGGATGGGCCGCCGACAGCACCCGGCACTCCGTCGTGGTGTGGCTGCCCGACTCCACCACGATGTACTTCCCATCCCGCGTGCGCCCCGCCCCCACGTTGAATCGCTCATCGTCATCCTGGTAGATCAGTACATCTTGCCAATATTGCGTGCCCAGCCTGTGGCGCCATAACTGGTACTGCCGCTTCTGCTCCTCGTCCTCCACCGTGTAGAACAGCGTCCGGTTATCCGCCGCCCACACCACCGACCCCACCCGCTCCACCTTGCCCTCAAGCGTCTCGCCCGTCGCCAGATCCTTCACCTGCAGCGTGTACTGCCGGAAGCCCGTCGTGTCCGTCGTATAAGCCAGCCACCGCCCATCATCGCTAATATCCGTCGCTCCAATGGCGAAGAATGCATGCCCCTCGGCCAGCTTGTTGCCGTCCAGGACCACATGTTCCACCGCATCCTCCGCCGGCTTCAACTCCTCACCAGGCTCGGCCGCGGCCCGCTTGCGGCAGTGGATCCCGTATTGCAACCCCTCCTCGGTCCGCGTGTAATACCACCACGCCCCATCGCGAAACGGCACCGAAACATCCGTCTGCTTGATGTGGCTCAGCATCTCCCGGTAGAGCTCGTCCTCCAGCTCCTTCAGCGGCGCCATCTCCGCCTCGGCATAGGCGTTTTCCGCCTCCAGGTACGCCGTCACCTCGGGATTCTCTTTGTCGCGCAGCCATGCGTAGTCGTCAGTCAGCGTCACGCCGTGCAACGTGGTCTCTTTGTGCTCTTTGCGGGCTACAGGAGGCGCGGAAGTCAGGGTCTCATCCATAACTCTTCCAGTTTAGAAGAGCCAACTCCCGGCCCGCGCCCAGTGCTGGGGGTGTTTTTCGGGAGGTAGCTGACGAGTTGCCGACCCGACCATCCAGGCTTTACTCAGCACTTCCCAGGCTGTCGACATTTTACGGAGTTGCAAACAAGGGCTGGACCGCCCTCCGGCTAACTCTGGTGAGGCCGGAATCTCGCAAAACATTTCAGCCTAAAAGCTCAATTCCCTCGGATTTTGGAGTATACTTCCTCGTTTCCGATTTGACGCGTCAATTCATTCCGAAACCATGCGGTGCTGCGCAAGAAGGGGTGCGGTATGGATCAATCGGAGCCGATCAGAAGTCGGATTCTTTCGCTCATACGGCGGCGTTTTTTCCCTTTATGGCTGGCTTCCACCTGGCCGTACATCTTGGAAGCTTGTTGCGTGATCTCTGTCGCGTTCGCAGTCCATGGAAGAAGCGTGCCTGGGCAAGCCTTCGATCCGATGGCTATTTGGAAAGCGGAGGGCGCGCTGAATAAGTGCGCCACATTGCTGGCATTTATCGTTCCCATGTTTGTTCCCCCCGATCTCGGAGCGGTGGGGGTGGCGATGATTGTCAGGTCAGACCAACAGGGCGGGGTTCTGGTTCTGAAATCGCTGGTATCCCACTATGCGCGCCGTATCTTCCTGGTGGTTCCTCTTTCCATCGGCCTCGGAATTCTTATCGTACTTGGCGGCTTGTTCATGTTCCCGGGAATTTTCCTCGCCATATGGACTGCGTTTGTGATGCCGGCGCTGGCCACCGCGCAAGATGATCTTGGAGGAGCTATACGCCACAGCTTCAGATTGAGCTTGCGCCGATTTGCCGAGTTGCTGGGGCTTGCCCTTGTCACCGCGTTCGCTCAAGTTCCCGCACTTCTCGCGTTATTTCTCCCGATTATCCTGGCAGCAGGCGAACCAAAATGGTGGGTGGGACTGCTCGTCGGCTGGACCCTGTTCGCTGTACTCGAGGGTCTTATCTTCATGACCCGGTCGCTCGTGCTCGCATTGCTTTATCTCGACGCGGTTCGGCTCGAGCAGTCTGCTCCCTCGCCGCTCTTGCAATGACGAAGCGCGCAGTCGAGAGCACAAAGGATTCAACATCTCAACCCATTGGCAGACAGGACCAGCTCGTGTTCCTCGAACGTCCTCACTGCCGCCTCCCCCATCGAGACAACCATGAACTCCTTCAGGCGGACGCCGCGGAGCGACGCCGCTCTCTGGAAGAAGGCCTTCTCTCGTGATCGACACGAGCTTTCAGCCGTTCGGTCTGGGTTCGAAGTGTGGATCGAACCTTACGGGCCGACGACGGCATAAACATCTCCGATAGCATCGGACGGCATTGTGCCGTACCCGTCAAAAGCCCTGTACGGCATTATGCCGCACGTGAGCCTCAAGTTCACCCCTTAGGCCGGGTGTTTACCACTATCTAATTGAAGAGTTGCCGACGATACTTCCGCGATGACGCCTTGGGCCTTGTCCTATGCGCAAAAACCACTTCGATGGCAGAATGTCTGCATGATCCTTTCAGGCTCGTTTCGCATTTTTGTGTCCACCAGTGTGCTTGTACTCGGACTGCACGCGAACGCGCAGCTCGACGCTCCCGGAGCACTAGACACGTTCGCGGGTTGCGCCCATCATACGTGCACGTGGGTACCGCAGGTCGTGGACAAGTCCTTCCGTGAGGGTGATCTCAGCTACAAGGTTCAGGCAGTGAGTGGAGAAGATACGGGCGGCATATTCGTGCTGGCAAAAGAGGACAAGGTGCTGCTCAAAACCCGGCTGGAGGGCCTTGATGCGAGCGTTAGTGTCGTTTGGTCCAACGACCATAAGAATTTCGCCATCACTTGGAGTGACGGAGGAGCAATAGGAAACTTCCATGTTCGGGCTTTCCATCTGAATGACTACAGAGTCTCGGAATTGCCGGCGACCAAACGCGCCTTTGACTCCTTCAAAGCGAGGCACTGGTGTGAGGAACGCGGAGACAACATTCAAGCCCATAGCTGGCTTCACGACTCACGCGATCTGCTTCTGGTCTTGTCCGTGTACAACACCGGTGACTGCGGCAAGGAGATGGGGCACATGGAAGCGTATGTTGTAGAAGCGGCGACAGGGCGAATTCAGGAGCATTGGGACCTGAAGCAATTGAAGAGCTACATTCGGTCCCATCCTGAGTAGGTTTTGAGATAAAGAGCTGTTCTGTTTTGATTATGGCCGAGTCACCGGCTATCCCTCCCTTTGACGAATTTTCGCCTCTTACAGTCCGCGCCCGCATCTGTTCGGCCGAACCGGGCACTCCCGGGCTGCTCCTGCCAGATTTCCGGCTTCAAAGCGCATTGTTCGAGACTACAAGAGCGCCGGCAGCCTTGAATTACCGCCTTTTCTGGCGGTAGCCGCCAAGGCAAACGCATGAAGGACATTTGTTAACTCCAGTGGTTCCGATCTACTCGCGCCGTAGGCGCAATGTTCGATAGCCCAGCGTTTCAAACGCTGGGAAAGCTGCCGAAAAAGACCCCGGAGCCCTGTAGGGGCGGCGGAAGG
>DASYWU010000027.1:0-2768 GCA_035935755.1 Occallatibacter sp. | reverse complement strand
TCCTCGTTCCATAGGATGAGGCCAGAAGGCGATGTCAAACGCGAGGACGATGACGATTGGAGCCGGATGCTCAACTGGTCCAGCGATGCCTCCGGGGAGAAGGTCCGGCGTGGGAGGAGCTTGTCCAGAGGCACACGCGGCGCGTTTACAACATCTGCTACCGCTTTACGGGGAATTCCACGGAAGCGGAGGATTTGAGCCAGGAAGTTTTCCTGCGCATCTATCGCACGCTGGCGAGTTACAAGACGGCGTTCGGCGGTTTTCCCACATGGCTTACAAGCGTGACGCGCAATCTGCTGGTGGATCATTACCGGAGGTCGAGGCGCGACCGCATGACGGATGCGCTCGAAGACGTCCTGCCCGTGGTGGAAGAGAAACATTCTCCGGTGCGAACGCCGGACCGCGCAGCGATGGCGAAAGAGTTGAGCCATCAAGTGCAAGCGGCATTGTCGCAACTGTCTCCGGAGCTGCGCGAGGCGGTGATTTTGCGCGACTTGCAGGGCCTGGAATACGGCGAAATCCGGGAGGTTCTCTCGGTGCCGGAAGGCACGGTAAAATCGAGAATCAACCGAGGACGCATCGAACTGGCGCGGCTGCTGGAACAAATGGGCGTGAGAGCGGAATAGGGATTTTATGAGCTGGAGCTGCATACAAGTCGAGGAAAGGCTGAGCGACCATCTGGATGGCGCGCTGACGCAGGCGGAGCAGCTCGAATTCCAGCAGCACGTCGCGAGCTGCCCGAAGTGCGCTCCGCTAGTGGCTCAAGTGGCGCTGGCCATCGGCCGCGTACAAAAACTCGAGCAGGAAGAAGTGCCGGCGAGGCTGGTCTCCAACATCCTCGACAAGACGCTGGGGCCGCGGAAGGCGAAACGAGATTGGATGTCGTGGCTGCCCATCCTCTGGCAGCCGAGATTCGCGATGGGCGTCGCCACGGCTCTGGCCACGCTGCTGATTATTTTCCAGGCGACTGGCGGCTTGAAACCGAACGGCGGCGGGCTGGCCGATTTGAATCCCGTGAATCTGTACAACGCGGTGGATCGCCACGCCCATCTGGCGTTCGCGCGCACCGTGAAATTCGTGAACGACCTCCGCGTGGTGTACGAAATACAGTCCCGCTTGCAGCCGGCCAGCAATCCGGCGCCCGCGGGACAGCAGCCCGCTCCCACGCCATCGCAGCCGGAGCAGAAGAACCCGAATGAATCCCGGCAGAATCAGAGTTCGCTGCAACGCGTGGCGCTGGTCGCCGTTCTGCTCGAGGATGCACCGGGAAGGAGAGTTCGATGAAGTGCGCAGTTCACACGGATGTTGACGCCACGGGATACTGCCGGAATTGCGGCAAGGCGCTCTGCGCGCACTGCGCGCGAGAAATTCGCGGCGCATTGTACTGCGAGGAATGCCTGGCACGGGTTGTGTCCAGTCCGGCGCAGCCGAGCGCTGGGTACGCGTATCCGACTCCGCCTCCGCCGGGCGCGCCAAATCCGGGCGCCGCGCTGGGACTGGGGTTCATTCCGGGCGTTGGCGCGGTGTACAACGGCGAATACATTAAAGGGCTGATTCACGTGCTCATCTTCGGCGGGATTATCGCCATGCTGAATAACGATGCCATATCGGGCGGGATGCAAGCGATGCTCGGAGTTTTTCTCGGAATATTCTGCGTGTACATGCCCATCGAGGCTTACATGACGGCCAAGGCCAAGCTTGCTGGGCAGACTCCGCCGGGATTTTTTCAGGGCGCACCGCCCGCCGAGGGCATGGCTGAGACGCAGAGCGCGCAGAGAATTCCAACAGGCGCGATCGTGCTGATCATCATCGGAATTATTTTCCTGCTTGGGAATTTCGGATATCTGGACTCGGAGTACGTGTACCGCTTCTGGCCTTTGGCACTGATTGCCGTCGGCGGATGGCTGCTCTGGAAGCGCGCACGTTAGAACGAATGGAGGCTTGAAAATGTCCTGGAGATCCTGCAACTGCGCCCGGTGCCGAATTCGCGGCCTCATGGGTCCGGCGGTGCTGATTGCCGTCGGCGTAATCTTTTTCGTGGGCCAATATAACTGGGACTATTCGTTTGAGCGGCTTTGGCCGGTCATTCTGATCGTGGTTGGCGTGGTGCAAGTGCTCGCGGCCACCGCGTCGAGCGAGGGCCACGTCGGGTCCGGCGCATACTGGCAAAACCCGCCGCAAACACCGCCGCAAGCTCCTCCCCAGGCTCCGCCACAGCGATGACGACTTATTACCGCCAGCGGCGCTCGATTTTCACAGGCTTGCTGCTGATACTGCTCGGCGTTTTATTTCTATTGTCAGAGCTCAGGCCGGCGTGGGACCTCTGGGATTTCTTCTACCATTATTGGCCGCTTCTGCTGGTTCTGCTTGGGCTGGCGAAACTTTTCGACCATTTCATGGCCTCGCAAACCGGCGAGGGCCGGCCTCCGGCAATCACTGGCGGCGAAATCGCGCTCATCATCGTGCTGTTTTTCGTGCTCGGCAGCATCGTGGCTTTTCACCGCGTGAAGCGGCAACTGCCGGACATGGGCATCGACGTGGACATGGGCGATATGTTCGACCATCCCTACGATTGGACCACTTCCCTGCCCGTTGAGCCCGCGCACCCCGGTGAAGCCGTCTCCATTTCGACGCCGCGCGGGAATATTTCCGTTCATCCTTCGACGGATGACAAGCTGCACGTCATCGTGCACAAGACAGCTTCGGCTGGGGACGAATCGGAGGCCCGCAAGAAAGCGGATGCGGTCAACGTGAGCGTCACACAAACG
>DASYWU010000026.1:0-144930 GCA_035935755.1 Occallatibacter sp. | reverse complement strand
GAGGCGGATGAGCCGCACGCCGGATTGATCCTGAGGATCGAAGGTGTTGCGCCCGGCAGTGTTGCGCCGCACCTGCATGGCGAGCCCCACCATCTGCGCCACCAGGACTGCCAGCAGCACCACCAGGTTTCGATAACGGTTGAAGATAGATTCCATAACTAAAGGGAACAGGGAGTAGGGAATAGGGAGCAGGGAATGAACACTTCGATAAAGGAGGTAAAATCGTGTATCGCGGGGCCCGGTGCGAACTCAAATGCCCGCTGCTCGTTGTTGCTGCCTGCCTGTTCCCTATTCCCTACTCCATGTTCCCCGTCTTTCATCAGTCGATCTTGATCTTACGCAGCAGGCGGAAGTCGGAAAGCATTTTGCCCGTGCCCAGAACCACGGAAGCCAGCGGATCGTCGGCGACCGAGACCGGCAACCCGGTTTCCTCACGGATGCGCTGGTCTAAATTCTTAATCAGCGCTCCGCCGCCGGTGAGCACAATGCCGCGATCGCTGATGTCGGCGGATAGCTCCGGAGGCGTGCGCTCCAGCGCCACGCGGATGGCGTTCATGATGACCGCGATGCACTCGCCCAGCGATTCGCGAATTTCGCTGTCGTCGATGCTGATGGTTTTGGGCACGCCCTCAATGAGGTTGCGCCCCTTGATCTCCATGGTCAGCGGCTTGTCCAGCGGAAAGGCCGAGCCCAGCTCGATCTTGATCTGCTCCGCGGTGCGCTCGCCGATGAGCAGGTTGTACTTGCGCTTCAGGTAATTTGTAATGGCCTCGTCCATCTGGTTGCCGGCCATGCGCACCGAGCGCGAATAGACGATGCCCGAGAGAGAAATGACGGCGATATCCGTGGTGCCGCCGCCGATATCAACCACCATGTTGCCGGAAGGCTCGGTAATGGGCAGGCCGGCGCCGATGGCCGCCACCATAGCCTGCTCCACCAGGTAGACCTCGCTGGCCTTGGCGCGGTAGGCCGAATCCTCGACGGCGCGCTTTTCCACCTGCGTGATCTCAGACGGCACGCCGATAACGATGCGCGGATGCACCAGCATCTTGCGGTTGTGCGCCTTCTGGATGAAGTAGTTGAGCATTTTCTCGGTGACTTTGAAGTCAGCGATCACGCCGTCTTTCATGGGCTTGATGGCGACGATGTTGCCTGGCGTGCGGCCCAGCATCTCCTTGGCCTCTTTGCCCACGGCCTCCACCTCGCCCGAGTTTTTATTGATGGCGACGATCGAGGGCTCGTTGACGACAATGCCTTTGCCGGCGGCGTAGACGAGGGTGTTAGCGGTGCCGAGATCGATGGCAAGGTCGCTCGAAAACATGCTGAAGAGCGAGCGCAGCCCGTGTGAGCGCGATGTGCGCGAGGGATAGCCGTTCGAAGACATGGGGGCTTCTGGATTTACCTCAAAACACCATTGTAAGGCCACTTGAGCTCAGGTGTATGTGCTTCAAGTATACCCAAGTAATGAGTGGGTAAACGCTGTTCGCTGGTTCGCAGGTCTAGCCCGCCGCGCGACCGGCCTGGATGAAGCGCACACCGAGGCATGTCTGGAATGCATCAACGAAGGCCGGCGGTCCCGATTGCGATCATTACTTGTGCTGCGATGTTCACCGGTCGCAAATACTACTCGGATTGCGAGTTGAGTTAAACTCATCTGTCCGCGCAGGAGGGGTGGCTGGGGCAGGCGCAGTGCTCTCGCTGCTACCCGCTGTCGGGCGGCGCACCACGGAAAACCGGGGAGCACGAACCACGATTCACGAAACACGATCTTCGATCATGAACTGAGAACGGCCATGACCTATCCCATGCACCACAACCTGATTGGCGGCGAATGGCGTGCCGCGCGCAGCGGCAAGACCATCCTCAACCTCAATCCTGCGAACCACTCCGACGTGGTGGGCGCGTTTCCCTCTTCGCACGCCGAAGACGTGGACCTGGCCGTGACCGCGGCGCACGAGGCCTACGCTTCGTGGCGGCTGGTGCCCGCACCCAAGCGCGCGGAAATTCTCCTGCGTGCCGGCACCCTGCTGCAGAAGCGGAAGGAACAGTATGCCCAGGAGATGACGCGGGAAATGGGCAAGGTGCTGGCCGAAACCCGCGGCGACGTGCAGGAGGCGATCGACGAAGCCTTTTACGTGGCCGGCGAAGGGCGGCGGCTTTTCGGCGTGACCACCCCCAGCGAGCTGACCGACAAGTTTGCCATGAGCGTGCGTATGCCCGTAGGAGTAGTGGGCCTGATCACGCCGTGGAACTTCCCCATGGCCATCCCCAGTTGGAAGCTTTTCCCGGCGCTGGTGGCTGGGAACACGTGCGTCATCAAGCCGGCCATCGACACGCCGCTCTCCACTTTTAACCTGGTAGAGACGCTGGTCGACGCGGGCCTGCCGCCGGGCGTGATGAATATCGTCTGCGGCACCGGGTCGGCGGTGGGCGAGGCGCTGGTGGAACACCCCAAGGTGCGCGCCATCAGCTTTACCGGGTCGAGCGCCGTGGGTTCGCTCGTGGGCCAGCGCGCCGCGGCCAGCTTCAAGGCTGTGTCGCTGGAGATGGGCGGCAAGAATGCGCAGATCGTGATGGACGACGCCAATCTGGATCTCGCTCTCGATGGCGCGCTGTGGGGCGCATTTGGAACCACGGGCCAGCGCTGCACGGCGACCAGCCGCATCCTGCTGCAGAAGGGCATCGCCGCGGAGTTTACTGCACGGTTCGCTGAGCGGGCCGCGAAGTTGAAGGTTGGCGACGGACTGGATGAGTCGATCGAGGTAGGCCCGCAAATTAATTCCGCGCAGATCGAGACTTCGACAAGATATGTGGGCATAGCTATGGCCGAGGGGGCCGAGTTACTCACCGGCGGCCACGCACTTACGAATGGGAGTTATGCGCATGGGACTTTCTTCAAGCCGACGGTGCTGCGCGGCGTGAAGCCGGAGATGCGCATCGCGCGCGAAGAAGTCTTCGGCCCGGTGGTGGCGCTGCTCGAATTCGACACGTTTGAAGAAGCGGTGAAGATAGCGAATTCCATCGACTACGGCCTCTCCACTGCGATTTATACGAAGAATGTGAACCAGGCCTTCGCTGCGATTCGCGATCTGGAGGCGGGGATCACTTACATCAACGCGCCGACGATCGGGGCGGAAGTGCATCTGCCCTTCGGCGGCGTGAAGCGCACCGGCAACGGGCACCGCGAAGGGCTGGGCGCGCTGGAGTTTTTCACTACGTGGAAGGCGGTGTACGTGGATTACTCGGATAAGTTGCAGCGGGCGCAGATTGATAATGCGGAGTGACTTTGTTGCCCAATAGTTTATCTGCAGCCGGAGTCTGAGATGTGCTTCTTGCAATTCGCATAACGGTGGCACGGGATCTTGTTCTCTGCCTCGTCAACGAGTTCTTCCATCGTTCTGCCGCTCTTGAGAGCGCCGACTATGCATTGCCTCCTGATGTAGTCCAGACGGTCGTGCAGTAGCTGATTGCATTCGCTTGCCCTGAAATAGCCTACCTTCGACGCGAAGGCCCGAAAGCCAATCATCGAGTCACCTAAATGGTGAAGTCTGCTGCGAAACACGGGATCGAGAAGGCCGAACGCCTCCAGATCGTCAAGTAAGGTAAGGGTGTCTTGCTTTGGCATGCCTTTCTCCTGCGAAACTGGCATGGTACCGCAAATCCAACCGCGGTACAATGACGCCATGAGCCCCGCCGCCCACAAACTACTCGAAGAAGCCCGCAAGCTGCCGCCCGACGAACGGGACTGGCTGTTGGAAAACCTCCTCGCCGACGAGGTCGGGGGTTCGCAAGAGGCGTTCGATGCCTGGCAGAAGGAGGTGGGCGAGCCGGAACCTGGCTACGACGAATGGTTCCGCGCCGGCGTGGAAGAGGCGCTGGCAGACACTTCCGAAGGTATTCCGCACGAAGAAATGATGAAGGAGTTTCACGAAGCCATTATCCGAGCAAGAAAGCTGAAGAAATCGGCGTGAGACTAATTTGGAGCAAGGCCGCCGCGCGCGACCTGCAACAGGTGGCCTCCCATATTGCTCAGGACAGCGAGCAGGCAGCACAACTCGTCGAGAGCCGCATTCACGAAGCAGCCAAATTGTTGCTTATCATTCCGGAGGCAGGCCGTCCAGGTCGAGTGAGCGGTACCCGCGAGTTGGTTGCTTTACGAACCCCTTATATCCTCGTCTACCGCCGCAATTCAGGCCGCATCCACATTCTTCGCATATATCACGGCGCACGACTATGGCCGTCGAAATTCGAGCCGTAGCGACCCAGCCGCTATCGCGCTACAATTTCGCAATGTCGCTAACACTTGAAAGACTGCGCCAGCTCGCAATGCAACTACCTTACGACGATCGAAAAAAGCTCTCCGAAGAATTGTGGTGGAGTCTTCACCCGCCTGCCGAGAACCTGCCTAGAGAAGATCGAAGCCGCTTGGGGAGACGAGATCAAGCGCCGCATCGACGAGATTGATTCAGGCGCCGTCAAAATGATCCCTCACGAAGAGGTCCTCGCGAGGATGGACGCTCGAATCGCCGCAAAGCGTCGCGTAAAAAGCAAAGCAAGATCAAGATGACGCCTTGCTCACGCCAGTCGCCGTCCCGGCTATTGGGCGAAGAGGCTGAAGCAGTAACATTGAAGGGCCATGGAACAGCCCTACCTTCCCGCTCCCGATCGCTATGAGCACGCCACCTTTCGCCGCTGCGGCAACTCAGGCCTTGTGCTGTCGCCCATCTCCCTCGGCCTCTGGCAGAATTTCGGCGGCGCCGATGTCTTCGAGACCGGTCGCGCCGTCATCCGCCGCGCCTTCGATCGCGGAGTAACTCACTTCGATCTCGCCAATAACTACGGCCCGCCCTACGGATCGGCCGAGGAAAATTTCGGGACTGTTCTGAAGAAAGACTTTGGCGTGCGCAAGCATGCGAGCGGCTTACGCAATGAGTTAGTTATTTCCACCAAAGCCGGATGGGATATGTGGCCCGGCCCGTATGGCATCGGCGCCTCGCGCAAATATTTGCTCTCTTCTCTCGATGACAGCCTGCGCCGCATGGGGCTCGATTACGTCGATATCTTCTATGCCCACCGGCCGTGGAAGGATTGCCCGCTGGAAGAAACCATGGGCGCGCTGGTCAACGCCGTGCAGCAGGGGAAGGCGCTGTATGTCGGCATTTCATCTTACAGTCCCGAGCGCACGCGCGAAGCCGCAAAGATCCTGAAAAGTATGGGCGTGCCGCTGCTCATTCATCAGCCGTCGTACTCGATGCTGAACCGCTGGATCGAAGATGGCCTGCTGGACACGCTCGAAGAGTCAGGCGTGGGATGCATCGCGTTTTCTCCGCTCGCGCAGGGATTGCTGACGCAGAAGTATCTCAAGGGCGTGCCTAAAAACTCGCGTGCTACTGCCGAAAATTCCTCGCTGCTTAGTGACTTCCTGAACGAGTCAAACCTGAAGCGCGTGCGTGCGCTCAACGATATTGCTCAAAAGCGCGGGCAATCGCTGGCGCAGATGGCCATTGCCTGGGTGCTGCGCGATGCTCGTGTAACTTCGGCCCTGATCGGCGCGCGCAATGTAGAGCAGCTCGATAACTCGCTCGATGCTCTTAAAAATCTCAAATTCAGCAAGGCGGAACTGAAGGAGATCGACCGCCACGCGCGCGAGAGCGGCATCGATCTTTGGCGAGAAGCGCGCGAACAGATGGATTGACAGCCGGAGCGCGGCCGGCGCGCAACTTAAAAAGCCGGTTGATGCGGGTCCAACAGTGAGAGTTAGTGGAGCGACCTGGCGTTGACGGTGCGTCCATCGCCCGCACGGGTGAGCATGCAGTTGGCGAGGGTGTCGCACTTGTAATGAATCTGCGCGTTGTTTGCCGCCCATGCGTTGGCGGTAGCCGCTTCGTTTTTCTTAAGCAGCGTGAAGTTCTGGCCGCTTCCGGATTCCAGCGTTGCCGTTGATGCATCGAAATTGCGGAGATTGGTGTCTCCCTCGACAAAATAGTGTGGCGAGCGAGCCTCTCGCTGGCGCTCAGCGGCGCGGGCAGCGGCGGCGGCGCGGGCAGCCGCAATTGCCGGCGCCCTCATTAAAGTTACCTGCTGATCGGTCGAGGGAAAATTGGTGGAGAAATCCCAGTAGCTGAATCTCTTGTACTGATCTTCGGAGCAGGGAAGTACACCCTGCGCGTAGACGGAGCCAATCTGGCCAGCGTCCCCTGGCTCATTCTGAAATATGTCGCGGGTCCGTCCCGCTATGGGCTGTAACTGAGTGCCGGCGGAGTGATTCGTCACCGTCTCGCTGGCTCGGAGCAGCCTGGCCTCAGGCTGGCGCAGCAGCGTGAGGTCCACGTTGGCGCGGGCCGGAGCAAGCCGAAACTCGATCTGCTTGCCGCAAAGCGCGTAGCCGGTGGAGTCGAGCAGCCGGATGTTCACCCAAAGCGGCCCGGGCGGATGACCCACCGTGTAGGAAAATCCCGGCCTGTACATGGCAAACAGCGGTTCGAATGTGATCTGGTACTGTGCCGATTTTTGCCACCTGGTAACCAGGTGACCCCTCAGTCCGGCGAGGTTCGACACCCCCGGGCCCAGGTCCTCAAAGGCAGGAGTTGACGAACCCGGCTTATGGATCATGAGAACAGTAAGGATAGCGATGGCGAGAATTCCGGCGCCCAGGAGGGCTACCGCCACCTGCGGAAACCTCTGCATGGTAACGGAATCGAATCCGCGGCTGGCCGGCCGCGCCGGGCCGGGAGTGCGCTTTTTCGGATCGGGAGGCGGCGGGAGCGATTCCAGCGAGTCCACTTCACCGGTGTCTTCTACCCAGGCGCCGGTTTCGCTGCTCCATTTTTGCCGTCCGAAATCCGCCATATCAATGCACTCCTTCGCGGGGGGCAGACTTCACCCAGCTTACAAACGCTGCCCGGGGATGGCAGTGATCCGCGCGATGCGGAAGTGTTTATACGTACCGAGGCTATATCAGGTGCGGCAGCTTTTACAGTGCGATTTCGCGTTATTGTCGCCGAAAGTAATCAAGAACGTTGCGCAGGGCAAAACTGGTTTCCAGCCGGCTGACTCCGGGGAACCGGGAGAGCTGCGTCTGATGCAGCCTGCCGTAGTCTTCAATGCCGGCCACGCGCGCCACCAGCATGTAGTCGTATTGCCCCGCCATCAGGTGGCAGCTCACGATTTCGCGGCAACGGCGCACCGCCGCCTCAAAGGCCCCCAGCACGGCGGCGGATTCGCTGTCCAGAGTGACGCGAATGTAGACAGTCGTGCCCTTTCCCACCAGCCGCTCGTCAATCAGCGCGCGGTAGCCGCGAATGGCGCCGGAGCTTTCCAGCGCCTGGATGCGGCGCGAAGCCGCGGAAGCCGAGAGTCCCACCGCCTCGCCGACCTCGTAATTGGTGGCCCGGCCGTGCGTCTCCAGGAAGCGCAGGATGGCGGCGTCCAGTTCGTCGAGCGCCCCTGGCCAGCTCTCTCCCGGTATGCTCGCGGACGATTGCTGCACAGAAGATTGCTTTTGTTCACGTTTCGTTCGCATTCGGCCCTTATACCACGAACTTTGCACACATTGGAAGCGGGCTGCGCCGTACCATGGTTTGCGGTTGGATAGCCGGCGACGCTGGGGCGGCGCTGCCCAAACCCGAACTGAGAAGCTGGTCCGCGCGCAAGCCGGTCTGAGCTTTCCCGGCATCCAATCCGGGAGTGCGTCATGATCATCGGTGTTCCCAGGGAAATCAAAGACCTCGAAGCGCGCGTTGGCATAACGCCGGCAGGCGTAAAAGCGCTCTCTGAAGCCGGTCACACGCTGCTGGTGGAAACCCGCGCGGGCGAGGAGTCGGGATTCACTGACGAGGACTACCAGAACGCAGGCGCGGAGATTGTCGGCGACGCCGGTTACGTCTGGGGCAAGTCGGCCATGGTGGTCAAGGTCAAGGAGCCGATCGCGCGCGAATATGTCTACTTCCGCGAGGGACTGGTCCTATTTACCTATCTGCACCTGGCGCCGCTGCGCGAGCTGACTGACAAGCTGCTCGAAGCCAAGATGATTTCCATCGCTTATGAGACGGTGCGCGACAGCCGCGGAACCCTGCCGCTGCTCACACCCATGAGCGAAATTGCCGGGCGCATGAGCGTGCAGGTGGGCGCCAGCTATCTTGAGCGCGAGCGCGGCGGGCGCGGCATACTGCTCGGCGGAGTGCCGGGCGTGCCACCGGCGCACGTGGCCATCATTGGCGGCGGCATTGTGGGCACCAACGCGGCGCGCATCGCCCTCGGGCTGGGCGCCAAGACCACGCTTATCGATGTGAACCTGAACCGGCTGCGCGAACTCGACGACATCTTCAACGGACGGCTGTTCACGCTGGCCTCGAACAGCTACAACCTGGAGCACGTTACCCGCGAGTCGGACCTTGTCATCGGCGGCGTGCTCATTCCCGGAGCCACCGCGCCCAAGCTGGTGACACGCGCCATGGTTTCGCAGATGAAGAAAGGCGCGGTCATCGTCGACGTCGCCATCGACCAGGGTGGCTGCGTGGAAACCGCGCATCCCACTTCGCTGTCGCAGCCCAGCTTCAACGTCGATGGCGTAGTGCACTATTGCGTGACCAACATGCCGGGCGCGGTTCCGCACACTTCCACGCTGGCCCTGACCAACGCCACGTTTCCCTACGTGCTGCGGCTGGCGAATCACGGCGCGCGCGAGGCGCTGCAAAAGGATGCTGGTCTCTCCGACGGCCTGAACACGTGGCTGGGCGTGCTCACCCATCGCGGCGTGGCCGAGAGCCAGCAGCGCGCGTGGACGGCGCCGGCGAAAGTGCTTTCATTAGCGGACGAAGGGATGGCGATCGCCGCATCGCCGGCCCCGTAGGGGCCATAGGAAATTAGCTCAGGACAAGTTCGCGCAGCGAACGCTGTCCTGGGTTTGCGGCAATACAAGCCCCCAGCCCTGTAAGGGCGGCGCGGAACAGTCGACCCGGCCCGTGCCCGAGCGAACACCTCTATCCAGAAGCCATTCAACGGAGTATGCTATTTGGCAAACATCGGGCCAACGCACATTTTGCACCGGGGGATGGTCATGAAGCTCCTGGGATACAGACTCTCAGTCTGCGGGGCTGCGCTTGCACTGTTGCCGACCCTGGAAATGGTGGCCTGCGGGCGTAGTGGCGGCGGCTACAGCTACTCGTCGATAACCGGTTACATTGGTGGGGCGTGGCAGTTCACGGTCACCAACGCCAAAGGGCGTGTCCCATTGGTTATCGAAGCCAACCTGACGCAAGATAAACACGGAATTATTTCAAGCGTGGGCTCAGTGACGGCCAGTGGGCCGACGGGTGACGTGCTGAACATGTTCATTCTGGGCCCCTCTCTCTCTGCCGCCACTGCAGTCTCCGTGGACTATCTCGGCTACACCTGCAACGGCACCGACAGCGGAGACCGCAGCATCACCGGGACGCTCGATCCCTCGAACCAGGTGACGCTCAACCTGGCTGTCGGGGGCGGCGAGGTCGACACGCTCACGGGAACCTTGAACAACACTGCCAGCCCGCCTTTCACTGGTACGCTCACAACCAAAACTGTTTGCGGAGGCACAACTAGCGCGAGCGTGGTGGGCGCGCTGGCCTATCCGCCCAACGGTCTCTATACCGGAACGAGTGCGAGCGACAGCAGTGAGAAGATTTCCGCAAACATAACCAGCGCGAACGGTTCCTTGACGGGCACCGGCAGCGACAGCAAACTTGGCAATTTCATGCTGACGGGCAATACCGTGGGCAGCGCTTTTTCAGCGACCCTTACCTATACCGGCAGCCCCGCCAACAGCGGCCCTGTCTTTGGCTACTTAGACAGGGATTTGGGCCCGGCCGGCTCAATTCTGCTGGTCCGTTTTGAAGGTGCGAATGTTTCGACCTGTCCCAACGGCGAGCCGTTTTACAACTCTTCATGTCTGATAGCGATACTGGCTACCGACTGATGCAGGTCCGCAAGACAGGGGCTGGGAATGATGGCCGATTCATTCCGGAAGCGCGGAGAAAGAGTCGAGCACCTGAGCCAGACTTGCGTGGGTCCATTCATGGAATTCGCGAATGCCGTCAAGGGCGAAAACAGTGCCTCCGTGCTATTGGATGGATTTCGGGTAGGCGAGGGGTTACCAGCGCTGCGCCACGGGTAGTGCCGAGCAGGAGGGCGTGCCGTGGGCGAGAACGCCCTGGCGGAGGAACCATTCAAGATGGTCGTCGCAGGCAGAAGGGATACGCACACAGCGGAGAGGCGGGCGGCTGATTAGATAACCGTGTGGGCTCCAGTGCCGCCGGGTAGACTGGGGTTTGCTCAACGAACCAAGGCTCGGAGGACAGGAGCCGAGCACATGAAGATTGTAGGTTCCCTATAGCGCAATTGGGTTGCCAAACCTCCCCTTCCCGCCCCCGGCTGGATGCCCCGCAAACGCGCCCGGCTCTATAATCGCCCCATGCCTTCCCTCGGCGACTCAAGACGGCGATCGGTGGCTCTGCTGGCTATCGGAGCACTGGTGTTTTTCGCTCTCCTCGGGGCGCTGCAGGCCTTCAATATCAGCTTCATCAATCCCGATACGTCAGGCGAGACGCTGGCCTTCACCGGGTTGACGGTAGTCATCTTCCTGCTGCTCATCATGCTGCTGATGCTGCTGCTCAGGAATATTTTCAAGCTGTATGCGGGGCAGACGAGCACCGCGCTGGGCGCGCGTTTGCGCAACCGCATGGTGGCGGGAGCGGTGCTGATCGCACTGATGCCCGCGGTTTTCATGTTCCTGTTCAGCAAAGAACTGATGAACCGCTCCATCGACCGCTGGTTTTCGCCCAACGTCTCAGAGCTGCACGAAGACTCGCGAAGCGTGGTGCTGGAGCTGGTGCAGTACGTGGCCGGGAATGCGCGAGTGGAGGCAGAGTCGATTGCGGCATCGGGAGCCCCGGAATGGAATCAGCCCAAGCTACAGTCCGAGCTGGGCGCGCATCGCATCACCCTGGCCGGCGGCTTCGTGGTGGTCTACGACAACAACCGGCAGGTGCTGGCCAGTTTCCAGGCTCCGCCGGAATCAAGTGCGGCAACCCTGACCACCTGGCTCGACGACGGCGCGCACGGCGATGTTCCGCAGAAAGGCACGCTCTCAGAAGTGCTGCTTTCCGCCGCACAAAGTAAGGACGCGCCGGTGCTGAAAGTGGCCGGTCAGGAATATGCGCTGGGCATGGCGCCCGGCACGGCGGGCAAAAGCGTTGTGGTAGCCCTGCCCATGCCGAAGGGTCTCAGCCAGACCACGGCCCACATCCAGCAAGGAGTGAACGAATACTGGCAGCTCTTCCGCTCGCGCAGCCAGGTGCGGACTACGTTCTTTCTCATGCTCTTGCTGATCACGGTGGTGATCTTCTTCGCCAGCGTGTGGCTGGCCATGTTTCTTTCCAAGCAGATCACGCGTCCTGTCGAAGCACTGGCCGATGCAATGGATGAGATCGCCGCCGGCAAATATGAAGAGCGGGTGGCGCTGGCAGCCACCGGCGAAATGGCCGACCTGGTGCGATCGTTCAACCACATGGCCGCCGATCTTGAAGCCAGCCGGCAGCTGGCCGAGACCACGCAGGCGCAACTCACCGCCGCCAACCAGGCCATCGAGGAGCGCCGCCGCGAACTCGAGACCATCGTCGAAACCATTCCCAGCGGCGTGATCACGCTCGATGGCTCGGGTGTGGTGCTGCAGTCGAATCGCGCATTCGCCGAGCTGATCGGCCGCCGCGACGCGGAGAACCTGGTGGGGCAGAAAATCGAATCGCTCCTGCCCGCCGACTGCGCCGAAGATATTGCCGGCGTGATCCGGCGCGGGCACCGCATGGGCGCCGCGGGCACTGAGATCAACATTCATGCGCGCGGCCGCAGCATGCACCTCGCCGTCACCAGCGCCCGCCTGGAGCTGGAGCGCGGGCGGCCCGGAACCGTGCTGGTGGTGGAAGACACCACCGACCTGCTGCGCGCGCAGCGGCAGTTGGCGTGGAAGGAAGTGGCGCAGCGGGTGGCGCACGAAATCAAAAATCCGCTCACGCCCATCGCCCTCAGCGCCGAACGCATCGGCAAGCACCTCGATCGCGGCCAGCCGGATTCGCCGGGAGTGATCCGCAAATGCAGCGAGGTGATTCTTTCCTGCGTGGGCTCGCTGCGCCGGCTGGTCGATCAATTCTCGGCGCTGGCGCAGTTTCCCGCGCCGCAGCCGCGTCCCTGCGACATGAACCGCATCGCGGAAGAGGCGCTGGCGCTCTTCGCCGGGCGGCTGGAGGGCATCACCGTACAGCGCGATATGGAGCCGGTTCTGCCCACAGTGCTTGCCGATCACGACGCCATCCGCCGCGCTCTGGCCAACCTCATCGACAATGCCGCCGAAGCCATGCAGGGCAGCCTGCTGCGCGTGCTCGGCGTGCGCACCGCATTGTGCGAAGACGGCGAAGCGGTCGAGATCACGGTGTCCGATACCGGCCATGGCATCACCGACGAGATTCGCGAGCGGCTCTTTCTGCCGTTTTATTCCACCAAGCATCGCGGCACCGGTCTCGGCCTCTCCATCGCAGCGAAGATCGCGCAGGAACACGGCGGCTCCATCCGCGCCGAATCCAACAGCCCCAAGGGCGCGCGTTTTCTCCTGCGCCTGCCGCTGATGGAAACCGGCCGTTCCGCGCCTGAAGACGAATCCGCCCGGCTCAAGGAAATCCATTCATGAACCACATCCTGATTGTGGACGACGAAGCGGAGATTCGCAGCTCGCTGGAGGAAATCCTCGCTGAAGAAGGCTACAGCGTGGCTGGCGCGGGCACGGCGGCCGAGGCCATGGTCCTCCTCCAGGATGTCCCTTATGACGTGGTGCTGCTCGACATCTGGCTGCCCGACCGCGACGGCCTCGACGTGCTCGCCGACGTGCGCCGCCTCGGCCCGGAGTTGCGCCCGGAAGTAGTCATCGTCAGCGGTCACGGCACCATCGAGGCGGCGGTGAAAGCTACCAAGCTGGGCGCATACGATTTCCTCGAGAAGCCGCTCTCGCTCGACCGCACGCTGATCGTCGTCAAAAACGCGGTCGAAGCCCGCAGACTGCGCGCGGAAAACCAGGAATTCAAACGCCAGTTCAGCGCCGCCTCCGTGCTCACGGGCGAAAGCGTGCCGGTGAAGGCGCTGCGCCAGCAGATTCGCCTGATGGCGCCCACCAACGGCCGCGTGCTCATCTACGGCGAAAGCGGCACCGGCAAGGAACTGATCGCTCGTTCCATCCACGCGGAAAGCCTGCGTCGCGATCGCGTTTTCGTGGAGCTGAATTGCGCCGCCATTCCCGAAGCGCACATTGAAGCGGAATTATTCGGTTACCGGCACAACGCGCAGCCCGGGGGAATCCCCGAGCAGCGCGGTACCCTGGAACGCGCCGACGGCGGTACGCTCTTCCTCGATGAAGTGGGCGATATGAGCCTGAAGACACAGGCCAAAGTGCTCAGCGCGCTCGACGAGCAGTTATTTACTCCCGTGGGCGGCGGGCAGCCGCTGCGCGTGGACGTGCGTCTCATCGCTTCGACGAATAAAGATCTGGAAGAAGAGATCGCCAAGGGCAACTTCCGCGAGGACCTCTTTTACCGGCTCAACGTGGTGCCGTTTTTCGTGCCGCCGCTGCGCGAGCGCAAGCAGGACATTCCTTTGCTGGTGCGCGAATTCCTGTCGGACTTCGGGCGCCAGTACGGCCGGCCGCGCATGGAGATCGCCGAGGACGCGCTCGACGCGCTGGCGCATTACCATTGGCCGGGGAACGTGCGCGAACTGAAGAATGTCATCGAGCGCGTGCTCATTCTCAACCCGCGCGTGCTTCGTATCGAGCGCAAACATCTGCCGCCCTTGACACAGAAATCGCCGAGCCGCGCCGCCGAGGAGTTTTCCACTCTGCAGCAGGCGCGCGATGCCTACGAACGCGAATACATCCTGAAGAAGATTGAGGAAGCCCGCAACAATATCAGCCACGCGGCGGAGTTACTTGGCCTGGAGCGCAGCCATCTTTACCGCAAGATGAAGACGCTGGGAATCGGCGTCCGCGAATAGCGCCTGCGCTGCGTGGCGGCAGAACCGTTCCTCCGCGCCGAACGTCTCATCGACGGCCGAATCGACTAGAGCGGTTCCACAGTTACCGTATCTCGGAGCCACTGAGGCTGAGTGGCTTTTTCAACAAGAAAAAGCCACCTTAAAGTCCGCCCGAAACCGGGCTATACCAACTGTGGAACCGCTCTAGAGCACTTTCGGCCAGATCGTTTACAGGGCACGGAGGCTTTAGTGGCTTCCCACCCTTCGCGCAAAAAGCCGCGCGAAGGATGGGCACGGGAAGTTTGTTAACAATCGAAAAGGCCTTAGTTAATGTCGGAAAGGCCGAATTTCTCCCGTACCTCAAGCCTGTTGATGCGCCGGTCGAACCGATGCGCGCGCCGCTCGGTCTTTATGGGCCGCTCGTCGGGCAGATTCATGCGCCGCTCCGCCAGGTTGATCCTGCGGTCGGCTGCGGGCACGTTAGTGCGAATCTGACCGCTGGTCAACAGCCGGTTAAGGATGGGCACATGAGTGCGCTGCGACTCCACGTAGTCGACGCCGGCTACGGTGAGCGTGAAATCGGAGTTATCCGCCTGGTGCACGAAGCCCTTCTTTACCAGATACCAGGTGGTGAAGTCCAGATAGTCGCGCGGAAATCCCATGTAAGTTTCGATTTCCATCAGCGACACTTCAGGATGCCGGGGACTGGTGCGGCGCCGCGCATAGAGGACTGCCAGCAGACCGAGCCTCCGGTTCAGTTCGCCTTCGATATCGTCCATGAAGTCGATGGCGGAAGACATGGGGGAAGCCGCCTCGATGTCGCCGCTCCGGGCCGCATCGTATTTCGCTCTGCGCTCCGGATTCGAAAGCACGTCGTGAGCCGTCTTGACCTGGTGGAACATGTCCGCATTGCCCGTTTCCGGGTTATCCGGGTGATACCGCGCCGCCAGAAAACGATAGATGCGGTGGATCGTCTCCGACCCGGCAAATGGGCTGATCTGCAGGAGCTCATAAAGATCCGCGAATCCGCGGACGCCGTTGTGTCCGTTATGTCCGTTATGACCGTGATGGCCGTTAGACTCGTGAACGCCGTTGCTGCTGTTTACTTCCTCGGTGCCATGTACTGCGGCGGTATCGCATTCCTCGTTGCGTGTTTCCGTCTGTTCCATCCGAGTTCCCCCAGAACCTTTTCAGCACTCCCCTCCGAGGCTGAATTGGCCGCTACTTACGTCTTGGATTGAGCGAGTATAGCATCGGAAGAATTTGTAATTGATGCAGATTCTGTGGATTGCGGACGGTTCGGCATTACAACGGTTCAGAATTGTTGTGACCTGCAGGTTATGCGGTAAGTGACCTTCTGGCTATGACTAAATTGCCTCCAGTTACCGAAAAGTTCTAATGGATCTGCGGATCTGAATCTATCGTCCGCGCCCTCCCGCCAATGAGAATCCGCCCACGCCTAACAAAGCAATGGCGATAAGCCCCATCAGCATGCAGAAGTCGGTACGCGACTCGTGCATCGCGGCCCAGAAACCGTGCTTCATCAGGAATGGAACCTTGGTGGTAGCGATAGCCACGCAAATGTCAATGAGCAAAGCGGCGATGGCGAAGGTCATGGCCAGGCCGGCAATCAGCAATGCGCCGCAAACGATCTCAACCACACCCACGAAGGGCGCACTGAATCGCGGAAAGGGAATGCCGATCGCATGGAATCGGCCCGCGCCCAGCGCCGCCGGATAGAGAAGCTTGTCGATGCCTTCGGAGAGAAAGACCCAGCCGACCATGACGCGCAGAAAAAGCAATCCCAGCGTTCCCCGGCTACCGCCGCCCGATACACTCATCCTGTTGTGACCTCCGCCTGCTCTTTGATATTTTTCTCGACGCCTTCTTATAACACGGCGGCAAGATAAGCTCCGTGCACAACGCTATCCGGCGGCGAACGCGCGGCGCTGAAATCTCCAATTACACTGTGCCGGGTTCGCGCCGCATATTCGCCACTATTGCGGGTTGCTGTTACTGCCCAGGATCGGGCTCATGGAGCCGGGATTATCTTCGGTGGCTGGATTCACCTGAAAATCCCAGACCGAAGGGCTCATCTCCGTCGGCGAAAGGATCTCCACCAGCGCGTACTCGCCGATCAGCAGCGGCCGCTCCGGCTGCACGCGCAGCCAGCGTCCGCCGGGTAGAGCCTGCACTTTGGCGGGAATCACGTTGGGATCGCCGACCACGGTTCCGGATTGGCTCACTTCCACGGGTCCCACAAAGCGCATAGCGATGCGCTCATCGAGGTGCACAACAGCGAAGCGCGACGCGGCGGAGTGCGCGCCGTATTTGCGGCCGGCGATCGCTTCCTGACTCACGGTCTTCACCGTGATCGGGTTGCTCAGTACCGGCTCCTTGGCGTCCGCGGCATGCGGCGTATCGAGCGAAAGAAAGAATGTGGGCTCATTCACGTGCAGGTGAACCTTGGCATGCTCCCCGTCCAGTTCGAGACGCGACCTTGCCCCTGCCATCGGGCTCAGCGAGCTGATGCCGTGATGCGCCTTGGCACCCAGGTCGATGTTGTCGGGGCTGATCGGCACCAGCTCCGGGGTGCCATGAAAAGTGTCGAGCGCGAAGACGCCATCCTCGTCCGGCAGATTCAAGCCCTTTGACACTTCGGGCATGCGCGCTTTCTGGTCGGCCCGCTCTTCGGTCTCCTCGTCGTCCAGCTTTGCGGCCTCTTTCATCCCTGGCGACATTTCATCCGCGCTCGGCGGATTGAACTTCTGTTCCCATTTGCGCGTGGCGTCCCAGTCCACCATGTTGGTGGGGATCTCTTCCCAGTCATTGCGTTCCCGCGAGAAGTAGCGCACGCGGTCGCCCACGATCTTGTACTGGGTCACGACCTGGTAGCTGCCGTCCTTGAGGATCAGGCGATGGTTTTTCTTCAGGCCCTCCAGATCAGGATTGAGCGTCATCGGCGTCTGGCCGCTGCGGCTCTGGTCCTGCATGGTCTGGCTCTGATTCTGCGAGTCGTCGGATTTCTGATTGGAATTCTGCGCCAGCGCCAAGGCCGCCGACACCGCCAGCAGCGCCGCCCCTCCAGCCCGGAGATAGTGCCATACGCTCATCGCTTCACAGTTTAGACGAATCCTGTTGCCTGTTGGCTGTCCACTGCGGGGCTACAAAGACCGTTCTGGCGCAACCAGACCACGATCCGGTACGTCCAATCCTGTGTATTCTGGTTGTAAGGTGAGCGAAGGTCAGCAGCATCAGCGGCGAAAATGGGGCTCCCGAGGGCGCCTGCGCCTGTTCGGGGGCGTCCTGTGCGTTTTGCTGGTTGCGCTGCTGGCCACCATCCAGACGACTCACGATCATCCCGTGGGTGCTGACGCCAGTCATTGCCCACTGTGCGTCGTTCTACACACGGCCGTGCCGGTAACGCCTGCCGCGGATGTCATTGTCCTGGTTCCAATGGGCGTTCGCGAGCAGTTTTTCAAAGCGCGCCCGATCGCCCGGTTCTGGCGTCCCAAGTTTTTCACTCGTCCCCCTCCTGCCGGCTGCTAGCCGCCCTTTCCGGATCCCAATAGTTCCCATATAGCCAGCGACGTTCCCTCAGTGCGCTGCATCATTCCATTTCCTCCCGGGATCGCGAATCGGATAAGGCTGGTCCATTGCACTTGACGAGCTGCGGCAGAAGCGCCGCGGCTGCGAATGTTTCACTTTTCAGCCATCTTTCAGGAGTCCAATTATGACGTCTCATTGCCGCACTCTCGCGCGCATTCTTCCCCTGGCCGTCATTCTTCTCGTGCCGATTTACTCGCGCGCGCAAGCAGGCGCCGCGGGACCCGTGAACGGCGCCGTCACCGATCCTTCCGGCGCGGTCATTCCCGGGGCCGCGATCACGGTTAGTAATCCCCTTAGCGGTTTCAGCCGGACGGCGGTGACTGACGGCAGCGGCCGCTTCCAGATCACCAATGTCCCTTTCAGCTCCTACACGCTCACTGCTTCCGCCAGGGGTTTTTCGCCTCTTACCCAGTCCGTTGCCGTCAACTCTGCCGTCGGCGTACACCTCAACCTGGTTCTGGCCGTGGCCGCAGCCAGTTCTACCGTGACCGTTTCGTCGAGCGGCCCGCTGGTGCAGAACACGTCAGTAATGCAGAACGACATCAGCCGCAGCATGTTTATCAAGGTGCCGGTTGAGAGCCAGTCTTCATCGCTCAGCTCGCTGGTCACGATGACCACGCCCGGCGTCACGGCCGACTCCAACGGCCTTTTTCACGGCCTCGGCGATCACGCTTCGAACTCATTTTCCATCGACGGCCAGCCGATCACCGACCAGCAGAGCAAGGTCTTCTCCAACCAGCTTCCCACTAACGCTATTCAATCCATCCAGGTGATTGAAGGAGCGCCGCCGGCCCAATACGGTGACAAGACCAGCCTGGTAATCGTCGCCACTACGCGATCGGGCCAGGGCGAAACCAAGCCCACCGGTTCGGTGTACAGCTCCTACGGCGCATTCGGCTTGGCGACCAGCGGTTTCAACCTCGGTTACGGCGGCAGCAATTGGGGCAACTTCCTTGAACTGGATGGCCTCGACACCGGGCGCTTTCTCGATCCGCCCGAGTTCAGCGTCTTTCACTCCAAGGGGAACGAAGGCAACGCTTTCGATCGCGTCGATTACAACTTGACCGCGAACACCTCGGCCCACCTGAATCTCAACTACAGCCGTTCCTGGTTTGAGACTCCTGACTCTCTGGACAACCGGAACGTGCAGAACGTTGTCGCCGGCGGATCCGGAGCAGCGCCCGAGTTCGCCAGTGTCGGAAACACCGATCAGCGATCGAAGATCAACACCTTCAATATCGCGCCAAGCTTCACCCACGTCATCAGCAACAGCGCGGTGCTCAATGTCAGTCTCTTCGCGCGGAAGGACGACTACGACTACTTTCCCAGCCACAATCCGCTGGCCGATCTCGGCCCGCTCAACCTGCAGACTTCTTCCATCGCGCAGTACCGCACGCTTACCAACACCGGCATGCACGCGGATTACACGTATGCCAAAGGAATCCAGAACCTGATTGCCGGCGCCGAATACGAGCAGACCTTCCTGCGCGAGCACGATGCGCTCGGCATTGTCGACAGCACCTACAATTCGCCCTGCATGGATGCCACTACAGGCAATCCGTTGCCGGGTTACGCAAGCCAGGCGGGATGCGCCGGCGTTGCCGCGCCAAATCCGAATTTCACACCGGTGCTTGCGCCGTACGATCTTACGCGCGGCGGCGGTTTTTATCATTTCTTCGGCAGCGGCGACATCAAAGAAGCCGCTTTCTATATTGAGGACCAGATCAAGACCGGGAACTGGCACTTCAGCCTGGGCCTGCGCCAGGATCTTTATAAAGGACTCACCCCGGCTAACCAGACGGAGCCGCGCCTGGGCATTGCTTACCGGATCGCGCCTTCGGGTTCAGTGGTGGGCTTCTCATACGCGCGCACGATGGAAACGCCGTTCAACGAGAATCTTGTCCTCTCCAGTACCGGCTGCAGCGACCCCGTGCTCTCGCCTCTGCTCAACTGCACTCCAGGCGTTTCCGGAGCGGTCAAGCCCGGATATCGCAACGAATACCACGTCACACTGCAGCAGCCTCTGGGCAAGTATTTCGTGTTCAGCGGCGAATACATCTGGAAATACACGAACAACGCCGCTGACTTCAGCGTGCTCGGTAACACCCCGATTACTTTCCCCATCGAGTGGCAGAAATCGAAGATTCCCGGCTACGCGCTGCACCTTCAGGCGCCCAATTATCACGGCTTCAGCGCCTATACCGTCATGTCATCAGTCGCCGCGCGGTTCTTCCCGCCACAGGATGCCGGCGCCGGCGCGACTCTGGGAGCAGCGGGTCTTCCTTTCCGCATCGATCACGACGAAAAGTTCAATCAGACCACGCACCTGCAATACACCATTCCCGGCCAGACGTTCTTGAGCGGGCTGTGGGGCGGCATCAACTGGCGCTACGACAGCGGCATGGTCGCCGGTGCGACGCCTTGCTACAACCCGCTCTCCAACGATCCAAACTCCGCCTGCGGCAACACTTCAGCCATGCTCAATGGCCAGCCCGCCGTGGCCATGGTCGACAACAATCTTCCTCCAACTGTCAATCCAGTCACCGGAGCAAACGTTTATGTTCCGCTGACTGCTGACGAAGAGTTTCAGGCCGGCCTGATGTGCAACGGCGTACGCGCCACGCCGTCGCAGCCTCTGCCCGCAGTTTGCCCCGCATCGGAATTCAGCTCAACCCTGATCCGCGTCCCCGCGCCCGGCAGCGGCGACAACGACCGCAACCCGCCGCGCATCGCGCCGCGCGATCTTTTCGACGTGTCGGTGGGAAAGAGCAACATCTTCCAGGGCGACAAGTACAAATTGGATTTCGACCTCACCGCCATCAACGTAACCAACAAGTACGCGCTGTATAACTTTCTGTCGACCTTCAGCGGCACGCACTATGTAACTCCGCGGGCCATGTCGGCGAAGGTTACGTTCAATTTTTAGCGAATGAGCGAGTTAGCAAGTTAGTGAGTCAGCAAATCAGGCTTGGTGCGTGCCCGTTTGCCCGGCGCCCTACATGGCACGCATCTGAGCTTGATAAGCCTCGTAGACATCATCCCCAAAGCACGCAAAAACCACCTCCTCGACCTTCTCGTTTGCCTTCAGCGCCTCCCCCGTTTCGCGCACCGCGATCTTCACCGCCTCATCCACCGGAAAGCGGTACACGCCGCAACTGATCGCCGGAAATGCAATCGTCCTGAAGCCCTGCTCGCGCGCAATCCGGAAGCACTCGCGGTAGCAGCTTGCCAGCAGTTCGCGCTCGCCTCGGTCGCCGCCGGTCCACACCGGGCCCACGGTGTGAATCACGTATCGCGCCGGCAGCCGGTAGCCTTTGGTCAGCTTGGCGCCGCCGGTCGCGCACCCGCCCAGCGTCTCGCATTCGTCGTAAAGCTCAGGCCCGGCCGCGCGATGGATCGCCCCGTCCACGCCGCCGCCGCCCAGCAGCGAGGTATTCGCCGCATTGACGATCGCATCCACATCCAGCGTTGTAATGTCGGTCTTCACCACCGAAATCCTGTCCATCTCCGCCTCCTCTTCGCCCGCCGCCGCTTTGCCCAGCCTGTAGTCCCATTATGCGCACCGATCGGCCGCGGTTTTGCGCGGTTTCGCCGTCCGGCCTGCCTCTGAGGCATCTAAATCAAAGGATTCAAGTTGCGGTTTCATTCTGCCCGCAATGTGATTCAATAGAAATGATGGCCAGGCCCCGGAGATCCACCGTGCGCGGCAGGCTCAAAGCCGCCACCCGCAAAATCCGCGAAGTTGCACTGGTGGGGCGCGCCCTGCTGTTCACCGGCCATCCGGTGATGGCGCAGATTATCCCCAACCGCTTCTGCAACCTGAGCTGCGCCTACTGCAACGAGTTCGACAAAGTCTCCAAGCCCGTGCCGGTCGAGGAGATGAACCGCCGCATCGACCACCTCGGCCGCCTGGGCACCAGCATCATCACCATCTCCGGCGGCGAGCCGCTGACGCACCCCGAGCTCGACCTCGTCATCCGCCGCATCCGCCGCACCGGCGCCCTCGCCGGCATGATCACCAACGGCTATCTGCTCAGCCGCGAGCGCATCGAGCGCCTGAACCGCGCCGGCCTCGACCACATGCAGATTTCCATCGACAACCTCGACCCCGACGACGTGTCGATGAAGAGCCTGAAGGTGCTCGACAAAAAGCTGCAGATGCTGGCCGAATTCGCCGAATTCCACGTCAACATCAATTCCGTAGTCGGCGGCGGCATCAAGAATCCCAACGACGCGCTGGTCATCGGCAAGCGCGCGCTGGCGCTCGGCTTCACCTCCACCATCGGCATCATTCACGACGGCGACGGCCAGCTCAAGCCGCTCAAGCCCGACGAAGCGCGGGTCTACTTCGAAATGCGGCGCATGAAGAAGCGCAGTTATTCGCGCTTCAACCAGTTCCAGGAAGCCATCGCCCAGGGCCGGCCCAACGACTGGCGCTGCCGCGCCGGCTCGCGCTACCTCTACATCTGCGAAGACGGCCTGGTCCACTACTGCTCGCAACAGCGCGGCACTCCCGGCGTGCCCATCGCGGAATACACACGCGCGGACGTGAAGCGCGAATTCGTTACTGCCAAGAGCTGCGCCCCCAACTGCACCATCAGTTGCGTGCACCAGGTCAGCCACATCGACCATTGGCGCGCGCCGCAGACCAGCACCGTCTCGCCCGGCGGCGACGGAGTCCTCGTCAACATTCAGACCGGCGACTGATCCGCACGACACGCAAACAATTGCGCTCGAAAGTGCCTCGCCGTGTTTCCTGCACCCGCTCTCTGCAGGTATTGCCGATCCGCGATGGATAAAAGGACTCGGATCCTGCCTAGCGCCTGCCGTTCGGGTCGTACTGGAAGCACTTATCCAGCGGCACGCCAAGCACAATGGCCACTTTGAACGCAGTCTCCAGCGAGGGTGAATACTTATCCTGCTCGATGGCGATGACGGTTTGGCGCGTGACGCCGATCCGGTCGGCGAGTTCCTGCTGCGTCATTTGCCGCGCGGCCCTGAGTTCTCGAATCTGATTACGTATGGCGGGCATCAGAGTGCCTTCCGATACGACACAATCTGCGCGGTGGTCTTAGTGATATCGGCGATGACCAGCATGCCAAAGAAGACGCTCAGGAAATGCAGCCCTACCATGCGGTTTTCCAGGTGGAGATGTCCAACCGTCGCGTGAAACCACAACATGCCCAGTCCGATGACCATCAATGAAGCGATCATCAGATAACCGGCACGATAGCCTCGCAGCTCGATCAAGCGATCCCGCTCGTCCGTTACCCGGTTGCGCGTCAGCCCGGCGATGATCGATTGCAGAATGATCTGTAGCACGATAATCGCTATGATCATGGCTGCCACCTTGTTCACCGAGTTCTGCCGGTGCAGGAAGAAATAGGGGCCGTACACGGCCAGTTCCACTGCCAGCGAGGCGTAGAGCGTCTTCTCCCGGTACGAAAAACCCGTGGCCATTTCGAGTCACCTCCATGTCGAAAATATTTAACATGGGTGAGCATAGCGAAATTGCTGCATCATGTCAAATATTTTTAACATCAAATCTTCGAAAACTGCTGGGCGGCGGGCTCACATTCAGACCGGTGACTGAAGTGCTGTTACCTGGCGCCGCCTGGCGCCGGAGCTGTGAGATACTGAGCCCACCAGCAGCAATATCTCAATTAGGGTATTTAGGCCGCACGTGTTTCGCCTGGACTACATCTCTTGTTGTCTTACCGTTCTCTCCACCGTACTTGTGGGCCGTAAACAATGGACCGGCCTGCTGGTGGGAAGCGTCAATAGCATATTGATCTGCGCCATCGGCTGGCGCACGGCGCAATTCGGCTTCATTCCCGCCAACCTGTTTTGTATCGGGATCTACGGGTTCAGCATTCGCTCATGGCTGAAGAAGCCGGCGCAATGCGCTTCAGATCTGGCACGCGAAGCTGCTCCTGAGTTCGCAGCCGATCGAGTCTTCGCACCTGCGGGCCCTCGCCCGGCTCTTCAGCATATCGTGCGCTTTAGAATTTCATTCGCAGGCCGATCTGAATCTGCCGCTCGCGGAAGTAATTCGTTGCGTTGATGTTGAGCGGCTGCCCGAATGCCGTGGTATTTGTCTTCAGCCCGGTTAGAAAATTCAGCGTCGGCAAACCGCCCGACCTGCTCCCTGGATCGACGTAGTAGCCCGTGGTTTCGACCCGCGTCACATTCTGGTGATTGAAAAGGTTGAAGCTTTCGGCCAGCAATTCAAGTTGTCGCAGGTGGCCCAGATCGAAGCGCTTGCCGACGCGGACATCGGCCTTCCATGTCCACGGATAGCGATATATATTTCGACCCACGCCATAAACGCGATTGTCGCCGCCCGAGCCGTTCATTCCCGGCCCCAGCGCCACAATCTCGTCGCCGCCGCTGGTGAACTCCTTGGCCAGCGAGCCTGAAGTCCGCATGGTGTACGGCAGACCACTGCGAAAATACCCGACGCCCGAAAGCCTCCAACCATCCGCCACGCGGCCCATCTCGCCGTGCAGCTTCCACGGCGCTTCCAGGGTCAGCGTCGTCCCGCCCGAGTGTCGCACGTCCAGGCTGCTGGTTCCGTACTCCGCGCCAAAGTCCGCCGGGTCCAGCACGCCGCTGCCGCCCAGGTAGGTGCTCTCGTCGGGATTCCAGTCCATCGCATGCGCGTAGGTGTAGTGCGCCGAGAACGAGATGCCGCGCCCGTACCGCGACACACGCACCACCGCCGCTTCATATGTCGAATTCGCCCGGTTCTCCAGCTGCGAAATCTGCTGATATCCAGGATTCAGCCGTCCTGTTGCGCCGGTCGGCGAAGGCCAGGTGGCGTAAAACGGCACCGTGATCTGCGGCGTTTTGATCGGCCCTTTTCCGGTTCCGTCCACTACCGCATATGTGATCGTCTTCGGATTCATCGCCGGATCGAAATTCGTATCCACTGCGACTGGCAGCCTGCGCCCCAGGCTCACCAGCGCGCTTTCCGCCAAATGCAAATGCGCCGGCAGCTTTTCCTCCAGCGACGCGACCGCCTGGTGCACTTCTGGATTGCGGAAGCCCGGCGCAAACTCCACCACGTCCGGTTTCACCACGCTCATCGGCTCGCCTTCCAGCACATAGGGGAACAGCGGCGCCCCGCTTCGCGCTGAAAATGAATTGAGGCCGTCAGTCGGCCGGATGAAGAAATTCAAATCACCCCGCATCGAGCCTGACTGCGTCAGCACCGACTCCAGCGTGGCGTTTTGCGTCCGCCCGTAATAGATTCCATATCCCATCCGCAATACCGGCAACCGGCTGTCGCCGTTGCCCACCGCCATACTGATCCGAGGGCTCCACTGGTTCCCCAACTCAGGCAGTTTCTCCGCCAGCGGCAGGTCAGGATTGGTGAGCCACGCGATGGGCGGCGGCATCTGCTCGCGGTCCCAGCGCAGCCCCACTGCAACCACCATCAGCTTTTTCGGTTGCCACTGCGCCGTGGCGTAACCAGCCCAGTCGTTGGTGCTCAAATGCCAATATGTCGGCCCCATCATCTGCGAGTAATAGGAATAGCACGGCAAATTCCCCAGCCCGCGCAGCCCGCCGGCAGAGTCTCGCCACACCTTCCCTCGCTGGTCGCAGTTGTGCGGGCTCGATGCATTCTCGACACCCGCCAGTCCGAACGCGTCAAATGCCAGCGCGTCCGACACAAAGTCATAGACCGTGGCGTAGTGATACGTCCCCGTCTCATTGCGCAGCAGGTTGGTTGAGTCAGCGTTGTGGCCCACATTGAAACCGGCTTTCACCAGCATGCTGTTGTGCGCCCAGTCCACCATCTGCTGCGCACGAAAACTCTGCTCCGCCGGATAATTCCCCGGCCCGAATCGCGCCGGATTGCCGATGGTGAATCCATAGCGCGAATCGACCACGATCTGCGGCAACTGTCCCCACGCGCTCTGCTCCAGCGTCTGCTCAAAGGCCGACGGCGTCTCCGGCCGCGCCGTCATCACCGCGCGACCGGCCGATCCCTGCGTCACCGCCAGCAGATTCGGCGTGAGGAACGCCTCCCATCGCGCCAGCAGCCACTCTTGCGCGGCTTGGCTCGATCCGAAGCTGTGGCTCCCGTACGGTTCCGAAACCGCACGCATGCCGCCACCCGGAGCATTCCAGCTTGCGCCCGTGCCTTCCAATGTGAAGGTCTGCCGCTCCGTGGTTTTCCAGTCGATGCGCCCGAAGCCTACCCACTCGGCTGAGGTCCGGGGCGCCGGTCCCAGCAATCCCGCCAGGGTCTCGAGCATCTTCGAGTACGCCCCCAGTCCCTCCGCCACCGGATTCACGCTGCTCATCCCCAGCCGCGCGCTCAGCGCCTGCATCTCGTCGTTCGAGGGCTGCGCGAAAAACTGGTCCGGGTGCTTCACCATGGCAATGCCGGGATCGTTGCGGTGGTTCGCATCCAGCGCGCCGAACCAGTACAGCTTGTCGCGCCGGATACGCCCGCCCACCCCGAGGCCAAGGCTCACTTCGTGATCCGGCGGCGTGTACGCCTCGGGCGTGAAAACCGGCGTGGTCGAGTTGGTCGCCGGCGCCGTCTCCTTTACCCACTGCGTAAACGGATTCCGCGCTGCCCATGTGTTCTGCCGGTCGAAGAGAATGCCCTGCCCGTGCAACTGGTTCGACCCGCTCTCCGTGGTCACTTCCACGCGTCCGCCCGCGCCGCGCGAAACCCGTGCCTCCACATTTCCGGCAACCGTCTGCACCTGCCGGATGGCCGCTTCGCTGACCATCGCGCCGCGCCCGCCCCACGCCTGCGCCATTCGGTTCGGCCCGTCGCTGGCTGATGCTCCCGGCCTGCTTCCCCCCGTGTTGCCAAAAGCGAGGCGTGTGCTTACGCCGTCGACCGCCATGCCGGCCGGCTCAGTCACGGAGCCGCGCATCGCGGTCCCGCCCTCACCGCCTGACTGGGTCGAGGCGGAAGGCGTGTCCAGCACGAAGTCCTGCCACCGCCTGCCGCTCACCGGCAGCGTCTGAAGTTCCGAGCCGCTCACGGTCGTGGTCACAGTTGCGGCGACCGGGTCCGGCTGTTGCGCGGCAGCAAGGATCCGCGGCGGAGGAAGCTGGCTGAGCTGCATCTTGAGATCCAATCCCGCCACGGCCAGCTCGCTCGCTTCAGATCCTGCAGCCGGGGCCCCGATCCGGCCGATTTCGCCGGCGCCCGCGGAAGGCGGTGCCGGTGGAGCGGCCATCGCCATCAGCGGCAATCCTCTTATGGGTTGCGCTGCCACTGACGCATCCGGCGTGACGGATAGCACCGGCGGCGATATTTTTGCCGGCCGCACAGCAATCACCCGCTGAGGTTGGCTTGGAGGCGGTGACGGAGCCGGCGCGGTCGGGCCAATCTCCGCCGGGACTGCTTCCATACTCGCCACCGTTTTCGGTTCCCCTGCTGCCGGCGGCTCGAAGCGCATGGCCGTTTCCACGCGCGCCTCGGCCCCGGCGTCCACCTCGATCCCGCCCAGGCTGCCGCGCCCCAGCTTCGCTGATTCGGCCACCACTGTGTATTCCCCTGGCGCCAACCCGGTGAACCGATAAGCCCCATTTCGGCCGGTGGTCGCGCGGACCTCCGTGCCGGTTGCCTGGTTGCGCAGAATCACCGTCGCGCCGGCCAGGGGCACAGCATGCAAATCGGCCAGTTTTCCTGAAAGCGAGCCCAGGCCCTCCGGCCGGATCACCCGCACCCTCGATTGGGCGAACAGAGGCGAGGCCGCGCATGCGAGCAACACGGCCGCCGCAAGCGGCCCCGTCCGGCTCCGCCGTTTCAAATCCATGGGCAACTTCCGGCCTGCGGCAGATTCTGGGAAAAACGCAGGTCCCTGCGCGACGCCGGTCAGCTCTAAATGGCGATCCGGCCCGGAAGCCGCCGCAGCTCATCACCCGCAGGTCTGGCTGCTTCCCAATGCGCTAAATGAGTTTTCACGGATTCTAAGCCCGGAAAACGGGCGAGAATGTAAGCCCCATCACATTAGATTGTTCAAATTACGGACAGTTCTTTACAACAGCTGGATTCTTTGGGTCCGGTGCAGTTCACCACTGAAGCTAACATGCACACCGTCAGTCACCACCTGATCGGAATATTGAGTTTGCGGCCAAGATCGGTGTACCCTTCGTTGCAGAACTCAAGAGGGCCTCCACATGCGTCTCCCACGTTGGATCTGTTGTACCGGATTCGCAGCGGCGTGCATCCTGACGCCACCCACGGCGTTTCCGCAAGCCAATTCTTCGCCAAGCTGCATCCCCATCGTCAAGGAACTTCAGCTGGAAATCGTGCGCAAGAACATGCCCTTCACGGGCACGCTGACCGTCACCTGCAAGGTCCCCCAGCCAGACGGAACTGTCGCCCGTGCAAGCGTCGTTGTCTTCTTGTGGCGCGACTCTGAGGGCAGAACCCGCCGCCAGGATGGCACTCCCATGTTCCCCGGAACCGACGTATATGGAGTCACGGTAACCGATCCGGTGGATCACCTCGAATGGCACTGGACAATCGGAGGCGGCGATAAAACCGTCATTGTTTCCAAATTCGGACCCCAGGGCTTGACCAACTTATGGCCCGACACCTACCCCCGAAACCCGACGGATCGAGAGACTACCAGATCTTTGCGCGCTCAGTGGGCCCGACGAAGCCGGGTTACAAAGAAGAAATCCTGCCGCCGGCATACATCAACGGCACTTACGACGAAGGTCAGCGGATCACCGACATCGTCGCCCCGGGCATGTCGAACAATCACACCGATCGACCCCAGACCGTGGTCACTGAGGATTGGGAATCCATCGACATAAGGGAAACTGTTCGCTGGATCGTGCGGGATCCGGGCTTGGGCACGAACGATTACGAGCTGTTGGTTTCGGACCGGGGCGACCCGGATCCCACGCAATTCCAGCCGCCGCCCGATTTCAACGTGCTCATCTCCATGCCGCACGGCCGGCAATCGCCGCCTCCCAGCCGGCTGAAGGTCTTTCCCGTTCCGGCTCCGTCTTCGCCAGGCCAAAAGTGAACCTGAGGATTGGTTTTAAGCCCTCGCACAGATACCCATCTGCTGTGCCGATTAAACTGGAACTGGAAGACTGATTGAGGGAAATCAAGGCGAGGATTCCAGGAGCTCAGCTCATCGACTCGTCGAACCGGGTTGCTATTCCCTGTTCCCTGGTCCCTGTTCCCTGCATTTATGGCCGCATTCATCGATGAAGTTAAAATCCGCGTAAAGGCCGGCGACGGCGGCAACGGCTGCATGGCCTTCCGCCGCGAAAAATTCGTTCCCCGCGGCGGACCCTCTGGTGGCGACGGCGGCCGCGGCGGCGACGTCGTCATGGAGTCCTCCGACCGCCATAATACCCTCATCCACTTCCGCTATAACCCCGAGCACCGGGCGCAGCGCGGCGAGCATGGCATGGGCTCCAACTGCACCGGGCTCGACGGCCGCTCCATCGTCCTGCAGGTGCCCGTCGGCACCTCGCTTTTTGACCTGGACAGCGGCGAGCTGGTGCACGACTTCCAGCACCCTGACGAGCGCATCGTCATAGCCAAGGGCGGCCGCGGCGGCCGCGGCAACCAGCACTTTGCCACCAGCACCCACCAGGCGCCGCGCGAGCACGAGATGGGCCGCCCCGGCGAGGAGCGCGCCTACCGCCTCGAGCTCAAGCTGCTGGCGGACGTCGGCCTGGTCGGCTTCCCCAACGCCGGCAAGTCCACGCTCATCTCGCGCATCTCCGCCGCGCGCCCCAAGGTCGCCGATTATCCCTTCACCACGCTCGAACCGAATCTCGGCGTAGTCACGGTAGGCGAGCAGCCCAACGATGAATCATTTGTGGTCGCAGACCTGCCCGGTCTCATTGAAGGCGCGCACCAAGGCGCCGGACTGGGCACGCAGTTTCTCCGCCACATCGAGCGCACCCGCCTGCTTCTCCACCTCGTCGATGTCTCGGATTCTTCCGGCCGTCCCGATCCTGTAGAGGATTTCAAGATTATCAACAATGAGCTGGCCAGCTTCGGCAACGGTACTCATCCGCTCGCGGAAAAGCCCATGATCGTCGCCGCCACGAAGATCGACGCCGCCAATCCTGAGAAGCTGAAGAAGCTCGCCGCTCACGTAAAGCGGCGCAAGCTGGAGTTTCATGCCATCTCCGCCGTCACCGGCGAAGGCATCGACGCGCTGAAATGGGCATTGGCCGTGCGCCTGCGGCCGGCGGCGAATTCTGATCCGCTGCTCGCGCGGAGAGGGCGCTGAACCGGATCCCTCAGGATGCTATTCTGAAGGCGAAATCTGCATAGATCGTTACCCCATTCGACTCCGGCCGGCGAGGTCACAGGGAAATGTTGAGAAGTTTGGCAGAGCGGCTGAGCAGGGGCCGCTCATATCGGCGCCGCTTGCCGCAGAAATACGGCGGTTGCCGCATGTACATCAGTCCGGAGTGCGGCCTCAGCTACTGGTTCGGATTGCGGCCGTCGCAGAAGCTGCTGGAGAATGCAGCCGAGACCGTCAAACCCGGAAGCGTAATCTGGGATGTCGGCGCGAATATGGGACTGTTTTCATTCGCTGCTGCGGGTCTAGCAGGCGCTAAGGGCCGCGTGTATTCGTTTGAGCCCGATGTGATGCTGGTAAGCCTGCTGCGTCGTTCGGCGCGTCTGAATCCGGAAGCCGCTCCGGTAGAGGTGATCCCCTGCGCTGTATCGGATAGCGTTGCCCTGGTCAGATTCAACATCGCCGCGCGCAGCCGCGCTTCCAATTCTCTGGCCGGATTCGGCGCCAGCCAGACTGGCGGAATTCGCGAAACCCAGACCGTTCTGACTGTTTCACTTGACTGGATGGCCGAGCGCATTCCTCCGCCGGACGTGCTCAAAATCGATGTGGAGGGCGCGGAACTGGGAGTATTCCGCGGCGCCGCCCGGCTGCTCGAAACCCGGCGCCCCTGCATCATCTTTGAATCCCATCCGGAAAGCCGCGAAGAGGTTTCAACGCAGCTCTTGAAGCTGGGCTATTCGCTTTATGACAGCGATCTTCCGGCGACGTGCCGCGAGCCTCTGCGGGAGCCGGCTTACAATACGCTGGCTGTACCTTCGTAGCCGGTTGGTGCGGCTTCAATACCGCTGCCCAAACTCCGGATCCACAGGCGACTCGAAGAGCGAAGCATCCCGCGTCACAATGGTCAGCCCCGACGGCGTGACGAAGTACCGCCGCTTATCCTCCACCGGGTCGTAGCCGATGACCGCGCCCTCGGGAATGTGCACATCGCGGTCGATGATCGCCCGCCGGATGCGGCAATGCCGGCCGATATTCACGTGCGAGAAGATGATGCTCGAATCCACCTCGGAATACGAGTTCACGCGCACGTCCTGCGAGACCACGCAATTCGAGACCACCGCGCCGGAGATGATCACGCCGGCGGTAATCACCGAATTGATGGCCATGCCCGACCGGCCGGGCTCGCCGAAGACAAACTTCGCCGGCGGATACTGACGCACCCGCGTCCGGATCGGCCAATCCCGGTCGTAGAGGTTGAAGATCGGCGACACCGAGCACAGGTCCATGTTGGCGTCGTAATAGGCGTCCAGCGTGCCCACGTCGCGCCAGTAGAGTGCCTGTTTTTTGTTCTCGTCGACAAAGCTGTAGGCCACCATCTTCTTTTTGCCTAGCAGAGCCGGCAGGATGTTGTGCCCGAAGTCATGCTTCGAGTCCGGGTCTTCCGCGTCCGTCATCAGCGCCTTCAGCAGCGTCTCGGTATTGAAGATATAAATTCCCATCGACGCGTCCACCGCGTCCGGGTTGAACGGAGATCGTACGGTTGTCGAGGGCGGCTTTTCCTGGAAGCCCACGACTTCGCCGTTCTGAGCCACCTCCACCACGCCGAACCGCGCGACGTCTTCCGGCGCAATGGGCAGCGTCGCCAGCGTCACCTCGGCGCCCTTTTCCTTGTGATAGGCCAGCATGCGGCTGTAGTCCATTTTGTAAATATGGTCGCCGCTGAGAATGATCACGTAAGTCGGCTGTTCGCTACCGATTGAATAGATGTTCTGGTACACCGCGTCGGCGGTTCCCATGTACCAGTTGGCGCCGGTGCGCTGCATTGGCGGCAGCAGCTCGAAAAACTCGCTCAGTTCCTGCGCCACGATGCCCGTCCACCCTTCGCGGACGTGCCGGTTCAGGCTCAGCGCCTTGTATTGCGTCATGATGAAAACGCGGCGCAGCCCGGAATTGATGCAGTTGGAGAGGGTGATGTCGATGATCCGGTAATGCCCGCCGAAGGGCACTGCCGGCTTGGCGCGATCTCGCGTCAGGGGAAAGAGCCGTTCCCCAGCTCCGCCGGCCAGCAGCACACCGAGAGTGTCTTTCATATCCATGAACTGCCCCCGAGTGGTCCCGGTTACGATCGCTTTTGCGCAGCTTCGCGCACAACCGCCGAACCAGTTTTTATTTTCGGCGGAATTTCTCCCCAAGCTCCGCCAAACGCGGAGAATAACACATACAGATGAAGTTGGCAGCCTGCCCGCATTTTCCAGTTCATCCCACAGCCAGGCAGGGAACGGGCACTTGCGCGCCATGAAAAGCGATGCGGCCGGATCGAAGCGGCCACGGGAAGTTTTTGTCGAGTTTCTCCCGGGTCCGGTCCCTCAGCTTGCCAAAGCGTGCGGCGTATTGTGTTCGGCGCGGAAGCGCAGCCAGGCGCCAATCTCGTTTTCCGGCTGGGCGCTGGCGTGGCGCAGCGAGCGGATCTCCGCTCCGTTTGCCAGCGCCTTGCGCACCAGGGCCTCGTCGGCTCGCGGAAAGCGTCGCATCTGCGCTCCGCATAGCTCGCATTTGTCTCGCGATTGCAGATCCAGGTGCTCGCAGCGGGAGCAGAGCCACGCCGCCTGGCTGAACCGCGCCCGCGGATCGGGCAGCAGCAGCACGCGCACCTCCTTCCGCTCCAGCGCCTGCGCCACGTTGGCCAGCCCCATTGCCCCGAGCCTGTCGGCAGCGGCTTGGTCCATTGCTTTCGCAGCCAGGTCGCGAAGCTCGATGCGATCGCGCCGAGCGATGATCCTTTCCGCCAGTTCCTGGACTTCCCGCGGAGAAGCCGCGCCCGGATCCACGTGAAACCGGCCGATCATCACCCGCTTCAGCTCGGAAGGCAGGCCCTCTTCGATCTCCGGCCAAAGTTCGTCCCTGCACCCCACCAGCAGCTTCTCGAAGAAGCCCTTTTGCTGAGAACGAAGCAGTTGCGCGCCGACGGCGGTGAAGTGCTTGTGTACCGGGTCTTCCTTGCTGCGTTCGATGTGGCTCGACTTTCGCGCGCCGGTAGTGCGAACCTTTTCTTCAACGCCGGTAAGCACGTTGTTGCGCTCGGTGATTTCGCAGGCCTCCAGCAGCAGCAAGCGGGCTCGGTCGCGATCGGCGAGCAAAATGGCGATTCTGGGCTGGTTGCTCTGCCGCGTGATCAGCGGCGCCACGGTGAACGCCTGGCCCACGTCGACGCGCACGCCGAATTTGCCCGGGACGTCGAATTCCCGCCACATATTGTTGCGCGCGGACGCAAAGATCACTTTCGCCCGGCCGTGATTGCCCTCCATGTCGGCGATAGTCTCGATGGCTCGCCGCACGAATGCTCGCGGCGTGGTTGATCCCACCAGTTGCAGATGGCCCATGGTCCCGATTGCCTGCTGGATGCGCTCCTTGGCGAGGGTCGTCTCCTCGCGGTGCGAAAGTTCCGAAGGCGTTGAGGGTTCGAAGTAAATCGAAAGGGCGTCTCCCGCGTCCGTCCAGAAGCCAGCAAGATCGCGGAGTACCTGAAGGGAAATCATAGGGCTCACTCAAATGCTGTAGATGCAATTCGAATGGACGCGGCAGGGATATCCACATCCATTATTTTTGGCCCGACAGTGCTCTCGCCCCCAGGCGCTGCTCATGAGCCCACGTATCTTGGCTGCCCTTACCCTCGCTGTCCGCCGCGGTGGACCTATGCGGCCTGCGTGGGTGGATCTAAGCCGCCCGCTTCCCGCCGTGCTTTACGCCGGCTTTTGCGTCATCGCGTGACTTCACCACTTTTTTCTGCCCATTGCTCTCTTCCTTGCTCGATTGCGACGAGATGCCCTGCTTCTTCGCATCGCCCGGCGTGCGCGTCCTCACCGAGCCTTGGTGTGCTACCGTTTCCGGCTCGGTAATGTGCTCCGGCCCGGGTCTGGGCGCGTGCCGCGGCGAGCGCGTTCCGCCAATCTGCCCGCCGGTTTGCGGAAGCTCAGACTCGTCGCCTTCGGCCAGTTTCCGCTCCAGATCGGGATCAAGATCGGTCTGCTCGAAACTGACGTTCTGCTCGGATTGTGTCTGCGGAGATTTCTGCATCGCCATGGTGTGTGCCTGCTGTCAATCGCAAATTCCGAACCGGGCCGAAAGCTCTTCGGCCTTGTGGATGTTGCGGCGGATTCTTCAGGGTTCCTTCCGTCCGCCGGGATACGACCCCTGCCGCAGGTTGCCGGCAGGCCTCGGATGCGGTTCCGCGTTCCCCGAATCGCGATGCGCCGCATGGGAACGCGCGTGCAGCCGGCCGTCCGGCTCGCGATTGGCGCCGGCGCTAGACTTTGTTGCTGATGAAGAACCTCGTTCTGTCATCGGCGATGTTCCACGTCCCGATTGGGAATGTCTGAGCGAATTCTCTCGAGTCATTGAATCTACCCTCCACCCCGATTTCACTCGGCTGCCGCGCGGCGCTTGTCTGAAGCGCATGTTCTCCAGCGCGATTGCGGGCGATTCGGTTCTCGGGCCGACCCAGCCCAGACGCGCCGCGCGGCAGTTCCGTCTCAGGCGCAAAGGCGAAGACCGTGAGGAGATTTGTTGAAGGTGAAGGTTAGCCGGCTTGATGACCGCGCTGGCTGTCCGGTGCTGCCCGAACGCATCCCATCACGTCTTCTTTCTCCCTGGCCGACGGTCTTCGCACTTTTGCGCATTTCCATGGGATGCGAGGCACACCAAGGGCGATGCTCGTTTTCGAGCTCACGTTGAAGAGCAATTTCCGCGGTTTCGGAAGACGCGAGAAGCGCGCGATTTACGCGCCTACTTATCTGCCAGGGCTTCTCTTGCATGCAACAGGTTCATGCGCCGCAGCAGCACAGGCAATCCGAATGCCAGCGCGCATACGATGGCGGTCGACGCCAGATCGTTGCGATAGAAGGGCACGCCCGCCGAGTAGCAGGTCAAGAGGCCGCTCAGCGTGTGCGGATACATGTCGCTGCCTGGCCACACCGCGAAGTTGCTGAGCAGGAAGAACGAAGTCGGCGCCAGCAACGCCCCGGCGCCGACGCGGAGCACGGTGGTGCGCTTCTGCAGCAGCCCGCATCCCAGCAGCATCGCTCCCGCGTACCATGCCCAGGTCACGCCGTAAGCCGCCCATGCAAATGCGTAGTGATATGCGTGCGTGGTCAGCCAGTAATCCGTCGCCACCAATGCCACCAGCGGCACCGCCATCTCGCGCAGCGGCCGCCGCGCGCCAAAGTGGAGCAGCGCTCCGCCGACTGCGGTAAAGTTCCACAACCCGGCGTGCGGCAACACGCGCGTCAATACGGCAACCAGCAAAAGCAGGTAAGCGATCATCTTCAACCTCGTCTTCGCAGGAATATGAGACAGGCACCTGGCCTCGCGGGGCAAATGCCGCTTTTGTTTGTACCAGGGCCGAATACCCATTCTCCGGGTCGCCGCGCCTCAAGGTCAATGGCAAAAGCCCTGCGGGTCTTTCATTATTCCAACAATTTTTTCCATCCCAGTGAAACTCCGGCCTCAGTGCTGCTCCCGTCCGGCCATCGATTCGCCGGCTTCTTCGCTGCCGTCCACCATGTAAACCCAGCCCGTAAGTGGCCACCGGTCCGAGGCTTCCCGGATCCAGATAATCGGGTAATTGAAGCGCAGATCCGCGAACCGGACCGTAGTCCAGGTACGCTGTGGAGGCAGTGGCGGAGGATCCATTCCCGGCGCCGGCTGCTGCCCCATGTCACGCACCACCGGCCACCTGCTCCAGTCCATGTAAACGCTGCCCAGGTAAGTGCGCTTGGCCGCTTCCACCGCCGGCGTTACCGCGGGCTTGTAAACCGTGTCCACCCTGGGATCGGTGTCCACGGAGCCCACCCACGTATTCACCTCCGCCGTCTGAAAGTAGCTGGGCGTCTCCACCAGCACATGCCAGCGAAAGGGGCTCGACGGATAAGGTTCCGCTGCCACGCGCTCGATCGGGTCCAGCGTAATCGCCGCGGTTCTCGCCAGATCGATGGCCGAACCATGCTCCCACCACCTCAGCCCGGCCAGAACAACCCACGCTGCGAGCGCGAAAATCGCCCAGCCGCGCCCGCGAAACGGCTTGAGGCGCGCCCCGATCTCGCGGTCGGCGAGCCCCAGCAGCCACGGCATGATCATTGCCATGGCCAGGATGATCAATATCACCGGTTCGACGATGAACATCAGGCTGCCCGCATACCACCTGCCGCTGAACGGATAAAAAGGCCTGACCCCGTAGTTGTTCATCCAGTCCAGCACAATGTGGCTCTCCGCCGCGATAAGCGCCGCAAGGAAAAGCCACCACCAGCGCACCGGCTGCCGTCCGCGCGGCACCACCACCGGCCCTTTCGGCGGCCAGATGGCCGGCGCATCCGGCTCCGCTGCCGCGGCTTTCGCCTGCGCTGCCGCCGCCTTGCGCGCGCGCTGTTGTTCCTTGAGGAAATGCCCGGCCCAGATCACGCCCACCACCGCCGCGGCCACCACCGACGCGCCGAGAAACGTGTGCGTGAAACCGCGATGATGCTGAAGTTCGTTCACCGGCCCGGCGAAGCCCCACAGCATGTCCAGGTCGGCGGCCTCGGCCGCCAGCACCGCGGCCAGCGTGGCGTAAGCTGTCTTGCGATTCAATCCGGCGCGGCCGATACACGCGCCGGTAAGAAAATGAGTGACTGGCTCCATGCAGGCAGGGTATCCATATTCAGCATGTCATATCCGGGTGGCCCCGCGCCCCCAGGCTCCGCATGTGAGCCCTGTGCCATACACCTCCCGGCGCGGTCTCATAGAATGAATGGGTTGAATTCTGTACCCTTGGAGGCTGGCATGGAGAGTAAGTGCGCGGTGCTCGGCGCCCGTAGAACAATCATCCTTGAAATCGCAATCACATTTGCCGCTGCCGCCACGCTGTTCTGCGCGGCCGGCGCACAGGCGGCGCAGGCAAACCCGGAATCGCAAACCGCAGCCTTCGGCCCCGCAAATCCCTTCTACGCGTCCAGCACGCTGCCCTTTCACGCGCCGCCCTTCAACAAAATAAAAGACAGCGACTACCAGCCCGCATTTGACGCCGGCATGGCGCAGGAGCTCAAGGAGATCCAGGCGATCGCTAATGATCCCGCTCCGCCCACGTTCCAAAACACTCTCGTCGCTCTGGAAAAAGCCGGCCGCCTGCTTACTCGCGTCAACCTGGTCTTCAGTTGCGTCACCGGCGCCAACACCGATCCCACCCTGCAGAAAATCCAGGAAGACGAAGCGCCCAAGCTCGCCGCCATGCAGGACTCGATCTACCTCAACTCGAAACTCTTCGCACGCATCAAGGCCATCTACGACAAGCGCGAATCGCTGCACCTCGATCCCGAATCGCAGCGCCTGCTTTGGTATCAATATCAGCAATTCGTGAAGGCCGGCGCGCAGCTATCTGATGCCGACAAAGCCAGGCTGAAGAAGATCAACGAAGAGGATGCAACGCTGGAAGCGCAGTTCATGAACAAGCTGCTCGCCGCCACCAAGGCCGGCGCCTATTCCACCACCGACCAGGCGGCGCTCGCCGGCCTCAGCCCCGCGCAACTGGCTACGGCCGCGCAGGACGCCAAAGGCCGCAAACAAGAAGGCTGGCTGCTTCCGTTGCAGAACACCACGCAGCAACCCGACCTGACCTTCCTCACCGATCGCGATACCCGCAAAACTCTCTTCGAAGATTCCTGGAACCGCTGCGAGCGCGGCGATGCCAACGATACCCGCTCCCTCATCTCGCGCATTGCGCAGTTGCGCGCCCAGAAAGCCGCGCTCCTCGGCTATCCCAACTACGCCGCCTGGAACCTCACCGACCAGATGGCCAAGACTCCGCAGGCCGCCATCCACTTCCTCGACCAGCTCGTTCCTCCGGCCACCGCCAAAGCTGCCAGCGAAGCCAAAGACATCCAGTCCCTCATCGACCAGCAGCACGGCGGCTTCACGCTCCAGCCCTGGGACTGGGAGTTTTACTCCGAGCAGGTGCGCAAAGCCCGCTACGACTTCGACGAAAACCAGGTGAAGCAGTATTTCGAGCTGAACAACGTGCTTCAGAACGGCGTCTTCTACGCGGCACACGAGCTCTACGGCATCACCTTCAAGGAGCGGCACGACATTCCCGTCTGGCAACCTGACGTGCGCGTCTTCGAAGTCTACGACGTTAACGGCAAGCCGCTGGCCCTCTTCTACTGCGACTACTTCAAGCGCGACAACAAATCCGGGGGCGCGTGGATGAGCAATCTCGTGAACCAGTCCAAGCTCCTCGACCGGATCCCGGTGGTATTCAACGTGGCCAACTTCACCAAGCCTGCGCCGGGCCAGCCCGCGCTGCTCAGCTGGGACGATGTGACCACCATGTTCCACGAGTTCGGCCACGCACTGCACGGCATGTTCGCCGACACCGAGTACCCTGACCTCTCCGGCACCGCAACCCCGCGCGACTTTGTCGAGTTCCCCTCGCAGTTCAACGAGCACTGGGCCCGCAATCCCCAGGTCTTCGACCACTTCGCCCGCAATTACAAGACCGGCGCGCCCATGCCCGCCGATCTGCGCAAAAAGCTGATGGACTCGCTGACTTTCAACCAGGGCTACATGCTTACCGAATTGCTCGCCGCCGCCCAGCTTGACCTGCAGTGGCACACGCTCCCCGCCAGCGCGCCGCTCGAGAACCCCGACACCTTCGAGACCGAAGCCTTGCAGCGCACGCATCTCGACATCAGCTACGTGCCGCCGCGCTACCGCTCCAGCTATTTCCTCCATATCTGGGCCAACGGCTACCAGGCCGGCTACTACGCCTATCTCTGGACGGAAATGCTCGACGACGATGCCTACCAGTGGTTCCTCGACCACGGCGGCTTGACGCGCGCCAACGGCGACCGCTTCCGCCAGATGATTCTCTCCCGCGGCAACACCGAGGATCTGGAGAAGCTCTACAGCACCTGGCTCGGCGCCCAGCCCAGCGTCGGCCCCATGCTCAAGTTCCGCGGGATGACCGAGACGCCGGGCGCGAACTGAGCAGAGGATCGGAGCGCGCAGCGTCACTTCACAATACCTGTTCTGGTATAATCGGTGAGTGAGCAAGTCCAAAAACCGCTGATCTGGATTGCGAGCAGCAAAAAGATCTCATGTCTCTCCCAGTCGGCGTGCGGAAGTTCTTCGGTCATGCCTTGAACTTCGCTCAGCAGGGCGAGCAGCATGATGCCGCCAAGGCCTTAAAGGGTTTTGGTAGCGCGGGAGTCTTGGAGGTAGTCGAAAATGACGCGGGCGGAACTTACCGCGCCGTCTACACTGTCAACTTCAAAGAAGCCGTTTTTGTTCTGCACTGCTTCCAGAAAAAGAGCAAAAGCGGAATCTCCACGCCTCAGGCCGACATGGAGATTATCAAAGCCCGGCTCAAGGTAGCCGAAGCGCTGGCCAAGGAGATGAGGCATGGCAAAGCGAATTCATAAGAATCTCGAATACGAAACCAGCTCTGGCAATGTATTTCTCGACCTCGGTCTGCCTGACGCCGAGCAGCTGAAAATAAAGTCTGGGCTGGTCATCGAAATCACTCGCGCCATCCGGCGTCTGAGAATGACTCAGGAGGAAGCCGGCCGCCGGATGGGGATTTCACAGGCCAAGGTTTCCGGCCTGATGCGCGGCGATTTTTCCAATCTCTCAGAACAGAAGTTGATGGCGTGTTTGAACCGCCTGGGATATGACATCGAAATCAAATTGAAACCCGCATCCAAGCGCGTCGGTCGTCGCACGTTGGCAGTAGCGTGAGTTCGCTGTCGCGAATGTCCTAGGTCGGCGATTCCTTTCAGTGCCGCGCGAGCTGCAAAGCAGAGTACCAATAACTCCGCAACCGCCTCACTATAATCCAATTCTATGAGCGAGACGGCCGCGCACAGGATCGAAAAGCTGCGGGACGAACTCCGCCGCCACGAGCACCTCTACTACGTCCTCGACGCCCCCGAGATCAGCGACGCCCAATTCGACGCGCTGATGAACGAGCTCAAGCGCCTCGAAGCCGACCACCCCGAGCTGGTCACGCCCGACTCGCCCACCCAGCGCGTCGGCGGCAAGCCCGCCGAGGGCTTCCGCAAGGCCCAACACTCGCGCCCCATGCTCTCGCTCGACAACGCCTACTCTGCCGAGGAACTCACCGACTGGGATCGCCGCGTCCACGAGCTCGCCGGCAATCTCGCCATCGAATACACCGCCGAACTCAAGCTCGACGGCCTCAGCGTGGCGCTCACCTACGCGCCCTCCGATGACGGCGGCGCGCGCCTCGCCACGGGCCTCACCCGCGGAGACGGCGCCACCGGCGAAGACGTCACCACCAACATCCGCACCATCCGCAGCGTCCCGCTGTCCATCACCGCAGCAAAACTCCACAAGGCCGGCCTGCCGCAATCCTTTGAAGTCCGCGGAGAATGCGTCATGCCCGAAGCCGCCTTCGAGCGCCTCAACGAAGAGCGCGAGCGTGAAGGCCTCACCCCCGCCGTCAATCCTCGCAACGCCGCCGCCGGCACGCTGCGCACTCTCGAGCCCGGCATCGTCGCCGCCCGCGGCCTAGTCTTTTACGGCTACTTCCTGCTCACCAACGGCGAGTACTGGCCGCAGGGCCAGACGGCCACGCTCGACGCGCTCACCGCTATCGGCTTCCGCGTCAATCCCCATCGCGGCCGCGTCCGCACCGTCGAGGAAATGAGCAGGTTCATCGAGAAAGCCGAAGCCGATCGCGCCAAGCTCGGCTACGAAATCGACGGCGTGGTTTTCAAGGTCGATTCGCACGCAGCGCAGCGACGCCTCGGCTACACCGGCCGCGCCCCGCGCTGGGCCATCGCCTACAAATTCTCCGCGCAGCAGGCCATCACCAAGCTCGAAGACATCATGATCACCGTGGGGCGCAGCGGCAAGCTCACGCCCACCGCCATGCTCACGCCGGTTTTCGTCGGCGGCGTCACCGTCAGCCGCGCCACCCTGCATAACGCCGACTTCATCGAGCGCCTCGGCCTGCTCATCGGCGACTCGGTCAAAGTCGAGCGCGGCGGCGACGTCATCCCCAAAGTCGTCGAAGTGGTCGAGGACGCAGCCCATTCCCGCGGCACGCACAAATTCCACTTCCCCAAAAACTGCCCCGCCTGCGGCAACGCCGTGGTCCGCGAAGAGGGCGAAGCCGACTACCGCTGCGTCAACGCCGACTGCCCCGCCAAGCTGCGCGAAACCCTGCTCCACTTCGGCTACCGCGGAGTCATGAACATCGAAGGTCTGGGCGAAGCCGCCGTGCAGCAGCTTCTCGATCGCGGCCTGGTCCACAGCGTCGCCGATCTTTATTCGCTGACGGAAGAGCAGCTCGTCGATCTCGAGCGCTTCGCGGAAAAATCCGCGCGCACGCTGCTCAACGAAATTCAGCGCTCCAAAAAAGCCGGTCTTGCCCGCCTGCTCATGGGCCTCGGCATCCGCTTCGTCGGCGAGCGCACCGCCGAGCTGCTCGCCCAGGAATTCGGCTCCATCGACGCCATCATGGCCGCCAACGCCGAAGAGCTGGAGCGCGTGGAAGAAGTGGGCCCGCGCATCTCCGAGGCCATCCTCGACTTCTTCTCCCGCCCCGCCAATCGCACGCTGGTCGAAGCCCTGAAAAAAGCCGGCGTGGACATGACCGCGGAAAAGAAGCAGCGCTCCGACAAGCTCGCCGGCCTCACCTTCGTCCTCACCGGCACGCTGCCCAACTTAAGCCGCGACGAAGCCAAGCAGAGAATCGAATCCGCCGGCGCCAAGGTTTCCGGCTCGGTCAGCAAAAAGACCAGCTACGTAGTCGCCGGCGAAGAAGCCGGCTCCAAGCTGGACAAAGCGCAAGAGCTGAAAGTCCCCGTCATCGACGAAGCCGCGCTGCTCAAGATGCTCGAAGACGGTACACCGACGCGCGAATAACGAGCGACGGAAGGAGAGATGCTTTGGGGCCGCTTATTCGTTCTCATTATCTGAGGATGGCATTTTTACCACGTACTTTTGCACGAATCGGACAATTCCAACCGTTATTGCCAAATCTACAAAGCCTGGCAGTACGAGAGCCTTTCCAGGTATCCACTGATGGGGCCACTGAAGCTCGACAATGAGAGGTATGTGAAGAGCTAGTATCGCAACTACGACTCCCCAAAACCAGATATGCTTTCTCAAATCCCAGCAAATACCGACGGCAAGAACATTCATCGCAAAGCACAAAGAAGCAGTTAGCGCCCTGTCCTGGCCTCCGATGTGCCAGACGACAAGACCGACAGGCAGTGTGAGGAGAGCAATGATGAGGAGGGCTTTACCATTCGAAATCCCTTCCTTTTCAGCCTCCTGTGCCTTGACCTCCTCCTCTAGGAACGGATCCATTCATTACCTCCAGCATAGCCCTATGCTGAATCAAACTACGCTTCACTTAGGCTGCACGCAATATCCTTAAACGCCACGCGATAACGGTGCTGATTTCATGCGCCAATCCTACTACAGCGGCGACCGGAGCTTCGCTTACAGGTTTCATCCTTTGTCGCGCCCCTCTTCGGGATGACGAGCGTCTTTATTGGTCTGGCTGTTTGACGCGTAATCCGCAATCGACACTCTTACTCCAACAGTTCCGAATCAAACCGCCGATAAATCTCCTGCTGGTGCGCCGGATCGCGATCGGCTTGCAGCGCGGCGATAAGCGCCTTCAGCCGCGGCGTCAGAATGATCAGGTAACGCGCTCTCCGCCCGGCGCTGTAAGTGTGCGCCGTGCCCGCGGGCACAAACACCGTCGCGCCCGGCCCCGCTGTCTCCGTCCTGTCGGCATACCGGAATATCAACTCGCCTTCCAGCACATGCCACGCCTCGTCATCCGAATAGTGCACGTGCAGCGTCGCCGGGCCGCTGCCGCGCCACTCATAAATGCCGTACGATTTGCCTTCCGCCGAAAACGCTGCCGATGCCATGCGGCAATACTACTACCGCCGCAGGCGCAGCCTCTCCTACACGTTGTCATCCTGAGGAGCGCAGCGACGAAGGATCTGCGGTTGCCTTTAGCTGCAGTTGCTTTCAGCTCTCCATGCGGCCAAGCGCGCGGCGATAATCGGCAGGCTCGTACTCGTCACAGCCTTGGCTGAGGTCGGCTTAACTCGTGGCGCGCCGAACGCCTGGGAAGGAACGTGACGGACGAGCAACCGCAGATCCTTCGGCTTCGCCTCAGGATGACAGCCACTTTTTTAGGGGCAGAACAGATAACCCGTGCGCGGACACCGGCGTTTGGCATGTTCGGAGTGCGCACCTCGGCCACAGCCTCACCTACAGATTGTCATCCTGAGGAGCGCAGCGACGAAGGATCTGCGGTTGCCTTTAGCTGCAGTTGCTTTCAGCTCTCCATTCGGCCAATCGCCCGGCGATAATCGGCGGGCTCATATTCATACCAGTCGCGGCTGAGATCGACCCACGCCGGATTTGCCGACTCGATGAGTGCGATCTTCTTTGAGCGCAGCCAACCCTTGAGCTGCTTCTCACGAGCAATGGCGTTGCGCACGTCCTGGTACTGCTCAAACCAGACGAGACGATCGCAGTTGTAGCGTGCCGTGAAGCCTTCATGCTCCTTCCACTTGTGCTAGAAGACACGCTTGCGCAAATCGCCGGTCACTCCGATATAGAGCGTGTGGCTGCGGCTGGCCATGATGTAGGTGAAGTAGGAGCCCTCGTGCATGTGCCCATGCTATGTCGGACGGGGGCAACGGAATGTGACGGGAGATACAACCGCACCTGGAAAAGCAACCGCAGATCCTTCGGCTCCGCCTCAGGATGACAACCTATAGTACAGGCTATTGCCGTGGTGCTGCATGGAAAATGCGAACAGCAAGCGCAGCCACTGATGGCGCGCTGCGCCGCCCAAAGGTCATCTAAATAATTGCTTCTCACAGTTCCATGTGACACAATGAGTCACATGAAGACGATCACCATCCGCGAGCTGCACCAGGAGACCGGCCGATGGGTTCGGCAGGCCTCTTCCGGCGAGGTCCTGGTGACCGAGCGCGGGCGGCTGATCGCGAAGATCGTGCCCGCCGCGCCGCCGCCTGCCAAGCCCTTCTTTGCATCTCCGCGGTATACGCGCGCGTTTCTTCGCCACCGCAAGTCTCTTCGCGGTGGCACCGACGCGACCGCGATCGTCAGCCAGGATCGCGATCGCGAGGTCCAGTGATCTACTTCGATACCAGTTACCTGGTTCGCCTCTACTATCAGGATCCGGGCGCCGCCCAGGTTCGCACCCTGGCGGCAGCCGATCACGTCGCTTGCGCGGCACTCGGGCAGGGAGAGATGATGGCCGCCTTCCATCGCAAACTGCGCGAAGGAGCGATCAAGGCCGCGGCCTATGCGGCCCTGGTCGGCCAGGTCGAGGCGCATATCAAAGCGGGAGCGTTTCATTGGCTGGCGCTGAGTCAGGACATCCTCTCGCGAGTCCGCCAGGTGTATCGTAATCTGCCCGCATCCGTCTTCCTGCGCGGAGCCGACGCCATTCATCTCGCCACTGCGGCTGAGGCCGGTCTCGGGATCGTCTACTCAAACGATGCGCACCTGCTGGCTGCGGCTGCGCACTTCGGCATTGTGGGTAGGAATGTGATTTAGCAAGTCCCCGGAAACAACAACTCCCCAGCAATACACACGCAGTAGTACACTTACCGCAACCCGTTTCCCGGGAAGGACAGCATGGCTCGAATAAATCGATTTGTCGTCGTTCTCACCCTGATCGCCACGCTCGGCGGACTGCTCTTCGGCTACGATACCGCCGTCATCAACGGCGCCGTCGACAGCCTGAAGGCCTACTTCATCGATCCGCGCTTCGCCGATCTCGCCAATCCCGCACAGGCCAACGCCGCCAACTCGCTGCTCGGCTTTGTCGTCTCCAGCGCGCTCATCGGCTGCATCATCGGCGGGCTCATCGGCGGCTGGGTCAGCACCCGCATCGGCCGCAAGCGCGGCCTGATCGTGGCCGCGGTGCTCTTCCTCATCTCCGCCCTGGGCGCGGCCGCGCCGGAATTCCCCTTCGCCCCCATCGGCCACGGCGGCCCCGGCTACATGAGCCACTTCGTCTTCTACCGCATCCTCGGCGGCATCGGCGTGGGCCTGGCCTCCATGCTCTCGCCCATGTACATCGCGGAAATCGCGCCGCCCAAGGTGCGCGGCAATCTCGTCGCCTGGAACCAGTTCGCCATCATCTTCGGCATGCTGGTTATTTACTTCGTCAACTTCGGCATCTCTAAAAGCGGCAGCGGCGACGTCTGGCTCAACTCCATCGGCTGGCGCTACATGTTTTTGTCCGGCGCCATTCCCGCCGGCCTCTTCCTTATCCTCCTCTTCTTCGTGCCTGAGACCCCGCGCTTCCTCATGCTCAAGGGCAACGAGCCCGCCGCGCGCGCCGTGCTGGCCAAGCTCGTTCCCGCCGAAGAAGGCGAAAGGGAAATCTCCGAAATTCGCGCCTCGCTCAGCGAGCATCACTCCGGCAAGCTCTTTTCCTTCGGCGCGCTGCTCATCTTCATCGGCATCGCGCTCTCCGTCTTCCAGCAGTTCGTGGGCATCAACGTCGTCCTCTACTACGCCACCGACATCTTCAAGGGCATGGGCCTCACCACCAACGCCTCGCTCTTCCAGACCATCATCGTTGGCGCGGTCAACCTCGCCTTCACCGTGGTCGCCATCCTCACCGTCGATCACTTCGGCCGCAAGCCGCTGCAGATCATCGGCGCGCTGGTGATGGCCGTCGCCATGATTGCCCTGGGCTGCGAATTCTGGCTCGGCGGCAAGGGAATTGGCGCGCTCGTCTGCATGCTGGTCTACACCGCCGGATTCGCCGTCTCCTGGGGCCCGGTCACCTGGGTGCTGCTCAGCGAAATCTTCCCCAACCAGATTCGCGGCAAGGCCATGGCCGTTGCCGTCGCCGCGCAGTGGATCGCCAACTATCTCGTCAGTTGGAGCTTCCCCATCCTCGACAACAACCCGACCCTGGTGGAGCACTTCAGGCACGGCTTCGCTTACTGGATTTACGGCGTCATGGGCATCCTCGCCGCGATCTTCATGTGGAAGCTGGTGCCCGAGACCAAGGGCCGCACGCTGGAGCAGATGGAAGCCATCTGGCTCTCGCACGGGAAGAAAATCCCCGTCGGCGACTGAGTCTTTTGTCACCACCGCTGTTCACGACCCGGTCGGGGGCCGCCCCGCCGCGATCATTCGGGCAGCGCAAATTTGCGGCTCTACCGGACGCGCATCGAAAATTGTCGCTATCGCCTGCCTCTTTTTCGCGATAGAATCACGATCCAAAGCTCTCCGCGGCTGTGCGACCTCCGGCAATATGGAAGTCACTGCGATCGCCAAGACGATTTTCCAGGAGAACAAGGATGTTCTGACCACCTGGTTCTCCGTCCTCACGCGCGGTCCCAAATCATTTCACGCCGCCCACCTGGACAGAAATTCCACGCTGCTCTACGGCCTGCGCTTCATGTTTTATATGATCGTGATTGAGCTCGTCCTGACCATTCCTTTCGCCAAAGGAATGGAATCCAAATCTGAAAACGTGTTCGTGATCGGCGGCGCCCTCGCCGAAGATCTTGTCGAGTATCTCGCCGCGGCATTGATCCTTCACGGCGCAATGAAGGCCTTCGGCGGCAAGGGCAGGGCGCAGGGTTGCGTCGCCAGCTACTGCTTCTTCACCGCCTATGTTCCCATCATTGCTATCTTCATGCTTCCCTGGAATCGCCTCTCCACCCCTCTGATGGCCAAAAGCGCTAACTATCCGCAGATCGTCGCTCAACTCTCCGGGACCCTGTCCCAACTTGCCACCTGGGATCGCTACACCCTGGTCCTTTCTTTCCTGGCCGCGACGGTGGTCTGGATATTGTTCTACACCGGAGTCTTTCGCTGCTTCCGCGCCCTGCACAAGCTGAGCCGGACCCGCGCCGTCTTTGCGTTTGTCGTGGGCTTGCTTTTAACGGCAGCCTTCAATGCCGTATTCACCATCCCGCTACTCACCGGCCTTTATCAGACCTCTGCCGGGAATTGACTCTCGTACTACTCCTCCTGCAGAAAAGCAGCGCCGGGCCCGGCATCCGGGGGTATACTCTCCGCAACCTGATCTGATTTGCGAAAGGGCAGCCTATGGAAGCCACCCTGACCGTACCCAATTCAGACCTCGTCCGCGAAGCCTGCAAACAGTTCGATCGCGAAAACGACGTCACCGAAAAAGCGCTGGCCGAGCTCTTTGCCGCCTACCCGGCCAACAACGATCCCAGCCGCGTACTGTTGAAGGTGGTCGCGCTCAACAGCCTCTATACCACGCGCATTCTCGCTGTTCTGAAGCTCGCCCATCACATCGCCGATCTGGGGGCAAAGATCGATGCCGCCCTTGCCTCAGGTTCGCGCGAAGCCGTTACTCTCATTCCCCAGGCCGGCCACGGAGACAGCGATCTCTCCTTCTATACATTCGCCACCAAGTACTGCAACTGGCACCAGCCCAATCTCTATCCCATTTACGATTCGCGTGTCGACAAATACCTCTGGGCCCTCAAAAAGCAGGGCGTTTTCCAATGCGAGGCGCTTGCCGGCCACCAGGATCTGCATGAGTATCCGCAATTCTGCGTGGTCATGACCGCCTTCCGCGAACAGTTCGGCCTGGGCTCGTTCACCTTCAAGCAGATCGACAAATTCCTCTGGTCGCAGGGCCAGGCCGTCTGGGCCTTCGCTGAAGAAGAAGCCCGCGTCGACGCCCGAGTAGAAATAGTCGCCGATTTTGAAGAACCGCCTCCCATACCCGAGCCCTCCCCCATGAACGCCTTTGGCGGAGCGCCGGCTGAATCTGCCGAGGCTGAGGTGGCTGCGGCCTCCACTACTCAGGCGGAGGACACGATTCCCATCTACCAACCGGATTCAGAGCTCTTCAAGCGTCACGACGATAGCGTGAAGCTCTTCCTCGATATGTTTCCCACTTCACCCAAGCCATCCGCCGACGAACAGCCCAATGGCCGCAAGCCGTAGCGGGATTTACTGGTCTTCGGCCATACTTCCAAAATGACGGCCGGAATGGCGAGGCGCTAAGAGGAGAATGAAAGAGTCTCAGAATGCGGGTGGTGATTGACACTTCTGTCATTGTCGCGGGACTGCGTTCGCAAAAAGGAGCGAGTTGGAGCGTCCTGGAGCATGCAGACCGCGCCCTATTTGTGATGGCTGCGAGTCCTGCACTCTTTCTTGAGTACGAGCAAGTACTGAAACGCTCCGATCACAGGCTCGCACCGGAGATGGTCGACGGTTTCCTGTCCGAGCTTGCCAGCAAAATCGAACCGGTTCAGGTACGGTTTATCTGGCGACCCCAGCTCACGGACCCGGATGATGAAATGGTCCTGGAGGCTGCCATTAACGGGCAGGTCGACGGCATTGTGACGCATAATAGAAGAGACTTCATGGCGGCGGCAGGCCGATTTGGAATGAGAGTCTGGTCTCCGGGCGAATTCCTCCAACGCTTGCGGCGGGAGAAGGTGAAATAAGGATGCGCGCACTGGAAATTCCGGAATCGTTGCTGAAGCGCGCCGAAGAACTGGCGCGCGAAGACGGCGTTTCGTTGGACACTTGGGTGACATCCGCGCTCGCCCAGAAGATCGGGGTGGTCGAAACCGCTGCCGATTTTTTCAAGCGCCGGGCTGCTGGCGCCGGTAAAGGGCTCAAAGACTACCTGGACATGATTCCCGATGTTCCTCCGGACGCAGGAGATGAACTGCCCGAAGGCTGGACACCGCAATAAAGCTATGACGCCCCAGTGCCCCCTTCGCAGATGACGGCCGGAATCGTATCCAGCGAGTCCATCCTCCGCGGCGTGCGCGTCATCGACGGCGGCCTCGCCACCGAGCTCCAATATCGAGGCGCTCGCATCGACGGCCCCCTCTGGTCCGCCCACGTCCTCGAAGATGAGCCGGAAAAGCTCGCCGCCGTGCACCGTGCCTACATCGAAGCCGGCGCCCAGTGCATCGCCACCGCCAGCTATCAGGTTTCGCGCATGGGCTACGCCGAATGCGGCTATGCGCCCGAGCGCGCCGACGCCGCGCTGCTTCGCTCCGTCGCCATCGCCCACGCCGTCGCCGCCGAATTCCCCTCGCGCCGCATCGTCATCGCCGCCTCCCTCGGCCCCTACGGCGCGGCCCTGCACAACGGCGCCGAATACCACGGCATCTACGACTGCTCCCACGCCGACCTCGTCCGCTTCCACCGCCAGCGCATCGAAGTGCTGGCCGGCGCAACCCGCACGCAGCCGCCCGATCTTCTCGCCTTTGAAACCATCCCCTCGCTCGATGAAGCGCGCGCCATCGCCGAAGCCCTCGCTCCCTGGCCGGAGCTTCCCATCTGGATCAGCTTCTCCTGCCGCGACAACGCGCACGTCTCCCACGGCGAGCCGGTGACGGAGTGCGCCGCCTTCGCCGCCTCACTCCCGCAGACCGCGGCCGTCGGCGTCAACTGCGTTCCTCCATCCTGGATTCCGCAGCTCGTCGCGCCACTGCGCGCCGCATCCACCAAGCCCGTTCTTGTCTATCCCAATTCCGGCGAAATCTGGGATGCGGAGCATCGCTGCTGGACCGGCTCGACCGACCCCGCGCACTTTGGCGCCAGCGCCGAAGCGTGGTTCTCCGCCGGCGCCGCCATCGTTGGCGGCTGCTGCCGCACTCGCCCCGAGCACATCCGCCAGGTGGCAGAATCAGCCTCAGCACAATTTCCAATAAATCGCGGCGCTGCTTGAAATGGCCGCGCGGGCGGCCCGGGTTTAGGGGAACCGGCTTCCGCGATGTTCGGGGAACTGGGTGCCCCAGGTCTCGATTTTGAGACCTGGGAGGGCGCTTTCTCAACTGCTATGAGCCTTGGAGCGGTAAGCTGCGGGTAACTGGTGTCCGCGGCGGGCGGCGGTCCATGGAGATTCAATCTCGACGGTCGGGCCACCTGCCCGTGATTGCGCTTGCAGGACATGCGCTGCTGGGAAACTGTAAAACTGGGTTTCTGGGTGGATTTTTGGCATGGAAGTGCTTTGGAATCAGCGCGCACCAGTTTTACAGTTTTACAAATGAAATTCAATTCCGCGGTTTTGGACGTAATTTGAAGGATTCGGCGCGATAGGGAAGTGCCAAATCACCGCATGTTTGCTGGTGATTTTTGAATCTGCAGGTTTTGTGGTTGGCGCATTCATAGAGATTGCGAAACTCCCAGTGCACGAAATGAAGCAAGCGGTGGCTTCGAGCGAAGACACGATCGGTGGCAGTGCATGGGTCGATCCGACATGCGGCGCGCTGGTTCTTTCTGTGAGCATGATTCAAGGCTAGCAGGAATCTGGAATTAATCGGCAAATGTAAGCTGCTGCAAAAAAAAGAGTTAGAAGATTTGCCTCTTGACAAAAATGCAGCGGGTTAGCGGGTTAGCAACTCAGCGAGTCAGCATGGCAGCGGGTCTGGATTGGCGCGCGGGGTGAAGAGGTTTCGAGCCTTGCGGCCCGCAGCGGCGGGGGTTAAGCCGTGGAGCAGGCAAGGAAGAGGTGGAATGGCGGCGAAAGTAGCGGAGATCATTTCGGCGGCCGGAGATAGTCCGGACTGGGTCGAGCTTGATTGTCCGCCGGAATGTGGCTAGAATCGGCTGCATTCCTGGGTCCCTGTCAATTCCACTGTGGGGAGGCCACGATGAACAAGCGCGCTTTCCTCAAGGGCGTGGGGCTGGCCATGGCCTCGCGATGGCTAGCCGCCGACAAGGCTTCCGCAGCCGAAGCCGATCTCGCGGCGTCAGCATCGTGGTCCATCAATATGACCGTGCTCGAGTCATGCAGTTGCCCGGTTTTCTGCCCCTGTTTTTTCGACAGCCCGGTGCCTGAAACTTCGTCGACGCGCCAGGGCCGCCTGGTGAAGGAGCACGCCTGCCGCGTCAATCAGACTTACGTGGTGAACAGCGGACATGCGGGTTCGGTGCGCCTTGACGGCGCCCGCCTCTGGTACGCCGCCAACGCCGGCGATTTCGACCAGAACAAATACCTGTGGGCAGTGCTCACCTTCGATCCGGAGGTATCGAAGGCGCAGCGCGATGCACTGCTCACGATTTTGCGCATGCACAACTGGTATCGGCCGGAGCGGTGGAAGGCGAACACCGTGGGCGAGGATGCGCCGGTGGCGTTGTCGATCGGCAGCAAGGGGGTTCAGGCCAGCCTCGGAGGAGGCTCCATAGCCGAAACCCGCACCAGCACTATGTTCGGGCTTCAGGGCAAGCCGGTGAAGCTCAGCAACATAAACTACTTCGGATTCGCGCGAAACAACGGCTTCGTGGTGATGCCTTCAGAGGTGGTGGCCTACCGCAAAGGCAGCGACGCCTTTGAGTACAAACACACCAGCGGCCTGCTCACGACGGTCGATATGAATTCGGGGGATGTCAAGGCGTAGAAAGTGGGTCAGCGGGTCGGCGAGTCAGCAGGTCAGCGAGTCAGCAAGTCAGCGGAGCCGGCGGCGCGGGAGCTTCATGCGACGGCGAGGACCTCGTCGCGGACGAGGCGCAGGCGGATGGAGGCGGGCGGAGCGGAGTCGAAGTAAAAGGCTTGGACGGCCTCTCACGTTCCGCAGGTGTCGGCCTGGGTGAAGAAGCTTTCGCCACGCGCCTCGGCGATGAATCCTCCGTCGGACTCCTGCGCGACTTTAAAGACGATTTCTTTCATATTGGGGGCGTCTCCGGTTTGATTCTATCGCGAGGCCGCGAGTCGGCAAGTCAGCGAGTCAGTGGGTCGGTGCGCCGGCTGTTGAGTTATCCTACCCTTTCCGCAAAAGACGCGGCAAGGATGGGCACCCACGGTCGTGGTGGAGTGGTTCAGGGGAGGTTCAGTGAGATGCCCGCTCGGCGGATGGGCTCCAAACAGTCTCAAGCATTTTCGCAATCGCGTCGCGGTAGGCTTCGGCCCCTGGGACATTGGGGTGTGCGGTAGCATTGACGCTGCAAGAGAATCGACTTCCTCCATCGCTGTAATGCGAGTTGCAGAGTTTAACGCGCTCACGGTACATATCATCCGAGCGTATGATCCACCCGAATATCTTTACGGGCACACTCCAGACATGTTTCTGAGGAGCACCATACGAGTAATCCGCGCTGTCCGCAGGACTGACGAGATAGACCCGATTGTTTCTTGACGAACTACCCGTAACCGGCGGGCAGGGCGAGTCCGGGATTTCGCTAACCGGTTTGACGGTTTCACCATTCGCCTTCGCAACCGCCCAGGCAAAGCAGCCGTTGGTTCGCTCCAGAAACATTGTGGAATTCTCCCACCAGTCTTGCCATCGAGCATTGAAAACCGCCTCCTTCGAGGTACTTGCGGCATTAGAGTTGGATCCTTGACCGAATCTGCCTGTGAGATGTTCCTTTCGCTCGACTTTATCAGCGGTACGAAAGAGGCGATTCATTTCCTTACGTCGCGAGGCGAGACTAGCCGCGGCTGCATCGGCGAACTGCTTCCGCATCGCATTCGATCCCTGAGGAGGAGCTGCTTCGGGCCGGGCGGCCACATTCCAAGGCGAGGATTTATCTGAGACAACCCTGTAGTAGCCCATCATCAGGATAGTGGCGTGGCGAAAACGGTCTTGCACGTGCTGAAGAGCTTTGGCCATGTTATCGGAACAGAAGCTGTGCACTCGGATGGCAATCTCGTCTTTGTCGACAAAGTCGAAGAAATACGGGTAGGCGATTTTGGTTGCGCCCACTTCGTTAATACAGCCGTCCATTAGCACGAGATCAGCATCTCCATCTCCACTGACATCCACGGCAATGTCGGTCTGTTGCGCAATGCTGGGTCTCTCCGAATCAAGATCTCCGGGCGGCGCCATGTCAGAATTGAGCAATGGGACGAGGTTATCCTTGTCGCAAAGAGTCAGACGTGCTCCAGAATGAGCGAAGGTAATGATTTCCACGTTTTTCTGGGCAAGATCTGCAATAGACTGTCCCGCGAGCGTGACAAACTTCTCGGGATTGGTAAGCCCGTCGCCCCACATAACCGAGTCACCGAGGACGACGAGCTTGAGGCTTGAAGCGCCAGGGTTAAGCGGATCGACAATCTTAACAGGGCCGGATACGGGCTGAAACGTTGGAAATGTACGGGTTGCCATCTCGTGGCGTGCGTCATTTACCGCGCTGCAGGGATGTGGATTACTCAGGTAAGCATTCTGAGCGGAGGCGCTCGCCGCGAGGACAAAGGGGATCACACGAAGCAATGGGAAGTTACCGAGGAGCCGAAAGCAAGATTCGCGTAGCGTAAATAAATTAAGGAGTTTACGCATTCTCTGTCCTTTCGAAGAGGTACGGCCAAGTCGTGCCATAGCAGTTGCGGTTGGCGAGATTCTTAGTCAGTCAGAACTCGGTACCAGATTCGGCGAGCCCCTACGATTTGCAATAACTGCTTCCAGACGTCCCCCGCAGCATACCCAGCGCAGTTGGTTCCAAATCGAGCGAATGTGGCAGAGACGGATTGTTGCTCAGGCGGCTGATAGGCATTTGACAACGATGCCGAAGCGAGAGAGGCGGGGATACCGGACCAGTTGAAGTTTTTTGGTTCGGAACCTTTAGTGGTGAGAATAGAATGCTCAAGGGCGAGGCCGATGCGCTTTAACTTGCCGCCGGTAGCAATCGGTACGAATTCGTCTTCGTGGCGAGACAAAGCAGCGAAAGCAAATTTACGCATGAACTTGCCGTTGACATTATCAGCGAGTGATACGCCGTAATGGTAGCCGAATCCACTCCGATCCGTGCCAAAGCCACGGGGCTCTGTAACCCAGTTGGAAAATGCCCCGGTGAGGGCAGGCTCTAAGGGCGTTTCATAAGTAAAAACAGAATTGACGAAATCTTTTCCGTAAACCTGCTGCGCGACTGCAGCTTGAGGATAAAACGTGGCGAAAAGGACCAAAGCGGTGCATGTCCACTTCGTCCAAGAAAGCCCACGATGTGATACTGCCGCCGTGATCTTGTGCAAATAAGTAGCCACAGGAAGGCAAAACCGCGCTGACTGCCTTAAAGCCATTGATTATCTCCAAGTGTCGTACAAGTGGTGGGGCTGCACACGAGCACGTGTATGCCTGCTTCTGGAACAAAGTTGTCTCTCATTTCTGATGTCTGATTCTGGGGAGAAGAACTTTGCGAGAAATGTAGCGAGATTCGAATGCAAAAGTCAAGCCCACTTTAGGGGAGAGCGATCTAGCCAGTGACGCACCTGAACAATCTGGCTAGTACTATAATTTTCTTCGTATGACTCAGCGCGCGTCGAGGTAAATCAAAAGTAATCCAGTCAGAAGTCTGATCAGTGAACGCGCCAATTATGACACCGTTTCGGCGCTGTAGCGGGCTATCAGGCCGGTTTGGACGGCGTGGCGGAAGACTCGGGCGAAGATCCAGTAGGCGAGGAGTATGTAAAGGATGGCGAGGGCGAAGGCGGCAGTTAGTAACTCGCCGTTGAAGCTGTGGCCGGAGACTACGGCGCGCATGCCTTCGAATACATAACTCGGCGGCAGCAGGCGGGCTAGCCATTGCATGGGTGCGGGCAGGGTGGCGAGCGGGTAATAGACGCAGGCGAAGGGGGCGAGGAGGGCGGGGATGGGCCAGACGAACCACTCGGCGGCAGGGCCGAAGCGGAGGACGATGGCGATGGCGGTGACGCCGAGGGCCATGCCGGTGAGGAAGAGGACGAGGACGAAGGGGAGGAGCATGGCTCCGTAGGCGGCGAAGTTGAGGCCGAAGCCGATGGTGGCGACGGCGATCATGACGCCGAGGCCGACGAGCGAGGTGGCGAGGCTGGTGAGGAGCAGGCCGGAGATGTACTCGGGCATGGTGATGGGGGTGGCGAAGACGTTGAGGAAGTTGCGCGACCAGACATCTTCAAAGAAGGCGGTGGTGACGCCCTGCATGACGCGGGTCATGAAATCAAAGAAGAGGACGGCACCGAGGAGCGCGGGGACGAAGCGGTAAGAGGTGTGAGCGAGCGAGCCGAGGAATTTGGTCATGAATCCCCAGAGGACCATGTCGATGGTGACCCAGGCGAAGAGGGGGACGACGCGGGCGGCGCTGCCGCGGTAGAGATAGAGCTGGCGGAGAGGCAGAGCGAGGATGCGGGCGAGGTTCATGGCTGGAGGGCTCCTAAGTCGAGAGGCTCGCGGGCAACGCTGATGAAGAGCTCTTCGAGGGTGGACTTGCCGTATTGGGCGGGGAGAGAGCGGGGGTCGCCTTCGAGAATGATTTCGCCCTGGGAGAGGAACATGACGCGGTCGCAGACTTCTTCGACTTCGTACATGTTGTGGGAGGTCCAGAGGACGCCGGTGTGGGTGCGGCGGGCGAAGTCGCGGATGAGGGAGCGGATGTCGCGGGCACTGGCGGGATCGATGGAGGCGGTGGGCTCGTCGAGGAGGAGGATGCGGGGGCGGTTGAGCATGGCCTTGGCGAGGCCGACGCGGGTCTGCTCGCCGGAGGAGAGGAGGCCGCATTTGGTGTCGCGGAAACGGTGGAGGTCGAAGGCGTCGAGGACTTCGGCGAGGCGGGCGGGGAAGTTGTGGACGCCGTAGAGGAGCGCGAAGACGCGGAGGTTCTGGTAGACGGTGAGGTTGCCGGGGAGGGGGGCGTAGACGGCGGCGAAGTTGGTGCAGGCGAGGGCGCGGGAGCGGTGATGGGCGAGGGAGATGCCGCCGATGGTGATGGAGCCGGCGGTGGGCTCGAGGACGCCGAGGATCATGGAGATGGTGGTGGTTTTGCCGGCGCCGTTGATGCCGAGGAGGGCGACGATTTCTCCGGGGCAGACATGGAAGGAGATGCCGCGGACGGCCTCGACGCCGGCGTGGATGGGGCCGTAGTGCTTGCGGAGGTTTTCGACGCGGAGGACGGGCGGCGGAGCGGGCAGGTCGTGGGTGGCGCGCGGGTGGTGCGGGGCGGCGTCGGGCATAGGTGTTCGGATGCAATGATACGGCGGGCGGGGGCGGGATAGCTGTCAGCTATCAGCTCTCAGCACATAGCCCGATAGCTGGTAGCTGGTAGCCGCGGTGTTGATCGGCGAGGCAAAGGGAATTGATCGGTCGAGAGTGATCAGATGTCGCGGAGAGTGTCGAGGGAAACGGGGTCGAGATAGATGCCGAGTTGTTGGCGGGACCACCAGGCGCCGGTGTGGCGTTTTTCCTGCGGGCTGGTGTAGCGGTACTGGTAAAAGAGCGCGCGGATGTGCGCGGGCGGCTCGGCGGGGAAGGGGTTGTGGCCCATGAGGCGGAGGATGGCGGGGTCGTTGCGAAGGAGGCGGCGGATGAAGCGGATGAACCAGAGGTCGTGACGCCAGACGTGGACGCCGCGCTCGGTGACGGCGACGGAGAAGGGCAGGAACCAGACGAGCCAGTCGAGACGCAGGTGATAGGGAGCGACTTGCGGGGGCATGCGCGTGGGATTGCCGGGCTTGCCTTTGAAGCCGTATTCGCGCCAGCGGGTGTGCGGGGTGATGAGGCGCTCATCGGTGCCTTCGATGACGATTTCGTAGCGCTCGCGGCTGACGTTGCCGAAGGCGCCGTAGCTGTTGACCAGATGCCAGGGGTTGTAACTGGTGTTCATGACCTGGTTGGACGAGATGAGATTGAGCGCGGGCTGAATGCTGAGCGCGACGGCGGCGGCGGCGAGGATCCAGAGAATGGCGGTCCAGATTAGCGGGTCGGGGGCGAGCGGGATGGGAGCGAGAGGCGGCGCGGCGATGGGAATGGCGAAGGCGAGAATGCGGTCGCTGAAGGCGGCGAAACCGAGGACGACGGTGAGCCAGTTGAGCCAGGAATAATTGCCGCTGACGATGAGCCATAGCTGATGGAAGATGATGAGCGCGCCGGCGATCGAGGCGAAGGGCTGCGGGGCGAAGAGCGCGAAGGGAACGGCGACCTGCACGAAGTGGCTGAAGAGCGCGGAGAATCGATGCAGAGGCGCGGGTAGGAGATGGAAGTACCAACTGAGCGGGTTGGGGAGGGGTTGGGTTTCGTAGTGGTAGTAGAGGCAGGTGAGATCGCGCCAGCAGGGATCGTGGCGCAATTTGATGAGGCCGGCGCCGACCTCGGTGCGGAAGAGCATCCAGCGGAGGATGAGGATGGGAATCACGCTGGGCTGGAGGTGGGTGGGGCCGAGGAATGCGGTGAAGAAGCCGGCTTCGAGGAGCATGGATTCCCAGCCGAAGCCGAAGAATTTCTGTCCGACATTCACGATGGAAAGATAGAGAAACCAGAGCAGGAGCCAGGCCGCGACGGAGAGCCAGATGGGGCCGGAGTCGATTAGGCCGAGCAGAGCGCAGAGGGAGAGGATGGCGCCGCTCCAGGCGACGATGGCGAGAAGCCGGTCGGAATATCGCCAGCAAAAAAGCGTGGGCACCTGGCGAAAGGTGATGCGCCGGAGAAGGTCGGGAACGGGGAGGAGTCCGCGCTCGCCGAGTAGCGGCTTGAATTGATGCAGCACGGCGATGAAGGCGACCAGGTAGACGGCAGCGATGCCTCGCTGAAGAAGAAGCCGGGTGAGCCAGAAGTGAGCGAAGTACGAATTCATGAGCCGTCGAACCGCATAGTGATTTTGGATGATGGGAGCGGAAAGCGGGAATGGTTCCCGGCGAGATGCGTTGTCTGTGGGGTGACGTCGGGCGGAAAGCCAGTGGTTTGAGCGGGCCGTTTATGGGGCGGTAAATCGATAAAACGACACCCAACCGAATCTTTCTTGCCGGATCCCCGGCGGGGCAACAAGGGCCAAAATTGGCGGCATCCGAACCCTTCGCACGGTTGTGGAGGACTGCCAATGACGCGGAAGTTTTCACTTGCGCTGTGTACATCTGTATTCGTCATACCTTTGGTCTTTAGCGGCTGCAGCGGAAGCAGCAAAGGTCCGCTGAAACCCGCGGCAAAGGGCCCGGCTCCTACTGTTTCCTCGGTCAGCCCGGCGGCGAATGCGACCTGCGTGAAGGCAAGTTCACCGATCACGGTGACGTTTAACGAGGCACTGGAAGCATCCACGGTCACGGCGGCGAATTTCGCGGTGACAGGGCCGAGTGGGGCGATTGCGGTGAAAATGAGCACGAACTCGACCACGCCTCAAGTGACGCTCACGCCAAGTTCTTCGCTGCCGTCAGGCACGATCACGGTAAAGGTGGCCAATGTAGCCGGCCCGGGCGGGACTACGATGGCGGCGCCATACACCTGGAGCTTCTCCACCGCTTGCAGTGGGGGCGGAGGCGCCGGGGGCGGTGGCGGTACTGGCGGAGGCGGCGGAACTGGCGGCGGTGGTGGCACCGGCGGCGGCGGCGGCGGCACCGGGGGTGGAGGTGGTACGGGCGGCGGGGGCGGTGGGACCGGCGGTGGTGGCGCGGGCGGTGGTGGCGGAACCGGCGGCGCGACGATGCAGTACTCGGCGCCCCTATTGAATGAAAGCGGCCTTAATGCGATCAAAGGGCAGGTGACGGTCGATATGACCGGGAATACGACCGTAACATTGAGTGGCGCGGGAACGACCACGACTTACACGCTGCAATTCTGCACCGCTCTCGACTCGGATTACCAAACGCAGGGTGCTTACGCGCCTGACTGCTTCAACGTGACCACGGTGACTACCGATGCCACCGGGGATGGAACGGCGACTGCGAAGTTTCCGCGGCCAGGCGACTGGGCCGGAGACTTCTCGCTGAACGATTCGAGCGGCAAATCTATCTACCAGACATATCTCAATCCCACGCTGAGCGGCGAGACTTACTTCTCTACACTGCTGCCCGACACCAAGACCGATGGCGGAATGGTAACTACTCTGACGACGCAGGGGCCGTTGACCAGCGGGACCGTCACTTACTCCAACGGAACGCTGCAATTCACGGTGAAAGGCGCGTCCCCGAATACGAGCTACTACACCTCGTCCTCGGAGAATGTTTATATAGATAGCTCGGGCAGTTATCAGCTAACCACCTTTACCACCGATGCGAGTGGTGATGGAAGCTCAACCTTCGCCTGGGCTAATCTGAGTCCCGGGGGAGACCTGTTCCAAGTCGGGCAAAACGCTGCACACCAAACCGAAGCCGGATATATCGGAGGGTTTGTAGTGCCGCAGTGAGAGAAGCGAGTTAGCGAGTTAGCAGGCTACGAGTTAATCCCTCATCGGCTTTGCGGACCTGCGGATGGATGAAACGTGGCTGCTGATTTCTAATTGCTGATTTCTGCGCTTATGGGTGCTGCTCGATAGCTACGGTCACGGTGCTGCTGCTGCCGGTGGCGGCGAGCCCTTTGAGGAGTGTGGGCGTGCCGGGAAGCGCGGCTGGGGTGAAGATCACGGCGCCATCCACGGCGGAGACCGCGGTGGACTGCTGAGCGGAGAGCAGTTGGGACGCGGCACAGCGGCCATGCGGAGGGCATGGCGGCGTCCAGGCATATAGGGCCTGGTAGAGCGAAACGGTGCCGCCGGCCATCGGGTTGTCATCCATGTCGAGGAGGCGGAGAACGATCTCCGCGGGCGTGCCGGAGACGCTGAGAGTCTGAAGCGTGCCGGAGATGGGCGTGAGCATGGCGTAAGCGGGGCGCGCGCCGATGGCGGTGAAGGTGACGCACTGGCTGGTGCCGTTGAGACAGGCCGGGATGACTGCGCTCTGCCCTTCGGCAAGGGGACCCACGGTAAGGGTGTTGTTGGCGATCCCGGACGCGGAAGTGGTGGCGGTCGCGCTGCCCTGTACGCTGATGCCGGTGACGCCGGTCTGCCAGGCGACCGACTGTCCGGAGACCGGTGCGCCATCGGAGAGCACGAGTGCCTGCACGGTCCAGGTGAATGTGGCGCCGGCGGCGACGGAGAGCCGCGGCGTGAGAGCGGTGAGCACGGGAGGGGCGCCGCCGGTAAAGTGCGATTGCACGCTGGAGCCGTTGGAAAGAGAAGCCGTGACTACGGAGGGAGTGGAGTTGACGGCGATGACGTTGAGAGTGGCGCGGCCGTCCCCTGTGGCGGTGACGGAGCACGTGGGCTGGCCGCAGGAAAGCTGGGCCGTGCCGCCGGTGACGGAGTAAGTGACCGTCACGCCGCCAGCGGGGGCGAGATTGGGACCGAGTGCGGCAACGGTGAACGGAAGTGGCGTGGCAATGGGGACGGTGTTCGACGGCGCGGCGACGAGGGTGAGGGCGTCGCCGGTTCCGGAGTCGTAGCTGATGCCCTCGGAGATGATGGTGTTGGCGGAGAAGATGGGCAGGTCGTCGACTTCGACGTCGACCGAGCCGCTGAGGCCGGCGGAGGCGGGCGCGATGGCGGTGATTTCGTTGGGCGAGAGGCTGGTGATGATGGCTGCCCGGCCGCCGATGAGGACGCTGTCGCTGGGACGAAAGCCCATGCCGTGAATCACGATGGGACCTCCGGAGGCGGGAAGCGTCTTGGGCTGGACGGTGTCGGCATAAAGAAGCCAGCCGCGGTAGGCGTAGTCGGGGCGGCCATCGCCGCGCTGGTCGGCGATGGCGATGCGAATTTGGTCGTCGGAAACAGCGGCGATCTGCAGCCAGGTTTCGCCGGCAGCGAGGCCGTTCAGGCCCGGAGCATAGCCGACTGGAGGCGAATCGACGGTATCGAAGGCATCCCATGCGCCAATGACCGGCACGGCTTTGGAATTGGTGGGCGCGCCGTTTTCGTTGAGTGCCTGGGTGACGATTGTGAAGGTACGGCCGGCGCGAACAGGGAAGGTGAACCAGTCGGTCTGGCCGACCTGGCCGAGGCGGCTAAGCCAGAATCCGCCTGCTGGCATGAGCCGCGGGGTAGCCGCGGAACCAATGGCGTTGGGGTAGTTACCGGCTGCGGAATCGGAGACTGTGACATTGACGGTTTGCGGGCTGCCCGGGGCAAGGCCGCGGAGAGTGACGGCGTTAAGCGTGCCGCTGGGGGAAGGCTGGGCTTCAACGTATGGGCCGACGGAGTTGGCGTAGATGTAGAGAGGTTTCACGGCTTCGAAGGTGACCTGGTAGTCAGCCATGGATAAGCCGGGAGGGAGTGGGATGTCACTGAGATCGAAGTACCCCTGAAGGGCAGGATCGCTCGAACCCCACATGTCGAGGGGGTTGCCATTGGAATCGGTAAACCCGGTGATGGGATTGCCGTGATCACCGCCGAAATATGAGCCGGAGATGGAGGTGACGGTGTACTGGTAGAGGGGCTTGCCGGTGGAATCGAGCGGGCGAGCGACGACATTGACGCCCTGCATGCCGTAGCCGGTGCGGAAGCTGATGGTTCCCTGAATGGAGACTGTCTTGCCGGCTGTGATTTGCTTGCCGGGAAAGGACGCGATGTTGGCGGCGGTGATGGGATAGAGGCCGTTCAGCGCGGAAATGTCGTCGTAGCTGAGCGCTGAAGGATTGGGAATGCAATTGCCGCCGGCAGGTCCGCATGCGCCGCTAAGAGGCTGCATGATTGGCCAGGCCTGGGCGGCGGCGTAATTGCCGCTGGTGAGCGCATTGGGATTGACCTGGGAGTAATCGAGTCCGAGGATGCGGCCGAAGGCGCGCGCGATCTGAAAGCTCATCATCTGGAGGAGGGATGGAGTGGCGGCACAGCGGCCATTGAGGATGATGATGGCATGGGTGATGAGGGCGTCGGGGGTGATGTTGTCGATCCAGAACCACACGCCGTTGTTCTGGCAGGCGTCAGGCTGGCTGGCTCCTGTGCCGTAAAGAGTGTCGATGACGGAGCCATCGGCGTCGTAGATGACGGCCAACGGATAACTGGCGGCTGCGGGCGCGAGATCGGCGGGCTGTGCGATATGGCCATCAGGGCCGGCGAGGATATTGGAGCCGCTAACGTCTTCGTTGAGCTGGCCTTTGTTGGTGAGGGTAACGCCGGCGGTGGGGACGGCACTCCACATTGCGGCGGCGGCATCGACCATGGCGGTGGCCTGCGGATTGGAGACAGAGCTATTTAGCGGGCCTTTATCGACGTAGTAGTTGACCTGGCCGTTGGCCCAGCGAACGGGCTGGCCGGTGACGCTGGAGTTGAAATAGCCGGCGCCGGCTATGAATTTGGGACCTCCCGCGAAAGCTACGGCGTAGGAGAAGAGGGCAAGCGAGACGGTGAGGGCGCAGCAGAGGAGTGAAGCGCGATGGCGGCGTAAATGAGAATCACTCGACACAGGAAGCACCCCGAACCGAGGAGAAAGTGCATCTGGGCGGCCAGCGAAGCGGGTGAAAGATGAGATTTTTTTAATGCGCGAGCGAAGATTTCGGGACTTTGCCGGAGCCGCTCCAGATCAGCGACCGGCGCGCTACCTGCGGGGATAAGCCGTGGGCAAACGGTACAATCGCTACAGGAAAATTTATGAGCGACGTTCGCGATACTGTGATTCTTGGTTCCGGCTGCGCCGGGTTGACCGCGGCGATTTACACGGCGCGGGCCGGTTTGAAGCCCGTGGTTCTGGAGGGCCACGAGCCCGGAGGGCAACTTTCGATCACGACGCTGGTGGAGAATTTTCCGGGGTTTCCGGAAGGCATCCAGGGGCCGGAGCTGATCGGAAACATGAAGAAGCAGGCGGAGCGCTTCGGCGCGACCTTCGAGCTGACGCACCTGAGCAAGGTAGATCTTTCCGTGTATCCGTTCCGGCTGCAGAGCGGAACCGGCGAGCTGAAGGCACACACGCTGATTATTGCTTCAGGAGCTAGCGCGCGGTGGCTGGGCCTGCCCAACGAGCAGGCGCTGATCGGGCACGGAGTTTCGAGCTGCGCGACGTGCGACGGCTTTTTTTTTCGAGGCAAAGAGATTGCAGTAGTGGGCGGGGGCGACTCGGCGATGGAGGAAGCGCTGTTCCTGACTCGCTTTGCCAGCAAAGTGACGCTGCTGCACCGGCGGGAGCAATTCCGCGCGTCGAAAATCATGCTGGAACGGGCAATCGCACATCCCCACATCGAACTGCGCACCAATGTGACGGTGGAAGATGTTCTGGGCGCGGAAGAAAAGGAAGTAAAGGGACTGCTGCTGCGCGACGTGATCAGCGGAGGGGTGCAGGAACTGCCCGTGAGCGGGCTTTTCCTGGGAATCGGACATGAGCCAAACGCAAAAATGTTCCAGGGACAGATCGATATGGATGAAGAGGGTTACATCCGCACCGCGGGCTGCGTGCTGACCACCCATAACGGCGTGGTGGTGCCGGGGGTATTTGCGTGCGGTGACGTGCAGGACCGGCGGTATCGGCAGGCGATTACGGCGGCGGGGTCGGGGTGCATGGCAGCGCTGGAGGCGGAGAAATTTCTGGAAGCGCGAGGGCACTGAGGGGCTGCGCGAAGCAATAGCCTGCGGGGAATCTTCTATGGAGCCAACGGCAGCAGTCTGGAGAACGTTCTGGAGTTTCCTTTACTTGTTTCCAGCGATTCCGCTTGGCGTGGCGTGGCGAGAATTGATAGTGAATTCTCAACAAAGAAGGGCGATAAATCTCTTTCCACTGACCGTAGGAACAATAAGCCTAGTTTGGATTGCAGTGGGATTGACAACTGAATCCGTTCTGGGTCCCGACTACAGCTCCATACGTGGAGTCATCATTCTCGGCAATCTGATTGCAACGGTGGCCGGCTTTTTCTTCACGCTCATTCTCAGCTTCTTCCGGACCGCCAGGCTGCTAAGCATATTGACGTCTTTGGGGTGTTTAGTACTCGCATTTGTCTGGTTCTTGACGGCAGCTGCGAGCGCCGCCGTATAAGGGGAAAGTTAAAGGTGGTCGGAGCCGCCCCCCCGCTCGGCGAGCAATAGCACGATTTAGGAATGGCGCTTGACAAAATGTGTTGAATGGGACGAAGATTTGAGCAAATATAGGTAAGTTCCGGTAAGGGGACCGGAGGGGCAAGACCAAAGGGCCTGTCAACGGGCCTTCCCCGTAGAGATCCAAACCCCACTGGCGTTGCGCTGCATAGAACGGAGATGCGCAATGGTGGTCAGAACGGAATGTAAAGCCCACAGGGTTACCGGACTCTACATCGGAGCAAGAAACGTTCGAAGAAATTTTCGCAAGGAAGCCGCAGCCATAGAGTTTGAGCTGGGCCACTTACGCATTGGCTGCGAGCTGGGCCCGAGATTCTGGCGCGACCAGCCCCGAATTTGCGATTCGCGGTTGTGTCAATGGCTGGAATTCAAGCTTTACCGCGAACGTAGATACAAGACTCCGCTGCCGTTGGTGCTTGTGCAATCGGGCCGAAACGCATTCAAGATTCGGCCGCTGATCCTGCCAGCGATATCGCTGATCGGGATCGGAGAATCGAAAGCCGGCGGACCACGGCGGCAGCATATTGGCAAGACAGGCGGCACTGCTCGCAAGCCGCATCACCCGCCGGTTTATTCGGCGGCTGCATACTGAAATTTAAGATCAGATTTTTCTGCAAGACGCTCTCCTGCAAGTCAAATGGGTTCGTGACTCCAACGCAAGTCAACCCCCCAGGATCCAGCAAGACAAACAAGGAGATCTTTCCGATGAAAGCGACGCTGATGAGCAACGAATTGGGAACCCGCGCGAAGGAGGCTCTCACGGCCGTCCTGCACCAGGTTTCCACGATAGAGATGAAAGGGATGGAAGCGAAAGCGCCGGAGGCGAGCCGGCAAATGGATTTCGTGGTGCACATCGGCGTTTTAGGCCGCGATCACACACTGAACTGTAAGGTGACAACGAGCGGCGAAGCACGGGCGGTTCGCAAAGCGCTGCGCGAACTGCAGGAAGAGACTGCGCATCTTCCTGGCGACACCACGCCTGTATTTATTGCGCCTTCTCTTTCCGCAGAATCGCGGGCGCTCTGCATCGAGACCAAAACTGGATTTGTGGACCTCGAGGACAATGCGCGGCTGGTGCTGGGCGAAGTTTTCATCGGCAAGCGCTCGCTGCCGCGACGCGAGCAACCGAAGATGGTGATGCCGCAGACGGCGGACACCCTGGACATGCAGAAGTTCCTGCCGCTGCGAGTGGGAACGCCGGTTGCCGATTTTGCAGTACCCGTTATCAGCGCCGCGTAAGCCTGACGTAAGCGTAACCTAGGCGAAACCAACTGCCCCGCATCATCCTTTCTGGAAAATTCTGGGAAGGTTGGCGCGGGGTTGGTGTTTCCGGGGTCAGATTTCGAGAATGACGGGCATGATCATGGGGCGGCGGCCGGTAGCCTTCTGAATGAGCCGCTTCAATTCCACGCGCACTTTTTCATTGACCATTCCGTAGTCGCTTTTCTGCTCGGAACTGAGGCCTTCTAGGGTGCGGAGGGTGACTTCGCGCGCCTGGTCCGTGATGTCGGCGCCGCCGAAGCCGCGCATGATGACCTCCGGCGGGCGCTCAACTTTGCCGGTGCGCTTGTTGATGGCAAGTACGGCGAGAACGATGCCGTCTTCAGAGAGGATGCGGCGGTCGCGGATGACGAGGTCTTCGACGACATCGATGGATGAGCCGGAGTCGATGAGGATGCGGCCGGCAGTGACTTTGTCGTACTTGCGCGCGTCGTCCTGGTCAACTTCGAGGACGTCTCCGTCTTCGATGACCATGGCGTGTTCGACGGCGCCGGTTTGCATGGCGATCTCCGCATGGCGACGGAGGTAACGGTAGTCGCCGTGCACCGGAATGAAAAACTTTGGCCGGACCAGGTTGATGAGGAGGCGCATCTCTTCCTGGCTGCCGTGGCCGCTGACGTGAATGAGGCCGTGGGAGCCGTCGTCGTAGACCACGTTGGCTTCGCGGCGGTTGAGATGGTCGATAACGCGGAAGATGTTCTTCTCGTTGCCGGGAATGATGCGTGAGCTGAGGACGACGGTATCGCCGGGTTCGACGCGCGCGTGCTTGTGGTTGTCAACGGCGGCGCGGCTGAGGGCGCTCATGGGCTCGCCCTGGGTGCCGCTGATGAGGATCACCAACTGCTCGGGAGGAAAGTCGCGTATCTGACCAGGATTGATGATGAGGCCGGGAGGAACGTCGATGTAGCCGAGGTCCTGGGCGATCTCGGTGCTTTCCATCATGGAGCGGCCGATCACCGCGACTTTGCGGCCGTGAGTACGCGCCAGTTCCAACGCGATGCGGATGCGGTAAATGGACGACGAGAAGCAGCTGAAGAAGAGCTTTTTGCGCGTCTGCGAGAAGAGCTCGTCCAGTCGCGGCCGGACGGCCGATTCGCTGGGTGTGTAACCGTGGCGTTCGACGTTGGTGGAATCCTGGAGAAGGGCGAGGACGCCGCGCTTGCCGTATTCGGCGAAGGTATGCAGGTCGAACGGCTTGTCGTCGAGCGGGGAGAGATCGATCTTGAAATCGCCGGTGTGAATGACGATGCCGACGGGCGTTTCGACGGCCAGAGCGACGCAATCGACCAGGGAATGGGTGACACGAATCGGCTCGATGGTGAAGGGGCCGAGGGTGAATTTCTCTTTGGGGACGATCTCGATGAGCTCAGTGTCGTCGAGCATCTGATGCTCTTCGAGCTTGCCCTCGACGTAAGCGAGAGTGAACTCAGTGGCATAGACGGGGACTTTTAGCTCGCTGAGAATCCAGGGCAGTCCACCGATATGATCTTCGTGACCGTGGGTGAGGACGATGCCGCGAACGTGCTGCTTGTTTTCAATCAGATAAGTAATATCAGGGACAACAATATCCACGCCGAGCAGTTCCGACTCGGGGAACATGAGACCTGCATCGATGACGACGATGTCGTCTTCCCATCGCAGGGCAAGGCAGTTCATGCCGAACTCGCCAAGTCCTCCGAGAGGAATGATCTTCAGTTTTCTTGATTTCATCTTTCATCTTCGATGCTAACACTGAGCGGGATGGCGGGGTTAGCAGACCAGCAAGTCAGCAAGCCGGCAGCTCAGCATAGAACAGGAGACGCGGCATTACCCCCCGGCGATGGCGCCGAGAATGATGAGCGGATCGCTGCCCGATGTCACGGGTTCGGGAAGTTCCATATCCAGGGACTCGTGGGACCAATCCTGCTGGCAGACGAAGAAGCGGAGAAAGGGGCGGCGCTGCTGGGTGGTGTAGTCGCGGATGGCGCCGCGCAGCATAGGATACTGCTCTTCAAGAGCGTCGAGCGCCCTGCGAATCGTCACCGGCGGGGAGACTTCGAGTTCGATGTCGCCTTTCACGCCGGCGAGATTGCGCAGGTGATACGGAATGGTTACCCGAATCATGACAGCGTTTGCACTTCCACGGACAGAACTGCGGGCAGATCGCGCACAATGGGGGCCCAGCTATCGCCGGAGTCGGCCGAAGCATAAACCTGGCCGCCGGTAGTACCGAAGTAGATGCCGCAGTCGTCCAGAGTATCCACAGCCATGGCGTCGCGGAGCACGTTCACGTAGCAATCTTTCTGGGGCAGGCCTTTCGTGAGCGCCTCCCACTCATTGCCGCCGCTCTTGCTGCGATAGACGGCGAGTTTGCCGTCGATGGGGAAGTGTTCGGAATCGCTCTTGATGGGGACTACATAGATGGTCTCAGGATCGTGCGCGTGCACGTCAATGACGAAGCCGAAATCGGTGGGCAGGTTGCCGCTGACTTCGCGCCAGTTATCGCCGGCGTCATCGGAGCGCATGACGTCCCAATGCTTCTGCATGTAGAGAATGCCGGGACGCGAGGGATTCATGGCCACGTGATGCACGCAATGGCCGACTTCCGCGTCGGGATCGGGAATGTATTGCGATTGAAGGCCCTTGTTGATGGGCTTCCAGGTGTTGCCGCCGTCGTCCGTGCGGAAAGCTCCCGCGGCGGAAATGGCGATAAAAATGCGACTGGGATTGGAGGGATCGAGAATGATGGTGTGCAGGCCCATGCCTCCGGCGCCGGGCGACCACTGCGGACCGGTGCCATGACCGCGAAGGCCGGAAAGCTCGTGCCAGGTTTCCCCGCCATCAGTGGAGCGGAAGAGGGCAGCGTCTTCGACTCCGGCGTAGACGGTTTGCGAATCGGTGAGAGATGGCTCTACGTGCCAGACGCGCTTAAATTCCCAGGGGTGCTGGGTGCCGTCGTACCACTGATGGGTGGTGAGCGGCTGACCGGATTCTGCGGAGGTGTCGTAGACAAAGCGGTTCGGCGCCTTGTGAGGGAAGGCCGGCATGGCAGGCTCGCCAGGTTTGAGGCCGGGCTGATGCCAGGTTTTGCCCCCGTCGTCGGAGCGCTGCATGATCTGCCCGAACCAGCCGCTGGTCTGCGAAACGTAGATGCGGTTGGGGTCAACCGGCGAGCCCTTCATGTGGTAGATTTCCCAGCCGGCGAAGAACGGCCCTTCGACCGTCCAGTTTTTGCGCTTGCCATCGGCGCTGAGGACAAATGCGCCTTTTCGCGTTCCTACAAGCACACGCACATTGCTCATTCCTGATCTCCCTTGTTTTGCCGGCCCAGGATGTCGCGGCGGTCGGGACTGTAAGGGGCCCCGGGGCTGGGGGAATGCCGCAGAGCGATTTTTGCCGATTTGCCTTGCAAATTGCAAGGCAATATTTGTGAAAATCTTTGGGGATTGGCTCTCGCAAGCAGGGATGAACCGACGCTCTGGCGCGAGCGCCGGCTGCACTAATCCATGCCTGTGCTACTGGCCGGTAACTGAGACCAGATGCAGCGGACCAAGCAGGCCGGAGGGAAGCAACTTTGAATCGACTTTGTACGGAGTGAAATCGGTGAAGGCATATTTTCTGAGCGCCCATGGTTGCTGATCGCCGATGAGCCGGTTGACCCAGAGATTTGTAACTGCGATGGAGACTTGATTGCTGCCCGGCTTGAGTACGCCGGTGAGATCTATCTTGAAAGGAGCTTTCCAGACTACCCCGGTCGGTTTGCCGTTGACTTCGACGCGGGCGATGTCTTCTACGTCGCCCAGGTCGAGCCAGAGGTGGGCGCCGGGTTTGAAAGTGTCGGCGGGGATTTCGATGGTCTTCGAGTAAGTCGCGGTTCCCGAGAAATATTTGACTCCATAGTTTGAGTTATCGGCCCATGAGGTCAGACTGTTGAACTTCATGTTTGCCGGCGAGCCACGATCGGGCTGGAAGCTGACATTCCAATCGTGGTTGAGGGCTTGGTCGAGGGTCGGAATGGGAGCCTCTGCGAGTTTGGGCGCAGTGAACGATGCGGCGGTAGTGGGCTTCACAAAGACGACGAAGACCGTGCCGTAGGGGTCGAGATGGAGAGGCACAATGGTGCGGCTGTCGATCACGCTATAGGATGCGGGCTGCGATGTGCCGGTGGCCGGGTCCCATAACTCTGGCGCGAAACCAGCGACGCGAAAAGTTGCGTCGAGATCTTCGGCACGGCCGCTGCGATTATCGACGAAGTACAGGTCGGCGTCGTTGAGCTTGCGATGGACAAACATCAGGTCTGCGCCGGAGCGGGACCTGGTGTAGGTGAAATCCTCGGGGACTTTGAGCGCGGCAAGAGCCTCATCGGCGTTCATGCCGGAGTAGACGCGACCTTTGCCATAGGGATGCTCGTGTTGAACGCCCGGCAATTCCCTACCCCACAGCCTGTCAACAAGGAGGCGGAATTCAACCTGGTTGTCGGCGAGGCTGGGTGAATCGGTGGGCTTATTGCCAACAAGTATCGCGCCTTGCGAAACGAAGTCGGCGATTTTGCGCAGGACGGTGAGAGTCATGCGGCTGCTTCGGCCACCGAGATACAGGACACGGTAACTCGTCCCGCCGGGAGTTACAAGTGTTCCGTCCTTGAAAGATAACTCGTGAAGAATTACATCGCTGTTGACGAAATCGAAGGCATAGCCTTTGGGCAGGTCAGTTGCCGGCTTCCAGCCGAAGACCGCGGTAAGAGGGCCTTCTTCGCCGTAGAAGTAGGCTACGTCAGCGTCGTAATGACCTTGCTGGAGGAGATAGGAGCAGCGAGCGAGATAAGTTACCCAGGGCTCGGCGTCGTCGGCCCAGGTCTGGTTGCGATTGAACCATAGACCGTAGGGGCCGAGTGTAAGTCCCGGCGCCAGGTCAGGAACAGGCTGGTGAGTGGATTCGTGAATCTCGAAGCGGTTGACGCCGAGGGCAAACTCGAGGTCGGCGATACGCTTGAGTGAATTCGGAGACCATGCCCAGGCGGGACCACGCGAAGTCATGGATTCGGCGCCGACAAGATTCTGACCGTAGATGTGCGCGATGGAAGCTGCGCCGCGGAGATCGGCGACATAAGTGGGTTCGGGATCACCGTCTGCCGGATAAGTCCACAAAGCGCCCATGGGGACGTCTGCGTGGCTGCGCATTTCCATGTCGTCGCCCAGCGAAGGGCGATGCATTTCCAGAGCTTCGCTGTAATAGCGCATGCCGTGGGAGTGTAAGTCGGAAGCTATTTCGCCATAGTGGTTCTCAGCCAGTAACTGGCCGATGGTGCGGCGGAAATCCCAGAGAAAGCGATCTGTATCATCGGTGCTCTTGATGATGACACCAGTAAGCGCGGGGAGCCAAGGACGCATGTCATAGCCGCGGAGCCGCTGGAAATCGCTGAACATGCCGGCAGTCCAGTTTTGCGGGCCGACTTCGATGCTGTCAGTGAGGAGATAAGAGATGCCGGGCTTGCCGAGCATATTGGAACCGACCGTATTCGCGTACATGGTGAGATAGTGATCGAGATAGTCCTTGACATCAGCGCCATCGAGCTTGTCGACTTCGAGGCCAGTGGCTTCGGCGGGAGCGGGGCCGTTCTCGTGGCCGGTGAGCGAGTAACCGAAGCGCAAAACCATCCAGTTCCCCGGCGGCGGCGTCCATGCGAGTGTGCTATCGGGTTTCATTTTGGAGGTCAGATCGACAACATCGGACGGCGGGATGATAAATTGCTGAGCTACGCTGGGATTGGGAATTGCATAAAAATTGCGCGCGTTGGCGTAACCTGCGCGTTTTTCCCATTCATTGGTGCGCGCGCCGCCATGGAGAACGAGCTCTGTAATTTTGATGCCATGTTCCGGACGCCTGGAAGGGTTCGCGGTGAAGACGACGCGGAAGTAGCGGGCGGTTACGGGATCGAAAGAAACGGTGCTCTGCACGATACTGGTGAACGGAATGACAGTGACCGCATGGAAGTGGACGCCATCGTCGCTCGCCTCAAGGCGGGGCGCGATATCGCCGGTGTCGTGGTCGAAGACACTGATCATATCCGATGGGCAAGCGAGAGTTACGGCCTGGATGGTTTGCGGATGGCCGTAATCGAACTGGACCCAGGATTCGCTGCGCGCCGGGCCAGTGGGGAGATCGAGCGCGACCTGTTCGACGTCGCCATCAGAGAGCGCAGGGAGATTGACCGTGCCGCCGCTGGCGGTGACCTGTGGATTGAGTGCGGATTGCGGCTCATCGCCGGCAGGAATTTTGTAGGCGACGACGGCAACATCGGCGTAGTACTCGGGTGGCGTAGTGATTTTGCCGTCGGGGCCGATACGGCCGGGAACGCTGAAATCCTGGAACGTGCCGTCGTTTTGCGGAGGATGAGCGAGGATGCCGGTGAAAGGACGGCCGCCTTCGGCGCGCGTGGCAGACCACACGAGTTTTTTCATTCCGTGAGCGGGTTGAACCCACGGACCGCCGGTCTCGCTCCAGCCGGGAGAACTGGCGATGGCGACTTCCATGCCTTTGCTGCGCGCATCGGTGACTGCGTAGTTGAAGGCCTTCTTCCAGTCGGGAGTCATGTAGATGAGGCGCTGGGGAACGACCTGGGGAGTGCGGATTGCGCCTTCGAAAATGGTGACTCCGCCGATGCCGATGCGGTGCATCCAGTCGAGGTCGAGCTTGATGCCTTCCTCGGAGATATTGCCGTTCATCCAGTGCCACCAGACGCGCGGGCGGGCGCTGTTAGGCGGATCCTGGAAACCGCGCATGAGTGCGGTGGGCGCGTCGGGCTGCATCTGTTGCGCGGGAGCGAAGAGGGACGGAATAGATACGAAGCAAGCGAACGCGGCCAAGGCAGCTTTGAAGTGTCTCACGCGAAATTCTCCAGTACGCGTTGTGAAGATGAATCAGTTTCGGTGGCGAGAAGTTCCCGCAACAAGTTTATTGCGCGCAGGCGAAAGTGCGCGCAGGCGATTGCGTGGGAGATGCTGGCGTTTTTGCAAAGGCGAATCAGGCTGTGGCCAGATGCTTGCGCGCGGCGGTGATCTGCTGGCAAACGGCTTCGGTGACCTGGGCTGTTGTTGCTGTGCCGCCGAGATCGCGCGTGTGCAGAGCGGTGTTGGCGGTGACGTGCTCGATGGCGGCCATGAGGCGCTGCGCGGCTTCTCTTTCGCCGAGGTGCTCGAGCATCATTACTGCGGTCCAGAAGGTGCCGATGGGGTTGGCGATGCCTTTGCCCATGATGTCGAATGCGGAGCCGTGAATGGGCTCGAACATAGAGGGCGTGACGCGCTCGGGATTGATATTGGCGGTGGGGCCGATGCCGAGACTGCCGGCGAGAGCGGCGGCGAGATCGCTGAGGATGTCGGCGTGGAGATTGGTGGCGACAATCGTATCGAGCGAGGCGGGACGGTTGACCATGCGCGCGGTGGCGGCGTCGACCAGCTCTTTGTCCCATGCAACATCGGGGAAATCGTTCGCGACGTCGCGCGCGACTTCGTCCCACATGACCATGGCGTGGCGCTGCGCGTTGCTCTTGGTGACGACGGTGAGGTGCTTGCGCGGGCGCGACTGCGCGAGCTGGAAGGCGTAGCGCTGGATGCGCTCGACGCCGGCGCGCGTCATCATCGAGACATCGGTGGCGGCTTCGATGGGGAGGCCCTGGTGAATGCGGCCGCCGGCGCCGGAGTATTCGCCTTCGCTGTTTTCGCGGACGATGACCCAGTCGAGGTCCTCGGGACGACAGCGCTTGAGAGGGGCGTCGATGCCGGGGAGGATGCGCGTGGGGCGGACGTTGGCGTATTGATCGAGGCCCTGGCAGATCTTGAGGCGCAGTCCCCAGAGGGTGATGTGGTCGGCGATGTGCGGGTCGCCGGCGGAGCCAAAGAGGATGGCGTCCTTGGCGCGGAGAGTGTCGAGGCCGTCGCCGGGCATCATCTCGCCGTGGGCGCGGTAGTAGTCGCCGCCCCAGGGGAAGGACTCGAAGTCAAAGGCGAAGCTGGAGTCAGAGGCGGTAAGAGCTTCGAGGACCTGGCGGCCGGCGGGGATGACTTCCTTGCCGATGCCGTCGCCGGGGATGAGGGCGATCTTATAGGACTTCATGAATGGGCTCCTGTGGCGGACAGGGCCATTTTACGCGGCGGGCACACGGCGGTAGTTACTGGCAAAGTCTAGCGGCAAAATTGCCATTGGAGATACGTGACTTAGCGGGACATTTTCGGGGTGAGCGCTGACACAGCGGTGTTCGAGAGCGGCGGGTGATTGGGATCCGGGGGTGGAGCGGCTAGTGCGGTGGAGTTGCAGAAGAAACATAGATGGTGGCGGAAGGCTGGTCCTTAGCAGTGAAGCGGTCGATGAGAGTGAGCGCCTCAGGGTGCGACTTTACAGCGCCGTCGATCTCGTCGCCATCGAAGGTTACGACAATTGCCGCGTGAGTTGCCGGTGACGCCAACGCGACCGTGAAAAATTGCTTGTCGCTTTCGTTGAGGGTCTGACGCAATGGGATCCCTGTTAGCGAGACAAGCTCGGGATACAGCGAAGTATTCATCAGCACGATGCCGCCGGGGCGTGCTGCGAGAAGCGAACGAAGAACGGGAGGAATGGCGAGATTATACGGGCGACGGGCGGCGATGTTCTTTGTGCCTTCCATGTAGACGAGCGGGTGCTGGCGGAGCATCTGCGCAAAGTTAAAGCCGACCAGCGCGGCCAGAAATGCGATGGCCGCATTGCGCCAGCGAATGCCATCGCGAGCCGGTTTGAATTCGCGCACCAGGGCGAACACGAACTGTGCAGCGAAGGCCACACCGAGGGCGAGCGCGGGGAGCAGCTCCATTCCGTAGCGGGTGTTGTACCAGGAGTGCGGCCACCACGGTGGAATGAAGATCGGTACCGAATCGTAAGCGACTGCGTAGGCGTAGAACGGAACAGGAATCCACAGCAGGAGCGCGCAGAGAAAGGCGCGGCGCCGTGCGGTGATACAGGCCCAGGCTGTGCCCAGCACGCTTACAAGGAGCAGCGGGTTGCCCAACGGTGCGGTGGCGGCGTCAAGCTCGGAAACTTTGAGGAAGAAGAGCAGCGAAACCCAGGGATTGTGCCACCCCGGATGCGGAGGCCAGCCGGGCGCCGCGGTGCGGAGCTCGATGGCTTTAGCGGAAAACGGACCACGAGCGAAGAAGAGCCAGTCGCCGAAGAATCCCGCATTGTAGGCGAACCATGCGGCCGGCGCGGCGGCGAGGGCAACGCTTGCCAGCCAGAACGTACGCGTGTTGATACGGCCGCAGCGGCCTAGAGTAAGGGTCGTCGCGATCCAGACGATGAAGGCGATGATCCAGCCGTCGTAGCGCGTGAAGACGGCGGCGATCAGGCCACCTGTTAGGAGCCAGTGAAGGCGGCGCATTCTCGCCGGATTATCGTCGACGCTGATGCGCCACTCGACAGCGAGGATGGCGATCCAGATCATCTCGCAAAGGAAGAGAGGCTCAGTCATCGCCGTGGTTTGGAGATAAAGCAGGTTGGGATTGAGCCCGAAAAAAGCAAGAGCAATTGCGGACGGCGCCGGCGGGAGCCAGCAGCGGGCGAGACGGTAAAGGCCGATGCAGGCGGCGATATATGCAAGTGCAGACGGGATAGCGCCGGCAATGCCGTTGGCCCACCACGCATAAACCTGGACGAAAGGCAGCATCAGCAGATGCGGCAGCGGCAGCCAGACGGAGCCGAGCTGCGTCAGGCCGGGACGGTGCGAGTCGAAAATGCGACGCGCAATGTGGAGATGGGCGACGGCATCGCCGTAGTTAAGCATGGCGTGATGCTGCCAGCTCCAGATTTGGGCGGCGATCGACGCGGCGGTGCATGCGAGCGCGACGGCGACGTATTCGCGGCGGCTGACGCCTCCCGCGGGCACGGCAAAGGCGATGGTTTGGTCAGGCGTGCGGCGCGAGAGAGTGAGCGGTTCAGTCAAGGTGCGTGAGCTCGCGGAAAATGTTGAAGCGATCGTCTATTTCCTGACGAGATACCTGCTGCAGGCGCTCAGTGCCAAAGCGCTCCACGGCGAAGGAACCCATGACGCTGCCGTAGAACATGGCGCGGCGGAAGACACCGGGCGTGAGCTGCGGCTGTGAAGCGAGATAGCCGAAGAACCCTCCGGCAAAGCTATCACCGGCGCCGGTGGGATCGACGACTTGTTCCAGCGGGAGTGCGGGGGCACGGAAGGTTTTTGCGGCAGTGCCATTGGAGGCGCCGAAGAAGAGCGTGGCGCCGTACTCGCCGTGCTTGACCACGAGCGCGCGGGGACCCATGTCCATGACGGCGCGTGCCGCGCGGACCAGATTATTGTCGCCGGCGAGCATCCGCGCTTCGGTGTCGTTGATGAGGAGGATGTCGAGACCCTTTAGCACCTGGAGCAGCGCGGGCCGATGATCCTTGATCCAGTAATTCATGGTATCGCCGGCGACCAGCTTCACGTCTGGCATGGCTTCGCGCACGCGGCGCTGCAATATGGGATCGATGTTGGCCAGAAAGAGGAACTGCGAATCGCGGTAAGCGGCGGGGATTTTGGGCTCGAAAGCGGCGAAGACATTGAGCTCCGTATTGCGCGTCTTGGCCTCATTGAGATTGTCGAGATAGGAACCTTCCCAGAAGAAGCTTTTCCCCTGCGCGCGCTCGATGCCGCGGGTGTCGATATTGTGCGCGGCGAAGACGGCTTCCTGCTCGGAGCCGAAGTCTTCGCCCACCACGGCGATCACACGCACATCGGTGAAGAAGCTGGCGGCGAGAGCGAAGTAAGTGGCGGCGCCGCCAAGGCAGCGGTCGCGGCGACCGGCGGGGGTTTCAACGGAATCGTAGGCTACGCTGCCGACTACAGTGATGGACATAAGTTGGATTCGTCTCCGAGATGTGAAGTTAGCAAGAGAACAAGCCTGCGAGTCAGAAAATTGCCGAGTAAATGTCTGCTTCAAAGAGCGAGATGCGCGGAAGAGTTCGCTTTTCCTTCAGCGCTGATCAAGCAAACGTCTACCAACCATGATATTTGCCAAAGAGGAGTTTGAGCCGTTCTTTGGCCGCTCGCGGAATTGCATCCGGTTGCGTGAGCACCGCGTATTTCGCAGCCGACGCGCAGGGGCAGGTGCGCTCGCGTGGCATCGCAGCTACGGCCGCTTTCACCACCTTGCACGCATTTTCGGCATTCTGATTCAGCACCGCCACGATCTGCTCCACAGTCACCGCGTCGTGGCCTTCGTGCCAGCAATCGTAGTCTGTCACCATGGCGATGGTGGCGTAGCAGATTTCCGCTTCGCGCGCGAGCTTCGCTTCCTGCAGGTTGGTCATGCCGATGACGTCGGCACCCCAACTGCGGTAGAGATTCGATTCGGCCCTCGTGGAGAACTGCGGGCCCTCCATGCAGACGTAAGTGCCGCCGGCTTTGCCCACCACGCCGGCTGTTGCGCAGGCCTGCGCCGCAGCTTTGGCCACGGTGGCGCAGATGGGATCCCCAAATGCAACGTGGCCGACGATGCCTTCACCGAAAAAAGTTGAGATGCGATGGAAGGTGCGGTCGATGAACTGGTCGGGTATGACGAAATCGGTGGGTTTGTGCTCTTCCTTGAGCGAGCCGACGGCGGAGACGGAAAGAATGCGTTCGGCGCCTAGTTTCTTGAAGGCGTAGATATTGGCGCGGAAGTTCAACTCGGAGGGGAGAATGCGGTGGCCGCGTCCGTGACGCGCGAGGAAAGCGACTTTGCGGCCTTCGAGCTCACCCAACACGAAGACTTCGGATGGTTCGCCAAAAGGGGTTTCTACACGCTCTTCGTGCACGTTGGTGAATCCAGGCATGGCGTAAAGACCGCTGCCCCCGATGATCCCGATTTCCGCGTCAGCCAAGGTACGCTCCTGTTTGCTGTGTGATCGATCCCTTTCGGGATCGTTGGTAACGGCGGGGATTGTTCAGTCCCGTGTGGATGCCGGCTCACACTGCCGCGGCCTCTTCCTTCTTTCTTCTGCGTGAGGGATGAACCCACCAGGCCACGCCAATGCCGATGAGGTACAGCGCAAGCATGGGGATGGCGTAGATGCACATGGTCCAGGGATCGGGGCTGGGAGTGATGATTGCTGCCACGATGAAAACGGCCAGGATGGCGTAGCGAATGTTGTTCCAGAGAAACTTTGGGCTGACGATGCCAAACAGCGCCAGGAAAAAGATGAGGATCGGCAGCTCAAAGCTGATGCCCAGGCCGAGGATGACGGAGAGAAAGAAGCTGGTGTAATCCTCGATGCTGATCATGGGCGTGAAGTTGTGGCCGAAGTCGACGACGAGGATTTTGATAGCCGCGGGCAGCACCCAGAAATAGCCGAACGCCGCGCCGGAAAGAAATAGGCCTACCGTCGCCGTCATGAATGGCACCACGAAGCGGCGCTCGCGCTGGTAAAGACCGGGCGCGATGAAGAGCCACACCTGGTAGAGGATGAAGGGTGAGGCGATGATGGCGCCAGCGAGCAGCGAAGCCTGGAGGTAGAGGTTAAGCGCATCCATGGGATGCGTGAACATGAGGGACTTGCCGATGTGGATGAGCGGGGCCTGGAAGAGCTCGACGATGCGGTTATGAAAAGCCCACGCTATGCCAAAGCCGCAGGCCAGATAAATTGCCGAGTGAATGATGCGCCGGCGGAGCTCGTCGAGGTGCTCCATGAGGCTCATACCGGGGAGTTCGGCGCGCTCAGTTACTGCCGCCCGGGCCTTTCCGATTGCGTCACCGGGATCAACCATGATGGGTTGCCGGCTCCTTTTCCGCGGCGGCTTCGGGTGCCGGCGAAATTTCTGGCGTCGAAGCATCCGTGCTCACTTCTGGGTGCCTGGAGATCGCTGCCTCGTCGCCGGAGGGAAGGAACTCCCCGTTGTGGGACCCTGCGGGCTGCTCGGATGCCACCGAGGCGCGGCTGGTAGGCCGCTCAGCGGGTACTGGCGCGCCGGTCTGGGGCGGTTTGACGCGCAGGCCCTCCGCTTCGGGATTGGCTTCGGATTCGATCTCCGCCGCGCCGCGCTGGTAGTGCTCATACGCAGCTTCGTCGTAGGACGAAGGGCTGTCGGACTCGCCTGCCGCGTATTCCGCGGGCCGTTCCGTTGCGCTGCCCGGCGCATCGGCAGATTGCGCAGATGCTTCAATCTGTGCGGGGGCCGGAGGGGCAGCGGCCAGGGCGCGCTGGCGTTCGGCTTCTTCCCGTTGGCGCCGGTCGGCATCTTCGGCGTTGCGCAGTTCCTCTTCCATCTGGAAACGGAAGTCGTTGGAAGCCTTCCGGAACTCGTACATGAGCTTGCCGATCTGGCGGCCGATCTTGGGCAATCGGCGCGGCCCGAAAACCACCAGGGCCATGATCATCAGGATCAGCGTGTCCCACATGCTCACGGTGGCCACTTCGATTGTCGGATGGATGCCCATGAAGCTCCATGATACCTGTCCGCGACCTTCGCTCACAAACGCCTGCCGACGGCAAGGCGGGAGAGGTCACTCGGCAAATTGAGCGCCGGTTTTCAAGGATTTGGCTTGTGGCACGGCGGTTTTGGAGCTGCTGTCGCCGGCGACGGTGAGCGGCGCCGCCATCCAATTTTGCCGGTGGATTACAATGAGTGCAGTGGCTGCGGCGAAATCCGGGACTCGACTCGAATCCATCGGATGGCCGCCGCATCCACTATGTGTACAGGCTGCAACATCCCCGTGGATGGGGGAGTTGCCGGGTGAGGCGAAGCTGAACCCGCCAACGACAGCGCATCCGCTGCAGCCGTGATTGCTTTCAACATCCCCGTCCGGCAACGGACTGAAGGCGGAATTTGTGAATCTTGTGATTGACGAACTGACGGCGTCCGCTGGGGCGGACGAAGGCGTTTGCAGCCTCGAAAACTACCTGGCCCTGCCTGATCGCTCGATGGACAGCCGCATTGCGGCGGCTCGCGCGAAACTGGGCGCGACTACGGTAGTGCTGGGTCATCATTACCAGCGCGACGAGGTAGTGCGCTTTGCCGATTACACCGGCGACAGCTTCAAGCTTTCGCAGAATGCGGCGGCGACAGGCGCAAAGTACATCGTGTTTTGCGGTGTGCACTTCATGGCGGAGAGCGCCGACGTCCTGGCGCGTCCAGGGCAGCAGGTGATTCTGCCGGACCTGAATGCCGGCTGCTCGATGGCCGACATGGCGGAAATTTCGCAAGTGGAGGATTGCTGGGATGCGCTGGAGCGCATGGGCCTGGCACACGAGACGATCCCAGTCACGTACATCAACTCCACCGCATCGATCAAAGCATTTTGCGGCGAACGTGGCGGGCTGGTCTGCACCTCATCCAGCGCGCGGGCAGCAATGGAATGGGCTTTTGCGCGCGGAAAGCGGATTTTGTTCTTGCCGGACCAGCATTTGGGACGGAACACGGGATACGCCCTGGGGGTTGCGCTGGAGGAGATGGCGGTGTGGGACCCTTGGGCGCTTCAGGGTGGGCAGACGAAGCAGAAGCTAGACGGCAGCCGCATTCTTCTTTGGAAGGGCCATTGCTCCGTTCATCAGCGGTTTCTGCCCAGCCACGTCGATCAGGTGCGGGCAAAATATCCGGGGATTCAGGTGATCGTCCATCCGGAATGCCGGTTCGAAGTCTGCCAGAAAGCCGACGCGCTGGGCTCGACGGAGCGTTTGATTTCATTGGTGGAGCAGGCGCCAGCAGGAACCATGTTCGCGGTGGGCACGGAAATCCACCTCGTGAACCGCATGGCGAAACGGTTTGCGGCCCAGGACAAACGTGTCATTACGCTGGATGATACGGGTTGCCTTTGCACAACCATGTACCGCATCAGCCCGCAACATCTGGCGTGGGCGCTGGAGAATCTGGTCGAGGGGCGAGTGATGAATCGGATTAAGGTTCGAGCAGATGTGAAGCGATGGGCACGCGTGGCGCTGGACCGGATGCTGGAACTGTGATCAGCTCACAGCTCGCACTTCAAAGTTCACAACTGAGATCTAACAGCTGAAGTTCGGTGTGGACACTCCGCGGCTTATAGCTTGTCGTTCCGTCTTCGTGCTCATTACTCCCCTGCTCCCAACTCCCTATATCCCTCTCCCTATTCCCTGTTCCCTGTTCCCGGCATTTTTCGTATCCTATGACCAGGACCCTTCCGATGAAGACCTTCACATTAGACGAGGCGCAGGCGCTCCTTCCGGTTTTGGAATCGCTGCTGAAGCGGGCCATTGAGAGTAAGCAGGCGGCGGAGACTGTGGAGAGCGATCTCTCGGAGTTGGCGCGTCGGATATACATGTCCGGCGGAATGAAAGTGGACATCGCAAAGGTGGCAAAAATGCGCGCGGAAATGGAAGCTCATCTGCAAAAAGTTCGCGATACGATTGCGGAGATTGACGCTATTGGCGTGCAGGTGAAGGATCTCGAAGCAGGTCTGCTGGATTTTCCATTTCGGCTGGAAGACGAAGTGGTTTTACTCTGCTGGCGCATGGGTGAGCCTGCGATCGAGCACTGGCATACTACGGATGCAGGATTCAAAGGCCGTCAACCCGTGGACGAGCGGTTCAGGCGGCGACCTTCGAGTGGACGTCCTAACTGAGTCCGGCGTTCGAGCGATTCGATTTACATTCACGATATGAAATCGGATGCGGGATTTAGCGCGATATGGGATTGATCCCGGTGATTTTCTCTATTAGGTCAACCTTTCGATGGAGACAGTTTTGGTCTGATTATCCGTAAGTCGCGCCACAGCTGTAGCTCACGAGCGGGAAACGAGTGTTGAGCTTATCGAAACGAACCTAAGAGAGAAGGACTCATCGCTGATTTGAGTTATCCCCCGATAGGAATACTCCGTCTAACTGTACAGGAACCTGCCTCTGGAAAGAGGAAAGCGGAGACATCGGTAATTCAAGTTAGAGGAGAAACTTTGACATGAAATATCAGTCCGCTTTATCGCTGCCGGTTGTGGCAGCTTGCCTGGTGTTTCTGGGCCCGAATTTCGCCGCGGCCCGGAGCGCCGCAAAATCAACCGCTCCCTCGGACACCATGAATACATCTTCTGCGGGACGGAGCGAAGCCATGAGAATGGTGCCTGCGCAGGCCGATCTCACCAAGCCGATTGATGCCAGGAATACGCGGGCAGGCCAGAAATTCGAAGCCAAGCTGAACGAGAAAGTTAACCTGAAAAATGGCACGGTTCTGCCCAAAGGTACCGAACTGGTAGGCAAGGTGGTGAACGACAATGCGGGTCAAAATGGCAGCTCAAAAATGACGCTGCGCTTTACCCAGGCTGACTTGAAGAACGGCAAGATAATTCCTATCAAGGCGACGATTGTTGGATTGTATTCGGCCGCTAACCAGTACGTTCCGTCGTATGGTGCGGCCCAGACGCCGAATTACTGGACTCCGAATACGCTGCAGGTGGATCAGATAAATGCTCTCAACCATGTAGATCTTCATAGCAAGATCGGAGCTACTAACTCGGGCATTCTGCAGTCGTCGAAGAGTAACATTCGTTTCGCAACCGGAACTGAATTTGCTCTCGCAATTGCGCCGCGAGGATAGCGGCGCGTAGCATGGCCGGCTCGGGCCACCGGATCGAACGAGACGCCCTGCGCCTGGAACCCGCAGGCGCAGGGCATTCCCTTACCGGCACCTGTTTCTTCCTCCCGAGCGGAGAATGGGCTCTTCACGTCTTTAGACTGCATTTGTTTTCCCAACTTGCGCTTGCGCAAGCGACAAGAGTCCCTGCCAGGCAGTAGGCTTTTGTTATCGCATTGCCATGCGAACCGGTGTGGACTTCTGAAGGCGGTCGAGGAGCGGCTATGAAGGACGTGAGGTGGATAGCAGTCTTGGCTGTGATGTCGATGCTGGCGGGGTGCAAGGATTTTTGGAAGTTGCCGGCTGGTTCATCGGGTGGGGGCGGGGGAACGGGCGCGTCGAGCGGCGTCTTCTACGTCGCCAATCAGGCCACGGTCCAACTCGCGGCGTTCTCCATCGTCTCCGGTACGCTGACCAAGGTTTCGGGTAGCCCGTACACGCTGGCAGCGGCGCCCCGGACTCTCGCTATTTCGCCGAACGGGAATTTCTTGTACGTGGGCACGCTGGGCGGAGGGATCTTTGCGTTCTCAATTGGTTCAGGCGGGGCCCTCACCGCACTGAACAGCGGAGCGGCAATTGCCCCCACCGAACTTCCTTTTGCCATGCAGGTCGATCCCAGCGGAACATGGCTGGTTGATGCATTTCCGACTCTGAACAGTACCGGGATCCAGGTAGATGCCATTCCGATTACATCAGCCGGCATTGTCGATCAGACCCGCGCTGAACAATCCCCTTCTTTGAACCTATCGGGCGCGAGCGTGAACGCACTGGCGATTTCTCCCGACGGCGGCCACGTATTTGTCGCGGCGGGTACGGCCGGCACGTTGGTCATGCCGTTTGCCTACAGAAACGCGAGCCCTCTCGGCGCCTCCAGCGCGATCACAGTACAACCGCTCAACACCGGTGGATCGGCGTTGTCAGTTGCAATCGACCCCACCAATCGTCTCTTCTACATCGGCGAGACTTTGGGAAGCTCATCGGGAAAATCCGGAGGGTTGCGGGCGATTAACTATAGCTCGCTTGGAGGCACGCTCACTAACGCCACCGGTTCGCCAATCGACAGCGGCGGACTTGCGCCGGCAGCGATTTTGCCTGATTCGACGGGTAGCTACGTGTATGTAGCCAATGGACAGGGAACCTCGTCCGGGAACGTTCAGAGCTTTTCGATTACAACCGGGGGGACTGCGGCAGCTCCGACATATTCGCTGGCAACGGTGGGCACCAGCGTTTCGGCCGGCCTCCAGCCTTCAGGCCTGGCTGAAGATAGCCAGGGGAAATACGTTCTGGAAATCAACACCGGCGGCAGCCCGGATTTTGTTGGATTCACAATGAGCAGCGGAACACTTACGTCCGCTCTAACGGGTGCAACGGGAACCGATCCGGTGCAGGCTACGGCGATTGCCGCAGTGCCTTGAGCGAGCGGCCGCGGCTCAGGATCGTTTCGTGATCCAGCGGATAATCATGTGAAGAATGGCGAGGACAATGGCGCCCCAGAAGGCGGGGAAGAAGCCGCGCACGTCGAATCCGCGAACGATGGCTGAGGCGATCAGGATCATCAGGCCATTGATGACGAGCAGAAAGATTCCCAGGGTGAGGATGCTCAGCGGGAAGGTGACAATCTTGAGGAAGAAGCCGAGCGTGGCGTTGAGCAGTCCGATGACGAGCGCCGCGATCAATGCGGGCCAGAGGCCGTGAACGTGGAAGCCGGGAACAATTTTCGAAACGATGAGCAGGGCGACGGCGTAGAGGATCCACTGGAAGAGCAGAGCGAGCATGGTTCGGTGCTCCCTTCGGGCCGGTTTAGAGTAAGACCATGTTCGCACGGCGGCTTTCAGTTGAGCGAGTGGATGCGGAGGGCGCGCGGCATGCGTGCCCGGTGAAGTGGATCGACTCGTTTGCCATGCGCAACTTCACCAACGACGCCATCTTCGATGACACGCTGCCGTTGGGCGACGGTGTGCTCGAGGCGGGCTCGCGCGTGCCGCTAGAGCGGCTGCGCGAGGCGATGGAGGACTGGTTCCGGCGAAAGGGGTATCTGAAGCGCGGGGAGCGGCTGGAGCTGAGGGACTAAGAGACTGAGGCACTTCATGCAGCCATACTGGGATACTGGCGCTGTGAGCGCATAGCCGTATGCATCCAAGTTCCTGATGTGGAGAAGCTTAGGTTACGCATACAGGCATACAGTCAAAAAATGAAAAGTCGTAAAAACCGGTTTTGCGCGCCGTGACGTTCAAGGTGTCTGCGGTGCGGTTGCCGTGGCGGTTTGCGGGGCTGGCGCAGCGCTGCCCCATAAATTGAATTCAGCCTGGCGGCGGGCCTGGAGACCGGGCAGGACCTGTGTGCCGGAGTGATCCCAGAGGAGTAACTGCTGGCGCGCGGCATCGTAGTCGCCGGCGTTCAAATCGCGGAGGAGGGTAGAGCCGGCGAGGCGGCCCTGGCCGAGGTTGAAGCAGAAGTCGACCAAGGCGTCGAACTGGCCCTGCGTGAGCGGCACGGTGACGAGGCGCTCGACTGCCTGGCCGGCAATGCCAGCGTCAGCAGCAAGAAGCTGCTCAGCCTGGGTCTCGGTGATGCCATTGGGGAAGGACTCGCCAGGGCGGAGCTTGTGGCCGTAGCCGATGGTGGGCAGGCCGGCGGCGTCATTGTAGACTTGGGCGCGGAATCCTTCGGATTGCCTGATGAGGTTGAGTCCGGCGTTGCTCAGTTGCATGGGGCCTCCAGAGGGAGCGAGTCAGCAAGTCAGCGAGTTAGTCGCAGATCGGCGGGGCGGGGTCGAGGGTAGAGTATCACCACGCCGCGGGCGCAAAGGTCAGAACCGAGCCAGTGGGCGAATTAGCGGTGGATGCTCGAGGAGCTGGGAAACTGTAAAACTGGTTTTCTGGGTGGATTTTTGGCATGGAAGTGCTTTGGAATCAGCGCGCACCAGTTTTACAGTTTTACAAATGAAATTCAATTCCGCGGTTTTGGACGTACTTTGCCGGATTCGCCGCGACGGGAAATGCGAAATCACCGCATGTTTGCTGGTGATTTTTGAGATCTGCCGGTTTTGTGGTTGGCGCATTCATCGAGATTGCGAAACTCCCAGTGCACGAAATGAAGCAGCCGACGGATTCGAGCGACGCGATGCTGAGTGGCCGAGCATGGCTCGGCTCGATATGCGGCGCGCTGGTTTTTTCTGTAAGCATGATTCAAGGCTAGCAGAAAGCAGGAATTAATCGGCAAATGTAAGCTGCTGCAAAAAAAAAGAGTTAGAAGATTTACCTCTTGACAAGAAAGCAGCGAGTCAGCGAGTCAGCGGGGCTGGCGGAGCTTGTGGGCGCGCTGGCTGAGGAGGTTTCCCACCCTAGCGACCAAAACAAAAACGTCGCGAGGGTGGGGCACCGAACGTGGAAGAAGAACCGACTGAATAAAGCTCGAGTAGGCCACACGCTTTGGCTACTCGCTCACGGCGAGCCGGTGACGGAGTGCGCCGCCTTCGCCGCCTCGCTCCCGCAGACAGGGGTGGCGGAATCAGCATCTCGACACATTTTCCAATGAATCGCAGCGCCGCTCGAAATGCGCGCCGCAATGCGAAAAATCAAACCAGCTCCAGCGCCGCCCGCTCCCTGCTCGGCGCCACAAACCGCTCTGCCCGCCACGCAATGGCCAGCGTCTCCCGGCTCAGCAGCTTGCGAATCTGTCCCCGCGCATGCTCCGCCCACGGCCCCATCTGGTCGATCTTCAGATACGCCTGCCAATGCTTCAGCGCGGCGCGATGCCGGCCGCAGCGCTCGTAAGCCAGCGCCAGGTTGTAGTGCGCATCCGCATAGCGCGGCGACATCGCCACCGCTTTGAGATATGCCGCAATCGACTCGTCCAGCCTCTCCAGCTCGTCCAGCACATTGCCCAGGTCGAAATACGCCAGCACGTAGTTCGGGTCTACTTCCGTCGCCTTCCGGTAAAGCTGCTCGGCGCGCTCGAACTGGTGCAGGTGGAACTGCATCGTGCCCAGGTTGATGTACGCGGCGGCATAGTTCGCATCCAGCGCGAGAATTTCCTCGTAAAGCGCAATCGCGCGCGGCTTTTCGCCCGACTCCTCGGCCTGCACCGCGGCAAAAAAACGCTCCTGCACATCCCGCGCTGTCGTCGAATCCGGTTTGTGCGAAGGCGCCGGCGCCCGCGCCGGTGTGGGCCGGTCGTCCGCGCCCGCGCGCTCAAAGTCGAAGAGAAACTGCCGCCGGATGGGATCGACCATCGAGCCTTCGTGGCGGAACGCGATCCTCGTCCCCGTGCGCACCGCTCTCGCCTCCAGCAGCGGATTCGCCATCCCCGCCACTGCCTTCATGGCCAGGATGGAATGCCGTATCGATGCCGCGGGAACCGCTTCCGCGCGCAGCGCCCGCACCGTGCGCAACTGCCCAAGGTCCTGAAACGTGTAGGTCTGCTGTTGGGGAATGAGTCCGGCGCGCTCCCACCCCTGCAACTGGTGGATGCTGATCTGCATGATCCGCAGCACATCCCGGCGGCTATAGCTGGTCACTCTCGAATGCTCCCTAAGTGGGTTGCGCTCGTCCTCTGAGCCCGGATCGTACATTCACTGAGGAACCGCTCTCGCAGTCGATTATGACAAGTCTTACCGTGAATATCGCGTGACGAAACTGCCCCGCAACAAAAAAGGCGTGGATAACTGGTGCACGATTTGATTCCTGCGCCTCGATCGCCAGCAATGGCGCCCCTGCACTGTCCTGCCAGGCTTCTAGCCGTCGGGGCGCTGTCAATTGCGATGTCCGTTCTCTTTCGGCGCGCTGTCCAGAATTAAAGCTGCGAATCTTTCACGATGTTCTTCGCTCACTCCTTCCCAGTACCTCAGCACGTCAGGATCGCACAGATGATCTCTTTCAGCCCCCTCCAGGCGATCTTCTAAAACAGAGCACGCGACCGTGGCAAAGCACTTCTTGCAGATAGAATCTGTGGTTCCGTCGCGATTTGCCCGGTGGCTGAATCCAGGACGTGGACATGATGTTGCCACGGCAGTCCCCCAAAGTACCTGGCCCGGTCTCGGCTCGATCCGTGGGCGGGAACGCTATGTTATCCGATTGATCTAGCCGAAACTTACCGGGGAGATCCCCAGCTCCCCTGGACTTTCGGGCCGAATTTTTACCACGCCGAATACGATGCGACAGCAGCTTATTTGGAAGTCTGGACCACTACGCTCGTTGTGGCATTCAGGACCTTCCGTGCGCTACGCTGCTTTGGTTTGTGCCGGTTTGGGCGCCGGAATAGCTGACTCGGGACATTCGGCTAGTGTTTTGCTGATTTCGAGCCTGATAACTGTCTCGGTGATCTCCTCACGGAGCTTTTGCATGGCGGGATCGTCAGGCGCGCAATCCGAGGATCGCTCCATCTGCTCTAATGTGTCGCGGAGAATATGGATAAGGGACCGGGACATTAATGTAAACCTAGGGATCGGAACAGTGGCTGAACTACTGTAAGACGCGATTTGGACGGAGGACCTTGCCCAAATCGTCCGTTATTTGGAGCGAGCATGTACCCTACCGAGCTTTAATGCTTGGTATTGCGGGCGATATGGGCAATAAGCGCTTCGCCCTCTTCAATCATCCGTCGGCATTCCTCGATAGCGGTCTGGTTATCCGCGATAGATTTCTGTAGCTCCGATATGACGCGCTTCGCCTGGGAGATGTTCCGCTTGGCGATGAACACCAATTCGTCGGGCGGTAGCTGAGACTCTGCGGCCACTAGGGCTTTGGATGCAAAATTCGGCTTTGTGTGGATTTGGCTGCCTCTGAGGCTCGGCCTGCGCCTGCAACGATTCGCGGAATTTCTCCAAGCTCAAGAGAGCCGAAACTAGTACGCGCTCCGTATTTCTTGTCTCGATCTCACGCGGCGCCGCGGCAAAAGTCAATCCTGCAACCGGGTATCCGGCAACCGAAAAAGAAGCCCGCCGTGCGAGAGACAGCGGGCCAGAGTGTAAATGACACTGTGAATCCAGTATGCCGTGGAAAACACTCAATACAAGATTACGCAGGTTGGATTACCAGCGGGTGATGCCTTGGGGTATCTGCCGCCAGAGATTGATGGAGTCGCGGAGATCGGCAATCGGCGCAACACGGCACGCGCCGAGGGTTTACGGCATGGTCCCGGTTACAGAGAGGTGGGGATTAACAGATAGGCAACTGGATGTCGGTTCTGATGGAGCCGACGGTCAGACTTGAACTGACGACCTGCTGATTACGAATCAGCTTCTCCAGGCCGCCAGTCAGCAGTTCTACCTGCACCTCATGGGAGAAATGGCAGATTACCTATTTACTGCTCAGGCGAGACGCCTTCCAATAAAACAGGAAATCAGCGGCGCGTCAACTGCCAATTTGGTAACCAGTGCGGAAAAGTTGTCAATCTTGATACCTTCGTAACCTGCTAGCCGAAAGTTTTCTGGCGTCCCACGCGCTCGGCTATCACCGGGCGCCGCGCCGCCCCAGCCCTCACCGCCGCGTCCGCGGCCTCGCGCATTGTTCCCATCCCCGCGCCCCACACCGCGCGGCCCCATTCCCGCTGCGAGGCCATCGAGATCGCCACGTAGTGCCGCTGCATCGCCTCCGTCATGTGCCCGGCGAAGCTCATCGCCACCATCAGCGGCACGCCCTCTTCGGCCATGCGCGTGATCCCCGTGTGCCGCAGATCGTAGATCCGCGCTCTCGGCAGTTGCGCCTGGCGCCGCAGCGCTTGCCACGGCTTCTTCAATCCGCTCTCGCTCATCGGACGCTCCGCATCGTAATGCGTGCGCGAAGCCTGCAGCGGGAAAAGATAATGCGCCGGCGACCAGGCGCCCAGCTCGCGCGCCCGCGCAACCAGGCCCTCCATCGCCCACACCGCGTCGTCGGTGATCAGCGGGATCGTGCGCCTGCGGTACCTGTTCTTCGCCCCCGCGCGCGGGATCTCAATGTACGGTGCCCGCTCGTTGAGGTAAATATCGCCCAACCGCAGATGCCTCAGCTCGTTCGGCCCCGCCGTGGTCTGCAAGGCGACGAGAACGTACTGATACATGAACCGATGCCGCGCCGCCCCCGGGGCCACGTGCAGCAGCCGGTGCTGCTCCTCGCGACTTAGCGCCCGCTCGCCCTCCGGTTCCACTGCCTGCACCTTCAGGAACTTCTTCGCCCGCGCCGCCGTCCACGCCCCGGCATCCACCAGGATGCGCTCCAGCAGCGCAATCTCCTTACGGATACAATTCGCCCCGGCCGCGTAGGCCCACACCGTTTGGCGGAACTCGCAGCTACCGCCGTGCTCCCGCGCCCAGCGTTCAGCCTCCTCCAGCGTCTCAAAATCGCCCAGCACCGCGCCGCCGCGCCGCGCGTGCCAGCTCCCGTTCACCGTGTCGATAGGATTGGCGTGCCGCTGCTGCTGGTAGGCGCGCAGGTGGCCTTCGTCGATCTCGCTCAGCCGCAGGCGGCCGAAGAACTTCTCCAGCGCCCTGGCGCACACGCGGTAGTCGCGCGCCGTCTTGTCCGAGATGTAGCGCACATCCACGCGCCCGGTATCCAGCGTGCGGTGCGACATCCAAACTTCAAAGGCAACAGGAAAGAGCAAATCTGCTTGCAACGCCTGATGGAGCACTTCGTGGGCCCGTCTGCATGCCGGGCAATCAAGATGCCCGAGGGTATGCTGAGTGAGTTGGAATACGGGTGCAAATCTATCGCGCGCTCGCACATCCGTCCACGCTCCTTTGGTGGGTTCCCCATCTTACCCCGGATGGTTTAGAATGTACATCCTAGGTACACCCTGGCAGTGTCTCAGTTTGAAAGTTGGGCAATTTCCTCCGCCTCCTGCATGATCTTCAGCCGTGCTTCGTATCGCTTCCGGCGTTCACGCTGAAATTCCCTGACCTGCGCCCAAGCGCTCGGTTTTCGCATCATTGCATCCTTTCGTTACTTGAGATTCAAAGATCAAACAGCGTCGCAGGGGCCTCTATGCGCCGCGCCCGCGTCAGCCGGTGCAGCTTGCCGCCCGGCGTCTCCTCGATCGCGTATCTCCATTTCCCCGCGCAGTCCCACGCCTCGCGGTGCGCCCCGTCGCGGCGCAGCTTCCCCGCTTCGGCGTCACGCACGATCAAATCGCGCAGGTACTTCAGCTGATCGCTCGTAATGCGCCGCACATCCGGCGCAACCCCGTCCTGCGCGCGCGCAAAAATCGAGCCGATCAGATCATGCGGTGTCATCGGGCTAGAACGTGCCTCCCTGCCACGCCGTGATCACCGTGGCTGTGTTATTCCCTGAGTTGGCAAAGCCCTCGTACGTGCCGGTGTACTTGTAGGTCGAGTCGCTGTAGGTCCCGAACGTCGTCCCGTTGATCTTCACCGTCAGCGATACCGGCGAGGTCCCCGAGGCGTCGAGCTCGAGCACGTCCCCGCTGGACAGCGTGTAGCTGCCCAGGTTCACTAGCTGCACAAACCCTCCGGCGCTGCGCGCGTACACTAGGATCGAGCCGCCGAAGGCGATGGCCAGGTAGTAACTGTCAGTCCAATATCCGGCGAGATTGTCGCGCACCACCGGTCCGATCCAGTCTCCCGAGGCCTGCGTGGAGATGGTGATCGCCGATCGCTCGTTCCCTGAATATGGCGTCGTCCAAAGCGCCAGCCCTCCGCCCACATTTGGCGCAGCGAAATTGGCCGCCGAGGCGTGTACGCTGTTGCCGCTGAGCACGAAGGTGTTGCCGTACTTGTGGCCGCTACCGTCGGCCAGTGTCGGGAACCACCAGTTGTCGCCCAGCCACCCGGAGTCGGCGCGGTGGAAGTTGTCCGCTGGCGTGGCGCTGAAGCCCGGCAGCGTGCCGCCCTGCCAGTTGGTCACCGAGTCCACCGGCGTCATCGTGCTGGCGTCGATAATGCCGATCCCCGCCGTGCCGCCCGTGTAGTTATATGTGTTGTCCGCGTAGCTGTCCGTAGTCACCCCGTTCTTGCGCATCCATATGAACGTTGGATTCGTCCCCGCCACATCCATCTCGTGCGTGTCGCCCACCGCGTAGGTTGTCGTATAGGTTGAGTACCCGCCGCCCCCAGCGCTGGGATAAAAGTCGGTGTACCCGGATGAATTGTGGATGCCCAGCTGCGTCCCGTCGGTGCCGATTGCGTCGTTGTAGTAGTTGTTCGAGCCGTTCGCCGCACGCAGGATGATCATCGGCCAGTGATTCGGCGGCGTCCCCAGCCCGGTGATAGTGAAGCTTGACCACTGGTTCTGCCCGAGGGTGCCACCCGTGTAGAGCTCGAATTCGTGGTTATTCGGCGCCGTCAGCCCCAGCGTGTTCACAAACACGTCGTTGGAGATGATCTGCAGGCCCCCGTTAGCCACCGCCGGCTGCGTCCAGTTCGAGCCGAGCGAGCCGTTGGCGCGAGCAAAGTTGTCCGCGAAGCTGATGTTGAAGGAGGCGCTCGCGATCGCCGAGTTCACCCAGCCGCTCTCTGTGCTCTGCGCGCGCAGATATTCGGTGGTGCCCACGTTCACCGGCCCGCTGTAGGTCAGCGACGGCACACAGTTGTTCACCTGGTCGATGCAGTAATACGTCGTCGAGCCGGCTTGGCTCGAGATGGTCACCGACTGCGCGCCTACATACGTGCCCGCCACCGGCGAGAACGTCGGCGTGCTCAGCGTCCCGTTGGTGGTGATGGTGTAGCTGGCGCTGGCCAGCGCCGAGTTAGCCCAGCCTGACTCCGTGGCTAGCGCGATGCGCTGCCCGGTCGAGGTCACGCTGATCTGCGAGGTCCCCGTGTAGGGATTGCCGTTGGCGCAGGTTCCCGGCGTGGTTGCCGTCGGCGTGCTGCCGTCCGCGGTAAAGCAGCAGGTCGCCCCGGAGGCGCAGGTCAGGGTCACCGTCAGCGGCGAAACGTAAGTGCCGCTGCCCGGGGAAATCGTCGGCGAGGCCAGCTGCCCCGTCGACGGCGCGCCGCCCGATCCGCAAGGAAAGCCGGTGTCCTGGATCTGCGTGGCGCTGGCGAACTGGATGCAGTCGCCCGGCGTGATCGTGCCCAGCACCGTGATCCCCGCGCTCCCCGTCGTCGCCGGCGCCATCTGCGCCCCCAGCGTCACCGTCGCCGTCGTCCCCGTCACCGTCTGGATCAGCCCCACGAACGTGCCCGTGCACGCGCTCAGCGTGCCGCCGTCATGTAGCAGCCCCGCCGTGGTGGTCGAAGTCACCGCGCAGTCGCCGCTCGCCGGCGTGCCGTCGAAGTTCGCGCTCACCGTGCCGGATATCGCCACCGTGGCCTGCCCCGCCGTGCTTCCTGTCGCCCCTCCAGTCACGATGCCCGCGACCCGCGTCGCGCTGGCCGGGCACAGCGATACCGTAGCCGCGGCCGTGTAGCAGGCAGTGTCGCCGATCGCCACCCCATTAGATGTATTGTTGGCGGCCTGGTTGGCGATCGCCGGCGCCGTTACCGCCGTCGACGCCACCATCGTGGGACACGTTAGCGTGCTGCCGCTGATGGTGCACGTCCCGCTGGGCAGGTAGCGCGGCGTCTGCGCCGCCACTGCCGCCGCCGCCAGAAACACAAGACTTGCTGCAAGCTTCTTCATCGCCTCTCCCTATGCGAACACGACAACCGTGATCGGCCCCTGCGCCGGCGCCGTCGTAAACGCGAGCTGCCACGTCGTCCCGCTCACAAAGCTGATTCCGTAATCGGGCGAGCTGCCCGTGCCGCTCTGGTAAATGCCCGCCGCATACACCAGCACCGCCGGCGTCGCGCCCGCGGCCGCCGTGAACGTAAAGTTCTTGTTGGTTCCGTCGGCCGTCCCCGCCGCCGTCTGCGCCGCCGGCACGCTGCCGCCTCCGCCGGCGCCTCCGCCGCTGCCCATCGCCACCACCGTCACGTTGCCGCCGGAGTCGAATCCCAGCAGCATCCCCGCGCGCTCGGCTGCCGCCGGCAGCGTCGTCAGCGGCGTCCCATCCACCAGCGGCGCCTGCAGCGCCCGCGCCAGCTGCACCGCCAGCTGCTGCACCAGGATGGTCAGCGTATCCAGCGCCGCGTTGATGGTGTCCGGATAGAACGCGCCTCCATTGGTCAGGTCGAGGTTCTGCAGCTGAGCCATCGTCGAGGTAACGATCAGCGTGTAGCCCGCGGCCAGATTTGCCCCCGCCTGCCCCGTCGCCACCAGCGTGATCGATCCGCCCGGGCTCGTGTCCTGGTCCGCGTTCAGCGCCACCGTGTAGTCGCTGGTCAGCGCTAGCGTGGCGATCGCGCCCGTGGCCAGGTCCAGCGTAGCCACGTAGAGATCGCCGGCGGCGAAGACTTTGAAGGCGAAGGGAAAGGTCGACGCCGAGCCGTTCCCCACGAACGGCCCTGCAACCCGCGTTGTCGAACTGATGGTCATTGGTAAGTCTCCTTGGTAATGGGCGCACGACTGCGATCGCGCATTACAAACAACAATGCGTGCTACACTGTGACTCCGTCAGGGCGAAACGGAGGCGGCAACGCTCAACAAATCAAAACCGGATCGAGGCTACTTTTTCGACTTTTTCTTCATTGGCGGCATGCTCACAGGTATCGCATTCGTAGTGCTTTTCGTGCGCATGCCTCACTGGGTCGGCTACGGGGCGCTAGCCGAGCTTCCATACGGCGTACTCCTCGTTGTTTTTGCTACCGTCGGCGCGCGCTCAGGCGTTTGGATCTACGACCGGACAATCGGACGCCCTGAACGCGAGCACGTAGCAGCTCATATTAAAGCTGCAGAAGAGCGTCAAAATCGGATTCGCGAGGCGGAGCTCGCTGAGATAACGAAAGTGTGCCAGCAAGCTGCAAAATTCGAAGAGCTCAAGACACGGTGCGAAAACTACGAAACAGAGATACGCGTCCTCAGGGCAGAGTTGGCTCGCCGCGCCTCAGCCTTTGCGACTAGCAACTCCTAGCGCCCACCCACCACCGCCCCGTACACGCTCGGGTTCTCTACCTTCCCCTGACTCGCCCGATGCGCGTAGCGCAGCGTATGCGCCGCCTGCGCCGTACCGGGGACGCCGAACCGATCGCCAAGGCCCTCCAGCGCATCGATCCCGAACCCAGTCCAGTCCGTCTCCCCCTCGCGCCCCGACCGCCTCAAGTCATCAATCACCTTCCCCACGAGGCCCATCATCGGGTTCGTGCTCCTGTCGCTGCCGTACTCGGCCAGGGCCAGCACATCCTTCACCAGCGGAACTGTGCCGCCGGCGAAGAACAATGAACGTTTCGCGGCCCACAAGCCCCAGTTCTCCCCATCCTTCGGACCGTCGCCGCGCGTGTACGCGCTGATAATGGCCGGCACAAAGAATGCCATCGCCGCGCCGTAGGTAAGACCCACGGCGGCGCCCCCGCGATTCCCGCGCCTCCACTCGCGGGCCGCGTCGCCGCCCACCTTGTGGCGCATGATGTTGTAGTTCAGGTTTTCGAAACCAAACAGCGTGGTCTCGAACTGCTTAAACAGATCCGGGCTGCGCATGATCGGAGGCAGGTCGCCCGTGGTTCCCGTGCCCATACCCATCTGCACGGCGGAATCGGCCGAATGCATCGCGATCTTATGCGATTCACCCTCGTCCATCTCCGGCCCGTTCTTGAGCAGCGCGTCGTTGTACACCGAAAGCCACAGCGGAAACGAGAGCGCGTGGTCGACATACATCAGGGGTGCATACCCGACACGCTCGAGCGACGCCATGATTCCCCTCTTATCCGAGATCTCGCGAAACATCGCGGCATAGTCGCGAGTCAAGTTCTCCCCTCTGAAGCGCATCTGGTTAGGCGAAAGCTCGCGGATCGTCCGCGTCATCTCTGCGGGGTTCTTCCAGAAGTCCACCATCGCCTGCGTGTAAGACTTCGGATTCGTGAATTTCATGATGCGAGAAAAGTGACCAAACTGCAGCAGCGCTGTAGATCCCTTGAAGACGAGGCTTGCTTTCACCAGGTTCGAGCGCAGCTTCATCAGGTATGGCCGTATGTCGTTAGGCCCACCATCGATGCTGCCGTTACGATCGTTCACGGTCGCCCTCAGCCATCCCATGCCGTCCTGGTCGGCCCCGCGCCCCTGCGCTTCCCTCAACGCCTTTTGCACGCGAGGGTGCAGCAGTATCCGAACGGTATTCAGCATGAACTCGCGGTGCGAGAGATCCTTCGACACCTTGGCGATGTGATCGGTGAGCGTCCTCTCGTAATCCATCAGCAGCGGGCCCGCCGAGCCGGTGCGCGCCTTGGTGTAGTTACGCGAGGTCGTCGGCCTCCCATAACCGCGCTCCATCAGGTTCCGCGCGCTCTTGGTCGCCTCTTCCTCGTAGCCCTTGGCGACGTAGCGGGGATCGTAATGGACCGGGTAGTAACCACCCGCAAGGTCCATTTCTGTCCCGTCATTGAGGGCAACCTTAAACGGCTTCACCTCGACCATCTTCGGCGGCAATCCCGTCAGCCGTTTTTCCATGGCGTTCATGCGCTCGCCCCACGGTTTCAGCGCGTCCCACACGCCCTGCACAAACCGCCATTCCTCCGGCTTCAACATCCCGCCGACGCGGCGGATCGCGGCGCGGTCCCAGTGGTAAAAATCGAACGTTTTCTCCAGGCGGTCAAGGTTACTCTCGTTGCCCATATTCAGGGCCATCGACACCAACTGTTTCCGTGTCAGGTTGTCCTCGGTCGAAGGTATCCCGTCTACGGCGACCTTTTCTGTAAGCCGCAAGCCATGGCGCTCGGCCTCCCTTTCGACCGCGTCGTTGAGGGCCTTGGTGACATCGGCCTGCAGCCCCAGCTCGTCGCCCTTCGCGTTCTGGTACGGCTCCCACACGTACCTACGCCAGGGCCCGCGCTCTCCGCCGTCCCACTTGTCGATCAGGAATTCCATGCGGGAGTTCTGCACATCGATGCTGTGCGCCAGCCCGCGCAGGAACCCGGGTTCCTTCTCGAAGACCTTCTCCGGCGTGGCCGGCATGTTGGCCCGGATGCCCTCGTCGAGCTCCTTCGCCATCTGCTCGATTTCCCTACTCCTGCCATCCACGAAGACCTTATACTCCTGCGAGGCGAGATGGCGGATATTCTCGAGCGCATCGTGCAGGTCACGCACCTCGCTCAGCGGGATACTGCGCCAGTCCGCGAACCGCGCGCGGTCCCCTTTCAGGACGCCATCCGCGATCGCCGGCTCTTTCCCCTGGTCGTACATATCGGCGGCCCATTCGCGCAGCGTCCGCTCCGGCGGCTGCATCTCGGATCCCAGCCTATGGCGCGCCAGCAGCCAGTTGAACTGGTCGCGATAATCGCCCACCTCGCCGTCCCGCTTGACGCTTTCGTCAGCGAGGCCCAGCTTCTGCTGCGTCGTGGGCCGCTGGACCACCGTCGCATACTTCTCGAACTTCTCAGCGTAATCGCGCGCCGCCGAGGCCTCGCGGAACAGAAAATGATTCAGCAGCTCCTTGTTCTTGGCCTCAGCCGCGCGCGTCACGTTGCCCTTACGCAGCGCGTCAAAGGCCTCGCGCGAAAACTTGCGGCTGGCGTCGAGGTAACGATGCGGCTGCAAGTCCGCAATCGCTTTCTGCTCGATCATGCGCCGCGCCGCTTCCTGGTAGCGCTCCAGCGGCTCCAGCGTAATCGAGGCCATCGCCGCCTTCGTGTCCGCGGCGCGCTTCTCCAGCACCGCAACCCGCGCGCGCAGCGCCTTCACTTCGCCATAGAGGTTCCGCGCCTGGTCGTCATTTTCCAGCGCCAGCCGCGCCTTATCGTCGAGTGACCCGTCATAGCGCACGTCGCCATACTTCTCGGTCATGTAGCTGCGCGTTGCCGCATCGATGGCCTGGGCGCGCCGCGGCGCGGCTTCGAGCGCCTGCATCATCTCCTCGCCAGAGTTGAAGCCAAGCATCTCCGCCGCGTTCTCAGCGTCCGTTCCGCCTTCGTTGCGGTAGAGCCCGCGGTGCAGCTGCTGCAGCGCCTTCACCCGCTCCTCGCCGAACTGCCTCACCAGCGCCTCGCGGTTCAGCGTCAGGTCGGTACCGAGGTCGGTCTTACCGCGCCGCAGCGAGCGGATCGCCGCATACTCCGGCCGCGCGTCAATTTGCTCGGTCAGCGCATCGCGCACATTGTTGCGCTCTTCTCGCCACTGCTCGGTGCGCTCGCGCTCCGCCGCCGCATTCAGCTCCGCCGCCACCTGGCTGCGCGCCTTGTCCTCCGCAATGCCCCGCGCTTCGGCATAGGCCTTGTACTCGATGTCCGTCCACCCCGCCTCTTCAGGGCTCGCGAACAGTCGCTCCGGCACTCCCTGTGCGGCCCGGTCTACGGCGTCTTCGCCGGCATAGAGCCGATCCATCACCCCGCGAATTTCCGGGCTCAGCTCCACGCCCAGGCCGTTCGCCCGCCGGTAGATCGAGCTCATCCACACCGCGAAATTATGGAAGGCCCTCCGCAGTCCAGCGGTCGGCGCCTTGCCTTCGCGCACGTACTGTTCGTTGGCTCGCGCCCACTGCTCATGCTGCTCGCGCGTGAAGCCATTCTTATAGGCCTCTTCGGGCGTCGTCCCCAGCCATTCCGTGAGCTTCCTGAAATCGTCTTTCAGCGGCCCGCTCGCGCCTTCACGCTGCGTCAGCTCGCGGAACATCTCCAGGTACGCATGCGCCGGCTCATGAATGAAGGTGCTCAGGTCGCCGACGGGCGTCTTACCTAGCTCGTAGCTGCCGTCAGGCCGCATGCGGAACCATCCTCGCGGCCCTTCCGGCTCGGCACGCCCCGCGCCTCCCTTCAGCAGCTCCCCCTGCACCTGCGCCGCCTCAAGGTTGCGCGCTTTGCGCGACGCGCCGCCGCCGTCCGCCCTTGCGGCCTGGTGAAGCACCTCGCCGCCGTCCGCACCCTTGTCTGCGCTCGGGTTCAGGACTAAAATAGGTTTATTCCCGCCGTCGCCCCGGGCGTTGGAGGGCAGGGTTTCAGCAATGGAATCGAAATCCCTCGCGGCGGGATACTTCCTCATCGAAACCGCGGCCAGCTCCTTCTTCCCCGTCCTCACCTCTTCGAGATGAAGCGTGCTTCCGTCTGCTTGGCGCTTGATATAGCCGACCTGGTCCCGCTTCCCCCGCGTCTTGGTGCCGAAAACCACGGCATCCGGCGAAGCAACCATGTCTGGGATTTGCTCGAAGTCGGCGTCGCCCACAGGGAGCTGGCCGCGTGAAAGCTCGATCTTCCGGTCGCTGTGACGAGTCAGAACGTGGCGCACAGCTGACCCGTCGATCACGTGGCTGTGCCCAGCCAGGTCGAGCCCATGCTCGGCCGCCGCATCTATCAACCATGGCTCTGCCGGGCCAATCACCGCCTTCTGCCGGGCATCGCCGGTTTGCCTGCCGGCCTCGACAACGGACCGGATATTCTCAATCGCCTGCTGATGCAGGGCGGCCGCCCCCTCGCCTGCCGTTTCCGGCGCCTCACCCGCCACCAGCCTCGGGTTATGCATCGCCAGCAGTTCGTCCGGCTTCATCCCGGCGCCCTTGGCCAGATTGGCGATCGCGTTAGCCTGCAGCGTCGCGTAGCCGTCGGCCGCGGTCTCCGTCTCGCCGGCGTCCACATACCGCTGCTTCAGGTCGCTGTAAACCTGCTTCCACTCCGGCGTGGCCTGCGTCTCCGCATCCGCCTGCGCATACTCCTGCGCCAGCTTGGCCAGGCTGCCATCGCTCCCAAGGTCCTCGAGCTCCTGCCGGTATCCCCGAAACTGGCGTTGCGTCAGCCCGGTAGTGGGATCGACGACATCCGGCAGCAGTCCCTTCTGGTCCTCCGGGGCAAGCTTTCCTATCCAGGCGCCGCGCGGGATCTCAAGGTCTGATCCTGCAGCGTGCGCCTCCTCGAGGTTGCTCACGCCGAGCTCGTTCGCCACGGCGGCCGGGTCAACCTTCTTCCCTGCGAAGTAACTCACGAAGTTCTGCGCCGGCACGCGCACGCTTTCGTCGCCCTCCGTCACCGCGTTCGCGAACCGCTGGAAGGCCTCCGGAGACCGCGTGCGCAGCCTCGAGGCCGCCGCCGCATCGGCAACCTGCCCGAGCGCCCCGGGACCCTCGAACGCCGCCATGGTCAGGATCGACTCCGGCAGTCCCTCCCACATCGGCTGGCCCGGGTCGTAAGTACGCGCGACGGCATTGTTGGCCAGCGTCATCCCGGTCCCAACAGCCACGCTGCGCGCCGCCCATTGCCCCAGCGCCCCCGGAACCGACGTAGTTGGAACAGGCCCAGGCACCTTCGCCATCAGCGCGTAGTTCGACACACCGGAAGCCAGCGCCGCCAGCAGCGCCGTCTTCTGGTCCGCGCCCCTGGCTCGCGCCTGCGCGTAGGTGCTCTGCGCGGCCTGCGTGCCCAGCAGCAGTGGCACGGTCTTGCTCTCCGCCTCGGCTCCCGGCGCGATCGCGCCCGCAAGTCTTCCGGCTTCCGGCAGCGCCTCGCCAGCGGAAGCCTCGCCGACCATCCCTCCCAGCTTTCCCGTCGCGTAGAACGTCGCCATCTGCGCCGGCACCCGCTCCAGCGCGTTCACCAGCGGCCGCCCCCACCACCGGTAAGCCGGGTTCGGAACCGGCTGCCCCGTGCTCTGGTCCGTCACGTAGCGCGGCTGGCCAGGGATCACCTGCCGCGCGTAGTAGTCCTCCACCTTTCCCGTCAGGCGCTGTACGGCGAAGGTTCGCGGCGTAAGCCAGATGTCGCTCAGCTCCGAGCCCACCTGGCCCCAGCTGGTCGGCTGCAGCAGCGCCTTGGCGCTCTCCCATCCACCCTGCGCCGCCACGCCGGCGGCATCGACAAATGGCTTCACCGCGTCCACAAGGGCGAGGTCTGTGTTGGCGAGAAAAGAATTCGCTTCCCCCGCTACGCCTGTCCCCGCGCGCGCGGCGGAAGCGCCCTGCTCGATGCGCGAGAGGCTATCCAAGTCGTCGTGCGCCACCGCGGCAAAGTTCGGGTCCTGAAACTGCCGCGCCAAAACTGGCGAGGTCAGGGCCAGGTCGCGCTGGCCGAAATCGAAGATCTGCGCCATGCGCCCAGCCGCCGCCGGATCGCGGCGCACTGTGCCCACGCCCAGCCCCGTCGCCTGGGCAAGCATCTGCGCGCGGGCCTCCGCGTCCGGGTCCAACGTGGAGGCCGCGGCAAACACCGCCGGCAGCGACGCGCCCTGCACCTGGGGCCGCGCAGCGTCCTGCTGAGCGAGCTGGCGCCGGTATTCAGCATCGAAGGCCTCGAACGCGTCGGAACCGGCATTAGGCCCGGCGCTCGCCGCGCCCGGATCGTCTACTGTTATCGGCATCGCTTCACTCGTCTTTCGTTATTGCGCGAAGCGCGGACTGCCGCGCTTCTCCCAGGCGGTGTAGTAATCACCGATGGCCTGCGCCGTCACCGGCCGTCCCGCTGCGCGCAGCGCCGCCGCGGCGTGCAGCTGCAATGCCTGCGGCATCGCCCCCAGATAAACCCGCTGGCCGTTCGAAATCACGTAGGCATGTGGCCGTTCCGCCGGCAGCAGCGCGCCAATCGGCTCGCTCGGGTTGGCCGCCGCGCCCTCGTTCCAGTCCACAAACACGCGGTCGCGCATGGTCTGATCGATGACCTGCTGCTGCTGCTCGTAAGTCAGTGGCCGGTTGGCCGCTTGCTGCGCGGCCACAATCCGGTTGCGCACATCGGCATTCAGCTCCACCAGCTGCTGTGCCCGCATCTGCGCGCCCTGCGCATTCTGCTCTTTAGTCGCGCCAGTCACCGGCTCGAATTTCAGCAGCTCGCCCAGCCCGTTCTCGATCAGCGCGCTCTTGAACTGCTCGCTGTCCACCGTCGCCTTCTGCAGGTTTTGCTCACGCTCCTGCGCCTTCGTGGAGAGTCCTAGGTATTCGCTCCGCGAGATCGCGCCGCTGATAAAGGCGCGATCCACGTTATCCGGCGTCAGCGTCTCGGGATTCCGGATAAATCCGGCCTTCACCATAAATCCAGCGCCCTCATTCGTGTCCGCCGAGTCGCGCAGGTTCAGCTGATCCTCCGGACTCAGCCCGAGCCGAATTGAGGCCGGCGCGCTTGCCGCCGCCATTCCCGGGTGCGCAAGTTGCCACTGTGCCAGCGCTGTTCGCGCCGCACTCTGCTGGTCTTTCACGATCCCCGTCGCCGTAGCGTAATCCGCCTTGAGCCGGTTGATGGCGATGTCCTTCACCTGCTGCGGCTCGCCGGTCGCGTTCACCCCGTCGATAGCCTTTGCCAGCATGTTGGGGTCGGTAAAGTTATTGGGGTCCCTGGGCGCCACGGCCGCCGCCCGCGGATCCACCGGCTGCCCGTTGGCGTCGGTCATCGACACCGCCAGCCCGGTCACACCCTTGGCCGCTCTTCCGGTCACGCCGATGGCCTGCCCCGCCGAGACCCTGTCGCCGGCGCTATAGTTGAACGCGCCCAGGCCCCCGACGGTCATGGTGCTGCCGTCCGCGTTACGGATCACCATCGTTGCCGCGCCGCGGCCGTCCGGCTGGACGCTCTCGACGGTCCCGTCCGCCGCTGCTTTCACCGCCATCCTCGGCGGCGCGGCGTAGACCACGCCGCTGGTGTAATCCTTGCCGTCGGCCGGCGACGAGGTCACCGCGGCGCCGGTCACCATCTGCACCAGCTGGCGCGCGCCCGCGGCCGCGCCGCCCAGCGCCACCTGCTGCTGCTCGGCGGCCAGGTCATGCGCGCGCGCGGTCATGTGCCCGTCACTCACCACGGCGTCCAGCTTCTCGTAAACCGGCTCGTTGATCTCGCCGTTCTCCTCGCCCAGCACGCGCCGCGCGCCGGCAAAGTCCTGCCGGTCCAGCATGCGCGTCACCACGCCCTGCACGATCTGCGTGTTCAGGTCCTTCACCATCTGCTGCGCCTGCGGGCTGTCCGGCGGGTACCCGCTCAGGTGCGCCTTGGTCAGCACCTCGTGGATCGCCGTGTTGCGCGCCGTCGCGTATTGGCCGCTGGGCGCTCCGGTGATGGCGTCCCGCTGCCCGTAGCTGTCGCCGGAAGCCGCCGCGATCGCGGCCTGCTGCGTCGCCCGCGCGTCCGCCGCACCGATGGAGTACTCGGTCTGCTGCTGGAACTGGTGGTCGTCGATCAGACGCCCGTAGTTCATCAGCTGCGGCTGCACCGCCTCGTTAAACATGCGCTGCTGCATGGGATTGGTCAGCGCCGCCCGCGCATCGCCCGCGGCCTTGGCCACGGCCTGCTTCACGGCGCCGTACTGCCCGATGGCGTTCTGTCCCAGCTGGTGCAGGAAGCCGCCGTCCGGGTTGTAGAGAAGGTCCTGCGCTTTAGCCAGAAAGGCAGTCTCGGCCTGCTTGGTCTGGGCCTCGTCCATGGTGTCCTGGACGCGGTCCCCGATGGTGTCGCCCACGCGCTGCGCGGTCTCTCCGGCCTGCGTCAGCGTCTGCCCGGTTTGCTGCAAGAGCCCCGGCGCACGGTTCTCGATCGGCCGCACCCAGGGGCTGGAGGCCGGCGTCATGGGCACTTCGCCCTGGCTCGCGTCGGGCACAAAGGTGCTCGGCGCCGCGGCTGCCGAGGTGCCGTAGTCCACGCGGAAAGGATTCATCAACGCCATTCGTCAGCTCCCCGTTCCCAGGCCCAGCATAGGCGCCGGCGCGCCGGCGGCCAGGCGCATGCGCATCCAGCGGTTCCAGTCCCACTGCCCGGCAACCTGAGTCGCCGAGCTCAGCAGGCTGTTCATCATGCCGCCCATCGGGCTGATCGATTTCGCCGAGCGCAGCGCGTTCACCGCGCTGGTGCGGTCGATCAGCGCCTCGTTGGCGTAGTTCGTTCCCTGCTCGCGCGCCGCCCACGCCCGGGCCGTGGTGTTTCTGTTGATGGCCAGCGTGGTCAGGTCCTTCTCGACGTCCATGCTCGCCGCCACATCCGCCGCCGAGCCCACGCCCAGCGCGATCCCCCGCGCTCCCATCGACGCCATGGCCGCCGCCTTCTGCTGCCCGGCGCGCATGGTGTAGTCGGCGATCTGACTCTTGCCCGCTTCCTCGATCGACTCGGCCGTCTGCTCGGCGCGGCTCGAGTTGATCGACGCCATATCGCTCTGGTACGCGAGGCTCGAGGCCTGCGACTTCTCCTGGTACTGCGCGCTCTTCGCTGCGTAGAACGTGCCGATCGCCGAGCTTATGCCGCCCAGCACCGAGGTGAGCAGGCCGACGTTCGAGATCGACTTCGCGGTCTGCGCCGTCTGCGCCATCGAGGGCGACATGCCGGTCGTGTCGGCGTTGCGGCCGCCGAACCAGTTCTCGATCGAGTCCCAGCTCGAGGTCAGGAAGCTTGGCGAAGATCCAACTCCGCCGCCAAAGCCGCCGGAATCGTCGTCGGGCTGGATAAACGGCACAACTCCAAAAGGTAAGCTACCCACCGATCGCCACCTCCAGCGTGATTCCCACCACATCGACAGGCAGCGGGTTCTGTTGCCGGATCAGCGTCTGCCCGTTCTCCTGCCACTGCGGCGTGGTCAGCACCAGCAGCTCGTTACTCGCGAGGCTCGGCGGCGAGCCCCAGGGCTCGGTGGTCCGCTGCGCGATCTCGGTGAGATTTTGCGCGGACGGCCCCACCATGATGCCGCTCGACTGGTACACCTTCACCCAGGCCTTGTTGACGTTCTTCATCCGGCCCTGGCCGTACCCGTCGAGCTGCAAGACTGCCGGCAGCGTGCGCAGGTTGGAGTTGTAAGACAGCCCCACGGTCACCACGCTGGCCGCGTGATCGAGCGTGATCGATCCTCCCGTCACCACCTTCTGCGATTGCACGCCGCCGTCGGCCAAGACAGCCACGGTCGCGCCCTCGAGCCAGGTCAGCCCGGTGACCACGCTCACCGGCGTCGCGAAGGTCTGCGTAATCCCCGCATCCACAAAGAACAACTTGTCGGGAGGAATCGGCTGCTGAACCTCGTCCGCGGTAAACGGGTCCTCGGGTTCAGGAAAGAACCGCGACTGCATGCACTCGACGTAGTTCACCACCTGGCCGTTGATGGCCCGGGTGATCACCGCGTAAAGAACATCCTCAGTCCCTTCGGCCACGCAGCAGATGCTCTGGAAGGTTCCCTGGGTCGTGTGATGGTGCCACGCGCCCATCTGCTCCTCGGGAATGTAGGTCAGCCCCAGCAGCTCGCCGCCCGAGGACACGAACCACACGATCGGCCAGGGCGCCTTCTGGTAGCACTGGTCATTGATGGTGTAGGTGTCGAAGAGGTGCGCAGCCCTGAGCGAGAGGTCGCCGGTCATGTAGCCATTCACCGTCCAGGCATAGCCCAGCTCGCGCACATGGCCGCCGCGCGCCGCCGCGTACACCATGGTGGTGTTGATGATGGTGGGCTGCACGTAGGACGCCCCCACGTAGCTCTGCGGCTGCACGCTCACGTTGGTCGGCGTCACCGCGTTAGTCGCTCCCGGGGTCAGCGCGAATTCCGCCTCGCTGGTCAGCAGGATCAGCTGCAGCATGGGCACCGCGTGCTGGATCTGGTCTGCCTGCAGCGCGGCCACGCGGAAGGCGATGCGGTCGGTATCCTGCGAGGGCAGCGAGTAGCTGAACATGCTCTCCGTGCCCGAGTTCGACATCCACGCGTTTGCCGGCGCGTTGTCCGTCCCGGCAAAGCAGCGCCGCTGCTGGAAGTAGCACACCGCGCCGGGAAAATCTCCCGCGGCGGCAAACACCGCGTCGGGTGATCCCGGCGTGATGCTCATATCCGGCGCGATGTTGTTATCGGCGAACGTCGTCGCCTGCGTCGTCCCGATAAAGCCCCACAGCCCGTTGAGCTGCTTGAAGACGTTGTAGCTCTGCGCCCCCGTCACCGCGCTCCAGGCGACGGTGTTGTAGCTGCCAGGCACGTCGAGATTGTTAAGCGCGCTCACCGAGGCGCTCAGCGGGCTCGTCGACACGCCGTCCGATCCCACCGCCTGCACCGCGTAAGGGTTAGTGATGTTGAAGATCTTCGAGCCGTACTGGATGGTGATGGGCTTGGTGTTATCGGTCGCGGCGTAGCTCGACCATCCCGCGGAGTCAAGCACGTTGCCGCTGTAGTCCATCACGTTCAGCTCGTTGGGGATCAGGTTGCCGTTCGTGTCCTTCGGCACCAGGTCCACCATGTAAAAGCCGTCCATCACCGTGTTCACGCCGCCGATCACCGCCGTCAGGTTGGCAATGTAGATGCCGTCGCCCAGCGCCAGCGTGTGGCTGCTCTGCGTGGTGATCAGCGCCGGGTTGGCCAGCGAAATCGAGGAGATCACCGCCTTGTAGCCGGGGCTGGGGACCGCGGTCACATTCTGCGGCGTCGAAAGCGGCGGCCCGAAGAGAATCGGCAGCAGCGTCCAGTCCGTCGCCCCCTGCCGGCTCAGCTCCGCCGGCGGATAGTAGGGGTGCACTAGCGTCAGCACGTCCATGCTCTGGGCAAAGTGGATGTTCCAGAGGTCCTGAACCGACTGCGCCGGATTGTTGGCGCCGGGCAACAGAAACTTTGGCACCGGCACCCACTCTGCCACTCCGGAGGAGATGCCGGCCTCGGGAACCCACTTGCCGGTGCCCGAGCCTTTGCCCAGCCCGGCGCCCAGCACCCACTCAAAGCCCTGCGTGCCTCCGATCGGCACCTTGCGCGTCAGCGACCATCCTGCCGCCGTGGGCGATGCCGCGACTGGCGCCAGCCCGTACGGCGTGGGGATCTCGTAGGTCAGGTCCGAGGGCTCTAGATACCAGCATCCCGGAGTAGTCGAAGGATTCGCTCCAGAATATCCGGCCAGGTATTGCAGCCCGTGCCGGTAGTAGGTCGCGCCCAGGTAGCCCACCAGGTCGCCGATGTTGTACATGAGGAACGCGCTCACCTGGTCGGTGGGCGCGGAGGTGATGGCCACGGCGTTGCCGTTGGCGTCGGTCAGGCTGATGGTGTTGGGGTCGATCACCACCACCGTATACGGCGTCAGCCCGGCAATGCCGCCGGGCATGCCCGTGCCCGTGCCGCCGGGGCCGCCCAGCGCCGGCGGCGCGCCGTCCACGAACTCCACGATGTCGCCGGCCAGCAGCGTGTGATTCGGCCAGGTAACCGTGCCCGGCGTGCCTGTGTGGAACGCCAGGCCTGCGGTAGTCGTCGCCGGCGGCACAAACGCCCGCTGCGCCGCGCCGTAGGTCAGCGTGGCGCCCTGCGTGTGGAAGCGCGCGTAGCCCACGCCGAGCTCGATCACCATGGTCTGGTTCAGGCTGTAGGTGAAGGGAATCAGCCGCGCCGGGCCGCTGTTGCGCGTCGCTTTCACAAAGGCGAAGCCGGCGCGGTTCTTCGCCGCCCCCGTCGGCGTCACCAGAAAGTTCTCGAGCTTCGCCGCGCCCGACTGAAACTTGGCGTCGTCGATGCGCCCGTACATCTCCGGCGAGATCTCGCCCCCGGCAAAGCTCCGGTAATAAGTGCGTGTCGGCATCTATCTCCCTCTTATCCAGCTCGGCGCCGGCTCTACGCGCGTCTTGCGCTGGTTGGCGTCGCTCGCCGTAGCCTGCCCTTTGGTCGCCTCAAACACCTGCAGCATCTGCTCCTGCACCGCCCTGCTCTCGTCGCCCTTGATGATGGGGCCGGCAAGCATCGAAGCCAGCAGGTAGCTCAGCGCGAGGGTGAACAGCGGCGTAAACTTCGTCGTATCCGAAACCACTGCCGTGTAGCGCAGCACCGCGTTGGCCACGTTGGTCAGGATGATCTGGGTTCCGTCCGCCTGCGTTTCCATCGCAAACGGCTGCGGAGCCGTCACCGGCGCGCCGGGCACGGGCAGGTAACCCTGCGGATAAGGCGGGAATAAATCTTTCTCGACTGGGCCCAGCCACCCCTCGTAGTCGTCCGGAGCATCGGGCGAAATCACCGCAAGCCCATTCAGCATGTCGCTGGGCATCGCGTAGGAATGACACCAGGTTTGGTTCGCATTGCCATCGGCGTCGGTAACCGTCTCCACGGTCAACTCGGCCGGCTGCACTCGTTTGGTGGCGAAGCTCCACGACGCCATTTCGAGCAGCGCATTGCGCGCGAAGTAGTAGAAGCGCGCGCAGAGCTGCGCCTGCACAGACGGGTCCGGCGGACTGATGCTCACCACCGCGGCCGTATCGCCCAGGTGGCTTAGCGCCAGGTTGCAGATCGTGACTTCGCTCATGGTTTTCCCCGCGCAAAAAGAAGGCCTGGGCACCAGTCCCAGGCCCGTTCCCTAAAATCCGCGCTTACTCCGCGACCGGAGTCGCCGGCGCAGGCTTCGGTTTCGTGCCGCCGCTCTTCGGCTCGGCGGCCGCCGGCGCAGGCTCTAAAGGCTCAAGATGGCGGTTTTTCGAGCCGTCGTGCGTGAACTCCTCGCCCTTACGGCGAAGGGTTCCACCCACAAAACAATCGCGAATCGCTTTCACCTGCATACTCTCTCCTCTCTCGCGGAAAACCGATGACCGGCGCAGCGAGCGGGGTCCTGCCCCGCCCGCCGGCGCGCGGCTGCTCTGGCTCGCTGTCCGCGACCTCGTTTCTCTTCGGTCAGAGCGCACCGAAGCCTGCCGGTTAAATTGAGGTTTACGATACAGAGAAGCCGCTCGGCTGCGCCACGTTGTTCTGGTAGGTGTTGGTGATGAACGCATCGAACTTGCCGGCAGTCAGCGCGGCCGTTCCGATGCGCCACACCACGCGCCAGTAGCGGCGCATGTTCGGCGGGGGTTGGATGGCCAGCTGCTGCGTGCCCGCAGCCACTGCCGTGTAAGGCAGCACCGGGCCCACGGCCACGTCCGCGAAGCTCGAGTTGTCTGCCGAGTCCTGCAGCACGGCCTGGATGGTCGCGCCGCCGCTCGAGGTGGGCGTCGTCGAGCAGATCCCCTGCACCCAGAGGTTCTCGCCCGTCATTCCGGCCGGCCCAAGATTCGCGCCGCCGGTGTCGTAGCTGTTGGTGCTGGGCGTGTCGCCGGTCGAGGTCACCGCCTGCGCTTCGCCGAACACGAGTTCGGAATCAACCATACCCATTGTTTTTCTCGCTTCCTGGGCCGCGTCTCACGCGGCCCGGTTAATGTGGTGAGGTAAGATCGGGACGCCGAAAGCTACGAGACCACCGTTTCGGTCGCGATGATCTGGTCGACAGTCAGCACCGGCACGCCGAAGAACTTCAGCTGGCCGCCCTTGATCCCGGTTCCGGTTCCCGCCACCGAGCCCGCGGTCACGTTGCCGAACTGGTTGCCGGCCTGCTCCATGGTCAGCCCGTAGACCGTCTTCTGCACCGCGCCCACGCCCAGCATCTCTTTCACCGTGCGGTTGGCGAGGAAGGTCGCCACGCCCATGCCCATCGAGGGAATGCGCGCAAACGCCTTCATCATCAGCAGCGGCAGCCAGGTCGCGGCCGTGTTCGCCTGGGTTGCGGTCTGGCCGGTCAGGTCGCTCACGTCGATGTTGGCGATGCGCACCGCGTAGCGCCAGTCCTTCACGTGCAGTCCGAAGTTCCACTGGTAGAGCTCGGCGTAGGCGCGATAGCGGTCGTTAGAGGCGTCGAAGGCGTCGATCACGCCCAGATCCTCCTGCACCAGGCCGGCCTTCGATCCCTTGGGATAAATACCGGTCACCGTGTTCTCGCCCCACACCACCAGCCACACCGAAGTGTTGTCCGAGCCCGATCCGCCAGCCGAGATGATGTTCGCGCCGTTGGTCGCGCCGCTGATGGCGTTGTAGCGCGGCGTCAGCCCCAGCACGCCGTCCTTGTTGGTCGCCGTGTTGCCGTACATGATCTGGCTGGCGAACTCCTGGTTCATCGCCTCGATGAAGGCCAGGCCCTCCGAGAGCCGGAACGCGGCGGCGTTGCCGTTCAGGTCGGCCAGCGCCTTATCGATCTCGTTGCGGCCTTCGAGCATCGCGCACACGTCCTCGATGGTGTCGCGGCCGGATTTCGACGGCGGAACGCCCTTGTAGAAGCGGCGCAGCGTCACAGTGGGCAGCCCGGCGCGCACCACGCCCTTGTGGCCGGTCGGCAGGTTGCCCTCGATGAAGTTCATGTATTGGACGATCTCGTTCGACTGGTTCAATAGCTCGGCCACAATCGCAACCTTGCCATTCGGGTCGAGCGATTTCGCAATGTCGATCAGGGTGTTGTGCCCTGATACTGCGGGTAGAGTCGCCATCTCGGCTTATCCTTTCGTGGTTGGTGGCGAAGAGTGTCCGTGGGCCCGGCGGCTATTTCGCCGCAGTCTTGTCGTAGAGCACGCTGGCAGGGTTGGCCCTGGCCGTGTTCCCAACATTGCCGCCCACAAACTTGTCCTCGCTGATCGCTTTGCCGGCGCGGTAGAAAAACCGGATCACCTCCGGATGGTTGCCCAGGCCGGTTTCGTCCAGCAGCGCGCGCAGTTCCGGCGACCCGAATTTTTCGAGCGTCTTGCGGGCCACGCCGAGATTCTCGGGCAGCTTCTCCCCGCCAAACTCCTTGTCGGCGGTCGAAGCGTCCAGCCACTCTTTGTGGATCGCCTGCACCTGATCGACCTGGCGCGCGGCCAGAGCCGGCGCCATCTTCTCGATCAGCTTCTGCGCCGCATCCTGCGTCAGTCCGGCCTCCTTGGCCGCGCCGGCGTAGGCTCCCAGCACTTCGGGATCGTATTCCGTGCCTTCCGGCGCCGTGAAGGTGTAGCTCTCCGGCGCGGTCGAGGCCGCAGTGGTTCCCGTCGTCGTGGTTTTCTTCGCCGCCGTCTCAGGCGCTGGCGGCGGCTGAGTCTGCGTAGTCTGCGTCTGCTGTTCTGTGCCCGTCCCGCTGCTGGCCGTTGCCAGCAGCGTTGCGGCGGGCGCTTCTGAAGAGGCGTTGGCTTCAGTTGAATTGGTCGCCGTTGCCGTCTCTGCCATCTTTTTGCTCCTTCGCCATTACCTCGTAGAGTCCCGGGCAAATGGCCATTACCTCGCTGAAGAGCTCCACAGCCCGAATCCGCATCCCCTCATTGAGTGACATCTTCATGGCATTCGGGTCGAAAGAGGATTTGAAGGGGCGCTCGTTGTCGAGCAGCCGCCAAATAAAGCGTCGGCCCCGCGGCGAGCTCATCAGCCACTTCACGTCCGCGATCTCCGTCTCGCGGACCATGCGCTTGCGGGCGTCGAGCTCGCGCTTGTCCTGGTCGCGCCCGCGCAAATCGGTGGGATCGTAGTTCGCGGCCACTTACTTCGCCCTCCCGTACAGCATCTCGGCCGCGCGCCCGAACAGGTCCGCGTCGAGGCCGTCGATCTGCATGTCGGTGATCTGCAGGTCCATGCTCGCGCAGCTTTCGCCGCCCTCACTCTGCGACTCGCGCGTCCCGCTCACCGTAGCCTTGGCCACAATCGTCACCTCGGTTCCAACGGCAGGCAGCGTCTTCACGCCCAGCTTGTCGAGCGAGTCGTCGTTGAGCGTGATGCACAAGCCCCACGGATACTTCGGCGCATCGGCCGCCGTGGGGTTGGTCATCTGTTGGGCTTCCGCCGGCGTGTTTTCCATGTTGATCAGGCTTGCCATTGTTATCCTCCTGTATACCCGCTGAACTGGTTCATCACGTCCTGCGCGCCTGGCTGCGCGGCCGCCGCTCCGGCCTGGGCAAAGTTCTTGGTCGCGGCGCTTGCCTGCGCGGCCGCCGCCATCTTCTGCTGCGCGGCCTGCGCCTGGGCGCGCGACTGCCGCAGCATCGCCACCTGGTCGTTGGCCAATATCAGGCTGGGGTCGACGCCGAGCATGTCGCTGTAGCGGTCCGCCCATGCGTCCGAATCGAACTTGTCGAGCACGTCCGGCTTCAATTGCGCCACCGTGCCCAGCGAGCCCACGAAGCGATCCACGCCGAATGTCTCGGAGGCCTTCTGCGCTTGAGCCAACACCGAGATGAACTCGACATTCAGGTCCAGCCCAGCGAGCTCGGGCGGCGCCGGCGGCAGCGCGCCCATCTCGGCCATGTGCGCAAAGGTCGAGTGGATCAGGGGCAGCAGCAGCTCGTTATTCACGCGCTGCAGCACCGGCCCCAACATCATCATCTTCTCCTCGTGGCGCGCTGCAATCTCGGCCGCTGTCTTCTGCGGGTCCGGGGAGTTCGCGATCATCAGAAAGATGTCGTAGAAGAAGCTCTTCTGGATCCGCTCGCGCACATCCTGGATGTCCTCGAGCAGCTCGGCCAGGTTCAGCTCCACATCGAAGGCCGTCTCGATCTTCACGCTGCCGCCGGTGGGCACAAACGTCACGCCCCCGGGCAGCCGCTCAAGGTCCTTGTTCTTCAGGCTGTCGGGAACCTGCAAGGGCGGCATAGTCTGGTAGTCGATCGCCTGCGCCTTGCGCAGCTGCTCATGCTGCAGCGCCTTGATGTCGCCGAGCGATTCCATCCCCGGCGAGTTGCCGTATATATCGCCGCCGGCCAGCGCCCAGCGTGGAACCATCACCGGGAACTGCTTGAAGCCGCTCTCGCGCAGGCACATCTGGGATTCGCCCGAGAGCTCGAAGTACCAGCTTCCCCACTCCATGTTGCGCGCGTCGCGCTTCGAGGGGTCGCGGTCGGTGCGCGGCTCGATGGCGTGCACAATCGGGATCCACGCCCCCAGCTGCCCGGTGTGGTAGAGCGACTGCACCGTGGTCGAGCAGTTCTCGATCCCGAACTCCTTCACCATCTCGCTTACCGTCTTCTCAAACTCGCGGTAGAGCGTCGTCACCCGTCCCTGCCAGTCGACGCCGATCGCGTACTCGCCGATGGTCAGCGGGTAGTGGTGGATCACGGTGTTGAAGTCCGGCAGCACAATCGAAGCCGCGGTGCCAAACGCGCCCAGCTCCTCGTACATCTGCTGCAGCGCGTCGTAGGTATTGGATTTCAAAAACACCGCGTGCATGCGCTGGGCCACATCGGCCAGCCACAGCTTCACCGGCTGCGCGTTGTTCAACGCGGGGTCGTGCGTGCCGAGGCGAAACCAGGGCCGCGCCGGCGAGGTCACGCCCGCCATCAGTCCCGCGCCCAGCGTGCGCAGCGCCCGCGTCCCGGTGTTGTCGTAGATCTGGTTATTGCGCCGCACGCCCTTATCGCGGTCCTGGCGGAAGTAGCGGCCGTTCCATGGCAAGAGATATGTGGAGATCTCCTGCCAGTGTCCCCACCAGCTGGCGCGCTCGGTCTTGAGCTGTCCCCAGCGCATCAGCAGCTTCTGCCGCATTGAGATGAAGTTTTCAGGCATCGTGCCTCAACTCCCCAACAGCGTGTTCTTGCCCAGCTTCAGCGCGCTGGTGTTGACGCCCGTCGGCCCGGTCAGCATGGTGCTCGACAATCCCGTCGAGCCCATCATCGCCGCGCGCTGCAGGATGGAGGCCACGTTTGGCGTCTGCTGGTTGGCCGCGTTCGCAGCCACTTCGCTCTTGCGCTCCGTCGAGAGCGCGTCGGCCTCGGCCTGCTGCTGCGCGGTGTTCTGCTGCTGCAGCGCCTTCTTCTGCGCACCCTGCTGCTGCTGGCCACTGTAGACGCCGTACCCCAGCGAACCAGCCGCCACACTGGCCGCAATCAACGTCGCGGTCGTCGCCGAAATCGATCCCGCCATGGCGCCCCCTTACTCGTTGATGTTGTGCGCGGCCTGCGCTTCCTTACGCGCCGCCGAGCCATACTTGCCGGCCAGCGCCGCCCGCATCTTCGCCGCCGGTATCGGCTTGTCCACCGGAACGCCGAGCGCGCGATGTAGCCGCCCCTTGTGGCTCTTCTTAAAGGCCTGCTTCGCCCAGTGATCCACAGCCTTCTTCGCTTTGCTCGCCGCCATCGTCACTCCTCTGTGATCACAACCCGGTTCGCGTTCTGCCGGCGGCTTAAGAGCTTCGCCGCCTCGTCAGTGAACTCCGCTTCCGCTTCCTCCACCGTCTTCGCCTGCGTCGGAAACAACATCGTGATCCACGTGCGCTCGATCGCCTCAAAGAACTGCTTACGTCCCGCGGCCGCCGGAATAACGCTGTAGCCCTTCAACTCCACAAACTCAGCGCCCGCCAGCATTTTCACGTGCCCGCATACGATCAGCACCGTGGGGATCTTCATCAGCGCGCCCGTCAGCTTCACTCCCGCCGCCATCTCAATCGTCCGCGCGTAGGTCCCCGCGTGGATCAGCTGCACCGTGGGGACCTCAACCTGCTCGCAAAACCGCAGAGAGAATTCCTCGAACGCACAGACGGCATCCATTGCCTCGGCCGATGTCGCCGGCAGAACCGCCCAAGGCTTCGCCAGCGCGCTCATCGCAGCCGCTTGCAGAAGATGTGGTTCGTGTTCACGTACTGGTCGCTCCGCAAAAAGAGCAACCGCGCCAACCGGCTGCCGACATGGGCGCTATATGTGATGGCCTCGCATCCTGCGTTCCTGGCCGCGCTCTCCAGCACATCCATCAAACGGTAGCCGGCGCCTCCATTCCGCGCTGCGTTCGCAACAAACAAGCTCTCCACCGTCGCATACCGCCGGCCGTTATGCCCGGATGGCGCGAACAAGACGACCGCAAATCCGTTCAGTTCTTCGCCGCACCCGCATCGAAACGCATGCGCGAAGCCGCTTTGCTCCAGCGTCCGGTAGAGTTCAGCATCTGGCAGCACCGGGCTCAAGTCAGGATTAGCGCACTCCGCCGCCGCTTCATCCCGCAGCGAAGGGAAGAGCGGATGCGCCAATATCTCTTCAGCACTGCAGGCCGCAATCTCGATCGCGCCGCTCATCGCCCCATCCTCGCGTAAGGGTCGTACTCGTCCAGCGACTGCCGGCTTGACCGCAGGCTCCTGATCCCCGATCCCTCGCGCTTCGGCGCATCGGGCAATGCAAACGTCAGCCCCAGCGCGTCAGCCAGGTCCGGCGACCGGCCCAGCCGCTTCTTCACCTGGTCCTTGGGCTCCATGATGATCTTGCCTTCCTTGAAGCCGTACGTCGGCGCCGTCAGCTCCGCCACCATCTCCGGGATCATCGGCAGGCAGCCGCGCTTGACCCAGTCCGCCATGTTCCACCACATCTCGGCGCGCAGGTTATAGAAGCGCGGATCCGTGGTCTGCTTGTTCTCGAACAAGATCGCGTAAACCGCCCGTCCAGCCGTGCGCAGGATGTCCACCGCGCCGTGTCCCCAGCCGCCGGAGTCGTCGCAGAACACCTCCTCCGCGCCGAGCTCGTTCATCATGCCCATGGCGCGATTCGCAATGTCCACAGACGGCGCGCTCTCCCGCGAGTGACGCATGATCGCAGGCTGATCACCCGCCAATCCTTGCCGCGGAAAGATCACCGTGCGATCGTCGCCGAAGCGGGCCACGTCGACGCCCAGCCGCTTCACCGCCCATTCGTAGCTGCCCGGCGTGGGCGAGCGGTTCATCGCCGCTTCCACTTCCTCCACGCTCAACAGCGCATTGATCGAGCCGGGCGGGAACTGCCCCAGCACGTACGCCATCACCCACGGGTTCTCGCGCCCGTAGGTCGCAATCTGCTGCCGCGCCCACTCGATGTTCACGCGAGGCGTGCGCTTGGGGTCGTCCGGATCCGCGGTGACCGAGACCACTTCCCACTGGGTGCGCAGGCGCGTCGTCACTTCGAACAGGAGGCCGGTCTGGCTGGTCGTGTTGCCGGCCGTCACGATCAGTCCGTCTTCGCAGCTCGAAAGGCCCTGCTCGGCCGAGCGCAGCATGTTCGGCGGAATGTCGCCGCTCTCGTCGATCAGGAAAAATGGGAACCGCGAGTGCAGCCCGGCCAGCGTACGCCCGATGGTTTCAAGGTCGGCGGACTTCGGCCAGCTCTTCGCCGCCAGGAACCAGGTCTCCGCATGGTCGCGCGCGAAGATCCGCGTCCCCGTCCACTCGAAGGCCCGCAGCAGAAACGGGCTCGCATTGCGCCATCGCGCCATCTCCGCCCACAGGTTGTCGCGCAGGTTGTCGCCGGTAACCGATACCGCGATCCCCTTCGGATGCTCTCCCTTCGCCGCAAAGCACGCGAGGCGATGCCATCCCGCCCACGCCAGCACGGCCGTCTTGCCCGGGCCTGCGCAGGCCTTCATCGCCACGCGCTTGCGTCCCGGCTTTGCCAGCAGCCCCAGCGTCTCCACCTGCCACGCGTCCGGCTCCGCTTGAAACACCTCGCGCACAAAATTCAGCGGATCGGCGCGCCATTCACGGATGCGGGCGATGCTCTTCTCTAAAGCCTCACTCATCGGTCGTCGCTCATGTCGTCGCTCATGTCGTCGCTCATGTCAAGGAAGCCCATCAGCCCCGGGTCGCTCTCATCGCCGATGGTTGCAAAGAACGTCTCGCCGTTGTCCAGGTGGAAGTACACGCGGCGCTGATCTTCTTCCCCAAACTCGCCCGTCGTGATGTCGAGGATCCGGACCCCGATCGCGCGGCCGAAAGGCGTCTCGCGGATGGTTTGCGGTCCACCCTCCATGCGCCTACTCCGCCTGCGACTCGGCTCCCGAAACCAGCTGCTCCAGCGTCACGAGCCCGTCGTGCTCCACGCGATCGGTCAACAGCTTCTGGAACTTCGCCAGTATCGTGATCGCCGGGATTTTCTTCGCCATCGTGACCTTCTTAATGCGGCCCGTGTCCGGATCGATTTCGACCGCTTCAACAGCTGCGCGCGTCACCTCGTCCAGCTTGCTCACGGGCAGCATCTTGCCGTTCTTATCAAACAGCCGGCCCGCATCGTAGTAAGCGATCTTCGCCGCTTCGGCCATGGTGCGGTCGGCGGTAATATCCAGATTCACCACGCGCTGCGCGGTCCTCTGCGCCAGGGCTGCTCGCACCTTGGCGTTCTTAAGCAAGCGTGCGCCCGTTACACGCGCGGCCGCCGCCGAGAAACCGGCCGCGATCGCCGCGCGCGTCGCGTTCGGGTCCGCCAGATACTCGGCGATGAAGATCGCCTGCTTCGGCGTCATAGCTCAAACTCCATTTGGCCCTGCAGCTCCTTCACCGCCGTCAGCTCCCCACTCCGCTCCGCGCGCGCTTCCGCCCGCGGCGGCTTCAGGCCGCCCTCGCGCTGCGGTATCGTCCTCAGCAGCGCCCGCCGCACTGCCTCTTCCACCCAGGCCGCGTCGTGCTCCCACTCCTCGGCCACGCGCGCCATGGTCATCCCGCCGGCGAACTGCATCACCGCCACTTCCATCGCCGCGCTGTCATCCAGCTCCGCAGCCATTGTCCAACTCATTCACGGCGGGGCAGCGCCGGGAGGTAAGTCCGGCGCCGCCGCCGCCAGCTCAGCGCCGCCGTTCTCCTTCGGCCGCGCGAGAACAAGCTATCAGAAAAACAGCTGGCCGCCGATCGCGCACAGCGGCTTCACCACCCGCGCATCCCAGCTTTCCGGAAGCAGCCATTGTCCAACTCATTCACGGCGGGGCAGCGCCGGGAGGTAAGTCCGGCGCCGCCGCCGCCAGCTCAGCGCCGCCGCCCCCCTTCGGCCGCGCGAGAACAAGCTATCGGAAAAACAGCTGGCCGCCGATCGCGCACAGCGGCTTCACCACTTGCGCATCCCAGCTTTCCGGAAAGGGAACCGTCGTCCCGTCGAGCCACTCAATCGCCTTCGTCGTCTTGATTGAGCGCGGCGCGTAGTAGTAGAGTGCCCCATCGGTAATGTCTTCGAGCGTTCCCGCCGCCGCCTGCGCGGCCAGCTCCAGCGCCTGCGCCCACTCCGCATCCGTCTCCCTCGGCCACAGGCTCAGCTCGGGATCGTTCTTCGCCGTCATGCTCGAGAACTGCAGCGGCCGCACGCACTCCCAATACACCGTGCTCTTCCAGCGCGCGGCGCGGTTCACGATCACGTTGGCCACCGACTGCATGCCCTCGACACCGTGCCCGCGGTTCTCCCGCCACATGCACAAGGCCAGCACCGTCTGGTCCTCGACCCTCATCGCCCGCTCCCCATCAGCTCCGCGTTATGCGTAGCCGCCCAGCCGTGCAGCCCCATCGCCGCCAGCTCCAGCGCCAGCGCCGCCCGCCCATGCCCCGCGCCGCGCAGCCGGCAAGCCGCGTGCACCGTCAGCCACGCTTCCGCGGCGCTCATCACAAAGACCGCCGGCGTCTTCGCCAGCGGCCCCATCAGCGGATCGCCCTCGCGGCACCGCGTACATGCGTGTAGCGCCGCATAGGTCGTCCCCGCATCGCTTTCCGCCGCCAGCCACACGCCAACGCCGGCCGCGGATTCGAGCTTGCCGCCCCGCGTCACCGCCGGCGTAGCCTGCGCTGCGACCGCTGCCGGCAGCACCGCCGCCAGCAGGAGTATTGCAGCCGCCAGCCTCATCGCTGCGAAACAGGGCCCGCTTCAGCATCCGCCGCAACCACCGGCGGCGCCGGCTCCTGGTAGACACTCACGCTCACCGTGTGCCCCGTCGACGACGCCGTCACCACCCCCGCGTCGTCCCAGCTCATATAACCGCCCATCGAAGCCGAGACCCTGTCCTTCTCGCCCGCTTCCACTGCCGGCGCGCACTCGCCCGCGCTTTTCGGGAGCGCGATCGCATCCGCGACCGCATCCGCGATCTCCCGCGCAAAACTCATCGACCAGCTCATAGCCTCTTCTCCTCAAAAGAAAGCGGCGTCAGCCCGCGCCTGGCAGGGCTGACGCCGCGAGTTGCCTTCTTTGCTAAAACCGGTGCCGGGCGTTGCACCCGGCCGGCGTCTTTCCTCCGAAGCGCTTCGCAGCGGCTCGCTTCTCCCACGTTGCACTGCTGCGTTAGAATGTCACTTCAGCTTGGCGTCGATCGCCGCCTTGATCCGCGTCTCGATCCCGTCGAGCTGCCTGGTCAGCGCCGTCACCACGCGCTGGCCGAATATCTCCGTCACGGCCACGCCGGCGGCAAAGGCCGCCGCGCCTACAATCGCGTACTCCATAGTTCCCCCTTTCCGGCTCTCACGAGCCCGCGTTGATCCCTTTGACTTTTTCGACCGTGCGCATAGTCGCCAGGCCCAGCATTCCCATCAGGATCGTACTCAGGTCCTGCATCGGGATCTCGGGCGCCATCGCGTGCGAGCCGCACAGCCCCGCCGCAAAGGTCAGCAGCGGCCGTAGCAGCATCTCGTAGCCCAGCCCCGTTCCGCAGATCCACCCGATGTAGGGGCGCCATCCCGCCACGAAGGTGCTCTTGCTCGCCGCCTCGGCCACGTTGGTTTGGATCTGCCCCGCCATCTGCGCCAGCTCGCCGTTCAGCGCCAGCTGCGCCAGTTGCGCCTGCGCCGCTTCCTGCGCCGGCTTGTCCGGCAGCACCCGCCCCAGCACCGTGTTCACCGTGTTCGCAATCGCCGTGATCGGATCGAACGCCATCGTCTTGCCTTTCCTCTCAGTGGCGCGCCAGCGCCAGCCACCCGATAAACGCGGTCAGGGCGGACAAAACCATCATGATGATCTTCAGCCACCGCTCGCTCGTCCGGTAGTGCCGATCTTCTTCGTGGGCCCGCGACGCCGCCGCGCCGCGCTGCTCCGACTGCACCCGGATCACGCGGTCCAGCTTCTGCACCAGACCCTCCTGGCCGTTGCCGTTGACCTGATGGTCAAGCCGGTCGATATCCGCCGCCAGCCGCTCCGCATTCCCATCGCACCGCCCGCACCCGCCCAGGTCCATCCCCAGCTCCGAGCCCACAGTTTTATCCAGCCGCTCCTTCACCGCGCCTGCGGGTACACGCGCGGCGCCCGGTCCCCATACACCCGCCCGTCCCGCTCCGTCACCCGCGAATACCGCGCCGCGCCGCCCTCGTCCACCGACGCCGGGTACGGCCACTGCCGCACCTTCTCGATGGCGCGCTCGATCGCGTCCTCCGGATCCACGATGGCGCCGTGCTTCTCCCTGGCCGCCCGCTGCCGCTTCTCCCGCCACCACTCCGAGCGCCCCAGCGTGCGCGACCGCCCGTACAGCCCGCAGTATCGCCGCAGCTCAGCGTTGGTGATGGTCACCGCGATCAGCCGCTGCAGCAGCACCTGATTCAGCGTCTTCCGCTCCACGGCTTTGAGCGGCTGCACCCCGGCCAGCTCGCCACTCTCCAGGAAGACCTCGCGCCACTGCCGCAGCGCCACCCTCTCGACGGCCAGCTCCACCGGCACCTGGCGCACCACTCTCCACCCCAGCGCCGTATGCGCCGAGTACAGATCCACCACTTTGCCGCTCTGTGCGCGGCGTTGCGTTGCATTTTTTCCGGCCATGCCTTCCGCTGAGGCGGAGAAGAGACGATCACAACGGTCGCAAATATTAGCTTTTGCTAGCTTGCGGCCGCATTTTGGCGCGAGGGCGTCGCGGCTTCTTCAGCCCGGGATTGGACGCGGCTCCGCCTGCCTTTACTACCGCTCAGGTATCGGCGAGCCCTCCGGTCGTGCCGGAGCCGGGTCCGGAGTCGCCGAACAGGCTTTCCGTTCCGCAGATGACAGTAACAGACTTTCCGTTCCGCAGATGACAGTAACAGACTTTCCCTGCGCCTGCGCATCTTCTTCGTCGCAACGCACAATAAATTGTGCACGCGCCAAAAGCTCGTCCCACCCCACCTCCATCGCCGCCGCGATCCGCACCAGCGCGCAAACGCTGATTCCGCCGCCGCTTTCCACGCGAGAGATCGTATTGCGGTGCACTCCGGCCCGCCTGGCCAGAACCATAACCGTCAACCCCCGCCGCTCGCGCTCTTTGAAAATGCAGTACCCGATCCGCTGATCGAGCGCGGCGTCTTTCGGCCGTCCCCGCTTCACGCCGACCTCGCCATGCGTCCGCGCGCCCACACCACGCGCGCGTCGTCGTGCGCCAGCTCAAACGCCACGCGCACCTCGCGGCTCGCGTCCTCGCGCCACGCCGAGAAGGCGCGCCATTGATTGGCGTCGTCGAGCGGCTCCGGCGTTTCAAGCGCCCCGCGCAGCATCGTCCCCACCACCACAAACCGCACCCCAGCCCCCATCAGCTCCCCATTCTCGCTTCCGCCGTTCGCATATCCTGGCCTGACATCAGGCATTCGGCGCACTGGTGGCTCTCTTCGTGCCTTTGTACGACGGGAACCGTTTCAACAATTCCTCTTCCGACTTGCCTGTCATTTCCATCCACTCGGGCGCCCAGAGCCAAAACTCCTCGATCTCCTTTTTTCGGCGCTCCGCTCGGCGCTCTGCATCCTTCCGCACCGTCGCCGCGGCGCGCTGCTCCTCAATCTCTTCCGCCACCTCATCAGGCCGCGGGAAAAAGCTCCGGCCCGGCCGAATCCTCAGCGCCGCCAGCGCCTCTCGAACCGTCGGGAGGGAGTACTTCAGCGCCAGCTGCTCGAAGTCCCACAGGTAGCTCTCCAGGGAGTCGCTCAGGTCCTGCGCTGGGTACCGCTGGGCCATCTGGGCAAGTAGCAGCCCCAACTCTCGCAACTCCTCGTCTCTCAAGCGCTCTTCCAATGGCGCTAATGTTAGCCCTAACACGTTCATGAGTGACGCTCGATCGACCTGTTCCATTGCTTCCTCCCGTTGTGCTCTGCGTTTTGTCTGCCTGCCTGAGGTAACGCTGATCGGTGAACCAAAAGCGATTGACTGTTTCGCCCCTGGCCCGTGCAGCCTTTGCTCCCTCGAGGATCTGCCGAGATGCTCGCTCAATTCCGCCGGCGCTCTTCGCCAGCATGCGGATCGCCTCAGCCGCTACAGCCCGCGTCCCAAAGTCCGAAGGAATCGCGAGTTCCTCGAAGAGCCAAACCGCCGCCATGGACTCTTCGCCGGTCTCAGGGTTCACCCGCCTGCCCTGCGGCGCAGTCGCGGGCATGCGGCGGCGGTTACCTGACGGATCAGTGACGGATACTCCATTAAGGGGGTGTGGGGGTTTGTCGTCAATGTCACCCTTTTCAGGCGTCAGTGTCACGGTTTCCTGCGCCGGTGTCACCCTTTTCTGTTCGGAAACCGTGTCACCCTGACACCCTTTCAGCCTCTCTGCTTCCTCGGCCGCGGGCGCGCTGTCCACCTGCGAAACGGTGACGTCCTGACACCCTTTAAGCTTGGCCACATTAATCCTGTACTGGGTGTGATACTCAGCCAGCTCATACTTCCTCGCGCCACGTTTGGGCCGGCCGCCGCGGCGCTGCAGCACCCTGATCCAGCCCTGGCGCTCCAACTCGACAACCGCCCGGATTACGGTGCGTTCCGAATAACGCGTGCGTTGAGCGATCAGCGCGTTGCCCGGGAAACAGTTGCCGCCATTATCGTCGGCCGCATTAGCCAGCACGAGCAGGACACCCGTCAGCGTTGCATCATCAGGCCCGTTGTCCCACACGTCCGCCATTACTCGTAAACTCATTCCCGTTCTACCCTTTCCCCAGGTGCTGCTCCCTAGCGTGAAAGCCCTCCGCCGCCAGCTGGCTCAATCCGCCCAGCCGGAGAGCCGCGAGCACCGCCTCCGGCACGTAGCGTTGACGGAACGCGCGCAGCACAAACCGCCGCAACTCACTCCCGGCCGGCGTGCGCCGCTCGATCTCGGCCAGCGCGGCGCCCTCCGACAATCTCAACGTGCGCAGCTTCTCCTCCCAGGCCGATTCACCCGCCCGGGCCGCGGCCGCGCCCACCGTTTGCCCGGGTATCGATGCGTGCCGCCACGCCGCCCCGATGACCTTCCCCGCCTTACTGACTCCGCTCATCGCCCATCTCCCACCGGCTCGCTCGCCACGCCCTGGTGCGCCGTATACTCCCTCAGCGCGCCGGCCTTGCGTTGCTGGTGCGTATTGATGTCCATGCGCCGCACGTCGCCGGCCTCGATCATCAGCTCCGCCACCGCGCGCAGCGAGCCCAGCTCGCGCTCCATCAGCACGCGGTTGGTCTTGCCGTTATACGGCGACTCCGAAGCCCACCCGTAGCGCAGCGCCATCGCCACCGTCTGCGCCACCTTGCCGCAGCTCTCGGCCAACAGTGCCAGCCGCTCGATCTGCGCCGGCGGCAGGCTCGCTGGCTGGCTCGCTTGCTCGCCGGCCTGCTGCTTCTCGAGCTCGGCGATCCGCGCCTCACGCTCCCGCGCCCGCGCCTCCAGCCGCTGAACCCTCTCGTTCGCCTTCCAGTACATCTGCCGAACCGTCTCGTACGTCGCCGGCAGATTCCACCGCCAGCTCACCCGATCCACCATCCGCGCCCACAGCTTCCTCATCGCTCTCCGCCTTTTCCGGGGGCGGCTCAAACGGCCGCCATTCCCGGCCGCATCCCCGCCACACCGTTTTGGTCCACGCGCCGTTTTGGGTTCCGACATCGCGCCGGCATTTCCCCTGGCACACCAGCCGCACGCCGCTCACCCGCCCAGCACGCGCTACGCGCGCATGCGCGCCGTCTCTAACGCCTGATCGGGGCCCCCGGCGACAGGTCCACGTCGCTGGGGTGATTGATCCCTGGGCCCTGACCCTCCGGCCCGCGCCTTCAAAAGCTCTCGCCGCTTCTTCTCCTTGCGGTACTTCCGCGCGTCGGCGCCCATGCGCGGATCGTCGTACTCCCAGCACTCGGTGTGGTCGGCGATCAGCAGCTCGCGGATCTCCGCCAGCCGGTCCGGCGTGCGGTTCGCCGCCTTCCGGATCTCCTCGAACTTCCCGCATCCCCAGCACTCAAACGCGTTGAACCGCTCATGCCACACGATGCCGCCGTCCGCGGGCCTTTCCCGCCTCGCTTTCGCCGCCGTCGCCATCACTTCCCTCCAAACAGCCCAATCTGCTGCGCCGCCGGCGGCGCCTTCTCTGATCCCTGATCCGATCCCTGGCCAAGCGCCGCGAGGCAAACCACGCACGGTCCCAGCTTCACGCCGTCGACGCGGTGCATCGTCTCCCGGCCGCACTTCCTGCACCAGGCCGCCGCTTCCACTGTGTTGCGCGTGTAATGCTGCAAAATCAGCTCCTAGCTTTCAGCTCTCAGCTTCCAGCTCTCCGTGGTCATTCACGAGCTAGCAGCTAGAAGCTAGTAGCTAGCAGCTGCCTTCTCACTCCTTCACCGGCGCGTTCGCTAGCTCAAGCAGCACATCTGCGTGACAAGGCTGATCGAGCGGACACCAGCACATCAGGTCTTTGCCGCGGAGCTCCGGAAGCATCCCGCGAAGGCCACCGCGGATGACGAGGTAGCGAAACATGGCGAGCGGTTGCTCCTCGACCTTGACGCCGCGGCCGATGATTCTCTCGATTGACTTCTCGGTGAATGTCCCAGCAAGCCATGCGCGATAAAGACGCACGCATTTGCTTCGCGTCCCGCAGGCTTTCAATGAGAACGGGTTGCCCCATTTCGTCGGCCGGCCCACATACACTGCGCCCTCTGGTACCTTCCAGCCTTTCGTGCGCTTACGCTGAATTCGCTTCGGCATCAAACACCTCACTCCCTCACCGGCTCGAGCTCCACTCGCGCCGCCTTCCGTCCTTCGCGCCGCGCCGCGGCCAGGTCCGCGATCAGCGGCTCCATGCGCTCGAGGAGCAACTCCCTGGCGTCCCTGGGCGCAAGGTCCTCATCGACAGCCATCGCCGCGTCGTCGCGCCTCAGCACCAGCACCGCGAACGCACCCGACGCCGAGCGCAGCCACTCCGCGTAGCCCACAATCGTGCCCGTCTTCTCCCAGTTCGGCGGCTTGCGGCTCATAGCGGCGTTAGCTCAGGAGCACTGTGGAGCTCATCCGCTCCGAGACTTCGTTGACCTTGGCGCGAACGTATTCGCTCAAATCGATGCCGAGACGCGCCGCCAGCAGATCCGCGTAGATGATTGTGTCGGCCAACTCGCAGCCCACCTGGTGGACGGCATCAGCTTCGGTCCGCGGATCCTTGGCCGTGTTGGTTCCATCCGCGAGGCGGCGCAGCTTCTTCACCGCGTTGCACGCTTCACCCGCTTCACCGGCCATCGCGCAGGCCCAGTCGGTCGGCCTCCAGTAGTCAAGCTTGTGAAACACCTGCTCGCACCGGCGCACGTTGGCGGCGCGCAGATCGCTGAGAACCAGAGCCGGCTTCGGCCGCGGCAGCGGCGGCATCGGGTCGCCGCAAAGCTCACACTTCACTCCTTCATCCATCGAGTCCCCCATTTCCGCGCGGCGGCGCTGGAGGTCAGTCGCGCCGCCACGCATTGCCGCGCATCACCACGCGCGAAAGCTTGTTGTCAGGCGATGATCGTCGCGTCCGGCAGCTCGCTGGCAAGGTAGTTGCGGATGCTGCCAATGGTGTCGAGCTTCCACTTGGCGTCGATCTCGAAGAGCGCGATCTGCGGCAACCCATCCTTGACGCCGTGCATGCGCAGCAGGAATCGACTCTCCACTGGGTTTGCGTCGCGGAAGGTCCGCCACGGGATCAGCGGCACGCCATCGGAAGGCAGCGTCACAGGGACCTTGGTCACAGTGCCCGATTTCACCACCACTTCCTGCGAGATCCCGTCGTCGGCTACGGTCACCGCGTTACCCGCGCCCACGGTCGAGCACAGCTGTTGCACCTTCACCGCTTCTCCGTTGAAGTAGAAGCTGGCGCGGAACGCGAGCAGGAACTCTTCCGGATCCATAAATGTATCGAACCTGAACCGCGTATCCGGCGCGTGCCTCGCCGCGGCATAGACGCGTCGCTGGCCGCGCTCATCGAGATCGAGATCGACGACGCGCACCTCGAGGTGGCTCGCGATCTGCAGCGCCACGCGGTCGCGCAGGCCCCCGGCCTTGACGCGGAAGGCCTCGACCAGGCCACTGAGCGTGCTCAGTTCGAGCGGCGCCCTCGGCCACGCAAGATTCACGGGGCGCACCGCGTCGCCCAATGTGCCGTCAGACTTCACAGCGTAGTGAGTGCCGGCGACCTCGACAGTCACCGGGTTCCTCGGCGTTTGCAGCTTGGCAAGAAATTCCAACGCCTGCTGAATCATTATCCGTTCCCCCTTCCTTCCGGCGCGGCCCTCAGGCGCTACGCCTTAAACTCGATCGGTCTCGGAGCTTCCTGCGGCTTCGGAGCGCTCCACAAGGACATCTGCCGGGGATCGGCGTCGAAGGCCAAGAGAGCGCCCTCATCGCCGCGGCCGAGAAACACCTTCGACTTGTGCGTCTCAATTGGCGCCAGCTTGCACGCACACTTAAACTCCGTCTCGATCACGACGCGGTCGGAGTGCGGCTTGAGGATCAGCTCCAGCCTCACCACGCGTGTCGCCGTCGCCGGCGTAGAGAAATCTGCGATGTTATGCAGCGCGCGCTGGAGCTCGATCTCGAAGCCCTCCACCATCGCGCCGTCGTTGATGTTGGCGAAGTTGATCAGGAGAAGCTCTTTCTCCGGACCTGCGTTCGCGCCGTTCGTCTTGTCCTTCGGCATTTAGTTGCCTCCCAGCGCCCAAACGATGAACATGGCCCCAAACTTCCAGCCCACATACGCCAGGCAGCCGAGGAAGAACACGAGCACGAGCGGCTCGAGCGCCGCCACGGCCGCGCGCGCCAGCTGCGAGCCGCTTCCCCGGCGCTCGGCGCGCCGCCACTCCCTGGCCGCCTTCCACGATTCGTACGCGTGGATCTCCTGGTCGCACGCGATGCAGTACGGTCCCCGCACCGCCAGATCCCGGCAACCGATCACCGCGCACCGCGGCCGGCATTCACTCTGCACTGCTGCAACCTGCAAACTGCGAACTGTCATCCCCCCCTCCTGTTCCGGCGCGCCTGGCGCGCCCTCTTGCGCAGATCGTCCACAATCGCGCCGTATCCCCATCCGCTGTACCGCGAGCGCGGCCGGGCTTCCATGGCCGCGCGTTTCCGCTCCCACTCGCGCATGCAACAGGGGTGCGAACATACCGTCCGCGTGGCGTCGATCCAGCCGCAGGCGTCGCCGTTGGCGAGCCGGGCGGGGTGCAGATCGTCGCACCCGCAGAACCGGCACACCCCGGCGCGCAGCGTCGTCACACGCACGCCCCGACTTCCCTTGCTGTGCGCCTTTTCATTTCCTCTATCGCTGCTCTCAGCAGACATTGAGGGCTGTGGCTCAAACCGATTTCCGCTTCACAGAGCGGGCAAGCGAAGGCGTTGGAAAATTCGACGAGAAAAAGAATCGCTAGAATTTCCGAATCCCTCATCGCGCACCGCCCTTCTTGCGGCGGCGCGCCTCGCGCTTTTCCGCCAGCTCGATCGCGTACTGGTAGATCTCCGCGTAGCCCACGGCGAATCGCTTCCGCCCCCCCTTGAGGCGCAGGCAGCAATGCGCCGGCCGCGCCTCGATGATGATGTGGCGGTTCTGGCTGCGCTCGAAAACGCAGTCCTCCGTCTCAAAGATCAGGCGAGTCTTGCGCTGCGCCAGGCGGTTCACTTCGCACCACCTTTCTTCGCCCGTGCGGCGCCCCAGCGCTTCTTCTGCGCCGCCGCGATCCGCTTCTTCGCTTCCGCGCTCAGCACGAACTTCTTGGCCGGCGCCTTCGGCTGACTCGCTTTCTTCGCTTCCTCCCAGGCATTTGCCCCGTCCTTGTATCCCAGCCGCGCAATGCTGCTCAGGAACTGCTCGCGGCCCAGCTTCGACTCGCGCCAATCGACGGCCCGCAGCTCCTCAATCGAGAGCCACCCCGCCGCGCGCGCGAACTTCGCGCTCGTCACCTTCGCCGCGGCCAGTATCTCCTCCAGCCCGGGGACCAGTGCTTCCCGACCGCCCTCGTCGAAAGAACTAGAACCGCAGTACGTCTTGCGCACGATAGCCCGCAGCGCCTCGCCGGGCAGCTCCTTGAGGCCCTCGATCGCCCTGGCCGCCACCGCCAGCCGGATCTTCGACTCCGCGATCGCCGCCTGGCGCGACTTCCGCCGCTTTTCCTTCTCGGCCTCGACATCGTGGCGCTCGCCGGGCGCGCTCTTCCGCTCCTTTTCGTACTCCTTGCGGTGCACCTTACACCCGCAGTCGACGCACACCGAGAGCACTGCGCCGGGCTTGCGCAGCTTGTCGTTGCCGCGCACGCGGACGTCGTCCACCCAGTCCACCGTCATCGCCGCGCGCACGTGCTCGCAGCCATGCGTGTGCAGCCAGCTCGACCCAGGGTAAACTTCCTCCAGCACCTGGTTCGCGCCCACCACCGCCGGCGTCCAGTCGCCGATGTAGCGGCTCGTCCAGCCCGCGCTGCCGAACACCCCGCAGCTCCGGCACAGCCGCTCTTCCGGCACAGGCGCCTGAATCCCCTCAGGCGCCGCGCCGCTCTCTCCTCCGCTCGCCCCCTTTCCTGGTAGAGTCTCGCCCAGCTCGCGCAGCACCCGCAGCACGCGCCCGGTGCTGCAGTCCCCATCATGCGCGATCGCGTCCGGCTTGAGCGCCTCAGCCACGCACTCGGCGCAGAACGGCACGTCGTCGCCATCCGCCAAGATCTGCGCCTCCGCCAGCGCCTGCGCGGCAAAGATCAGCTGGCAAAGCAGCCGCTCCCGCCGCTCCTCGGCCTCCGGCGTCCGCGGCCGCGCCATCTGCGCCGCCGGCTCGCCCCCCCGCAAGCACAGCTCTCCTTCGCCGTCCGAGCGCCGCGCAAGCGGCGCATCGGCTCCGGCTTCCCGGCAGGAGCGCACCGCCGAGTCCGTTTGCGGGTAGACGTGCCCCACCCCGGGTAGGTCGATTCCCGCGGAAAGTCTCGCCGCGCCGCGACAATAGTCGCAGGTCTCAGCGGGCCCGTACTCCACGCATCCTGCTTCGTGCGCGGCGTGGCTCGTCGTTTCAGGGGTTGGCTCCGCGGCCGCGCGGGCGTCCTCGCCCTCGGACCAGAATTCCTCCGCCTCACGGATGGAGAGCGGGGATGCTGCGTTGAGATGCTCCATGGTTGCGCTCCTTCTTGCCCCCCCCAGGCAGCGGGGAAAAGAGCGCGCTAAACGCCGACGGCGATAGAACCACGGTTTCCACTCCGCGGTCCCATCGCCTTATTGAGCCGTAACCCGTGCGCATAGCGGCTGATTCCCCTCCGGAACCGGCCATTTCTCGCATCCCATGGAGCCGACGGTCAGACTTGAACTGACGACCTGCTGATTACGAATCAGCTGCTCTACCAGCTGAGCTACGTCGGCTTGCTTCCTCGATTGTATCGTCACGGTCATGGAAGGTAAAGTTGACGGGAGGCTTGTTAGCCGCACCGCACGCACACCATGCAGCCAATCACGATCCTCGGCCAGACGCTTCAGCTCGCCTTCAAGATCGCCTTCGTGTGGGCCGCCGGATTCCTCATCGCCGTCGCCGTCCGCGCCTCGCTTTCTGACAAAGCCGGCATCACTTTCCCCACCCGCGACCCCACCTTCGTTCCCTTCAGCCGCCTCGGCTTCTGGACCTGCATGCTGGCAGCGCTCACCGTCACCTGCATGGTCGTCATCCGCGCCATGGTCATGGACATCCGCGCTCCCCGTTAAAATTCCTCGCGCACTCCTCAGCTCCGTGCCCCATCCTTTCCGCGCATTTTGCGGAAAGGGTGGGAGCCCTCCACACTCTGGGCACGCGCATCCTTACTCCGCCGCGCTGTAGTCATGGACATGCGCACTCCGCGTTAAAAGCTCCTCGCTCACTCATCAGCTCCGTGCCCCATCCTTTCCGCGCATTTTGCGGAAAGGGTGGGAAACCTCCAACTCCGGGCATGACGATTCTTACTCGGCCGCGCTGTAGTCATGGACATGCGCACTCCGCGTTAAAGGCTGAAAGCTAATAGCTGAGAGCTGAGAGCTGAAGTTATACTCCTCCTCATGCACATCGATCCCATGCAGAGCTGGCGCAGCCTCACCGAGAACTACGCCCAAATGTCCGACGGCGAGCTGATTGCACTCGCGGAAGATTTTCGCGACCTCACCGACACCGCCCGCCAGGTGCTGCGCGACGAAATGCGCAAACGCAATCTCGGCGATCCCGCGTCCACTGCATGGACGCCTCCCGGCTTCGCCGATGCGCAACGAAATTCCTCCGGCGACGAGAGTGCTGATGGCGAGGCCGTCTCGACTGACGAGTTCGTCTGGAAACACGTGCTGCGTGAAAATTGCACTCGCGAAGAAGCGTCGCAGATTTTCGAAGTGCTCAAGCGCGCCGGCGTCGAAAGCTGGATCGACCGGTCGCGCAATTATTTACCACTGGCCGACTCAGGCTTTCGCGTGCTCGTGGCCTCCGATGAACTCGAAGCGGCCAGCGCCGTCCTCGGGCAGCCCATCCCGTCCGATATTGTCGAGCAATCACAAGCCGAGCAGGCCGTTTATGAACCGCCCGTCTGTCCCGCCTGCGGCGCACCCGACCCCATCCTCGAGTCCGCCGATCCCGCCAACTGCTGGAAATGCGAGGTTTGCGGCCGCCAGTGGTCCGACGCCCTCGAGCCCGGCCGGGAGACCTCGCCCACCGGCTAAATCTTTGTACATAAACGGAAAGAGCCGCCCGGCAACTGGGCAGCTCTCTCCTCAGGGAGAATAGTTCCAACGGAGGCAAAACCATCAGAACTTTCTGGGTTGCATAGTATGGGCGGGGGCGGGGAGTGTCAAGGAGAAAACAATAATTAAATAAATGACTCTATTTCAAAGAGATACGAGACTATGTTTTCATCCCGCGCCTGTGCATCCTTCGCTCTTTATTCGTCTTTTGCTTCCGGGTATTTACGGCTAATTATAGGAGTTTTCTCGTATTTAGGCCCCGATTTCCACAGGCTAGGAGCTCCCGTTAACCCTTCGGATTCACCTGGTTGACGCCTACAGGGGTCCCCTCCCATTTTTCCGCCAGGTCGAGGTGGATGAACTCCTCTTCGTAGACCGACGACAACGGCTTGCCTCTCAGTTTCCGGTAGAGCACCCGTCCGCCGCCCAGGAAGAATCCCAGCAGGACCGCCGCGCCCGCCCCGACCAGCACCAGACCTGCAATCCCCATCAGCAGTTCGCTGGTCATCTGGATCTGCGATGGTCCTCCGACGGGAATTCCGGTCAGGTTCGCCGAGTAGTGCACCATCTCCACCAGCCGATGGCTCTCGTCGGGAATCGCATCTCCGCTCACAATCGCCACCAGCGGCCCGCTGCTGCGCACTTCCAGTGACGCCTGGTCGGAATCCTGAAGCGGCTTGGGAAATGGCGGCTGCGCCTTGCCGCGCGCAGCGAGATATGCGCGAATCTTCTGTTCCTGCGTCGTTGCAATCTGCGGATCGGGATAGTCGATGATGGTCAACGTCGCTGTGCCCGAAGCCAGCGAGTAGTTCGCCGTCACCGCCTCCGCATCGCGCTCGAAACCTACCAGCTCAGGCGGCAGCACCCCGCCCGATCCCGCATATCCCGCCGGCCCCTCGGCGTAATGCGTTGTCTGCGGATCCAGGTGGCCCGTCGGCAGGTCGGAAAGAATCGGCGGCAGAAGCCCGCTGTTACCGCGAGGGATCGGCATGCGGTTGGCGATCTCGCGCAGTTCCCCCGCCGACGTCGGCCCTACGCGCGAAAAATTCGCCTCCACCACCGTCGCGCCCTTCCAGAACACGACCTTGTTGTTGTCCGAGGCCGCACCCGTGCCGATATCCACCTTCGGCCAGCCATTTTGCCGGTAAAGGGAATAAGCGCCGTACGCCCCGGTCACATCGTCAAAGCGCAGCGCGCGCAGTTTCAGCGTGTCCCCGTCGCGCTTGTAGCTGGCCTCCACGCCCTGCTTGAAGCCGTACTCTTTCAGCGCCGCGGCATTGGCGGGGTCGGCCTGCGCTGCGTCGCTCCAGCTCTGCGGTTTTCCGCTCTCCACCCAGCCGTCAAAAACTTCCGGCAATGACAGCGGCGCCGGCGGCATCATCAGCGTGGTGGCGTTTTTGGGCACAGGCTCGCCCTGGCCCATGGAAACGGATGGAGCAGCGAGCAAAGCCGCCCAGCAGACGAGAATTGCAATCCAGCGCATCGGGAAAAAGACTCTACTCCTAGCCTACACGGGATTCACGTTGGTTGGCCCCGGAGGCATCTGCGTAACGCGTGCCCTCATCATTCCGACACCGCCAAGGTCAACAAAGTTCCCAATTGGTCATCGAAGCCATCGTCATCGATCCCGCCCCACAGCCTTCGCCGAACTAAAATCAACATGAGCAATGGCCAAGTCCAGGCAATATCGCACTCAGCTGACGGCGTCAATTCACGAGACTGCCGCAGGCCTGCACTCCACCGGTCTGATGGACAAGCGCACCATGCGCGAGTTCGACGACCTGTGTCTCAGCATTTCCCGGCGGCTGCGTGATAAGGCCGTTGAGTCTGCGCGTGAGCCGAAGTCTGCGCCATCCACGCCTCAAATGCCTCCAGCGCCCGCTCGCACTGCATCCGGTGCCGCTCTTTCTTGTCCCGCACCTTCCGCCGCACTTCCTCTTCCAGCGGCTCCAGCAGATCGAAGGTGATATTCGCCGGCTGAAAGTGCTTGGCCTCGGCATGCGTAATGTAGTGCATCAGCGAGCCCAGCGCCGTCGCCCGCGGCACGGCCACCGGCTCTTCGCCTCGCGCCATCGCCGCCGCATACATCCCCGCCAGCATCCCCGCGGCAATCGACTCCGTGTATCCCTCCACGCCGCAGATCTGTCCCGCGAACATCAGCCACGGCGCCTGCTTCAATCGCAGCGTTTCATCCAGCAGCGCCGGCGCGCACAGATAGGTGTTGCGATGAATCTGCCCGTAGCGCAGGAAGCGCGCGTTCTCTAATCCCGGAATCAGCCGCAGCACCCGCGCCTGCTCTCCGTATTTAAGGTGGTTCTGAAATCCCACCAGGTTGTAGCTCGAGGCGCGCAGATTCTCCTTGCGCAACTGCACCACCGCCCACGGGTTTTTTCCTGTTCGCGGATCGCGCAATCCCACCGGCTTCATCGGCCCGAAGCGCAGCGTCTCCCGTCCGCGCCTCGCCAACACCTCAATGGGCAGGCAGCCTTCGAAATACCGGGGTCCCCGTGCGCCCGCATCTGGCGCATGGGGTGGAAAATACTCCAGCTTCTCCCATTCCTTGCTCTCCGCCGGTTCTGCCCCGAGCAGCGCATCGAGAAAGCGCTCGTACTCATCGCGATTCATCGGGCAGTTGATGTAGTCCGCCGTCCCCTTTTCCCAGCGCGCCGCGAAATACACGCGCTCCATGTCGATCGTCTCCGCATCCACGATCGGCGAAATCGAATCGTAAAAGGCCAGCCGCCCCGCGCCGGTAATGCGCTCGATCTCTGCGCTCAGCGCGTCCGAGGTCAGCGGCCCCGTGGCCACAATCGTCAGCTCCGCATCCGCCGCATCCAGCCGCGTCACCTCTTCGCGAATCACGCGAATCCCCGGCTCCGCCGCGATCGCCTCGGAAATCCGCCGCGAAAACTCCACGCGATCCACGGCGAGAGCATGTCCCGCCGGCACCGCCGTTTCATCCGCAATGCGCAGCAGTGCCGAGTGCCCGCGCCGCATCTCCTGCTTCAGCAGCCACGGCGCTGTATTCTCCGATTCGCTCTTCAGTGAATTCGAGCAGACCAGCTCGCCGAAATCCGTGGTCTGGTGCGCCGGCGTCAGCCGCGGCTTTCCATCTACCATCGCGCGCATCTCGTAGAGGTCGACTTCGCAACCCAGCCGCGCCGCAGTCAGCGCCGCTTCGGGTCCCGCCAATCCTCCGCCGATCACGCGGATCCTCACGGCGCCGCCTCCGCCTCGGCCACGCTCGCAAGGCGCACCAGGTCTTCCCCGGTTACGCGCATGCTCCGCCACTCCTCCATCAGCTTGGCGCCCTGCGACTCATAGAATTCAATCGCCGGCGTATTCCAGTCCAGCACTTCCCATTTCAGCCGCGCGCATCCCCTCTCCACTGCCACCGCCGCCACCCGCTGCAGCAGCGCCTTGCCGATGCCGCGCCCGCGAAACTCCGGATACACAAAAATGTCTTCGACATAAATTCCCGGCCGACCCAGCCAGGTGGAATAGTCGAAGAAATAAAACGCGAATCCCGTGGGCCGCCCGTCCTCTTCGGCAAGCAGGCACTCAAAGTAAGGATTTGCCCCGAATCCATGCTCCCTCAGGTCCGCCTCGGTGGCCGTCACCGCATCCGGGGCCCGCTCATAGGCCGCCAGGGCGCGAATAAAATCCAGAATCACCGGTACATCGGCCTCGGTCGCTTTGCGAATCGCCGTAGTCATGCGTTTATTCTAGTGTGTGATACACGCCACACCCGGCCCCGGGTGCGCGCCCTTACGATGATTCGTGATTGTGCGCGTCCTGTGTCCGGTAAAGCGCGGCGAGAGTTCCGCGCGGCATCGGTGTTTATATGGCACGAGGCGGTTGTCCGGGTCAGAATCAGGCAACCCGTGCGCCACTTGTGCACGACCATCGGTAAGATTTAACTTGGGTTTGCCAGATGACGGGCGCTGACCGGCTGCAAATCCGGCTCCAGCCGCCCCGCCGGCCGTGCGAGTGGCCGCAACGCCTTCACGGCGTGCGCCGGCGAGAAGCGTGGGTACTAACAGATTTTTTGGAGCACGCGAGCCCCGTGCCTCGCGCCTCCCGAGGAGAAAAAAATGAAACGCAGATTTTCACTTTCGCTTGGTTTGCCCGCCGCGGCGGGCTTGCTGGCGTTTGCACTTATGCCGGCGCTGGCGCAGCAAAATGCCGCGGCTCCAGGCGCCGAGACGGGCAAAATCCACGGTAGCATCATCAATCCTACCGGGCAGGCTCAGGGCGGCGGCGAAGTCGCCCTCTCCAGCGACGGCGGCCGCACCCTCAAGTACACCTTCCCCGTCGACGACAGCGGCAACTACTCCGGCGAGGCGCCCGCCGGAACCTACACCCTCATCTATCGCGAGAAGGACACGCCTCCGGGAAAGATGGTCGACGAGATTGAGAACGTAAAAATCGTGGCCGGCCAGGATACTGCCGTCAATGACGACATGTCGCGCCCCGAATACATCTCCAAGATGACTCCCGAACAGCAGAAGCAGCTTGAGGATCTCAAGAAGCAGAATGCCTCGGCGCTGGAGGCGAACAAGGTCATCGCCTCGCTCAACGCCGATCTCAAGACCGTCAATGCGGACATCCACGATGCGGAGAATGCGAACCAGGCAGCCGCCCAGCAACTGGGCTCCGGCGCCACCGTTCCCGCTGTCGCCGCCAAGGCCGCCGAGATCCAGAACCAGAAATACACTGAAATCGTTAACCTGATGCAGAAAGACTCGCAGGCCAAGCCTGACGAGCCTCTGCTCTGGGCCGAGCTCGGCGCCGGCCAGAAAGGCCTCAAGCAATACGATCAGGCCATCACCAGCTACCAGAAGGCGCTCAGTCTCGAGCAGGCTTCCAAGAAGCCCAGTCCGGAAATTCTCGGCAACATCGAATCCGGTCTGGGCGAGTGCTACGCGCGCAGCAACAAAATCCCTGAAGCCAATCAGGCCTTTGCCGCTGCCGTCAAGGACGATCCCGGCCACGCCGAAATGTATTACCGCAACCAGGCCGTGATCTTGTTCCAGGAGCACGCCGCCGGCAAGAATGACGGCAGTGCCCAGGTCGCCGCTGCCGATCAGGCAATCACGGCAGATGCCAACATGCCCGATCAAACCAAGGCGCTGCTTTACTACATCAAGGGCCAGGGCTTGATTGATAAAGCCACTGTCGATCCCAAAACTCAGAAGATCGTTTTGCCGCCCGAGTGCTTAGACGCCTACCAGAAATATCTCCAGCTCGCGCCCGACGGCCAGTTTGCCACCGACGTCAAAGGCATCCTCGCCTCGGCTGGCGAAAAAGTCAGCTCGTCCTACAAAGCTCCCAAAAAGCGCTAAACCAATCTCCCGTGACCCACCCTTGCGGCTATTTTCTGTCGCAAGGGTGGGAACCAATAAGCCCGCCCATTCTCATCCCCCTCACCGCCACCCTCTACAATCCATTCCATGAGCGCCGCACTGCTCACCTACGAAGAAGCCGCTGCTCTCATTGCGGATCACGCATCGCATCTCCTCAAACTTTCCGGGGCCACCGAGCATGTCGACCTGGCCTCCGCCGCCGGCCGCATCCTCGCCCGCCCGCTCCGCGCCGACACCGATCAGCCGCCATTTCCGCGCTCCACCCGCGACGGCTTCGCCTGCCGCGCCCACGAGGCCTCCACCCACCAGCCGCTCCCCATCGCCGGATCGACCCGCGCCGGGCAGCCTCCACCTCCGCCACTTCCTCCCGGCTCGGCGTGGGAAATCATGACCGGCGCTCCCGTCCCTTCCGGCGCTGACGCCGTAATGATGATCGAGCACGTTGAAATCTCCGCCGGCTCGGTCCGCCTGCTTCCGCCGCGCACTCTCGAGCCCGGCGAAAACATCGTCGCCCAGGGCGCACAGGCCCACGCCGGAGACGAACTGCTTCCCGCCGGCGCCTTCCTCTCCGCCGGCCAGATCGCCCTCGCCGCTTCCTGCGGCCAATCCGCCCTCGACGTCTTCCCTCGTCCGCGCGTGGCCATCCTCTCCACCGGCGACGAACTGGTCCCCGTCGACCGCCAACCCGCTCCCGGCCAGATCCGCAACTCCAGCAGCCCCATGCTCGCCGCCATGGTCGCAGCCGCCGGCGAGCCCTGGCTGCTCCCCACCGCCGCTGACAACGAAGCCGCGCTGGACGCCGCTCTCGCCCAGGCAGCCCATGCCGATCTCCTCCTCATCACCGGCGGCGTCTCCGCCGGCAAATTCGATCTCGTTGAGCCCGCCCTCACCCGCGCCGGCGCTCAATTCCACTTCACCGGCATCCGCATCCAGCCCGGCAAACCCCTCGTCTTCGCCGAAATCCCGCGCAGCACCTCCACAAATCTGACTCCGGATCCTTCTTCCGAGACCCCGGATCGAAACTCCCTGATCTCTGTACCCTGTTCCCTGATCCCTGATCCCTGTTCCCCGTTCCCTGATCCCTGTTCCCTAATCCCTGTCTTCGGCCTTCCCGGCAACCCCGTCTCTTCCGCGGTAACCTTCCTTCTCTTCGCCGCGCCCGTTCTTGCCGCGATCGCCGGCCGTCGCGATTTCGGCCCGCGTTTCGCTCTGGCTCGCCTCAGCGCCGCGCCCGGCCGCCGTCCCAAGGGCGGGCTCACGCGCTTTCTCCCTGCCCTCTGCACCTTCGGCGCAAATCCCGGCAGCATGCCTGAAGTTGCGCTCGTTCCCTGGCACGGCTCCGGCGACCTCGCCGCCCTCGCCCGCTCCAATTGCTTTCTCGTTTTGCCCGATGACGAGCCGCAGCCGCTCGAAGCCGGCTCCATCGTCCGCATTCTGCTGCCATGAGGATCGTAATGCCCAAATCTCCGGCCAAAGCTCCACGGCAAAAGCTCTCCCACTACGACCAGGCCGGCCGCGCCGCCATGGTCGACGTCAGCGCCAAGCAGCCCACGCGCCGCACCGCCACCGCCTCGGCCTTCGTCGAGCTCTCCGCTGCCGTGCTCGCCGCACTGCCCGCCAATCCCAAGGGCGATCCGCTCGAAGTCGCCCGTGTCGCCGGCATCCAGGCCGCTAAGCGCACCGCGGACCTCATCCCCATGTGCCACCCGCTGCCGCTCACCCACATCGACGTGCGCGCCGAAATCGCGAAAGGCGGCATCCGCATCGAAGCTACCGCGGCCACCACCGGCCCCACCGGCGTGGAAATGGAAGCCCTCACCGCCGCCGCCGTCGCCGCGCTCACCATCTACGACATGACCAAGGCCCTCGACAAATCCATCGTCATTCGCAACATTCAACTGGAAACGAAATCCGGCGGCAAAAGCGGCGACTACAAACGCGGCCAGGAGGCGCGGCCATGACAAAAAAACGCGTTTCCATGAGCTGCTCCGAGTTTCAGAAGCAGTTGCCGAAAATGGTCAGCTCAGGAGAGAGTGCGGCGGCACATCCGCATGTTCAGGTATGTGAACGCTGCCGCTCGCTGGTGGCGGAGCTGGAGATGATTGCTGAGGCGGCGCGCAACCTTTTCCCGCCCCGCCGGTAGCATCCATCCTGAATCCAGATAACAAACGCAACGTCCTCGGTCAGGCAATCGCATGAAGGAAATTCGTTGGCTTCAGTGGTTCCCAATCGCTCGCGCCGGAGGCGCAGTGTTGGTTAGCCCAGCGTTTCAACGCTGGGAAAGAGGTCCAAAAATTCACCCTGGAGCCCCGTAGGGGCGGTGCAAAAAAGGCGAAAGTATTCAGCACTGATCATTCATGCGTTTGCCCTGACATCCGCAGCCTGGAAAGACAACCCGCCCCCGCCAATGAATTATCATTCTCCTCTTCAAGAGAGGAGTCCCAATGCAGCGTTCTATGCTGCTCTTCATCTGTCTCGCCCTTTTCGTTTCTCCCGGGCTCAAGCTTTCCGCGCAAACCATCGACGGCTACCAGACCACGCCTGATCTCCTCGAATCTCTGTCGCGCCTCGCCCCGCTCCATCTTCGCACCCATGGCCAGCGCGGCCCGCAAGCTCCGCTCATCGCCGTCGATCCCTCCAAAACCTACCAGCAGATCGACGGCTTCGGCGCCTCGCTCACCGATGCAGCCGCGTGGCTCTTCGCCAAAAAGCTCCCCCCGGACGTCACCAACTCCGCGTTTCAACTTCTCTTCAACCGCAAAGACGGCATCGGCCTCACCTTCCTGCGCCAGCCCATCGGCTCCTCCGATCTTGCCGCCACCTTCTACTCCTACGACGATCTCTGCAAGCAGAGCACCACCGCCTGCACCACGCCCGCCGGCACAGCCGATCCCGATCTTACTCACTTCTCGCTTGCCCACGATCAGGAATACATCCTGCCCCTGCTTCGCAAAGCGCTGGCCGTCAATCCCGACATAAAGATCATGCTTACGCCGTGGAGCCCGCCCGGCTGGATGAAAACCAACGGCTCCATGCTCGGTACCGATCCGGCTACAAAGCAGCCCGCCACCCTGCGCCCCGAGTTCTACAACGCGTTCGCAAATTATCTTGTCAAAACTATCCAGGGCTACCAGGCCGCCGGCGTTCCCGTCTACGCGCTCAGCGTGCAGAACGAGCCGCTCTATCCCGCGCCCACTTACAGCGGCATGTCCATGCCCGCCGCGCAGCAGGCCGCGTTTCTTGGCGACGCGCTCGCCCCCGCCATGGCCGCCGCCCACCTCAACACCAAAGTCCTCGTCTACGACCACAACTGGGACCACCCCGAATACCCCGCCACCGTGCTCAGCGATGCCAAAGCCGGCGCGCTCGCTGCCGGCACCGCGTGGCACAACTACGCCGGCGATCCTGCCGCCATGACCGCCTTCCACGAAAAATTTCCCAGCAAGGATGAATGGGAGACCGAAGCCAGCGGCGGCACCTGGCAGAAGGGAAGCATCATCACCCAGGAAGCCGCCGAGCTCATCGCCGTCATGCGCAACTGGTCGCGCAGCTATGTGCTCTGGGCCATCGCCACCGATCAGGACCACGGCCCGCACGTGGGCGGCTGCGGCACCTGTCGCGGCGTCATCACCCTCGACATCAGCGACCCCGATTTTCCCCGAATCCACCGCGAGCCCGATTACTACGTGCTCGGCCAGGCCAGCGCCTTCGTCCTTCCCGGCGCTGTCCGCATCGCATCCACCGAGCCCGACGGTACCTCGCTCAAAGACGTGGCCTTCCGCAACCCCGACGGCGAAATCGTCCTCTACACCTTGAACACCGGCACTGTCAGCCAGGTCTTCCGCATCGGCTTTGAAGACAAAACCACCACCACCATCCTGCCCGCCGGATCGATCGCTACCTTCATCTGGAAACCCCGGCCGTAGCAGCCACATTTCCGTGCCCCATCCTCGCGCCTTTTTTCTGTCGCGAGGGTGGGAGACCTCCACAGCCCAACCGCCTCAATGGCACTCACACCTCCGTGCCCCATCCTCGCGCCTTTTTTCTGGCGCGAGGGTGGGAGACCTCCCAAGACCGCCGGCCTCGATCTTCTCTGGTGGTTGGCGAAATCGGAAGACCTGCGGCCCAGCCGCTGCGTATACTAGCCTCGCCACAAGTCATCCCGCTCGCAATGAACAGAGACCTGCCTCAGCACCGCTCCAAATCCCTGCTCATCGCGGGATATGGCGGATTGCTCTTCATTGGGGTCTACGTCACGCTGGGTTTAATCATCCCCACCTATAACTCTGTTCAAGAAACCATCAGCGCGCTGGAGCTCACTCCATTCGGCATGGCGCAGCAGATCAATTTCATTCTCTTCGGCTCGCTCAGCTGTCTTTTCGCATGGGCGCTTCGGCGTGAGCTCGAGAGCGGCTGGGGCGTGAGCATCATACCCCTGTTTCAGGCTCTGTCGGGCATCGCTGTCATTGGCGATGGATTCTTCGTCCGGCCGCCGCTTCACATGACTTGTGACTTGATCGCCTTCAACGCCGCTCTGTGCGTTCTGTTCCTTTTTGCGTGGCGCGTGCGGCACGATCCCCGCTGGCGCGGCTGGGCTGCGGGCTCGATCCTCACCGCGGTGGCGATGATGGCTTTTCTCTTCTGCTTCGGAATGCTTAACCACCTCGGAGGTCCTGCCGGGCTGATGGAAAAGCTGGCGACCGCCGTTCGCACGCTCTGGACCATCGTTCTGGTCTCAAGGCTGCTTCTGGGCGCAAGCCTGGCGCCGGTGAGCGCCCTGGAAACCTCCGCAGCCCCGGCCCATCAATAGCGAGCACACTCGAGTGCCCCGGGTTCCGCTTTTGGGACCCGGGAAACGTCCCCAGCCAGCCTCAATCGCAGCTACACTTCCGTGCCCCATCCTCGCGCCTTTTTTCTGGCGCGAGGGTGGGAAACCACTACAGCCGGTTGCCTCAGTCGAATTCGCCGCAGGGGAGTTGCTGAAAACTCGTGTGCCCCGGGTCCCGATTTTGGGACCCGGGAAATCTCCTCAGCCAAACGCCTTACATTCCCGGCGCAGGCGCCGGAGCAGGTGTCGGCGTCGCCCCCGGCGCACCTTGGGGCTGCGCTCCCGGTCCCTCGCGGTGCTCCTCCGGCGGCTTGAACGCTGGTGGGGAGAGATGTCCGCGGTGGCAGGTCCCGCAACTCACCTGCACTCCCGAATTCTTGATCTTGGAGACGTAGTTCCCGTTGATGTCCCGCACCATCTTCACCATCATCCGCGCCGTGCCCTTCTCCGGCTTGGTATCGAGGGCAAAATCCAGCCGCGGCCGCCCGCCCGGTCCCTTCGCCGCATTGGGACTCGCCGCATGGCAGTTGTCGCAATGCGTGCCCAGGGCGCCCGCCCATCCTTCCATGATCTTGTGCACCTGCTCGCCGGTCAGGTTCTTGGGTAGCACCTGCAGATTCTTCGGCGGAGGAAAGTGCATTTCGCGCCGCGGTCCGCCCATCGGCGCACCCGCGGCTCCGCCGGCCGGCGGTGTGGAGGGCTCCGCCTGCGGAGCCTGGGCAACTGCGGTGAAGGCGAACGCGGCCGCAGCAAACACGGCGACCGCAACTGAAAGGGACGGGGAAGCTGTTTTCAAGCGGTTTTTCCTTGGGATGGAGTGAGTTACCGTTTGGGCCAAATTCTATTTGAGAGACGTGCCTCGCGCCGACAAAGTTGATGGCCCGGATACACATTTGTGCCCCGCCAATGCAAATCGCATCGGCCAGTCCACCGCCACGCTCACCCCGATACGTTTTGTGATCACGACCTCGGCCGCTGCACATCCATCATCCCGCACCTGCAGCACCGACCGCGCATCCAGCAAATCCAGCCCGTTATTCTCAGCGCGCGTAATTCCCAGCGCCTGGCACAGCCGGCTCGGTCCCGAGGTCAGCATCCGCGCCGGCGCATCTTCCGCCACGCCGCGGTTCCGCGCCATCTGCTGCAAGCCCGCCACCGGCTCCAGCGCGCGCAGCAGCACGCATCCCGCCCGCCCCTCAACTTCGCAGGAAATGTTCATGCAGAAATAGCGCCCGTAGATGTGGTAGACGTATGCGTGTCCCGCCGGCCCGAACAGCACCATGTTCCGCGGCGTCGGTCCCCGATGCGAATGTGCCGCCGGGTCCGGAGGATCGTTGTGCGGTCCCAGGTAAGCCTCCACTTCCACAATCCGCCCGGCAAGGATGCCCGCCTTTGTCCTGTGCACCAGCAGCTTTCCCAGCAGCCGCGGAGCCACCACCTCCGGCGCCATCTCAAAAAAGCCGCGCGCCATCCGCCGTCCCGGCAAATGAGCAGACACCCCGTGCCCCATCCTTGCGACTTTTTTCTGTCGCAAGGGTGGGACGCCGCCGAGTCCGCTGGCGCCAATCGCAGCCACACTTCCGTGCCCCATCCTCGCGACTTTTTTCTGTCGCAAGGGTGGGACGCCTCGACCCCCCACTACTTGTGCCCCTTCTTCCATTCTTCAATCTTCGCCAGCACTTCTTCCGCGTGCCCTTCCGGCGTAACCTTGGGAAAGATGTGGATCAGCGTCCGCTCCGGCCCGATCAGAAACGTCGTCCGCTCGATCCCCATCACTTTCTTGCCGTACATGTTCTTTTCCTTCAGCACGCCAAACTGATTGCACACTTTCTCGTCTACATCAGCCAGGAGCGTGTACGGCAGGTTGAATTTGGCTTTGAACTTCGCCTGGTCCCTGGGCGTGTCCCGCGAGATGCCGAGCACCACCGCGCCGGCCTTCGTCAATTTGGTGTACCAGTCGCGGAATCCGCAGGCCTCGATTGTGCAACCGGGCGTATCCGCTCTAGGGTAGAAGAAGAGCACCACGGGCTGGCCGGCGTAATCCGACAGGCTCACCGCCTGGTCCTCGTCGGTCTTGAGCGTAAAATCGGCGACTTTGTCGTTGATTTGCATGGGGATCTACCTCGCAGCGTAGATGGAGGGCCGCTGATGGCCATCATTTTCGATTATTCCCGACCCGGCCTTCCGGTGTCATCGCGCGCCAGTGGATATCCACTACCGCGTCTCGTTTTAGCTTCCGTGAAGCACGCTGCGCAAAAACTCACTGCTATGAAACGGCACGGCCAAGCCGCCGAAGAACGCGCTGTTGTGAAAGGGCACGACTTTAAGCTTGCCCTGAGCTTGTCGAAGGGTGCCGTAAATTACCCAAAACCGATGTGGCCTTCAGGCCCTGAGGGCTCCGGCCTTTCGAGCCAGATCGCGCGTTTCTCCGCGACCGCAATCGCAGCCACCCTGCTCGTCGCCGCTCTCCCCGCCGCCGCCCAATACGCCGGCAAAGTCCCCGACCAGAGCAAGACCAACGGCCCCAACCTCCGCGCCGTCGCCGTCCTCGAGTGGACCGGCGAACCCGGAAAACCCAATGCCAGCCGCCTCGTTCCCATCACCCTGTGGGATGGCCAGGACCTCCAGGACGCCTCCATCTACATGGCCCAGCCCGCGCCCGTCGCCCTCGAGTCCGACACGGAATACCAGCTCAAAGACAATGGCAAAACCATCGGCTACTACGACATCTCCAGCGCCGGCCAGAGCCAGGGCGCATGGATCGGCTTCGGTTCCTGGAAACCCCTGACCGTGCCCAAGCCCGCCGCCGCGCCTCAGAAGGTCGAAGATGCCGATGACAATGAAGGTGGCCCGCCCGTCCTGCACCGCAAAAATCAGCCCGATGAATCCAGCGGAAAGTCCAGCACCCCGGCTCCGCCTCCCGACCCCGATCGCCCCACTCTCCACCAGCCGACCAAACCCGCCGAACCCTCCAAGCCCGATGCCGCCCAGCAGCCGCAAAATGATCAGGCTTATTCCGAGCCGGTGGCCAGCGCTCCCGATCCCGACCGCCCGCATCTCTTCCACGGCAAGGCCTCAAGTTCCGGAGCCCCCGTCCTGCCCACGCTCGCCGGCCTGCCACCTGACATGCACCAGACCATCGCCGTCTCCGACGCCCGCAATCACCCCGATCACATCTGGACCTACTCCTGGGCCAATCCCGACGACGAAGCCAAGATGAAGTCTGACCTCGAAGCCATCGCGCGCAAGGCCCTCGCCCCTCCAACGCCCGAAGGCCGCGCCGAAGCCGGAAAGACGAAGGCCGACGCGAGCCGCGCCGAAGCTTCCAAGCCGAAGGCGGGCACCCGAACCACTACTCGTCGCCGCGCCAAACCCGCTCCCCCACCGCCGCTTATGCCACTTGCCGACGAGCAGTTCCGCGTCTTCCAGCTCACCTACGGCGGCCCCGCAACCATGGTCTTTTCCGCGCACACCCAGGTCTCTGCTCCGCCCGCTGCCGGCGCAGCCGACGAGGCCCGGCCCCCGCTCAAATCCGCGAACGGCGCAGCAGACGAGACCAGGCCCCCGCTCAAGCCCGCCGGCAAAGCAGACGAGACCAGGCCCCCGCTCAAAACCACCGGCAAAGCAGACGAGTCCAGGCCTCAGCTCAAGGCAGGCGCCGCAGGCAAAGTCAGTGATGCCGGCAAGGAAGTCGTCCCCAGCCAGCCCGCCGCCCCGGAAAAGTTCATCACCCTTATCGCCCAGCCCGATCTCTACGGCAACGTAATGGTGCTCTTCAAAAACGTCACCGACGCCTCCGACCTCGATGACAACCCGGTCATGCACCTTATCGATCCCGTCGACGCCATGGCCGACAACCGCGGCGAGCTCCTCTTCGAGCTCCGCGGCGCCACCCAGCGCGAATTCGCACTCTACCGCGTCGTCAACGGCCGCGTGGAAAAGCTCTTCAGCACTTCACCCGAATCGGTAGTCATGCCCAGCGCCCCGCCTCCTAAAAGCTAGATCAGCAGCATGTCCGGGGAGAAACTACATCGTGTCATCCTGAGCGACCGTACGCGAAGCGAATTTCCCACACCGACGTGTCATCCTGAGCGACCGGAACTCTGAGCGAATGCGAAGAGGGGAGGGAGTCGAAGGACCTGCGGTTCGGGCGGCCGCTATCTTCTCCACGATTGAGCGCTGGATTCCTTCCGTCTCAGATGCACAGACTAAAATCATCTCCGGTGTGCCAGGTGTACTCTCCGCCCGAGCTAAACCTGCGTGCTCTAAGGTATCGCTTCACAACCCGAAGGTGACCATGATCTCAAAGAATCTCCGCCTGCTCGCCTCCTGCTGCCTTCTCTCCTCCGCCCTTGCCTCCGCGCAGGCGCCCAACACCCTCACTGCCCAGGAAAAAAGCGATGGCTGGCAGTTGCTCTTCGACGGCCACGATCTCAGCGGCTGGCACTCCTACCTTGAAAAATCCACCGGCCGCGACTGGTCCGTCGTCGATGGCGCCATCCAGCTCAGCAAGACCAATCAGGATCCCTCCGCCGACTTCGCCGACATCGTCACCGACGCCGAATTCTCCAACTTCGATCTCAAGCTGGAATGGAATGCCCGCCCCTGCATCGACAGCGGCGTCATGTTCTACGTCCACGAATCGCCACAGTACAAGAACACCTACGATACCGGCATCGAAATGCAGATTGCCGACCTGGCCTGCACCGTGCCCGACAGCCGCATCCTCAAGGAGCGCTCCGGCGACATCTTCGACATGATCTCCGACCCTGTGGAATGGGTGAACGACGCCGGCCAGTGGAACCAGTTCGAGATCATCGCCGACCACGGACACCTGCAGCTATTCCAAAACGACCACAAGGTGATCGACACCGAGCTATGGGATGCCAACTGGAATCAACTGATCGCGGGAACCAAGTTCGCGCGCATGCCAGGTTACAGCAAATACCACACCGGCCACATCTCGCTGCAGGGCACGGAGCCGAAAGGGGCTCCAGGAGTCAAACTCTCGTTCCGCAATATCAAAATTAAAAAGCTGTGAGCTGAGCTCGGGAACGAGCCCGCCTGGCAGATTGCACCGCCCGGCTTCTATTCCCCGCTTCCCACTGTTGCGTCTTCGCGGAGCCGGACAGCCTCGAACTGCGCCACCATGCGGAACACTCGGGATCTAAGCTTCTGCAAAGCCGCCTCATCCGGCCGGCTATCCGCCCGTTCCTCAACCCGTTCCAGCGTATTCAGCAGAAGATCAACGACCTTCGATGTAGGGTTATGCTTCATGTGGCCTCGTGACTGAAAGAATCGGCAACTCTGAAGGCTTGCAAACCCTGTACAGGGAAGTCTTGCACCATCGACAAAATGGATGCGCCCCGTCAGCGTGCCGTTGTCCAGATCTTCGTGACCAATGTCACCGCTTTCCTTGTTCCCTCATCCCTGTTCCCTGTTCCCTGTTCCCTGTTCCCTGTTCCCTATTCCCTTTCCCAGGGTTTTCCCTAGTTCCGTCCGTAACGTGCCTGTGAAAAACTTGTACTCTCAATTCATAAACGCAACCGATAGCGAATTGGGCCAATACAAATACTCGGGAGGGCGCCCGCGTGTCGCCAGCTCACTCCCCGTTCGTGCGTCGTGCCAACACGAGCGGGACTACAGACTCAATTTGCACCCGTTGCTATGCCACCGTCGCCTCGGCCATGTGGGAAATTGACCTCGACCGTGCCGAACGGGCCCACATCTGCGATCCGCACCTTGTCGAGCACTGGAAAGAAATGGCCAGGCGCAACCCCGCCGACGGGTGGGACCAGAAACCTCCCAGCTCGAACCGCCCCAAATCCGCCGAGTGAGCAAGGCTCAGTCGCCCTGCAGCCACACTCCCGTGCCCCATCCTCGCGCCTTCTTCCTGGCGCGAGGGTGGGAAACCACCTCAGCTCACCCGCGGCAGTAGCAGCTACACTTCCGTGCCCCATCCTCGCGCCTTCTTCCTGGCGCGAGGGTGGGAAACCACCTCAGCTCACCCGCGGCAGTAGCAGCTACCATTTCGTGCCCCCTCCTCGCGCCTTCTTTCTGGCGCGAGGGT
>DASYWU010000025.1:0-1634 GCA_035935755.1 Occallatibacter sp. | reverse complement strand
CCCTTCCGCCACCAGACTCGTCGGAAACTCACCTCGACATGCCCGATGCGCAGCAACCGTTTCTTGGGATTTTCCTTCACAATGCGGCAATCCGGATGGGAGACTGGGGCCTTGTTCTTGCCCTCGATAGGGGAAGCATCGGCATCCTTTCAGAAAACTTCAGAAAGGCCTAATACAATCCATGAGCGGGCTCTTACGAACCGCCCCGCCTCCGCTCATGGACTGCACCCCTAAAGTGAGACAGAGTGTATCTTGACAGTTTGCAGGGAATGGAGAACTGCAAATGAGTCAGGAATCGAAGCATCGGAAGTTCACGAAAGAATTCCGCGAGTCGGCCCTTCGTCGTCTGGCGCTGGCGCCGAATGTGACGCAGTTATGCCGCGAGCTGGGCATCTCTCGCCAGTTGCTCTACCTGTGGCGGGACAGCCGGCAGCGTGAGCGGCAAAAGGAGTCCCTGAGCGCCGAGTATCGCCTGCGCCGGGAAAATGACGAACTGAAAAAGGCGCTGGCGAAGAAGACCCTGGAAGTGGATTTTTTGAAGGCTGCCTGCGCAAAGGTCGAAGCTCTACGCCGGAGCGCTACCGGCTCTGGCGAAGCGGCATCTGGGAAGCCATCCGGGAAATGACGCCGCTTGCAGGCAGCCTAGGGGTAGAGCCGATGTGCCGTCTGGCCCAGGTCAGCCGCGCCGGATTCTATCGTTTCCTCCAACCGCGCTACCCCGGCGAAGAGGAGATGGAAGTGCGCCACGCCATCCAGCAGATCGTCCTCCAGCATCGCCGCCGTTACGGCTATCGCAGGGTGACCGTCGAACTCCACCGTCGCGGCATGGCCGTCAACCACAAGCGTGTTCTGCGGCTGATGCGCGAGGATAACCTGCTGGGCATCGAGCCCAGGGCTTTCGTGGTCACCACGCGGTCGGACCATGAGGCGGAAGTCTACTTAAACCTGGCCCGCCACATGAAGCTGAACGCCATCAATCAGTTATGGGTGGCCGACATCACCTATATCCGTCTCCGCCAGGAGTTCGTCTACCTGGCCATCGTGCTGGATGTGTTCTCCCGCAAAGTGGTCGGATGGGCGCTGGACCGCACCCTGACCGCGCGTCTGCCGCTGCTGGCTCTCGAGCGCGCCCTCAGCGAGCGGCAACCTTCCCCGGGTCTGGTGCACCACTCCGATCGCGGCATCCAGTACTGCTCTGAGCCGTACACCCGTCTGCTCGCCCTCCACGGCATCCTGCCCAGCATGAGCCGCCCCGGGAACCCTTACGACAACGCCTTCTGCGAGAGCTTTATCAAGACCCTTAAACGCGAACAGATCCATGCCCACAAATACCAGTACATCGATGAGCTGAGCGCCCATCTGGAACAGTTCATCGAGCAGTACTACAACCGGCTGCGCCTCCACTCCGCGCTGGGATACAAAACCCCGGAGCAGTTCGAAACCGCCTGCGCACCCCCCACTGCCTCGGCAGCGCCCAGCGTGAGTTTTTCCAGGCATGAGGAAATCTATCGATCCTGGAAAAAACGCCGGGGCCGCCCCTCGAAAGCAAACGGGGAGCCGGCCAAAACCGACTCCCCTGCCCATCTGATCGATGAGTCACCAGTTGGTTATTCCTTGACAGGTTGGTCTCCACC
>DASYWU010000024.1:0-202734 GCA_035935755.1 Occallatibacter sp. | reverse complement strand
GAATTCTGACTGAGTAAAGTGCGAAAGCACGGCGGGAGACGGTTTGTCGAAGGAAGACGCGATTGAAGTAATGGCGACGGTCGTCGAGACGTTGCCGAATGCGATGTTCAAGGTGAAGCTCGAAACGAACCATGAGGTCTTGGCTCATGTTTCGGGCCGGATGCGCAAGAACTTCATCCGCATTCTTCCCGGAGATCGCGTAGCGGTGGAGTTGAGCCCCTACGATCTCAATCGTGGAAGAATTGTCTATCGCTACAAATAAGGTTTCATACCGCGTTTCTTTTTTATGGATGCGCGGAGAAGGGCAGCAGCAAATGAAGGTCCGTGCATCGGTAAAGAAGATTTGCGTGAAGTGCAAGGTCATCAACCGCCGCGGGGTGGTCAGGGTGATCTGCGAGAACGCAAAGCACAAGCAGCGCCAGGGGTAGTCGGAACCTGGCTGAAGGCGGAAACTCCAATAGGCATTTCCGGGGCTAGTTAGCTTGAGTCAAGGCTTGCGATGAACCCCTGGAGATCTTCCGCGTAATCCGTGCGAATCCGTCGAGGCGGAGGGCACACAACCTCAAGCGAAGGAATTTGCAATGGCACGTATTGCTGGCGTCGATCTGCCCCGCAACAAGCAGGCCCGGATCGCGCTCACTTATATCTTTGGCGTCGGCCAGCCCCGCGCGCTGAAGATTCTGGACAAGGCGAACGTTGACGCGTTCAAGAAAGTCCAGGATCTCGGCGAGGAAGAGGTCAACCGCATCCGCCAGGTGATTGAGGACGAGGGAGACGTGGAAGGCGACCTGCGCAAGGACGTCTCCATGCACATCAAGCGCCTCATCGATATTCAAAGCTACCGTGGCCTCCGTCACCGGCGTTCGCTGCCGGTGCGTGGACAGCGCACCCACACCAATGCCCGCACTCGCAAGGGCCCGCGCAAGGGCACGATTGCCGGCAAGAAGAAAGCGACGGCGAAGACATAATGGCCAAAGCGGAACAGGCGAAGGCGGGCAAAACCGCCAAGACCAAGAAGTTCAAGAAGCGCGAGCGCAAGAATGTGCCCTATGGCATTGCCCACATTCAGGCCTCGTTCAACAACACCATCGTCACCATCACCGACCAGGTGGGCAACACGCTGAGTTGGAAGAGCGCCGGGTCGCTGGGCTTCCGCGGATCGCGTAAGGGCACGCCGTTCGCGGCGCAGCAGGCAGCTTCGACGGCCGCCGGCATGGCGCGCGACCACGGTCTGCGCGCGGTCGATGTGCGGGTGACCGGGCCTGGTTCGGGCCGCGAGTCGGCCATTCGTGCGCTGGCATCCGCAGGTATCGAGGTCAAGTCGATTCGCGACGTGACGCCGGTGCCGCACAATGGCTGCAGGCCACCGAAGCGGCGCAGAGTGTAAAGACAGCTTTTAGCTATCGGTTTTCAGCTATCGGAATTGGTCGCTACCCGGGAGGCGGAAGTAAAAGAGAGACTGAAAGCTGAAGGCTGAGAGCTGAAAGCCAACAACCGGGCCGGGACGAAGTCCGCACCGGCGGACGTAAACCGGCCGACATCCGAAGTCAGGAGAAGAAATGGCACGTTTTACCGGAGCAGTATGCCGCCTTTGCCGTCGCGAAGGCACCAAGCTTTTTTTGAAGGGCACCAAGTGCACCTCTGACCGCTGTCCCGTGGAGAAGCGCAACTTCCCCCCGGGCCAGCACGGCAAAGACCGCAAGGCGAAGATCGTTGGCTATGGCCTGCAACTGCATGAGAAGCAGAAGGCCAAGCGCATGTACTTCACGCTGGAAAGCCAGTTCCGTGAATATTATGAGAAGGCCAACCGCGCTACCGGCGTCACCGGCGAGCTGCTTATCCAGCAACTTGAACGGCGCCTGGATAACGTGGCATACCGCCTGGGCTTCGCCATCTCGCGCCGGCAGGCGCGCCAATTGGTGCGGCACGGACATGTGCAGGTGAACGGGCGCAAGGTGAATATCCCCTCTTTCCAGGTGAATGCGGGTGACGAAATCGCGGTTCGCGAAAACGCGAAAAAGCTGACGATCGTGGAACAGGGCGCACAATTCGCGCAGCAGAACCCCGTGCCGGCGTGGCTGGAGATGAATTTTGAAACGCTCACCGGGCGCGTACTCACGCTGCCCAAGCGCAAAGATGTCAACCTCCCGGTCAACGAGCAGTTGATTGTGGAGTTGTACAGCAAGTAACGGCTGTGAGCTTGCAGCCGGTAGCCAGTAGCTCAAGACCTAAGAGCTACTGGCTACGAGCTACAGGCTAATGGCTGCATTTCAATGAAAAGGAGCACTTGCGCGGCCGCCGCAACATGCATCGCGACGTACTCGCCGCGCGGGGAAAAGAGAGAAACGATATGTTGTGGAGAGGATTCCAAAAACCGAAGCGCCTGGCGGTCGACGCCGAGTCGCTAACTGAAACCTACGGGAAGTTCAGCGCTCAACCCTTTGAGCGCGGCTTCGGCACCACCATCGGCAACGCGCTGCGCCGCACGCTGCTCAGTTCCATTGAAGGCGCCGCCGTCACTGCAATTCGCATTGAAGGCGTATTGCACGAATTCCAATCCATCACCGGCGTGGTGGAAGACGCCACCGACATCATCCTGAACCTCAAACAGATTCCCTTCAAGCTCAATGGTGACGGTCCAAAGGCGCTCTATCTGCGCGCGGACCAGCCCGGCGTGGTCACTTCGGGAATGATCGAGGCCGACGGCGACGTGGAGATTCTGGATCCCAACATCTATCTTGCCACGCTCTCTGAGGGCGGCAAGCTGGACATGGAAATGCGCCTCAAGCGTGGGCGCGGTTATGTTTCCGCCGACAAAAACTTCGACGCCGACCTGGGCCTGGGCTTTATCCCGGTCGATTCGGTGCACTCGCCGGTGCGGCGTGTGAATTACACGGTCGACGCGGCCCGTCTGGGACAGATCACTGATTACGACAAATTGACTCTCGAAGTGTGGACCAACGGAGCGGTGCTGCCGGCCGACGCCGTCGGCCTGGCTGCCAAGCTGCTCAAGGACCACATGAACATCTTCATCAACTTCGAAGAGGAGATTGAGACCGAAGGGCGCGGCGAAGAAGGACGCGTCCTGCTGCGCAACGACAATCTCAATCGCTCGGTGGAGGAGCTGGAGCTGTCGGTCCGCAGCTATAACTGCCTGAAGAATGCAAACATTCAGAGCATCGGCGAGTTAGTGCAGAAGACCGAAGCTGAAATGCTCAAGACCAAGAACTTCGGCCGCAAGAGCCTGAACGAGATCAAGGAAATTCTGGCGCAGATGGGTCTTTCGCTGGGCATGAAGATCGACGAGCAGGGCAATGCGGTTCCGGGTCCGACAAGCATCCCGCCCGCAACTGCGCTGGCAGCGAGCTACGGCCACTACGAGGACGAAGACGAACCACTGGATTCGGTGGATCTGCAACTGCCCACCGAGACGGAGAACTTTTAAAGACAGCTTCTAGCTGCTAGCTCCTAGCTTGGCCAGATGGAACTGTAACTTTGGTTCTCTTCTGCAATCTTGAGAGTTAGCGGCTGGAAGCTGGAAGCAAGCAAAGATTAAGAAGCTACTCGATTCTAGCTTTCTGGTGCGAACACCACTTCGCCGCTTCCACGGCGATCGAGCTAGGAGCCAGGAGCTAGAAGCTAGGAGCTAAACATGCGCCATCGCAATGCAGGATTCAAGCTCGGACGCAATACCAGCCATCGCAATGCGCTCTTGCGCAACCTGGCCACGTCCGTCATCGAGGAGGACCGCGTGGAGACCACCGTGGCCAAGGCCAAGGCGGTGCGTCCGCACGTGGAAAAGATGATCACCCTGGGCAAGAAGGGCGATTTGCACTCGCGCAGGCTGGCGCTCAGCTTTCTGCGCACAGACAAGGCTGTGAAGCGGCTTTTTGACACCGTGGCCCCGCGCTATGGCGACCGCAAGGGGGGTTATCTGCGCATCGTGCGCACCGGTTTTCAGCAGGGTGACGGCGCCGAGACCGCGTTCATCGAATTGCTGGGAGCGGAAAAGCAGCTTGAGGTGAAGCGCGAGAAGCGCGAGGAGCGCAAGGCCAAGAAGCGCGCTGAACTCGAAAAGGCGCTCGAAGAGCAGCAGAAGGAAGGCGAAGCAGAGAACCAGGATGAGAGCGAGGGCGGAGAGAAGGCGGCGTAACCGGCGGCTCTTCGCCGTATCCGTTAGCTTAAGCCCAACTGGATACACGAATCTGGATAACTCAGTTTTGACTTTCGGGGCGCATCTCCGTACGGAGATGCGCCCCGTTTTCTTGAGCGAGACTGATTGCGCAACGAAGAGCGTAAGCGCGAGGCGAGTTATTTACCGGCCTGTGCGCAGAGGCACAGCCAGTCGCGACTGTTTCATCTGTCTGGCGATGCGCATGCAGCCAAAAGCCAGCACGCACATCGTGACTGCTCCACAGCAGTCGAGCAGCACATCCCAAGGGCTGCCGGTGCGGTTGGAAATGAAAGCCTGGTGGATCTCGTCGCAGGAGGCGATCAGCGCCGTCCCCGTAACAGCGAGAAGGGCGTCGGTCAAAATGCGAAAACGAGGCACACTCAGGCGCCAGGCGCGCAGCCATGTCAAACCAAGCGTTCCATAGCCGACAAAATGCCCGATCTTGCGAATGCAAAAGTGAATAAAACCCCAGCGTGGATTGCTCACCGGCCCAAAGAGATGCTGCCAGAGCCAGCGCAAGGGACCTGATGTTTCATCCGCTCCGAACGAGTGCGAGGAAGATATTGTAATCAGGCCCGCCATGATTACCACGGGCCACCAGGCCTGGATCCAGAAGCGCGCGTCCCGCTCATTCGACATGATAGTTGGGAGCCTCGCGCGTGATGATGACGTCGTGCACATGACTCTCGCGAAGGCCCGCACCGGATATGCGCACGAAACGAGATTTCTGCTGCAACTCCGGAATACTACCGCAGCCGAGATATCCCATGCCCGAGCGCAAGCCGCCGACCAGCTGGTAGACCATCGACTCGAGCGGTCCGCGATAAGGCACGCGGCCTTCAATCCCTTCGGGAACAAATTTCGCCAGGCGGTTCTGCCCGTTGCGTTCGCGCTGCACCACTCCCTGAGTAGTGGTTTCTACTTCGGCCATATCTACTGAGCCCTGAAAATAGCGCTCCCCCGATCCCTGATTCATCGCGCTCAGCGATCCCATGCCGCGATAGGTCTTGAAACTTCGGCCCTGGTAGAGAATGGTTTCGCCGGGGCTCTCGTCTACCCCGGCAAAAAGCGATCCGATCATGATCGAACTTGCGCCGGCGGCGATGGCTTTCGTAATTTCGCCGGAATACTTGATGCCGCCATCAGCGATGACGGGAACGTTGCACTCGCGTGCCGCGCGCCACGATTCGGCAATAGCAGTGATTTGCGGCATCCCTGCGCCGGTGACCATGCGGGTAGTGCAGATAGATCCGGGGCCGATGCCGACCTTCACCGCATCAGCTCCGGCGTCGATCAACGCCATTGCGCCATCGTGCGTAGCCACGTTGCCGGCCATTACGTCTACTTCGGGGAATCGACGCTTTACTTCGCGCACTGCTTCGAGCACTCGCGACGAGTGGCCGTGCGCCGAGTCGATGGCAAGAACATCGACACGCATGCGGACCATTTCGGCGGCACGCTCCAGGAAGTCGCCGGTAGCGCCGATAGCGCCGCCCACGCGCAGACGGCCCTGGCTGTCTTTGCTGGCGTTCGGATACTTCAGTTTCTTCTGGATGTCTTTGACGGTGATCAGGCCTTTCAATTCGTATTCGTCGTTGACCACGAGCAGCTTTTCGACGCGATGCTGATGAAGGATGGCTTCTGCCTCTTCGAGCGTGGTGCCGACGGGAACGGTGATGAGATGTTCTTTGGTCATCACGTCGCCGATGGGGATGTCGGTTCGGGTCTCGAAGCGCAGGTCGCGGTTGGTGAGGATACCCACGAGTTTTTTCCCGCGCGTTACCGGCACTCCAGAGATCTTGAAACGGCGCATCACTTCGAGCGCATCGGCGATCATCTGGTCGGGACCGATGGTGACGGGATCGACGATCATGCCGCTTTCAGAGCGCTTGACCTTGTCGATTTCGCCGGCCTGATCGGCGATAGAGAGATTGCGGTGGACGATGCCGATGCCGCCCTGCTGCGCCATGGCAATGGCCATGCGTGATTCGGTGACGGTGTCCATGGCCGAAGAGATGAGCGGCGTGTTGAGGCGGATGTTGCGGGTCAACTGCGTTTGCGTGCTGACCTGCGCGGGCACCACCTCACTGTAGGCGGGAACGAGCAGGACGTCATCGAAGGTGAGGGCTTCCGGTAGGGATTCTGCCAGCATCATACTTTGACGCGCCTGGCGGCGCCGGGAATCGAGTCCGGGCGCGGCAGGCGCTTGCAGACTATTGTAGCGGAGGCGGATGGGGCGGGATTTTCGGGACTCTTAAGTTAAGTTTAGCCGGCGAAGAGAAAATCCCACGATCCGTCCAGAAACAGCCAGCGCTGGGCGCTAAACCAGCTGGTTGGCAAAGCCGGAATGTGCAAAATCGTGTGGCCGCCACCGCAAATCAGCTCTGTCCCGCTCCAGCCCAGAAAGCTCTGCGAGGCTGCTCCGACCTGCGCCGGATGGGTGACACGCCGGAGGCAAACAGGGCATCTTTGGCGCTGATCACGGCAGGCCCAACTGAGCCCGGCGAGAAAAATCACAAAAGACGAGCCCAGGTGGAGGTAGACCGATGCGGGTGAAAAGAGTGTGGCAAATGCATATGCCAGGTCAAGGGAAGCGAAATAAGCGGTGATCAGAATTAATGCGATCTTGGCGGCGAGGAAACTCCATCGGCGTACTTTCTTTGGCCAGGTTAGCTTGTGCGATATAAGACCGTATTCGCTCATCGACACTGAGGCTGTTGCGGGCAACGCCAGAACAGCCAGCAACACGCCAAAGACAAAGATAGCCCAGGGTGGCGGAGCTTTCTCATCCAGGGAGACGCACACCAGATCTAATTCGGAGCCATGCGGCCCGTAGGCCTTAATGAGTGCGCGTGGAGCCCACATCTCCGCCTCGCCCGCGGAAGAAAGATGCGCCAGCAAGTATCCTTGGTGACCGGGCTGGAGGGCGAAAGAGGGTTCGAGCAGCCAGGCATCAACTTTATCCTGGAGCCTCCAGGAGCCTTTGGGGGCGACGCCGGCGATGCGAAACTCGCGTTGGCCGATGTGCAAGAGAGTTCCGACAATATCCGGGTCGGCCTTGAATTCTTTCCGCCAGATCCGTTCGCTTAGGACAACGTCACCACGATTGCCACTTGCGCTTGCTGATTGCGTGGCCAGTGATAGCGGCACTCCAAGCAACGAAAAGAGATTGGAAGTCGCATAGGCGACCTGCCAGCTCCTGGCGTGTGAAGATTCGAAATCGACCGGTCGCTGTGCAATTTCATAGAAGGCGAATCCATCAAAATACTTGCTCTTGCCTGCTGCCCAATTTCGAAACTGACGCGGCGAAATGGTGGCGGTTGCGTCGCTTCTTGCGTCTGCATTGCGGATGAGCACGACGCGTTGGTAAGCATGATTGCCGGCGAGCCTGCATGCGGTGCGCACACCAGGAGTGAGGATGGAGATGAAATAAAGAAACGCAAGCGCCGCGAACAGGAACAGGAGGCACTTCGTCGGCGCCCCGCGAAGCGGCTTGAGCGGTTTCAATCCTTCTCCGAATTGCCACCGGAGGAAGAGGGCATCCTGAAAGGCACCGAGGCAGAAGCAGGTAACGTCACACTCGATCTGCCAGGAGGCTTCCCCGGCCGGAACGCAAGCCTGGCGCACATGCCAAAGCTCCGCTCTCCACTCGAGACTCCAGTCGCGCCGTCGGTCCGAGGGTACGAGGAGCGATGCGCAAGCGAGAATCGGCAGTTGTAAGGCTTTGAATGCGGACCGGCGAAGAGAGGTCATACTGATTTCGCCTCCCCGGCGGGAATCAGCCTTTGCAGCAATGGATAGCGCTTACGCGAAGATTCGAGGGTCGCTCTGCCCGCAGCGGTAATCTTGTAGTACTTTCGCGGCGGGCGCTGATCTGCGTCCGCGATAGATTGGCGCTCCCAGCGGGAGGAAATGAGTTCATCGCGCTCCAGCCGCCGCATGGCAGGGTATACGGTGCCGCTGGGTAGGCCGGTCATTTCCATGATGCTGAAACCGTAGACGAATCCGGCATCGATCGCCTGGAGGATCATCGCGGCAGTGTGCGAAAGTTTCGCGTCATTGGCCATGAGACATTGTAGCTATGTAGCAAGCTACTTGACAATCGCGGCTGCAGAATGCTACATAGGGTAAATAGCCGCTGCGGAGGCGCCCCTTGCTGGAGGTTCAGGATCTTTACAAGAGCTATCGTGGCATTCCTGCCGTTGAAGATGTTTCGTTCCGAGTAGCACCGGGCGAAGTTGTCGGCTTTCTGGGGCCCAACGGCGCGGGGAAATCGACGACAGTGAAGATCATTACCGGCCTCTTGCGCCAGGATGATGGAAGCGTGCTGTTCAATGGCCGGGACATCCGCGAGGACATGGTTTCGTTCCGCGCCACGCTCGGCTACGTTCCGGAGGATGCGCACCTCTACACATACCTGACGGGGTTGGAGTACCTGCAGCTGGTGGGCAGGCTACGCGGGCTCTCTGAGTCGCTGATCGAGAGCAAGGCGATGAGCCTGCTACGGCTATTCCACCTGGACACCTGGGAATATTCTCCGATTTCGCTCTACTCCAAGGGAATGCGCCAGCGCGTGCTTATTGCTGCGGCGCTGCTGCACGATCCCACGCTGTTGATCTTCGATGAACCGCTTTCGGGACTCGACGTTGTGTCAGCGCGCCTGTTCAAAGACTTGCTCGACTTGCTCGCAGCCGAGGGTAAAGCGGTTCTCTACATTTCGCATGTTCTGGAAATCGTGGAGCAGATATGCAGCCGGGTCATCGTGATTGCGAAGGGAAAGTTGGTCGCGGACGCGGCTCCGTCGGAATTGGCAAAGCTGATGAGCCTGCCCAACCTGGAAAGCGTTTTTGCGCAACTGGTGCAACAGCAGGATACGCGCAGCCGGGCGGAACAGATCGTGGAGACGATGCGGAGCAGCCATGCATAATTCGATTGAGCGTCTACTCCTGATGTCCGATCCGGAGGTGCTGGGATTAAACGGGCAGGCGGCACTTGGCGTGGAGCGGCAGCCGGAGCGAAGCCAGTTCCTGCATCTTCTGCGCCACTTTCTGGAACGGTTCTTCAATCACGAGACCGCTTCTCCCGACGGCGACGCCAAAGCGCGCATGGTTCTGATCGCTTGCGCAACAGGACTGCCGCCCTTCATTGTGGCGATTTATCTGTGGCCACTCTATCACGCCTTTATCCCCATTCCGCGGCCTCATCATCAGACCGCCTGGCTGCCGGGCCTTCCGCCTTACTGGGTCCAGGTGAATCATCATTTTTTCTTCGTGGTCTACTCCTTTGCGGCCCTGGGAATCGCGACGGTGTTTGAGTGGGATCTGTTCTTTCCCGATCTGCTCGATCTGCTGGTGCTGAGCACACTGCCGATTCCAGCCCGCAAGCTCTTCCTTGCGCGAGTAGCAGCCATTGCGGTCCTTATTGCCGGGTTTCTTTTCGACGCGAACGTGCTGGCCGTTGCGGCCCTCCCGGCGGCAATCGATCCACCGAACCTACTCCGTTTTCTAGCCGGCGACGTCCTGGCGGTTGTTGGGAGCGGGCTGTTTGCCGCCGCCTTTATTCTTGCCTCGCAAGGGGTTCTGCTCTTCGTTTTCGGCGAGCGTTGGTTTCGGAGAATGTCGCTGCTGTTGCAGGGCGCCATTCTCGCCGCGCTGCTGCTGACCATGTTCTTGTTCCCTGTCTATTCCGGTGCAACAGCCGTCGTACTTCGTTCAGGCGGTTATGCAGCTTTGTGCTTTCCGCCTTTCTGGTTCCTCGGCATTTATCAGCGGATGATGGAGGGACCGGCTGCGTTTCCGATATATTCGCAGCTTGCATGCCTCGGCTGCGAGATCACGCTGGGCACCATTGCGCTGGCAATACTTGTGTATCCGTTGGCGTATCGGCGCCGTGTCCTCCAGCTGGTGGAAGGGGCAAATTCCCGTTCCGGGCCGAAGTGGCTGTTGCGGCCGCTACATCAATTCCTTCATGCCACCATGATTCGGCCGCCGGTGCGCAGTGCGGTCTTTCACTTTATTGGACAGACTCTGTTGCGAGTTCCGCGCTACCGCATCTATCTCGTCTTGTATGGAAGCGTCGGAGTGTCGGTGCTTGCGGCAACGGTGGTGCGCTTTGCGGTGCTGCATGGACAGGTGCATATTGAAGTGACAGCCGCTGGAATTCGCGCGGCCATCGGCATTGTGCCCCTGTGGACGATTGCGGGATTGCGCGTGACTTTTGCTTCGTCCGGTAACCGGCAGGGAAACTGGATTTTTCGAATTGTGCACGGAAGGCCGCCACAGATTAGAACGGCGATGGAAATGTTCGGAGCCGCGCGCATGTGGGCGCTGGTGTGGAGCGCAATTGTCACATTCGCCGCGGTGATCGTGCTCCGCGCACTGGCGCCTCTCGAATTGCTTACCGGGCCGGCCACAGCCATTCAATTGCTCATGACGGCCGGTCTTTGCGTCGCTCTTACGGATGCGTTCTTTCTCAACCTGACCACGGTAGCTTTCACCGGCGAACCGCAGCGGGAACCGCCGAACCTGGCGTTTACGGTTTTCAAGTATTTCATTTTCTTTCCGCCAGTGGTCACGTTTGCGGCGGTTGCTCCCGTTTGGATTGGCAACTCCGCAATGCGTTTTGCCATTGTCGCCGGAGCCTTTATTGCCGCACACCTCGCGTTCCAGGCCGCCCATCGCAGAATCGTCAGGGACTATTGCCGGTACGGCGGGTCTGAAGAAGGCGAAGGCGAACGTGCTTTGGATCTAGGACTCCGTCACCGGGTCCACACTTCCGGGGCGCACCGCGAAGCGCGATCTGCATAAGTGACTTGGGGGGCTACTACCACCGTTGCCGCTCCTCCGCTGTTTAAGCCTATCGCATGCATTGCCGGCTTACTGCTCGCGAGGTCCAATGCGGCAGCGATTCAACTCCGCTTTGAGATAAAAAACAGTCTCTCCGATTTTCCAGTTGGCCGTCTGCGATCAGGATCTACCACTTTCACGTTCTCGAAATAGCTATGGAGGGCCGCCACAATCTGCTCCCGTGCAAACGACACTTCGGCGATGTCTTCTTCATGGAGAACGTAACGACTTTGATTTACATGCTCGAAGACTTTGATATTCCAATTTGATCCATGATTCGCGAGAGCGGTGACGTCGATGATGAGAACATTTCTCCCAAATTGATGAACCCAGGGAGGCTCGGCTATATGGCGTTCGAGCTTCCGTTGTGTGTTGATGTCGAAAATGAAGCAGCCACCCGGCGCTAGATGTTGACGCACCCGGGCGAAGACTTTTCTCCAGTCGGAGAAGCGTCGAACGTGATTAATCGAATCGAATACGCAAACAACCGCGTCAAATCGTTGGTCGATTTGGAAATCGACCATGTTCTGCCGCCAGAGTTTTGCTTTAGGGACTTTCATACGGGCAATCGAAAGCATTTTGCTCGAAAGATCCAGGCCGTACACCTCGTAGCTGTGTTGCAGATGCTTCAGCACGGATCCAGTTCCACACCCGAGTTCGAGAACCTTTCTGGCGTTCGGCTTCGCCTCCCGAAGAAGCGCTGAAACGCGCTTTGAGGCTTCCAGCCGGTCTCCCATTACGGCGTCATAGAACTTTCCGAAGGTTTCATAGGATGCCATGCCGTTCAGTGTAGCAATTGAGATCCAGCGCCATCGCGGCGCGGTAACCCGCAACTCGGGCTAAGAATGAAAGCCCTCTGCTTCTTGTAGACCACGCTTCGCCGCGGGCACTATGATGGACCAGCGTTTTTGGCATCGACCCAATTAGTCGATACAAAGGAGAAACTGGATGAAAGCCATTGGGATGGCGCTCTTTTTGGCGCCCGTTCTGGCATTGGGACAAAGCGGCAGTCCGAGCGGATATCACTTCTGGACAAAGGCGGACCTGCAGAAGGCGGGCACGGGTTCCGGCGCCAAGGCGATGGGCTCGCACCTGATGCTCAATCAACTTGGCGCGGAAAACGGGGAGCGGTTCCTGATGGTGCACCGCGATGGCGCCGGTGAGGCGGAGTATCACGCCACAGATGAAGACATCATGTTTGTGGAGGCCGGCCACGGCACGCTCACCTACGGCGGAACGATGGAGAATCCGCGCGACACCGCAGACAATGAGAAGCGTGCGCCAGGCATCAAGGGCGGAACGCAGCAGCCGCTCGCACCCGGAGACGTCGTGACAATTCCGCCTCGGCTGCCGCACCAGGTCACGCCGCATGCTGGAGGAACCATCGACTATTTTGTGCTGAAGGTGAAGCAATGAGAACCTTCCGCCACGGTTAGTCGATTTGGTTACTCCACCCGCAAGGCTGTGACCGGATTCACGGTGGCCGCTCTACGTGCCGGGATGAGGCTGGCGATCAAGGCGAAGAAGCCCAGCGCCAGCACCGCCCCGCAAAGCACCAGCGGATCCCAGCCGTCCACCTGGTACAGCTTCGACGCGATGAGGCGCGCGCAGCCGATGGACGCGGGCACGCCTAACAGCAGCCCAATGACAACCTGCAGAAATGCGCCTTTCAGCACCAGTCCCATGACACTGGTTCGATCTGCCCCCATGGCGATGCGCACTCCAATCTCACTGGTTCGCCGCTCCACGCCGTATGCCGTCACGCCGTAGAGCCCTACACCAGCGAGGGTCAAGGCGAGAAATCCGAACAAGCCTGTTAGTTGCGCAATCGTCCGTTCCTGGTCCAGGCGGTCGGCCACTTGTTGAGCCAGAGGACGAATCCCTACCAGGGTGAGGTTCGGATCGACGTCAGAGAAGGCGCGCTTGACCTGTGCTTCGAGGCCGGCCATGCTCCCCTGAATCTGCAGCACCGCAGCTTCGATGATGTGGCTTCGGTCGTCGACCATCTGGATGATCTGCTTCTCGTAAGTCACGTGTTGTGCCAGGGGCACAAAGAAGAGCGGCGGCCGCCAGTGCCCGCTGGGGTCGGTGTAGTTCGCCGTGTGAAGAACGCCTATGATCTCGTAAGTCTTCGCGTATCGCGGATCGTCAATTCCGAAGACCTGGCCGATAGGATTTTCTCCGGGCTTGAAGTAGCGCCGCACGAATGCTTCATCGACAACGGCTACATTGCGCGTGGCTACCGTATCCTGGCTGGTGATGTATCTTCCCTGCACCAAGCTTTGCCCCATCAGTTCCAGATAGCCCGGGCTCACGCGATCCCACGACGCAGAGAGGTGTTCAGGATCGTTGAGATTGGGCGGCTCCGAGCCGGGTCGGAAAATCAACTCGCCCCAGTTATTGGTGAAGGGTGTGTATAGCGCAAGCGCTGCCGACTTCACCCCCGGAATGCGTTGCGGACGCTGCTGCATTGCCTGGTAGGTCACATTCAGTTTTTCGGGCGAGTAGCTCCCAAATGGCGCATACAACCTGATGCTTACCCGATGGTCGGTTAGGAAACCGAAATCCTGGTTCTGCATCTTTTGCAGGCTGCGAGCGAGCAGACCTGCGCCGCACAGCAGCACCACGGATAATGTGGCCTGCACAACCACCAGCGACTTCTGCCAGAACGAGCTTCGATCCTGCGTGCTGCGATTGGCTCCGTGTAGCGCTGTCGCGGGATCGGCACGTGAAGCAAGCCACGCGGGCGCTGTTCCAAAAAGTAATCCGGTAAGAAGCGATATGCCGAACGCGAAACCGAGCACCGGCAGCGATGGCCAGGCACCGATGGGCACATAATGCGCGTGACGAAACGCAAGTGCGAGGATAACCTTGACTCCTGTGAAGGCCACCACAAGCCCCGCCGCGCCACCCGCTATAGCCAGCACCAGGCTTTCCGTGACCCATTGCCGCATCAGGCGCCCACGCGACGCGCCAAGCGCAAGACGAATCGCGGTCTGTGTACGGCGCCCCGATCCGCGAGCCAGCAACAGGTTGGCGATGTTGGCGCAGGCGATGAGCAGCACCAGCCCGCAAACGGTCAGCAGAATGCTCAGAGTGGTCTTGAAGTCGGACTTCATCACGCCCACCCCCGCTCCGCCGGGAGTCACCTTCACGTACTGCTTGGGAAGCACCCCTTTCACCTGCGGTGCAAACTGCGGATACAGTGGACCAAAATCATTTACAAACCAGTTGCGCAAAAGCGTGGTGAAGCGCGGCCCCAGGGACTCCGGATCCATTCCCGGTCGCAATCGCCCAATGATGCGCAGCCACGCCATGGGCTGGTTCAACAATGTGTTTGCGCCTGCGATCAGCGGCTCCTGCTGGATGGGCACGAAGAGTTCCGGCGGATCGCTCTGGAGAGTCTCTCCGTTAAATCCAGGAGGCGAGATTCCGACAATGGTAAAGGGATGTCCGTCGACGAAAAACGTGGCGCCGATGATCTTCGGATCGGCCCCGTATAGCTGTTGCCAGGCGCGATGCGTGAGCACGGCGGCCGGTGAGGCGCCGCGCTGATCGTCCGCCGGCGAGAGGGTTCGCCCTGCATAGGCCTGAATTCCGAACGTAGAGAAATAATTCCCCGAGACATATTCTGCGTGTAAAGGTTTTGCCTGCCCGTCAGACTCGCTGCGCCGCACGCTGAACAGATCTCGCCCAGCCTGGAAAGCCGCCATTTGCTCGAATTCTGGCGCAGCAGCCTGAAATCGTTGATAAAGCACGTAGGGAAAGAGGCCCCAGCTCCCCTCCGGGCCCATGTTCACACAGCAGTCGTTGCCTTCGCCCACGCGGTATAACGTCGCCGGGTCTGTCACCGGAAGCGCTTTGAGCATGACCGTGTGAATGAGGGAAAAGATGGCCGTGGTGGCGCCTATTCCCAGCGCGAGGGTGAGCATGGCTGTGAGGGTGAAGACGGGCGACTGCCGCATTTGGCGGAGAGCGTAAAAGATATCCTGCCGCAGGGTACGCATAGCCTGCCTCTTCAAACATGCATACGAAGAATGCCTGCGACTAAGTTCCGATCGGATTATGACATATTTTATCGAAGGTGATTGAGATCACGTGCGATTCAGGTTTGCGAAGCAGATCGAGCGCTTTGTTATGGCGCAGAGAGCCTACATCGGTTCCAGGCGGGCGGTGAAATGGCGTAGGAAGGGAGCCTCGTAGGTAAGGCGGAGGCCGCGGAGTTGCGAGCGGCGATTCCAGACCTCGAGGATGACTTCGACCAGATAGTCGATGTGGCTCTGCGTGTAGACGCGGCGGGGGATGGCCAGGCGCACGAGGTCCATCTGCGCGGCGGAAGCGAACATGAGCGTGCCAATCTCGACGGAGCGGACGCCGCCCTCTAAATACAATTCGCAGGCCAGGGCGACGCCGGGAAACTGGCTGGCGGGGATGTGGGGCAGGAAGGCGCGAGCATCGAGATAGATGGCGTGGCCGCCGGGAGGCTGCACGATGGGGACTCCGGCCTGGGCGATGTGGTTGCCGAGATAAGCAGTGGAGGCGATGCGATAGCGGAGGTAGTCCTCTTCGAGCGCCTCCTGCACGCCGACGGCGATGGCCTCGAGATCGCGTCCGGCAAGTCCGCCGTAAGTGGGATACCCTTCCGTAAGAATGAGCAGGTTCTTCTCCTGCTGGGCGAGGCGGTCATCGTTGGTGCAGAGAAAGCCGCCAATGTTGGCGAGGCCGTCTTTCTTGGCGGACATGGTGCAGCCATCGCCAAGGGCGAACATCTCGCGGGCAATTTCCTTGGGCGTTTTGTGCTGACAGCCGTTTTCGCGAAGCTTGATGAACCAGGCGTTTTCAGCGAAGCGGCAGGCGTCGAAGTAGAGCGGAATGCCGTGGCGGCGGCAGATGGCGCTGACCTGGCGCGCGTTTTCCAGACTGACAGGTTGGCCGCCGCCGGAGTTGTTGGTGACGGTGAGCATGACCAGCGGAATGCGCTCGCGGCCAACACGCGCGATGAGAGCTTCCAGGGCAGCCACATCCATGTTGCCCTTGAAGGGGTGATCGAGTGCGGGCTGGCGGCCCTCGGGGATGAGCAGATCGACGGCTTCGGCGCCGGTGAATTCCACGTTGGCGCGGGTGGTATCGAAGTGGGTGTTGTTGGGCACAACGTCGCCGCGCTTGCAGGCGACACCGAAGAGGATGCGTTCGGCGGCGCGGCCCTGGTGAGTGGGGATGACGTGCTTGTAGCCAAAGATGTTCTGGATGGAGTTCCTGAAGCGGTCGAAGCTGGGGCTGCCGGCGTAGCTTTCGTCGCCTTCCATGAGGGCGGCCCATTGATGGGTGGACATGGCGCCGGTGCCGGAGTCGGTGAGCAGGTCGATAAGGACGTCGCCGGCAGGCAGCAGGAAGAGATTGTAATAGGCGGCCTTGAGCAGTTCTTCACGTTGGGCGCGGGTGGTCCAGCGGATGGGCTCGACGCTCTTGATGCGGAAGGGTTCGATGATGGTCCTGGCAGGCATGATGGCTCCTAGCGGTCAGTGCGCATTATTGCGCGGGCGGCAGGCGCAGGGCAAAGATGGGTGAGAAAGTCAGCGGCTGGGCTGCGCGATGACTATCGGGTAGGCTTCGGGCCAGGAGTTTAAGAACTGATCATCTCGCCGTTATGGATTTAGCCGATCTTCTCAGCGATGCAAGTTATGACCTTAGCTGTCGAGACATGATCCGGACGAGACAAGCATGAGAGGAACTCTTCCTGCACCGCCTCGAATTCTGAAGCGCAATGAGTTCGCAGCAGCGGCATACGCTGAAAACGTTTCTGCCAGGCGGTGACCACATCTGCAGTTGCGGGCCCGTGGAAGGAGAGTTCCCGGTCAGGCGGCGTCAACACTCGCGTCACGTAGAATCCGGTCTGGGTCAAGTAGCGTTGAAGCTTGCTTCCCATGTGAAAGTCATATCGACCCGCAGCCAGAGCGTCATCTGCGAAGCTTTGCAAGAGCAATTTTGTGCGTGTGCTTAGCGGCTCGTGGCCAAAGAGATCGTCGATCTCGGTAACCGAGATCCAACCACCGCTGCGAAGAAAACGCATCCACATTCTGATGAACTCGGGCAGGTTTGTCAGATAAGCAGCGGTGAAGCTGCACCAGATGCCGTCGACCTTGATGCCAATGTCTGGCGGCTTGAGCAGGTCGCATGTCAAGAATTTGCAATTGGACGGCTGTTCGATAATTGCGGCGGCGATGAGCTCCGGGTTTCCATCCAGGCCTATCACGTTGCAGCCACGAGACGCGAATTCTCGAGCCAGATCACCGATTCCACAACCCAAGTCAAGGACCGTCTGACCACGTTCGAGAGGCACCTGTTCGAAGATTAGATTCCACGGTCTCCAGCTAAACTGCTGCCGGTACTCCGCGACAAGGCCCATAATGCCAACAATAATAAGCGCAAGGTGCCCTGGGGCGCAGGCCTTTCAGCGGCGATAGATTGCACCAATTGCCGGCAGCAATCAGGACTGCAATTGCTCTTCCCCGGCTGTTGCAAGCTCTCCCTCAGCTCCCAATGCCACTACTCCTGTAATTGGCCGCCCGAAGGCTCTGCTGTTCCGGCCGTTCACGGCGTTACGGGGGTTTTGCCGGTGACGCGTTCGAATTCGCGAACTACAACGGCGAGCGCGGCATCGAAGTTATGATCGTGGTTTTTAAGAAGGATGGCGCCGTCAACTGGCTGGGTGATGGTCCAGAGCACGTAATGAGTTTTGCGGTCGTAGATGGTGAGATAGAAGACCGGCTGCGGATCGGGAACGCCGGTGCAGTTATAGGAGATGGAGCGGCAGGGGCGCGCGACGAGGCGCAAGTATAAGACCAGATCGGCCTGGGATGGGTCGCCGACCAGATCGTACTTTCCGGTAGCCTTGAGGGCAGCATAGAACTGCGAATAGGCACGGTTGGCATCGCCGGTAAAGGTATCGGGAAAGAACTGGCTCACCGTCCCTCCGTTGGAGACAAAGAAGGTTTTGGCAGAGGTGAGCGCGGACGGAATGGGACCGGCTTCAGTGTAGGCGGGAATCTGCGCGGATGCGACGGATGCGCAGAGCAGCGCGGAACAAAGTGCGGACGATAGCTTCAAGGCAACGCGGTTCATGGAGAGCCCCTTAGTTCTTCAATATTCGACTCCTACTCGATTTTGACGTAGACAGGAATGGATAGTTTCACAATAGCTTTCATAACTCATGGTTCTACTGTGAACGGCTCTACCAGCTCCTGCCCCGGTCTGTTCTGGTCGGTTGCGTAGCTGCTGAATAAGTAGACGTGCAACCGGTAATCGCCAGGAGCAAATGGCTTGAATGGCGCGATTTTATCGGAGATAGGCAATCGCTGCCTCGGAGCGAGATTGTTTGTGCGGATCGAGTAAAACTGCGTGCCGCCGGCGGCAAAACCATTTCCGATGCGAGTTGTGACAGCCTCAGTCTTTTTTGCCCTCTCTGAGACCGGCTCAAAAGTGTAGACTACGCGAATTACGTTGGCCAGATTGCCTCCGGGAATGGCGATCGGCTGATTACCGATGTTGGTAATCGCAAAAGAGAACGGCACCGACTGCCCGGCGGGAACCACTGCTGAATTGAGCCTCAGCCCATCGAGGCGAATGCTTCGCTCGGTGATGTCCTCGACATTGCCTGAGGGAACCTCAGGCTCATAGCGAATGGGCGGCGATGAGGACGAAAATGCCGCGGGTACTTCCTGGATTCTGATGGGGATCATGCGGCATGCCATGAAGTAATCCTTGCCGTCGCAGATATCGATGTGGGCCTGGTCACGCGAAAAATCTATGTGGTTATCTTTTGTATCAAAGACGACGGTGAAGCTGTAGGGCTGACCCGCTTTGAAGACATAACTCTCGTCGAAGTACTCCGGAGTCACTTTTGAGAAGTAGTTACCAAAGATGCCGCTCTGAGCTTCGCCCAACCAAGCGGGAAACGTGTGGAAGCTAGCTGTCCTGGGAAAGCTGAGAGTGTAGGTAAGGGCAAAGCGGATGCCTCCCTGATCGGATTTAAGCGGCTCGATGGAATGGCTAAGCACTTGGATCTGGTTTAGAACTTTCTCACGCCTGGCATGGCGAATGCGAACTTTGACATAACTGACTGGAAGCGCAAATTCCGCTACGCCAAGAATGAGGACTGAGCATGCTGCGAAGATGGGCATCTTGAGGCGCAGTGTTCTCTTGCGCAAAAGAAAGTAGGCCGTCCAGATTACCGCTAACTCGATCAGAAAAATCCCGGCGAATGAAGAAGGGAAAGAGAGGATGGCCAGCTCTTTCATGCCGAAAGCGAACATCACCGAATTCTGGATAAAGGCCAGGATGGTAGCGGCGATGGCAATGGCAAGGAGCATGCCTGTAAGCTAGCACAGAGCACAGAAATCAGGATACTACGATTTCAGGAATGCAACGGCAGGGTGGATTTGGCTGGCCCACCTCATCGCAACCCCCTTGATCCGAAAGCCTCCCGCTCCGGGAATTATGGAGTAAATTTATTGCAACATGGCGAGACGGGAATTTCACCTCGATATCACCGATCAGTCAGTGAATGTCCGCCTGGATGCTGGAAGGACAAGATTCTTTGCGCTTGCTTTCTTTGCGAGCTTAACAGCGCTCGCCATCTGTGCGCTCCTGTTCCTGCCGGGCAAGAATGACACTCCGAGTATGTGGGATGGAGGCCTCGTCGGTCTGCTTTTTCTGCTGTTGGGCTTTCCGCTTTTTATGCTCTTTACGACGAAGCGATACGTGATGCTGGCGTTTCCATCCGATGAAACCTTCCACTGCGACCGGTCGAGTCTAAGCATATCCAGGGCGCGCTGGCTTGATGTTCATAATGAGCACTGGAATACCCGCTCCTTTTCATTGGTGGAGGTAGAGGAGATTACGTATGGAAAGGTTGTCACTTTGAGAGGATACTCAATCGACGGCATTCGCTTTGTATCAGGAGGCACAACCTACAGGGTCCTTCCAGGAATAAAACCTCGCGATGCTCAAAGTTTGCTGACAGCGCTCAAAAAGTTCGGGGCAGACGTGCCTGATGATCCGGAGCTTGCTCGCAAACTCGAGGATGACGTTTTCGCATGACTGACGCTGCGAGCCGAGACGCTAAATCGCGAAGTTCCGTCCGATAATCAAAAAACATTGCAGTACGCTTCAGCCGCCGATTTTTTCAGTTAGCTCTACCCAGCGCTCGTAAATGGCGTCGTGCTCGGCTTTGACCTGCTCCAGTTCTGCCAGGGCGGCGGTGAGGGCATTGGGGTTGATAACTACATCGGGAGCCTCGATGCGCTGCTGGGCGGCACTAAGGCGGGCATCGGCTTCCTCGATGCGGGACTCGATGGCGTCGTACTCACGCTGTTCGAGATAGGAAAGCTTTTTGCGCGGCGCAGGAGCGGTGGACGCGGCGGCGGGGGCCGGCGCTTCTTCTGCGGCCTGAGCTGATGCGGCTCGAATCTGCTGATCGCGCCAGGATTCCCACTGGAGATAATCCGCGAAGAGAGCGCCACTGCCGAGGCCGTCGAGACCGAGGATCGCATTAGTGACACGGTCGAGAAGATAGCGGTCGTGAGTGACGAGGATGAGGGCGCCAGGGAATTCGAGGAGCGATTCTTCGAGGATCTCGAGCGTGGGGATGTCGAGGTCGTTGGTGGGCTCGTCGAGAATCAGGATGTCGGCTGGCTGAAGCATGAGGCGAGCGATGAGGATGCGGGCGCGCTCGCCGCCGCTGAGGCGCTCGACGGGCTGGTTGAGCTGCTCGGAGGTGAAGAGGAAGCGCGCGGCGTAAGAGGCGACGTGGACAACACGATCCTGGTAGATGACGGAATCGGAGTCGGGTGCCAGGGCGCGGCGCAGAGTGAGTGAGGTCTCGAGCTCGCGCATCTGCGAGAAGTGGACGATGCGGAGGCTGGGGGCGCGGCGGATGTGGCCGGCAGCGAGCGGGATTTCGCCGGTGATGGCGCGGAGCAGCGTGGTTTTGCCGGAACCGTTGAGGCCGGCGAGGCCGAGCTTGAGGCCGTTGGTGAGGACGAGGTTGACGCCGCGAAGGATTTCGCGATCGCCGAAGGTGATGGCGGCGTTTTCGATTTCGATGAGGCGCTTGGTCTGGCGGCCGGTGGCGTCGAAGGCGATGCCGGCGGTGGAGGTGCGGGTGCGGGATTCGGAGTCGCGCAACTCGGCGATGAGGGCGTTGGCGGTGTCAATGCGGGCCTTGGATTTGGTGGTGCGCGCCTTGGGGCCGCGGCGGAGCCACTCCATTTCAACGCGGACGCGGTTGCGGAGGCTCTCCTGCGCGCGCTGCTGCCACTCGACGTAGGCTTCGCGGTCCTCAAGGAATTTGGAGTAACCGCCTTTGATGCGCAGCAGGCCATCGGAGTAGATGCGGTTGAGCTCGACGACTTCGGACGCGATGTTTTCGAGGAAGTAGCGATCATGGGTGACGACGACGAAGGCGAAGCGGGCGGCGCGGAGCAGGGTTTCCAGCCACTCGATGCCTTCGAGGTCGAGGTGGTTGGTAGGCTCATCGAGGAGCAAAACGTCGGGCTCGGTGACAAGCGCTTCCGCGATTGCCAGGCGCTTGCGCCAGCCACCGCTGAGGGTGGAAGCTTCCCTTCCCATGCCGGTGAAGCCTGCGCGGCCAAGAATTTCGCGAAGGCGCTGCTCGCGCGCGGTGACGGGGATGGCGGCGCGGCGGAGGGCGGCCTCAATGGCCTGGCGAACAGTGATGCCGGGGGCGAAATCGGAGATCTGATGGACGTAGCCGATGCGGCCGCGTTTGCGGAATGAGACTTCGCCGGAGTCGGGCTGCTGCTCGGCGCCGAGGATCGCGAGCAGGGTGGATTTGCCCGCTCCGTTGGGGCCTATCAGGCCGACGCGATCGTTGTCGTGAATGGCGAAAGAGATGTTCTGGAAGATCGGGTTGGCGCCGAAGCGTTTGGAAATGTTCTGCGCGATCAGGATCGGCGGCATGAATTCAGTTTACGGGGGTGCCACAAGGATAGGGCGCGCGAGCGGCGGCGGGAGATGAGGCGCTTGGGTTAACGGTCGCTGCCGTCGTCCCAGCCGCTCCAAGGCGCAGTGGCTACGATTACGAGCAAGAAAAGGAGGACGTCGATGGTTGGCCAGTCAATCATTGGGGAAGCCTGCTGCCGCCTTCTATTCAATTTGACATGAAACGTGGTGGATTGGTTATCCCGAGCGAGCGAGCTCACCTGCACCGAAAGCGCCGGACGAGATGGCTCGCCGGTAAGGAACTTTCGGCACAGGTGGATAGACACATCGGTTTCAAAGACAGGTTACGAGTTACGCGGTTCTGCGCTGGATGTTCTCGGCAACAGTGTCGGTTGTGGTTTCGGCGGACCGGGTGATATCGGCGGCCTTCTGCCGCGCATAATCTGCGGCCTGGTGCACCTTGTCAGTGGCCTGTTGCACCTTTTCGTTGGCCATGTCGGAGACCTGGCGAGCCTTCTGCCTGGCGGTCTGGGAAGCCTGCTGCATTTTTTCGCGGGAGTTTTCAACAAGATCGTTGGCGCCCTCAGAGATACGACGGCGAGTTTCAGAGCCGCTGGCGGGGGCGAGCATCAATCCGGCAATGATTCCGGTAAGAATTCCGAGCAGAAATTTCATAACAGCCACCTCTCTGTGTCTACGATGCGAGGCAGCGGCGAGGGGTTGAAAGGCCAAAAACAGGGAATAGGGATCAGGGAACAGGGATCAGAAAAGCTCGTGAAAACGATCAACGTGGGAAAAGGCTAAGCTGCGAACCGGCTTTGGGCCGGCGGCGGGCAGCGGGGCCGGCGGCGGTGCGGCCGTCGAGCGAGGGAGAAATTTCGCGTTCGCGGTCGACAGCGGCGTAGAAATCGGCAAGGGGCTCACCACTCTGCTCGACCTGACGAGTCAGGCGGTCGAGGCGGCGGAAAGCTTCAGCTTTTTCCGTGTGACCAAGGCGGGCGGCGTCGAGCGAGCGGCGGAGGACGGCGAGCGATTCGTCGTAAGTCTTCAGCGGGACGGGGAAGGGGTGGCCGTCTTTGCCGCCGTGTGCGAAGGAGAAGCGCGCGGGGTCAGAGAAGCGGCTGGGCGCGCCGTGAATGACTTCGGCAATGAGCGCGAGGGACTGAAGCGTGCGCGGGCCAAGGCCTTCGACGAGGAGGAAAGAGGCAAAGTCGCGGACTTCTTGCTCGTGAGCGACGACAAGGACGGCCCCGAGGCGCGTAAGGTCGACGTCGGCGGGGCGGACTTCGTGATGGCGGGGCATAATCAGGCTGCGGGCTTCGCGGAGGGCGGACTCGACGGGCTCGCGCGCAATGGTGAGCATCGCCTGCTGCGCGTCGGCGCCGCGGGCGTCGACGAGGTTGAGGATGTCGCCCTGAGGTCGGCCGCAGATCGCGGTGTGCGGGTCGGCCACAAAGCTGCGCACGGCAGCGGAGTGCCAGTGGTAGCGGCGGGCGAGGCCCGTTGCGTCGTTCATGCCCTGCTGGATGACGGCCCACTCGCCGGAGGTGTGGACGACGAAGGAGTGCAGATAGAGTTGGAAGCCGTCGGCGATGGCGTTGTTGTCGATACGGGCGGTGAGGCGGCTGGTGCGAGCCAGCGCATCGCCGTCGAGTGCGGCGCGGTCACCGAAGGCGCGCAGCTCGTCGGGTGTGCGGCGGGAGTGGCGCCCGCGGCCACCGCAGATGGCGAAGCCCAGGTCGGCAAAGCGTGGATCAAGGCCCCGCTTGAGCGCTCCCATAACGGAGGTCGTGATGCCGGAGGAGTGCCAGTCCATGCCCATGACGCAGCCGAGCGCCTGAAACCAGAAGGGATCGCTGAGGCGGGAGAGGAAGCCGGAGGGGCCGTAGGCGAGGACCACGTGCTCGGCGATGGACGCGCCCAGTTGGGTCATGCGCTCGGCGAGCCAGGCGGGCACACGGCCGCCGTGGAGAGGCAGGTCGGCTGTTCCGGAGCGGTGCACTTATCTATTGTGCCCGGATTTGCAGAAGTGTGTCTCGGAGCGGACCCCGAGGTTCGAGGGCCACATCCGCAAGTTTGCCGAAAATCTCATTCTTCGCGCAACGCCTCCATCGGTTCGATGGATGCGGCTTTGCGCGCGGGAAGGATTGTCGCCATCAGGCCGATGAGCGCCAACACCAGCACCACGGCTGCGTAGGTCCACGTGTCGAGCGGGTGCACCTGGTAGAGGTAGCTCTTTATAACGCGGCCGGTGGCGAAGGCCATGACCAGACCGAAGGCGAGGCCCCCGCCCATGACAATCGATCCCTGGCGCAGGATCAGTTTCGCTACGCTGCCGCGGGTGGCGCCCAGGGCCATGCGCACGCCGATTTCGCGGCGGCGATAGTTGACCAGTTGCGAAAGCACACCGTATAGCCCGGCGATGACCATGATCACAGCGAGTCCGGCGAACGAACTGAGCAGATAAAGTCCCAGCCGCTTATTGAACGTGTTCTTTTCGACGGCCTGCTGCATAGTCTGAAAATCTTCGAGAGCGAAGCCGGGCGCGATGTTGTGGAAGATGGCGCGCATTTCCGGGGCGACAGGCACATTGCCACGCGTCCTGACGACGAAGCTGACCACGGTCTTCAAAAGGGCGGGATAAAAGAGCGAGGTGGTGGGGATTTGCTGCGCCGGAAGCAGGATCAGCGGCTCGATTGCGCCGCCGACGCTGCGGTCGATCTGGTCGCCGAGAATTCCGACGATAGTGTAGGGCTGATCCATGCCCGTGTCTTTGCCGCCCAGGCTGACCTGCTTGCCGAGCGCGTCGGCGCCGGCAAAGTATTTTCTAGCGAGCGCCTGATTGACGATGCAGACAGAAGGTGCGCCGGCGCCATCACTGTCACCGATCATGCGCCCGCGAACGAGTGGCGTGCCGAGAGTGCGCGCGTACCCGCTGCTGATGGCGGTGACGCGCGCCTGGCGGGTGGGATCCTTGGGTTTGCCGATGATATCGAAGCTGGAATTGATGTTCATGCCGGAGAGCGGCGGCGAGGTGACCAGGGCGGCGCTTCCCACTCCCGGAGTGCTGCGCATGCGCTCGAGAACGGGCTGGTAAACGAGCGTTGCCACCGATGGCGGAGCGTTGGCGGTGTCGTGCGACACGGCCATTTCAGAGAAGCCGGCGGCATCGGCGGGCATGGCAGTGAAGGTGGTCACATGCTCGGTGTTGAAGCCGAGGTTGGATTTTTCGAGATTCCACAGCGTGTGGAAGAGCAGGCCGGTGCCGACCAGCAGCAGCGTGGAGAGCGCGACTTCGCCGGCAACCAGCGCGCGGCTGAGCCTGCCTCCCACAGAGTGAGCGCCCAGGCCGCGCGAAGCCTGCTGCAGAGCGGCCTGCGGATTCGAGCGAGCCACGAGCATGGCGGGCAGAACCGAGGAAAGCACGGTGGCGATGATGGCGATGGCGGCCAGCACCAGGACCACGCTCCAGTGGATGGCGATGGAGTCAGCGCGCGGCAGCGTTCCCTGCGGGAGCTTGTGCAGAGCCTGAAACGCGAGTTGCGCCAGGGCGATGCCCACGGCGCAGCCGGCGAGGCTGAGGGCCAGCCCCTCGGCGAGCATCTGGCGGATGAGCCGCAGGCGCGCCGCACCCAGGGCCGCACGAACGGCGAATTCCTGCCGGCGGGCGAGGCAGCGGGCGATGAGCAGGTTGGAGACGTTGGCGCAGGCGATCAGAAGTACCAGCGCTAGAGCAGCGAAGAGGCCGTAGAGTACCGGGCGAACGGGGCCGGTGAGCAATTGCTGATAGGAATCGGCACGGAATGTCGTGGGCGAGCCGCCGGGTTCGATCGGGATCCGCGAAGCGATGGCGTCGAGCTCATGCTGCGCCTGCTGAACGGTTGCTCCGGGGCGAAGCTCGCCGACGATATTGAAGAAATCGTAGCCGCGATCGTGCAGCATCTCGTTGGTGGGCTGGATCGGCAGCCATACGCCCTGGCGCGCATCATTGCCCATCTCGTCAGGGAATCCGAAGGAGGCGGGCATGACACCGACGATGGTGCGGGAAGTTCCGCTGATGTTTACCTGCTTGCCGATGATCGCGGGGTCGGCGTTGAAGCTCTTACGCCACAGGTGCTCTGAGAGGATGGCCACCTGCGGGCCGCCGGATTGGCCTTCTGCCGGCGTGAAGGTGCGGCCAAGCAGCGGCTGCGCACCGAGCATGGTGAAAAGATTGCTGGTGATTCGCGGCGCGATCAGGCTCTCCGTGCCGTCTGGTTTTTCAATTACGCCGACGTCAGTGGAGTAGCCGGCGACCTGGTCCATGAGCCTGGATTGTGTTTGAATGTCGCGGTAGTCGAGCCAGGAAGTGGAAGTGAAACCCGGCTTGTTCCCGCCTGCCCCGATGAAGACCAGCCGATCGGAATGCGCATAGGGCAGCGGCCGCAGAAGAACGTTCTGGATGAGCGTGAAAATGGCGGTGTTGGCGCCGATGCCAAGAGCGAGGCTGACGATGGCTAGCAGGGTGAGTCCCGGTGATTGACGCATTTGACGCAAGGCGAAACGCAGGTCGTGGAACAGCGTCGGCATGATCGGAGCCCTCCAGAGACAGACGATGCACTTTGCTTTCCAAAGCGGGCCAGAACAACTCTAGTATTTTCGGGCAAATTGGCAGAGAGCGCCATTGGAGCTTGGGATGAGTTGTCCGGAATTGAGAGGAAATGTCCGCAAATGGACAGAATTGGTGTCTGAAACGCCGCCCCCCGGTCGGGGACTTATCGGCTGTTCGACAGGGCTCACGTCTCTGTCGTGCCGAGCCATGCGACAGGGCGGTGCCAGAACCTCTACAGCGGAGTTTGCCAGAAGGAATTCGATTGCAAGTGCTGCAGTATCTCAATTGACTTTCTGGCGGCGGCAAGAGCGGCATTTTTATCAGCAGGGCTCGATTGATCTTCCCCCACCTCTGCTTGATCGGCTAGCTGCTCCAGATTTCTAAAAGTTCTTTGAGCGTCCAGTATCGCAGGGAGCGTTTCGCGGCCGGCGAGAGTACTGAGCTCATACACCAACGACTGGAAACTTCTTTTCTGATATTCCGGATAGATCGAGAAATCCACCGGAGCCCCATCATAAGTAAAGGTGTTGTTCAGATAATGCCAAGCGGTTGAGAACTCCCATGAGGGATGGCTTTGCTGTCCGCGCTCGAGCTTTTGCTCTTCAACGCGCATCGCAGCCTTGCTGGCCTGGATCCTGCTGCTTATCTCGGTGTTCAGGCGCCTCTGAATCTCCGCTCTTTGTGCCTCTCGAACGGAACGAGCATTGAACGTGGTGACCGCAGCGGTCAAACTTCCGAGTACGACCGAAGAAAGAAACCACAACGCGAAAGAAGAGTTCAGCAGCGACCATATTCGTTTTCCGCTTGAACTATTCGTTTTCAGTACTTCGATCTCTCGACGAATTTCCTGTCGAAAAATCTCTTCGTCTCGAATACGATTTTTTTCGTCGATTTGGAGCATAAGGGCACCTCGCTGCATTTCCTTACCCTTAACTCAGTTTGTCGAGTGATTGAAAAACGGGCGCTCAGTTGCATCCCTTTCTTTTCAATGCTCGGTAAACAGGCTCCTCAGGAGCAAAAGCGGAAGCTCGATAGGAACAGTCGGTTAATGGATACCGCAGTGGTTATCACAGCTGACCCGCGATGTCAGTGATGAGACACACATCGCCGAATGAACGCCGGGCGCGATGTAAGTTTAAGGAGTGGAAAGCTTCTGAATCGCTTAACGTGCGGCTGTCAGCACTGCCATCAACTCTTCACCTGTGAGCGGAAGCGGGTTGGCTTTCATGCTGCTGGCGTGTGTGGCCTTTTCGGCGATGCCGGGCAGGTCGGCTTCGGCGATGCCCCAGTTGCGCAGGGCGGGGATGTTGAGCTCGGCGCAGAGAGCGAGGACCCAGGCAATGCCCTCGTCGGCAGTGGCGTCGTTACGCCCCGTGAGCAGGCGCGAGATGGAGGTGTAGCGTGCAATGGCGGGATGCTGTGGCGCATGCGCATGCAATGCCGCAAGATTTGCGGCCATGCCGTGGGGCAGTAGCGCGGCGCAGAGCGCGCCGTGCGGTGCATGGAAGGAGCCTCCGAGCGGCGCGGCGATACCATGCACCACGCCGAGACCGGCGTTGGCGAGTGCGAGGCCACCGAAAAGGCTTGCCAGTGACATGTCGTGGCGGGCATCGCGATCGGCGCCGTCGTGGTATGCGCGGCGCAGCGAGCGAGCTATCCGCGCAAGCCCTTCGGCGCAGATGGCATCAACCAGCGGATTGGCACGTGCGCTGACATATGGCTCGATGAGCTGCGTGAGCGCGTCGAGCCCAGTGTATGCGGTGATGGCCGGTGGCAGGGCGTAGGTCAGCTCCGGATCGACCAGCGCGACGCGGGCCAGCATGAGCGGGCTGCGCAGGCTCGCTTTCACGCCATGTTCCGTAGAGGCAAGAACGGCGTTGCGCGTGACTTCGCTGCCCGTGCCGGCGGTGGTGGGCACGGCGATGTAAGGCAGCGGCGGCACAGTCAGCGTGCGCCCCTTGCCCACCACTTCGAGAAACTCGAGCGGCTCGCCGCCGTTGGTGGTGATGATGGCGATTGCTTTGCCGGCATCGATGGCGCTGCCGCCACCAATGGAAATGATGACGTCGCAGGAGGTCTTCTGGACCAGGCGCGCGCCTTCGCGGACGAGGTCGACGGTGGGTTCGCCGGCAGCGGCGAGGGTCTGCGCCGAAAGCGCCGAGATCAGCGGCGCGAAGCGCTCAGGCGATGCACCGGTGACCACGAGTGGGCGCACGCCGAAGCTACGGACGAGTTCCGGCAGCGCGGCTGCTGAACCTTCACCGAAGAGAATGCGCGTTGCGGTGGCGAATTCGAAGCGCACGGCGCTACCAGCCCTGGGCGTCGGGGAATACGGCATTGTATTTCACGCTGGAGCGCGGCTCGGCCATCATGGACGCAACAGCATCGCGCCATTTGGCATAGTGAGCGGTTTCTTTGTGAAATCCCGCGGCTTCCGGCGTGCGGTAGACCTCCACGAGCACAAAGCGCGTAGCGTCGTCCTGCTGCTGGATAACATCGAAACGGGCGATGCCGGGCTCCTGAACACTGGCGCGGGCGTTTTCGGCAGTGGCCTGGCGGAAAGCGGAGACCGACTCGGGCTTGACGTGCACATGCACGTGAACGATCAGCATGGGAGTTTCCTCCGCTCCTTATCGTACTGCGGTGAAGGGCGGCGCGGATGTGACAGCCGCCCCCGTTCATCGAGTTTCAATATTCGATCTTGTGAATGAAGTTCTCCGGTGTGCCGTCCTGAGGATTGACGAAGATGATGTCTTTGGGATCGCGGCGCGGGGCATCGATAGCGAGGAACACTACCGGGGATTCGAGAATTGTTGGAAGCGAGTGGACGGTGCCGCGCTTGAAGGTGAGGAAGTCGCCGGGAGCGAATTCGCCGGCGTTGGCGGCCTCGCCGATCCAGAAGCTGCCTCTCCCGGAAAGCACGAAGAGAAACTCGTCGCAGTTGACGTGGTAGTGCGGCGGGACTTCGCGGTAGACGCGAAAGACGCGGCTGCTGGCGGAGGGCTCGTCGGTGAGGTAGGTGTCGAGGAGCATGGTTTCGGCGGAATCGGGGAAAGCGGCGGCGATCTGGTGGAGATGAAAGCGGCCGTCGGATTTCTTGCTGGTCATGAGAGTGCTCCGTGACAATGCCTGCGGGGGTGGCGCCCACACTTGGCTTAATTCTTAAAGCTAACATCGCCAAGCCGACGCTATTGCGGCGCGATTTCCGGCGAAGGTCTATCACAGATGCGAATGTGCGGCGCGAAATCCAAACGATTCCCGACTTGCTGCGTCTATCAAAACAGGTAAGGTAATCTTCTCCCCAGCCCGCTTCGGTCCTCCTGAGCGGACAAACTCTTCATTTGTGATGGTGGATCTTCTATGAATGTGCAGCCCCCGGCCCGGGAACTGCTCGCAGATTCGTCCGATGCATCTATCTGGTTCTATTCCGTGACGTCGGGCGTTTTGGCGCTGGGCGCGGCAGTCTTTATTCAGTGGCTCGTGTATGATGACTGGCTTCACGAGGCCGGCCTTCGGCTGACAGGCAGCATTCTGGCCGGGATTTTCCTCGGGTCGCTGGTCTTCCGCACGCTGTGGCACTCCCGTGAGAAACGGCGCCGGATGCTTGAGCTCCTTCAGAGCATTCGCTGGACGAACGATCGCATTCGCAATTCCCTGCAGGCAATTGAATGCGTTACCTATGCGGCTTCTCCGGAAATCACCGCGGATGTAAAGAATGCGGTGGACGCGATTGAAGGGATTCTGAACGATCTTCTTGTCAGTCCTGAATCACAAATGCCCGGACAGGTGAAACCAAGAGCCGTGCGAGTGCGTTCGGGATGAAGGCGTATTCATCGGGTTGACTATCGCCGGGTGAGCGGGGCGACGTTGCAGCCGGCCAATGTGGGGCGAATGCTGGGAATCCCGTCCAGCTGTTATGATCATTGACAGGCGCTTGTCTTCCCCTGTAAGCCATCGCCCCTTTAGGCCCTCTTACATTTTCATGAGTCCCGCCACCCAGGCCGCCAACCGTATTGCTGTCGTCGTGCGTCCGCCCGAGAGCCCCGCTCCCGCAGCAGCCGCGATTCATGCTCCAAAGCCGGGCGCCACCGCGTTGATGATTCTGGACCTGCGCGAGTTGTTCAAGGTAAAAGTTGTGGGCCTGGTGCTGGTGACGGGCTGGGGCGGGTTCTACCTGGGATCGATGCAGTCAGGGATCAGCAGCCTGCAAAAGGGCTTGCTGGATGCGCTGCTGGGGATCGGGCTCGTCTCGGCCGGGTCGGGCGCGCTGAATGAGGCGCTGGAGCGCACCACCGACGCGCTGATGAAACGTACCGCGGACCGGCCGCTGGCTTCGGGACGGTTTCCCCTTTGGACAGGCGTAGTGGCCGGGCTGGGAGCGCTGGGGCTGGGCGCATTGTGGCTCCTATTGACCACCAATCTGCTGACCGTGGCACTGGCGCTGTTGACGGCTTTTTCTTATGTTGCCGTGTACACGCCTCTGAAGCGCGTGACCTCGATGGCGACGTTTGTGGGAGCGTTTCCCGGTGCGATGGGCCCGATGCTGGGCTGGACGGCGGCTCGCGGCCGTATTGAGTGGCCGGCGGTGGCGCTGTTCGCGATCCTGTTTGCGTGGCAATTTCCGCATTTCATGGCCATTTCGTGGATGTATCGCGAGGAGTATGCCAAGGCCGGCATCCGCATGCTGCCGGTAGTGCAACCGGATGGAGCGTCGACGGTGGCCGAGGCGCTGTTCTTCGCGGTGGCGATGATTCCGGTGAGCTTGGCGCCCTGGTGGCTGGGGCTGACAGGGATGACGTATGCGACGGTCGCCGTCGTGCTGGGACTGGTGTACCTGGGCTATACGGTGCGTTTCGCGTGGATTCTGCGGGCGAAGACGCAGACCGAGAGCCGCATGCTGGCGCGCGATCTGCTCAAGGTGAGCGTGCTTTATCTGCCGCTGCTGTTTACGGCGCTGATGTTCTGCGCCACGGCGACGCATTGAGGCGTGCGTATTGATCTCAAGGATCCTGTTGTGATGGCGGGCGAAAAACCCGTGGCTAATGCCACTCTTCTCGATGGGCGTCTATTCATGGGCCTGAAGGCCCCTGCTCCCTCTGAAATCTTGCGAGGCCAATCATGACCACAGCTGCGCCTTCGGCAAATTCGCAGGCGGGCACTCGACGGGCGATCGCGGCAATCCTGGTGCTGAGCGCGGCGGCAATGGCGTTTCTGTTCTGGCTGATCTACGTGCATCCGGCGATGGATGCGGCGCGCCGGGAGCTGACGTTCCTACCCGGGCTGGATGCGTTGCTGAACGGGCTGAGCGCGACGGCGCTGCTGATGGGATTTGTGTTCATCCACGGGCCGAAGACGTGGACTGGGCGCATCAAGGCGCATCGTGCGTCGATGATGACTGCGTTCGGATTTTCGGTGCTTTTCCTCATCATCTACATCACCAACTATGCCCTGCACGGGGAGACGATTTATCCCGGGCACGGCATGGTTCGCACGACTTACCTGATTATCCTGATCAGCCATATTCTGCTGTCGATAATCTGTCTGCCGCTGGTGTTGATCACGTTTTTCCTGTCGCTCACGGGGCGCATTCCGATTCATCGCAAAGTGGCGCGGTGGACCTTCCCCATCTGGCTCTATGTATCGGTTACGGGGGTGGTAGTCTACGTCATGTTGGCCGCGGCGGGAGTTTAGACGGCAGGGATGAAGCAAGCGATTAAGCAGCCGGACGACGGGACGCGCGAACTCTTGCGCTGGGGCGGATCGATTGCAGGCACGGGCGTGCTGGCGGCGCTGCTGCTGGAGACGGTGCTGGGTGGCATTTCCGCCACCGGCGCCAGAACCAACGGCGGCTGGTTCACCTTCATCGTAGCGCTGATGTGCATTCCCTTTGGACTGATGCTACTAACGCTGGGTGCCGCCAAGTGGCTGCGCAACCGGCGAATCGCGCGCGGACTCGGGCAGCGGTGAGCCAGGAAGCGGCGCGATCCAGACCTACGGAGCGGTCTCTATCGGAGTGACGTCGTTCCCGCTTCGCTCGAAATTGAATTGCAGGACCCAGCTACTGGGGACGGCCCGTCCGCCGACTTGCGCTGGCTTGAATTTCCAATTGCGCGCGGCGTCGAGGGCGAGATTCGCGAAGTAGTGGCTACGTCCTGAATACTCGAAGGCGGCACTGGAAACACTGCCGCCGGGATCGACCTGCACGCGCACCACCACCACAAGATGACCGCGAATAGTCTCGCTCGCGCTCTCAGGAACGTCAGGGAGCACACGGCGAATGACTGCACCCTTAATCGTCGGGCCGGCAGCTGCCTCGGGGCCAGGGCTGGCATCTGGCGCGGAGGGAGCTGGCGCTGCAGCTCGCGAATGATTGGCAGAGCCTCGATGCTGTGATCTCTTCGCAGGAAGAATAAAAGTCAGGGCGCCGATCGCCGCAACCAGAATCAGCGCGGCAGTGGCGAAGACAGTTTCGTTCTGGCTGCGATGCGACCGGGCGCCCGCATTTGTGGCCGGCTGCGCGGAGGCCGCTTCCGACAGAATCTCGGCGGGCGACAGCGCGGGAGACATTACGGATGGCCTCTCCGGAGCTTCGGTGACCGGCGGCGCAAGCGGAACTGGCGGCACTTGAGGAACGTCTGGGACCGGTGCGCTAACAGAAGCTGAGGGTGTTTCGGAATCCTGGACCACCGGCGGCGTGTCGGCCGGGGCAGGCAGTGTTTCCGGGGCTTCGGTGACCGGCGCCTGAGGGTTCGTGATTGCTCCGGCGGCGGGCATAGACGGCATTTTCTCGTCTGGCGGCCTGAGATGGGACCGAATCTCGCTGAGAGAGCAGCGGCGCCCCGGGTAGATGCGGAGGCACTCACGGGCAATGGTGGCAAAAGGCTCGGGAACCGATGCCGGAACCAGGGGGTCGGCGGCGCGAGTGCCATCGCGATGCGGCGTTTGCTGGGTCAGGGCCTCGACGAGGAGGACACCCAGCGACCAGACGTCCGTAGCGGGACTCATGCTTTCCACCGAATCAGGTGCTACGTGGATGTCAGACGAAGGCGAAGTGCTGCCCCGCGTGCCGGCAGGCTGTACGCGGTCCACGGAGAGCTTGATCTGCTCGTCGACAACGATCACATTCGACGGCTTGAGACCGCCATGGACGAGGCCGTGCTCATGCAGCCAGGAAAGCGCGTCGAGGATGGGATCGAGCATTTCGCGCACTTCGGCAGGCATTAGCGGGCGCGCGGGCAGAATCTCGGAGAGGAATTCCTCGGAATACTCCGTGACAGCATAGAGAAGATCGTGGCCGTTGAGGCGGCAGCGCCCGGCGTGAAAGAGCCGCATGAGATGCGGATGCGAGAAGCTCGTTGCCGCCGTCCATTGTGCGAGGAGGGATTCGGCGTCCGCGGCGTCCGCGGGAATGAGCTTGATGGCAGCCCTCGTCGCCGGCTCGTCCAGGCCGGTGAGGAACACACCACCTTGGCCGGCGCTGCCGAGCCAACGCTGGAGAGTAAAGCGCCCGTCTACTACCTGGCCGACCAAGTCACTGCCGATCGGAACCGAACCTGTGCCCGCACTCATGGATGCAAACATTCTATCGGAGCAGTAAAGCTCCGGATTTGCTGGATGCCACTAGGTGCCCAATTTAGCACGTGCACCGTCAGATCCGTGCGGCAGGAAGGCGAAAGCTGGGCGGACCGGTTCCTGCGGTTTTCCGCTGCACCCGCACCTGGGCTTGCTGCACTTCTGCCATAGATATCTGGAGATTGACCTGAGAGAAATGCGTTTAAGGGCCGCGCTCAGCGAGACGATGATTGGGCCTCGCGCGTCCTTCCCGCCACCCATTCGGGACTGGCACAGTCACTGGAATTGACTATCCGAGGGCAAAAGGTTCGAGGTCACAAAGCAACAACGAATTGGAGCTATTCAACGGGAATTCTATATTTTTCAGTAGAAAGACGCGCTCATTCTCCAGGGCTGATCGCACTAAAGCGCTGCAAACCCGGCATTTACTGGATACGGTTACATTGGCACGTGAGTTGCTGGATCTCATCTGGATAATTGGAGGAAAGACCCCGGCTCCTCCGCTAGATAGACATGGATAGATGAAAAATGGAGTGGAGTCGCTAGATTCCTCCGTCAGACCGATCGAAAGCGATGCAATCGAGCGCCAGCGGGCCCGTTCCGCTGTTGTACCTGGATAGATAATTGCGCCCGGGAGCATAGTCTTTCGCGGCTGCGCATTGCTCAACCGGGCCTGAAGAAATCATTCCGATGGCGATGCTTCGTAATCCGAAACATCGAATGCTACACGTGTTTCCCCGGAGGGTAAGTTATGCGGTTTTTCAAGTCGGCAGCGACGATGACGTCGCTTTGCATCTGCTCCCTTCTGCTGCTGGCAGTCACCAGCCCTTCCCACGCATTCGCGCAGTCCATGCTCACCGGAGGAATTGCCGGTACTGTGATGGACCCTAGTGGCGCTGCCATCCCCAACGCAACGGTGACGGCACTCAACACCGAGAATGGATCTACAACACAGGTCACCAGTTCAGCGAGCGGTGCTTATCGGTTTTCTTTACTTAAGCCCGGCCCTTATACGATCAGCGCTCAAGCGTCCGGGTTTGAGAAAGCGTCCACCAATGTGACCGTCGCAATCGGCCAGATGGCGAGTCAGGATCTGCGGCTCAATCTGGGCGAAACATCGCAGACGGTGGAAGTGACCGCGGCCCCGCAATTGCTGCAGACCGACACGGCTCAATTGAGCACCACGGTGAACCTGCAGCAGTTGCAGAATATTCCGAATCCCGGCAGCGATATCACTTACGAGGCGCAGGCCAAGCCGGGTGTGGTGATGAATACCGGCGCCAACTCTTCCTCCGGCACGCTCGGCTACGGCAACTTCTCGGCATTCGGCCTGCCGGGCACTTCGAACAATTTCACGGTGAATGGCATGGAAGTGAACGATCCGTTCCTGAACCTGAACAACTCGGGGCCCTCGAATCTGCTGCTGGGGCTCAACGACATTCAGGAAACGGATGTCGTGACCAACGCCTATGAGGTGCAGTACGGCACGCTTGCCGGTGTGCAGCTCAACTCGATCACGCGGTCGGGCAGCGACAAATTCCACGGTAACCTGAACTACGGCTGGAACGGGCGCGCGATGAACACCAACGACTGGTTCAACAAAAGCTCATCGCCGGTTGTTCCCAAGCCATTTTCCAACTTCAATCAGTGGGCTGGGGCAGTGGGTGGTCCGATCAGGAAACACAAGGCATTCTTTTTCGCCAACACGGAAGGAATATCATTCATCACCGCCAGCCAGAACGAAGTCTTTCTCCCGAGTCGAGGCTATGAGAGCAGTGTGGTGGGCGCGAACGGTAATTGCAGCGACAGTTCGAGCAGCCTGTTCGCCGCGGGCGAGAGCAGCGAATGCGCGTTTTACAACAAGGTTTTCAAGCTGTACAACGGAACTCCTAATTACGCCAATGCCGCCCCGGTTGCCGCCAACCCCGGCCAGCTAAAGCTCTCCGCGCCGTCGGAGTTTCGGCTGACAGAGAAACTGATCACGGGGCGCGTCGACTTCAATCTCTCGTCGAACGACAAGGCCTTCGCCCATTTCAAATACGATCATGGCATTCAGCCCACATACACCGATCCGATCAATTCGGCTTTCGATGCGCAAAGCGACCAGCCCGATTACGAAGGGCAGTTCGCGGAGACGCACACCTTTGGCGCACGCGCGGTGAATCAATTTGTAATGACCGGCTCGTGGTACAGCGCGCTGTTCGTCAACGCGAACCCGGCGAAGGAGATGAGCACTTTCCCGATGGAACTGTCGTGGCTGGACGGCTTTGCCACCGATCTGAATAACATCGGAATCTATTGGCCCGAAGGGCGCAACGCCACTCAGTACCAGATCGGAGATGACTTCAGCGACACCATGGGAAGGATGACGTTGAAAGCAGGTGTCCAGTTTAAGAAGGACGACTTATCTGACTTCGATACCGGAATCCTGACGCTGCCGTATGTGTTCACGGATGCGGCGACTTTCGCATCGGGCCAATCCGATTTCGGCCTTCAGAACTTCACCACGAGCCTCGACCTGCCTCTTGCGCTCTATACGCTGGGATTCTATGTCGAGGGCGACTTGAAGGCGTCTTCTAACTTCACCCTGACGCCGGGAATTCGCGTGGAGCGGAACTCCAACGTTGCGTGCCGTAAAAATTGCCTTTCCAACTTCGGGGGCAGTTTCTTCAACCTGGACAAGACTGCGCCACTCAACACTTCATCCGCGCCCTACAAGCAGCAGATCAAGTACGGGCTGAGCAACGCGTTCGACAGCTATCAGCCATTCATGATCGAGCCGCGTCTCGGTTTCACCTGGGCTCCCGGATCTGCGGCCCGAACCGTGGTGCGCGGCGGCGCCGGCATATTTACGGATGTATTTCCGGGCACGATTGCCGACACCATGCTCACCAACCCTCCGCTGACCACGAGTTTCGTGATTGCCGCAACGGGTATGCCGCTGAATCCTTCCGATCCGGCCAGTGTTCAATCGCAGGCTAAGGGAGCAAACGTGACGTTCCAGAGCCAGTTCCATACCGGCGGGAGCTTCGATTCCATGTCAGCCGCGAATCCGAATTTCTCTGCGCCCAGCTTTACCTCGGTCCAAGGAAAGCTGCACTATCCCACTTACTACGAATGGAACTTGCAAATTCAGCATGAGTTCACAGCAACCCAGAGCATCCAGATCGGCTATGTAGGCAATCGCGGCTTTCACGAGCCAAACCAGAACGTGGGCGTAAACGCGACGGCCGGCGCGTTCGGCGCTCCGGCGACTCCGCCCGCGCCGAGCTTTGGACCGATTACCGAGGTCGAGAGTGAGGCGGCTTCCAATTACAACGGCTTGCTGGTGAGCTGGCTCTTCCAGGGCCATGGACTGAACACGCAATTGAACTACAGTTGGAGCCACGCTCTCGATGAGATTTCAAATGGTGGCATCCTACCCTTCAACGCCGGCAGCATCTACTGGCAGGAAGATCCGTACAATCTGAGCAGGAATTACGGCAACTCTGACTACGACGTCCGCCACAACTTTTCGGGAACCTATCTTTACCAGATGCCTCACTTCGGCCGCATGCAGGCCGTCACCGGAGGATGGACAGTGGGTGGAACGATCTTCTGGAACAGCGGCAACCCGTTCACTCCGTCGGTGCAGGTCGGCGACTTTGGCGTGGGGAATTACGGCAACGGGTCTAACGTGGTGGCGATGTCGTTTGCGCCGAATGCTCCGCATCACTGCGGTCCGAGCGCGGCGACAAAAGGCTGCTTTGGCGCCCCGGCACCTTCGAGCTCAAATCCAGGCTCCAGCGTCGTCCCAGGCTTCCCGGACTACCTGATCGGCAGTGACGGCTCCATCACACCATCTTCGAAAGCCACACCGTTCGGCGCAGCCGACCGCAACCAGTTCTGGGGACCTCATTTCTTCAACACCGACATGTCACTGCAGAAGGGCTTCCACCTGGCGCCACTTGGTGAAGCGGGCAAGCTTCAGATCGGCGCGTCGGCATTCAATCTTTTCAATCACCCAAATTTCGGGCTTCCCAACCAAACCATCGACAACGGCTCTCAGTTCGGCTATTCGCTCTATATGGAGGGCCCGCCAACCAGCATCTACGGCTCCGGAGTAGGCGGAGATCCGTCGATCCGCATCATCGAGCTCACGGGAAAGATCGTTTTCTAACCCGACTCGGATCCGTGCGCCGTTCGGAGCGCGTTTCAAAGAGGCTCTTCTTCTTAAGCGAAGAGCCTCTTTTGCTTGAGGGGCGCTACATCTTCTCAGCCGGCCTCTCGCCGCCACGGGGGCACGTAAATCCAATCCGGAGCGGTCAAACCGCCGGGGCGAGCACCTGCCTCCGCAGGCGTGAAGGGACTGCCTCGATTCGTCTTCAGGTCCGCGTATGCTTTTTGAACGTTTTCCGGGAAGGTCGGGATCAACGCCTCAATATCCCGCTCGATTTCCTTGATCTTTTCCGGATAATCGACCGCCGTATCGTAGCTTTCGGCCGGGTCCAGCTCCAGGTTGTAAAGCTCGGGGTGCGGCAATAAGAGGTGCCGCTCCGGCCCGCACGAGCCGCCGAGCCAGTCGTTGATGTAAATCTCGCCGGTTCTTTGCGAGATGCGCAGCTTCCAATTCCCCTTGCGAGCGCACTCCAGCACTTGCTGGTGCGGCGAAACTGCAAAGTAAAGCACGGTCCCTCGGTCGACGTGATCGGTTTTGCCCGTAAGAAGTGCGGAAATGTCCACGCCATCCAGCGGATTGGGGGAAGGCTTAGCCCCGCACATGGCGGTAACCGTCGGCACGACGTCAAGATTGGATCCCCACTCGTCGATGACTCTTCCCGGCGGGATCGCGCTGGTCCAGCGCGCCAGGAAAGGGATGCGCACGCCGCCTTCAAAGCCGGTTGACTTGCGCCCGCGCCGCGGTCCCGGGCATCCCTGGAACCAAGGACCGTGATCGCTGGTAAAGAAAATCAGCGTGTCCTGATCCAGGCCGTTGCGATGCACCGCATTGAGAATCTCTCCCACGCTCCAGTCGATTTCCTCAATCGCATCGCCCTGGCGTCCCAGTCCCGAATGGCCGCGAAAGCGCGGAGAACCGGTGGGTGGATCGTGCGGATATGAATACGCGACATAGAGAAAGAAGGGAGAGGACGCGGATGCATCGATGAATTTGACCGCCTCTTCTGTGTAGAGCGGCGTCAACATTTCACGATTAGCCTCTGCCTCGGTGACGGTTGTGTCGCGCAAAAGCGGCAGCGGAGCCATATCTACGCTCCACGGAACTCCAAAGTAGGACCCGAAGCCACGGTTGGTCGGCAGGTATTGCGCGGGGTAGCCCATGTGCCATTTGCCGATAGCCATGGACTTGTATCCGGCTGTCCCCAGGATGTCCGCCAGTGTTTTCTCATCGAGATCCGTCCCCTCCGGCGACGACGGGCCATACGCGCCCTGCGTATGCGTGCGGCTCGAGTACCTGCCGGTCAGCAGCGCGGCCCGGGAAGCAGAGCAGATCGGATGCGCAGTGTTGAAGTGCGTAAAGCGCGCGCCTTCGCTGGCCATCCGGTCAAGATTCGGAGTTTTAAGAGACGACCCGTAGCAATGGAGATCTCCCGAGCCAAGGTCATCGCAGATCATGAGAATGACATTTGGCTTCCGACGCCTGGACTGTTGCTCGCCTGCTTGCACTTGTGCGGCGAGGGGACCGACTGCAGACGCGGCCAGTGTACCCGCCGCAGCTTTGACAAACGTCCTCCGATCGATGCCGCTGGTGAGTCTCGGCTCCATTCCTGCCTCCCGGGGTTGACGGACGGAGTAATTTAATCATCCTGCAGGGGGTCTTTCAAGATATGGACCTCTCCATGAATTCAAGCACGATCGCCAATCTTCTCGATGCAGCAGGCGTAGGCGCGTGAACCTTTCATCTTCTGCATTATGTCGAGTTCCTTTGGCCGAGATAGATGCGGCGCCTGTCCAGTTGTTTCAGAACACCGCCCGTCTTCTGCCCGAAGGTTTATACTTTTCCAGACCGCAAGGAATCCAAGGAAAGGAGCGTCCGCTCAGGTTCACTGGACGGGCTGGGAAACCCGCATTTTCGCCCTTGTGAAGGCAACAACAAGCAAGGGAGTAGGCGATAGTGACAGCTCAAATCAGCAGTGACAGCCGAACTGGGCAGCGGACAAGAAGAAGAGCGTCGAGATGGCAAAGAGTGTGAACAAGGTCTTTCTGTTGGGCAATGTAGGCAGGGATCCCGAGATCCGATCCACAGGCGGCGGCAAGATGGTAGCCAATTTCAGTTTGGCTACCGCCGAGCGCTACAAAGATCAGCAGGGGAATTGGCAGGAACGCACCGAGTGGCACAACATCGTGGTCTACGAGCGGCTGGCGGAGATTGTGCGCGATTACGTAAAGAAGGGATCAAAGCTGTTCATCGAAGGACGCCTGAACACGCGTAATTGGGAAGATAAGGAATTTGCCGGCAGAAAAGTCTATCGAACCGAGATCGTGGTCAACGAACTCTCGCTGCTTTCGGCACGGGAAGAAGGCGCGGGCTCGAGCCGGCCCAATTCGTCAGCGGCACAATTCGATCAACGTCCGGCTGCGGCGCAGGAAGATTACGGCCAGGCAGCGGAAATCTCCGACGAGGACATCCCCTTCTGAGGAGCGGGCAATAGGGAATCGGCAGACTGAGTCGTGATTCGTGACTCGTAAGTCGTGCTCACTATTCCCTGTTCCCTTTTGTCAATCGGCTTTGGCCAGCGCGGTGATGAGTTCATCTCTGCGGCGCATGGCGATGGCGTCGGAGTTCGCCAGCACGCGCATCCAGCCGATATACGCGGGCACGGCCAGCGCCAGCAGAACAACTGCGGCCAGCCAGAGCACTCCAAACAGCAAGCAAAGACCAGCCACGGCGGCGCCGACGCCCAGGATGCCGAGTTGCACCAACATACCGAGGAGTGCGCTGGCCTGGCCCCCGCGCTGACGGCCGATACGTCCCAGGTTCATCTTGTGCGGCATGTTCAGCGAGAACAGATTTCCGGCCACCAGATGCGCCGGCAGAGCGAAAACCAGCCACGCGGCTGTGATCGCCAGCCAGACGGGCTCCGGCGGCCCGGCGCGCAGGGTAGCCAGCGATCCGGCGAGCACGGCAATGATGCAGAAAAGCACTGCGTGAAAAATGTTCTTGGCCAGCAGAACGGTGCGCATCGGTGTCGGCGAATAGAGAAGCAGTTGAATCCCCATACCCTCCGCGCCGAGGTTATTGTAGATGAGCTGCGTGAACCCCAGCAGTGCGTAAGCAATGCAAAGAGGCAACGCCAGCGGGAACCCTCCGCTGTGCGCCGATCCGCGCATGAGGCTGGCGAAGATGATCACCATCACCAGCGGCGCGCCCAGCGCATAAAGCAGCGGCAATGATCGCATCATCGTGTGCAGGTCCTTCTCCATGATGGCAGCGATTGGGCCGGACCCGCCAAGCGAAATAACTCGCGCTGAGGACGCCGGTGTCCTGGCGCGGGATAGGTTCACCGGAGTGGCAGGGGGCGCGTCGCTCAGGTATTCGCCGCGGTGCAATGCGCGCAACCGGACAGCAAGAACGAAGGCGACAGACACGTCCCACAGGCCCATCAGACCCAGCCAGACCAGCGCCTGAGCAGGCTGATGACCGGTGCCGCGCTCAATCGCGGATTCCGCCATTCCCGGAGGCAGCCAGCGCTGCACCTGATCGGCGAGGGCCATCTCACGGCGGAGGTGCTCACGCGCCTCGGGCGACGTGTGCGAACGAATCTGCGGTCCGCGCACTGCCGGGTTGAGGAACTGCAGGCTGAGCATTGCCAGCAGAAAGACCATGCTGACAATCTCCCGCGTTTTGCGCTTGGCCAGCCAGCGATCCAGCCAGACGAATGTAGCCCGTGAAAGCAATACATTGAAGATGCCGAAGACGATCAGCGCAGCCGCAACCCATGCGGAAATGCCGGGGTTTGCAATGGTGGCGCCGGCCCAGATGCCGAAGCTGCCGAGAGTTCCGAGGAGTGTGGTGGAATCGATGAGGCCGAAGATGGCGTGCAGGAGAAAAAACGATCGAAAGCCGAGGGGAAAGCGCAGAAGATCTTTCAGGTCGAACTGCTGCTGAAATGAGGCCATCGCCAGCGGCATGATCTGCCACATGAGAAGCACGGCCCACAGCAGGATGGGCAGGACCGCAAGGTGGCCTTTCGAAACTGCCGAGTAGGCTCCGGCGCCGAGGCCGATGGTGACGCCCACGCCCATCAGGCCGTAGATCACGTAGTTGAGCCCGCTGGCGGCCGCTTCAATAGCGCCGCGCGTGGTCCGCATGCTGTTGCGAAATGCGTCCCAGCGCATCGCAGCCAATGCTGCGTATTGGGCGCGAGCCAGGGGGCTGAAAGCTCCACCTGCGGCGGCAAACGTCGCTGCGCCGCGATCCCCGGTTTGGCCTATCTCCGGCCCCGCTATGCCAGCCATGACAGCTCCTGCGCCGGCTCCATGTCGCCCGCGCCCACAATGGAAAGAAAAATCTCTTCCAGGGTGAGCCGTCGGCCCATTTCTTCGCCAGGCAGAGACGACGCCACGCCGGCGCGCAGTTCTTCCAGCGAGCCATTTGCGACCAGCCGCCCCTGGTGAATGATGGCGACGTGGCTGCACAGCCGCTCGACGATTTCGAGCACGTGCGTGGTGAGAAAGATAGTGGCGCCGCGCTGGATCATACCCTGAAGCATGGTCTTGAGCATGCCGGCTGCGATTGCGTCCACGCCCTCAAACGGCTCATCGAGAAAGAGAACCCTCGGGCCGTGGATGACGGCAGCGGCCAGCGCGAGCTTCTTCTGCATGCCGTGAGAAAAATCGGTGACCAGCTTACGCCCCTGGTCGGCGAGCTGCATGAAGTCGAGCAGCTCTTCGGCACGCTGCGCGGTAGTGGCGCGGTCCAGGCCGTACATGCGACCGACGAAGTGCAGATATTCCGACGCGGTTAGACGGCCGAGCAGCGCCATGCCCTCCGGCACTACGCCAATCTGGCGCTTTAGCTCGAGCGCTCCGGCGCCGAAGGGCTGGCCGAGAATTTCAATGCTGCCGGCGGTGGGCTCGAGCAGGCCGGTGAGCATCTTGATGGTAGTCGACTTTCCTGCCCCGTTCGGCCCCAGGAATCCGAAGAACTGGCCCGTGGCGACGCTGAAGGTGACGTTATCGACAGCGGTCAACGCACCGAAGGTGCGGGTCACGCCGCGAGTCTGGATCGCCGCATTTTCCATGTGGGGTAAGGATAGCAAGTAAACTCAGATGAACCAATCGGCCTGCGGCGGGAACACTATGTCCGGAGTGCGCGAGCCGGAAGTCCTATTTCGACGCGGGAGTTGCAGCCGGATCAAAGTTCCTGACCCATTCGGGATGTTCCCGCCCGATTTCGGTGCCGATTTCGCCCCCGCGCCGCGCCCCAACTTCAGCAAATCCACCCACCAGCTCGCTCTGGACCTCGAGAGCGTTCGCCCTGATCTTTGCTGCCAGTTGCGGAGAAAGCCTTACAGGTTCCGATTTTTGTCGGGCGCGCAGAGCCTGCATCATCTCCTCTAATTCCTTGGCGGTGTAATGTTCTTCATACACCCTGATGAAAACGGCGATATAGTCGTCGGGATTAAACTCGGCGCGCATGCGCTTTTCCCATTCCGCAACAAATCTCGGATCAAGACTGGGGTAGTGATGCTTGAGCTCATCGAGCCCGTTCTGCATCGATTTGGGGAAGTTCTGTTCAAGCGTTTGCCGGACGCGCGACACCTCGGCGAGTTTCGCGGCGTTTTCATGCGCTATGGGATCCTCGGCGAGTATTGGGGCATCCACATATCCGCCTGGCCTCTCAGCACCCGGAGCCGGCGGAGCCGCGCCGGGAAGGTGAACGACTGGTGGACTGTCCGGCGGTTCTTGCGCGCCAGCGCTGAATGCTGCCAGTGCGAACGCAAGCAAGGCCACCGACGCGAGGGAAGCCGGTGTGATATCGAAGAAAGGCGCAATCTTGGCACGGAGCATTGCCGAATCCCGAGGTGCACTAACTCGCCCACCTTAGCAAGCTTCGCCGAAGCGCACAATCCGAAAACTGTGATCTTGAATTAACGCGAAAGTGGCAGCGGAGGTGGACGCTCTGCCGTCAGCTTCTCATTCCGTTTTGCCTATCGGGTCGTTTTCACGATCAGTGACTTCAGCGAGCGCTGCAAGCCGGTCGGCCAGCTCATCCGTCCAACAATCCGCGGTCGCGCGCCAGCTCCAGTTGCCGTTGGCGACCGCCGGCGTATTCATGCGCGCTTCCGAACCGAGTTCCAGCAGGTCCTGCGCGGGAAAGATCGCCACTTGCGCGGGACTGGCTGCGACGGCGCGAATGAGCGGCCAGACAGGTTGATCGTGAACCGGACCCACGTACGCTTCGGCGGCCCGGTGTTCGGCTTCGCTCGCCGTCCGCCACCAGCCTTGAGTAGTGTCGTTGTCGTGCGTGCCGGTATAGGCGACGGTGGCGGGCTCCATGCGGTGCGGCAGATGAATGTGCGCGCCCTTATCTCCGAAGCCGAACTGTACCACCTTCATGCCCGGCATCCCGAGCTCGGTGCGCAGCGCGTCTACTTCGGGCGTGATCAGGCCCAGATCTTCGGCAATGAGCGGCACGGGCCCGAGCGCAGCTTCCAGCGCGCGAAAGAGCTCCAGGCCCGGTGCCTTCACCCACTCGCCCTGAACCGCAGTTTCTTCTGCAGCGGGAATCGCCCAATAGGCTTCGAAGCCGCGGAAGTGATCGAGGCGCGCGATGTCGTAAAGCTCTGTGGCGCGGCGGATGCGATCGATCCACCAATCGAAACCGCGTGCTTGGAGCACGTCCCAGCGATAGAGCGGATTGCCCCATCGCTGGCCGGTCGCGGAGAAGTAATCGGGCGGAACGCCGGCGACGCGCAGCGGCTTGAGGTTTTCGTCCAGCTCGAACAGATCCGGGTGAACCCACACGTCGGCCGAATCCATGTTGACGAAGATGGCGATGTCGCCGAGGATGCGGATGCCGTGCCCAGCGGCGGCTTTGCGCAGAAGTTCCCACTGGCGCGTGAAGGCAAACTGCAGCGTCTTGAGGCGGTCCAGTGCAATAGCGTGCTTCGCGTTAGCTTCTGCTACGGCCTGCGGCTCGCGGCGGCGTATCGGCTCCGGCCACTCGCTCCACGCGGCGGTGCCGTACTCGCGGCGAAGCTGAGCAAAGAGCGCGTAGTGATCGAGCCAGCCGGCTTGCGCTCGGCAGAATTCCTCGTATTGGTGCCACTGATCGGTGAGCGCCGAATCTTGTGCGCCGCGGCTGAGGAAGTTTTCCGCGGCTTCGAAGAGCAGCGGGATCTTGCGTTCGTCTACCGCCTGAAAATCGACGGCGTCGGCCGGAGCAGTGAGACTGGCGATGCGATCGGGCGCGATCCAGCTCCATTCGGCGAGTACTTCCAGGCTGATCAGCGCGGGATTGCCGGCGAATGCGGAGGAGGCCGCATATGGCGAGTTGCCAAATGCCGTTGGGCTGAGCGGAAGTACCTGCCATACGTGCTGTTTGGCGCGGGCAAGAAAGTCGATGAAGTCGTGGGCGGCGGGACCGAGATCGCCGATGCCGCCGCGGGAAGCCAATGATGTGACGTGCAGCAAAATACCGGATGAGCGCGCGAATTGCATATTTCCATTATTGACGCGGTCGGTGGCAACACGGTTGCTGCCCGATTCAAAGATGAGGCTATAATCCGTGTAACCCACGCACATAGGGTTGATCTGTCGCGAACCCGGGAGAATCTTCGTTGAAAATTCAAATGCGCCGTACGTTAGCACCTCTTGTTGCAACGATCGTTGGCATTTTTCTGCCTGCTTTTGCCGCCGCCCGCTCAGCCCCGCAAACTGTCGAGCTGAATTCGGGCTGGCAATTACAGTTCGCGAAGAAGGTGGCGCAGAGCGGCGCGGAGATTGCATCGGCGAATTTCGACACCAGCGGCTGGTACACGGCCACCGTGCCGGGAACGGTGCTCACCACGCTGGTTGACAATCGAGTTTATCCCGATCCGCTGTACGGGGAGAACATCCGGCCGGAAACCATTCCCGACGATCTCGCCTACCAGTCCTACTGGTATCGGACTACGATCGCGGTGCCGAAATCGTATGCGGGCCGGCACGTGTGGCTGAACTTCGATGGCATCAACTTCGCTGCCGAGGTGTGGGTGAATGGCGCGAACGTAGGCGCAATCAAAGGCGCCTTCATCCGCGGCATCTTCGACGTAACCGCGCACGTAACGCCGGGCAGCGATGCGGTGGTGGCCGTGCTGGTTTCGCCGCAACCCCATCCGGGCGCGCCGCATATTCACTCGGTGCGTCTGGGCATCGGGCCGAATGGCGGCTTGAGTTCCATTGACGGGCCCACGTTTCTTTGCGCGATTGGCTGGGACTGGCTGCCCACGATCCCCGACCGCGATACTGGCATCTGGCAGAAGGTCTATCTTTCGTCGACGGGCCCGGTGACGATCAACGATCCGTTTGTGAAGACCGATCTGCCCCTGCCGCGCACCGATTCGGCCGATCTGACGGTGCAGGCAACGGTTGAAAACGTCACCGACCAGCCTGAGCAGGGCGAACTCGAAGGCGAGATCGGCAAGATCCGGTTTACCAAGACTGTGAGCCTTGCCGCGCATGCTAAGCAACTGGTGAGCTTCGACGCGAAAGATACGCCGGTGCTGCACATGGAGAACCCGCGCCTCTGGTGGCCCAACGGCTACGGGCCGCAGAATCTTTACTCTTTGCACCTCGATTTCAAAATCGACCGTAATATTTCCGATTCCGATGACGTCACCTTTGGCGTGCGCAAATTCACTTACATGGTTCCAGGTTCCGACACGCTGACCATCTCGGTGAATGGCGTGCCGATCTTCATTCGCGGAGGTGACTGGGGGCTGGATGAGGCGCTGAAGCGCATACCCCGCGCGCGGCTGGAGGCGGATATCAAGCTGCACCAACAGGCGCATTTGAACCTGATCCGCAACTGGGTGGGCCAGAGCACCAGCGAGGATTTCTACGAGGTCTGCGATAAGTACGGCATCCTGGTTTGGGACGAGTTCTTCCAGCCCAATCCCAACGACGGGCCGGACCCCGACGACGACGCCACTTACCTGGCCAACGTGCGGGACAAGCTGCTGCGCTTCCGCAATCACCCTTCCATTGCGCTGTGGTGCGCGCGCAACGAAGGCGATCCGCCGCCAGAGATCGATATACCGCTGCGCAAGCTGCTTACTGATCTCGATCCGACTCGGCTTTACCAGCCCAGCTCGACCAGCGGCCACGGCGTGCGCTCGCACGGGCCGTATGTGTGGCGTGAGCCGCGCGAGTTTTACCGCGTGCTCGACGATTTCTTCAAGACTGAAACCGGCAGCGTATCGGTTCCCACACTGGAATCGATTCACGCCATGATGCCGCAGAAGGACTGGAATTCGATCAACGACGACTGGGCGGAACATGACCTGGCCAGCGGAGGTTCCGGCGCGCAGAACTATCCGAAAGAGATTGCCAGGCGCTACGGGAAATTCCGCAACCTGGCCGACTTCGTGCGCAAGGCACAGATGGCCGATTACGAGGCGTTCCGCGCCATGTACGAGGGGCGCAACGCGCTGCTCTTCAGCCCCACCACGGCGGTGATCACGTGGATGAGCAATCCCGCGCAGCCCAGTTTTGTGTGGCAGATTTACGACTACTATCTTGAACCGTTCGCGTCCTACTTCGGCGTGATGCACGCTTCGGAGATGGTCCACGTGCAGCTCAATCAGGCCAACGACCAGGTGCAGGTGATCAATAATCTGCCCACGCCGCTGAGCGGAGCCACGGCGCACGTTGCCATCTACAATCTCGATGGCACGCAGGCCGCGCAGTACGACGTGCCGGTAACAGCGCCTCCGTTAGCCGCGACTAACCTCGGTGAAGTGATGTTTCCGACCAAAATCTCGCAGGTGCATTTTGTCGATCTGACGCTGCGTGACGCATCCGGGAACACCATATCGAGCAATTTCTACTGGCGCGCGGTGCCGGCGCATATTGACGACCTTCAGGACCTGCAGAACATGCCGCAGGTTACGCTCGATCTGCAAGCGAAGGAGAAAAACTCCGGCGGCGAGCGCACCATCACGGTGACGCTGCACAATCCCACGCAGAACATCGCACTGATGGCGCACGTGCAACTGCGGCGCGCTTCGGGCGACCGCGTTCTGCCGGTCTATTACAACGACAACTACGTTTCGCTGGTCCCAGATGAAACCAAGACGATCGTGATTCACGCTGCGGAGAGCGATTTTGACGGGCAGAAGGCGGTAATCGCGGTGGACGGGTGGAACACAACAGTGGCGGAGGGGAAATCGGGCAGTATCACGATTGAGCCGAACCGGGATGCGCAACCTGATCTGCAGCCGGCGACTGGATTTGAGGTCCTGAAGACCGGGATACGTTGAGGGAGCATCAGCAGCAGACGCAAAACAGCCCGCATCGCGAGATGCGGGCTGTTTTGTTCATCCCCTCCGTCCAGCAATCTTGCTTACATTCCCTGATCGTTCGGGCTCGGCTGTTTGCCCATCTGAATCAGCCTGCGCTTGCGGTAGTCGTTCATCACGTTACTCACGAAGACATTGAACGCCTGGTCGCGCTGCTGTTGAAGCATGGCCTCGCGGGTCTGGTCGAGGTTCTTGGCCATCTCGGCGGGCGTGGGTTGCTGCTTATCCACGATCTTGGCCACCACGCCAGACGAGGTGGTGTGGATCGGCCCGCTTATATTGCCCACGCTCAGCTTGAAGAGCTGCGGAGCCACCTGGCCCACTTGCCCCAGGTCCGGAACCTGCTGTGACGCGGTGACCAGGTCGCTGGTCTCCACCTTTGCGCCAACCGCCTTGGCGGCCTTGGCCAGATCGTTCATCGACTGCGCCTTGTCTGCCAGTTCCTTGGTCTTTGCGTCGATCAGGCCGGGCACCTGCTGGTCGCGGTAGTCGGAGAGCACATGATCTTTCCACTCGGCGAAGGTCGGCGCGTGCGCCGGGACGATGCTCTTCACCTGGAAGATGGCGTAGCCGTCGCCGGTGGTGGCCGATTGCGGCGGATCTCCGGGCTTGGTGGTGAAGGCCTTGCCCAGCAGTTGTGAGCTGTCTGGAATAGCCGAAATGGTTCCCTGGCGAGCAAGCGGCTGCGTCGTCACCACCTGCAGGTGGTGAGCCGCGGCGGTTTTGTCCAGCCCATTCTTGTCGGCTTCGCTGGTGAGCTTCTGCGCATACTGCGATTCGGCCGCCGAGGTCTGCTGCTGGATCAGCGACGCCTGGATCTCCGGCAGCACTTCGTTCAGCGCCTGCTCGTGCGCGGGTTGCCGCTTCTCCACCTGCACGATGTGGAATCCGTACTGGCTGCGCACGATGCTCAGTTCGCCCACAGGCTGCGTGAAGATGGCGTTGTCGAACTCGGGAACCATGGTCCCCTTCTGGACAAAACCGAGTTCCCCGCCCTTATCCTTGCTGCCGGGATCGTCAGAGTACTTCTTGGCCATGGCGGCGAAATCGGCCCCGGCTTTGAGCTGCTTCAGAATGGAATCGGCCTTGGCCTGGGCGGCAGAAACCTGCTGCGGCGTGGCGTTGGCGGGCACGGAAATCAGGATGTGCCGCGAATCCACCTCTTCCGGCTGCGTGTACTGGCTCTTGTGATCGTTGTAGTACTGCTCGATCTGCTGCTGGGTGGGCTGCGGTACGCCACCGGGCAGATCGTTGGTAGTAAAGGCGAAATAGCTGATGCTGCGCTGCTCGGGAACGGCGTTCGCGTAGCGCGCAGCGTTCTGCTTGAAGTACGCCTCGAGCTGCGCGTCGCTGGGATTAATCTGGTTGCGCAGGCTGTCGGCGGTGATCACCGCGTAGTCGAACTTGATCTTGAGATTCTGCTTCATGTAAGCAGCCTGCACGGCCTGGTCGCTGACGGTCACCGGCGCGGTGATAAGCGCTTCCAGCCGGCGAATGGCGATCTCGGTCTTGATCTCGTCCTCAAACGCCGTTGTCGTCATGTTGAAGCGCGTGGCTACGAGGTTCGCGTAGGCGTCGTCCCCGATGTACTGCCCGTTGGGGAAGATCATCTGGCCAAGTTCCCCCTGGTGAAGGAACTGACGCACATCGTTGTCGGTGACGTGGACCCCGAGCTGATCGGCTTCCTGCACCAGCACTTGACGCTCCACAAGTTGCGAGCCTACCTGCGACTCAAGGAACTTGAGGATCATCGGATTGCCCGCGTACTGCGGGTAGCGCATCTGGATATCCTGCTGCGCCGCCGCCTCCACCTGCTGCTGGGTGACGCTGGTGCCGGAAGAAAAGATGCGGCTGTACCAGTGGGGATAAATCACGGCGTAGGTGCCCTCTGAGGGTGCGCCGAGGTTGTAGAGGCCGGGAATGAGGTAAATCACCATGCCCACCGAGCAGGCGGCGATGATCAGGACGAACATCACTTTGACAATGCGATTATCAGCTTGCAGGAAACGAATCATGACTAAACTCTCTGAGCGCGGGAGGACGGAATTTCAGGCCCGCGGTGTGCGGGCGGCGCCTCTCACCGAGGCACAATTCTCGCTCGATGCGACTGTATCTATTATAGCCGAGGGCCAAATCAGCTATGACCCGCAGTTCAGCGTCCGCAGTTTGCGTGAAGGCAAACCGTAGACCCGAGCTCTCGACTTTGAACTACGATCTTTGAACGGTAAGCCGTCAGCTTTCAGCTTCTCCGCCGCTTTCTGCGGCAAAAACGGCCAGCACCCGGCAGCGCCCTTTGCCGCCTGCACTCCAGGCCACTTCCATATCGCTTTCCACGCAGGCGCAGTCGCCCGCTGCAAGACTTTCGCGTACTCCGCCGGCCTCCAGCTCCAGCTCGCCTTCCAGCACGTAAAGAACGGCATGAGCCTCGCGGAAAGGATTGATAGATGCAGCGGCCCCGGCTGCCGGAAATTCAATCACCTGCGCCACCAGCCTGGTGCCCTCCTTTACGACATTCAGAGGCGTAGTCTTTACCGGCTCCTGGCTGCGGCCTTCACCTTCCAGATGCGCCTTGCGCGTTATGGAAAGGGTATGCCGCAGCGGCTCAGAGAAGAAGTAACTCAATCCCACGCCATAAACGCGGCTGATGGCGGCCAGCGTAGGCAGAGTCGGAATCATGCGGTCGGTTTCCAGCTTGGAGAGCAGCGCCGTTGACAGCTTGGTTTCAGCCGAAAGACGCGACAGCGTGAGCTTCTTTTGCGTCCGCAACAGCCGCAATTTGACTCCGATGGAGTAAGGTTCGAGCGATCTTTGCGCGTAGGAAACCGTCTTCGTACCGCCTTTGGCCATGCCTCTTCCTTCCGCCAATTCCGAAGTGAAGACATTGTGTAGCCAGCCTTGGAGGCTCGCTGCTGAAGTTTTTCTGAAGTTTTCCTCCCTCTCACGAGTTAAGTGCGCCAGGCCGGAGGACTGCATCCAAGTATCGAGGATTGTTCGTGTTCCGCGTGCACCCCTTGCCTGCCATAACGTAATCTCTCAAAGGAGGGCCTTCGAGCCCGATGCGTCAAGTGTTCCTGCATTCTTCTGTCCTCACCCTCTGCCGCCTTGCGGCTTGCCTGGTCTGTGCGCTTCTCTGCGGAAGCGCCCTTTGCCTTTCGCAAAGCAGCCCCGCGCCCAATAACGAGCCAGACGTGCTGGTACTCAGCAACGGCGACACGCTGCACGGCAAACTGGTCAACGCCATCGCAGGCAAGGTCACATTTCACAGTGAGGATGCGGGCGACATCACGCTGCCCTGGAGCAAGATCAAGGAACTGCGAACCAGCAGGAACTTTGCGGTGCTCAGCAAAAACTCCGGCCTGCGCACCAGGAAGCAGCAGGGCGCCATTCCGGCCGGCGCGCTGGTGGTCGAAAACCAGCAGGTAACCGTCCGCCCGGAAGGCGTGGCGCCCCTGGCCCCGTTGCCCGTCGACACGGCACAATACGTGATCTCTGCCAATGAGCTCGAGAAGGAAGCTACGCGTCGGCCGAGCCTGATGGCCGGATGGGGCGGCGCGGCAACCGCCGGCGCCACGGTGGTGACGGCCACGCAGAGCCAGTACACTTTTTCCGGCGGCCTCGGCCTGGTCAGGGTTGTGCCCGCAGTCACCTGGCTCGCGCGTCGCAATCGCACCTCGGTCGATTTCAACGGCTCCTTCGGCAAAATCACCCAGCCTTCCTATACGAATCCCACCACCGGCACAGTGGTTCCGGCCCTGGTGACCAAGACAGCCATCTACCACGCTGACGCAGAACGCGACGAGAATCTCACCCCGCGCTTTTTCCTGCTCGCAGCCACATCCTTCGATCACAACTTCAGCCAGAACCTGGACCTGGAGCAGATCTATGGCGCCGGAATCGGATGGACTGCGCTCAAAACGCCTGTCCAGGAAGCCAACCTCAAGGCAACCATGCAGTACGAGAAACAGCAGTTCATGAGCGGCGGGGGAACCGCTGACCAGAACCTGATCGGCTCCACTTTTTCCGCCGATTACAGTGCGCATCTGAAGATGCTCAATTACACTCAGACGATCGCTTACATTCCCGCCTACAACAATCCGCACGCTTACTCGGCTGCGGAAACGGATACCTTGGCCTTCCCCGCTTACAGGAACCTGAGCTTTTCCGTCGGCACCCAAGACAGTTACCTGAACGATCCCCCGTCCACGCTGCCGCCCACCAGGCGCAATTCCTTCCAGTTCACCATGGGACTGACATTTGCCATCAAGCCGAAATACTAAGCTGGCGGTTATCTCGGCGCCTCGCAAGAGTTTTCCGTGGAACTCCCGCAAGAATCGCGAAAAAGATAAGCGGGATCTAAGAGATAGCCCCAAACGATCTGTTTACTTCTTGGTAAACAAGTAACCACTTGTCGATTACCTAGAGCGGAAGAATTCCACATAATTTCCCGCAAGACCTGACAAAACGTGGATAATCTCGGTGATACGAAAATAGGTAGGCCCGCGCCGGTAAGTGGCGGGCCTGTAGTGCGCTTTTTTCCCTGGATGGATTACCCGAAGACCGGATACGCGGTTTGTCTGCGCTGTACCACGCAGGACGCAGACATAGTAAGTCCGGCGCTTCGAGAACTGTGTTGGATCGGATGAATCGACCTTTTGCGGACCCGACCGGCCGCGGAGAGCCGGCGAACTCTGCCCGCCAGACCAGCGAATGGACATTTTCTTTCGCCGGTTTCAGCCTCGAGCCTGACGGCAGTCTCTTTCGCGGTGGGACCCTGGTCCACCTGCCCCCAAAAGAACTGGCGGCGCTCCGTGTGCTGCTGATGCGCGCCGGCCACGTGGTAACGGCGCAGGAGATGCGCAAGGCGCTGTGGGGTGACGTGCACGTGAGCCCCGATAGCGTGACCAAGTGCGTCTCCTCGCTGCGCGCCCGTCTGCAGCTTGAAGACTGCATTCAGACGGTCTACAAGCGCGGCTATCGCTTCTCTGCCAACGTGGCGCAACACCTTGTCGGAGCCAATGCCCCGCGGGCCCGGTTGGCCATTGCCCCCTTTGCCACGGGCCCGGGCGTGGCGGACTACCTGGGTTCAGCCGTGGCTGAAGAAACGGCCACCGGCCTGACCCAGGCGCGACATCCAGTCGTCTCCGTTCTGTCGCAGGACTCGGTTTCGACGCTGGCACGGCGCGGCTTCTCGGCGCACGAGATCGGCACCACACTGAAGGCCGATTTTGTGCTCACCGGGACACTCCGCGTGCTGCCTTCCCACTATCGCCTGGGCGCGGAAATGATCCGCGTGCGCGATGGTGTGCAGGTGTGGGCGGAAGATGTGCTGGTTTCACGCAAGCGTACCGCGGGCCTGGAACTTGAGATTGCCACCCGGCTCAATTTTCGGCTCAACACGGCGCTGCCCACGAGCCTTCCCGCAGCACCGGCTCTTCACATAGAGGGTCTCTCAATCGCCGCGCTGGCCGAGCCTTCGATTTCGGGCGATTCCATCGCTACCCTTGAACGGGGAGACGAAGCCACCCGGCAGTTGGCGGCTTACGAGATGTTTCTGAGCGCGCGCCAGGAGTGGCGCAGCTTGCAGCGTCACCAGATGCTGGAGGGTGTCGAGCATCTCCTGCGCGCCATCGAACTCGATCCTTCGCTGACAGGAGCCCGCGTCGACCTGGCGAACCTGTGCGTCGCCCAGGCAATTTACGGATTCATGCCTCCCGACGTTGCTGCTGCGACAGCGCGCAAAGCCGCCGAACCCATCGCCGACCCTGTGGGCAGGGCCACATCCATATTGCCCGCGCTGGGATGGTTCAGCTTCCACTACGACCACGATCTGCCATCCGCACTCCATGCCTTCGCGCAGTCGGCGCACTTGCCGCATGACGCCTGGACTACGCGTGCGCGCTCCTTCTTTGCGCTCAGCCGGCATCGTTTCACTGAGGCGTTCGGTATTCTGCGCGACGCGATGACCCTTGACCCCTATTCCCCCTGGCTGCACGGCCGGCTGGCCTGGGCCCTGCACCTCGCCGGCGAAGCCCAACAGAGCCTGGCACAAGCGAAGCACGCCCTCGAGCAATTCCCGCAGGAGCCGGTGGTGAATTTTTACGGGTCGCTGGTCCTGGCCTTCAATGGCGAAGCCAAACGGGCCACCGAAATTGCCCGGAACCTGGAAACGCGCGTTCCCCACCTGGACATCGCACTCTCCGCACGTGCCTATGCGCTGGCCCGCGCAAACCAGACCGACGAGGCCCGCCAGGTCCTCGAGCAGATCGAATGGCGATCGAGAGAACGCTTCGCAATCACCTGTTTCAACGCTGCGGTCTATTTGGAGTTGGGCGAGCCAGACGAAGCCATAAAGGTGCTGAAAACATCTATCGAGAATCGATGCCCGTGGTTCTTCCAGTTCCTCGCCGATCCGCGATTGAAGCCGCTGCATGGCCGGCCGGAATTCGAAGAGATGCGTCGCCTGCTGGCGCAGATGGAAGCGCAGGCCATCAAGCCGGAATAGCCGCTCCCTCTCGCCGCCGCCTGCCGGCTTGCATCCATCACACAGCTGGCAACGGCGCGGGCTCAAAGGCCATTTGCGTGGTGCTCACCGGCGCGGGCACGCGCTCAATCCACACCACTGTCATGTCGTCCTGCTGACCGAACTGGCGGGCAGCGGAGACGATGGCCGCTACCGGCTGCATAGAGAATTGCCGCGCGCGTTCAAAGCCGAACATCTCCCCGTTCTGTTTTTTTGCTTCGACGATTCCGTCGGAATAGAACGTCAGCCGGCTGCCCGGCTCGATGCGAATGCGTGCGGTTTCATATGTGGCGCCGCTGCGAACGCCGAGTGGCAACGCGCTCGGCAGATCGACCTCTTTGCCGTCGAGATAGGGTGGGAGATGACCGGCGCTGGCTAGAGTGACGGACCCGTCGGCAGCAATGAGCGCAGCGAGTGCCGTCGAAAATCCTCCGGCGCGGCCCACCAGGCGCTCATTCATATTCGCGAGCAGTTCCGCCGGGGTTGACGTGTATTCCGCAACTCCCCGAATTGTGCCCACAATCATCGAGACCAGCATCGCCGCGGGCAGTCCCTTGCCGGCAACGTCGCCGATCACCGCCAGCATTCCGCCCTCACCAGCCGGCAGGATTTGAAAAAAGTCGCCGCCCACCTGCTCGGCAGGCTGGTAAATGCTTTCGACTTTGAAGCCGGGAACAGTCTCCACCTGTTCGGGCAGGATCACCTGCTGCACTTCCTGGGCGGCGGCCAATTCGCTCTCCAGCAGCGCCTGCTGATGGGTGATGCGCGTGGCGCGCAGCACGATGATGACGGCCAGAGAAAGAACAAACAGGCAGCCGCAGAGATCGGGCGCTTGCAGAGTAAACGGGCCGAGATTCCAGTAGTAAACAGCGTTTTGAAGATGCACTGCGCTGCTTGCCAACGCGGGAATTTGCAACCCCAGGAACACCACCAGTTCAAAGTAGATATAGGAGCCGAGCAGAAGTGCGGGCAGCAGCAGGATTCCGGCTTCGCGATTGCCGCGACGAAACTCTCTGATAAGAAGCGACGGTATGATACCCGCGACCAGGGCGGCCATGGGCGTGGCTGCCAACAGTAGGGTGAGTGAGGACCCGAACCCGAAGAGCGTTGACAGGCCCGTCGCCGCTTGCCCCACTGCCGAGGCCCCCAGGAAATACTGCATCCAGCGGGGAAGGGGAATGCGCAAAAGTGCGAAATACGTCATTGTCAGGAAGACCAGGTAGCCCACCCGAAATGGCACGTTCGTAAGTTCCCAAACCGCTGGAATGGTGTGGAAGAGTTCGTAAAGCGCGAGCGGTAACTGGGCTACGGTAGAAAAAAACAGGAGAAAGATCCACAAGTACTCGCGCCGGTTCCGCTGCGCGGCGAAAAGAGCCAGAGCCACAATTCCCAGGCCGATGCCGGAAAGATCGGAAAACCACGTCAAGGCGTTCGCGCCCACCACGGTGAGCCAAGTGCGGTCGCTAAGAGCCGCCTGCTGGCCAAAAGTCAGGTTGTTGACATACAAACCGGGGCCCTCCGCCCATTCGAGCGGCGAGATATACGTACGCACCGCAACTACCAGCGAACCGGTGGCGATTTCGGAGTCGGGGATAGGCCTGAGCAGATGGCCGCTGAATGTGTAAGGCGCATAGGGAGACACGCTGCCGGAGCGGATCAACAGCCGCCCGTTCACGTAAATTTCCAGGGCGCTGGCCAGTTGCCATTCCGCCAGCGCCAGGCCTTTCTGATTCGGAGCAACTTTGATATGCAGCCGGTACCAGACCACCGGAGAGCGACGATGAGCGAAAATGGCCAGAAGCGATCCGTGGGGATCGAACCGAGTCCAATGCGAGTCATCGAAGCTCGGCTGCGCATAGGCCGGATCGTCGCCGGCGTGAACCAGCCACGTCATGCCCAGGTCGGTGGGCTGGCGAAGGTTGGTCGCGTCGAATGTCTGGGCTTCTGCACGCGACACGGCGATGCATTGCCCTGCAATCAGAATCGCAGCAGCAAACACGAGGAACCAGGGAAAGCGCGGGGAAGAGCGGCCGAACATAAGGCGGACTGGAACCTCCTGCCGGTTTCAGTCCACCCTATCACTGTTCCACATCTCTTCCTAGCGAGAAGTGTTACTGAGGCGAAGAACCGGGTGCTGCTGCGGGTGCCGCTCCGGCATCGCCGCGCTTGGCAACGAAATCAGTCCCCGGCCGGTCGCCGAACTGGCGCGTGAATTTGATCGAGTCCGCTCCATCGGCCTTGCCGGTATAACTGATTTTGAATTCGTTGCCGTTGAAGTTCATCACCTGGTCGAAGGAGATGTTATCGCCGTCGACTTTGCCGTTCTGAATGTCCACGTCGCCGCGCATCGTGGTGACTGTGCCGGTAAGTGCCGAACCATCGACCTTGAAGTTGAAAGTAAGAGTCTGCGTGCCGCGCGGCGTCTCCACCTGCGCCGTCCACTTGCCGTTAAAGTCGGCGGCCAGGGCCGTCACGGAGCCGAGTGCAATAAACAGCACTGCCAATGCAAGCTTCTTGAACATACTTACGTCTCTCCTAACCCGGTCTTGATCGCATCGTGATTGAGCCTTGATCGGAATACGATCGCTGCGCGGCGACTTACTCCGCACTTGCTATTGAGGGACGTTTGATGGAATGCAGAAGTTTACACAGATGCCTTGTCCCGGCGGAATTCTCGTCCATGGCTGAAGGCCGTACCGCAGCCACAGATGTAGGCGCCTTGTGAAGGGAACCATTCCAGGCGAGTTAGAGGGTAGTTACTTGGACTTAACCAGACCGGGCCGATGTATGCCCTCCACCTGGCGGTCGTAGCGGCCGATCAGCGCGTTCCAGCGCACCTGGGCGATATCTTGAAGCATGCGCATGCCGTCTTTCAGATAACTCATACGGCTCCGCTCGTCATGGGCCCAGCTTACCGGCACTTCCACAATCCTGAAGCCGCGCTTCAGCGCGATAAACAGAATCTCCGGATCGAAGCCCCAGCGGTCGATGGTCTGAAGCTGGAATACGGTTTGTGCCGCATTGCGCGTAAAAGCCTTGAAGCCGCACTGGGTGTCTGCAAAAGGCAGGCCCATAATAAGCCGCGTGACCGCGTTGAAGCAGCGGCCGAAAAACTGCCGGTAGAGAGGCTGGCGGATCGTCTGGCGGGCGCGCTCCAGCCAGCGCGAGCCGATGGCGATGTCGGCGCCCTGCTCGATGGCGCCGAACAAGCCCTCCGCCTCTTCCATAGGCGCGGAAAGATCGGCGTCAGTGAACATCACCACGTTGCCGAAGGAATGCAGCAGCCCGTTGCGCACGCTGTACCCTTTGCCGCAGTTGCCGGGATTCTCCAGCAGCCTGACTTCCCGCGCGTTGGCGGCGAACTCCTTTACCACCTCTGCGGTGCCGTCGCGCGAGCCGTCGTTCACTACCACGACCTCGGCCGACCAGCCGTGGGCGCGGATGCACTCAACCACCGCCGCAAGCGTGCCGGGAATGCGCGCACGCTCGTTGTATGCCGGGATCACGATGCTGTATTGGGGATATTCGGTCACCGCATCCACCGCCTCGTTCGAGTCTTGATTCCTCCGGGCGGGGGCCCCGGGAAAGGCTCTTGCCATGATACCGCACCCCAGCCTGCGGGCCAGGGCACAATTGCGCCCCATCGAAAGAGCATCCGCCCTCCGTCCAACTCACTGATGGAAATGGTTATAATCGCAGCGGGGACGAGAACTTTTTTGCCCTTCTTCGAATCTAACCCGGTTATGCTGGGTGCGGAGGTCAAGCGAATATGACAAAGGCAGACCTGGTCGAGAAAGTGGCCGGTCTCGGGGATTTGACCCGGCGCGACAGCGAGGTCATTGTTGAGACCATCTTCGATTCCGTCATCGGAGCGTTGCAAAACGGCGATAAGATCGAAATCCGCGGCTTCGGCTCCTTCCGTATCCGGCAGCGGAATCCCCGCATCGGGCGCAACCCCAAGACCGGGCAGCGGGTCGAAGTACCGGCCAAACGCGTGCCCTACTTCAAGCCTTCCAAAGAACTTCGCGACCTCGTGAACCCCGAAGAGGCGGCCAAAACCGTCTCCTGAGCCGGCCGCCGGTTGCCATCAGCCGCATTCCCCTGCGGGTCGCTTGCAGTTGTGTCTTTTTGTGATCTAAATCACACGGGGGAGTGCGTTCCGGCACATCCTCCCCTCCGCGTCCGGTGCCACCCTCTCCGATACGGGGTGTATGCCATGGCGGATGCAGCCGTCCACGATGTGGCTCGTGACTGGGCTCATCCGTCCCTGATCCTGGTCGCTACCGACCTCAGCGACTTGGACCGCCTTATGCCCCTCGCGTTGGAACAGGCTGCCGCTTCCGGCGCGCGCCTTCTGCTCCTCCACGCGCTCCCCACGATATCCGCCATCTCCGCTGATGCCAGCGGGCTTCCCTACTACGACACCTCCGGAGCCCTGGAAGCCGCCGACAAAACCCTTCAGCAATGGTGCACTCTCGCCGGCGCGCGCAGTCTTCGCTGTGACGCGCTAGTGCGCGAGGGCCAACCCACTCACGAGATTGGTGTCGCCATCCGCCAGTTCCACGCGGATCGCGTCATCGTCGGCACACGGAGCCGCAGCAAGCTCGGTAAGTTGCTGGTTGGTTCCGTGGCAGAGCAAGTGCTGCGCTCGGTCAACCTCCCGGTCATAACCGTGGGACCCGAGGCTCATCTCCAGGAGCCAGACAGCGAGGGACCAGTCGTGCTGCTGGCCACCACCTTGCGAGAGACCTCCCGCCCGGGTGCAGCGCTTGCCTGCCGAATTGCCGAAGCTCAAAAGGCGCGCCTGGTTTTGCTCCATGTGTTGCCGCCAGCCGACGAGATGGAACGCAAGCATCTGCCCACCGGGCTCGATTCGACGGCGATGCAGGAGCTGCGCTCGCTTGCGCATGCCATCGGCTCGGGTTCGGGCGTCAACGTTGAACCGGTCGTTGCCCACGGCAACCCCACCATCGAAATCCTTGCCGCTTCCTCGGAGCGCCACGCCAGCCTGATCATCCTCGGCGCCACGCAGCGCTCCGCATTGGAGAATCTGACGCGCGATCGCACCGTGTACCGCGTGCTGGCGCATGCGCGCTGCCCGGTGCTGACACTGCGCGAACCGCAACCGGCCGCGCCGGAACTTCATGTGGAAGCAGTCGGCGCGAATCACTGAAGCGATTGCAGATCGACGTTGAGCTTGTAGCCGTCCCGCTGCCGTTGTTGCGCCTCGGTGCCATTTTCCTGCTCCATGCGCACCACATCTGGGAGCACATAATCTCAGCCTGGCGAGTGCTGTTTTGTTGCCAATTTCTCTTTTTGATCTTGCCTTCCGGCCAAACAGCCGGGGAGCACATTGGCTCACATTTCAAACAATCGGAGTGCTTTTGTCGCGGCGGAAGGCTACAGCGGTTCCACAGCCACCGCTTCTCGGCGCCCCGAGGTTTGAGTGGCTTTTTCAACAAGAAAGAGCCACATCGAACTCCGCCCGAAACCGGGCCATACCAACTGTGGATCCGCTCTCTGACACCGCCTGAAAGAAGAACATGATCGACCGGTCACAACGTCATGCAGCCCGAGTTTTCGCCATTGCCTATCCTCTCACCGTTACGTTAATGGCGATTGCATTCACACGCTGGCTTGCGCCAATTCTGGTCTGGAATCATGAGACGGAAACGGCCCGGAATATCACGAAGCATTTGCACGACTATCGCATGTTCATGGGCGCATCATGCCTGAACGGCGTAGCAGGCGTCGTGCTGTTGTCAGCCCTCTACTTGCTGCTGCGGCCGGTCAACCGCGGCCTGGCGCTGCTCGCGGCATTCTCGAGGCTGGTGTACGTTGCGATGTGGTTCGTTCAGCTGCTTGATTCCTTCGGCGCCGTGCGCATCCTGACTGGCGTTGAATGCCAGGGGGTATTGGACGCAAGGCAGTTGCAGGCGCTCGCGGCATTGCGCCTCGCTTCCGGTTGGGATGCTTATTACATCGGCCTCACGTTTTATGGGCTGAGTTCGCTCGTCCTCGGCTTTTTGTTTTTGCAATCGCGCTACGTTCCGCGAATTGTTGCCTGGTGGGGCATGTTGGCGTCATTCTTCGAAATGACATGCGCCTTTGCCTATTTAAACGACCGCGGCTTTGGAGCGGTGATTTCCGCGAACTGGTACGAGATGCCGGTGGTCGCGTTTGAGCTGTCGGTAAGTATTTGGTTTCTCACCAGGGGATTGAAAAAGCCGGCGCCGCTTCGAGCTTCTCCCGAGCCAGTTGAACGTTTCTGATTAGCAGTTTGGGCTGATGTTCTGACACCGGCTTCGGCGGAGGGCCGCGCTCGAACTTGGAATGGAATGCGCCCTTGGCGCTTACGCCGTGAGCCGCTCCAGCTGCTCCGGCTTCACGATGGTCAGGCTCGTCCCCTTAATGGTGATCCACTGGTCGCGGCGGAACTGGTTCAGCAGCCGCGTCACTGTTTCGCGCGAGGTCCCCGCCATGTTGGCGATTTCCTCGTGAGTCAGCGCCATAGTGAACTTGATCTCCGGCTTGCCGTTGGCAGCCGCCCGTCCCCAGTCCAGCAACAGGCGCGCCAGTCGTCCCGCCGCCGAGCCGGAAAGCGCCAACCGCTTGGCGTCGTGGAAAACCGTCATATATTCGCCGGAGAGTGCCTGCGCCGCGTGCATCGAAGCGATGCCGTGGCGGCTGAGGAAATCGACAAATTCCTGCTTGCGTACCGTCTTCACTTGGCAGGGCTCGATGGCCTCGGCGGTCACTTCGTGGGGAACGTTGGCCAGCACCGCGCTCAATCCCATCACGTCGCCGGGACCGGCGATCTTCAAGATCATGGTCTTTCCATCGCGCGATGTAGAGGAGATCTTGACCTGCCCGAAGCAGATCACGAAGACGTTTCGCGCCGGATCGCCTTCGGAGAATAGCTTGGCTCCGCGCGCGTGATTCATCATGATTCCGATACCGTCGTAGTCCGCCAACGCCTCCGGTGTGAGATTGCAGAACATCCGAAGATGCCGGTGCTCGCAATTCAAACAGTCTTCCGGGGGGTGATGCGAGTGGATCGAAGCCATAACTGTCCCGTTGATCTTTCTCAAAGTATACCGCAAGTCCATTTGAGTCTTGCAACCGGGAAAGAAAAGACTCCCCGAAGCCGCCCATGGCCAGCTCTCCAAATACCGGGGTAGCCTGGTCCGCGCACCCGCCGCCGGTTCGCACCTGCCCATTCGCCGTCTGCTAGAGTGGGATTGCGGCCGGGCATCCGCCAGCTCACCCGGCCGCATCAACCGGAACGCGGCCTGCTCCCGTCCCAAGGGCCACTCACAACCCCATGTCGGCACTGCAAGCATCTTCTGCTCCACAACTGGCGCCGTTTCGCATCGAGCCGCGCTTTGACACGCGCGTCTGGGGCTTTCGCGATCTCCGCCCCTGGTACGACAAAGTGGCCGGCGCCGACCCCATCGGCGAAGTCTGGCTTACCGGCGATGATTCGCTCGTCGCCACCGGACCGCACGCTGGCAAGCGTCTCGCGGACCTTTTCTCTGCAGCTCACTCATCGCTGCTCGGTCCGGCGGCGCCGTCACCAGCCTCTCCGTTGCTCATCAAGGTGCTCTTCGCGCGCGAGAAGCTCAGTGTCCAGGTTCATCCTGACGATCGCATGGCGCAGAAATACGGCGAGCCGCGCGGCAAGACCGAGTGCTGGTATTGCCTGGCTGCCGAGCCAAACGCGGCGGTCGCGGTCGGCCTTAAATCCGGCGTCACGCTCAGCCAGGTGGAAGAGCAGATTCGCGCGGGCACGCTGGAAGCGAGCCTTAACGTTGTACCGGTTGCAGCGGGCGACATGGTCTTTGTCGATGCGGGCACGGTGCACGCCATCTGGCCCGGACCTATTCTCCTGGAGACGCAGCAGAACTGCGATCTCACTTATCGCATGTTCGACTACGGCCGGCCGCGCGAGCTCCACGTGAAAAAATCGCTCGAAGCGACGAAGCTGGTGACGCGGGCCGGCAAAGTCGCGCCGCAACCACTCGCAGACCGCACCCTGCTCATCGACGTGGAATACTTTCGCGTAGAACGGATCCCCGTGCCAGGAAATCGATCGAGCGCGAATCTGCGCGGCGCTTCTGAGTCCGCGCCCGGCCTCGCCTATCTGTTTGCCGCTGCCGGAACGGGACGAATTGCTGGCGACAGCTTCGATGCCATTGACCTGCCGCCGCGCGCCATTGCCGCCATTCCCGCCGTTTCGCCGGAGTTCACCGTCGAAAATCTTGGCGGGCTCGATTTGATCCGCATCACCCCCAACTGGCCCACGAAATCCGCATGATCCCGGCCGGTTGGCGCAACTCAGTAATCGAGTACATCCGCGAGGCGGCGCAACCTCACGACAAATTCGGCCATCAGCCGCGTCTCTACGCGCTCGCATGCCGCATCGGCGAAGGCGTGGAGTACGACGACGACGTTCTATTTGCCGCCGCGTGGATGCACGACCTCGGCGTTTTTATCGGACACCGGCCCAACGAGCCCGAACTGCTGGCGCGGTGGAATCATGTGCCCTACACCGTGGCGCGCACGCGCGACCTGCTTCCGGGCTGGGGTTTTCCAGCCGCAAAACTCGACGCTGTCGCCGAAGCCATTGAAACCCACCAGCCGAACGACAAGCCGCGCCGCATCGAAGGCGTGCTTCTACGCGACGCCGATATTCTCGAGCAGTTAGGCGCCGTAGGCGTGGCGCGTACCGTTACGAAAGTGGGAAGAGATACCCGCTATCCCACTTTTTCGTCAGTCATTCCTGTTTTGCGGAAGGCTGCTGATGAGTTACCCTCTAAATTACAAACTAAAACGGCGCGACTCTTGGCCGAGCCGCGGGTTCAATTCCTTAATGCTTTCCTCGCCGCTCTTCAGGAAGAGGCTGGCGAGCTGTTGATGTAGTACTCCTTTCCCTGGTCGACATAACCATACAGGATGATCGATGCGGCGGAACCTGACGCGAGCTGGCCGGTTACTCGTAATTCCCGGAACCCGAATGCCGCCGCGCCCGGAACAACATAGATCCGTTGGTGAAGCGCAATTACCCATGCGCAATACCTTGGACCTTTTGCCTCGGAAACAGCGTGTCATGATCGAAGGAGAGACAATGCTTTCGCAGCGCATCTCGAAATACTTTCTGGTGGCAGTCGTTACCGTCGCCGCTCTACCTCTTGCAGCTCAGTCCAAACACTCCGCCGTGGAAGGCGCATGGCCGATCATCGCAGGTGGAGGAATCTCCCGTTTCAACGTAACTTACCCAAACGTAAAATCTTCCACCATGGAGGGACCATCCTTTTGGGCCGACTGGGTGGACATTCCCTTCGTGCCCAGGCAGATTGGACTGCAGGCTGAGTACAGAAGAATTAACATGGGTGCGCCAAAGGACGCGCCTCAGCTCCGCACCAATGCCTTCCTGGGCGGTCCGACCTACACCATACCCCTTTCCAGACTCGCTGTTTACGCGAAAGGATTGATCGGATACGGCACGCTGGATTTCCCTCCCTTTGGCTCTTATAACCATGACTCGCGAACTATATATGGCTTTGGTGGCGGCCTCCAATATCGCGCCTGGAACAGCATCTGGCTTCGGGGCGATTACGAATACCAATATTGGCCCGACCTCTTCCTGATCGGTGGCATGCACCCCAATGGCGTCACCTTCAGCGTCGGCTACGATTTCCGAACTCTTCACCGCGCATTCTGATGACGCGATGCTCCGGCGCATCCATTTTTGAAAACCGCAGAATCAGCCGGCTCCCTCGTAAACGAGAGAGCCGGTCGATCGCCCCACGATCCCTCGTGCCATCTCCAGAGAAATCTGAATTCCTCTGAATCGCCAAAGAGCGTCTCTAACCCGGCTAAGGGCCCCGTCGACTACTACGTGATCGACCGCCTGAATCCGCCTTCGCCGAGCTAGCCGCATTCGCATCCGCCTTTTTCGTTGATTTTCCAAACATCTTTGTCGATCCGGGCCTCGTGATGCAGAATCTAAGACGTTATGAACTTCCGTCTTGCCATCCCGCCTGAACTTAGCCCCGCCTTTGAGAAAGCCTCCACCGACTGGAACACCAACGGCAAAATCGACCGGTTCTGGCGCAAAGACCCTTCGCTGTGGACGCGCGATGGTGAAGAAAAGTGGCTCGGCTGGATCGACATTGTCGCGCGCCAGCAGAACGATCTGAAGTCGTTCACCGCGCTCGCCGACGACATCAAATCGGCCGGCTTCGAATCCGCGGTGCTCCTGGGCATGGGCGGGTCCAGCCTTTGCCCCGAAGTGCTTTCACTCACGTTCGGCCGACAGCCGGGCTTCCCTGCTTTGCACATCGTCGACTCTACCAATCCCGCCCAGGTCAAATCTTTGCGCGACCACATCGACCCGGCAAAAACCGCCTTCATCGTGGCCAGCAAGTCAGGCTCTACCCTCGAGCCCAACGTCCTCAAGCAGTATTTCTTTGAGGAAGCAAAGAAGACAGTCGGCGCCGAACAGGCCGGCAGCCATTTCATCGCCATCACCGATCCCGGTTCGAAGATGGAGCAGGTGGCAAAGAACGACAACTTCCGCCACATCTACTATGGCGACCCTCAGATCGGCGGCCGCTATTCCGCATTGTCGAACTTCGGCGTGGTGCCCGCCGCTGTCGCCGGACTCGACGTTTCCCGGCTGCTCAAGGAAGCCGCCAAAGGTGTTGCCGCGGCCAAGCTGCCCTTGGACCAAAATCCCGGCGTGCGGCTCGGGCTGCTGATGGGCTCGGCGCACAATTCCGGACGCGACAAGATCACCTTCTTCGCCTCGCCTGAGGTCCACGATCTGGGCGCCTGGCTCGAGCAGTTGATCGCCGAATCCACCGGCAAGCAGGGCAAAGGCATCACCCCGGTCGATCGCGAACAAATCGGCACGCCCGCTGTCTACGGCAACGACCGCGTCTTCGCCTATATCAGGCTTGCCGGTACATCCGACTCAAGCCTCGATCCCAAAGTCGCTGCTCTCGAGGCCGCCGGCCATCCCGTCGCATACTTCGAGCTAGGCGACCGCTACGAAATCTTTAGCCAATTCTTCACCTGGGAAATCGCGACCGCCGTCGCCGGTTCGGTGATGGGCATCAACCCCTTCGATCAGCCCGATGTGGAATCTGCCAAAGTGGAAGCACGCTCGCTCACCTCGGCTTACGAAGAAACCGGCAGGCTCCCCGAGCGCGCGCCTATCTTCGAAGAATCAGGGCTCAAGCTGTTCGCTTCGGAAGCCTATGCCAAGGCGCTCAAAGCCTCCGTGCCGCAGCCCTCGCTGACGGCGTACCTTCGCGCCCACCTCATCCAGATTCATGCTCGCGACTATTTCGCCGCGCTGGCCTTTCTGCCTATGTTCCCCGAGCACGAGGCAGCCGTTCAGCAATTCCGCCATAAGATTCGGGACGACAAAAAGGTAGCCACCTGCATGGGCTTCGGCCCCCGTTTTCAGCACTCCACCGGCCAGGATTACAAGGGCGGCCCCAACACCGGCGTATTCCTCCAGATCACCTCGGAAAACGCCGTCGACGTGCAGATTCCCGGGCAGAAATACAGCTTTGGCGTGGTTGCCGCGGCGCAGGCTGCGGGTGATCTCGCCGTGCTCGAATCGCGCGGGCGGCGTGCCTTGCGCGTTCATATGGGCACTGATATTGCGGCCGGACTTCGCACCCTCTCGGCGGCAATCGACCAGGCGCTAGCCTGACCGGCTGACTTTGTCTCATGTAAAAACGGTTTTGCCTACCACTTTTGCGTGAAACTTATGTATTACGCCCATCCCTCTGGGACTGTCTAAGTGGTATTCACTACAAAGCCGCTTTCCGTCATGATGTCTATGTGAACGGCGGTAAAAGCCAGCCGGCGACACATTGGGCCGCGCTTCCGTGTCCATGAGCGCGCGCCGGCCCCAGATCTGCGTCACTTTTTTTTACGTTGCGTGCCTTAAGTTCTCATCCATAAGCGAGGCGGGCGGTCCCAAGCGGACCGCCGCCTTGTCTTAGCCCTCAAATTGTCACAATCTTCTCAGTCCCTCAGTCCCTTCGTCCCTTCGTCCCTTAGTCCCTCAGTCCCCTAGTCCCTTAGTCCCTGTTCCCTGCCTTTTGCCCTTCTCCGCGCCACCCTTTAGACTTAAGATTTCGAGAGGCCCGCACATGCTAGTCGTCATGAAGGCGCACGCCACGCCCGAGCAGATTCAGGCGGTCTGCGATGCCATTACCCAGCTGGGATTCCGCCCGCATCCGCTACCCGGCGCCGAACGCACCGCCGTCGGCATTACCGGCAACCAGGGTGAAGTGGCGCGCGGCGATCTCGAAGCTCTGCCCGGCGTAGCCGAAGTGATCCGCGTCACCAAGCCCTACAAGCTCGCCAGCCGCGATGTAAAGGAAGAAGATACCGTCATTCGCTTTCCGGGCACCGATGCCGTCATCGGCGGCGAAAGTCTTGCCGTGGTCGCGGGCCCATGTTCGATCGAGAGCCGTGAACAGGCTTTCACCATCGCCGAGCAGGTCGCCGCCTCCGGCGCGCAGTTTTTCCGCGGCGGCGCCTACAAGCCGCGTACTTCGCCCTATGCATTTCAGGGCCTCGGACTCGATGCGCTCAAAATCATGGCCGAGATTCGCGAGCGCTTCGGCCTGCGCATCGTCACCGAAGCGCTCGACGCGGAGACCCTCGAACTGGTCGCCGAATGGGCTGACGTTATTCAGATCGGCGCGCGCAACATGCAGAATTTTTCACTGCTCAAACGCGCCGGCCGGCTGCGCAAGCCAGTGCTGGTCAAGCGCGGCTTGAGCGCCACCCTCGAAGAATTCCTCATGGCCGCCGAGTACGTGATGAGTGAAGGCAATTACCAGGTCATCCTCTGCGAGCGCGGCGTGCGCACCTTTTCCGATCATGCCCGCAACACCCTCGACCTGAGCATCGTTCCCGCGGTGCGCCGCGTCAGCCATCTGCCCATCCTGGTCGATCCCAGCCATGGCACCGGCCGCCGCGACAGCGTGCTGCCGATGGCGCGGGCCGCGGTGGCCGCCGGCGCCGACGGCATCCTCGTCGAAGTGCACCACCAGCCGGACAAGGCGCTCTCTGACGGCCCCCAGTCCATCTACCCCGACCAGTTCGCGCGCATGATGGATGACCTGGAGCAGATTGCGCCCGTTGTCAGGCGGCGTCTCTCCCGCGGCGTGCACGTGGAAACCGCGGCAACAGAAAACGCATGACATTTTTTTTCAATCGAGGTGTCATCCTGAGCGAGGCCGTTCGCGTTTTTTGCGAACGGCGGAGTCGAAAGCCTGCCCTGAGCTTGCCGAAGGGGACCCGCGGTTGCTTTTCCCGCCGCAGTTGCCTCGGATCTTTCGCCCTCGTCCTCCTCCCCATCCTCCTCGCCGGCTGTCAGAAGAGCTACTACCCGCAGTACCCCGCCAATTACCGCGAATATGCCTACGTGACCAACGGCGGCAGCGCCACCGTCACCGTCATCGACGTAGTCAATGTGCGCCTCGACCGCGACATCGCGGTAGGCCAGAATCCGGTCGCCGTCGCCGCCAGTCCCACACGCAATGAAGTCTATGTTGTGAACTCCGGCCCGGCGAACGGCAACGGTTCCATCTCCATCATCGACGCTGAAAACAACATCGTCGCCGGCGCCATCCCTCTGCACAAACAGCCGGTCTCCATCAGCGTCGACGCCAAAGGCGAACGCGCCTACGCCGCCAATGCCGGCTCAAATTCTGTTTCCGTCATCGACCTCAAGGATCGCCGTGAAATAGCGCAGCTTGCCGCCGGCGCCGGTCCCTCCGGCGCGCGTATTTCACCTGACAACAAATCATTGGTAGTTTCCGATCGCGGCGGCAATTTCGTCACCATCATTGATCCGCAAACGGGCACCATCCGCGCCACGTTCAGCAGCTGCCCCGGCGCCGTCGATCCCGTCATCGTTCCCGATTCGTCGAAAGCATTCGTCGCCTGTTCTGCGGGACACGCCGTCATGGTCATCGGCCTCGCGGCGCAGAATCCTTACCGGGCAGATCGGCTGGAGACACTGATGGACGTAGGTCGCAGCCCCGTCCACCTGGCGCTCAAACCCGACGGTGGCGAAATCTTCGTCATCAACTCGCTTTCTGACTCGATCTCCCGGATCGAGACGAACTCGAACGATGTGCTCGACGCTACCCTCATCGGCGAGAGCCCCGTCTTCGGCCTGGTCTCGCCCGACAATTCCCTGCTCTATGTCGGCAACTACCGCTCGCAATACATCGGCATTTACTCGATCGACGACGGGCAGCGACTCGCCTCTGTACGCGTCGGCGACGGCCCCTCGGCACTGGCGCTTTCGGCCGCCGGAAACCTGCTTTTCGCTGTCGATTCGCGCTCCGGCGACGTGGCCGTGGTGCGCACGGCCGCCTTTTCCCCGACGGCCAGCTATTCGCTTTCTACGCTGATCCCCGCCGGCCTCAATCCCAATGCCATTGTCGACAAGGCCTTCAAAGTGCGCTAGAAGCACACTTGCGCCCCGACTGGCGCAGACCATTCCAGAATCGACTGATTAAAAGGACGTGGAAATTGCCGCTCAGGCGCGAATGTGGCTTTGTATAAGCGAAGACCGCATCTCCAGCCGGGCAGACGTCGTGAAACCCGGCTGTGCCCACGGTTCGCAGGCATGCTTACGCTCGGCTCGATCTAGCTCGGCCTCCCAGGTCGCCGTAGCCACGGTGGACATGCACTCGCGGCAGATGGAGTCGGTGGTGCCGTTGCGGTTGGAGCGGTGCGCGAATTGCGCGACGGCGGGGGAAGCGGGTGGCATGAATACTACTCCTCAAAATTAAGTGCGTACTTTCAGCTTAGACAAGGTTCAACTTGCCGGCAACCGCAGAAGCGAAGATAAGGCGAGTATCCGGAAAATCTTCGATGAGCGAATTGCCGATTGTGCTTTCTATCTAAAGACACGTCGACTTTCTCAAAAAATGCCGTTCGTGTCTCAGTTTCCATTCTTCGAAATTATTCCGTCCGCGCTGTCGTTGACCTCGGCACATTCTCTGTCCCGCACCTGCGACTCGGACGACAAACTAGGCTGGCGCGCAGCCCGCTCAGGCTGAAGCACGCCACGGATGCACGGCCCGCGGGATTTCCGGTTTGACCAGTCTCTTGAAACGCTCCACCGTCCAGGCATCGCAGGCGTGATCGTTTTCTGACCGTTCCAGGTCCGCCTCCCAGATTGCCGTCGCTACCGTGGCGAAGCACTCTCTGCAGATAGAATCGGTGGTCCCGTTTCGATTGGACCTGTGAACGAATTTTGGGCGGGTCGGGGAAGCCACAGCCATTGGGGTTACTCCTCGTTTAATGTTTCTAGACTACCCGTTCCATCATTCGAAAGTAACCCGGAAAACCCCTAGTAACAGGTAATTTTTCGAGAAAAACGTTTCTCTGCGGTAAAGGTTTTCTTGTCCGCTTCGAGCGCGCCAACCTCCCTGAAAAAACGATTTTCGAACCGATCACGCCAGTCGAAACACCTTCGCGAAATTTTCCACAGTCTTCCACAGGATTTCCACAGACGAAGCATTCCCGTGTCAGTGCAGCCGTCCGGCTACTCTTCGTTCTTGCCCGGCCGCAGCATCAGATCCCGAATCGCCTCGCGCGGATCCTTATCCTCATTCAGAATCAGTTCCATCTGCTCCGCGATCGGCATCTCCACGCCGTGCTTGCGCGCCAGCCCCAATGCTGCACGGGTTGTGTGCACGCCTTCGGCCACATGGCCCCCCAGCGAAGCCAGAATCTCAGGCAGCTTACGGCCCTCTCCCAGCGCCTCCCCTACAGTACGGTTGCGGCTCAGCGATCCGGTGCAGGTCAGCACCAGGTCGCCTACTCCCGACAGTCCGGCCAGCGTCTCGCGGCGCGCGCCGCAAGCCACCGCCAGACGTGAGATTTCCGCGATTCCGCGCGTCATCAGCGCCGCGGCTGGATTGAAGCCCAGCCCGGCACCAGCCACCACGCCGGCGGCAATGGCAATCACGTTCTTGAGCGCGCCGCCCAGTTCTACGCCGACCACGTCAGTGGACGTGTAAAGCCGTAGCGACTCCGAAGAAAATTCGTGGCGCACGAGCGCCGCCACGGTGGCGTCGCTGAAAGCGACTGTAAGCGCAGTCGGCTGGCCCTCAGCCACCTCCCGCGCAAAGCTCGGCCCTGAGAACGCGCCCACCGGCAGTGTCAGCCCCTCCGTCTCCAGCACCGAGGAGATCACTTCCGTCATGCGCAGAAAGGTTCGATCCTCCACGCCCTTCGTGGCGCTGACCACAATCTGCCCTTCACGCATGTGCGGGACCACGCGCGCCATTGTCCCGCGCAGGAAGGCTGACGGAATAACCGATACCACGATGTCGGCCTCGGCCACCGCGTTTTCAGCGGCGGTGATCTCGATCGAAGGGGGCAGTGGAAAGCCCGGTAGGAATAGAACATTGTCACGGGCAGCGGCGATCTTTTCCGCTTCCTCATCGCTGTGCGACCACAGCGCGACCTGGTGCCCGCCGCGGCGATCGAGCGAGAGCGCAATGGCGGTTCCCCAGGCGCCATTGCCCAGCACAAGGATCCGGCTCATGCTGTCCTCGGCGCGCCGATGCGGTTTTCAGTCCCCGAAAGCAGGCGGCGGATGTTCTGGTGATGTTTGAAGATGATCAGCAGAGCCACGACAATCTGCACCGTCATGAAAAACGGTGGCCGGTACCCCGAAACCATGAGCCAGGCGAACACGGGGAAACTCGCAGCCGCGATGATCGAAGCGAGTGAAACGAAGCGGCTGATGGCCAGCACCACCGCAAACACTCCAATAGCCGACCACGCGGCCCACGGCGCGGCCACCAGAAACACTCCAAATCCAGTGGCCACTCCCTTTCCGCCGCGAAAACCGAGCCACACCGGAAACATGTGGCCGATGACGGCGAAGAGCGCAGCCAGCGCCTCCACGTCGCGAGGCGGTTCAGCGATGGCCAGGTGACGAAACGCCAGCGCGCCCAGCCACACCGCCGCGGCGCCCTTCAGCACATCCAGCAGAAAAGTGGCCGCGCCCAATCCTTTGCTGCCGGAGCGCATCACGTTGGTTGCGCCAATATTGCCGCTGCCCACAGTGCGGATATCCTGGTGGCGAAATGCGCGGACTAGCAGATAACCGGTGGGAATGGACCCGAATAAATACGCGCCGGCCGCCACCATACCTTGTGCGAGGAGCATGACGAAACCGAGTTTAGCAGGTGGGGCGACGCGCTCCGCATCATCCACGTGCCGTTCCCCACCGCGCTCAGTGATGCTCGTCCGCGGAAGGCCCATAGAGAGCGGGAACCTTCGCCTCATTGAGCCGCAGGTACACAGTCAACTGGCCGCGATGATGGGCGAGATGGCTGAACACGCCATCCGCAATCATGATATGGCGCGGTTGCTGGTCGATCACTTGGCCGCCCATCTTGAATGCCCACGGCCTCAGCAGATGCGCGTCGGTGGTGGACTCGAGCGCGCCACGCGCGGCGGCGACAGCTTTATCCAGGGTGGCGTTGAGCTCGGCGGAACTGTCAAGCGGCTTCGTACGAAACATTTCGTTGGCGCGATCGTCCATGTTCAGTTCGTCGCGGTCGATCATCAGGGCAATCCAACCCAGCATGCCCGCAACCAGGGCAGCCAGGTAGCCGAGGGCCATCGATCGTTCGTGTGGCTTAAATTCATTTTGTCCTTGGGGAACCCTTGCGATGGCTTTGCGGGTGAGGGCGGCTTCGCGGTCCAGCTGGGCCAGGAAGAACTCTTTGAGCGTGGGTACCTGCTGCGGCATAAGATGAAACCTCCTTGGGATCAACATGTGGCCGGGTGTCTCACCCGGCAATTCTGAGGTTATTCGCCAATATATGACATCTCATGTCATGATTAATCGGGAAAATGTAAAAAAGTAGATCCGACGAAAGGAGAAAATTGCCGCCATGAGAGCCGATCGGCTGCTCTCCGTGCTCTTGCTGCTGCAGGCCAAAGGCCGCTTCACGGAACGCGAACTCGCCGAGCGATTGGAAGTCTCGCAACGCACCATTCACCGCGATCTGGAAGCGTTAAGCGCGGCGCGTGTGCCGGTGGTGGCGCTGCGCGGGGCGCAGGGCGGTTGGGAGCTTGAGAAAGGCTGGCGCACGCAGGTGCCGGGGCTCGACGAGTCGGAGTTGCGCGCCTTGCTGATGGCCGCGCCGCGCGCTTTGGGGCATCCTCGGCTCACTGCGGCAGCGGAAAGCGCGCTCAATAAACTGATGGCCTCGCTACCCGGCCCGGCACGGATCCAGGCCACCGCCATGCGCGAGCGGCTGCACGTTGATCCCACCGGCTGGCGCGACACCGGCGAAGACTTGTCCATGCTGGCAACGGTGCAGGAGGCGGTGGCGCGCGATCGCAGGCTGGCCTTCGACTACACCCGCGCCGACGGCCAGAAGGCGCCGCGAACGGTGGATCCGCTGGGCTTGGTTGCCAAAGGAATGAGCTGGTACCTCGTGGGGCGCGCCGACCACGGGATGCGCACCTACAAAGTTTCGCGTATGCAGTCCGCCACCTTGCTCGCAGTAGGGTTCAAGAGACCCGCGCGTTTCAATCTCCTCGCGCACTGGAAGCATTCCACCACGGAACTCGAGCGGCAACGCAACAGCTTCTCTGCAGTCCTCGCGCTTCGCCCGGAGACGGAACGGCGCTTGCGGACGTGGAGCAGTACCGAGCCTGCTTCGGAATTCACCGCGACCGATGGCTGGGCGGCATTCAAGGTGGATTTCGACTCGGAACTCCAGGCAAAATTCGTGATCCTCGGGTTGGGCGCGGGAGTTCGCGTGCTCGCTCCGGAATCGCTGCGAGGATTGGTGGCGAAGGAGATTCAGGCTATGGCTGCGGCCGAAACACAATTGTGACCCGCAACGCCGCCACGCAGAAGGGCGCCAGTGTGCGCGTTATTGGGAAATCGCGCGGCGCGCGGCGCTGACCTCGGCTGCCAGCACCTGCAGCACCTTGAACGCCAGCAGCGGAAACGACTGCATGAAGGCTTTGAACTGGTCGTGCGAAATAAAGAACACCTGCGACCCGGCCCGCGCCACAGCCGTGAGTGTGTAAGGCTGGCTTGAGACAACACCAGGCAAACCCAGCAGAGATCCCGAGGAGACTTCGAATGCCAGGATCGGTTCGCCGCCAGCCGAGAACATGGAAGCAATCACCTTGCCGTCCTGAAGGACGTAGAGGCCGGCCGGCTCGTCACCCTGGCGGAACAGCACGCGGTCTGCATCGCAGGCGATCGGCGTGGCCCGTCTGACGAGCGCTTCTACTAGCTCGGCATCGGCAATAAACGCTGTGGGATCGAGCTGCATACACCTTCCTGGTGCAAAATCGAAAAAATGAACTTGTCGTACGGGGTCCATAAAAGAGCCACTTGCAGCGGTTCTCCATCACATGGCCCTTCCGGCGTCTTGCGAAGAGCCAATCAACATGACAGCGATATCAGCCCGAACAGGAGAACCGCTCAACGCTAGAATTGCATTCCCCTTGCTCAGGAGCATGTGACGCGAATCACTTTCTGATGTTCACCGTCTCGCGGGGCAGATTCCGGTGCTATCAACGCGGGAGGCAAGCTGATGCGTTCAGATCATTTGTGCCGCGCCTCTTGCCGATGTAGTTCGGCCTCAAAGGCCTGCTCGCGGTCGGCGATATAAGCCTTGTAGCCCGCCGGGTCCACAAACGCATTTTTATCCCCAGCCTTCCAGCGCGCATATTTCTCCCCTAGCCCGAAGTAGCCCCCGTGCGCCCCCAGGAAAATGTCGCAGGGCAGGCTGCGCAGCACCTGGAACCCGTGCTTATAGTCGGAAGCGATCTGCGGGTAGGCCTTATTGCCAACCAACTTGTATCCGGGGTTCACATTTGGGCTGCCCACGATGACTAGGTGCATCATCCGGCCATTCAACGGCTCGTCCAGCGTCCATGTGGTTGTCCCCTTCGTGTGGCCCGGGGTCAGGTGCGCGGTCAGCGTCGTCCCGCCCAGGCTCACCGTGTCGCCGTCGTGTAATACGCGATCCACGTGGGCGGGCGGAAAGTGCATCGACTTGTCGGCGCCATATTGAAAATCGTCGTGCCCGCCGGACTCAACCACCGGCACATCCGGCGCCATCACCTCGTATTTGGCTCCCGTGAGCTTCAGAATCTGCGCCGCTCCCGCGCAGTGATCGAAATGCGCATGGCTTATCAGCAGAATCTTGACGTCGCGGAAGTGAAACCCTAGCGCCGCCACGCTCTTCTCAATCAACGGCGGCGACGACTGAAGATTGGCGTTGATCAGAATCAGGCCCTTGGGCGTCGCAATCAGGTATGAAGCCAGATCCTTGCTGCCCACGTAGTAGAGATTGCCCGCTATGCGGAACGGCGGAAAGGGCGCGCTCCACGCGGGGCTGCCCATGGCAAAGAGTGGCGCAGCGATGGGTGCAAACAGGGCTATAGCAGCAATGCGGCAGATGAGCTTCACGAATTCTCCTCAGGATGTGGGTTGAGTCTGCAAAGCCTCGATAGCCTTTTCCAGATGCACTCCGCGCGAGCCTTTCACCAGCACCACGTCGCCGGGCTGAAGATTCTGCCGCATCCACTGCCCTGCAGCTTCGGCATCGGCCAGGAAAAGCGATGACACGCCTCCGGCACAAGCGGCGGCAGCCAGATGCGCTGCATTGCCCCGCACCGCAACTACAAAGTCCAGACCGGCTTCGGCAGCCGTGTGCCCACATGCCGCGTGCAGCGCGGGACCCTGCGGCCCCAGTTCCAGCATCTCGCCGGCCACCAGGATGCGCCGCTTGCCTGGCCGCGCCGCCAGCGTACGGATCATGGAGCGCAGCGCTTCAGGATTCGAGTTATAGCTGTCATTCAGAATCGTCGCGCCGCCAATCTCCAGCACCTGTCCGCGCTTGTCCCCCGCGGTCAGGGTGGAAATCGCAGCCACTGCCTCATTCACATCCACTCCTGCCTCGAGGGCAACGGCCAGCGCAGCGGCCGCATTCGAGGCATTGTGCGCGCCCAGCAGATGCAGGTCGAAGGTGCCCTTGCGTTCTCCGGCGCAGTAGCTGACGTGTAGCCCATCGGCATCCTCGCTCACCCCGGTGATCTGCGGATCGGCGCATGGGCCCGCGCCAAAATAGACCACGCGGCCGATGAAATTGCGCCCGAACTGCGATACGTAAGGATCGTCGCAATTGAGGAATGCCACGCCGCTTGATGGCAGCGCGGCCACCAGCTCGAACTTCGCCCGCGCAATTCCAGTCTGTCCCTCGGCAAAATTCTCCACGTGCGCCATACCCACGTTGGTCACCACGCCCCAGTCCGGCGCCGCGATCCGTGCCAGCGCGGCAATCTCGCCCAGGTGGTTCATTCCCATTTCGACCACGGCGAACTCATGCTCCGGCTTCAGGCGCAGCAGTTGCAGGGGCAGCCCGAACGCGTTGTTCAGATTGCCCTGGGACTTCAGCACATTGAATTTCGCTCCCACGGCCGCGGCAATCGCTTCTTTCGTCGTAGTCTTGCCCGCCGAGCCCGTGACCGCAATCAGCCGCTTGCCCCACTGCCGCCGCACATGGGCAGCCAGCGTCTGCAAAGCCAGGAGCGAATCTTCGGCAACCAGCAGCGGCACCGCCAGCGCGGCATCGGATAGCAACGCCAGGCGCGCACGGGAGACCACGGCAGCTACTGCGCCGCGCGTCACCGCTGCGGCCACAAAGTCGTGCCCGTCAAACCGCTCGCCCTTCACCGCGAAAAACAGCTCGCCCGGCGCAATCGTCCGCGAATCGATGGAGTACCCGCTCGCTACCAGCGCTCCCGCATTGGCGTAAGATTCCGGAGCCTCAAGCACCGCGCTTGCGCCGAGAGCCGCCTCTGCCAGCGTCAGGTTCATCGCAACTCACGATATCCCAAATGCCTGAGCGTGGAAAGCGCAATCTCCGCATCGTCGAAACGAACGGAACCTGTCGCCAGAATCTGCTCCTTCTCATGCCCCTTGCCGGCGATCAGCACCACGTCACCGGCTGTGGCTTTGGCCAGAGCCAGGGCGATTGCCATGGCGCGGTCCGGCTCAATTACATAACGCGTTCCTGTCCCCTTTAAGCCGGGCTCTATCTCAGCCAGAATTGCCAGCGGATCTTCCGAGCGCGGATTGTCGCTGGTGGCCACCACGTAGTCACTGCCTTCGCCCGCGGCCTGGCCCATCTTGGGGCGCTTCGTGCGGTCGCGGTCACCGCCGCAGCCAAACACCGTGGTCACGCGCCCGCCCTGTTGCGGCGTCATCTTTCGCGCCAGCGCGGTTAGGTTGCGCAGCGCATCGTCAGTATGCGCGTAATCGACAATCACCGTAAATGGCTGGCCCGCGTCGACGGGCTGAAATCGCCCCGGCACCGGCCTCAGCTGCCCAACGGCCGAACTCAGAAGCGAAAACCCAATCCCGCGGGCGTGCGCCGCCGCCAGCGCACCCAGCAGGTTCAAAATGTTCACTTCCCCAGCCAGCCGCGAGGTCACTTGCACCGAACCCGCCGGCGTCTCCAGTTCGATCACCGCTCCGCCCGGCGTGAGCTTGTGGCTGGCAGCGCGCCAGTCGCCGGCGCCGATACCATAGGTCCGAATCTCCGCTCCCGCGCGGCTTGCGGCCTTTGCCAGCTCCGCCGTGCGCGCGTCGTGCGCATTCAGCACCGCCACCCGCGGCGGCGGGTATACCGTTCCATCAAATAGCAGCCGCTTGGCGGCAAAATAATTCTCCATCGTGCCGTGATAATCCAGATGATCGCGCGTGAAATTCGTAAACACCGCCACATCGAACGGAATTCCCGCGGCGCGCCGCTGCTCGAGCGCATGGCTGGAAACTTCTGTGACCAGCTCGGTGGCTCCGCGTGCCGCCCCTTCCGCCATCACTTCAAACAAATCCCCCGGCTCCGGAGTGGTGTGTATTGACGGCCGCGTTTCCCCGGCCACGTGATACTCGATGGTGCCGACGAGCACCGTTGATCGCCCCGCTGCATTGAGCAGCGCCTCAGTCAAAAACGCCGTGGTGGTCTTGCCGTTTGTCCCGGTAATGGCGGTAGCCGCAAGCCGCCGCTCCGGATGCCCGTAAAATGCCGCGGATGCCGCGGCCAGCGCCACCCGGCCGTGTTCCACTGCCAGCGCCGGAACGCCGGCGTTATAAACCAGCAAGTGGTCAAAGGTCTCGGGCGAATCCGTGATCACCCCCGCCGCGCCCGCCGCAATCGCCTTCTCCACAAACCGGTTGCCGTCCGTCGAGCCCCCCTTCATGGCCACAAACACCGAGCCCGGCCGCACCCGCCGCGAGTCATACTCGATCGAAGTGATGGGCATTGAAGAGCTGCCCGCCGCATCGATCGCCGGAATCTCGGCGATAAGTTCGCTCCAGATCATCCTGTTGAAATTGTAGATGTCCTGGTAGCTCCCCCATCTCGTGATGTGTCCCGGCTGAAACTATGGCTCCATTCGGCGTAAATTCTTACATGTGACAAACACAGGCTCCATTCACATTCGGCTCCTCGAAGAAGACGATCCACCGAGCATCGCTGCCGCGTTCCTTGAGATGGGGTGGAACAAGCCAGAGGACCAGTATCAGAGGTACTTGCAGGAGCAGTTGGCGGGAACCCGGACGTGCTTTGTCGCCACAGTTGGCCGTCAATTCGCTGGATACCTTACGGTGAACTGGCGACCTGCTTACGCCGGATTTGCTGATCTGAACATTCCCGAAATCCAGGACCTGAACGTGCTTGCGAAATTCCGCAGAAAGCATATTGCAAGCCGATTACTTGATCGCGCGGAAGAAGAAGCCTCACGGCGTTCGGTCGTAGTCGGCATCGGAGTGGGACTGCATCCCGGATACAACGCCGCCCAGCAGCTCTACATCCGGCGTGGCTACATTCCGGATGGCCGCGGCATCACCTACCGGAATCAGTTCGTGGATGAGAGTGCGCAGGTAAGGCTTGACGATGACCTTGTCATGCATTTCACAAAAAGTTTGGGCTCAAAGCACCGATTTTCCGGTCTGCGCCGGCCGCTCACTAAGCCAACGGAGCGGCGGCGCGATTGATCAGGACTGCTTCCGATCAGCCTCGGCGATCTCGGCAGGCACTGGAGAAAATACCTTACGATCTCCACTTTCGTCAGCGAGTATTGAATTGTTATTGTGGATTCCGGATTCTTGGAGCCGTCTTGCGGCATATCGTTCTCAATACTACGGCGTCACCGCGTGCAGCGCACCACCACGTGCGTCCCCGGCGGCACCACCGTGCCCGGAGCCGGGGCCTGATCGCGCACCGTCCCATCGCCGACAATCTCCAGTTCAAGGCCGGCCGCCGCGGCCTTTTCAATCACCTGCCGCACCGATAACCCGGTAAGCGCAGGCACCGCGATCTTCTTCACATTGCTGATTGTCACCGATGCCGCCTGACCTCCGCCATTCACCGGCTTTGCCATAGCTTGCACCGGCGGAGAAGCAGCCTGCTGCGGCGCTGAAGACGCGGCGGGTTTATCCCTTGACGGCGCGCTCGCCGCAGATTTGTCATCCGCGGTCGTCGCCGTCTGCGCTCCGCTGCCCGCGGGCGCTGCCGCAGGGCTCTGCGGATCGTCGCTGGGCAGATTGTTGGCGGCCTGGTAAAGCGCATCCAGATCGGTGTTGCTGTCTTCCGTCGAAGTATCCTCATCAATCTCCGGCTGCGGCTTCGCCTTCGCGCTCGGCGGCTGCAGCGGTATATCGTGCGGCACACCCAGGTACTCCAGCACTTCCTGCGCCACTTCTGCAAACACGGGCGCGGCCACTTCCGACCCGTAATACAGCCCCTTCGGAGAATCAATCACCACCGCCACTGCAATCGCCGGGTTGTTCACCGGCGCGAAGCCTGCGAACGACCCGATATGCAGGCTCGGCGAATAGCGATGCGTCCTGGGATCGATCTTCTGCGCGGTACCCGTCTTGCCCGCCGAAGAATATCCGTTCAATTGCGCGTTTTTCCCGGTGCCGAAAAGTACGATTCCCTCCATCATCTGGCGCATCTGCGCTGCGGCCAGGGTCGAGATAACACGGCGCGAATCGGACGGCAAGGGATTGGGCAGATCCTCATCCACCCGGTAGGGAACGGCATGCAGCGTCGGATCCTCCCCCGGCCTCACATCCAACTGCCCGGGCACGAGGATTTGCGGCGGAAGGTACACTCCTCCATTGGCGATGGTCGAAACCATCGAGACTAGTTGCAGCGGAGTAACCGCCTCTTCCTGTCCGATGGCCACATAACCAATCGAGGCTGGCTGCCAGTACTTCACCGGCCGCAGCAGTCCGCGCGTTTCGCCCGGCAGTGCAATCCCGGTGCGCTGGCCAAAGCCAAAATCGCGTATGTATTTGTAGAGGCGATCGGCGCCGAGCATCATCGCCACTTTGATCACGCCCACGTCACTCGATCGCGCCAGCGCCGTCGCCGCCGTCACCGTGCCCATGCCGCGATCGCTCTTGTCGTCGTGAATAATGCGGCCAAAGAGATTGATCTGCCCGCCTTCGCAATTGATCATCGTATCGGGCGTGATCAGATGCTGGTCCAGCGCGGCTGCATACGTAACCAGCTTGAATGTCGACCCCGGCTCGTAAACATCGCTGACCGCGCGGTTGATCAGCAGCGATGGCGTGGTATGCCGAAAATCGTTGGGATTGAACGTCGGGCGAATGGCCAGCGCCAGGATTTGCCCGGTGTGCACATCCTGAATCACCACCGTGCCATGCTCTGCGTGCGTCTTCTCCATGGCGTGATCCAGCGCCTGCTCCGCCATGAACTGAATGTTGGCGTCAACCGTGAGCTGCATGTTCTGGCCCGGCTCAGGATCGTGCTCGCTCGAGCCCAGCACATGTCGCCGCGCATCCACGGCCGTATACATAATGCCCGGCTTGCCATGCAGCCGCGAATCGAATTTCAACTCCAGGCCGCCCAGGCCCGTATCGTCGGCGCCCACATACCCCAGCATCTGCGCCGCAATCTGGTTGTCGGGATAGAAGCGCTGGAATTCCTTCTGGAAATAGATCCCCTTCATGTGCAGGTCGCGGACTTTTCCCGCAACTGCGTTGCTCACGCGCCGCGCCACCCAGGCGAAATCTTTCCCTTGGCCCAGCCGCGATGCGATCGCCTCAGCAGTGGTGCGCTGATCCGCAGGGTCGGTATGCACAATGGCCGCAAGCTCGCGCGCGGCAGCCCGCTTGTCCGCAATCTCCGAGGGATCGGCATAGACCGACTCCACCTGCACGGTCATCGCCAGTTCCTGCAGATTGCGGTCGTAAAGAATGCCACGGCGCGGCGCCACTTCAAACGTGCGCTGCTGCTGCTTCGTGGCGCGCTCTACATATTCGTGGTGATGCACCACCATCAGCCAGAACATGCGCCCGCTGATGGCCAGCGCCCAGAAAAGAAAAAATCCGCAGATGAGCCAGAACCGCCTGCGGTTGAGCGGCACGATGCGCGGTGCGGTGGCTCGGCTGCGGATGGCGCGAATGGCGGCTGCCTGCATGCGTAATCAGCTTCTAGCTCTTAGCCTACAGCTCTCAATTTCCTGATTGTGGTTTTTACCCCAAACCCATAGCCGGCGCCGAACAGGACTCGCCATCTGTTTTCCCCGAATCAAATGCGCGTATAAACCCGAATCCAAATTCTGTGTCGTACCCCAGCCATTCTTCGAACCATCCTCAACTGAGAGCTGAACGCTGATAGCTGATCGTTAATAGCTGAAAGCTGAAAGCTGCTTTCCAGGAGCTGGGCCCGCCTGCGCCAGCACCGGCTGACTCGAACCAGGCAGCGCAGCGTTGGGATGCACGATCTGTCCCGGCTGCGGTGTTGCCAGTCCGTACTCTTTTGCCAGCGAGTCAATACGGCCGGGCTGCGTCAACTGCGCTTCCGACAACCGCAACTGCCGGTTCTGCTCGCCCAGGTGCTCCACCGCTTGCTTTTCCGCTTCCACGCGATAACCGCTCTCTATGGCGCTGAAATGCTGCAGGCCGTAAATCATGACCAGCGAAAACAGCACGATTACAGCGGCGGCAAATCCGCGCATCTCGCGCGCGCGCAGCGGGTCGGGCGCCTTCTCCAGCCGCGAGTTGTCGAACTCCTTGGTGAAATGAAACTCCGGCGTGCGTACGCCGCGCCGGCGCAGCGGCTGCTGAGACAGCAGCTCTGCGTTGTGCGCTGCGATCTGCGCGCTCCATCCGCGTCTGGGTTCAAAGTAAGTTGTGGTGCATGCCGCCATTCTTATCTCCTGGTCTCCGCTTTCTTAATTCCTCAGTCCCTCAGTCCCTTCGTCCCTTAGTCCCTTCGCCCCTTAGTCCCTGTTCTTTCCGCCGCTCTCAACTTCGCGCTCCGCGACCGCGGATTCTCTTCCACTTCCTCTTCGCTCGCGGTCACCGGCTTCTTCGTCAAAATCGTCCAGATTCCCTTTGCTGCTCCGTCGCGCAAACTGTCTTTCGCAATGCGATCTTCCAAACTGTGAAAGCTGATAACGGCCAGCCTTGCAGAGGGCTTAAGCAACTGCGGTGCGGCCTCAAACAATGCCCTGATCTCGTCCAGCTCGCGATTGACGTAAATGCGCAGCGCCTGAAAGGTCCTGGTAGCCGGATGGATCCGGTGCCCTTTCATTGGCGGGACGGCTGAAGCTACAATCCGCGCAAGCTGCGCTGTGGTTGTAACCGGCCGCCCCCGCACAATGGCTCTGGCGACTGTCCGCGACCTCCTTTCCTCTCCGTATTCGTAAATAAGGTCTGCCAGCTCCCGCTCGCTCGCCTCATTCACCACCTGTTCGGCGGTCGGCCCGGAACGCGTATCCATGCGCATGTCCAGCGGCCCGTCCGCCTGAAAACTGAATCCCCTCCGCGCCTCGTCGAACTGCAGGCTGCTCGCGCCCAGGTCGGCCATCAGGCCGTCCGCTGAAGTCGGCTGCACATGCCGCTCAATTGAGCTGAACGCCTCACCGATCAGCACCACGCCAGGCGCCTCGCTCCCCAGTTCGGCAGCCACCCGGTCCAGCCGCGCCTTGGCCAGCACCAGCGCCTCGGGATCGCGATCGAATCCGATCAGCCGCCCCCGCGCGCCCAGCCGCCGGATGATGCCTTCGGCGTGGCCGGCCATGCCCACCGTGCAGTCCACGTAAGTCCCGCCGGGACGTACGCGAAGAAGGTCAAGCACTTCCTTTAAAAGAACTGGCACATGGCGTTCTCCTGCTTCCGTCATGCGCTCCCCCCTGAGGGGTTTCTCCGGCCACTCTCTAAACGCCGTAGCCGGCTAACGTATCGTCTTCCTGCGGGGTCAGCGGATTCGTGCTTACGCTCTCCCGCAAATTCTGCAAACTGGTCACGCGCAGAAAACTTCCCTCGCCCGAAACCTTCACTTCCACGTTCACCAGTCCCGCATTCCGTAGTTCCTCGGGCATCAGCAGCCGCCCCTGCGGATCCATCTCCGCCCGGTCGCCGTAGAGGTTGTAACGGTCCAGCAGCTTCTTGCGCGCCGGAAGGCTCTTGGGCATAGCGAAAATCTTTCCCAGGTGTTGCTGCCACTCCGGCATCGGATATATTTCCGCGTCCTTGCCATCGCGGCTCGTAATGTAAAACGACGTGAATTCCTTCCCGTACTTCCGCTCGATATACCCCTTGAACTCCGCGGGCATTTTCAACCGGCCCCGGTCATCCAGCTTGGTCTTGGGATTGCCAATGAAGCCGACCTGCAATTCATCCCAGGAACCCGCACCTTCCCCGGCCCCTTTCTGGGGAGCAGCTGGCTCAGCGCCGGAAGTGGATTCAGGCTCGTCAGGCACGATATGCTCTTCAACGGGCCTAACTTGTGTCCATTTGGGATACATCACTCCCAAATTGGCCCATTTTGGCCCTTGCAGACCCAAGTATGACCCAATTCCCTCCTGCGCGATAGGAGGAAAATGTGGATTTTACTGGCGAATTTGTGGTACGTCTCGAATCGGCGCAGGCGCCCGCAGCCGCAAAGCGCAACAGCTTGTCAGGATTTCCGAATCCACCACTACAAATTGTGTTGGTTTACTCTCTTGGTTCCGCCGCGACAAGTAGCGCTTGCGCAATTCTCCGGGTTCGAGTAAGGCGAAGAAGAAGCGAAATTGCCTACCTCAGAGCTCGCAGCCGCGCTCGCCGCGCCGCTACTCGCTCGGCAACTATCTTTGCCAGATAGAGCAGCACCAGCACATTGATCAGCAGCAGCGAAGCGCGGAACCAAGTGATCTTGTGAACGATCTCCATCGCTTCCCAGGGCAGGAAGGACGCGGTAATGATCAACGTCAGGTATTCGCCCCACGCTTTTTCCAGGTACAGCCCGATGCCCTCGGCAAGGCTTACGGCCGCATAGGAGAAAGCCACCGCGCCGATGCGGCGAAGCAGCGGATCGTCCACCAGCGAAGCCCTGTCGAGCACGAAGTTGACGAATCGCGATTCAGGATTGAAGCGGAGATGGTCGGCGAGCAACGCCAGCTCATCGGCAACGTCGCGATGGAGCATGTGCCTGGCGCCGATGCCGATGGCAATGAACAGCAGCGCCTGGAGCGACTTGTACACCGCGATCAGCAGCAGCCAGCGATTGTGATGCTTGCGCTGCTTCACTGCAGCCGGCGCGATTGCGGTCAACATCCCGCGAATTGCATCCCCCATCTATCTACGGTAATTCAAAGCGGACGGTTCTGCTTGTGACGCCCACGCGGATGGTAATAACACCTTCGCACCGCCACCGGCGCTATTTCTTCAGATGCAGCAATCCCTCACGATCCATGATATTGCCGTCGAAGATCAGCGTGGAGATACGCCGGGCATTCCAGATGTTTGCGCTCGGGTCGGCGTCGAGCACCAGGATGTCGGCGCGGCGTCCGGGAGCGATCTGCCCCAGATCGTGCCACCCGAACTGCAGCGAGTAATTATTGGTTGCCGCAGCCAGCGCCTCGCGCGGCGAAAGCCCCAGGCGGACCAGCAGTTCCAGTTCGGTGTGTTCCGAGATCCCGCTCATCGCCCCCATCGAATTGGCGCCGGAACCGGCCAGGTAGTGCGGAAAACCGCCGAAGATCGTCTGGTTGATCATCCACAAGCGCAACGCCGCCTGGTCGGCTCTCTTGCGCAATTCATTTTGCATCGAGCGCTGTAATATCGCGGGCAGATGGCGAGCCCAGTTGGGCAGATCATAATCCAGCTCGCCGGTTGCTGAATCCGTCGGGTGATACATGCTGGCAGCATTGAGCAGTGGGGCCGCAGGTTCTTGCCACAGGTTCGAATGTGCCGGCAACTGCGCGTAGTAAACACTGAAGGTGGGCAACAGCGCGGCGTGGTGTGAGGCGATGAACTGCGCATAGGTGCGCCAATGTGGATCGGTCGGCGGCAGGCGCTCCGAGTAGTCGTACGCAGTACGCGATCCGGGACCATCGGGATCGGTGACCAGGGGCTCCTGTAGTTCGCTCGGGATCACGCCCAGTTCGTAGCGTCCCATGTGCACCAGCGCATCCACTCCCGCTTCAATTCCCACCGTGTACGGCGTGGCGATGAACTCGCCATAGGTGACCAGGCCGAGCTGATGCGCCCGCGTAATGATCCACTGCGCGTTGGCCGCGGTGATGTCATGGCCAAGAAACACCACCCTCGTCCCCAGTTTCTGGGTAGCGATGAGCTGCCGGCCCGTGGTCTCCGGACTCAGCTCCGCCTGGCGCGCGTTTTCCTTCAGCAGCGAATTCCATCCCGGCTGTCCCGCAAGCAGGCTCCAGTTGTCGGTCGTTCCCACGGAATCGACTGGATATAAATGAGGCTTGGGATTGGCGGCAAAGTCGATCAGGCCGTGGCGCTGATCCTGGCGGACCACCACCGTCGTCACGCCCATGTACAGATTGGCGTTGGCCTGCCCCTGCGAATTCATCCCGGCAAAGCCATCGACAAGTCCGGGAATGATGTATTTCCCCGTGCAGTCGATAATCTGCGCGTTGAGAGGAATCTGCACTGCGGCGGCGGGCCCCACCGCGGCGATGCGGCTGCCCTCGATAACAACAACGGCATCTTTAATATCGTTGGCCGAATCGCCCCAGTTTCCCACATCAACTACCGTGCCGCCAGACAGCACCAGCGGCGGAGGAGACTGCGGCTGTGCAGGACTCGGAGTCTGCGATTGCGCCAAAACGGCAGCCAAAGCAACAAGGTAACCAGCGGCGGCGACCGGTACTGAATGTAGGATTCGCATCATCCGCGCACGAACTGCCATTGTCGCACAGCGGTCTAAGCAGGCAGTTTCACTGGCGCTAAGCACCAGAACCAGCGAGCCAAATGCTGGGATCATCACCGATTGGTGATAAAATGAGTGAAGGAGGAGATCATGAGGGCGACGGTGGCACTCGACGACGACCTGCTGGAGCAGGCACAGGAGCTTACCGGCATTTCGGAGAGGACGGCTCTTCTGCGCGCGGGCTTGAAGGCGCTGATTCACCTTGAGGCGTCTCGCCGCCTCGCAGCCGCGGGCGGCACCGAACCAGATCTGGAAGACATTCCGCGCTTGAGAGTAGGCAAACTGTGATTCTGGCCGATACGTCCATCTGGATTGATCACCTTCGCAGCGGAAGCGCGGAGATGCAACAGCGGCTGAGCAATGGTCAGATTGCTATGCACCCGTTCATTGTTGCCGAAATCGCGCTCGGCTCGATGCGCGATCGGCGCAATCGTCTGAGTCAGATGGACGCCTTGTACCAGGTGCCAATCGCGCAGATGAGCGAAGTACGGCGAATGATCGAATCGCGCCAACTCTATTCGAAAGGCCTGGGATTAGTCGATGTGCATCTGTTGTTATCGTGTTTGCTCACGCCGGGACTGCAGCTTTGGACGCGAGACAACAGGATGGAAGGCGCAGCGATGACTATTGGTGTTGGCGTCTACCGGCCGGCAACGCCCTAGCTCGCCACCAGCGACGGCCGCCGTTTCGCTTCCAGCAGCGGCAGCACCTGCTCCAGCGCTGCCTCTGCGGTCAGCCCATGACGCGCGCGAAGCTGATCCACCTTGCCGTGCTCGACAAACTGATCCGGCCACCCGATCCGGATCACCGGAACCGCCAGTCCCATCTCGTCCAGCGCCTCAACCACCGCCGTACCAAACCCGCCCATCTTCACATGATCCTCGAACGTCACCATGGCTCGCACGCGTCGCGCGTAGCGTTCCAGTACTTCGCGATCGAGCGGCTTCACGAATCGCGGATTGATCACCGCCGCTGAAAATCCTTCGCGCTTGAGCTGATCCGCCAGGTCGCGCGCCAGCGAAATCATCGGCCCCAAGCCGAAAATCGCAATATCCGACCCGTCCTCGAGCACTTCCGCTTTGCCCACAGGAATCAACTGCGGCTCCGGCTTGCGCGCCACGCCGGCCACCGCCCCGCGCGGATAGCGGATCGCGCTCGGTCCCGGCAGCTCGAAGGCGGTCTTCATCATGTCTGCCAGTTCATCCTCGTCCTTGGGCGCCATCAGCGTGATCTCGGGAATGCCGCGCAGATACGCGATGTCGAAAAGCCCGTGGTGCGTCGGTCCGTCGTCGCCGGATAGCCCCGCCCTGTCCATGCAGAACAGCACCGGCAGCCTCTGCAGGCACACGTCGTGCACCAGCGGGTCAAACGCGCGCTGCAGGAAGGTCGAATAAATCGCGCAAACCGGCCGGAAGCCGCGCGTGGCCATTCCCGCGGCGAATATCACCGCGTGTTCCTCCGCAATGCCCACGTCGAAGTATCGCTTCGGATGCTTGGCGCGGAAGAAATCCAGTCCCGTGCCGTTGGGCATCGCCGCGGTAATCGCCGCGATGCGCGAGTCCTTGGTGGCCAGATCGGCCAGCGTGTTGGCGAAAACCTCGGAATAAGTGGGCACGCCGGTCGGCGCGGTCTTGCCCGTCTCGGGATCGTACGGCCCCAGCCCGTGGAATTTCTTCTGCCCGTCGAGCGCCGGCTGATAGCCCCGCCCCTTCTGCGTCAGCACGTGCAGCAGCACCGGGTGCTCCTGCGCCTTGAGAAACTTGAAGCTCTCCACCAGCAGCGGAATGTTGTGTCCGTCAATCGGTCCGTAGTACTCGAGCCCAAACTCCTCGAACAGGATCGAAGGCCACAGCATGCTCTTGGCGGCCTCCTCGGCGCGGCGCACCACCTTCGCCGCCGTCTTGCCGCCCAGGCGCTCAATCAGATTCGTAGCCTTGGCGTGCAGGTGCTGGTAGCGCTCGTTGGTCACGATGCGGTGAAAGTACCGCGCCACTGCGCCAACATTGCGGTCGATCGACCACTCGTTGTCGTTGAGCACCACGATCAGCCGTTTCGTCTGCTCGGCTATGTTGTTCAGTGCCTCGAACGAAATGCCGTTGGTGAAAGCCGCATCCCCCGCCACGGCGATCACGTGCTCGTTTCCTCCCGCCATGTCGCGAGCCACCGCCATGCCCAGTGCGGCGGAAAGAGCCGTTCCCGCGTGCCCGGCTCCGTAGCAGTCATGCTCGCTCTCCGTGCGCAGCATGAACCCGTTCAATCCCCCGGGTTGCCGGATCGTATCCAGCCGGTCCAGCCGGCCGGTGAGCATCTTGTGAATATAGGCCTGGTGGCTGACGTCGAAGAGGATTTTGTCTTGCGGAGTGTTGAAGACCGCGTGCAGAGCCAGCGTAAGCTCCACCACGCCAAGATTCGGTCCCAGGTGACCGCCGGTCTTCGAGAGCGATTGGATCAGACACGCGCGAATCTCTTCCGCCAGCGCCGCCATCTGCGCGTAATTCAGGCGCTTAACATCGGCGGGAGAATGAATCGAATCCAGCAGATTCTCCATGTACGTCCTTCCCCCGGAAAATGGGCCGGGCTTCCGGGGGGAAATCGCCCCCATTCGGCGAAAAATTGCATCCCTGTCCCGGGACTTCTTCAGCCTCGTCGTGCCAATCTATAGTATACGCAGGGTTTGATTTTACCGCGCGGCGCCGGCGGCGGGATGCGATCTCCGGTAATGGCCGTCAAACGCGGCGAACACCAGCCACAGCAGCGTTGCGTGTGCTCAAAAACGTTGGCTGGGCAGATACCCACCCGGCGCCGAGGCGATGCGATTCCGCTCGTCCCGCGTCGAATATCTCGGTGTCACTCTGCGGCCTTGGTTCCTGATCAGAACCTGATCGGAATATGATCGGAGAAGGAGCCTCCCCATGCATTTATTGCGGAATTCTCAAAACGTGATTCCCGCCTCCCTCGCGAGAGACCCCCTCGCGTATCGCCGCACATGCCTTGCCTTAGGTGCGGCCGCCATCCTGGCCCTGAGCCTGATCACCGGTTGCAAGAGCGCGCAACAGCCCGCCGCACCCACTGACCAGCAGCTCACCAGCGCCATTCAGTCCAAGATCCAGGGCGAGTCGGCGCTGAACGGCCAGAACATCCAGGTGAGCGTCGCCAACGGTGTAGCCACGCTCAGCGGAACCGTGCCCGACGACGCTTCCCGCGCCCTCGCCGGCAACGACAGCGGTTCGGTCGCCGGCGTGAAGACCGTGGTGAACAATCTCACCGTGCAGCCGCCGCAACAGGCCGCCCCGGCCGCAGCGCCCCCGCCTGAGCCCTCCCATGAGGACTACCGCCGTCGCAGCCGCCAGCAGCGCGCCGAATCGCGCCGCAATGAAGACCAGGCTCCCCCGCAGCGCCAGGCCTACAATCCGCCGCCCGTGCAGAACACCCCGCCACCGCAAATGCAGGCATCGGCGCCGCTCCCGCCTCCCGCTCCGCAGCGCGTAACGCTGCCCGCCGGCACCGTCGTCCCCATCATCCTTACTGAGGCCCTCGACACCAAAACCGCCCAGCCCAGTGACGTCTTCCACGGCACGCTGGCAAACGATCTTGTGGTCGACGGCATCGTCGCCGTCCCCAAAGGTGCGGCGGTGCAGGGGCAGGTAGTCGACGCCAAGGGAGCGGCGCACTTCAAGGGGCAGTCGTACCTCTCCATCGCCCTCACGGAAATCAGCGCCTACGGCAGACGAATTGAAATCCAGACCGACACCTTCAGCCAGCAGGGCAAAGCGCGCGGCAAGAATACCGCTGAGAAGACCGGAGGCGGCGCTGCCCTCGGCGCCATCATTGGAGCCCTTGCCGGCGGCGGCAAAGGTGCGGCTATCGGCGCCATTGCCGGCGGCGGCGCCGGCGCAGGAGTAAACGCCATCACCCGCGGCCAGGAAGTCCAGATCCCTTCCGAATCGCGCCTCGAATTCCATCTTCAGGCGCCGGTCACGTTAACCGTCTCCAACCCTCCGCCGGGCGCGCCCGTCAATCCCGATCCCTCGCTGCAGCAGCGATAACCTGATTCTCCGCAATACACAGGCGGCGGCCGGCAACTCCGGTCCGCCGCCTTTTGCTTGCGCGCATTCAGCCCACGAACAAGTCCTTTAGCAGCCCTTCGATTGCGTGGTTCAGCGCCCGGGCGCCATGCTCGTCCACGTAGCGATAAGCCGCTTGTTGAACAGGGTTAGGAGGCGCTACCCGGGCAGTTAAATACCCCTTTGCCGTTCCCGGCGCAGGCGGCTTGGAAGGATTCTTGACCATGTCCGACCACCTTTCGCCTTTCCTGACCAACTCGCGAATGCTTTCGAGAATCTGCGGCTGGCTGCGGAGCTGCCAGAGAACGCTGAGGACTTCCACCGCGCGGCAGCCGTTGGCGGCTTTGCCATCCGCGCCAACCGCGTAGATGTTGGGAACGGTCCACACACTTTGGCTGCCGCGCGCCCAGAGTACCTGCGAGCTCACGTATTTCATGTCGCGCAGCGTGTGGATCTCTTCCGCGCTTACGTGGTACTCCTGCGGAGCTCCGACCTTTTCCAGGTAATCGTTCCAGGCATCGGCGACGCGCTGCTCCGGGATAAGCGCTCCTTCGGCGGCGGACGCGAACTCGGCGCGGGCGACGAGCTCGCGCATGGAGCGCGTGCCCCATTTGTGCGCAAGACCTTGGGAATAATCGCCACCGACCATGTCCACGAGCTTGCGCGCATCGTCCAGCGACTGGATGTGACCGGCGAGCTGGTTGGCCGCGATGGCCTGCTCGCGGATCTGCTGCCGCAACTCGGCGGCCTTGCGCATCTCTTCCGGGCTTGGCTGCGGGAATTTTCTTAGATTCGGCTGCTGCGGGGCTTGCGGAGTCCGCTGCTGCGCAGAAAGAAAGCAGATAGGCAGTAGCGCCGCCGCGAAGCGCCAGAATCTTCCATTCATGGCCGGAATCCTCCGTCCCAAAGCAAGACCCGGAAATGGCACGTCTGCATTCTAGCGCCGCATCCGGCCCTCCGGTCGACGCATGTTCCTTCCACCCCAAGTGTTTTAAATCACTTTGGGTAACACTTGCCGCCGATCCACCCGGCCGCGCCGTCGCATTCACGACGTTGCCTTCCCTCCACGCGTTGTCATCCTGAGGCGAAGCCGAAGGATCCGCGGTTGCTCTTCAGACTCTAAACTGGCAAACTTCCCGTTGCCGACCATAGTCCCGGAACCCAGACAAGCGTGCGATGTACAGGTCTTAGAGGGTAATTACTTCGGAAGGCGAAACGGAACTGAAATCGATATTCTCATCGGAGTCGGCCTGCCGTGGAGGATTCCTGGTTTGAACCTGTACTGCATAACCGCCTGGAACGCATTTTCGTCGAGATGCATGCCCAGGGGCCGGATGATCCGCACATCGGTGGGCCTGCCGTCTGTGTCTACGACCAACTGAACGAGGCAAACTCCCTCGTAGTGAGCCTTGACGGCTTCGGCGGAATAATTTGCCTTAACGCTATGGATAAGCCACGGGGCAACTTTGCCGAGCTGACTAGACATCTCGTTAACCGGTCGGGCGACAGGTGTGGCCGCTTCGGACGTGTTCGCACCTGTGCGCGGCAACGCGGAGCAGCGGACAAGCGAAGCGATGGAAACGTGCTCAATCGCGCCGGGAAGCACGTTCAGAAGCATTCCTCTGCATCCGCCGTCCGCTTGACTCTGATGGCCCGCGGCGGTAACACGGAGCAAGACATCCTCCTGTGGAGGGAGCAGAAACTTAACCTCATCACTTTTTCCCATCTTGGGTGTGATGACGTCGCTAATCCGGCCAAGCCTGGGGCGAGTGCGGAGGACAAGTTCGACAGCCATCGGAACCATCTCTTGAGCTGAATGAGCGGCTGGAATGCGAAGGTATAGAAAGCCGGCTCGAAACGGCAATTTCCAATCGAGATTTGCATCGGGCTTCTCGGGGGTTAGAGTCACATGCGGGGCGGGAGAATGCCATGAATAGAACGAGAGATCTCGCATGGGGTATCCCAGTCCTTCATCGTCACCGGAGAGAGTATAGCGACCGAGCGGCAGCCCGCCGATGCAGTAGTGACCCGATTCGTCTGCATAAGTGCCTGGATACCCGCCGGTATGACCTCCCGGCGACTGGAGCATCGCAGCCAACTGGACGTTCGAGGCGGGATCGCCACTCTCGTTGAACACGATTCCGCAAATCTCGCCGTTGTGAGACCCAGTTGGTTCACAGACCGCATAGGTAGCGGCGACCAGCAGAAACACGCAGATAATCGCATGTCTCACGGCAATAGAGTCTATCAAATCAGACGTTCCGGCCGTATCACCGGCTACTCTTCATTGTGGGGATATTAAACAAACTTGTCTGCGGGCTAGAACGCTCCCGGGTGGAGATCCGCGCGGACTGACCCGTTTTGGTGGTTATCCAGACGGCAGACCATCCGTCGTTTGGCTGTATCACCGGCAACATTAGCGGATAGTTTCCCAGATTGAATCGCCCCTTGAGTTCATCCATGCCTGGTCTTCAAGATGAGAATCAGGCACAAGAGCGAACCAAAGGTCACGAACGCAGCGAGCGCGGCAGTTCCCGCGGTGCGCACGACGACGCGGGCACTTTGAAACTCCTCGTCGTCGCTCGGAAGTTTTGCGTTTTTCTCCCACCAGCGCAGAGACCAGAAGGGAAATGGCGACGACAGCATGAGCACCAGCGCGCAAAAGCCAAGACAAGTATTCACGAATCCAACGTCCTGAATGATGCGAGGGTTGCGCAAAACATCACCGGCTATCGCGACTTATGCCACTGTTTCGCCACCAGGATATTCCCGCGGCCCGGTTGCACAGCCCACGAGAACAGATTCACCGCGTCATCGCACGCCGGCCGCCGTTCGTTCCGGCCGCATCAGCCGCCGCTGCAGCTCCTCCAGCGTCTGCCCCTTCGTCTCCGGATACGCAAACAGCACCACGAAGAACTGCACCACCGTCATGATCGCGAAGAAGACAAACGGCGTTGCCGTGCTCATTGCGGTCACCACTACCGGAAACACAAGTTGGATAACCGTGTTCATAAACCAGTGGCTGGCACTGCCGATCCCCTGCCCTTTCGAGCGCACGTGGGTCGGGAAAACTTCGCCGATGTAAACCCAGATGACCGCTCCCTGCGAAATCGAAAAGAACGCCACGTACGTGATCAGGACCCACAGCAGCGCCCCCTGATGCGCCCGCGTATGGTAGATCCATGCCACCCCCGCGAGGCACGCCGAGCAGCCCGCCGCCCCAATCAGCAGCAGCGTCTTCCGCCCTGCCTTGTCGATCAGCGACATGCCCAGCATGGTGAAAATAAACAACACCAGTCCGATGTAGCTGGCCTGCTGGTAGCTGGAAATCTGGCTGAATCCCGCAGCCGCGAAAATGTCGTTCAGGTAATACAGAATCGCGTTGATTCCCGCCAGCTGATTGAACGCCCCGATCGAAATCGCCAGAAAAAGCGGGTAGCGGTACTTCCACTTGAATACCGGCTCGTGCGCCGAGGCATGCTCCTCAGCCAGCGCCGCGCGAATATCGGCCAATTCCGCTTCCGGTTCGGCCTCGCCCATCAGCCGCAATACCCCCAGCGCCTCGTCAAAGTGGTCCCGGGCGGCCAGCCACCGTGGGCTGCGCGGAATGCCGAATAGCAGAATCAGAAACGCCACCGCCGGTACTGCTGCAATACCCACCTGCCAGCGCCACTGTGTCGCCCCCAGGTCCATCAGGCGAATCACGTAATTCGAGAAGTAAGCCACCATGATCCCGAAGACCACCATGAACTGGAACGTGGCCACCAGCCGCCCGCGCCATTTCGCCGGCGACAGCTCGGCAATGTACACCGGCCCCAGCACCGAGGAAGCCCCGATCCCCAGTCCGCCGACAAATCGGAATACCATGAAGGAAGGCCAGTTCCACGCAAAGCCGCAACCAATCGCCGAAGCAAGATAGAGCACGGCTGTTATCCGCAGCGTCTCGCGCCCGCCCAGCTTCTGACCCACCACGCCCGCGCCCAGCGCCCCGATCACCGTCCCCACCAGCCCGATCGCAACTGTAAATCCTTTACTCCACGGATCCAGGTGATACAGATTCACCAGCGCATCGATGGCGCCGGCAATCACGACCGTGTCAAAGCCAAAGAGCAGCCCGCCGAGCGCGCCCGTCAGTGTGGCCTTCATCAAGGGAGTGTTTGGTTTCATAATCCGCGTTCCAGGTTCCCAGCCATCCTACAGAGACGGAGCATCCTCAAGCAAAGCATTATTCCTTTAGGTCCCGATGACCGCGCATCGGCACTCTTCTCAGTCAAATTCTGTCCTTACACTAATGCGCCATTACCTACGTCAGTTGATTTCAATGATTCCCCGCGCTATTGTACCGGTTACCTTTCCATCCCCCAGTTCGGGAAGGCAATAAGGGCCTTGTCAAAGATTTGTGCTCAGGTGCGCTCGAGGCAGTCGAATTTTTGACCGCTTGACTGAGCAAAAGCAGAGGACGAGCCGGCACTTCTCCGCGAAGCAGTGAAACCGACCGCCGGGTCTCCCCGGATCCGGCAGGTAGAGCCGACGTCAGTTGCTGTGCGCGTTTTATCAGCTGAGTCTTCGGGCTTATCAATGACGCGTCTGTACGCGAGAAAGAATTCGGCGTCGCATGGATCACGTAATTGCTTTGGATTGGGGACGTCTCTCCCAGGAGATTGAAGCCCCTCCGGCCGAAAATCGCAAGAGGAAGAGCAGCGCGGATTCAAAATCCGCACAAGCCCTCGACGAAAAATCCAGGATCGGTGTTTTGCAACGGCTCGCCGACGCTATTGCCGTGCCGCCGGAGCCTGGATTGTCACTCTACGACGAAGCTGTCACCTATCCCGCCGCGGAGGCAATCCATCTCGCCGCGCAACAGCCTTCGGCCGAGGAGTCCTCGTTCCGCCAATCCCTCGCAGAAGATACCAGCGGCAACGAGCAGCATCCCGCCTCGCTCGCCACCTTGCACGATACCCACACTTCCGCCCCGAGCATTCAAAAACCCGCCGCGGACGTAGTCGGCAAGTATCACACGCGGCTTATGTGGACGGGCCTGGGTTTTGAAGAGCGCGAGGTCCTGATAACTCCATCCTTCGAAGAGACGGCCTCTCCTCAGCCGCCGGCCGCGCCAGTTCTCGAAGAAAGTTCCAACGAAATGAGCCTTGAAAACATGACCATCCCGACTTCCCCTTCCTGGGAGCCCGCACAAGCTGTGGCCATCGCTCCCGAACCACAAGCACACGCGGCCGTTGAAGAAAGCTTCCTCCCACCGCCGCCCCAACCTGCGCCCGAACTCGCCATCGACGCACCACAAGCGGCGCCGCGCCAGGATCCCCCCGCCTCTGCACTGGCTTCCTCCAACGGATCGAACCTCCTCCGCGACGCGAAAGGCTCGGAACAACAGCGCTGGTTCGTGCTGAACGGTGTCCTTAACGGCGCTCCGGCTCCGCAACAGCCGCCCGCCGACGCTGCGGCAGGAACTGTCCCCCTGTTGCAGGTATTCTCACTGGCGGGCGGCGCAGGAAAAACCACTTTGGTAGCCACGCTGGGCAGAGCGCTTTCCGCTCGCGGTCAGCGCGTGCTCCTGGTCGAAGCCACCACCTTCGGTTCGCTGCCCTGCTTCTTCGGGGCCAGCGACTGCCGGCCCGGCGTCGTCCGCACCTTCCGGCCGCCTTCCTCGAGCAGCGATGCTCCCATCCGCCTCGCCACAGTCGACCCTGAGGCCATGCTCCATGACTCCGCCCCGCAGCGGTCGCTCGCGTCCGACATTCAGCAATGGGCGCAAGGCGCTGGCCGCGTCATCGTGGATGTGGCCACGGGAAACGCTACCGCAGCCCGAAATTTGTCGCGGATTTCTTCTATCGTTCTGGTGCCGCTGATTCCCGATGTCAATTCCGTGATCGCGGCCAACACCATCGACTCGTTCTTCCAGCGCCAGGCGAACGCCGCCGCCGGCGGGCCGGACGTTTACTACATCCTCAATCAGTTTGACCCTTCCATGACCCTGCATCTGGAAGTGGCCAAAGTGCTGCGCAAGAATCTTGGCGATCGCTTGCTGCCCTTCGCCTTGGAACGCAACCCGTCCGTCAGCGAAGCGCTCGCAGACGGCATGACCATGATGGATTACGCCCCTGGCTCCCCATTGGCCGAAGACTACATCACCCTCGCGCAATGGGTCGAGCACGTGATGGCGCCAGCGCAGACGCATTCCCCCAATGCTAGGTGGAGCGAGCAATAATCTGAATGCATGCTGCCTGGCTCCGCATCGGAAGCCAGGCAGCAACGACTCAACCTCATCGCCAGCAGCAATCGCCGCCATCATGTCACCGAGTTGCTAGCCCGCATTTCTCACCGATGAGATGGCCGAGTACCTCGAGAAGGGCGTGAACCCGCGCTTCGTGGTCATTTCGTTGGGCGCGGACGACTGGGATGCCCGGGCCCTCTACGAAGACTTCTACTGCGCCCGCGGCGAAATGGAGAACCGTGTCAAGGAATAGATGTGTTTGTTTGCCCGACCGGCTCTCCACCGATGAAATGCAAGGCCATCAGTTGCGGCTCTACTTCTCCGTACTGGCTTACACGCTCGTCGAAGCGCTGCGCAGATTGGCCCTGAAGGGAACCGAATGGGCTGAAGTGCAGGTTGATACGATCCGTCTGAAGCTGTTCAAGATCGGCGCCGTCGTCGCCGTGAGCGTGCGCCGCATCGTGTTCCAGATGAGTTCGGCCTACCCCTGGAAAGAAATCCATGCGCGGGCTTAACACGCCTTGCTCTGCTGATCGACAACGCAGCGATCTCCAAACCCAACTTCCACACGCGCCGAAACCTTCGGCCTCGTCCAGCCACGCACAAACCCAACCCAGCCGCTGCCCAAGACCTTCGGCAAAGCCCCAAAACAAACCTGTCCTCACAATCCAATGCCGCACTCAACTGCCGTTCAAACAGGAAAATCACCCTTCGCTAAAATTCGGGGGGCCCTGAGAAATGCGGGCTAACCTTCTCAACCATCATCGGAAGACGTTTTACCGCTAGTAGGTTGCTTAACGTAAGACCGTGTGCTTGTACTAGTCTGGTCGGCGGGTCGGCCCTCCAGACACCCGGTCGAAATTCAACAGGCTCGGCAACGAATCCCTCGTGCTTACGGTATTGATCCAAACCATCTCGTCTGGAGAAATTGCCCAGAATGCGAAAGGCAGGCTCAAGGTTGACACTGTACCCCGGCCGTTCGAGGCCAGCGTGTAACTCCCGGGCGCACCGCCTTGCAAAAGCGTTTCAGAAGACTTACCGTTCCAGACATTGGTGTAATTTAGCCCTGTGAAATCACCGGAGCCATCAAAGATGTAAACACCGGTGCCGTTCTCTGAAAACTGAAGGATTGGGAACGGCGAGGTGCCACGGAAAACTCCTCCGATCGAGGCTGCTGTGAACGGGCCTCCAGTCTGTGGCTTGAAACTGCCGTACAGGGATTCTGATCCCGTGGTCTGAATCACAAACGCCTGATTGTCGCCGAACAGATAGGCAATGAGATGGTTGGTTGCGGCGCCGAATTTCAATCTCATGTCGGTACGCCCGCTGGAGTCCACCGTGTACCTGCCGGCACATGTTTGTTCGAGAGCGACCGTAGACTCGATGTTCTGGTCGACTTCTCCGCCGATCGAACCGGCCCCATCGGGAGAAAGCAGACCCACAACCGCGGCCTGCTTATAGTTCCAAGTACCGCCGCTCATCTGTAGAATGACGGGCGCGTTCAGCAAGGCCGTCGAGTAGGTCCTGGGCTGCTTCTCGATTTCGCCAATTCCCGCCATATCTGTCTGGACCAGAAGAAGCTTGTTAGCGGAAACAACATAGTAGACTGCGCTCAGCGAACCATGTTTAGCTCCAGGAGCCGGATTGATTGAGAATGTCGCGGTGCCCCTTCCGGTTGTAGACGAGGGCGATCCAAACGATCCGGTCAGCAATAGTTTCTCGTACCCAGAGCTGCGGTCGACTGCGTCTGCCGTGCCTTTCTCGATCGCTCCTGTCGAATTAACATCGAACCTGCCCACCACAGAAAGACCGGGCTCGTTTATGGTGATTCCGAACGCGTAAGATCCGGCGATCGAGAATGCGCTTGTGTTTTGGAGTTCGAAGTACCCCGCCCCGTTTTGCGGGAAATTGTCAATCGCGTTGTCCCAACGAATGTACGATGCCTTCTGCCCCGAAGCATCTAAGGTCATCTGATATGTGGCGGTCTCGCCGTCCGTTTTGAGGGTGAAGCTTCCTGTATGATCCGTTCCCACCGTGTATGTGCCGGTAAAGGGCACGGACAGGGATGATCCGGAATAGCCATATACATCCTCGATACCGTTGGTTATGTTGCCAGCCCCGTCGAGATAGAAACGGCCAGCGATCACTTCACGGAAAGGAAGGTCAGTCCAGAAGCCCCGTTTCTGTTGCCGTTTGATTTGCCATCCGCTGTAAGCGAACGCGTAATAGCCAGACTGCAGGGGCCCTGAACCAACCGTGATCGTAACGGTTGCGGTAGCAGACTTATTGGAGATCGAGGTTGCCGTGAGCGTTACATTGGCCGGATTGGGTACGGTAGGCGGCGCTGCGTAGGTCACGGTGGTTGCTGTCGCGTTGCTCAGGGTTCCGCAAGTGGCGGCCGAGCACTTTGCTCCCAATGACCAGGTCACTCCCACCTCAGTGGAACTCTTCTGCAATGTAGCGGTGAATGTCTGTGTCCTGTTTGCGGGAACGATTGGGCTGGACGGGGATATCAGGATTTGAACTGACGGCGATTTTCCGACAGTCAGTACAAGGATCAAAGCCGCGGCGATCAAAACCGCAGCGCAGGCGCTCGCCAACATCCAGTGCTTCGATATACCCGCGGCGGCTTGGTGGATCCATCCCGCTGGTTCCACATCTTCGCCGCCGGCTTTCGCAGGCTGAAGCACCAGGACCTTCGGTTGCGGGGAAACTGAAAACGGGGATTCGGAATCGCCGGCTTCCAAGGGCACAATAAATCGGTACCCCAGCCGGGGGATCGTCTCGATAAACCGTGGCGAATCCGCATTGTCCCCCAGAGCCTCGCGCAGCCGATTTATGGCGCTGTTCAGGCTGTGCTCGAAGTCGACAAAAGTGTCCTGCGGCCAGAGAGACTTCTTAAGAGCCTCACGCGTGACCATTTGGCCCCGATGAGCTACCAGGATGCAGAGCACATCGATGGGTTGTCCGTGTAGCTTCACCCGTTGCCCGCGCCGGGATAGTTCGCGGGTATGGGCGTTCAGCTCGAAGCCTCTGAATCGGAAGATATCGATCGTTTGAACGTCAGGCTCCATGCCGGGACCCACTCGGCACGGGAAGCGATCCCTCAGGCCGGCACATCTTAGGCTTCACGTGCCTGATTTCTGGGACGCATAAGTTTAGCACGAGCTGATTGGCACTATCAGGAATTATGTAAATGGCCGTATTTCGCGCGAGTTAACTAGTGACTCGCGTTTGACCCAGGTTTGACCCTCCTTGCATTGATGCGCTGTCCGGACCGAGGCATCATGAGCCCATCCAAAGGGCCCAGGGTCCGGGCCAAAGGAAATCGCAAAAAGGAAAAAAGTTCCCGGTTCCCGGAGAAGAGCTCCGGAAACCGTGCAGGAGGTTTTTATGTCTCGCACCACCAGGATTCTTATCGCTTTTGTCTTCGCAATCTCAGTCCGGAATACAACGACTTTCACATATCCGATCCCCTTCGCGGCTTTCGGAGAAACCCGCTGCCCGGGAAACATTCCACCCGTTCGATACCGCTCGCTCACTCTTGGGCAGATGGCGATTCCTGTTTCGATAAATCACTCGGGCCCTTACGACTTCATGGTGGACACCGGCACGCAGCTTAACGTCATTGACCCCTCGCTTGCCGCCGACCTCCACCTGCAGTCGCAGGGGACAATCGGTGTTCTTGCCGTATCCCAATGGACTGACGAGCCTTGGGTCACGCCGGAACTCATCGAAGCCGGACCTTATGCGGTTCACAGCCCGATTGCCGTTGTAGTGAGCCTGAAGCAGATTCAATCTCATGATCCAAAGGTGCGCGGAATCCTGGGCGAAAACTTCCTTGAGCATTTCGATTTGCTCATCGATCACGTCCACAAAGTTCTCTGTTTCGATGAATCAAAGCAGATGCAAGATCAACTGCAGGGAGATCGTCTTCCCATCATGGCTCAAACCGAGCACCAGGGGCCGATCATCCAGCCGCAACTTATTCGCATCCCCATTCTGCTTCGCGGAATCGATTCGCGAACGAGGATTTTCAGGCTGGATTCCGGAGCCAGCGTGGCCGTCCTTTATGACAGTCAGCCAGCAAAAGGCCTGCGAGAACCTGGAAACCACGCATTGCGCGGCCACGTAGCAGGAGAGCGAGCACAATACTTTGCGGCATTGCCGGATCAGGATATCCGAATCGGCACGCGACTGTTAACTCAAGTTGCATTCGTCGCCCTCTTGGGCTCCGTTCCGGGCGATACGCCGGATGGAGAAGATGGCTTGCTTCCCACCCGGCTCTTCGATCGCGTCTTCATCAGCTTCGCCGATCATTATGTAATTCTCAATCCGCGATAATTCGGCGTGACTAAGGTGATGAAGACCGGGGTTGGAGAGAACTGGGCCACAGAGCTTGAGAAATGCTTTTTTCTCGCAAGATTTGTCGCGATTAGACGGCATGGGCATCCCGCCAGGGATGCCCCATCTTTTCAGCGCAAGTTAGAAACTGAAACTCACCGCCAGTAATACATCCCGCCCATCATGTAATAGGGCCGATAGTACACCGGCGGGTAGTAAGCATACGGATACGGCCGCGGCCCATAATACGGACCTGGACCATACGGATATGGCCCGTACGGACCGTAAGGTCCGCGGCGCCGCAGTCTCGGTCCCCCGGGGTAGAGTCCCTGCGCCAGCCGGTCCGCCTCTTCCTGACTCACCGGCTCGACCGTCAGTGGAGCGCTCAAATGGAACCGCACCTGCGCCTCGGGTGGAATCCATGCGTTGGGTCCGCGCGTCGCCGCCGAAGCCGCAGTGCCCGCGCCCGCGCCTACTCCCGCGCCAATCGCTGCACCATCACCTCCACCGGCAATACCGCCGATGATCGCGCCCAGCACTGCGCCGCCCACCACATTCCCCGCGGTGTACCCGGCCTTGTTCGGACCCTTCACCCGGAAGAGATCCGACTCGATTGGATATGTCCTTCCGCCCAGGTCGAGCGACGTCAGCGTAAGCGCAAATTCTGGCTTGCCCGCCAGCTGTCCCGCGGGACGCGCGTCGGCTACCACACCGTGAACCGTGGCCCCGCGCGGAATCGCCAATACCCCTCCGTAAACCACGTCGCTGATCACCGTGAACTGCACTGGCGTCCCCGGGGCGGCCTTCTTGCTGCTCACCGGCTCAGCCGTGCGCAACTGGATCAGCGTTCCGGCAGGAATGGTGACCGGACCGCTCGGCAGGTTATAAGCCCGCCGCGGGGGCTGCTGATTAGGACCGCCGTACGGCTGCGGCTGATTTGGATATTGTCCCTGATTCGGTCCCGGATACGGCTGTGGCTGATTTGGATACTGCCCCTGGTTCGGTCCCGGATACGGCGGATACTGCCCCTGATCCTGAGGCTGCCCCTGTCCGGGATAAGGCTGCGGATATTGCCCGCCGTACGGCGGCGGATACTGGTTCGGATAAGGCGCCCGGTTCGGCGGAGGCGGAGGATACCCGCCCTGCCCCTGGTTCGGATAAGGCTCAGGCTGGGAATACGGCGGTGGCTGCTGCCCGTCGTTGGGCTGTTGCGCCTGGTCCGCAGGCGGGACCTCACCTTGATCCTGAGGCTGCTGTGCCTGGCTCTGTTGCCCGCCCTGGTCCGACGGCGGAGGCGGCTCGGAGTTATCGCCCGTGGGGAAGCCCTGGTCCTGTGCCGCCTGCTGCGGGTTCCCGATCTGCAGGTTGTTGTGAACCTTGGTTACGCCATTAACATGCGTTGCAATGGCAGCAGCCAGGTCTTTGTCTGCCTGCGAAGCCACGGTGCCGGAAAGCGTCACTTCGCTTTGAATCGTCGCGGCCGTAATCAGATCGTCCTTCAGCGCGCTCGATGCGTCCAGGGCCTTCACCACATCCATTTCGATCTGACCATCCGTGCGCTGGCCCTGCGCAGCCGCCGGCGGCGGGGCTGGATCCTGCTGCGGCGGCGCCTGCACCTGCGCCAAACCGGCCGTCCCGCAAAACACCCCAATTGCAACGCTGAGAACCAACGGCCGAAATGTCTTCACGATGGTCGGACTCATGTCACTCTCCACTATCCTGGGCCCCTGCCTCCCCGAAATTCGATGCCTGCGCTTCGGAAAAGGAGCTTCCATCCGCTGGTCATTCAGTTACTTCCGGGGTTGCTCTATTAGACTCCCAGCCCAGGCATATTTGTCACTGGTTTGAACACCAGCGCCAAACAAAAGTTTTGTGTTGAATCGCCCGGACTTAGGCTACCTTCGCCGGCTTTCTCAAAGTGAAGATCAGGTACGTAAATTCGAGGCCGTACTTCTCCCACCGGATCGGCCGTGCTTTACCCCTGAGCCCCGGCGGATCAAGATCCACCGCGCCGGTAAGCTCGAACCCACACTCCCGCGCCAACGCCAGCATCTCTTCCGCCTCCCTCCGGCAAAAGATCTTGATCGGCACCCCGTACGCCTCCTTCCCGGCCGTGTCGACAGGATCAGGATAATAATCGGTGGAAGTGATCAGAAGCCCGCCTGGCTTCAGCACCCGATGCATTTCCGCGAAATACGCGCGCAGCGGCACGCCATGTTCGATCACGCTCATGCACGCCACCGCGTCGAAGAACCCATCGCTGAATCCCGTGCCCGCGATGTCGCCGCGCAGGTACCGAATCGCTCCCCGTCGCGCCGGGTCGGCAAACGAAAGGTTCATCCCCCAGAGCCGCCGGTACCCGCAGGCAAACAGCGCCGGCAGCACATTGCTGTACATCTCCGCCCCTGCATCCAGCACACACGCCGTCGGCGTCGTGCTGCTCAGGATCGCCCTCACCGCCGCCTGGTGGTCCCAGTTCTTCTCCGCCGCCCGGTGCCGCGGCAGATGATATCGCTTGCCGAACTCGGTCGCCTCGCGCACTTGCGCCGCCGACTCCAGCACCGCATTGGGCAATTCCGGCCGCCCCAGCGGCGGCATCCGTGCCGCCCCGAATTTCAAGGTGAGATAAAGACGATATAGCCCCGGCACCCGGAAATAAGTGCTCTTCACCCGCCGCCGAAACCGCTTCCACCGCGGCATGGTTAAGCCTGCGTTTACTCCCGGAGTTATCTCCACGCTAGTAACTATATCTGTCGCGCCCGCGTTCACCGTCTCGCGATCGCGCGCCTCGAATCGACCTGCATCGAGATTTGAAACCACACCCGCGCGCTAACATCAAAATCACAGGAGGTCGCTTCCCCAAATGTCTCCCCGCCTGAACTATGCCCATGCCTTTCCCGAAGGCGTCCACGCCATGATCCAGCTTGAGCGCACCATCGGCGCGAGCGGCCTCGAGGAAGGCCTTCTGCACCTCATCAAAACGCGCGCTTCTCAGCTCAACGGCTGCGCCTACTGCATCGACATGCACACCAAAGACGCGCGCGCCCTGGGCGAAACCGAGCAGCGGCTCTACGCGCTCTCCGCCTGGCGCGAGGCTCCCTTCTTCACTCCGCGCGAGCGCGCTGCCCTCGAGTGGACCGAGGCTCTCACCAACATCCAGAACGGCCACGCGCCCGACGAAGTTTACGAAGCTGTGCGTAAAGAATTCGACGAGAAAGAACTGGCGCGGCTGACCTTCGCCATTACTCAGATCAACGCCTGGAACCGCATCGCCATTGCCTTCCGCGCGGAAGTCGGCTCCTACCAGCCCAGGAAAACCGTGCTCGTTTGAAACGGTTCGTTGCGGGCCGGGATGAATATCCTCAACACGCGCACCGACTGCGACGGCGACCACCCCTGCCGGCAGACCTGGAGCGCCCTTCAGGACCTCGCCCTCCGCATGCTCTACAAGCGGTGAGCAGTAACGTGATGGCGCCTGCTTCGGGCGGGTCATCCTGCGGTGATTCTCCGCCTGACCATATCTCTAGCGCTTCACAACTCGAATACCTGATAACCAACTATTGCGAAGGTCTCTTCCGCCGAAGCCGTTCTCTGATTTCGTCCATGGAGAATGAAATGGCGCGTCCTGGCAGGACGAAACGATCTTCGGGGCGAAGGGCCTTGGCCTCATATTTCAAAGTTGCGCCGTCGGCGGGATCAATTACCCAGATTTCGGAAATGCCCATGCTTGCGTAGTCTTCGAGTTTCTGGCGCAGCCGGATGACCGAATCGTCGGGAGACAGGATTTCGAATACTGCCAAAGGGGGCGCGGAAACCACTTGTTCAACGGGACGGTTTACGTCGAGTACGGTTACGTCCGGAATGCGGCAGCGAGTCGGTGAGACCTGCACCCTGAGTTCGGGGACTGCATCGATGCCCCACTCCTCTTCATGAAGGAAAAACCAGCGCTGAATCGCAGCCTGCCACGCGGCATGATCGTACTCACCCGTCGGACGCTCCTCGATCGCTCCGTCCACGTATTCGGCATTGGGTTCGTAGGAGGAGCGAAGATACACGTCCAGCGAAATTGGCGCAATCGCCGCCATAAGCCCTCCTTCCCAAATCATAACGCCGCAAAGGTATAGATGTACTAAAGTCCTCTTGCGCAAATTGCCCACTGGGTTGAACATGCGGTTGCAGTTCCAAAGCAACTTATCCCGTTTCAAACAGTGGCGAGAATCCTGTTCCGGAGGGTAATTGTATGAAGAAATTCCTGGCGCTCTTTCTCTGTGTTTTGTTTCCGGCGTGCTCTTTCGCGGCCGGCAACAGTTACAAAATTGTCTACGACGGAGGGTCTGTTCCCAATGCGAAAGTCGGAGCAGGCATGCGGCTCTACATCGAAGGCACCAATGTCAGAATTACGAACGGTAAAACCGACATAGCTACAATTCCTGCTTCTGCAATTACTGAAATCAGCTACGGACAGGACGTTCATCGCCGAGTGGGAGCGGCGATTGGCGTCGGTCTGGTCTCGTTTGGGGCAGGGGCATTGCTGGCGCTGGCAAAGTCAAAGAAGCATTACGTCGGGCTTACCTGGGATGACAACGGCAAAAAAGGCGGCTGTGCTTTTCAAGCCGAAAAGAACGACTATCGGGGGCTCTTAGCTGGTCTCGAAGGCATCACCGGCAAGAAAGCTGTCGATTCCGACACCATGACTGTGAAGAACTGAAGATTCCCCAAGACTCCATTCCACAAAGAACCCGTTCCCCGCCTCCGGGCGCGAGTAACATCAGCTGCGCCCTCAGATAGAGACGGCGTTTCTTCGGAGCCGAACATTCTTGCCGGAAAGCGCCACCAGGCCACATCGTGTCGTTCGCTTTCTAAGATGACTAAGCAAAGATTTCATCAGGGTTTCGGGCAAGTTATTGGCTCCGACCTGTTCAAAATCCTCATCAACATCGGCGGCGGCGCCACTCCAGGCGCTACGCAAACGGCACCTTGGTCACTATCCGAACGATAAGCCAGGAATCCCCCTATCTGATTGCTATCCAGCAATTTACCCAGCGCACACAAGAACCATCTAGACCCGTAACCGGTTCCCCCGTAACCTGCGCACCGGTTACATTACCGGACTGATCGTAACCCCAACACAGTTACATAACAGGACAGCCCTCTCCCAGGAAGACGCATTGCTCACTTAGTGTTTCGAAAGTATTTATTGAAATGCAGACTACTTTCTCCGATGAATCAGCAGATCGGTCAGCGTTTTATAACTCGGCGGTTGGTCCTCATCGGGCTCGCTTCAAGTGGAGCTGCTCTCGGATGCGTTCTCGGTTGCACCTTTGCCCTCTTGGCCGCCAGGAACTCGCTCGAACACGCCGCCAGCGCCGCGGCAGCACACCAGAATGCGGCCCTGGCGGAAGCGCACCGCGTCTTGCTGGCCATGCAAGCCTCACACTCCGGCTATTGCTCCGACCCCGAACTCGCCAGCTTCCGGCTTCTCGTCTTTCGCTCGGAACACCTCAAGGACGCCGGACGCATCCGCAGCGAACGGATCGACTGCTCGGCCGCCTCCGGCCGCCATCCCCTCGATGCTGGCCCCTTCAAAGCCGATTTCCGGCTGCAGGATGGCGCCTTTGCTTATCGCAATCTCGGTTCCCGGCAGATCCGTGGCCTCAGGGGAGCGGCATTGCGGCTGGGTAGCGCCTACGTCGTCTTTGGCGCGGAGCCCTCTCCGGCGTCCGGTCCGATTGCGACTACCCTGGCAATTACCTTGAAAGATCGCGGCGCCCTGGCAAGGAAAGCAGCCACCGCCCCTCCGGGTTACATGACCGCCGATGCCACCGGTCAGTTCGGCGGCACCCTCTATTCAACCCGCTGTTCCGCCCCGGCCTTTAGCTGCATCACGGCCACCACTACCGTCTTTAACGCCATTCGCGGCGAGTCCACTGTGCTTTCGTTATGCATCGACGCCGGAGGCATCGCCGGAGTTCTCTTTGACATGGGATTTCCCTTCTTTTTCCGGCGTCGCGACCTAGGCCGCCAACTGCGCCGCGCATTGGAGCAGGAAAAATTGGAGGTACGCTACCAGCCCATCGTCAGCATGGAAACGCGGCAGATCGTGGGTGCAGAGGCTCTCGCGCGATGGACCGATGACTCCGGCAAGGAGGTCGATCCCGAAATCTTCGTCAAGATCGCCGAAGAGCAGGGCTTCATCGGTCTGATCACGGAAACCGTCCTGAAGCGCGTGTTGCGCGATTTCGCCGAGACATTTCGCAGCCGCCCCGATTTTCGCGTCAGCATCAACGTCGGCGCCCCCGATCTCCTGGAACCCAGGTTCCTTCCCATGCTCGAAAGTACTCTGGCAAAGGCCGGGGTACGGCCCGAGAACATCGTCATCGAAATTACCGAGCGCTCCGCCGCCAACGGCGAGGCCGCAAAGGAAACCATCCGGCTCTTGCGGCATTGCGGACACAGCATCCACATCGACGATTTCGGCTCCGGTTTCTCCAACCTCGACCGGCTGCTCTATCTCTATGCCGACACCATCAAAATCGACAAGGCTTTCACCCGGACCATCGACACCGAGTCGGTGGCGGCGGTAATCCTTCCCCACATCATGACCATCGCCAGGTCTCTCAACCTCGCCGTCATCGTGGAAGGCGTCGAAATCACCCGCCAGGCCGATTACTTCCTTCCCGGCAAACAGAAAATCTACGGCCAGGGCTGGCTCTTCGGCCGGCCCATGACCGCCCAGGAATTTCTCGCCGAGCTCGCCAACACTCCCATCCCGGCGCACGCGTCCGCAGAGCCTCACGGCGTGCTCTCGGCCGCCGCTGGGGCGCTTCAGACCGCGCACTCGCTCCCCGCCTGATTTCCCTCCCTGCACGCACCCCACCGGGCTTCCGGCCCCAATACCCCACGCCGGAAGCCCGAGTCTCCGCCCCGGCCCGCCTGAAGTGTTAGGGTAAAAGCTGACGATCCCAGCGGACCGTCCCAATGCACCGACGCACGCGCAGAACGCTGATAAGTGTGGCTGCGGCCATTCTTTTGCTGGCCGTGGCCATTTTCCTGCGCTCCAAGGCGCCGCCGGAACCCGCCCGCCTCCTTCCCCAATCCGACGGCATCATTTACGTCAATCTCAAGCCTTTTCGCGCCCTCTTGCGCCACGACCACGCACACATCAAGCCCCCGCAGCGCGTGCCCGACTACCAGGAATTCGTCGACGCTACGGGCATCGACTGGGAGCAGGACCTCGACCAGGCGGCCATCGCTCTCCACCGTATGCACAATCCCAACGGCCCCAACGGCCCGGTGGCATATTCAATGGTCCTGGTTGGCAAAATCACCGGTCCGCGCCTGAACAACTGGCTGGGAACGCACGCCTCTTCCCGCGACGTCTACGCCGGACACACCATCTACAACATCCCCTCCGACGGCCGCACCGTGCGCGTCTCGCAGATCGGCTATGACGTCATCGCCGTCTCCAACACCCCCACCCCGGAGCAAATTCACTCCATCATCGACCGCCGCAGCACTGCCGCCTGGCCCTTTGCCGGCTCCGCGCTCCTGCGCCAGCATTTCCACGAAGTGCCGCTGCTGGCATTCGCCTGGGGTGTAGGACAGATCGGCTTGCCCTTCTCCCAGAGCGGCGCCATCAGCATCTTTGGCTTCCAACTTCCGCTTCAGACCAACTCCACCATCATCGCCAGCCTCTCGCCGACATTGCCCCTGCCCAGCGCCCTTCGCCTGCGCGTGGAAGAGATCGCGCCCGACGAGCAGGCGGCCACCAGCCAGAGCGCCGCTCTGGCCACGCTCGTCACCATGGCCCGCGGATTCACCCAGCCGCTCGCGTCCAATGACGCCAACAACGGCCTTCGCCAGTTGCTCAGTACCGCCACGGTCACGCAACGTCATGATCGCGTGCTGGTCACGGCCACCCTCTCGGCTTCCTATCTCGGAGCCCTCTCCAACGGCAGCGATTCGCCGGCCGCGCCCGATGCCGGCAACGAAGTCAACGCGCCCAGTCCGACTCAGCCGCCGCAGTAACCTCACATGCCATCCACGCAAATTCCCACTGCGCAGAATCCATCTGCTCTCCATCCAAAACAAAAGCGGCTCCGCACAGGAGCCGCTCTTCGCTGCCTTTGAAATTCGCCGTTACTGCCCGGCCGGCGGCCTCACCTGTGCCACGTCAACCCGCGCGAACTGCCTATAAGTGTTGCGCAGATACTTGTACGGATTCACCGGCACGCCGTCCACCCGGACCTCGTAGTGCAGGTTGGGTCCCGTCGTCCGCCCCGAATCTCCCAGATATCCGATCACCTGGCCGCGCGACACATGCTGCCCCGCCACCACCGCCACCGCCGACAAGTGAGCATAAACCGTCATGATGTCGTGCCCATTGTTCAGCTCCACCGTGCGGCCGTATCCGTGACCCATATCCGCTCCGGTGACCAGCCCAGCGGCAGCAGCATGGATGGCTGTGCCGTAGCCCGCGGCAATATCAATCCCGGTGTGAAATTCGCCTTCATCCCTGATAGGATCCTCGCGCTCGCCGAAACTCGACGTCACTTCGCCTTCCACCGGCCACAGCGAAGGAGAATCGGCCAGCGTCGTCCAGTCGCCGGTAAATCCCGGCGTCAGCCCGTCCTCCAGCGCCATTGAAACCCGCCCGGACAGCGCGTAATCGCGCAGCGCAGCAAGCTGGTCGATCGAGCCCTTCACCGCCTGCGGGTTCACATCGTTGCTCACCGCCAGGGCGGCAGAAGCAGGCGCCGGAGCCGTCGACGCAGCGCTCGCCGCAGCGCTATGCCGGGCCGCCGCCATCCGGTTCTGGCGCAACCCGTAAAGCGCGGAAACTTCGCTGGCCAACGCGCCCAGCGACGCTACCTGCACGTCGCGTTCGTGCGCAATCTGCGCCATCTGTTTGTAATCTTTGCGCAGCTTCTCGCGATCCTGCCGCACCTGGTTGTAGCTCTCGGTCTTCAGCAGCATGCGGGTATACGAGCCGGCCAGCCCCATGATCGTGAACGCGCCCACAATCGCAGCCGCCACAAACCCATACGCATACCGGAGCGGGACAGGGATTTTACGCACCCGTCCGTCCTCATCTCGGGATACAAAAAGAATGTAATAGCGCTTGCGCAGCATTGATTTGCCCTCACCCCTGCCGGAAGCAGGGTCGCAATTCGCCAAGGCCGGTCAGCAATTTTGCAAAAAAGGCCGGACGTTCTGCCAGAAAATAGAGCACGCACCACCCGGGCGCGCTGCCAGTTGAACTTTGGTTGAGCCTAACAAACGCACCTTGGATAGGTCAACGAAGAAGTTCGGAATTTGAACACTCCAGGTGACTCAAGTCACGGGCCCAACGTACCCAGTCTGAAACGCCACTACGGCAGCCTAAATCACTCAATTTCAATTCCTTGCTGAAAACCACGCAGCCTCCGCTCCGGGTCGCCGCCCGCGCTTCACCACTCCCGCTTTCCGCACCTGCTTACAGCTCTCTTCGGACAATGCACGGGGCTTGTCCTATCCTCAACTTAGATGCCGGATGACTCGCGAAAATCCCGCAACACCCCCGGCGCAGGCGAGCTGGATATCCTGGCCCGGATTCGCCGCCGTGTCGCCCTGGTCCGCTCTGCGGAATTGCCCCTCGGCATCGGCGACGACTGCGCCCTCATCCGTCCCCGTCCCGGCGAAGATCTGGCCGTAACCACCGATCTTTCCATCGCCGGCAGGCACTTCCGGCTCGACTGGCACCCTCCGGAATCCGTCGGCCACCGCACCATTGCTCGGGGTCTCAGCGACCTCGCCGCCACGGGCGCCAGACCTGTAGCCGCCTTCCTCTCCCTTGGCCTCCCTGGCGAGCTGACCCGACCCGGCCCGCGCGGTTCGGCAACAGCCGCCAAGTCCTGGCTCGATCGCTTTCTCGACGGCTTCCTCGGACTAGCCCGCGCCCACCACACCCCGCTCGCCGGCGGCGACCTGGCCGAGTCGCCCATCGCCGCAGCCGACATCATCCTCATAGGCGCCGTTCCCCGCGGCCGCGCCCTGCTTCGCTCCGGCGCAAAACCCGGCGACGTCATCTATGTCACCGGTGCGCTCGGAGGCGCCGCGGCAGCCTTGGCCCGCCTTGCGCAAATCGCAAAGGCCGCCGGCGAAAGCCACACGCGCCCGCTAAAGCTCCCTCACAAATTCGCCGCACAGCTCGCGCCCCATCTCTATCCCCAGCCCCGCCTCCCCCAGGGTCAATGGCTCGTACGCCGCCGCCTCGCCACCGCCGGCATGGATATCAGCGACGGCCTCTCCACCGACCTCGCCCACATCTGCGACGAATCCGAAGTGGCCGCGGAAATCGATGCCTCCGCGCTCCCAATCGGCCCAGGCGCCACCCTCGCCCAGGCGCTCAACGGCGGCGAAGATTACGAGCTCCTCTTCACCGCCACAGCCTCCACCCGCATGCCCCGCGTCATCGCCGGCGTTCCCCTCACCCCCATCGGCCGTATTCTTCCCCCGCGCAAACGCCACCCCCAGGCCGTGCTCCTCACCACCGACGGCCCCCAACCCCTCGAGCCCCGCGGCTGGCAGCACTTCGCCTGACTGCCATCCTCAAATTGGATCTCACACTCGTGCCCGCTGTATCCCCGCACGTTGAAACCGTGGAAATGTTCGAACCTGAGGGGACGGACTTGCTTACCCTCGCTGAAATGCGCGCTCGAACGCAATGGAGACAGAATCCGGTTGGGTCTCGATTCTATTTATGGTGAAGAACTGCAAACATTCCGGTTAGTGCTCCGACGAGTCCGGTAGCAGCCGCAAGGCCGGGAATGATGATCGTCTTCCACCACCACGATGCGATTTCCCGTCTCCTCGACTTCTCTTCGTCAATTGCGCGACGAAGCTCTCTCCGCCCTGTGGTCGAGAGTACCCTGACTCCTTGCGGGAGAGATTCCCAAAATACTTCTTCTGCAAAATGCATTTCGAGATCGAGTTTGCGAGCGTTGGAAAGAATCTTCTCGCTTTCAAATTGCCACATCTGGATATTGAGTTCATCCAACCGTTCCATCTGCTCAATAAAGAGTTTTTGGGCGGTTGGACTGTTTGCCGATTCGCGTGCGATCTGACGTCTGCTGTCCTCCAATATGCGCTTACGACACCGCTCGAATTTTGACTTTTCGAACACGGGTGGAATCGTATCAGAACCGAGATACATGTGACTCGCGAGCGGTGAGTGTCCAGAAATCCTGCAACGAGTCGGCAGGCCCCGGTCCCATGGTGCGCTCCAATTACGTCTGAGGGAGTCCGGTCCCTCGCGCTGGGAGCCGGGGATGAAGGCAGATTTGTTCAGAGAAGTAATGGTGAAGTTAAGCCGCCCGGTGGCGAAGACTTGGCAAAGTTACCATTTGCCGGTAATTCGCCTCCGACGGTCAGTTACTGGCCGCATTCGGTATACTTCCATTCATCCACCGTACTCTTTGGGGATAGCTCGTATGAAGATTGCGCCGACGATCTTCAAAGGGAATTTCTCGGAGCGATTGCGGCCCCACTCATTGTGGCGGGCAGCGCCGATCAGCGGGGTGCTCTGCGTGATCATTGCGAGCTGCGGGCCGAGGCAAAGCGATCTGCGCGGCTCCTGGTCGAAGTCGAAGGACGGTTACACATACCTCGTGGTAACTGAAAAGGATTGCACCTCTTGCCCAATACTCGTGGATGGAAAGCCTTGGAAACACGCAGTCGGAGAACCAGGCAGGATCGCTCCCGGAACCCATAAAATCGAAAATCCCTCAGAAATTGACTTCAACCTCCCGGCCGGATCTGTCTATAGGTTCGATTACTGGGGGCCCTAAGGCAGGCGTTCTGGTCGACTAAAGTTACCTTTCGATCAACGGCGAACTCCCAGCAAGGGTCCCGCTTGCCGGTGATACGACCGAAGCGCACCAAGATCGCGTGGGGATTCTACAGTTTCGGTTCAATGAATAATGTGGAAGGTACGCTCCCAGCGCGTATCGGTGAAGAAGTGCAGCGCAACGTGGCCCATCCAGGCGATCTTGTTGCCGATGCCCGGCGCTTTGTGGTCGGCTTCCGTAGACTTGAAGGACCAGTAGTTGAGCAGGGGGCGGCCGATGATGTTGGCGCGCGGAACAAATCCCCAGAAACGCGAATCGAGACTGTTGTGGCGATTGTCGCCCATCATGAAGTAGTGGCCGGGCGGCACAACCAGGTCGCCGTTCTGGATGTACTTGGGAAAAGCCACATCCCAGGATTCGGTCGTCTCCTGAATATCGCTGGGCGGCACCGAAGGAAAGTCATCGAGGAACTCACTAAAGTTTTCTGGCGTGGTGGGCTGAGCGTAGGGCTGCGACTGCGCCACGCCATTCACGATCACAATGCCGTTGCGTAGATGGATATGATCGCCCGGCAAGCCTATCAATCTTTTGACCAGGATTGTGTAATGCGGAGTCCCATCGGCGCCAGCTGCATCAATCCCAGGCTGATACACGGGCTTACGGAACACCACAATATCGCCGCGTCTCGGTTCGCGATACCTTATGAGCGGCATCCACGAAGCGGGCGGCGCCAGGGTGATCTGGTCGACGACCAGGTGATCGCCTACGAGCAGCGTGTTTTCCATCGAGCCTGACGGAATGGCGTAGTTCTGCGCGATGAGCGTCTGGGCGAAGAGCAACACAACCAGAACCGCGCAGATGCTTGCAACCGCCTCGAAAGGCGTCTCCTCTACTTTCTCTTGATCGGAACCCGTAGCGGCCGGGGCAGATTTTTTGGCAGCGCCCGATTTGTTTTTGGTCATCCTGTTGCTCGTTGGGGAAGTGACCGCCCCATCTTTACGATTATGCCTAATCTACCCCTGAATACGGGCTGTCGCCGGGTTGTTTGAATGTAAGTCGAAGAGGAACACGAGGTGGTACAAAGAGCTGAACTCAGCGACCAGGCTGATTCAGAGTTCAACCTCGGAGGTTCCTCGGAGACTATGTACTACATCGGACTCGACCTGCACAAGAAGACGATCAGCTATTGCGTAAAGGACGCGGCTGGTTGTGTGCTGAAGGAAGGCAAGATCAGTTCGACGCGTCAGGAACTGAGCGCATGGCTCAAGGCTCTACCTCAACCCCGTATGATGGCCATGGAAGCGACTATCTTCACCGGCTGGATCTACGATCACCTGCTTCCCCATGCCGAGAAGGTAAAGGTGGCGCACCCGCTGATGCTGCGGGCAATCGCCGTAGCCAAGCGGAAAAACGACCGGCTGGATGCGGCCAAGATCGCCGAACGAATTCCCTCGCTAACAGCACTCGCGGCCTTTTTCTTTACGCGCCAGCAGCGGACTCAAATTGCTCAATCTGAATGGAGCCATCGGGAAACTCCGCGGTAATCTTCAATTCGCCGCCCATCGCTTCAACGTAGTTGCGTAGCGTTGAAACGTACATATCTGTGCGCTTCTCCATCATGGAGACGGCACCCTGATTGATATGTAGTACCTCGGCAAGATTTACCTGGGTCAACTGCCGTGCTTCCCGTAGCTGGTTGAGCATCATGCCCTTGGTGGCCACCTTGCGCCGTATCCGTTCCTCCACTTCCGGTGAGTGCTTTCTGCGAATGTCGCTCCATTTTTGTGCCATGATTACCCTCCGATCTCAATCAGATGCTGCGCGTAGATCGCTTCAGCCCGTCGAATTGCCGTTACATACCAATCGTCATCGCCCGTCTTGTCGCCGCCGAGAATCAGGTACGCGCAACGTCGCGCATCAAACGCGAAGAGGATTCGCAATGGCCTGCCCTGGTGCTGTACTCTCAACTCTTTCAGGTTGGAATAGCGCGAGCCTTTTAACGTATCCACATCTGGGCGCCCAAGCATCGGGCCATAAGCGACAAGCATATCCACGGATGTGTCCACGCTTTCGCATTCCTCGTCCTCCAGTGCCCTGTACCACTCCGCGATTTCATCGCTGACTTCGACTTCCCGAAGTCATAGCTGATTATCACTCCAGGTTGATATCACGTCAAGATGATAATTATTGGCGCCTTTTAGGGGTGGCCTGCCCCTTTAGCGCTCACTGAAAGGACCTCGGTCAGATGGTCGGCGAGTGTCCAGAAATCCGTATATAGCTAAAAGGATTTATCTAGGCCGGGAGCCGGCCCTATTTGCGTTCGCTTCGGGGTGGTGTCGATGGAGGGCGTCTACCGCCGGAAAAATTCATCGAATTTCGCCACAAACCGATTCATAAATCCGGGGGATGTGAAAAACGAACTTTTCTCCGTCCCGGAGTCGCCAGCAGTGCCCTTATCGACGGAGGGCCGTGCTCGCTCTCGCCGGATGTTTCTCGCCATTCGCTTCCATTGCAGCGTGTCGTGGCATATTACCACCAGCACAATGGTCGACCAGAGTTCCGCCATTGCTTCGTCTGGGCTCTGTTGCTTGTTCTCCACGAGAGCCTTGAGGCGCTTTATTATCTCGCATTGCATTCGGAGCAATTGCAATCTCGTGTTTGTGTAGAACAGTTCTCGGCTCCTTTCCCAGTAGTCAAACGCAGGCATTTCGACGCCTAGCCAGAACTTCCCTGATGGCAACTTGCCCTCGTGAACACGTGTCGCGCTTATCGAGAGATTTGAGAAGTCCCTAAGAACTGCGTTCTTCATCTTCGCAATTTCGATGCGCGACTGAATCAGGCCGCGCAAGAGGTCGGCGATCAATCCGGAAAACATTCCGACTACGGCGGACCAAGGATCTTGAGCCATTCGTTATCAGCGGGCATTTGACTGCAAGCATAGCGCATCACAGGCAGGGGGGCTCGCGGCGCTCCGCCCGCACGCATGTAGGCGAAAATCTGGCATACTTCCGGTTTGCCGGTAATGCGACCGGAACCCAATTGTGGCTCAACTAGTGAGTCGGCGATTGATTACCCACAGGCTTGCCGACCATTGAAAGGGAACTTTAACTTCTCTCGAACGTATCTTTCAGGGATGGACGAGGATTGCGAAATGGACCCAACGACAAGACAAGTCTTGTCGAGCGGGAGCGCCATGGTGGTCGGAATGATGTGTTTACTGCTGGGCATTGCGATGTCTGCTCACGCGACCCACGGAGAGGATTTTAAAGCAACGCGCCACGTCAAAGGCAGAACGATCATCTCAGAAGAGTCACCCAGGGCAGAGCTGCGCATTAAGAAAGGGTTCCGGTTCATTGGCAATCAACAAATAGATCTTTATGGAAATGCGGAAGCGGAACAGTATGTATTTGTGCGGTCGGGCGCTGGTAATACTGCAGAAAGGTTCTACCTGCTGCAGTTTGAGCATTTTCTGCCAACGAACAACCTCACTTACAAGTACGACTCCATGCAGTCGACGCAAATAGGCGACCTGCAATTCATCTATGACGTGAAAAGCTTCTCAGATCTTGGGGCCACTCTGGCGGAAGATCAGGCCTCGGATGGTGCAGCATTGGAACGTTTGCTTGCGAAACACAACCTTTCTCTTCCGCATAAGTCTGTGCTGGTCCGAATGGTCCATTTCCCGTCGGCCGATCACCGAAGGGAGTTGCTGATTTTGTACGGAGAGGCTTTGCCGCCTAATAGCGATGTCCCTATGGGCAAAGGCTGGGTCCGCCTCGATACAGAATCGCCAGGAACTGCACAGACATTTCTCGAACATGCACGCCAGGCGCTTGTCGTTCGAACGCGGTGAAAGCACCTGCTGACCTCGCGAAAGATCTGTCTACCAATCCTGGTTTCAAGTGTTGATTTCAGACCAATGCACTCATTGACCCGTTCGGGGCCTATGGTCGGCCATCGTTACCTTACCAAAAATGGTGCAACTTTCGCTCGGCGGGTGGCCCGGGCCCCATGGTGCGGCTCCATTCACGCCTGGAGGGTGCCCCCTGCAAAGCCTCGCCCACTCCTGTTTTCCGCAGCCCTGGCACCCGTGGCCGGAGCGAGACTTCCCATCCACCCTCGTCGTACACTGGACTTACCAAGGTCCTTCCCAATGAAAAAGCCTGCCATCGGCCTCTACGTCGTCGTCACTCTGGCGCTCATGGTCTGGGGATTCTACCAGGCCATCTTCGTTGCGCCCAACGACGCCATGCAGGGCGAGATCTCTCGCGTCTTTTACTACCACGTTCCCTCATGGGCCGTGGCCTTTTCCTTCTTCGCCGTCAGCCTCATTGGCTCCATCGGCTATCTCGCCTCGCGGAACAGCCATCACGACCGTGCCCAGATCTTCGACGCGCTGGCTCTGGCCGGTGCCGAAGTAGCGGTGGTTTTTTGCACCGTGGGCCTCACTACCGGCCCCATTTGGGGCCGCCGCGCATGGGGCATCTGGTGGACCTGGGACCCGCGCCTGACCACCACTCTGGTCCTCTGGCTCATTTACGTCAGCTATCTGCTGCTGCGCCGTTTTGCCGCCGGCCCGCAGATGCAGACTCTCGCCGCCGTCCTCGGCATCTTTGGCGCCATCGACGTCCCCATCGTCTACATGTCCACCCGGTGGTGGGCCACCCAGCATCCGGCGCCCGTTTTTTTCGGCGCATCTGGCTCCGGCATGGCCTGGCCCATGGTTCGCGTCTTTCTCTGGAACCTGCTCGCCTGGTTCGCCTGGGGCGTCATGGTCCTTGCCATCCGCTTCCGCGTCGAGCGGCACCGGCAGAAAATTATCGACCGCGAAGCTGACCTCGCCCTCCATTCGTCGGGATTGCCCGGCGAAGAAATCATTGCCCAGAGGAATTGACCATGACCAGGCTCATCATCCCCCTCGCCATTCTCCTAGCCGCCGCACTCTTCGGAGGTGCCTGGTTCTGGGCCACCCATCCCCCGGCCTATGCCGTCAGCGTCGCGGAGATCATCGACCATCATTTTGTCGTCGCCGCTTACACCGTCACCTGGACCGTGCAGCTTGCCTATCTCACCTGGCTGGGTCTGAAGTGGCGCGACCAGAAACGCGCCGAGCAACGCCTGGACGGCAGATCGCGATAGCAAACCGGCGGCCACCACCGCAGATTCTTCAGGCACACGCTTCCTGCTGGCTTCGCCCAGGCAGCGTCGCCCGCCCTTTCATGATTTCAAATTTGGTGCGGCGGCAGCGCACGCATCCGCACACTGCCGCCCCGCGAAACCGCACCTACTCCGGCACGGTCACCGCGTAGATCTTGCCCGTGCTGCCCATGTTCTTCGCGGAGAAATTTCCCGGCGGCAGAAAGCCGTATTCACCCTTGCCCAGCGCCGCTTCCATCGTGATCTGATACACCCGCGGAGCAAGTTTCTGCGGCTGGAATTCCACCACATCCCGCGTCGAGCCGCCCGATTCGTGAATCACCCCTCCTGTCACCGCGCGGAACTCGCGCGCGTCGCCGCTCTGGCGCAACCGAAGCAGTTGATATTCCGTGATTGCCGTGCCCTCCGGCACGTAGATGGCGAATATCGCGGGAAACGTGATCGCGGTCTTGCCGTGCTTCCCGTTGATATGCCCGTTTACGTCGCCCTTGACGATGCCCTGGGTCATGAACTTCTTCATCGCCCCGCCTTGTTTGAAGTTCACGATCTCCGGCATCAGCGACTGCCAGGCGCCCGACTTGTCCTTGAAATAAACACCCACTTCATCGATCCCCGCAGGCAGGCCGTTGCCCGACGGAGCCAACACCGCGGGTGCCGGCGCAATCCCGCTCGCCCGGGCGATCATGGCGCCTACGATCTTGTCGTCCACACCGGCCGCCTTCAGGCCTATCAGCGCATCGGCGGAAGTGTCATACGTCCCCGGGGACGAATTGACGGTTGAAACAATCACATCGTCCGAAAGCCCCGCTTTCACCATCTTGATTACTGCGTCGTTGTTCAAAGATTGCTGGGCTGTGACGAGAGGGCAAAAAACCAGAAACAGAACCGCGAAAAGACTCTTGCGCATTTCAGCCTCTTCTACCGTTCAGAACGGTAAGTAGTGATTTGGTAAAGCGATTAAAATATTCCCCCTGAGCCGCTCCTTTCGCAAATAGGTGCCAAATCTGCACGATTTGCGGCGCTGAAGTACAAAAGTCGAGACAGCGGAACCGGCGAGCAAAGCCTGCCTCCGCCATCCGGCCCAGGGTTGCACTCATAAGTTGTCAAGAGGGTTAACCAAAAATATTTTATAAGTCTTTTGTTTACAACGACATGTATGAGTAGCTTTTTTGCCGATTAATTCGCGCGGTTCGCTACTCTTGAATCATGCGTACGGGAACAGCCAAAAATCGAAAGATGGGGCGCGCAAGCGGTCAATTTTGTCCCCGTCGGCCGCGACTCCGTCCGATACTGCTATGGCGTGTCGCTGAACACGATTCTTGCCTCAGCATCCAAAACCTGCGAAACACGGTTCACGACCCTCGCATCACGAATCACGGTCCGCGGCCCTCGAACCGCTGTTTCATCTTTTTCATTTTTCCCTGTATGCCTGTACAGGCCCCGCAATTTGAACTGCTGCTGCCACTTACGGCCGTACAGCCATACAGCCACGGCCTTCCCGCGCTGTACTCCTGTACGGCGCGCGCGAAAAAACGCCGTTTTTGATTTTTGAAAGTAAAACTGCAAATCTGCAAAGCTGTAATTCTGTAAGACTGTACTGCACAGTCCCAGGCTCTCCTCCCGCTATAGGCGCGAAACCCGATCGTCTGTTAAAATCAGATTTCGAGTCCATACGCAGGAAAGAAACCATGTCAATTCATCCCGTTATGCAGCGCCTGGCTGAAAAGCTGCAGCGCACCGATCTGCCGGAGTTTGTCCCCGGCGATCAGGTCCGCGTGCAGGTCAAGATCAAGGAAGGCGAGAAAGAGCGCTTGCAGGCCTTTGAAGGTCTTGTCATCGCTGTCAATCGTGGCCCGCAGGGCACCTTCACCGTGCGCAAGATGAGCTTCGGCCAGGGCGTCGAGCGTATCTTCCCCTTCAACTCCAAGGTCGTCGACAAAGTCGAAAAGATCCGCAGCTACAAAGTCCGCCGCGCCAAGCTCTATTACATCCGCGGCCTCCGCGGCAAAGCGGCGCGTTTGAAAGAAGTCGACCGCGAGACCGCAAAGGCCCGCGCATAAATTCCCCTCCCGTGTTGCGATCGAAAACAACCCCGGCTGCGGCCGGGGTTGTTCTTTGCGCGCAATCCACAACTTGCACAGCCGCGAATTCCCCGCCGGTTTTTATACTCATTGCATGGCCAAAACTCCGGTATGCGGATGGAAGCTCGAACGAGCAGCGCGTAAAGCGGGCGCGCTCCGCATCGCCGGCGTCGATGAAGTAGGCCGCGGTCCGATGTTCGGCCCCGTTGTCGCCGCAGCCGTGATCCTCGCGCCCAAGTGCCGGCTCGAGGGCCTGAACGACTCCAAGCAGCTCTCGGAAAAGAAACGCAATCAGCTCGACCTGGAAATCCGCGCCAACGCCGTCGCATTCGCCATTGCAGCCGTCGACGTGGAAACCATCAACCTGATCAACATCCGCCAATCATCGCTGCTGGCCATGCGCCGCGCAGTTGAACAACTCGCGCTCACTCCGGATTACCTGCTGATCGACGGCGTAGACACCATCGACTGGCCCTGCCCGCAGCAGGCGATCATTCAAGGTGACGCGACAAGTTTCTCCATTGCCGCCGCAAGCATTCTGGCCAAAGTGTTTCGCGACCGGCTCCTGGTCGAGATGGATAACGTTTATCCCGGCTACGGCCTCGCCAGCCACAAAGGCTACTGCTCGGCAGAACATCTGGCGGCGCTGGCGCGCCTGGGGCCGACGCCGCAGCACCGCAAAAACTGGAGTCCCGTCGCGCAAACGTTGTTGCCCTTTGACTAACCTGCTGCAATCTCCGGCCTGATCATGCGGCCACGGCGCGTGCCGCTCTTCGCCGTTGTCGCCACGCCAGCACAGGACGTACAGCGAGCAGCGTAACCAGAACTACGGTAGCGGGCAGCGGTTTGAGCACACCCGGCTTTTGCTGCCACCAGAAATGAATCACTCCCAAAGCCGCTGCGGGATAAATCAGCATGTGGAGAAGATTCCACTTCTTGCCGCCAAGCTTGCGAATGGCCCGTGTGGTTGACGTCGCCGCTAGCGGAATAAGCAGCAGATACGCGGCCACGCCGGCGGTGATGTAGCGGCGCTTGGCGATGTCGCTCAGCATGAGCCCGACATTGAAGCCGGCGTAGAGCCCCACGTATGCGAGCAGGTGAATGGTGCCGTAGAAAAACGCAAATAGCCCGATCAGTCGGCGGAACTTGATAAGCCAGTTCAGACCTGGCAGGATACGACGCACCGGCGAGATAGCCAGCGTAAAGATCAGCAGCCACAGCGTGGTCGCGCCGGTGTCAAATGCAATTTCGCCGGTGGGATCGGGACCGAGATTGCTGGTCACTGCGCCCCACACCAGCCAGGCGATAGGAGCGAGGCAGGCGAGCCAAACGATCGTTTTGAGCAGGATGAGTATGCGGCGGCTCATGGATGATTCAGCGGAGGTAACTCGGCTTCAGTATTCCTTCTTCAGGTTCATATCTTTGTAGAGGTAGCCTACCTGGTCGGTATAGCCGTTGAACATGAGCGTGCTGCGTAGCTGGTCATAAAACGGCAATCCGATTCGGCGCTCCGTCTTCTGGCTCCATGGCACGGTATCAACATTCGGATTCACGTTCGAATAGAAGCCATACGCCTGCGGTGACTGTTCGTTCCAAGTTGTCGGTGGCTGTTTGTCTACGAACCGAACCTTGACGATCGATTTCGCGGATTTGTACCCGTACTTCCAGGGAACTACGATGCGCACCGGCGCCCCGTCTTGGTTGGGGAGAACCTGACCGTAAAGTCCGAAGGTCAGCAGCGTGAGCGGGTTCATAGCTTCGTCCATGCGCAGGCCTTCTGTGTACGGCCACACGATTGTGGCGTCTTCGCCGGACCACTTTTCCACGTGCCAGTTGAAGTAGGAGAAGAATTCAACGTATTTGGCAGAAGGAAGCGGCTTACACTCCTTGATGAACTCGGATAGCGAGTAGCCGACCCAAGGGATGACCATACTCCACGCTTCCACGCAGCGATGACGATAGACGCGGTCTTCGAGCGGGCGCAGCTTGAGCAAGTCTTCAATGTCGAAGGTCAGCGGCTTCTCCACTTTGCCTTCCACCTTGATTGACCATGGTCTTGTCGGCAGACCGCCCGCGTTTTTGGCAGGATCGCTCTTGTTCTCGCCGAACTCGTAGAAGTTGTTGTAGTGAGTGATGTCATCGAATGGCGTGAGTGGTTCGCCGGTAGTGGTCAGCGGGCTGGGGACCGTTTTGAGCTGTTGACCGGCATCGGCAAGCACGGAGCGAGGATGAAGAGCGGCAGCAATGCGATCGGCGCCGACTGCAGCGGCGCCCACGGCAGCCGCACCGCCTGCGGCTCCGCAAAGGAATCTTCGGCGGCTCATAAAACGCAGATACTCGCTCTGCGAAGTGATCTCGGACGATGGGATGTCGGCCTTTTTGCGAATGAGCATTGGATGACCTCGCTTGGGGAAGCCTTATGCAACCATTAGACACCCGTTCTCGCAATGAAGTTACAGGTCAAGATCGGGAATGTGTCTTCCACTGCTGAAGCTCCTCAACCAGTGATGGCGCGACCTCCCAGGATATTGTGCTCAATCAACGTTCCTCAAACAACGTTCATTGTTCCATTCGGCACCGGCGGGCGGAACGGCCACTGATGCAGAAAGCGCGCGCGTACGAGGTAGATCACGGTTCCGACAATGGCAATACCCGCAGCGATGCCAAGTTCGTCTACCGCCTTGGCCCGGTTGATGAGGATAAAGATGAAGCCGGCCATGGCCGCCAGCGGCGGCAATGGATAAAGCGGAATTTTGAATGGGCGTTGGAGTTCGGGCCGGCGGATGCGCAGCCACATCACACCCGCCTGCTGCAGGAAGAATTGCAGTACGATGCGCGTGATCACCAGCATGGTAATCACCTGCTGGAGCGAGAAGAAACAGAAGCACGCGGCAACGACGCCGAGCGCCACGAGCGAACGGTGAGGAATTCCATGGCGCGGATGGACGGCGGCGAGAAAGCGGAAGTAGTTGCCGTCGCGAGCCGCCGCGTAGGGCACACGCGAGTAGCCGAGAAGGAGCGAGAAGACGGATGAAAATGCCGTCCAGATAACCAGCATGGCGATGGTGTATCCAGCCCAGCGGCCGAAGGCGGAAGCGGCGATATTGGCCACGAGACGCATGCGCATTGCGTCCGTCTCGACGGCATGCGCTGCCGATCCGCCCAGCCACGGAAGCGCGGCCGTGTTCATGAGCAGATAAAAGGTGGCTACAAGGAGCACGGAAAGCAGAATCGCGCGAGGGATAGTGCGCTCTGGCTGGCGCACTTCCCCGCCGAGAAAAGTGATGTTGTAGTAGCCCCAGTAGTCGTAAGTGCAGATCAGTGTGGCCTGGGCAAGACCACTGAGAGCGAGTGCGGCAGGCAATGCCGGCGCAGCGGGCATGTGCCAACCGCCGGTGCCAGCTGCGTGCGCAAATCCGGAGACGATGACGCCGGTGATCGCAGCCATGACTCCGGCGAAAAGCACCCAGGCCATGCCGGTGATGATGCTCAGTCGCCGGTAGAGGAGCCAGGTGACCAACAGGCAGGCGGCTGCGGCAACGAAGCCGGAGTAATGAAGCGCGGGCAATGTGGCGATGGGCGCACGATCCAGACCGTGCCAGAAGATTCCCAGAAAGCCAGAGAGGCCGATGCAGCCGGAAGCAATGGAGAGCGGCGCGGTGAAGCTCAACTGCCAGACAAAAAGAAAACTGAGCCAGTTACCCGCGCGATCGGGGCCGTAAATTTCGCGCAGGAATGCGTAAGAACCGCCGGCACGTGGAAAAGCCGCGCCCAGTTCGGCCCATACGAGGCCGTCGGCAATGGCGATTGCCGCGCCCAGCAGCCAAGCCCAGGTAGAAAGCCGAAAACCGGCCGCCACGATGACCAGCGGCAATGTGATGAATGGGCCGACGCCGATCATTTCCAACATGTTGAAGAGCACGGCGGAACGAAGGCCGATGCGGCGCTCGAGGGCGTTGCTGCCGGAAGTGGGTTCGGCGGGAACCATAAGGCTTTTGTGCTCCACGGATTGTACACTGGCGAAGACTATGTTTCTTCCCACAGGATTCAATCGAACAGCAACGGTAGCGGCCCTGGCAGGGCTGCTGTGGATAGGCACGGGGCCACTGGGCACAGGTGCGCAAGAGGCGGCGCATCCGAGAACTGCGGGAAACGATGCGGCAAACGAACTAGCCGAGGTTCCCCTGCCGAATCCGCAACTGAATGCGATTCCTCTTCCCGAGGATCGCGGCGCCGCAGCCGTGGCGCAAGTCCTGAGGCGGCTGAGCACGACTGCGAGCATTCTGTTTATCGTGGCGCATCCTGACGACGAGGATGGGTCGCTGCTGACATACCTTTCGCGTGGCCACGGCGTGCGCGCGACACTGATGACACTCAATCGCGGCGAGGGCGGACAGAACCTGATGTCCGCCGACGAGAATGACGCGCTGGGCATCATCCGCACCAATGAGTTGCTCAAAGCTGATAGCTACTACGGCGTGAAGCAACTTTGGGGTTCCGAGGTGGACTTCGGGTTTTCAAAAACACAGGAAGAGGCGTTCAAGTTGTGGGGTCATCAGCGGGTGCTTTACGACGCAGTGCTGGCGGTACGACGCACGCGGCCGCAGATTGTAGCGAGCACATTCGTCGGCGGAATTACTGACGGACACGGACAGCACCAGGTCTCTGGTGAAATGGCGCAGGAGGTGTTCAAAGCCGCTGGCGATCCAAAGGTGTTTCCCGAACAATTGAAAAACGGGCTGGAGCCGTGGCAACCGCTCGCGGTTTATAGCCGCACCCCGTTTGCGCGAATCACGGGCGGCAAGATGTTTGACTATGCTACTGGCAAGTGGGCGCCTGCGCGGTTTCACAACTATGCCACTGGGCAGTGGACTACGTCGCCGCCAACAGTCGACGTGAGCATCCCGGTAGGAACGTATGACCCTGCGCTGGGGCGAACCTATGTGCAGATTGCGCGGCAGGGATGGGGCGAACAGAAATCGCAGAACGGCGGATCGAATCCGGTATTGGGCGGCCCGGATGAATCCGAATATCATCTGTGGGCAGTTGCGCCGGAGGCGAAAGGAAAGGACGCGGCGAGTGCCGCGAATGACGATGTGTATCACAACAGCAAGGTCGAGATCGACACGAGTATCGTCGGGATTGCGCGGCTGGCGGGAAGCACGCCGCCAGCCTGGCTGACGGAAAGCCTGCGGCGAATTCAAACGGGAATCGCGGCAGTGCAATCGACGTGCCCGTGCGGCGACACCGTAGCTGCGGCGCACAAGCTGGTGCCTCCTTATCGCGAAGTACTCGGCCTGCGCGCGCGGGTGGCGGCCAGCAGCCTCAGTGCGGAAGCAAAGTCCAACGTGCTGTTTCAACTGGACGCGAAGATTGATCAGTTTCAGGATGCGTTCAGGAATCTGCTCGGCCTGGGGATCACCGCGTTTCGAACCGGCGGGGTGGAGCAACAGCGCGGGCCGTTTCCAGGGAGATCGGCGGAAGAAACGTCAAGCAGCGTGACGCCGGGTGAGAGCTTTTACGTGCGCATGCACACTTTCCATGCGGCGCCTGGGGTCCAGTTGGAGAAAGCATGGTTCGTAAGTGAGACAGGTAGCAAGTGGCAGAACGGCGAAGCGGTGAGCACGGATCACACCGAGATGACGGAAAACGCGGTGTTCAAAGTGCAAGTGCCGGAGAATGCTGAGCCGACGAAGCCGTATTTCACGCGGCCGGATATCGAGCAGGCTTACTATGACATCTCCAATCCGGCGTGGCGGGAAGACTCGTTTGCGCCGTGGCCGCTCGCGGCGTGGGCGGAATTCAGTTTTGACGGCGTGCCGATCAGGATTGGAGAGGTGGTGCAGACTCTGCAGCGGGTGACCGGACCTGGCGGATTTTATGAGCCGCTTGTAGTGACGCCCGCGATCGGCGTGCGCGTGGAACCGCAGGCGCGGATTTTGCCGCTCAATGGCGGCCCGCTCCCGGTGCGCGTGAATGTGCATGGGCAGTCTGCGTCCGACGGAATGGTGGAGTTGAAGGTGCCGGCAGGATGGAAGGCGGATCCCGCGCAAGCGAAATTTCATGTGAGCGGGGGCGAGACGCAGGCGCTCGATTTTTCAGTTACGCCGGCGGGTGCGGAGAACGGCGCTTACGACATCGAAGCTGTGGCGGAGGCGAGTGGAAAGACGTATCGCTCGGGATGGCGAAGCGTGGGTTATGCGGGGCTGCGGCCTTATAACCTTTACCGGCCGGCGGTGCTGAAGACGCGCAAGGTCGACGTAAAAGTCGCGCCGGGACTGCGCGTCGGATACGTGATGGGATCGGGAGATACGGTGCCGGAAGCAATCAGCGAGCTGGGAGTGACGCCGCATTTGCTGACGGCGGCGGAGCTGACATCGGGCGATCTTTCGGCGTTCGATACGATCGTGATCGGAATTCGCGCGTACTCAGTGCGGCCGGAGCTCGCGGGTGCGGAGCCGCGGCTGGAGCAATATGTGCGCAATGGCGGAACGCTGATTGTGCAATACCAGAGCGGTAGCTTTCCCGCGCCGCTGCCGCTTACGCTGACGGGGCGGCCGTCTTCGAACGTGGTGGATGAGACCGATCCGGTGAAGCTGCTGGATGCGTCGAATCCGCTGCTGAGCCGGCCGAATCGAATCGAGGAAGCGGACTTCAATGGCTGGGTGGAAGAGCGGGGTCATGGCTTTGCGGAGAGCTGGGCGTCAGGATATGCGGCGCTGACGGAGACGGCCGATCCGGGGCAGGATTCTCAGCGCGGCGGGTTGCTGGCGGCGCGTGTGGGGAAGGGGACGTTTGTCTACGTGGCATATGCGTTGTACCGGCAGTTGCCGGAGCTGGTGCCGGGGTCGTATCGGATCCTGGCGAACCTGATCAGCGCGGGGCACGGGAGCGAGTAGCAGGCAGCTCGTCGAGGGCGGCTGGGGCTGTGCAGTACAGTCTTACAGAATTACAGCTTTGCAGATTTGCAGTTTTACTTTCAAAAATCAAAAGCGGCGTTTTTTCGCGCGCGCCGTACAGGAGTACAGCGCGGGAAGGCCATGGCTGTATGGCTGTACGGTCGTAAGTGGCAGCAGCAGTTGAAATTGCGGGGCCTCTACAGGCATACAGCCGAAAATGAAAAAAACGGGTTGGGCCTGCCAAAGCGGGTTTTGGCAGTGGCTCGGTGCGGGCGCTGCGAAGCTGTGCGCGAAGGAAAGCGGTGCCGGCGGAGTTGGATCACTTTCGGCCAGATCGTTTACAGGGCACGGAGGCATTAGTGGCTTCCCACCCTTCGCGCAAAAAGCCGCGCGAAGGATGGGGCACGGAATTTTTGTTAACACGTGAATCGAAAATGCTCTGGCGCAGCTAGTGGAGCTGGTTTGGCGCGGCGCATACATGAAGCGGCCCGAGGGGGCGGGGCCGAAGCCTGCGTCGGCGAATTGCTGCGGCGAGACTGCGCGAGAGGTGCAGAACGGGAGCGAGGCGGGCCAAGCACTGGCGAGCAGGCGGAGGGTGGCGGCGGGAGGCAGTGCCGTTTTTTTGGCCGTTTGGCTGACCATGATTCAAGAGTAGCGAATCGCGCGAATTAATCGGCAAATCCGCCGCGGAATTTCTCCTTTTGTTTTCAGCTATTTACAAATTATTTTCGACCAGGGGTCTTGACATCGCAATCTCCGGGGGGACGGCGGAGTCACCAGCGTACTGCGGTTTAGCCGATGGCATTCGGCGATGCCGCAGGGAACTGGATAAGGACCTTCAGGCCGGTGGGTTGCACATTCTCGGCCCGGATCGTCCCTCCATGGATTCGGATGACGCGATCGGCGATGGCCAGACCCAGCCCGACACCGCCCGATTCCCGATCCCGTGCTTCGGCCACACGATAGAATGCCTGGAAAATTCTTCCCAGGTCGTTCTCCGGAACGCCCTTTCCGTGATCGCGAATCTGGAGCAGAACTCGCGATTTGTCCTCGAGCTTGAGTGAGATTTCCACGGGTGTCCCGACGGCGGTGTAGCGAATTGCATTGCGCACGACATTCTCGATGGCGCTGTGCAACAGATCCGCGTTGCCGCGCACGTGATGTTGTTCCTCGGATGCGAACGAGACAGTCACATCCCGCTTCTGCGCTTCGAATCCGGCATCGTCGATAATCTGACCAAGGAGTTCCGTCATGTTGACGCGGGTCATTTCCGCCTGCATGGGCACGGTATCGAGCCGGGCAATGGTCAGCAGGCGGCCGATCATCTCGTTGAGCCTGACCAGATCGCTCTCCATGTGATCGAAGGGGAGATTGCCGGCTTTGCCTCCTTTAGCCAGGTCGAGGGCGACGTTCAGCCTTGCCAGGGGTGATCGCAATTCATGAGAGATATCGAAGATCAGTTGACGCTGTCTGGAGATGAGTTCCTCCACGCGCTCTGCCATGGTGTTGAAGTCCCTGGCCAGCGCGCCAAGTTCGTCGCCACGGCGACCGATGGTGGCATCTGCCCGCGTGCTCAGTTTTCCCTGGGCCACCTGCTGGGCTGCCTCGCGCAATCGCAGGATGGGCCCGGTGAGATAAAGCGTGAGCAGATAGCAGATGAAGCCTGAAACCGACAAGGCTACTCCAAATCGTAATGCAACCGCAGCCTTATCCATTCCGAATGCTGCCCGCGGTCCCGCGGGAAGTTCGGTGGCGAAGAGGTAATCGTGCCCGCCGCTCCCGGGAAGGACCAGCGCAACGCGAACGAGGCCATACCTCACGCCAAACTGGGGCGTGCGCAGGTGGGTGGCGCGGGAGCCAATCCCGGCGAAGGTTTCGCAGCCCTGACCAGCTACCGGATTCCCATTCAATTCAAAAAGACACGCGCGCAACCGGGTATCGCGTTCGTACCTCCTGATGTAGGACGAAACAGCAGGCACTCCTCCGCGTTCAAGTTCTCCCAGGGCGATCATGCCTGAGGATCGCGCTGTGTCGGTCAAACTCGAATGCCAGCGCGAAGGCACCCGCCCCGGACCAAAGATGAATGTGATCACCAAGGCAATGCCGGTGACAATCGCAGTAGCCCAGAACCAGAAGAATATCTTGAGGAAAAGGCTATGTATGGTGAACTTCATTTTGCCTCAGCCCTCGCGACGAAGAGATATCCGCTGCCGCGAATCGATTTGATACGCTCGACTCCCTGGCCGGCCCACAATTTCTTGCGTATGTTGCTCACGTGTACGTCGATCACGCGATCGAAGGGCCCCAATTTGCGCCCCAACACTGCTTCGGTCAGTTCCTCTCGCGTGACGATGCGGCCGGCATGCTCCAAGAGCATCTCCAGCAGCGCGAATTCCACGCTGGTGAGAGAGAGCAGCTTGCCCTGCAGCCGCGCTTCGCGGGCTGCGGGATCAAGCCGTATATCGCCAACGATAAGAGGATGTGTTCCTGTTGTGGTGCGAACGGTGCGCCGCAGAATGGCGCGAATCCTGGCAATCAGTTCGCGAGGATTGAAGGGCTTGGGGAGATAGTCATCCGCCCCGATCTCGAGGCCCAGGATGCGATCGACGTCTTCGCCGCGAGCAGTGAGGACCAGCACCGGAATGGCTGACCGCTCACGCACGCGGCGCAGCACATCCAGTCCTCCCATCCCGGGAAGCATCAGATCCAGCACAACCAGCGAGTAGTCGAGAGAAAGGGCGCGCTCCAGGCCGCGATTACCCTCATGCACCGATTCGATCTCAAAACCTTCCCCGTTCATGCGCGCAGCAAGCAGCTCGCAAAGCTCGATATCGTCGTCGATGATCAGCACTCGATCCATGGGAATTCACCGCGCACTTCGATCCTATTTCATCGGCGAATCGTGCTCCGGAGATTTACAAAACTTTACGCTACTTAACCAATCTTGATCGCGCGCCCGCTGATTCGATGTTGGAATCGGAATGTAGCGAGGTGCTCCCATGATTCGAAGGATCGTTTGGACAAGTATTGGCGCGGCGTTGATTGTTGCCGGCATCACTGTTGCATGGACCCAGACACAACCGTGGCGCATAGGTCACGGCGCCATGTGGTTTCATCGCGGACCTATGGGTTACGTTGCGCATGAACTCGACCTGAGCGATACACAGAGGTTGCAAATCAAATCCATCTGGGCAGGCGAGCGCCCGAACGTCGCCGAACTCGTCCAAGAGTTCGCCAACGAACAGAAAGAAATGGACGCGCTCACGTTTGAGGGCGCACCCGATGAAGGAAAGATGCAGGAGATTGCCGCACGCCAAGGCGTCACATTCGCAAAGCTATTCGCGGAGAAGGAAAAGCTTGAAAGCAAGATCTACTCTCAGGTACTCAATCCCGCGCAGCGCGCGAAGGCAGACGAACTCCGGAAGCACTTGAATTGGCGCCTGGACGAGATAGCAAACCGGATCGATAACTCAACCGGAACAAGGTGAAGACAACTGCTGGTGCGACTCGATTGCGAGTCTCTGTCAGCATCTGGCGCTGCACGGTTCTAAATCCCCAAAAGCGACTTTGTTCTAAAAAGCACCCGATGGCTTGCAATGCGTCATCGTCCACATGTTCAGGAGGGATAGACACATCCATGAAAAGCATTCTGTCAAATCTAACGTTCCCAACCAAACTGACTGTCGCCGGTCTGATTGCGTGCGCACTTGCGATCTGGACGCAGTGGTTGTCCGGCGATCCTTCCTATCCGAAGTTCCCTCCGGGGCCGGTGTTCTTCATCGCCGTTGCCGCGATCGTGACGTTTGCAGCGCGTTGGTGGTGGACGCCGCTGATTGGTTCTCTCATTGCGCTGCTGGTCACGTCGGGGTGGTTCGCGAGGTTTCCGAAACAGATGCAGCGCCTCACCCACCCGGGCAGCATAGGGCACTTCGCTCCGGGCATATTCCTGGGCACGCTGGGAATGATTCTCTTCCTGCTACTTACCGATGTGGCGGGCCTGGTGGCCACAGTCCTGAATTACCGGAGCAAGAAACATGCGACGGAAGCTTCAAAGACAGTGCTGCGTTTTTTCGGCGCCATTTTCGTCCTGATGGGCGCGGTGGTCATTGTGAGCGGGCTGCATGCAGACCGTTATCACAACCTGATGCACATGGCATGGGGCGCTCTGGCGATTGGAGTGAGTTTCCTCTCGGTGAGAGTCACGAAAATCTTCTTTATCGGTTCGAGTCTCTTCTACCTGACGTTAGCGTTTCTCGGACTGAGCATTGGCGATTCCGCCATGGGAGGAGCATGGCAAGCCGGACCAATGCTATTGCACACCGGCGACCATGTTTTTCACCTCGTGCTGGGATCTATTTTTGCGGGACTCGGAGTTTTCTCCGGGCGAGAACGCCGCTACCAAGAACAGCATGCATGATTCATAACTGTCGATCAGTCGTTTCTGTGCGCGCGATCAATCGAAGCAGGAGGGAATTCCATGAACAGATTACCGAACATTCGCTCAGGTTATGGAACGAGCCACGGCAAAGCATCAGAGGTGACCGGATGGGGATGGCATCTGTTAGCTGGAGTTGTTTCCTTATCGGTGGTTTTATTCGCGGAGCTCCCGCTCTTCGGCCAGATTGCTCCAGAGCAGAAACTTACGGAAGCGTACCGGTTGGAGAGAGAAGGCAAGGCCGCGCCAGCGATCGTGCAGCTAAAGCTGCTTCTCGATTCCAAAACCCTCGATGGCGCGGGCGTTGGTAAAGCATGGGATGTGCTGGGTCTTGCATTCGAGGATCAGGGAGATTTCAGCGCATCTCGCCATGCGTTTGAAGAATCAATCGAGGCATACCATGCAGTGCCAAACGACACGAGCGACGAGGCGATGGCGCTGGACGATTTTGGCGAGCTCTATGTGGCCACAGGGCAACTCGACTTAGCCGTGCGAACGATGGAAAGAGCTCTGGACATCTATGAAGCAGCTAACGACCATGCCGGAGTGGCACGTGCTTCGAGCGATCTTGCCGGGGCATTGCTCAGCGAGAAGAAAATCCGCGAGGGCAGAAAGAACCTGGATCGCGCAGTGAAAGAATCGCGGCTTACAAATAAGCTTGGCGACGATGATCTGGCGACCCTCGCGTCTCTGCAAGGCTGGCTCGCGCAGTGTGATGGAGACCTGCCGGTTGCAGTATCGAAATATCAGCAGTCACTGGATCTGTTGAGGCAGTTTCACGGTGAAGAGAACGCGTCCACAGGATGGGGCTATGTACTTCTGGGGCGGGCGGAGGCCGAAACGGGAGACTTGAGGGGATCGCTCGCAGAGATGGTTAAGGGAGTCGCAATCCTCGGCCGCACGTTAAATAGAGAAGATCCACGTTTTCTCTCGGCGGAGATTGCATACTCGCGCGTACTCGATAAGGTTGGGAAGCGCTCCGAGGCTGATGCGATAAGAGCCAGCGCGGAGGAGCAGTTGAGGACATTTCGCAGCAGTCAGTGCGTCGATTGCACGATTAGCGCGACAGCATTCCGTTGAGGCGATTGTTTGCAGGTCGTGGCCCGAGCCATGCGATGTAACCAGTGACTAGGCCCCTCGATGCAGTGGTTTACTGAGCGCCAAAGGGCAGTCCTAATAAGGTGGACAATGCGGACTGCGCGTTTTCGAGCGAGGCCTGCAAACGGATTTCTTCGCTCTGGTTGGCGAGAAGGTTCGATTGCGCGGTGACGTAGAGGCCGGCATCGAGGTTGTTCTGACGCAAGTTCTGCTCCGCGGCAGTGGCGGTGTCCCTGAGGGCGGGTAATTCGGCGTCGAGTTGCCGGAGCTGGCTGCTCATGATTTCGGCCGCTTTCCAGACCTGATCGGCCTGGCTGACTGCGGCATCAAGCTGAGCCTGGAACTGCTGCCGAAGCAGATCCCGAGTGGCTCGCTGAATGGCGATCTGGCCGCGATTGCGATTGAAGAGAGGAAGGGTGAGCGTGACCTCAGGACCGACAGCATTCACGCCCTCAACCGGGTCCCGCTCCAAATCGACGCCGGCGCTCAACGAGGGGAACTGAGCAAGCACGGCGCGCCGCAGATTTTCTTCTTGGCTCTGATAGCCGGCCTGGAGAGCGAGCAAATCGACGCGCCGGCGGGGGAGCGCCGAAAGAGCATCGTCGAATGCCGTTGGCGCCAAAGGATGGAGTTGCGGCTGCCCGATGAGGTGGAGCGTGACCTCGGGACTGAGACCGAGGAGCGCATTGAGGCCATGGCGGGTGAGGTTGATCTCGATCTGAAGCTGACGGAGAGTCGCTTCCGCATTGGTGAGGAGTGTCAAATCCGCGGCGACGGCGGTGGATGTCTCGTCTCCGCGTTCCATGGCGTTTTTGGCGCGGAGGTAATTTTCACTGAGCAGCGAGCGGTTGGACTGGAGAATTTCAAGCAGACGGTCATCGCTCTGCGCCTGGATGAAGAGTTCGCGCGCCTTTTCGGCAACCTGAATCTCCTGCCAGAGGATGTTGAGATGGACCTGCGACGCAGATGCTTTGGCGGCTGCCCTGGCGGCGCCACGAGTAAAGATGGCCTGGATGTCCTGACTGAGGCTGAGCACGCCGCCATAGTTGAGAGGCGAGGTGGCAAAGCTCGCGGAGAATTGCGGATCGGGCAGAAGCCCGGCCTGGAGAATTTGCGCGCTGGCGACATTTTGCTGAAGCCGCGCCGCCTTGAGGTCAGGGTTGTTGAGGACGGCGAGCGTCATCACGTCGGTGACGTCGAGGCCTTGCGGGGAAATGACGTGCGGCGCCAGTCCCGGCACCTGAAGCTGGGCGGCGGGAATGGTCATTTGCGGCGTGGTGGCTAAATCGGGCGCGAGCGGCAAAGGGCGGGGCTTGTAGGTGGCGCAACCGCAGAGCGCAAGGCAGGAAAGAATTGCCAGCGGAGTTTTGCGACGAAATGGAGGCTGCATGCTCATGCCTGTTTCTCCTTTGCGAGCTGACGGCGGCGCAGGTGCAGGTAGAGCGCGGGAAGAAGATTGGTGCTGAGCAAGGCGCTCCAGAGAATTCCGCCAAGGATTACGGCAGCCAGGCCCTGTTCGGGGGCGGCGCCCTGTCCCCAGCCGAGCGCGGTGGGCAACATGCCAAGGATGGCGGTGAGGGTGGTGAGCGCAATGGGGCGGAAGCGCACATGGACAGCTTCTTTGACCGCGTCTTCGGGCAGCATTCCGTCGGCTTCGTTACGGCGAGTGCGATAGAGGAGCACGATTCCGTGGTTCAGCCCGATGCCTACCAGGGTGAGAAAGGCGATCAGGCCGATGGCGTTGAGTCCAACTCCGCTGATGAGCAGAGCCAGCGCGCCGCCGGTGAAGGCGAGCGGGATGAGGAGTAAGAGGAGGCCCGGAACCAGGAGGCCGTCGAACTGGAGAATCATGATGGCGAGCATCAGTAGGAATGCAGCGATGGCGGCGGCGCCCAGTCCCAGAGCGGCGTTCTCCAGTTGCGGATAAAGACCGCCGAATGCGATGCGATAGCCCGGCGGCATGGCGACTGCAGCAATGGCTTTGCGAGCCGAGGAGATGGTGCTGCCCAGCGGACCTTTGGGAGTGGCGAGAATTTCCAGGGCGCGGGCTCCATCGATGTGGCGGATCTGGCTTGGCGTGGGCACCATGCGGATGTCGGCGAGCTGCCCCAGAGGCGTCCACCCGCTGGTGCGGATGGGCAGCCGCGCGAGTTCACTCATTGACTGGTCGGGGGCGCCAGCGAGACGGACGTAAAGGGCTAGAGGCAGGTTGCCTTCGGGGACTTCAGCAACGATCTGGCCATTGAGAAGGGGACGAATTTGAGCATCGAGATCAGCCGGAGTCATGTGGAGGGCGGTGAGCGCGCCGGGCCGGGGAGTAATTTGCAATTCCGTGATGAGATAACCGTCGTTGTTGAAGATGCCGGTGAGCGCGGGAATGGGGCGCAGGCGCTGAACGATGTTCTGGCTTAAGCTGCGCAGATGGTTGATGTCGCTGCCGAAGAGGTCGATGACGAAGGGCTGGGGCAGGCCGGAGAGGCTCTCGCCCACCCGCTCGATGGTGGGCGTGTCAATGGAAGTCTGCACAGCCGGAGTGCGGGATTCCTTGAGGATTCGATTGCTGACCTCGTCAAGACTGTTCATGTTGACGTTCGGTTTGAGCGTGATCTGAATTTCGCCGGCGTAGCTTGGCTCAGGGTAGACGCCGGTTGAGGGGGATCCGATGCGGGCAAAAACGTGGGCGACGGCAGAATCGTTCTGAATGCGGCGGGTCATGTTTTGGACGACTCGCTCTGTGTCCAGCATGGAACTGCCGGGAGGCAAGGTGAAGCTTTCGAGCAAGACACCTTCATTGGGCAGGGGAAGGAAATTGATGGGGACGAGCACCAATCCGGCGAGGCTTCCGGCGAGGAGGAGGATGCAGGCGCCGAGGCTGAGTTTGGGGTTCTTGGCGACGAGGTTGAAGAGGCGTTCGTTCTGCCGGCGCAGAAAATCGAGCGCGCGGCCGGCAGATGTGGGAGTGGTGCGCGCCCTGGCTTTGATGAATCCGAGGGCGACGGGTATGAGGCTGATGGAGATCAGGAGCGAAGCCAGGAGCGACATGGTCATGGCGAGGGCGAAGGGAATGAAGAAAAGCCCGGCCAAGCCGCCGACAAAGAGCAAGGGGATGAAAACGGAAACGGTGGTGAGGGTTCCGGTGATGTCGGGGCCGACAATATCGCGAAGGCCGCGATTCACGCCGGCCCATCGCTCGTCGCCCTGTTCCCAGCGGTGATAAATGCTTTCGAGAACAATGATTCCATCATCACTGAGCAATCCGACCGCGATGGTGAGCGCGCCGAGGGTCATGAGGTTGAGGCTTTGCCCGGCTGTGTAGAGGCACGCGATACCGAGTAAGAGAGAAAGGGGAATGCTCAGGGCCAGAATCCAGATGCCTCGTCCGCCGCCGAGCACCCACAGAAGAACGGCGATGGCGAGCAGTCCGCCGATGACGAGATTTCTTCCCAGGTCAGTTCCGACGATGTGGACCAGGTGGCCCTGGTTGTAGATGCTGACCCAGGAGACGCCGGCCGGCAATTGCCTCAGGGTATCGTTCAAGGTCCGCTGAATGCTCTCGGTTACGGGTATGGTGGAAGCATCCGGCTGCTTGAATACGATAAGGGCGACACTGGGGCGGCGATCTAACAGAGCTGCATTCAGCGTCGGCACCGGCGCGCGCACTACCCGCGCCAATTCACTGAGGGGAATGGGGCCATCGGCGGCTGGGATCGGGATCTGTTCCAGTTGCTGAATATGAGTGGGTAAACTGCGAATTTCGATAAAGACGTCCTGATGCCCCTGGGTTACGTAGCCGCCCGGATCGAGCACCACCTGCTGCTGCAATGCTGAAACCAGTGCGGAGATGGAGACGCCGTACCGGTACATGGCGGAGAGGTCGGGCTGAACCCATAGGGCCTCCTGCCCGGCGCCATACACGTCTACCCGGTACACGCCCGGGAGGGCACGAAGAGCAGGGACCACATTTGCGCGAATGGCGCGCTCGACGTTGGCCGGATCGTCCGCAGCCGGTATGTCCATGCTGTAATCGGCAACCTCATTGATGCCGGTTCCCATGATTTCGGCGAAAGGTTGAACGGATGAGGGAATCTGCGCACGCGCGCGATCGATAGCGCCGTTGACCGCCATCAGATCCTGCTCGGGATCGGTGCCTTCGCGGAAGCGAATGTCGGTTTCAACAGTGCCGTTACCCATGCTGGAACGCACGTCCACGAGATTGGGCAACGCCTGAATCTCGCCTTCGAGGGGCCAGGCGATCTGCGATTCAAGTTCGGCTGCGGTTGTGCCCGCTTCCCGGCTGAAGACGCTGACCTCGGGAAAATTGAAGCGAGGCAGCACCTCTACGGGAATCTTCCAGTAGGCATAGAGGCCGTAGAGAACCATAAAGCCGTAGACAAGGGCCCACAGCAAGGGATGCATCAGCAAGCGGCGAAAGGAACTGTTCTCAGTCATGGGCCTCTAGTCGGGAATCTGGTATTGTTCAGAAACGCTGGAGTGATAGAGAAGATAGGCGTTGTTGACGACCACTTTCGCGCCGGGAGCAAGGCCGCTCACGATGAAGGTGTCCCAGCCCTGGGTGGGGCCCGGGACCACCTGCTGGGCGTGATCTCCTTTCGCCGTATGCACCATCACCCACCATTTCCCCTGATTGAGAACCAGAGCACGCGTGGGCACAGCAACCAGTTGCTTCGCGGCTGAATCGAGGCTCACCGTTCCCGCCTGGCCGTTGAGCCAGACGGTTGGAGCATTGACGGGCTCCATGGCGATGGATTCACCGCCGGTTGCCATGAGAGTCCCAGATATGGAAATAACTCTCACCCTGACAGGCTTTCCGCCATCCGCAGGCTGGAATTGTCCAGTCATGCCGATGCGAACCGCGGACAAGTCAGAACCGTAGAACTGCGCCACCAGCCAAAGTCCGTGGCCAGGCTGGATGGTCAGGATCGGCTGTCCCGTACTGACCAGCGCACCATCGGCGCTGTTGAGCTGCAGAACGATGCCATCGGTGGGCGAGGTGACCGTGGTCAGTTCACGAACGGTGTTGAGCCGCGATTGAGCACTCACAAGCGCGGAACGCGCCTGCGCCTCTGCGCTCTCTGCCTGCTGGACGGCCTGGCGCGTTGTCAGGTGCGAAGGAAGCTGTTGTTGCGCGACGGAGAGAGACTTTTCTGCCGCGGCGAGCTGCGACTGTGCGCTGCGCACGGCGGATTCACTTTGCACAAGGAGAGAGGCAACGCCGGGTCCGCTCAGATGAGCCAAGGCTTGCCCGGCGCGCACCCGGACCCCGGGGCGCACATCCAAGCCAGCTATAACCCCGGGCTGGGCTGCGCTCACCTGCACCACGCTGATGGGCTGGACCTGACCATACGCCGTCAGGTGAGCTGTCATTTGACGAGTTTGTACGGTGATGACATCGGCATCCGGCGTCTGCGCGAATACGGCCGTGGCGCCAAATAGACAGAAGAGCACGACAGAGAGAGCGCCCAATCTCAGGGGCACTCCTGCCAGCGCGAGGTTCGCGCGGCGTCGAGGCAATTTCATAAAGAACTCCCAGGTGGCGTTGTCCGAGAAGGAACTGTGCACACGGCAGCGCATGCGCACACGAACGCGCTTGAGGAAGATGAGGGAGTTCTAGATGCGAAGGGCTAGAGGAGGCCAGGGCGGCGAAAAGAGCAGGAGAAGGTATTCGGTGGCGCGGAACCCTCGGCGAGCAAGGGCCGAAGTGAACTCAACCCTGTCCGGGAGAAAAACTTCGGCCAACCAAGCCAGGAAGAGAACCGAACCCCAGGCAACGGCGAAGCCCATTCCCATTTCAAGGGCCATTGCCATCAACGTGGTTTCAGTGTCATGCCCAACCAGGGGCAGCTCGGGCGTTTTATCCCAGTGGTCGAAGGCGTTAAACACCGGTGGCAGGACCATCAGGAGGATGATCGTCGCCGCTGCAAGAGCTAGCAAACGCCGGTGCATGAGCCTCATCGTAACACGCGGCAGGAGATGGGCAAAAAGCGACAGCGGGCTCTCCAGTTCGGCCGGGATGACCGCTGCCGTTTCGGATTCGGGATGTGTCGTCGGCAGACCGGCTTCCTTTCGAAGCTACCTCAGGGGCCAAAGCCCGCGAATCTTTTGCGATATTTTTCGGCCCGGCTGAACAGCTTGCTGAAAAAGCGGGAAATCGGGGGAGTGGAGAGGAAAATCTCCCTCAGGGGCTGAAAGCCCGATCTCATTCTGCAGCTTTACGGCACGGATAAATCCGTGCCCTTTCAAGTCAGCGCATTTTTCAGCAAACCTTGAAGCCGTACCCTGGTTACAACACTTCTCCTGGAGCCGATGTGAGTGGCGCCGGCGGTGGTGCGGCTTGGTTAAAAACGTGTAAATTCGTCATATATTCATCAAAATTTGCGAGTCTGGACAAGGTAAGCCGCCGGAGATGATTTCCGGCATGTCTTTATCTGCCCGTTTGTGCCTGCAGGTGGTGGCGTGACGCTGTGTGCCGGCGTTTCGCTCCAGGTGCGGGAGACTCACTGCGTTTCCGTTGTGCCGGGTTCCGACCGGGGTTTGGCAATCCAATCCAGATTCAGCAAAGGGAAATGAGAGGCCCAATGAAAAAGTTGAAGTCAAGTGCTGCGGTATGCCTCGCAGCATCTCTTGTTTTTTCGTACGCCTGCATTGGCGGAAGTATTGCGCAGGCGCAGACTGAAACGCACCACGCGAGACGGCGCGCAAACACGCCGGCGAAGCCCTCAGTGGAAGACCAGATCGAGCAATTGCGGCAGCAGATGCAAAGCCAGATCGACGAGCTGAAGCAGGAGCTTGGCAACAAGGACACGCAGTTGCAGCAGGCGCAGCAAGCAGCGGCAGCGGCCCAGGCGGCGGCCGACAAGGCGCAGGCCGCGGCGGACCAGCAGCAGCAGGCGGTGACCGAGAATACGTCGGCGGTGAACACGCTGCAAGGGAGCGTGAACGACCTGAAGAGCAGCTCGTCGTCGATGCAGAGCAGCTTTACGTCGGTGGAAAAGGATACCAAGGAGATCAAAAAGGCGGTTTTAAGCCCGGATGCGATCCACTACAAGGGCATCACGGTTTCGCCGGCAGGGTCGTTCCTGGCGGCGGAAACGGTTTGGCGGCAGGGTGCGACGGGTGGCGGATTGAACACGCAGTTTACAGGCGTGCCGTTGCAAAACGCCGATGCCGCGCAGCTGAGTGAATTCCAGGGCACGGGCCGGCAGTCGCGTATTGCAATAAGGGCGACTGGGGATGCGGGACCGTTTACGATGACCGGCTACTACGAGATGGACTGGCTGGGCACGGGCATCACGTCGAACAACAATCAGTCGAACAGCTACGTGGTTCGCCAGCGACAGTTGTGGGCGGATGCGAAGCTCAAGGACGGATGGGATTTTTCCGGCGGACAGGGATGGTCGCTGGTGACGGAGACCACGGCGGGCCTGACGCGCGGGACTGAGATTCTGCCGGGCACGATCGATCCCCAGTACGAAGCGGGATTCATCTGGACGCGGCAATACAGCTTCCGGATGAGCAAGAACATCGGCAAGGCATTCTACATGGGCTGGTCGGCGGAGAACGCGGAGACGCTGAACCCTTCGGGGCAGAATCTTCCGTCGAATCTGCTGATGGGCTCGGCAGGCAATGGCGGCGGCCTATACAACTCGACGGCGAATTATTCGTTCAACGAGACGCCGGATTTCGTGGCCAAAATCGCGGTTGAGCCGGGCTGGGGGCATTGGGAACTGTTCGGCGTGGGACGCAGCTTCCGCGACCGCATTTATCCCGCGGGTGGGACGCCGTATAACGACACGGTGTGGGGCGGCGGCATCGGCGGAGGTTTCCGTGCGCCAATGGCCAACAAGAAAGTCAGCATCGGGTTGAAGGGGCTGTGGGGGGAGGGTGTGGGTCGCTACGGCTCGTCGACGATCGCGGATATCACGCTACGGCCGGATGGGACCATATCGCCGCTGCACGGCATCTCGGGGCTGAGCACGCTGGAGTTTTTCCCCACGAAGAAGCTGTATGTGTACCTGAATTACGGCGGCGACTACATCGGCCGCGACTGGACGCTGAACGCGGCGGGGAAGGAAGTCGGGTACGGCACGTATACGGCGGATATGTCGGGCTGCACAGTAGAACCGACGACAGGCTCGGGAGCGACAAATGGCGCGAACGGGTTTGCGCCGGCGAATCCCTCGGGCTGCGGCGGGAGCAACAAGGACGTGCAGGAATTTACCGGCGGGTACTGGTTCGATTTTTACAATGGACCCAAAGGCCGGCTGCGGTATGGACTGCAGTACAGCCGGTTTGAGCGCGATCTGTGGTCGGGGAACGGGACAAACGCCACAACCGGCGTGACGACTAACCCTGGCGGGGGCGCAAATGGCATCGATAACATGTTCTGGACGTCGTTCCGCTACTATCTGCCGTAGGAGAGTTGCGAGTTCGAGATATGGTGGAGGCGGTCTTCGGGCCGCCTCTTATTTTGGTGATGCGAAGTTATTTTGAAGTAGAGAGAGCGCACGGAGTGCGAGGGAAGCGGGTGATCGCATTGAAGAGGAAACCAGTTCGACAAGGGCTGTTTCAGGGGTGAAATTGGTTTCCTTTTGCGTATGCAATTTTTTGCACAGGAGATGCAAAATGGCCGGCAACCCTCAAGAAAATGCGGGCATCACTAGCTGAGTACGCCAAGTGTACAAACTAATGCAATCGGGTGTGTTGTTTATAGCTTAAGGGGCAGACTCCTTTTTCCTGTATTTTTTCTGCGTGTAAGTTTCGAACTGGGGACCGGAGGGCGACGATGGGTCGCGCTGCGAGTTACGTTCATTTCAATCTGTTTTTCTGAGGCAATCACAATCACCGGTAACTGGGAGCGGGTTAAATATGCTGGTCAAGATTCAGAACCGAGGAGCATCTGTAACCGGCCTGAACGTTGGCGCAACCAACGTCAGGCGATACTTCCCCAAGCAAATGTCCGCGATTGAGCTGCAGCTCGATCATTTGCAGATTGAGTGCGGACTGAAACCCGAATTCTGGCAGGGCGACGGCGAGATCCACGATCCGCGGCTGTGCGCGTGGCTGGAATTGAAGAACTCTGCGGGTCTTCCGAGCCGGACACCGGCGCCGCTGGCGATGATCCGGTCGGGAAAGAACTGTTTCCGGCTGCAGCCGATCTCCGTTGGCGTGCGGACTCGGACGAGGCACGCCCCGGCGGCAGCCTGAGAGATGCGCCGGGCGCAGCGGCGCTTTCCGCAGAGAAGCGAGGAGTGGCGAAGGCGCCCGGCGCGCCGATGTAGCGGCGGCCGATTACAGTGGCCGGGAATTGAAAGCGATTACAGAGACTCTCCTTAGAAAACTCCTCTTCGATAAAGAATCCTTCGAAAAATGAAAAAAGTACGCCGGCATTTGTGGCGGAGTGCCGGTGGTTGTGCGGCTGTGTGTGCCCGTGACCCCGAGATCGCGGTGTGGGGAGAGGCGCGGCCAAGTCGTCAGTGGGCGTGCTGGGAGAGTGAGAGCACGTTGCCGTCCGGGTCCTTGAACCAGGCGACCTTGTCTCCGTTGGGGAAGGTGCAGATGGCGCGCTCGTCCTGGGCCATGTTGGGGTAGCGCTCGAGTGTGACGCCTTTGCGGATGAGAGCGTCGACGGCGGCGGCGATGTCGGAAGCCTCCCATCCCAGGACGGTGTTTTGTGCGGGAGTGAACTGGGGGACCTTGCTGATGCGCAGCATGACGCCGCTGATGTCGAAGACCAGGGCGAAGCCGTCGTCGCGGAGGTAGGTTAGTCCCAGGGTGTCGCGATAGAACGAGAGGGCGGCATCGGGTTGGGTGGTCAGGAGGAAGGTGACGACGCGATCCATGGAACCTCCGGGGAATGAGGGAAGACAGAGACAGAGTACGACGGATCAGGCTGAAGAAAAAAGAGCAAAGAGGCGCGGTGGCAGAGAGGCCGCGGCTGAAGCCGCTTTGTTTTTTGGGGGAATGATTCAGGGACCTGAAGGTCCCTGCTCCCTCCGGGTGATTGCCTAGGGGATTTTTGTGCGGGGAGGAGTTGGTAGACTCGGAGTGCGATGAGAGTGACAGAACTGCGCAAGAATATTGAGCGGCATTTTGCTGCCGGGCCGGCGGCGGTGGGCGATGCCGCGGCGATGAAGGTGTTTGAACGGCTGCGGGAGGCGCTGGAAGGCGGCGAGGCGCGGGCGGCGGAGCCGGACGCGAAGGCTAAGACGGGATGGCGGGTGAACGCGTGGGTGAAGCAGGGGATTCTGCTGGGCTTCCGGCTTGGGATGCTGGCGGAGATGCAGGCGGGCGCGCTTTCGTTTGTGGACAAGCACACGTTTCCGCCGCGGCAATTTACGGGGGATGATGGGGTGCGAGTGGTGCCCGGCGGATCGTCGGTGCGGGCGGGGGCTTACGTGGCGCGTAGCGTGGTGTGCATGCCGCCCATGTACATCAATACTGGCGCTTATGTGGACGAGGGGACGATGGTGGATTCGAATGCACTGGTAGGGTCGTGCGCGCAGATCGGCAGGCGGGTGCACCTGAGCGCGGCGGCGCAGATCGGCGGGGTGCTGGAGCCGGTGAATGCCAGCCCGGTGATTATCGAAGACGATGTGCTGGTGGGCGGGAATTGCGGAGTCTACGAGGGCGCCGTGGTGCGCAGGGGCGCGGTGCTGGCGGCGGGAACGATCCTGACGCGGGGAACGCCGGTGTTCGATTTGGTGCGAGGCGAAGTGCTGCGGGCGACGAGCGAGATGCCGCTGATGATTCCCGAAGGCGCGGTGGTGGTGCCGGGGAGCCGGGCGGTGGGCAAAGGCAAAAGGCGCGAGTGGGGATTGAGTGTTTACGCGCCGGTGATTGTGAAGTATCGCGATGAGAAGACGGATTTGAGCACGACGCTGGAGGAGTTGCTGCGGTAGCGAGTTAGCGAGTCAGCGAGTCAGCGGGTCAGCAAGTCAGCGAGTCAGCTGCTTAACGGGTTAGCGAAGCGGCAGTGGTGGCGAGTTCGGCCAGGTGGTTTCCGTAGGTTAGGGCCAGCACCGCGCCTACGAGGATGACAAATGCGATGCCGACCGTCAGCCTGGTCAATCTTCGCGAGCCGCGCCATTCCCGCAGCGCTGCCCCGACGAGGATGCTGAAGCCGATGAGCATGATCATGTGAATGGCCCAGCTGGTGAATTTGTATGCGCCCATGCGCACATGGGCAAGGTTGTAAAAGAAGAACTGGCCGTACCATAAGCAGCCGGTGAGCACGGCCATGGTCCAGTTGACGGGGAGGCTGGCTCGTTCGGCGCCGGCGGGCAGCTCGACGATTTCGCCGAGCGTCTTATGCTTCTGATGGAGCCATAAACAGTAAATTGCAGTGGTGATGAAGGAGCCGGTATTAGAGAAGATGTAAACCACGTTGCCGCGAAAGACCCCGGCCCCGTGCGCGGAGGCTACATCGGCGATCGGCTCGCCCGCTTCGAGCGCGAAGTTATACACCGCTGACAAAATGCCGGCGAGCACAACGAGAGCGAGAGTCCTTTCATCCAGAGGAACCCATCGAGCTTCGAATTGCGCGGGATTCTTAAAGGAGGAAAACGGCCCTGGAGTACAGTTTTGTACGCCTTCAATGCACACAAATTGACAGGCCTTTCCGGAGACTGTACGCTTTAAATAAGTACATGAGGTAAGTAACTATGCCTAGAGTGGCAGTGGATGACAGCCCGCGAATGAACCTCCGGCTGCAACCGGAGCAAAAGGCTACGCTCATGCGCGCGGCGGCTTTGCGGCATACGGACCTGACGAGCTTTGTTCTGCAACCCGCTTTGCGGGAGGCCAAGGCGGTGATCGAAGAATCTGAACGCATTGTCTTGTCCGGGCGCGACAGCCTTACGGTGCTGAACCTGCTCGAAAATCCGCCGGCGCCGAATGCCAGGCTGCGGGCAGCCATCGCCCGAATGCCGAAGCCGACGCGAAAACGGAGATGAGCGCTCCCGCCTGGCACGAAGAGCCGATCTCGAAAAAGCATGATCGGAAGTCTTTCGATTGTGGCGATCCGGCCATGAATGAGTTCTTCGAGCGTTACGCCCGCCAAAGCCATGAATCCGGCGCCGCGAAGACCTTTGTCGCGATTGATAACGCGGACAGCAAGAGCATTCTAGGTTTCTACAGCCTGGCTCCGGGCGCTCTGGCCTACGCAGACACGCCGGAGATGGTTCGCCGCGGCCTCGCCCGGCACGATGTGCCTGGGTTCCGGCTGGCGCGCATTGCCACAGACCTGCGCTGGCAGGGCCGAGGTCTCGGCGGCCAACTCCTCGCCGCTGCCGCCCGGCGCTGCCTGCGTGCTGCGGCTGAAGTCGGGGGCGTCGTTCTCATCATCGACGCAAAGAACGACCGCGCGGCCCGGTGGTACACCAGTTACGGCGCTGTGCCTTTGAGTGACAAGCCTCTGACGCTGGTCATGTCGCTGGCGACGTTCGCCACCGGGCTGAAGGCGGCAGGACAGTTGTGAGTTGGGAGTAATCATGCGCGGGGATCTTTGGACGGGCCTGTGGTGGAGCGGAACAGAAGACCAGAGTAACGCGAATCATTCGGCTGTGCGGGAGCGGAGATCAAGTTTTGTTGTGAGCGGAATTATTTTTTCCGGATGGCTGCAATGGAGAAATTGCGAAAGCTTGTGGCGAATGTCCGCAAATTTCCCAGTTGCCGGTCACTCGGGCGCAATGCAGGCGAGAAGCTCTCAACTGCGATCTGCACCGGGTCAGATCTTCTTCCAAACGATCAGCGTCAAAACTGAGGCTGCGAAGATCACGAACAACCAAAATGTGAAATCTCGGAGGCGAGGAAGAAAGCTGCTTGGAAATAGTTCCAGATAGTTTGAAGCAACTTCGTCACCTCCGCGCCTCCACCACAGGAGCTTCTCTGATGACGGCTCTCTTTTAGTAAGGCGGACTCTCATCATGATCTCGGCGCAGCCGTTGAAGGTCGCCAATAGCACGAACATCAAGAAAAGAATGAGAATCGCGTTCCCCACTGCTCACTTCCTTGATGCATATGCTACCTCTTTTTGGAACTTGAGAATAGATTCCTTGTCCAGATCGCCACATCATTTGGGTCGGATTGTCAGCACCTGGTGCATTAACGGAAAAGTAACTTCCGAATAGGCGGTAATACGTCCAGAACTCGGAGTCAGTCTGGAAGGTTTAATATTTCAACGCCCTTGTCCCCGAAGTAGACATCGCCTGCCCCCAGCATCACGTCATTGCTGGCGCTCTCGCCTAGCATGTCATGCGGCAAATCCTTTTTGATCCGTGACAAATATTTCGGGCTGAATATGCGATTCCATTGATTTGATAATTCCTCAGGCGTGCGGATTGTCCTATGCCTGCGGTGTTCGTTCACCCGCAAAGGAAAATGTGTGTATTTGGCTGCTGCTCTGCGGTTGCCGGAGAGCACTGCAATGCGCCAATTGCGCACTATCGACTCGAATTCCGCATCGCTCAGATCAGTGGTGAAAGCGTAGCGACGGCCCTCCGAAGGCTGCCCCATTGTCAAGAATTGCAAATTGACCTTCTCGACTCTCTCGTTTGTCTGGCGTGTTCCGACTAGCCCAACTGAATTATCAAAGGTCAACTGTTCGCCATGTTCGCTGCCGTTGCTCTTGAAGCGCAGGTCAAAGTTTGAGCCGTCCGCAGCGAAGATCGCAATACGCCCATCGTGAACAGTACCACCAGTGATCGGGATGTCCCGAAGGTCCTCGGCAATGAAATAGTGGCCACCTGTGATCGTTTCCTGCTTTACCTCGATGGTCATCCCTGCCTTTGTTAGCCCCAATGTGCCCTCGCACTGTATCTCAAGGGGGGCCTCTGGTGTCTGCGCGTTCAGTGGCGCTCCATACGCCGCAACCACGGCGAGGCACAGCCACACAAGGCAGACGAGGACGAATGAGTATCGTGGGTTCATTGTTGCCATACTAAATGCTCAACTAATCCTCTTTCAGGGGCTTTGCGGTTCCACGGTCCCTCATCCTCCCATTCAGGGCTGTTTGTCGGCAATCCGGAAGTATGGGCTTGCTGGTTCGCGCCGCCCCTACGGGGCTTTGGCTTGTTTTGGAGGTAACCCAGGACTGCGTTCGCTGGCGCGAACTTGTCCTGGGCTAACATCCCATGGCCCCTCCGGGGCCGTGATGCGACCTTTCGCTCATCCCATCTGCGCACCGCAGTCCGGGCGGCGGGCGAGTGGTCGGCAAACCGGAGATTACCCGAAAAACGGCCCGGGTGGCAGCCCCGATAGTTCCCGAAAGGCAACCGCAGATCCTTCCTCGGTCGCCGCAGCGACCTCGTCAGGATGACAGCGCAGAAGGAGACGCGGTTGATTCTAGTGTTGGTGATTGGCCGGCAAGTGGGAGGCTTCGGCCGAGGATTGGCTGCGGGCGCTCTATGCCGAAAATTATCCTGATCGACGAGCCGGCGAGTTGCGCGTTTTGGAAGAGGCGTTGAGTCCTGCCCAATGGCGGCGCCAGTCTCCGATGGTTCGGCTATGTGAGTCGCCGGATCTACTTGGCGAAGCGGCGGGCGGGTTCGTCGGAGAAGATCTGGCCGTCGCGGATGTGGACGACGCGGTGGGCGTACTCAGCGATGTCGAGCTCGTGGGTGACGAGGACGATGGTGTTGCCTCTGGAGTAGAGGTGATCGAAGAGGGCCATGATCTCCTGGCCGGTTTTGGAGTCCAGGTTGCCGGTGGGCTCGTCGGCGAGGATGATGGACGGACTGTTGACGAGGGCGCGGGCGATGGCCACGCGCTGGCGCTGTCCGCCGGAGAGCTCGTTGGGCTTGTGCATCATGCGCGACTCGAGGCCGACATCGGCAAGCGCCTGGCGGGCGCGCTCAACGCGGGCGTCGGCGGGAGTGCCGTTGTAGATGAGGGGCAGCTCGACGTTGTGCAGGGCGGTGGCGCGGGCGAGCAGGTTGAAGGTCTGAAAGACGAAGCCGATTTCCTTGTTGCGGATGCGCGCAAGCTGGTCGTCGTCAAGCTCGCTGACGAGCTGGCCGTTGAGCCAGTAGCGGCCCTGGGTGGGGGTGTCGAGGCAGCCGATGAGATTCATCAGTGTGGACTTGCCGGAGCCGGAGGGGCCCATGATGGCGACGTATTCGTTGTGGCGGATGCGCAGCGAGACGCCGCGGAGGGCCTGGACCTGCTGCTCGACGCCCATATCGTAGGTGCGCCAGAGGTCCTCGATGCGGATCACGTCGCCGTCGGGCGAGTATTGCTTTTCGACCACTTCCTGAATGCCGATGTCGTTCAGAGCCATCCGGGTTCGTCCCCATGTGTATGGTATCGCGTTGAGTGATTGCCCGCCGGCAATGGCGTGCGTGGCGCGAAATGGTTAAAAGGCCCGCGGCTAAAGCCGCTTACATTTCGCGGATTCATTCAGGGACCTGAAGGTCCCTGCTCCCTCCGGGTTGTTGAAAGGCTCGCGACGAAAAAGCGTAAATTTCATGGATTCGATTCAGGGACTTGAAGGTCCCTGCTCCCTCCGGTTGTTGAAAGGCACGCGACGGAAAAGCTTGCATTTCATGGATTCGATTCAGGGACCTGAAGGTCCCTGCTCCCTCCGGTTGTTGAAAGGCCCGCGACGAAAAAGCGTAAATTTCGCGGATTCATTCAGGGACCTGAAGGTCCCTGCTCCCTCCGGTTGCACCTTCGGGTTTCGAATCAGTAGCGATAATCCTTGCTCCCTCTGCTTGGTTAAAAGGCCCGCGGCTAAAGCCGCTTACATTCTTTCGGATTTGACTCAGGGACCTAAAGGTCCCTGCTCCCTCCGGGTTGTTGAAAGGCTCGCGACGAAAAAGCTTGCATTTCGCGGATTCATTCAGGGACCTGAAGGTCCCTGCTCCCTCCGGTTGTTGTTCAGGCGCGCGAAGGCTGCGATTATGAAGAGCCCGTCAACGTGACGGGCATGGATGTATCTCGCTTGAGCAGAGCGCCGTTTTTGAGGTCGCGCAGGATGTTGTATGGTCCGGTGACCACTTCCTGGCCGAGATCGAGGCCGGAGAGCACCTCGATGTTGGTGGTCCCGGTGATGCCGGTGGTGACGGGAATGAATTTTGCCCTGAGGCGGCCGTGCGAGTCCTTTTCGGCGACGAAGACGCCCTGAATCGGTTGGGATTTTGAGGTGTCGATGGACGCGGCCTGGACGCCGTCCTTATTCTTCTGCGCGTCGAGGGCCGGGTTGTACATGGTAAGCGCCTGGATGGGCAGGGAGAGGACGTTGTTTTTGTGCGCGGTGGTGATTTTCGCCGTGCAGGAAAGGCCGGGGCGAAGATCGTCGGAGGGGTGGTCGAGAGTGACCACGACCTTGAAGTCTTTGGCTTCTTCGGTGCCGGTGGTGGACTGCGAGGTGGCGATGCCGGTGGAGCGGAGCAGCGCCTGGTCGCCGACGAGAGTTACGTGGCCTTTGAAGACCTTGTTGGGCAGGGCGTCCACGGTGACGTCAGCAGGCTGGCCGAGGGCGACGTCAACGATGTCAGTCTCGTCGACTTTGACTTCGGCGGTGACCACGCTCATATCGGCGAGGGTCATCATGGTGGAGCCTTCGGTGTTCTGGATACCCGGAACTACGCTCTCGCCTTCGCGGACGGGCTCATTGGTGACGATACCGTCAAAGGGAGCAATGGCGATGGTGCGGCTGAGGAGGTCCTGGTCGGATCGGAGGTTGGCCTGCTGGGTGCCGAGCTGGGCGCGGGCCTGGTCGGTCTGCGCCTTTGCCTGATTGAGCTGGGCGACGGCCTGGGCGACGGAGGCGACGTCGAGGTCGTAGGCGGCTTTTTTGGCGTCGTAGTCCTGCTTGGCCAGGATGCCGTCTTTGTAAAGCGCCTGGGCACGTTGCCAGTCGAGCTGCTTTTGCGCAAGGTCGGCCCTGGCGTGCTCGAGGTTGGCTTCAGAAGTTTTTTCCGCAGCGAGGAAGGAGGCAATATTGGTTTGCGCGGCCACCACAGCGGCCTGCTGGCCATTGACGGCGGCCTGCTGGGGGATGTTTTCGATTTCGGCAACGGTCTGGCCCCTGTGGACCTCATCGCCCTCTTTCACGTAGAGGTGGGCGATGCGGCCGGTGATTTCGGCGCCGACGTTGACGTAGGTTTTGGGCGTAATCTGCCCGGTGCCGCTGACGACGCTGGAAAGATCCTGCTTGACGAGCTTGCTGGTGAAGACCTTGGTATAACCGGACTGCTGATGGATAACCATGGCCGTGACCAGACCCCCGGCCACAACTATCCCAAGAATGATGAAGATGATCTTTTTCATGGACGGTAATTACTCCGGATCAATCCCATGCCAGATTACGCAGCCGCCAGCCGTGCAGTTCCCGGAAATCCGGCCGCATTGGCTCGCTACGGCCCCGATGCACTGGAGAAAGTGAAGTAAAACTTCCTCGGTGGGGCAGTCTATTGCGTTGGACGGTTGAGCGAACCACCGGGTTTCGTCGGAATCTCTTGAGGAGATTCTATCGCTTTCGGGGTTACTTTGCCGCGAACGGGGCGTCAAAAACTCAGGCCGATACATATGGAGTCTTGCCCAGCTATTCCGAGACCCGTAGAATTGAGGGATTGCAGGGGAGCAGTGATGGGAATGAGGCTTACGGGGTATAGATTATTCGCCGCAGTGCTGGGGTGCGGGCTGCTGGTGACTTTGCCGGCGTTTGCGCGCCAGAAAGACCAGAAACAGACGGACGCGCCAGCCGCGGCCAGCCAGGATTCGGATCAGGATCAGAATCCTCTGAATCGCCAGCTCCCCGACAAAGAGAGATTCAAGCAGCAGAAAGAACTGCGGCAGGAATTGAGCAAGTACTACAGGAACTGGCTGGACCAGGACGTGCCGTACATCATTACCGACCAGGAGCGGAAGGCGTTTCTGAGCCTGAGCAACGACGAAGAGCGCGACGCGTTCATCGAGCAATTCTGGCGGCGGCGGAATCCCGATCCCGACTCGCCGGAGAATGCGGCCCGGGAAGAGCACTACCGGCGGATTGCTTACGCCAACGAGCATTATGCCGCCGGCAAGCCGGGATGGAAGACGGACCGCGGACGCATCTACATTGAGTGGGGAGCGCCGGACTCCGTCGATTCGCATCCCTCAGGCGGGCTTTACGACCGGCCATTTGACGAAGGCGGCGGCACGACCACCACTTTTCCCTTCGAAGTGTGGCATTACCGGTATCTCGAAGGCCTCGGCGAGAACGTCAATATTGAATTTGTGGACACCTGCCAGTGCGGGGACTATCACTTCACGATGGATCCCAGCGAAAAGGATGCGCTGCTGCACGTGCCGGGAGCGGGCCTGACCGACTGGGAGCAGATGAACCACAAGGACAAGACGGACCGCTTCAAGTGCGCGAACGTGGGCTTTTGCGGCGGCGGTCCGGCAGGCGACATGGCGCAGGGCAAGGAGTTCGACCGGATCGAAGAGGCGGCCAAGCTGTTTGCGCCTCCGCCGCAGCAGTTCAAGGATCTGAATGCGTTTGTAACGGAACACAAGATCCTGAGCGGGCCTCCTTTGCCATTCGATGTGCGCACGGATTTTGTCAAAGTAACCGACAACATGGACCTGGTGCCGGTGACGATGCAGTTCGATAACAAAGACATCACCTTTGTGACCAAGGATGGTGTTTCGAAGGGCGTGCTGGATATTCTGGGGCGCTTTACGACGCTGACGGGGCGCACGGTACAGACCTTCGAAGATGAAGTCTCTGTGGAGCAGCCGTCGGAACTGCTGCAGAACGAGCTGGCGAAAAAGTCGGTTTACTGGAAAGCGATTCCGTTGCCGCCGGGACTGTACCGGCTGGACATTGTGGTGAAGGATCTGAACAATCCCGACCACATGGGCATCTACGGCCGCGGGGTTCCGGTTCCGGAATTCCACGACGAAAGGCTGGGCACGTCTTCGCTGATCCTGGCCGACCAGATGCACAAGGTTCCATCGACAAATATCGGCGGCGGTGACTTCGTCATCGGGGACATGTTCGTGCGTCCGCGGGTGTCCGCCGGGCTGGCCAAGCCGGTGACATTCAAGCGCGGACAGGACCTGAATTTCTGGATGCAGGTGTATAACCTGGGGATCGATCAGTCGACCAAGAGCAATTCGGCGACGGTGATGTACGAGATCACGGACGCGGCAAACGGCACGGTGGTGCTGCAAAAGCAGGTGCCGTCAGCGGAGCTTGGTGCGCACAGCGACGAGTTGACTGTGAATAAAAGTTTACCGATTTCCGGTCTCCAGCCAGGAAAGTATAAAGTAACAGTGAAGATAAACGACGATATTTCGAAACAAGAGATTGCGCAATCGGCGCCTTTTGTCGTGGAATAGTAATGGCCCGAGGCAGGAAGGTAAACCGAACGAAAGATTTGGGGATGTCGCGGGTGAGATTGAGAGATTGCAGCCAGAAGCGCAGACGGGCCCCAGATTTGCAGATGTGATGAAGCGCAGGGTTCATCTGGCGTGGTTCACCGTACTGATCGCCCTGGGGGTGGCTCCGGTCTACGGAGCATCGCCTGCATCGGTCACGGGAACGGTGTGCGATTCGGCGGGCGTGCCCCAGATTGGGGCAGTGGTACAGTTGCTGCGGCCGGATTTCAGCGTGGTCTCGACCGCCTATACCAACTCCGAGGGGCGGTTCCAATTTGCGACAGTTCATCCGGGCCGTTACGCCGTGAAGGCGATGGCTGAATCGTTCCTTCCGTCTTTGCGCGAGAACGTGCGGGTGCGTTCCGCGGCAATCGTAAATCTGACCCTGAATACTCTGTTTGAAGTGATCCAATGGCTACCGTCGAAGCCGCGGGCGGGCGACGCGCAGAATGACGACTGGGAGTGGACGCTGCGTTCGGCGGCGAATCGGCCGCTGCTGCGCTGGCTGGAAAATGGTCCGCTGGTAGTGGTTTCCGAAGGGAATAAGGCCAAGCCGAAGCTGAAGGCGCGCATTATGGCGACGGGCGCGGCGGGCGCATTTGGCGAATACGGCGAGCGCTACTCGGCCGCAGTGCAGGACACGCCGACGGGGAGCCGTGAATTGCTGGCGCGGGTGGATTTTTCGCCGGGGTCGACGGCCGGAATGGAATCGATGCTGGGGTTCGACCAGGACCTGGGGATGGCGGGGTCAGTACAGTCGGTGGCAACGGTTTCGATTCATCCGGATATCAGTTCCAGCGACGGGCAGGGGCTGAATGCGGCCGCAGTGGGCTCCACGGAGACGATGAACCTGGGACCTGCGATGCAAGCGCAGGTGGGCGCGACAGAGATTGTGGCCCGGCTGGGCGGCGATGCGCAGGGTGCGGTGACGGCTTCCCTTCCCTACGCGCAGGTGAACTGGAGCGCGGGCGAGTCCACGGTCAGCTACCGGATGGCGACGATGTTTCCGGGCACGCAGGGGATGAGCACAACAGCGACCGGGTCGGCGATGCCGGAGTTTTCCGCGCGGAACGGCAGGCTGCTGATGGAGCATGGGATGCACCAGGAGATCGCCTTGCAGCGGCAGACAGAGCGCTCCGGAATGGCGGTGATGGTGTATGCCGACGATATCAAGAACCCGGTGCTGGAAGCTGCGGGACCGGCAGGCGTGAGCGGATGGGCAGCACCTGTAGCCGGCGGTGCTCTACTGGATGAGCCGAGCGGGCTTATCCATGCCGCGGGGCCGAATTTCTCGAGCAATGGAGTGGCAGCGAGCTTCGAGCATCGCCTTCCCGGACAGAACCATTTGCGGCTGAGTTACGCCAACGGGCAGGCGCTGGTGATGCCGGCGTTCGCCAAAACCGCAAACATGGAGCAATTGGCCGAGTCGGCGCGACCGCAGCGCGCGCAAAGCTATACGGTGTCGTTTTCAGGGACGCTGGACGGAACGAAGACACGCTGGAGCGCCAGCTATCGCTGGCAATCCGAATCTACTCTGACGGCGGTCGCACCGTATTCAGCGAGTGCGATGGGACCGTATCTCAATCTATATGTGCGTCAGCCGATTCGCCTGGGCGGGGCAGGAACGACCGGATTCGAAGCGCTGATCGACGTGAGCAATCTGTTGGCCGAGGGCTATCGGCCTTATCTACTGCGTGACGGATCCGTGGTGATCTTTGCGCAGGGCCAGCGCTGCATCCGCGGCGGGTTGGCTTTTACATTCTGAATCTCCTCCGATTCTCCCGGGTCCCTTCGGCAGGCGCTCAATAGCAGATAGAATTCCGGCAGCGGCGAAAGCCGCACTCGTATTGTGCAGCCACGGCGCGGCTGAAGCCATGCATTTTCAAAGCTCAGGGGTTGAGCCCTTTGGAACGGCGCTTCCCTGCCCTGTGCGAACCCTGCACGTTTCGGGGTCTGACAGGGTAGAGTGGGGATGCGCCATTGCCTGCGGGAAAAGGAGACGGAAAATGCGCAACAAGGAGATGAGCCGGCGCACGGCGTTGAAGGCGGGGCTGGCTACGGCGACCGCTGTATCTTTGCCGCGAATATCAATGGCGGACGAAGCACCGATGAAGACGGGGCGAATTAACCAGTCCGTGTGCCGGTGGTGCTACAAGGAGACCGCGCTCGACGATCTGTGCGCATTTGCGGCGCAGATCGGGCTGAAGGGCGTGGACCTGCTCGCGGTAGAGGAATTCGACGTGCCGCGCAAGCATGGTTTGATCTGCACTATGGGTTATGCCGGCGGGGGGACGATTCAGGACGCGATGAACCGGACGGAGAATCACGCGGCGATTGAAGAGGGGTTCCGCAAGAATATTCCGCTGGCGGCAAAGGCCGGCGTGCCCAATGTGATCACGTTTTCGGGAACGCGGCGCGGGATGAGCGATGAAGAGGGCGCGCGCAACACGGTGGCAGGACTGAACCGGGTGAAAAAAATCGCCGAGGATAACGGGGTGACGATTTGCCTGGAGTTACTGAACAGCAAGGTGAATCATCCGGATTACATGGCGGATCACACGGCGTGGGGCGTGGGCGTGATGCGGGAGGTCAACTCGCCCAACGTGAAACTTCTCTACGACATTTACCACATGCAGATCATGGAAGGCGACCTGATCGCGACCATCCGCGACAACATCCAGTGGATAGCGCATTTCCATACCGGTGGTGTGCCCGGGCGGCATGAGTTAGACGACACGCAGGAGGTGCAATGGGACGGCGTGATGCGCGGAATCGCCGCAACCGGGTTCAAGGGATATGTGGCGCATGAATTTGTTCCGGCGCACGATCCGTTTGCCGGCTTGCGGGCGGCGGCGGAGTTATGCAACGTGTGAGTGATAGGTGGTGATTATAAGTGCATTCCGGTTACCAACTGCGGCAGAGATTGAATTCTCGAACCCTCTGTCCCTCAGCGGCTAAAGCCGCAATGATTTTGTAGCAATTTTGGCCCGACTAAAATCGTGCCCTTTCAAAACCACGCTTTCACCTATTTTGGGATCAGTTACGGCACGACTGAGATTGGGCCCTTTCCAAACCAGGCTTCCACCACAGACACTAAGGCGAGGACGCGATTTTATGAAGGCATTACTTCTTTCTGAGAACAGCCATCTGGAGATGGCAGAGTTACCGCAGCCGGCATTTGGCCGTGACGAGGTGCTGGTGAGGGTGGCGGCGTGCGGCATTTGCGGGAGCGATGTGCATGGCTACGACGGATCGTCGGGACGGCGGATTCCTCCGCTGGTGATGGGACATGAAGCGGCGGGTACGGTGGCGGCGGTGGGTGGGGAGGTTACCGGGTACAAGGAGGGGGATCGAGTTACATTCGATTCCACCGTGTACTGCGGAGAGTGCGATTTTTGCCGGCGCGACGAGGCGAACTTGTGCGATAACCGGCAGGTGATCGGGGTTTCCTGTGGCGATTACCGGCGGCACGGGGCATTCGCGGACTATGTGGTAGTGCCGGCACGCATTCTGTATCATCTGCCGGATAACTTCGCATTCACAGAGGCGGCGATGCTGGAGGCAGTATCGGTGGCGCTGCACGCGGTGCGGGTTTCGGAGGTGCAGCGGGGCAGCTCGGCGCTGGTGATCGGGGCGGGCATGATCGGGCTGCTGACGTTGCAGGCGGCACGCGCCGCGGGCTGCGGAAAGGTTTTTATTGCGGACGTGGATGCGACGCGACTGGAGCTGGCGCGGCAGTTAGGCGCGGATGAAACCCTGCATCGTTCCGGCGAGGAGTTAGTGGCCGAGGTAAAGAAGTTGACCGGCGGGCAGGGAGTGGATGTGAGTTATGAGGCGGTGGGAAGGAATGAGACGGTAAGTGCGGCCATCGATGCTACGCGCAAGGGAGGAACAGTAACTCTAATTGGAAATATCCGGCCCGAAGTTACTTTACCGCTGCAGAAAGTTGTGAGCCGGCAGATCCGGCTGCAGGGATCGTGCGCTTCAGCGGGCGAATATCCGCAGGCGATCGAGATGATTGCTGACGGCAGGATCAAGGTAAAGCCGTTGATCACCGCGGTAGCTTCCCTTGAGGAAGGACCGCAGTGGTTTGAGCGCCTGCACGCAGGCGAGCCAAATCTTATGAAAGTGGTACTTAGTCCGGGGGCTTAATGGATAACTCGCTATTTGATTTATCAGGACAGGTGGCAATTGTTACAGGAACCAGCCGCGGATTGGGTCAGTATTCGGCGCGGGCTCTGGCGAAGGCGGGTGCGGACCTGGTGATTACCAGCCGCAAGCGGGAGACGCTGGCAGCGTTCAAGGCGGAGATCGAGGCGCTGGGGCGGCGCGCCGTGTCGCTGGAGCTGGATGTGCGCGATCAGGCGAGCATCGAGCGCATGGCTGCGGAGGCCGAGGCGGCTTACGGGCAGATACACATCCTGGTGAATAATGCCGGGTGCAATGTGCGCAAGCCGGCGATGGAGGTTACCTGGCAAGACTGGAACCAGGTGCTGGAAACGAATTTGCGCGGCGCGTTTTTTGTGGCCCAAAGTGTGGCGAGGGGCATGATCGCGCACAAGTACGGGCGGATTATCAATATTGGCTCGTTGACCAGCGTTTTTGGCTATGCGGGGCTGGCGCCCTATGGGGCAAGCCGCGGGGGCGTGCGGCAACTGACAATGAGCCTGGCCGACGACTGGGGCAAGCACGGAGTCACGGTCAATTGCCTGGCGCCGGGATGGTTCCACACCAAGCAGAACACGGTGCTCTACCAGAACAAGGAGTGGGTGGATTACCTGGTGGATCGAATTCCCCTGGGGCGGCCGGGCGAGCCGCACGATCTGGATGGGCCGATGGTGTTTCTGGCATCGGAGTCGAGCCGGTACGTGACGGGACAGACGATTCTGGTGGACGGGGGAATGTCGACGGGATCGACACGGGCGACGGTACCGGCGAAGAAGGGATAAGTAGGTTAAGTGGTGTTCCCGTCCCGGGTCCCAGAATCGGGACCCGGGGCACCCAGTTTGGATTCGGTTGAATGGTGTTTGCACCCAGTTTGGGTGCAGAGCTCTTCTTGGACGATCAGTCGATGCGGGGCATGCCTCTGCGCAGAACGAGACCTACGACGGCGAAGATGGCAGACAAGATGAGTGCGAGGAACAGGTAGTAGGCCATGGGATGATCCCAGCCCGGCGAATATTGCAGGTCCTGTCCCGCCCAGAGGAGCAGCACCGTGGCGATGACCCCGAACTGGCCACCGATGACGAGGAGGGTGTGCCCCAGGTCGCGCCTTTTGTCGAGCGCCTCGACCTGATTGGGGGTGAGGTTACGCTCTTCGGGGGGAAGCAGCATATTGGGCATGTATGACTCCTTGCACGGGCCTGTATATCGCCTCCGGGCCCGGAATATATTCCTGATTCAAACACAATCGGGCTGGGGTGCGCCAGATAGAAATGTGGCGCTTCCACGAGGGTTGTGTCAGTCCGTGAGGAAGGCGAGGGACTGGAGAGTGGTTATCTCGAAGGGTTTGCGGCAGCGGATGTTGGCGCAGGCGAGTTTGTCATCGCGGCGGACCATGTAGGACTGAGCCTTGGCGAAGCGGGCGCGGTCGCGCTCATCGGCGCCGCGCGGGAGCTGAGGTTTTTTGCGTCGTACGACCCAGGTGACTTTGTAGTCGCCGACCTGGCCGCACTTGGGGCAGGTGAGGGTGTGGGTGCGCTGTTCGGTGGTCTCGCTGAAAAAATCCCGTTCTTCCATCTGCCGCCCTTCGGGCCCGTGGGTTTGGGGAAAGCCAGATACGCAGGCTGCAGGCTCTTCCGCTCGGGCAGAATCTATTCCATACTCAAGCTTACGATGGCGAAACGCAAGAAGGATAAGTTTTCCGCGACCAAGGCGGTGAAGGCCAACGCGCGCGAGCGTGTGGGGCAGCCGCCAGCGACACGGGTGGTGCGCGATGAGCCGCGGACGGGGCGGAAGGCGAAGCACAAGGAAAAGCTCGAGGAGATCCTGCGGCAGGAAGAATAGCTGGGGGGCCGGAGAGAATTCGGGTGGAGTTGTGGCAGTGGATGCAATATCGCATCCCAGGTCGCAGAATCGGGACCTGGGGCACCCGGCCGGAGGAGTCGGGCGGCCTCGCGCTAGTCCTTCTCGGCGGTGTATGGGCCGGGAAGCACTGCCTTAGCGGGTGCGGAGGCCGCAGTTGCGTCGGCGGGTGTTGCTGCAGCCGCAGTACGTTTGGAGTAAATGCGGAACTCGACGACCAGGTCGAGAAGGACGGGGACGGGCTTGCCATCTTTCATCCCGGGCTCAAAGCGGGCAGATTTGATGGCAGAAATGGCGTTTTCGTCGAGGCCGAAGCCGATGGGGCGGGCGATCGAGACTTGCTGAGGCGTGCCGTCGGCGCTGACAACGGTGCGATAAAGGGCGAGGCCGGCGATGCCGTGATCCTGGGCGTACTGATCTGAAGGTGCTTCGAGATGGCCGACCAAGCTGGGCTTGCGATCGACATCCGAGACGAGGAGGACGCCAGGCAGGAGGGGATCGGAGGGGGTCTTGTCTGACTCATCCTGGTAAAAATCGCGCCAATAAGCGGGCAGGGCGGCCATCATGCGGGTGTCGAGGGTGGAAGCAAAGACGTCACCGATGGCCTGGCGGAGAACTGCGTCGGCGTAGGAAGCGGAAGTGGTGGTTGTGGCATCAGGCTGCGGCGGGACAGGTTTGGGAGCGGGCGCGCCCTTGCGCTGCTTTGGCGGCTTGATGACTTTCATGCGGGCTATGGTGATGCGCTCCCATTTTTTCCGGGGGGTGAGGCGGACGTGGTCGAATGTGCTGGCGGGTTCCTGAGAAGAGAGGGCGCCGAGAAAATGCAGGCCGAAGCGCACGCCCTTGAGCTCGAGCTTGTGACGGGAGAGATTGAGGGTTTCGATGCGGACGACGCTGAGGGTGTAGGAGGCCTGGGGCGAAGTGCCTTCCAGCTTGCCGTGTTCGTTGAAGCTTAGCGAACTGGCGATATAGCGGCCGCGCAGGTAGAGGTATTTGCCGACAAGCTGCTGCCTGAGCTCGAATTCGGAGATGGAGGCGGTTTGGGCGGGCTGGGAATTAGCGGCTGGAGCCTGGGCGCCGGCGGGGCGGAGCACGAAAAAGAAAGAGAGGGCGAAAAGAAAGGAGATTTCGCCAGCTCTTCGCATGGCTTGCAGCTTTTTAGCGGGCGCAGTGGCCAAGCTGGGGCGCGCGACAAGGGGACAGATGGCCTGAATGAGTGTCTTCATCATCGTGGATAGCCTATTGTCTAAACGCACTTTAGCAGGATTCCCGGGTGGAGTTGATAGCCCAGCCGTGGGATGAAACGTGTCCCAAGTAACGTGAAATGAGGGTCAGCGGCACAGATACTGGAGGGGCCGAGACTGAGTTGAATAGCTTTTCAAGTCGGGTAGCTAACTCCGCTCCAAAGCCGGCCTAAGAGGACGTGGATTGACTGGCGCTGGTTTCCCTGAAATTCTGGGGTCCGATTTGTTGCGGGAGGATGCGGATGTGGATCCGGTGGCAGGACCTTCTTTACGCGTTGCGGTCGGCGCGGCGGGCGCCGCTGCTTTCCACGGTGGCCATTCTCGCGCTGGCGACGGGGATCGGGCTGAACGCGGGCGTCTTCACGCTGCTGAATTCCCTGTTTTTGCAGCCGCCGACGCTCAAAGATCCCGCAAGCTTCGTGCAGGTTTATCCGCGGTATACGGGCTGGTCCACAAGGGCGAACCAATACTCGTTCTTCACCAGCGAAGACTATGATGCGATTCGCAGCCGTTCGCGGGCGCTGGAAGATGTGGCGGCGTGGCAGGTATCGTCGGCCGTACTGGAACAGGGGAACAGGGCGATATCCACACTGATGGCCACTTGCAACTACTTCCACGTGTTTGGTGTCGATCGCCCGCTTATCGGACGATTTTTCGCACGCGGCGACTGCAGCCGTGGCTCCGCCGCACAGGTTGTGGTGCTGAGCGAATCATTGTGGAAGACGGATTTGGGAGGCAACCCACGAATCGTGGGCGAGACGATTCACCTGAACGGGTCGGCCTTCGAGGTGATCGGGATCGTTCCCTCGGATGCGGCGAATTTTCTGCCTGGCGGCATTTTTGTGCCATATACGACAGAACCGCTGATTGACCGCGGGAGAGATGTGTTGAACAGTCCGGACGCGCCGTGGCTCAACGTGACGGGACGACTTCGCGCGGGATACTCGCGCGCCGATGCGAAGGCGGAGTTATCGACAATCATGAGCCAGCAGGACCGCGACTATGTGAAGCGCCAGATTTCGGCATTCAATCGGAAGACGACGCTGGTGCTGACGAATGGATCGTATGTGGAGAACCCGGCGATTCGCGATCGCGTGGTGGCATTGATGGCGCTGGTGCTGGGACCGCTCTCGCTGATTCTGCTGCTGGCGTGCTGCAACGTGACCATGCTTTTTCTTTCGCGCACGGTTACGCGGCGAGGGGAAATTGCCATTCGCCTGGCTGTGGGAGCCGGCCGCGGACAGCTGACGCGGATGCTGCTGGCGGAGAGCCTGCTGACGACCGCGATTGGCGCGACGCTGAGCCTTGTTCTTGTTTATCGGGTGCCGATGCTGATCATGAATACGATCGATGCACGCCAGTCCCGGTTCGTACTGCTGATTCATCCAGACTGGCGGGTCTTCGGCTACATGACGATGCTCGTGGTGGCGGCGACCGTGGTCTCTTCGCTTATGCCGATTCGCGCGGCCTGGAAACTGGACCTGCTGACGGCGCTGAAGGGGCGGGAAAACTCGGCGACGGTGCGGTCGAGGACGACCAGCAGGCTGATCGTGGTGCAGATCGCGCTGGGATTTGTGCTGGTATGCGCGGCGGTGATGTTTGGCCATCTGCCGAGCCTGATTACCGAGATGAATCCGGGGTTCGATATTCACCAGACGATGGGGGTGCCGGTTGCAATCGACACTTCCGCGGCAAATCGCGCCGGCGCGCTGACGTTCTATCGCTCGCTAGAGGCGCGGATCATCGCCATTCCGGGCGTACAGTCACTGGCATATGCCAGCCTTCGGCCGTTTCGCCCGGTTCCTCCGGAGGAGATTCGCATGCCGGGGCAGGCCGCGGGACAGGGGAAGCCCGCGTCGGTCGATGATGTTTCGAGCGGCTTCTTTGCGACGTTCGGGATTCCGATGATGAAAGGACGCGCCTTCGATTCCACCGACCAGACTTCCGCTGGCGCGGATTTGGTCGCGGTTGTCTCCCAGGCATTCGCGAAGCAGTTCTGGCCGGCGAGCGACCCTCTGGGGAAGTCGATCATCACGCCGGATAACCGGCGGCTGATCGTGGTGGGCGTTGCAGCGAACACACAATCCGAGAGCTTCGGCGTGAGCGATGGACCGCGGGTGTACACGCTTCGCGATCCGTCGACGCTGGGCGGAAATCTTTATGTGCATTTTGCCGGCGATCCAAAAGCGGTTGAGAACGCGGTGAGAGACACCGTGAAAGCGCTCGAGCATACGCAGATAATTGCCCCGGCAACCATCTGGGAATCTCTGGAAGACGATGCTGCGCAGATGCGTTCGCTGGCGGGGATCATCCTGGTGATGGCTTCCATTGGCTTGCTGATGGCGGTCATCGGCGTTTACGGGGTACTTTCTTTTGCGGTGAGCCAGCGCGCCCGAGAGTTCGGAATCAGAATGGTGCTGGGCGCTGACCGTGCAAGGATCTTCCGTTCGGTGACGCTGCAGGCGGTTCGCAACACCGTTATCGGACTGATCTTCGGAACCGTGCTCGCAGTGCCGGCTGTGTGGGGCCTGAATAAAATGCTGGCCAGTTCTCCGCTGCCTCTGCGCGGGCTGGGCCCGTTCGTTTTCGGAGTGTCTGCAGCGCTGCTGGTGGTGGTTTCTCTCACGGCAGCATGGCTTCCGGCGCTGCGGGCAACGCATGTTGATCCGATGGATGCGTTGCGGGGGGAATAGGTCAGAGAGGCAGCGGGTTAGCGAGTTAGCGGGTTAGCAAGTTAGTCCCACATCGGCGTTGCAGACCCGCGGATGGATGAAAATTGGCCGCACCATCTACTGCGTGTTTTGTTGAACTTACCGCCCTTTTTCTTTTTAGCGGGTTAGCAAGTTAGCGGGTTAGCGAGTTATAGAGTTAGCGAGTCAGCCGGACGTGAAGCAGGTATTTCGTCGCTCGGGCGGTTCAGCGTTTCAGGCGCCGAAGGATGCGGCGGAAGAGGCCGAGAATGCGGCGGGCGTCGCGTTCGGTGAGGCTGAGACGGCGCACGAGAAGACGCATGTCATGCTGGTTGGCCAGGCGCATTTCCAGTGGGGAGTAGTCGGCAGCCTGCATGGCTTCGTCAATGACGCCGGCAAGCAGGTCGAGGGTGGCGGAGGTGGCGGGTCTGTCTTTGGGGCCGGGCGAGGGATGGTCTGCTGAGTGATACGGTACAGCCCGGTCGAGGTCATGCGCCCGTGCGGTCAGTTCGTAGAGGCAAACGGCAACAGCCTGGCCGAGATTCATGGAGGGCTGCTCGGGGGCGGTGGGGATTTCAACGAGCAGGTGGCAACGGGAGAGGTCATCGCGGGTGAGGCCGCGTTTTTCCGGACCGAAGACCAGTGCGGCGCGGCCGCCGCGGGCGATTTCGCCACGGATGACCGGGCCGAGCGCCGGCAGGGGGACGACCTGCTGCTCGGGCTTGCGGCGGGTGAGGGTCCCGGTGCCGGCGACCAGGGTGCAATCGGCGAGGGCTTCAGTGAGAGTGGCGCACTCGACGGCGCTTTGGAGCAGCTGGGGCGCGCCGACGGCGGAGCGGGCTTCGCGCCAGTGCGGGGCGTAAGGCGAGACGACGGCGAGATGGGAGAAGCCGAAGTTGGCCATGGCGCGGGCGGAGGCGCCGATGTTGAGGGGGTTGCGCGGGGAAACGAGGACGACGAGGAGGCGGTCGCGTTGGACTGGGTCCAGCAAGACTTCAGTGTAGTGCCCGTCCCAGGTCCCAGAATCGGGACCTGGGGCACCCTCGAGTCGAGTGGAAGGCGCGGGGCGGGCGCTTACTTCATGTGGGTTTTGGACCACTCCCACAGCGCGCGGTCGAGAGCGCGGAGCGGGGTGGGGGCGGGCAGATCGCTCTGCGGCTGCACGATTTCGCTTTCCGCCAGGCGCTTGCAGAAGGCCAGGTACTCCTCATAGAAGTGGACGTCGTGGCGGGCATGGCCGAGGGCTTCAAGAGAACGGAAGTCGAGGACCGTGTAGCGTTCAGGGAAAATAGCCGCCAGGATGGCCGAGGCGATGGAAATGTCGACGCCATGGAGTTCGAGGAGCGCCTTCACGGCATCGCCAGTGGAGGAATCGGGCGAGGCTGCGACGGCAAGGACCCGCTTGATTTTCTCAGTGCTGTTGGCGATGAGGTACTGCACTATGCGCTCGGATTTCCAGCGCACGATGGCCTCGAGGTTGGCCAGAGTGTACTCGCCGTTTCGAATTGCCTCGCCGGCGTCAAAGGCAGCTTTTTCGAGCAGCTGCTCCTTTTCGCCAGCCTGTTGCCAATACTCTTCAGCCAAGTTTTGCAGATCTGCTTCCGCGGGCTGAAGCTGAAAATACGCGACCATTTGAGGTTGATCCTTTCGCAAAAACCGTAGAAAACAATAGGCCCGTCTGGAAATCTTTGTCAATGGCCCATGAAGCGGGGGTAATGGCACGTCCATTGGACGCGGGAACACGAATGGGGGCTCATGGGTGGGGGCGGTTTCGGGCTGAATTTGCCGTCATTTCACGTGGGTGATGGTGAAGAGCCGGGGCTGATCCTTACGAGCGATATGCACGTAGGAAAGGCTGAGCGAAGGGAATCTCGCTGGTCAACAGGCTGGAACGGCCGATGGGAAGGCGGCGATGAACGGCGGTGTTGCACGGCCGGCGGTAGACCCAGCAAACGATAGGCGGTTATGATGCGGAGTTGTATTGCGCCGCTGCCGGAGGGACTTAAATGCCGGTGTGGAACCGGCTGGGAGCCAAGCCATTGCGAGTGGGATTATTCACGCGAGAGTATCCGCCGCACGTTTACGGAGGCGCCGGAGTTCACGTTGATTATCTGAGCCGGGAACTGGCGCGCGAGATCGAAGTCGAGGTGCATTGCTGGGGCGGGCAGCAGGAGGACCGCGGCAATCTGCATGTGCGCGGCGCGGAGCCCTGGAGCGAGATTACCAACGGGACGGAAGCCAAGTTCAAGGGGGCGCTCGAGGCCTTCAGCCTGAACCTGACGCAGATCAAGGCGCTGGAGGGCATCGACCTGGTGCACACGCACACCTGGTATGTGTCGATGGCCGGCTACCTGGCAAAAAAATTGTACGGCGTGCCGTTTGTGCTGACCACGCACTCTCTGGAGCCGCTGCGGGCGTGGAAGGCGGAGCAACTGGGCAGCGGCTACGCGATGAGCTCGTGGATGGAGCGTACGGCGATTCTGGATGCGGATGCCATTGTGGCCGTGTCGAACGGAACCAAGGCGGATATTCTGCGCGCGTATCCGGATGTCGATCCAGCGCGGGTGCACGTGATCTACAACGGCATCGATCTGGATGAGTACAAGAAGACGGACGAGACAAAGGCGCTGCGCGAATACGGTGTCGACCCAGAGGCGCCGTACGTGCTTTTTGTGGGGCGAATTACGCGGCAGAAGGGCGTGACGCATTTGGTGGATGCGATCCGGTATTTGCCGGCGGGGACGCAGGTGGTGCTTTGCGCGGGCGCACCGGACACGCCGGAGATTGCGGCGGAGATGCGCGACAAGATAGCCGAGGTGCGTAAAGAGCATCCGCGGATTGTGTGGATTGAAAAGATGGTGACCATAGAAGAGAAGACGCAGCTTTATAGCCATGCGCGCGTCTTCTGCTGCCCCAGCGTGTATGAGCCGTTCGGGATCATCAACCTGGAGGCGATGGCGTGCGGTGCGGCGGTTGTCGCCAGCGCAACCGGGGGCATCAAAGAGGTGGTCGTGGACGGAGAAACGGGATTCCTCGTGCCGTTCGAACAGGATCCTGTGACGAGCTTTCCGGTGGATGCGGAGAAGTTTGCGCGCGATCTGGGGTCTCGGTTGACAGAGCTGCTGCGCGACGAGGAGAAATGCGGGCGTTTTGGCGCGGCGGGCCGGCGGCGGGCGGAGGAGATTTTCGGCTGGCGCGCGATTGCGAAGCAGACGATTGGGCTATACCAGAAGTTGCTGGAGCAGAAGAGGGCGGCGTGATGACGGCGAGTACCGCGACAACGACGAAAAGAGCGGAGAAGACGGCGAGCCGCGCGGACGGGCGCAGGCGCGTGGTCATTGAAGCGATCACGCCGGAGGTGGATGGCGGGCGGTTTCCGGCGAAGCGCACCGTGGGCGACCAGGTGGTGGTAGAAGCGGACGTGTTTGCCGACGGGCATGACGCTGTGGCTGCGTCAGTGATCGCGAATCGCGTGGGAACGCCAGAGTGGACGGAGATTCGCATGCGGCCGCTGGTAAACGACCGCTGGACGGCGGCGTTTCGCGTGAGTGAGCTGGGGCATTACCGATTCAAGGTGCAGGGGTGGGTGGATCGGTTTGAGACCTGGCGGCGCGATCTGCTGAAGCGAATCCAGGCAGAGACGGACACTGAGGTCGATTACCAGATTGGCGCCGAGCTGGTGGATGAAACCGCGGAGCGCGCCAGCGGGGCGGATGCGTTGTGGCTGCGGGATCGGGCAAAAGAGCTGCGCTCGAAGCTGGACCCCACGCAGATGCGGACGCACGCGACTGATCCGATGCTGCACGAGCTGGCGCTACGCTATCCGGACAAGCGATTTGCGACGGTATCAGACCGCGAACTTGAGATAGTGGTTGAGCCGGTACGGGCGCGGTTCAGCTCGTGGTATGAGTTTTTTCCGCGGTCGACCGCAGCGGAGCCGGGGAAGCATGGCACGTTTGCGGATTGTGAGAAACGGCTGGATTACGTGGCGGAGCTGGGCTTCAACGTGGTGTATCTGCCGCCCATTCATCCTATCGGGACCACCTTCCGCAAGGGGCGAAACAACACGCCGGAAGCGGGGCCGGGAGATTACGGGAGTCCGTGGGCGATCGGGGCTGAGGACGGCGGGCACAAGTCGATTCACAAAGAGCTGGGGACGATCGAGGACTTTCGCCGGTTTGTGAAGAAGGCGCGCGAACTGGAACTAACCGTGGCGCTGGACGTGGCGTTTCAGGCTTCGCCGGATCATCCTTATGTGCACGAGCACAGGGAGTGGTTTCGCGAGCGGCCGGATGGAACGATTCAGTACGCGGAGAATCCGCCCAAAAAATACCAGGACATTTATCCGTTCGATTTCGAGAGCGAAAACTGGAATGGAATGTGGGAGGAGTTCAAGAGCGTATTTCTTTACTGGATTGGCGAGGGCGTAACTATATTTCGCGTGGACAATCCGCATACCAAAGCGTTTCCGTTCTGGGAGTGGGTGATTGCGGAGGTGAAACGCGAGCATCCGGAGGTGATTTTTCTGGCCGAGGCGTTTACGCGGCCGAAGATCATGTACCGGCTGGCGAAGCTGGGATTTGGGCAGTCGTACACGTATTTTCCGTGGCGGAATGGGAAGCAGGAGATCACGGCTTACTTGACGGAACTGACGCAGACGCCGGTACGCGAGTTCTTCAGGCCCAACCAGTGGCCGAACACGCCGGATATTCTGGCGGAGTTTTTGCAGGTGGACGGACGCGCGGCGTTCGCGATCCGGTTTTTGCTCGCCAGCACGCTAGGCGCGAATTACGGCATTTACGGGCCGGCGTTCGAACTGATGGAAAACAAGCCGGTGCGGCGGGGAAGCGAAGAGTATCTAAATTCGGAGAAGTACGAAATTCGGCAGTGGGACCTGGAGCGTAAGGACAGCCTGCGCGACCTGATCGCGCGGGTGAATGGCATTCGCAACAGCAACGAGGCGCTGCAACAGGACTGGACGCTGAAGTTTCACGCGACGGAGAACGATCAACTGATCGCGTACAGCAAGGAGTCGGAAGACCGGACGAATTTGATTCTGACGGTGGTGAATCTGGATCCGCATTACACGCAGTCGGGGCACGTGACGCTGCCGCTGGATGAGCTGGAGATTCCGGTGGATCGCGGTTACGAGGCAGAGGACCTGCTGACCGGGGCGCGCTATCTGTGGCATGGACCGCGGAACTATGTGGAGCTGAACCCGGCGAAAGTGTCGGGACACATTTTGAAGATTCACCGGCACATGAAAGTAGAGACGGATTTCGAGTATTTTCTATAAAGGCTGAATCAAGGCGGCAAGAGTTCACGTGAGATTCCGGGGTGAAGCCCTCAAGGGCTGGAGCCCGATCGATTTTGCAACTGATGCGGCACGATTGAAATCGTGCCCTGTTACAAAGCCCGACATTCTGCGAAGCGAGCGCGGCGCGATTCTATTGCGGAGAGCGACAGGGTGAAAAAGCTGGCGAGCGCAACCGATCCGCTCTGGTACAAGGACGCGATCATCTACGAGCTGCACGTGCGCGCGTTCAGCGACTCGAACGGAGATGGCATCGGGGATTTTCCCGGGCTGCTTTCGCGACTCGATTACCTGCAGGATCTGGGCGTGACGTGCATCTGGCTGCTGCCGTTCTTCCCTTCCCCGCTGCGCGATGACGGCTATGACATTTCGAATTACAACGACGTTAATCCTTCGTATGGCACGCTCAGCGATTTCAAGGCCTTTCTTGACGCGGCGCACCTGCGCGGAATGCAGGTGATGATCGAGCTGGTGATCAACCATACCAGCGACCAGCACCCGTGGTTCAAGGCGGCGCGGCTCGCGCCGGCGGGCTCGCCGGAGCGCGAGATGTACGTGTGGTCGCAGACGGATCAGAAATACAAAGACGCGCGAATCATCTTTACCGACACGGAGAAATCGAACTGGACGTGGGATGAGACGGCGAAGGCGTATTACTGGCATCGTTTCTTCTCGCATCAGCCGGACTTGAATTACGACAGCCCGCTGGTGCTGGAGGAAGTGCTGAAGGCGATGCGCTTCTGGCTGGACATGGGCGTGGACGGGCTGCGCATGGATGCGATTCCGTATCTTGTGGAGCGTGACGGAACGAATTGCGAGAATCTGCCGGAGACGCATGCAGTGGTGCGCAAACTGCGCGCCGCGATTGATGCCGAGTATGCGAACCGCTTGATCCTGGCCGAGGCCAACCAATGGCCGGCGGACGTGCGGCCCTATTTCGGCGACGGCGACGAGTGCCATATGGCGTTTCATTTTCCGCTGATGCCGCGCATTTATATGGCGCTGCGGCAGGAGGATCGGCTGCCGATCACGGACATTGTGGCGCAGACACCGCCGATTCCAGATAGCTGCCAGTGGGGCCTTTTCCTGCGCAATCACGATGAGCTGACGCTGGAGATGGTGACCGACGAGGAACGCGATTATATGTATTTTGCGTACTCGGCCGATCCGCGCATGCGCGTGAACGTGGGTATCCGACGCCGGCTGGCGACGCTGGTGGACAACAGCCGCCGGCGCATCGAGCTGCTGAATTCGCTGCTGCTGAGCTTTCCCGGCACACCGATTCTTTATTACGGCGACGAGATCGGGATGGGCGACAACATTTATCTTGGCGACCGTAACGGCGTGCGCACGCCGATGCAGTGGACATCGGACCGCAATGCCGGATTTTCGCGATGCGATCCGGCGCGGCTCTACTTCCCGGTGATCATGGATCCGATTTACGGATACCAGGTGGTCAACGTGGAGGCGCAGCTCAGCGACCAGTCGAGCCTGCTGCACTGGACGCGCAACATGATCGCGCTGCGGAAGCTCTTCCAGGTATTCGGGCGCGGCTCGTTCACACTGCTCAACAGTCCGAACCGCAAGATCCTGGCCTATCTTCGCGATCTTGACCATGGCGACGGCACGCGCGAAACGGTGCTCTGCGTGGCCAACCTGAGCCGCTTTGCGCAACCCGCCACGCTCGAGCTGGCAGAATACGCGGGGATGACGCCGGTGGAGATGCTGGGGTATGTTTCGTTCCCAACGATCACCGAAGCGCCCTATGCACTGAGCCTGGCGCCGTATTCGTTTTTGTGGTTCGAGCTTCAGCCGAGCGTGAAAGTTGATACAGAGGAGGCGCCAGCGGAGACGGCGCGCGCGAATGCTGAGCCGGCGGAAGAAGGCATCGCAGCGGAAGTGCTTGAGCAAGGATGGGCGGGCCTGCTGGCCGCGCATCGCCTGAGCACGATCGAAAACGCGCTGCCTGGATGGCTGCCGCGGCAAAGATGGTTCGGGGCCAAGGCGCGGCAGATTCAAGCCGCGCGCGTGCTTGACTGGGTTGAGCTGAGCGCGGCGCGCACCGCCGAGCCGGCGGATCCGGCGGCAGGCGGCGTGATTCCGCCTGCGCTTTTTTTTGTGGAAGTAGATTACGCGGACGGCGCATGCGATGTGTACCAGGTTCCGCTGGCAATGAGCGCGGGTGCGGAAGCGGATGAGATCCGAGCGACGCGCCCGCTAACCGTACTGACGACGCTGGTTCTGCCGATGGGCCCGGCGATTTTGCACGACGCAACGGTGAGCGAGGGCTTCCGCCAGGCGCCGCTGCGGCTGATCGCAGAAAATGCGACACTCAATCTGCTCAGCACCGGGGTGAGGCCATGTGGCCAGGATTCTGACGAGATGGAGGATGCCTCGCGTGCTGCGACGCCTGAGGCCGCGCCGGCAAGGCATCACATGCAGCCGCGGGAATCGCCTGCAGCCGGAGGCGGCGAGCCAGGCAGCATTCTTCGTGCGCGCGCCTCGAGCGCATTCCCACAGGGTCTGGAAACGCTGGCGTCGCGCGTGGGATCAGCGGAGCAGTCGAACACGTCGATCCTTTATGGCGATCGGCTTATTCTGAAAATGTTCCGGCGGCTGCAACCCGGCGAGAACCCGGATGTGGAGATCGGCCGTTTCCTGACAGAAGTTGCGCACTTCGCGCACATTCCGCCGTTCCTGGGCGAGATCGCGATGACGCGGCCGGGATGGAAGAAATCGACCCTGGCGATGCTGCAGGGGCTGGTGACAAACCAAGGCGACGGTTGGGAGTGGTTTCTCGAGCGGCTGGGGACGTTTTTTTCGGCAGTGGCCGCGCTGGAGGCTCCCGCACCGCTGACCGCGCCGGGATTTTTTGTCGAGTTCGAACCGGCTCCGGCACTTACAGAAAACGCGGGCGATTTGCTGGATGCGGCCGCGCTGCTGGGACGGCGCACTGCAGGAATGCACATGGCGCTGGCGACGCCAACCCGCGATGCGGCGTTTGCGGCAGAGCCGTTCACCGCGGAGGATCTGGCGCGCGAGGCGAGCCGCATTGTTGCGGAAGTGACGTCGGCGCTGGAGGTGCTGAAGCAGAAGATCACGTCGCTGGATGATGCGGCGTGTGAAGACGCGGGCCTGGTGCTGGCGCGGCGGCGGGAACTGCTGGAGCGGGCGCAGTCGATCGCGGCGCTGAGCGCGGCGGGGATGCGCATCCGCATCCACGGCGACTATCACCTGGGGCAGACGCTACGCGTGGCGAAGGATGGAACTGGGGGTGGCCACACGGACGGCGACTTTGTGCTGCTCGATTTTGAGGGGGAGCCGGCACGTCCGCTGGTGGACCGCAGGCTGAAGCAATCGCCTTTAAAAGATGTGGCGGGGATGATCCGGTCGTTTTCCTATGCAGCGAGCTCGGCGCTGGAGCGGCACTTGGGCGCGAGTGCAGAACCTGCGGATGGCGCGGACCCGGGAGGCCTGGCCGCCTGGGCGCGCTGCTGGTATGCGGCGGCTTCGGCAGCTTTTTTACGAGAGTACCGCGAGACGATGGCCGCCGGGCCGGCGATATTGCCGCCGGGGCCACAGTGCCAGCCGCTGTTCAGCGCTTATGTGCTGGAGAAGGCGCTTTACGAATTGGTTTACGAATTGAACAACCGCCCTGCGTGGGTGCGCATCCCACTCGCAGGTATCCTGAATCTATAGGGCTCCAACCTCTGAGATCGCAACGATGGCGACAGTGAATCCGCTTTCCGGCGCCGCACCCACTTCTGCCCGAATCGATCGCCGTCTGCTCGTCATGATTCCCTCGCTGCCACCGGAGCGCCTCACAAGCTTGCTTGACAAATTGGCGAGCGTTGCGCCGGAAGATCTTTTGATCGCAACCAGCGACGAAACGGCGCCGGCCGCGCGGCCGAATCTGCGTATTGTGACGGCGCCAGGCACGAGCGCAAGCTGGACCGTCACTGCGGCCGACTACGCGAGCGCCGCGCAGCTGGCGCAGGAGAACCAGGCGGCAGTGGTGCTGATGCTGGGACCGGAATGCGACTCGCTGAGTTCGCAGGCATTGCACAATCTTGCCGCGGCGGCGATGGCGAGCGACATCGACCTGGCGGTGTCGCGCTACGATTTACCACCTCGAGCGGGCCTGGTGAACTCGGCTATCCTTTATCCCGTTTCGCGCGCATTATTCGGCTCGCCGGTGCGGTTTCCGCTGGCGGTGGACCTCGGGCTTTCCATGCGGATGGCGGAGCGGCTTTCTACGGCGGCGCAACGGCTGATCAAACTGAACCAGGGCGGAGCATTTCTGTGGCCAGTGAGCGAGGGGGCAACCGCCGGATACACGATACGCGAGGTGGAGGTGGATTCGCGCACGGTTCCGCAGCCGGCCGAGCCGGATCTGAATGCAATTCTCCCTATGATTGCGGGATCTCTCTTCGCCGATATTGAAGCGAAGGCTACGTTCTGGCAGCGCCCGCGTCCCATACCGCCGGAACGCGCACGCCAGGTTGCGCCGCAAATGCCCACGGCTGATGGCACGACCGACATTGCGCCTATGCTGCAGGCGTTCCGGCTGGCTTACAGCAATCTGCAGGAGATCTGGTCGCTGGTCCTGCCGCCAAATTCGCTGCTGGGTTTAAAGAGGCTCTCGCTCACGGAGGGCGTTGCGTTCCGCATGCCCGATTCGCTGTGGGCGCGGATCGTCTACGACTTTCTTCTGGCGTACCGGTTGCGCACCCTCAATCGCGGGCATCTGCTGGGCGCGCTGATTCCGCTTTACCTGGCTTGGGTGGCCAGCCACATCAACATGACTGCGGCGGACACGAGCCCCGAACAACATGTGGAAGCTGTTGCCGCCGCTTTCGCAGCCGAGAAGCCGTACCTCGTCGCACGCTGGCGATGGCCGGACCGGTTCAACCCGTGAACGAAGGCGAGAGCTCGCAAAGGATCCGGCATCGTCGCCGGGCCGCAACGTAGAAGGGATCGCGCGCCGGTGGCCGTCCGGATGAAACGGCTTTCGATGTTAGGGGTAAGCGCAGATCAAGGGAGTGAGTGTTATGGCAAACATCCTTGCCGCTGTTTTGCAGTATGCGCAGAGCCAGGCTCCAACTCCGGCGCCGCTGTCGGTGGATAACGCGACACTGTGGCATCACATGTCGCAGGCGCTTCATGAGTCGCTGGATCGCGTGCTGTCGCTGCTGATCGCGGTGCTGCCGGGAATCCTTGCGTTCTTTGTAGCCCTGGGAATCTTTGCGCTGATCGGGGTTGTATTCTCATGGTTGCTGCGGCGTGGGCTTTCGATGGCCAAGTTCAACGATCGCGTGGCCCGCTATCGGGGCAGCGCCGACTGGACGCCAATGAACACCCCTGCAGAGATTGCGGGGCGCGTGTGCTTCTGGGGATGCATACTGATCGGCCTGGTGATAGGGATATCGGCATTCGACACGTCTTACGCAACGGCGGGCGTGCTACCCTTCCCCCTGCTTCCATACCTGGTGCGCGTGGTGGGCGCGGGATTCATCCTGATTGTGGGCGCGGTTGTGGCGCGCTTCCTGGCACGCTCGGTGCTGATCGGCGCGGTGAACCTGCAGGTGCAGTATGCACGATTTCTTTCGCTCGGCGTGAAGTGGCTGGTGCTGGTGCTGACGGCAGCGATGGCACTGGCGCATCTTGAAATCGGCGGGCGCATAGTAGAGCTTGCGTTTGGAATCCTCTTTGGCGGAATTGTGCTGACGCTGGCGCTGGCGGTGGGGCTGGGCTCGCGCGAGCTGGTGAGCCGCTCGCTGGAAAGCCACGTGGAGCGCACGACGGAGCAGAATGCCGAGCACACGGCGGCGAGCGACGGAGGCTCGCTGCGGCATTTCTGACAGCAGGCAGCGGTGAATCGGAAGAAGTCCCTCAGGGGGTAAAGCCCGAGTGGATTTACAGCCATTTTCGGCACGACTGAAGTCGCGCCCTGTTACAAATCCCAAGCCCGAATCCTATCTCCGCATGTTCCATTGAGATCTATTCCCACGGGTCTTTGAGGAGCGAGCGGAGGCCGAGGTCATTGCCGTAACGCTCGACTTCGACCTGCGCCATGCGCACGAAGCTGGGCATACCGCGGAAGGCGGGAACGGCGTCAGAGCCCATGATCTGCGGCGAGACGAAGAGGTGGATGCGGTCAACCAGTCCGCCGGCGAGGAGAGCTGTGTTGAGGCGCGTGCCGCTTTCCGTGAGCAGCGTGAGAATGCCTTCTTCGCCAAGCCTGTCGAGAACTTTATCGAGCGGGACGCGGCCGGCTTCTGCAGCTAAGACTTCGACGCGGACGCCGCGCGATTCCAGTTCGCGGCGACGTGTTTCGTCTTTGGAGACGGTGAAGATGAGCAGGTCGTTTTGTGCTGCGGCGACCATTTTGCAATCGAGCGGCATGCGCAAGGCAGAGTCGAGGACGATGCGAAGGAGCGGGCGGCGGCGGCGCAAGCCGCTGCGATCGGTAAGCAGCGGATCGTCGGCGAGCACCGTGTCGACGCCGACCATAGCGGCGTCAGCCTGCCAGCGCAGAGGCTGCACGGCGGCGCGCGCCGCCTCGCTGGTGATCCAGTAAGGCTCGTGGAGCACGTGCATGCCGGGTGGCGGGGCAATGCGGCCGTCGAGCGACATGGCAACTTTCATTAGCACAAACGGGCGCTTGTGGCGGCTCCAGCGGGCGAAGCCCTCGTTGAGACGGCGGGCTTCGTCCTGGCAAACGCCGATTTCGGTTTGCAGGCCGGCGGCGTGGAGCGCTTCCATGCCGTGGCCGGCGACGTTGGGATTGGGGTCGCTGGTTGCGGCGAGGATACGCGCCAGGCCGGCGGCGATGAGTGCCTGCGTACATGGTGGTGTGCGGCCAGTGTGGTTGCAGGGCTCGAGAGTGATATAAGCGGTGCCGCCGCGCAGGCGATCGCCAGCGTGCTGTCTGGCTTCGCGCAGGGCGACGACTTCAGCGTGATCGAGCAAGTCGTATTCATGCCAGCCTTCGCCGACGACCTGGCCGGCGCGATCGAGAATGACGCAGCCGACGACCGGGTTGGGCGAGCAGAGGCCGATGCCGCGCCGCGCCAGTTCGAGGGCGCGCTGCATCCAGTAACGGTCCGAATTAGCGGTTTCGTTCGTGCTGGTTGGCATCGTTCAAGGCATAGGTTGTTAGTCTTCGTCCAGTTCGGCGACGGCTGCTCCGCTGCGGCCGTGTGGAGGGCGACGGAGAGGCGCCATGCGATATGCGTATGGGTCTTCGGGTTCGGGCTTGCGCCGGAAGATGCGCTTTAGCACGTCGAGCAAGGATCGCATCGGGTTAGCTGAGCGCCGGCGTTTTCCCTTGTTCCTCATGTTTACCTCCAGCTTCGAGCGGTGGCGAAGGATCGAACCGTTTGCGCTGAGGCAGGCTCATCCCACCAACGAGTCCACGAATTCTTTCGGCGAAAATTCCAGCAGGTCGCCCATCTGCTCGCCTACGCCCACGAAGCGGACGGGCAGGTTGAGCTCGCGAGCGATGGCCACCGCGATGCCGCCTTTGGCGGTGCCGTCGAGCTTGGTGAGAACGATGCCGGTGACGCCCGCCGATTGCGTAAACAGCCGCGCCTGCTGCAATCCGTTCTGGCCGGTGGTCGCGTCCATCACCAGCAGCACTTCGTGAGGCGCGCCGGGAACCAGGCGGCCGGCAGTGCGGCGCAGCTTGTCCAACTCGTCCATGAGGCCGGATTTGGTGTGCAGACGACCGGCGGTGTCCACGACCACATCTTCAACCCCGCGCGCCTTGGCCGCGGAGATGGCGTCGTAGAGGACGGCTGAGGGGTCGCCGCCGGGACGGGTTTTGATCATATCGACGCCGGAGCGCGAGGCCCAGACTTCAAGCTGCTCGATGGCCGCGGCGCGGAAAGTGTCTGCGGCGCAGAGCAGCACGGAGCGGTTCTGCGCGCGATTCCAGGCGGCGAGCTTGCCGCTAGTGGTGGTTTTTCCGGTGCCGTTGACGCCGACCAGGAATGTGATTTTGGGCGGCGCTGCCGGCATGGAGGTGGGCTGGCGCGGCGGCGTCTCGAGGATGGCCTGCAATTGCTCTTTGAGAAGGCCGCGCAGTTCTTCGCCGCCTTCAATGGCTTTGCGGCGGGCGCGATCGCGAAGGGCGTCGAGGATCGCGGTGGTGGTCTGCACGCCCAGGTCGCTGGTGATGAGCGCCGTTTCCAGATCCTCAAGATCGCGCTCGTCTACGGTGCGGGTGAGCGCAGCAATACCTTCGAAGCGCGATGAGAAGGACTCGCGGGTGCGCGTGACAGCCTGGCGCATGCGGCCGAAGAATCGCGACTTCCCTTCTTCGCCGGCCTCTTCCGCGGCACGGGCCTTTTCCGCCTCCTCAGCCAGGGCAGCATCTCGCTCGTCGTCAAAAAGGCGAATGATATCCATCTACTTTTAAGTCTAGTGCATTTGCGGGTTACGAGGCTGGAATCCGGCCTGGCGCGACGCGATTCCGTTCAGTGCGGCGGTTCGGCATTTCAATCTGCCGGCGCGCTCATTGGCCGTTTGCCGCTATGGAGAATGGGCTGACTTCGATATTCTTGAAAGTGGGCCGCTTTCCCCACTGTGTTCCGGCCTGCAGCAACGATGACCCCAAATTCGGCCGCGAAGGCAATCGGCCCAACGTAGCATCTCAGGAATCAATGACCGAATCGTACCAACATCCTCTCGAAAAAGTGCTGCAAAGCCGGATCGCCATTATTGACGGCGCCATGGGAACGACTATCCGCACCTATGGGATGACGGAAGCGGACATCCGCGGGGAGCGCTTCAGGAAAGCGACCAAGGACCTGCTGAACAACGGCGACCTGTTTGCGCTGACGCAGCCGAAGATGATCGGCGACATTCACCGGCGTTTTCTGGAGGCCGGCGCGGACATTATCGAGACCAACACCTTCGGCGCGACAAGCATTGCGCAGAGTGAGTTCTTCGTCGAGGATCCGCGGGAACGGGGCGGGCGCAAGAACCCGGAGTTTTACCAGAAGATCGTCGACGACAAATTTCTTGGCGATCTGGCTTGGGAAGTCAATGAGCAGTCAGCGCGGCTGTGCCGCGAATGGGCCGACCGCGTGGCGGATGAATCAGGACGGCCGAGGTTTGTGGCAGGAGCGATTGGGCCGCTGACGGTTTCGCTTTCCAATTCGCCTGACGCGGAAGATCCTGGATTCCGCGTGGTCACTTTCGACCAGGTGAAGACCGCCTACGCGCAGCAGGTCCGGGCGCTGATGGCGGGCGGCGTGGATCTGCTGCTGGTAGAGACGATTTTCGATTCGCTCAATGCCAAGGCAGCGCTGGTCGCCATCCGGGAAGTGTTTGACGCGGGCGGCAAGGAACTGCCGGTGATGATCTCGGCGGCCGTGGGACGCGGCGGAGAGACGATGATTTCCGCGCAGACCATCGAGGCGTTCTGGAATTCAGTGGAGCACGTGAAACCGCTGTCTGTGGGGCTCAACTGCTCGCTGGGGCCGGATCTGATGTTTCCATTTTTGGGCGAGCTTTCGGAAAAGGCGAATGCCGCAATTTCGTGCTATCCGAATGCCGGTTTGCCCAACCCGCTTTCGGCTACGGGCTTCGATCTGGAGCCGAAAGACATGGCGTGCTACCTGGGAAAGTTTGCCGATGCGCGACTGATCAATATTGCCGGCGGCTGCTGCGGGAATACTCCGGAGCACATCGCGGCCATTGCCAGGATGCTTGAGGGCAAAGCGCCGCGCGAGCTGAAAAGCAGGACGGCAACGGAAGAGGCTCCGCGAGAGAGCTTGAGCGACGAGGTGGGGGAGGCTCGCGAGACGAAACCGCTGCGGCTGTCGGGATCGCAGCCGTTCACGCAGCAGCCGGGCGTCTTCATCGTGATTGGCGAGCGCACCAATGTGGCCGGCTCGCCCAAATTCGCGAAGCTGATCAAAGAGGGCAAATACGAAGAGGCGGTGAGCGTGGCGCGGCAGCAGGTGGAGAACGGCGCCAACGTTCTCGACATCTGCATGGACGAAGGCATGATCGACGGCGTCGCGGCGATGACGCGCTTCCTGCACCTGCTGGCAAGCGAGCCAGAGGTCGCGAAGGTTCCGTTCATGGTGGACTCATCGAACTGGAACGTAATCGAGGCGGGACTCAAGTGCCTTCAAGGCAAAGGCATCGTCAACTCCATTTCGCTGAAGGAGGGCGAAGAAAAATTCCGCGAACACGCCGCAACGGTACTCAAGTATGGCGCGGCGGCGGTGGTGATGGCATTCGATGAGCAGGGACAGGCCGCGACTTACGAGGACAAGATCCGCATTTGCGAGCGGGCTTACAGGATTCTTGTGGACGAGGTCGGCCTTGCGCCCGAAGACATCATCTTCGATCCCAACATCCTAACCGTGGCCACGGGGATGGAGGAACACAACAATTACGCGCTCGACTTCATCAACGCCACGCGCTGGATCAAGTCCAATTTGCCGCACGCCAAGGTTTCCGGCGGCGTGTCGAATATATCGTTCAGCTTCCGCGGCAACAACAAAGTGCGCGAGGCCATGCACGCGGCGTTTCTGTATCACGCCATTGGGGCAGGCCTGGATATGGGGATTGTGAATGCGGGCATGCTCGAAGTGTATGAAGAAATCGAGCCGCAATTGAAGGAGCTGGTGGAGGATGTGCTGCTGAACCGGCGCTCTGACGCGACGGAGCGGCTGGTGGAGTTCGGCGAGACGCTGAAGGCCGCAGGCACAGGTGCGGAAGAGAACGGGAAAAAGATCGAAGAATGGCGCAGCGCCACGGTGGAAGAGCGCCTTTCGCATGCGCTGGTCAAAGGGATCGATGCATACATTGAGGGAGATACCGAGGAAGCGCGGCAGAAATTGGGGAGGCCCCTGGCGGTAATCGAAGGGCCGCTGATGGCTGGGATGGGCGTGGTGGGCGATTTATTCGGCGCCGGCAAAATGTTTTTGCCGCAGGTGGTGAAGTCCGCACGCGTGATGAAGAAAGCCGTGGCTTATCTGACGCCGTTCATGGAAGCGGAGAAGGCGGAAATGGCGGCGGCGGGGCAGGAAGTGAAGCCACACGGAAAAATTGTGCTGGCGACGGTGAAGGGCGATGTGCACGATATCGGCAAAAATATTGTGGGCGTGGTGCTGGCCTGCAACAACTATCAAGTGATCGACCTCGGAGTGATGGTGCCGAGCGAGAAGATCCTGGAGCGCGCCAAGTTGGAGAAGGCAGATTTCATCGGGCTCAGTGGACTGATCACGCCTTCGCTGGACGAAATGGTTCATGTGGCGCGCGAGATGGAACGGCAAGGATTCAAGCTGCCGTTGCTGATCGGCGGCGCGACTACCAGCCGCGCGCATACGGCGGTGAAAATTGCGCCGAACTACAGCGAGCCGGTGGTGCACGTGGCCGACGCCAGCCGCGCGGTGCCGGTTACCACGAGCCTGCTAAGCGAGGAGAACAAGCCGGCATTTGTGGCGCAGCACCGCGCCGAATATGAGGCGATCCGCAAGGCCCATGCGGCGCCGCGGCTGAAGCTCGTGCCTCTCGAAACGGCGCGGGCCAAGCGAACGCCGATTAAGTGGCGCGCTGAAGACCTGCCCGTGCCGGAGTTCACAGGCCTGCGCGTGCTTGACGAGTTTCCGCTGGCGATTCTGCGTACGTTTATCGACTGGACGCCGTTCTTTCATGCGTGGGGCTTAAAGGGCGTCTATCCGCGCATCTTCGATCACAAGGAATATGGCGCGCAGGCAAAACAGATTTTCGCCGAAGGCAATTCGTTGCTCGACCGCATCGTGAAAGAGAAGCTGATCACGGCGCGGGGAGTGTATGGATTCTTTCATGCGGGCGCAGTCGGCGAGGATGTGGAGCTGTATCCTGACGCATCCGGCGCGAACGTGCTGGAGCAGTTCCACTTCCTTCGCCAGCAATCGGACCGCGAGGGCCACGAGCCGTGCCGTTCGCTGGCAGATTTTATTGCACCTGCGGAGATGGGGCTGCCCGATCACATTGGCGCGTTTGTGGTGACCAGCGGCATCGGCCTGAAGGAGCTGTGCGAGAGGTTTCGCGCCGCGCACGACGACTACAACGCGATTATGGCGGAGGCGCTTGCCGACCGGCTGGCGGAAGCATTCGCCGAATGCCTGCACAAACGCGTGCGCGATGAATGGGGTTACGGCCGCGCGGAAAACCTGAGCAATGACGAACTCATCGCTGAAAAATATCGCGGAATCAGGCCGGCTGCCGGGTATCCGGCGTGGCCGGACCATACCGAGAAGGGCACACTGTGGCGATTGCTCGACGTGGAGGCAAATACCGGGATGCAGATCACGGAGTCATTTGCCATGTGGCCGGGATCGAGCGTGAGCGGGCTCTACTTTGCCCATCCGGAGTCGCGATATTTTTCCCTGGGCAAGATCGGCCGTGACCAGGTTGCCGATTACAGCCAGCGTAAGGGGATGAGCATCGCTGAGGCCGAACGGTGGCTTGGGCCGTATCTGAATTACGACCCTGCGGAATAGCGGAGGAAGGGCTGTTGCCTCGACACGGCCCTTACCCGTTCGACTTAGCAAAGATCTGGCGTAACTCGTCGCCCGCGGCAGACAGGTTGGCCAGCTGCATTTCCGCATATTCACGCGACAGTATGACGCCATTTGCGCCTGCGTCAAATGCGGCTTTGATTGACGCGCGCACATCGGCCGGAGCGGTGTGCTTGATCGGCGCGTCTGAGTTTATAAGTGTCGGCACATCAATATCAATGCCGGGATAGATTTGAACTTCTCCTGCGACACCTTCGACAGCGCGCTTTGTCTCGCACGCTACATATTCGGGCGAAAGGCCCGCAGTGGCTAACTTATCGAACGGTGCCTCCTGATAATTCATGATCTTGTAATAAAACTCCAGAAATTCTGGCGGAGCTGCATCGTGAAAAATGGTCGCGCCCAGGCGATCCAGATACTTCGCCAGGCGCGGCCCGCCGGCATTGTTATAGGTGGCTAGTTTCAGAAAATCCGCAAAGTTTCTGCGCTTCGCATAATCCTCTTCCGCACGGTAGAACGGGCTGAAAGTCATGGACTGCATGATGTGAAAGCCGAAGGGTTTTGCAGGAGCTATGGCCTTGGCCAGGCCATATAACTGCGCCTGGACCTCCTGAAAGCTGTCGGTCCAAAGAGATTCCCAACTGAGTATCTCAGGATATTTGAGCAAGAGACGCCAGAAACTGGTGAAATAACCGTCGCTGGGCCGCTGATTGTGCGCAGCGGCGAGATATAACTGCTCCAAGTCACGATAACCGGACTGCGCACGCTTTCCGGAAATGTCCGAAGCCCGGGCTTTGGCCTGGCAGAAGCGGCAGAAGCAGGTGGCCGGCGTAATGCCACCTATCATGTTCTCAAATGGTCCCATGCGTTCGGAGCCCCAGGCGATGCCATCAACTTCGCTTGGATATCCGAGGAGCAGGCTCTCTATTTTTCCACTTAGAAAGGCCTGATAGTCAGGATTATTGAAGCAAGGCCTGTTGGTTCTGCGGCCGTAGACATCCACTTCCGAAACTTCCGCATAATTGGGAATAGTGTTATTCAACGTGGGCCCTGGGTTATTCAGATCCCAGGCAAAGAAACTCATGCCCCGCGCTTTGGCTTTGGGCGCAACCGCTTCAATGACATTGAAGTTTCCATAAACACCGCAGCGGAAATCTTTGAGAATGGTATTTTGGAAATACTTAGAATCGTAGTCGTAGAATGCGCCGCCTGCGATGGTGTTACCGGCCTTCCCATGATCGGGCAAGGGAATGGGGCCGTTCTTCTGCAAGCGTGTCTCTCCGTAGGAGAAGGTGTAGGCCCAGATGGTGTTGACGCTTCCCTTTTGCTGGAGATTGTCGAGCACCTGGTCGACTCCTTCGTCTACCCACGAGAAACCGCGAACCTGGATTCCGACAAAGTTCTTGCGATGATTCACCGGCACGCGACTGACTCGCGGCGCCAGGATTGTCTGGGAGCGAGCGTGGCGCGACAAAAAAGCTGCAAAAGCTGTAGAAAGACGGACAAATGTTCTGCGGTCGAGCGCGAAACTCACGAGACTCCTCCTGCTTGCCAGTGACGGCGTAAATTCATCCTCAAGACGTTCTCGCCTCTTCCGTCGGCGCCTGGCATGCGCCGGACGACGAGGGATGAGGTTCCCTGTTCAGCGCTGTGCGTGGACGATGTCCCCACGCGGACGTGAGAGATCCGCTTCAACGCAAGACACACCGACAGATGCAGAGAAATTATACTTGGCTGCAAGTTGCGGAATGCGATGGTCACCCACATCCTGAATCTGACTCAAGGTCCGGAGCAAGATGCCGAGGCGTCGGCATGAAGATGGAAGGTACCGAATCAAAGAAATTCAATTCGAATCTCAAGGAACCGATCTGAAGTGTTGAAAATTCGCTTTGCAATTCTGTCGTTGGATCAGATCTCGAGCAGCGAGATCTCGTGAATCGTCGACGGTTGGCCGCTATGTGTGCGAACCAGCAGGGTTTTTATTTCCCACGGTTCGAGAGCGACGGATTGATCGATTTTGAGCAGCTTGCTGGTAAGCCTCGCATGGACGGGCCGGCCTGCTCGCTCCTGAATGCGAACCACGGTTGCGTCCGGCGAGTCCTCTGCTCGTTTAACGGCCAACACCCAAACGGATGAAGGCTGAATCTCCAACAAGGATTGCTGCCGCGGCGCATCGCCTTCATGCGCCGAATCGACGACACATTCAGCGGGGGTTTGAAGTTCCTCGGCTCTGCGGTCCAACGCCAGATCTAGCGCTGCGCCGCGACAGCCGACCAGCCAGAACCTGCGCTCCTGCCGCCCCTGGTCCTGCCAGGCATTGGTATCGAAGTAAGTGACCGGCCACGGCTGGTGACGCGCGAAGGGTGCGGAACGGATAACCACGGTGCGGAAAAGTCCGCCGAGACAGTCATAACTGTATGTGGCGTTGTTAAGAATGGCGACGGTGTAGCTCTGTCCGCCAATCGTGCCCTGAACAGCCGCCCAATCCTGGTAAGGCTCCTCCTCGCCGTTGACGTGGCGCTCGAGAATGTCGCCGGGGACCTTGGCGAAGACGCGCGGAGCAGCAAAAGCCGTGGGAAACTCCAGCTTCATCATCTGCTGATGCTCGTGCCAGTCGATGACGAAGTGGAGTTCGATGGCGTCGAGACCGGCGTACTCGATCATGTCCAGAATGATCTGGGAATCCTGCCACGCGGCGCGATGGCGGGTGATGCGGCAAACCGGGCCGTTTTCGACAACCGCGGCGGATTGCAGAGCGGGCCGGCCGATTTCCTGGCGGAACTGGCTGACGTCGTGCGCCCAGGTATCTGCGGTGTCGCTGAGCACAACCAGGCCGACAGGAGCGGTGAGCAACTCGGCGCCGTCTTCCGCCTTGAGCGAGGAGATACCGAACCCGATCTCGGAAGGAACGGCGCGCCCGGTATAGGCAGTGCCCTGCGGGGCGTCGCCATGCGCGATTTCGAAAACGGAGTAGCCGCAAGCGGGCAGCTCGACTCGTGCGGTCATTCGCGGAAACCAATTCGTCATGCTGTCCGACGGACGGAACTGGATGGGCACCGGCGTTCCATCCGGCTGCGTGAGATGGGTGATTTCGCCGAGATGATCGGGATCGCGCTCGGTGTGAACCTCCAGCAACGCCTGCCGCGGCCAGGGCAGCGGATTGTAGAGAAAGATCGCGCTCTCTTTCACGCTGCGCAAATCCACGCGCTTGGCCATCGTTTCCAGCGCTTCCACCTTGTGCGTTTGCGCGGTCTCGCAGGCGTAGCCGCGGCTGTCGCGCACATCCTGGTAGTCGGCATAAAGTGACGTTCCGGCAAGCATATCGTGGAATTGGCAGAAGAGGACCTTCCACCAGGATTTGACGTACTGCTCGACAGGATAGGCATGATTCGCGATCAGGTTTGCGTTCAGCGAAATGGTTTCAGCCGCTATCAACGCGCGCTCGGCGCGACGATTCTGATACTTGTCTTCTCCGTCAGCGGAGTAGCAACCACGGGAATGGTGCTGCAATTCGGAGTGGATGACAGGAAGTGATGCAAAGGCGGGCGATTGCCTGACTGCGTCGAAAAACTGGCGCAACGTGCTCCAGCGCAGTTCGGGCAGAGTGGGATCGCTCTGCATGGCGACGACCTCGCGCACCTGCTCCGCGGTGACGGCGCCGCCATGATCGCCCACGCCGAGGAAAAATGCGGCATGATCCATACCGGGCGCGAATTCGTTCTTCACGGCATCAGGGATCTCGCTGGCCTTTCGGTCATATCCTTTCCAAATGCGCAGAGTGAGCACGCGAGAGCCGTCGGGCCCCTCCCACCAGAAGAGCAGCGGCAGATTCATCTCGCGTTCCTGCGGGCGCATGAAAACGTAGGAGTCGTAGCCAGCCCGCTGGAGAATGGTGGGCAATCCGGCAGCGTGACCGAACGAATCGGGATTGAAGCCGATGGTGACGTCAACACCCAGCGCCCGGCGGCAGTAGCGCTTCCCGTACAGGCAGTGGCGCACAAAGGCTTCGGTGGCCGGGATATTGCAGTCCGGCTCGACGGGCCAGCCACCGACCACCTCCCAGCGGCCCTCCTGGATGCGTTGCCGCACTTCGGCAAACATAGCTGGATCCGCTGCCTGGACCCAGCGGTAATGCATCGCAGAGGAATGGCTGTAACAAAAGCGCGAATTCTCGTTCATGCGGTTGAGCGCGCTACGAAAGGTGTTGAGCGCGGTGTCGGCGCCGTCGCGCCATGGCCAAAGCCAGGCTGCGTCGATATGCGAGTGGCCGATGATGTGCAGCACCTTGCGTCCGCTTATATTCGCGGCCGTAGCCAATTCATCCCCTGCCAGCAGCAAGGTTGCTGCTGCGCCGGACTGCTTCAGGAATTCTCTTCGCGATACGCGCTGGTGCCCCATGGAACTCGCCTCTCTGTGAAGTATTTCAGTCGATGGCAGCGGCCTGTACGAGTGTACCGGCTCTTCCCTTCCCGCCGGTCACCCTCGGAATAAATATCCGGGTCTCAGCGTGGATGGTGGCGGACATCGCGGCGGCTCCGCCAATCGCGTGGCCCGGCCCTGCCGAATTCCTGCCGGACCGTACGATCTTTAAGCGAGTTTCGGCTTCAGTACGAAACTCGGACTGTGTGGTAATTGACTGATTTTTTGGCGGACTAATGAGAGGCTTGAAATGGTCGGGGAGAGAGGATTTGAACCTCCGACCCCCTGGTCCCGAATTGACGCTTGCATGTAGAATCAACAACTTACGAATTACAATCGTGATGCTTCAGTCGCATAAGTGCTTTTCATTCATGGAGGTCATTTTGAGCGGTTTTCTTATGGGAACCCTCGTTTGGGAACCCTTGTTTCGTGGAGAGTGGACTGGCAATGCATCGGAGCAGGACTAGATCCAAACGCACTTCGGTATCAAAGCGGAGTCATAGAATCGACAACTTAAAGACGGTTCCGGAATTGCCAAGGACTTGTAATCCGCCGAGAATAGGTGAAGCCTCGCAATTACATTGGGTTGGAACTTGGGTTGGTCCAGGGTCTGACCCATCAGCCCGACTCCACAAGGTTTACTGAAGAATCTGACCTCTTCCCGAGCGCGGGGGCATTCTGATCTGAGAGGGTTCATCAGCGCCGCATCGATCGAAGCTGTGCTTTTTCGCGAGTTTCGTTGGTTTCGGCACCTCTACTGGCCGCCGTTGGCCGTAGAGACGTAGTCGTTCGTCGTCATGCCACTTTGCGTAATCTCGTTGCCGAAGGCATCGTAGACTTTCCTCCTAGGCAAATCGAAAATCGTCTGTCGTTTCGAGTACCTCCGGTTGAAAATCTGCTTCGGATCAGCTTTCAAACCCTCAGGAGGAAAATTTGCTCACGCGTCGCACTTTTCTCAACACGGTTCTGAAAAGTTCCGCCGGTTTGGCTTTATTTCACAGCAGGACGAGTCTTGCCGATGCCGGTTCTACGATCTCACTTCGTCTTAGCGCGGAAAGGACGGCAGTAATCGCTGAGGACTTCATCGGGCTAGGCTACGAGATGTCATCGATCGCACCTCTCGGCCTGCTGAGCATTTCGAATCACAAATACGTTGCTCTGGTGAACGCTCTCGGCAGGAAAGGCGTGTTGCGCGTCGGCGGCATAGTAGCGGACTACACCCGGTATGAACCACACGGAAGGATTATTGCCGATCGCCAGAACACGGTGATCACAGACGCCAGCCTACATCAGTTCGCCGCTTTTCTGAGAGAGATCGGCTGGAGGGCCATTTGGAGCCTCAACTTTGCCCAGGGCACAATTCAAGATGCCGTGACAGAGGCAAAAGCAGTGGCCAATGCTTTGGGGAGGCATCTGCTCGCAATCGAACTCGGCAACGAAGTCGACAATTACGGGAGAGGCCGCAGCCCATTTCGACCGCCGTCTTGGGATTATGCAAGTTATCTCAAGGAGTATCAGGAGTGGCACGCTGCAATCATTCGGGCAGCACCGCAGATCCCGTTTGCAGCCCCCGACACGGCCAGCTCAATAGAATGGGTCGAGCTCATGGCGAAGGATTCAGCCGGGCAAGTGCAGTTACTAACCACGCACTACTATCGCTCCAATCGAGCCCATGGCACAGCCGAAGAACTACTCCTTCCAGACCCCCGGCTCAAAGATGTAATCATGCGTCTTCGCACCGTTTCCCAACAGAGCGGCATTCCCTGGCGAATGTGCGAGACGAACTCCTTTTCAGGCGGCGGACTTCCAGGGGTGAGCAACACATTCATCGACGCTCTGTGGGTGCTCGATTACATGCTCTTGCTTGCTCAGTCCGGCTGCTCCGGGGTAAACATTGAAACCGGCGTGAACCAGCTGGGGTTCATTAGCTCTTACTCTCCCATTCAAGATGACGGCACGGGGACCAACTCCGCCGGCGTTCCTTACTACGGAATGTTGGCTTTCGCCGAAGCGCAGCGAGACTGCGATCAGATTCTTCCGGTGGACGCGGACATGCAGGGAATTAACGCCAGCGTGTACTTGTTGGGGGCTTCGGGGAAGCCCCGTTCGGCAGTGGTTGTAAATCGGGACAGGTCGCGGCAGGTGGGCCTTTCCTTCAAGGATCTTCCGCTGGGCAATGTGACGGTGCTTAGGCTTGAAGCGCCGTCACCGGACAGCAAGATAGGAGTCACCTTCGCCGGATCATCAGTCGATGCGGACGGTAACTGGAAAGCGACAAAGAAGGAACAGATCCGCAATGGAATCGTCACGGTTCCTGCCATGAGCGCTATCGTGGCTCGCGCAGCCAGCTCTCGGATCTAAAGCGCCAGCCGGTGCGGGTCAGTTCAGCGAGAATTGCGTTATACCCCGAACATGTTTTTAAGCCCATACTTTGTCTTCAGGCTCAAGCGGCGCATGCCGGATGTCGACTCCACCGCCGCCTGTTGATGAATGACGTCGGCTGCCTTCTCGCCGATTATGTAAACCGATGCGAGGATGAAAAGGCCGGGGATGCGGGGAAAAACGCAGGCGTCGACAACTCGCAGTCCCATCGTGCCATGGACTCGGAAGTCGCTGGTCAAAACTCCTCCGCGGTCTGGAGGACCGATCGGGCAAGTGCAGGAAGCATGATGTCCCCAGGCGTTATCGCGAACGAATTGGCGGATCTGCTCGTCCGTCTGAACCGTGGGTCCAGGAATTTCTTCGTCCGCAATGATCCCGGATGCGATCAGCTTCCGCGTCAAAGTACGGGCGAATTTCACACCGTCGACTACAGCGTCTAAATCTTCGCTCTTTTGGTCGGTGCCTTCCTCGAAATAGTGGAAGTTGACATTGGGCATGTCGAGCGGGTCCCGGGAACGAAGTGTCACTTCGCCGCCGCGGTTGACAGTATGGCCCTTCAGTATCGCCCAGGTCAGGTAATTCAGTTTTCTTGAAAACTCGCCGGAATACCCAGGCCAGTATCCCCTGAAAAACCCCAGCAAGGCGAAGCAAAGCAGATCGGGGACGGGCTGAATGGCGCTTGATTTCCTTATGACCCCGAGCACTGCGCCGTTGGTGCAGTAGACTCCGGTGCGGCTCCCCATCCATTCGGCGTATTGAGTGTCGCTCGTGTCAAACTTTGCCCCTTTCAGCACCTCCCAGTCCTTGCTCATGCGGTTGACTACGCCCACTTCGTAACGGTCCTGCAGGTTCTTGCCGACTCCTTCGAGCGCCACCCGCACCGGAATGCCCATTTCCTTGAGGTGGGCCTCGGGCCCGATGCCGGAAAGCATTAGCAGCTGCGGAGTGTTAAAGGCTCCTCCGGCGAGAATCACCTCCCGGGAAGCATAGAGTTCCTGTAGCTCTCCGGCATCGCCGGACGGTGGATCTGAGGCACGATAGAGTCGGGCGCCATGCAGGTATTTCACGCCGATTGCCCGCTGGGCCCCGTCTGCCGTCGATTCCAGAATCACCTCAGTGACAAGCGCATTGGTTCTGATCTCCAGACGATAGTTCTTACTTGCATCCAACACCCGCTCTCGCGTACCGGAACGCTGATGACCTCGCGTCATCAAGGGCGTATAGCGTATTCCCTGAGCATTGCTTTTGACCATGCGCCAGTCATTTGGATCTAGTTGGCTCTCGACGAGGTCGCGGATTTGTTGGAGCGGCGTACCACCCTCCTCGAAGGCCTTAAACGCCGACTCAGCCAGCATCTTCAGCAGAGTCGAATCGCCCAGCGCCTGCTCGGGAATAGCTTTCTCGATTTGCAACCAGCCCTTCCAGCCATGCCGGGACGGGTTGATAAACGGCAGGTACTTGGCGATCTTGCGATCTGCAGGACGATACTGGCAGTTTTCGAGGAGCTCGAAGTACTTGCGCATGTTGGCGGCGCGCCACGAGCTATCCCCTGTCAGCTCGGCCAGTCTGTCCCAGTCCTCGTTCGCCGGGCAGACCATGATCTGCGCATTGTGTGCCGTGCAGCCTCCCAGGGCGCCTGCGCGCGGGTAGAAAACTCCGTCCTTGGCGGCAACGAATTTCGAATCTCGCTGTTGCTGCGCCAGGTCTGAGTAGTGGCGAACGAAGAAGCTCCAGCTGATTGCCGTGTTTTCGGTGGACAGGCCGTGAAACACAGGAACGTCGTAGTCGTGGGGAAGGCAGTTAGCACTCGGAGAATTCGGATCGCATCCATTAAGCTCCCGTGGATCCCCTCCTGCTTCGAGAAGAATGACGGAGTGGCCAAACTCGGCCAACCGCGCGGCGACCGTCCCGCCTCCCGCTCCGGAACCAACAACAATGTATTCGCACTCCGCCGGCTTACTCATGGCCATGTAGTCTCTCCGTTCGATGCCTAGGCAGGTGTGTTCCGCAAACGAAAACTCCAGAATGCACCCTTATTCGCGCAGTGCTGCTGCGCTCAAGCTCAAAACGTCTTTAGAAATTCGATCAGGGCCGCTTTATCCGAATCGCTGAGCGGCGGCTCCTCCTGGATACCCGAACTTTTGAGCGCCGGCTCCCGCAGGAGATCTTTAAACATTGCCGTCCCAAAGTAGTGTCCCTTGTTCACCACAAAATCTGGACATTTGCTGTAGGAAGCGAGCTTTGGTTCAATCCTGGTGAAGGCGGCCTCTATCTGATCGTCGGACACATTCGCAGGCAGCTTCCCGACCGCGTGCTGGTATTTGAGCAACAGCAAGATCACCGACGCATCGCGCTTCAGTCGGCCCCAACTGCTGGGATCGTCGCCAAGTAGGTCGAGATTGGCGATCACGTCCACCGGCGTTCCCGCCGGTATCGGCCCGAGGCGCGCGCCATCGTTGTCAAACAGCCACGGCAGCAGCGCCTTATCAAGTCCTCTGGTCTTTGAAACCGGCCAGGGTAGATATCCGTAGGCCAGGTTCAAATAACTGCGTTCCGTTGTCCGATCCACGAGGCTTGGACCGGGTCCGCTAAGATAATGAACATTCGTCGGCAAACTTGCGCTTCGATCGCTGTCCTTTGCCCGTGTCTCCGGCCACAGGAGCTGATGAATCGAGCCGTTGAAACTGCTCATCCTGGCATCGACCGATGGACTCGAATTGAACTGCCCAACGGAATTGTTGAGCAGGAACGGAGCAGTCGACCAAACGCTAATCAGGCTCGCCGGTCGAGTGTAGCCGCGACCGCCGGCGGGCATCTGGTATTCGGATGTTCTGTCAGTGTAAGGATCGCGGACCAGGATAGACCCAACCGACGGAAGATCTTTGTAGCTCTGAGACGAGAAGTTATCCCAGATGTTATTGCCGAGGGCGTTGGTCGCCAGCGGACTGCAGGCATTTGTACCCAGCAAAGTTACAGGCACGCGCGCATCGGTGGAGAGGTAGTTACCCTTCAGAAAATTGGGATCGAGGACAATGGCGCGCATCTTCGTCTTGAATTCTTCGGTCTGCGTCTGCCGGAAATAGGTGATGAAGCATGGCAGGTAATCCTTTCCCGCGCAATTGGCCAATCCCTCTCCCGGCGCAAAATGGGGAAGCTTGCTGGAGTGACACCGCGCGCAGCGCTCCGCAAATACGATCTTGCCTCGCGTCATCTGCGCCGTGTTCTTGGTCAAGTATTTCATTCCCCCCGGAGCATCTGCCAGACGGTGCGGATCCGTGCTCACCAGCATGAAGCGGGCTAGGTCCATCGTCTGCGCCTCGGTCGCCTTCCAGTAGATGGAGTTCTTCTCCGCAACGCGGATCGGAATGGGAGTAATCTTGGTGCCTCCAATGAGCGGATTGAAGTGCTGCAGCCATTCCTCGCTGAAAAGCCCAATGTTCAGGAATACCCGGTTCAATGCTCCCAGTGCCCCGACGGAATCGGATCCATCCTTAAGCACATGCGGCGTTTTCACCTGATCCGGACTGACAAAGAATGCTGTGAGCGGATCGCTGGCCGGAACGTAGTCGTTGAATTGCTTGTTGTCTAGCTGGCCACCGGTTATCTTCTCCTGGCCCCACTGCAGGGCCATCTCGAGCCGCGGTTTCAGACCGTACACGGCATTCATTGTGCGCGGATTATTGATGTTATCGGTGGAGACCAGCGAGGTGTCGAGCGATCCAGGCCGCGCGGTATGGAACAACTGGTAGAAGTAAAGCTTCGTGTTTCCGCTCCATGAGAAGATCCTATCTACCCAGAAATACTGAGCCCCGACCATCGAGCTCAGGTTTTTCCATTCGGGATTATTGGGATCCGCGGGTGGATTGATCGGATTCGGTCCAACGTGGCAGAATCCGCATGACATGCCGACGCGGTATGGCTTAACCAGCTTTGCGTCGTTGTAGTAAGTCGGATCGGTGTAGTACCGCTTCGGATCCCAGCGCTTCTTCGCCGCTTCATCGAAGTCGGGATTCGGAAATAGACGAAGGCCGACGATGCCGGTACCGTACCCATAATAAGATCCGACCGCGACGGTCTTGCCGCGCGCGCCGATCTTTACCCCCGGATAATTCGTCTCGTCCTCAAAAGGATCCGGACCGCATCCGGCCTTCCGATGGTCGAGCCAGAGCCCCCATCGTTGCGCATCAGGCCCGGTTGCCGCTTCATAGCAGGGCTCGTTGACCAGCCCCAGAAAATTCCACCGGTTCGCGCGCGTTGCGGGTAGACCGGGATAGTCGGAGATGGTCTTGAGAAGATCCAGAATCCCTACGCTTTTCACCGATATGCGGTCCCAGAATCGATCGTTTCCGCCGCTCCACACGATCCAGTTGTTCCGTCCGATAACCTGGTCCCGCGTCAACTGGATTCCATTGTCCATGTCGTGAAAGTAGTCGATGTCAGAGCCCGGCATGCTCTCTACGGTGCGGCCAGCTCGCATCGCCTCATCCTGAACTTTGCCCGCGGTGGAAAGGGGAAAGATCAGTTGCGCCGCCATCAGAAGGGCCAGCCCCACAACCCCCGCGGCAGCCACGATGACGACCCAGAGAATCACTCTGTATATCCTGCAATGCCCTTTGGCTGTGGGGTTCATAACGCTATCCTTTCGTCCGCTGCCCGTGAAAAACCAGCCCTCACCCTCCGGATCGGGCGGACCGCTCCCGCGGCCAGGAGCCGTTCGCATGCTTCAAATGCGCGATACGCGGCTCGTCATGCGCAGCTCCCGATGAGTACTGGACCGCGAAATGGCTCTCGGCCTGCTCACGGGAAGAACCATTTACCTGGATGCGCACAGCGCGCAACATCTGCCGAAGTTCAACTTCCAAAACCGAATGAAGATAAGAACGGTCAAGCGCCCGCACAACGGCCAAGGATTTGTGACACACAACCTATACAGCCTGGCGCAGGGGGAAAAGGGGAAGTTGAAGATTGTCCTGGTTTTGAATGCAGAGCGATTGCACCATGAAAGACTCAGAAAGTCAAGCAATGGAAGTTTGCAGTTGAACGTCTGCGCAGGCGTGGGCTACCCCAGCAGGCAATCGAAACCCAGATTCGCTGTCGGACCGGGGAAGAAGGCAATGCGGAGTTCCGGTCATGAGATTACCTTCTTCGAAAATACGGCTTTCCCGATTCTATCTTGACACTCGCGGGAAGATATGGTCTCTTAGGACCATCAATGAATCACCCTCAAATCTTCGCCAGAGTATAACGGCCTGATCCGCCCCCGTTGAGTTTCTCGCATCCGGTCGATATCTTCCCCGATCTGCTGACAAAGTCGTCTTTCCGAAACCATTGGCGGTCGTCTGAAGCTATTTCAGCCGTTTCTCATTCGTTTCCGGTCAGCAGACCATTGCATTGCGATGCCGTTACAGGGAGGAGGTCCTATGGCCGACCATAATGATCCCAATGCCGTCAATCACATCTTCTCGGACATCGACTATTCGCCGGCCGATCTGTACGATCTTTTCGGATGGCCGGTGGAAAACGGCGGCAAGGTCGTGTTCGCTCTGACCTTCGCCTCGGCGCCTTCAGCCGGAGTCCTGGATGCCGACCTTCTCTACCGGCTACTGCTTACTTCGCATCCCCGAGTGGCCTGGCCTGATTCGCGCGAGCTTAGCGCTGACTCCGTGCTGCAGTATTTCGAGGCGGTGAAGGATAGATACCTGGGAGAACTGAAAACTGCGGAGATACGTGTCACGGTGAAGACGCCCGGCAGTGTTCTGGTGCGCTTTCTCGGTTTCCCCTGTGGTGAATTCTCGACAGAAATCGCTGCCAACGCCACGGCGACAATTGCTACACCGGACGGACAAACCATCGACGCTTTTATCGGTGGGCGCGATGACGGCTTCTTCAATGACCTGACTGGGTTTTTCCGCTCGATCAACTACGCGCCGCAGTTCTACCACGTTCCGCACACCATGACCGAGGCACGTGAGCTCCCCATTCCCAAGACGCTGCTTGAACTCGAAGGGAACGACCTTTTCAACTACCGCGACGATATGCCGGAGTGGGGCTACACACAGCGCGACGGCACCACGCCCAAGCTGGACTTGCCTCCCGGCCCGTGGAACTGGAGCGGGAATCGGTTCAAAAAGGATACAAACGGTAATTTTCGCTTCGTGTACAGTGGGCGCGACTGCCGTGCCGGTCAGAACTGCAACGCCATCATCCTGGAGATACCGCACTCATTCATTACGCCTGATACCGAGCACAACCGGCTGGTCAATGCCTGGGGCGAGAGCTGGGTGCTGAAGGCTGCTCACAAGGTGGAAAGCATTTCCGACGAGCCATCCTGGCTATCTCAGCCCTGGAAGGTCGTCCGCGAGAAAGAACAGGATGATGAACTGCGGAAATATAAGCTTGTCGACACCGACGGACAGCCATTCGCTGACGCGGCCTTGAGCGAACGCGAGGACGACCGTCAGCTGGGAGCCAACAATTTCTGGCTGGGGCCGCACTTCATCAAGCGGCTTGCTCATCTCGGCTGGGGATTCGGTCCCTCCATCAGCGCCCTGGGCCTCAAATGCTCTTTCAATCACGATAACTCGTCCGTCTCGGTGCACAGGACTTATGACTCAGTGCTCGCCGCGTTTCCGCGGGTCGCCAAAACGCTCTTTCAAAAGCTGAATATGCCCGACAATTCCTGGAATCCAAAAGGCCTCAATATTCCTCTGCGGCGAACATTTGAAGTATTTGTTCCCAACGTTTGCGCAGTGGATATGGACACCAACGGTACCTGGCCATTCGGACGCAGGCTTGAAGACCAGGTGGCCACTCGCTTTCTCTCGCTGTTCCTGGATATGGAAGCCGAGTGGAATGGCAGCAAGTACCACATCGATTTGCTCGGCGACCAGCGACTGTGGAACAGCGCTCCCATCGTTCCCAAGACGCCGCCCAATCCGCTGAAGAACGACAAGGAATTTCTCGACCACTTTCCCTATCTTGCCGAGCCGTGGCCTGAAACATGGTAGCCATCACTGCACATCCGTCGCTTCCGCCGCGCGCCTCCGTGCGCGGCTTTGACGACGACCTGCAACAGGCGGAGGCCGAAATGGCGCGTCTTGCCTCTCGACTTAGTGGCCATCCGGATGATCTGCAGGGCCGCGTGCGCCTCCTCTATCGAATGTTTCACCGGGCGTCGCTTTCCGGTAAGATGGCGCACTTTGAAGAAGTCGACACCGAGCTTCGAAGTCTTCTAAGCGAGTTCGGTCCTAAAGAAGACGTTTGTCTCCTCAGTGCGCACTTAGCTTTCCGCTTTCATCGGCTTTCTCAAGTTCGAAGCGCGTTCGAGATGGCGCCTCAGCTCGCAGGCAGGGTCGAGGGCAAGGTTCTGCTTGCGGACCTCGAAATGCAGGAAGGTCGTTACCAGGGGGCCCAGCTCGAATTGGAATCGTTGCTTGCCGATAGTCCGACCTGGGACATCCTGGCGAGACTGGCCCACTGGAAGGGCAAGCTGGGCGAAATCTCCGCAGCCGATAGACTCTATGCGGAAGCCGAAGACCTGCTTACCGCCAAACAGATGCTTTCTTTTGCCTGGATCGAAGTGCAGCGAGGACTTCTGGCTTTCAAGCACGGCAATTACGAAGCTGCACGGTGGCATTATCGCAAGGCGGAGTTCTCATACCCCGGCCACTGGTACACGGCCGAACACCTCGCCGAGTTGCTTGCGGCAGAAGAGCGGTTCGAGGAGGCCCTGGAGATGCTCGGCCAGGTCGTGGAGCGGACCGCAAAGCCCGAGTTATGCCATGCTCTTGGCGATATGTTCGTCGCCGCGGGCCAGAAAGAGATGGCGCGGGAGTGGTTCGAAAGCGCCTTGAAGGCGTATCTCGACTCCGCGCAAAGGGGGACCGTCCACTATTTCCATCACCTCGCCGACTACTACGCAGAGGCCGAAGATGACGCGGCCGCGGCGCTGGAGTGGGCTAATCGGGATTTGCAGCTTCGGGCGAATTACTCTACGCAGGCAGCCATGGCATGGGCGTTGTACCGCAATGGCAAGCTCGCTGAAGCATCCGAGTACATCCGCCTTGCCCTTGCCTCGGGTGTCCGCGATGCCATCATCTTCTCCACCGCCGCAGAGATCTTTGCAGCCGCCGGCGATATCGAAGCAAGTCGGAAATGCGCATCGGTAGCGATGCAAACGAATCCCCAGTATCGAAGATTTCACATGCATCATTGAATCGCGCTTAACCCACCATCGCCGACCGGGTATGGCTGAATTCTATTGGCGCCTCAGTGACCTTCAATTTCGAAATACGGGCATTTGCCCCTTGACATTTTGACTGCAGGTGACCTCCCTACCGCTGGCCTTCGTTTGCTCGGTTTCGATTACTGCACGAACCAGATTAAAGACTCCCGTGTTCCAAACGTCTCCGTGAGAAGAGATGACCCAGTCACGCATGATCATTTTGCGAAGGAACGGAATGCTGTGCAACATCCCTTCCAGGCTGGCGATCCAGTGATCGGAATTCATAGCCCAGAACATTGCCGGTGTTCTGCCGCTTTTCGGATCGACTTCGTAATAGTCAGTTTGTGTTTCGGAAACCGGAACGGCAAAGCAGAACGCGTTCGGGGGAAGTGCAGCCGAAGGATCCTTAATTCGCTTGGGTATCGCATGTGTCTGCATCCACGGCGTGTTAGCCGCCGAGATGATGTGGTATCGATCCGTCAATGGCGCGAAAAAGACAATGTTTGCGATCGGCATTACGATCGCCGTAAGTATGTCGGCACGGGAAGATACAGCAAGGTAAAGAGGGTTCTGACCACATCCAACAGGCGCGACTTGATTTGCGCAGTTTTCTTTCCAATCTCTGATGGTTTCAATGCTGATATAGTGCGAGGTCGCTGCGTTGACGTAAAAAATCATGTCCACGGGAAGCACCGGTACCTTCGCGTCGGATGTAGGTGAACTGGTGCGGGAACGTATCTTTCTCATGATTCCGGCCTGCGGATGTTTTTCGTCGACGATCTCGTCGGCGGCTTCGAGCACGCGAGCACCGAAAGAGTGGCCCATCGCAACTACGTAGTACGAGTCGCGCTTTTCCTGGATGACTGCAAAGATCGACCGCAGTGCTTCTGCCATTCCAGTCAGCCCCACCGTGCGCGCGAAGTGACGTCGGAAGGGATAACTCGGAACGTAATAGAAGGGCGGCCATCCAAAGTCGGTTCCGTGCCACGCCAGATAAATACCCACGATGCGGGGTGCTGCTCCATTCGATGTGGCTTCGTAAGTGTTCGCAAGCACTTTCAGGCCGCAATTTCGGAATTTGGCGACGTCTCCGTCGTATAGATTCTCCGCACAATCCGCTGATTTCTTCTGATCTCGTCTCCCGGCGTTGTTATGCCATCCATGAATGTAGATGAAGACGATCGCGCGACCGGCATTTGCTCGCGCGGCTCGAACCTGCTCGCGTGCGGCAGTCAGTTGTGTATCGTCAAATGGCTTTCCGTTGTCCTTGAACTCGATAAAGTTCAGCGAGTAATCGTGGCCGCCATCGCCACGTTGGATGACAGAAGAGCACAGCCCTTTCTGAGAACAACGCGGATCATTGTGAGCAAATCTGTACTGTTGCTGCCGAACGTAGAACGGTAGAAGCGTTCCTGCTTGCGCAAGCGGCGGCGCCAAGAGCAGAAGCGCCGTAAGTCCTCTTATTAGCATCGTCTCTCCTTAAATACAAGCTGCCCGCGCAATGGGCTCGCGGCCTCGTTCGATCTTTTCTGTCTGCCGGAATCAAGGTGGGGAATCCGAGATATTATGCGGTGAATCTAGCTGGGAAGCAAGAAAAAAGGTGATGATTTCCTTGAGTTTTCCGGCTGGTGAGGCACGGGCGAGTTCGAACTGAGCCTGTAGACAAAGCTATGAACCGTCACGCCGCTCGGTCACGAGTTCTTTTTTCTGGCCGGATGCTCCAAAGTACTAATGTGCTGCAGTATTGTCCGGCGGTTGCATGGGAGTCGAGCTCAAACTGAATACCACCTCAATTTCAGTTTCGACTTTCACCGGTGCTCCATTAACCAGCAACGGCGATATCGCCAGCGGTACCGGCCATGAACCTTAGGCTGTGGGCAACGGGCCCGGAGAGCGTAGGTTTCTTTGATTGGAGATCGTTATGCTGTCACCGACCCATGGCACGTTTATTCGCCGCCCCCCAGAGCATTGGAGGATGGAATCTACTTGCAAACGTTGCTTTCTCACCGTCGCGACCGCCAAACGCGAGGCGGAATTGGACCGGACCGAAGAGCGTCACATCTGTGACCAGTGGCTCGTTGAGCCGTGGAAACAGTTGTTCGACTAGAATCCCTCAGGCAAAATAGCCGGACGTTCCGGCTTCATTGCTGCGCGTTGACTGTTCATGACCACCAGACCGAGATCATAGCCGCTTGAGGACAAAATAACCCGTTAGGATCATTTACACCCTCGATTTTTGATCCAGCGAACCAACTACCAGCAAAATACCTCCGAAAACCAGCACGATGCCAACGGCATCCGTCGCCTGTCTCTTCGGTGTCGACACGCCCAAACAGGTTTCTGGTTTGCCAAGCCGGCCCGCCGCTTCCTGGTAGGAACAGCCGAAAAGCTGAGCGGCGATCCTCTCCACGTTGTTGAGGAAGAACCAGCCAGCGAATACGAGAGCGGCACCGAGGAAGAGTCGAAGCAGCTTGCTTTGTGCGGATCGCACCATTGCTCCTCCGGCGAACTACCCCCGAATTATGTTTCCTTAGGGGAGCCACCGAGAGACACATGATGCACTACGGTGACTCCCCCTTCGCCCGTTCGCGAGTCAAGCCGAAGCGAGGGGGCAGGGCGCTCGGCTGTTGAAGACTATGTGGAGGTAGTCAGGATTGAACCCAGGTGCGAGAAGGCGGAGTTGATAGAGCTGGCGAGGGTATCCATGCCGGCGGTCGCCGCCAGAGCGATGAGGGCAACGATCAAAGCGTACTCGACAAGGTCCTGTCCTTCTTCCCGCTCGATCAGGGCGCGCAATGCGAAGTAAATTTTCCAGGTAGCGAGACCCATTTTTTATCTCCTTATGGGTTGAGGGTGAGCATGCGCGTTCCCCGCAAAGGGGAATGCAGGACGAACCCCGCGCACACGTAGGAGTGCGCGTATCGCCGACCCTCCTCGCATCGCCCGGCGAATTCCCGGCCAATTGCTTGGCATAGATTATTGCCTTCACCTTTCTCAGGTGAGGCCGTTTGCTTTCCACCCCATTGCAGACAAAAAACCTGAACGATCGGCGGGTTGGAACCTTACCCTTCGCCCTCCCGGCAAGAGAGACATGAGCTTTATTTTCAGGTAAGGGTGTCCTCTTCCGTATGTATCGTCCAGGGAAAGTCCTACGACAAATAGTCCAGTGACGCCATCTGTAGCACGTATGATGCCAATCTCGCGATGACCTTAAGGCGAGAGATCTGAAGGGGTTGCCCAAATTCATGCAACGAGCCTGCTGTGCACAGCGGTATACAGTGTGCACAACGCAATCACAAACTGAGTCACTGGCAATCTGAACCTTTGCCCAAAATTCGCCGCCCGAGCTGCAAGGTAATACTTGCCGAGACCGCTGTCGGTCAATCTGCCAAGAGAAAAGACGTGATCTGATGGCTGCTTCGAAGAGCCCTCAGCGATCTCTGAGGTTCCTGGGGAATTCCAGGCGCTTTTGACCGAGCGCGGCATCCGAATGACTAGCCAGCAAAGTGCCATCCAAAACGTTATCGAAACGGCGAACAAGCATCTCGGCCAACGCCGTGCTCCCCAACCTGATCCTTGCATCGACCGTAGCAGGGGCCTCGGTTGCTGAAGCGGCACGGCTTAATTGATGAATCGGACTTGATGCATCTTGATCGAGGCGCCATTATCACGAGCGAAGATTCAGCCACGATCATATACATTCGCTTGCCTGCGTTGCGCCTGAATCACCGAATTCATCACCGGTCTGTTCGAATCGCCTAAGGGACAAATCGAAAAGAAGTTCTCTAATCGCATAGCTGTCGCCCGCCTGGAGATCGGCGGCTACTGCTCCAGATGCCGAATGTAAGAACGACTTTCGTCATTGGTTCACTGGAGAGCATCGAGATCCTTCGCGGTTGGCATTCGTTGATTGCGGCCTGATTGTCCGCTACGGATTCCTGCAGCTCCGCGACGCTGCGCTTCGCCTGGGAGATGCTCGTCTATGCGATCCCACCCATTCGTAAGACGGTAGCGGAGACTCTCGGATTATAGGGTCTTATATGCGGTATTCACCCTTTGCGTGGATGCGATGGCATCTAAGGTCGGGGCTTAGCGTGTAAGGATTCGTGATATGCCTCGAAACTCAAGGGAACGCAGATGTGAATGCGCTCCGCATTTGTTAAGTCTGTATCGTGCCCCGCCGTGGCGATAGTAATACAGCAATCCAAACAAATGGAATCGATAGTTCCATCTTCTTTACCGTAGTCGAGGAAGTGTTGCTCTCTTGGTGAATGCATCAGAGCGATCCCCAAAGAAAAACGGCTAACGATGCAGTCGTGAACGGGGCAGCACATAGGGGAAACGCCGCGTCAACAATGCAAGTACGCAAGCGGCAGCATCGGCCAGATACAGGCAGCATTCAAAGACAGAGAAACGCCCGAACGGCAGTCTTCACTGAAGGCGCAATCGGCAAGGATAAGCGAGTCTGCGGACACCGGTCCTTGCGCTATAAGGTGGGACGTAGCTACCGATGCCCCCTGCACGTGACGAAGCTGGAAGTGTTCCTCCGGCAGCGGCATGGCTGTATGCACGCTTTCACAACGAAGGCCAGCTTAGGAGCGGATTCATCGGGGATTCCATGAAGCCAATACCGCCGCCGCCCGTTGAAAGCAATACGGACCCGGCATCCCGGATCATCGAAGAACTTTCGCTGTTCCGGGCGCGATCACTGATCTCCGGGCCGCTCATCCGATCCAGGTCCTGCGTTACCCCAGAACCTTGCTGCCCTATGGCCCAGACAGCAATCATGGGAACAACGAGAAAACAGAGCAATCCGGTTGAACGATGTCGCTTCACCGAACACATTATGCCTGATCGAACAGCATTGGTGTGTTAGCCCCGTATAACCGCCAACCCCGATCTCTGAAGCCTATTCGCCCCCACTATTGCACGAGCCGACGTGCGAAGTCCATCACACAGCCCGCACCGCGCCAACCATCTCAAAGTCTGCGAACACAAACCCGTCCCGAGTCAGCAACTCGCCCGCCTCAAGCCCGAGCGTTTCCGCAAACATCGGCCCTGCATACGCGCAGGTATGAAACTCGCCCCGCTCCGCGCAGGGGTCCACTCCCGCCGGTAAGTCGCGCAGCAGAGCCCCATCAAATTCCCGCCCGGCAAACGTCGCCGGCAGCACCCGCGGATCGACGCATGTCACCCGCGCCCGTAATCCACCGGCAATCATCTCCCGCGCCAGCTCCGTCGTCGGCATGCCCCACAACGGAAACAGCGGCTCAAGCCCTGTCGCCAACAACTGCTTTTCGCGATACGCGCGAACGTCTTCCAGGAACAGATCCCCAAACGCCACCGCTTCCATTCCTTCGGCCACTGCCCGTCCGCACACCTCGCTCATCCGCGCTTCATAAGCATCATTCGAGCACGGCCACGGTAGCGGCACCGTCCACAGTGACAATCCAGCAGCACGCGCCTGCGCCTCCAGCACCGAGCGCCGCGTCCCGTGCATCGCAACCCGCTGGAACTTCTCATTTAGTGTAGTCAACAGCCCGCAAACCTCAATCCGCGCATCGCTCCGCAATGCATGCAGCGCCCACGCGCTGTCCTTTCCGCTGCTCCACGACAACAGGATCCGCTTCATGCCGGAATTTTACTCGAGCTCAGCAGCCGGCTACGATCTCGCGCCCCATGCTCACGGGCGGGTGACCGGCTGCTCTTCATTTTGCAATTGGTAAACGTCCGTGGCTGCTGTCCAACGACGCCCATGCATCGATTGCAGTCCAGTCAGCGTGAGGCATTGTCGTTTTCCTTGGGCCGTCGCGGCCACATAGACCTTCGGCTTTTGTCGCGCTGCCCGTTTTGCGACTTTCGCCGCCATTCGTCTCAGTCGTGCGCGCCGACTTCGGCCCCTGTCACGGGGTTTTGTGCCTGATACCACCACTCCGTCTTTCACCGTCTGCGGGCCGCGTTATGTCGTCGGACTCCCCTCGCGGGGGGGAGGGCGTCGAGAGCCGTCAACTCGATTCAGCGCGTTGGCTGAGAATGCATGTATGCAGCAACCGAAGATTGGCAGACCCGCGGGGAGAGGTCGGGCGCCGGTGGTGTGACGCGCTCTCTCTCCCCGTTTGCCGGGGCCTTCGAATTAGCCGCGCGGCTCCCCTCAAGATGTGCTTCTCCATTCGCATCGAGTCCGCCGCGTTCGCCGGCTCGGGTCGCCGCCAGTGGCCGGAGTATGCCGAGGTTGGGCAGTCCCGCAGCAGTTTAGATTGTGATTTAAATCACACCAAGTACTAGGGTTCTCCCCAGTTTCCGTGCTCCTCTGCTTTGCGGTAAAATATGTTTCATTGCACCAGGCCTCATCCCCATCCAATTCCATCGCGGAGCTGCCATGCACGATACTGTGGCCCGGGCGTCCTTGCTTTCTCACGTTGAGCAAATCTTAGCGTCTCAGCGCGTCAGCGCCGACCTGCGGGAAGCTGTAATCAGAACACATCTCGCGATTATTAAAGCGCAAGAGCTGATCGACCGCAACGACCGGTTGCTTCGTTCCATATCCAAAGTCTTTGGTGGATCGCCCACAGGCTAGTCAGTGACGCAGCTTTAAAACGCTACAGCCGAGGCGGGACCGGACGTCAACCGATTGGCAATCTCGGCGTTGCCGGTGATGCGCTCACGGCTTGTGAAACCGCAAGTTGCGTCAAGTCAGCGCTTCCGCCGTTGCGGATGAATCAACAAACGGCATTCGCGTGTCGCTCCAAATCGATGGACCCCGAAAATTCGCTGGAAAATCCGCTGCGTTGTGGATTACTCTAGTTACCTTCGTGTATTACTACACCGGCTTTGAACTTCAGGCTCCGTGCAGCACCTACGAACAGCATCTTTCCGCAAGTTGGAGATTGCTATGGCGTCGCCCGTTAGTAGCACGTTTATTCGACGTCCCAAAAGCCGTCGAATCACCGAATCAACCTGCGCACGTTGCTTCCTCATTGTTGCAACCGCCAAGCGCGAGACGGAATTGGACCGGGCGGAACAGGGCCACGTCTGTGACCAGTGGCTGCTGGAGCAGTGGAAACAGATGTTCGAGTACATTCCCACATGTGAAGTAGCAGGGCATTCGAGCTTCACACCTGCGCAATCACCGTTCACCAGCGCCAGTGTCAGATCATAGCCGCTTGTACCAGACCGAAAAAACGCCAGCTCGACCAGTGTCCGTGAAGCGCATGAACAGTTGATTTGAAACATAGGCTTCCACAGCCGAGTGCCCAACCCCATCGCTTCGGTTCATAGTTGGTGCTCCCGATCGGGAGACGCAGTGCGCAATGCGCCTCGGTCGCTCCCACGCTCCCCTAACCGCGCCGACATCTCTTTTACTCCGCTGACGCCGGGTTCGAATGGGCAAGTCAGTGGAACTCATTGTCCTGGGAGCAAGCGCATCCCGTGCGTCTCGCGCAGCTTGTCTGAATCATCGACCTGAATACAGACGTTTTGGAAACTTTACAGAATGACTTTCATCGCGACGATCTGAGCTTAGCATCACTATTCGGTCGTGTTCGGCGATACGCCCGCCAAGCCCCGCTTGCCCCCGCACCCGCGCAAGCGCCTCCGGGAAGATACCAGGCAACCAACCCGTTGGACGAGGGATCACCCCTTTGACTTGCGCCCCTGCCCTGGACGCAGCGCACGCGGCCCCGGGGGAAGCGCACGCCGGGCAAGCGGCTCCCGGTCTGACTGAGGGTCGGCGCCGGAGAGCCGCTTCCCCTGAGAAGGAAGTGAGGTCCTTTCCCGAGCCGGTATCAGGGCATTCGGTTCCAATAGATAAGTGGCCGAAGCCCATACTCATTTCAGCCTCAAAATCGGTAAGCTAAGGGAAATCCCTTATACTAGTGCGGGGGCCTGAGGCGAACATAAGGCGAATAT
>DASYWU010000023.1:0-4400 GCA_035935755.1 Occallatibacter sp. | reverse complement strand
ATTTTGACCAACACGCTAAACATCGGCATGCCTTGCGCCTGCTCAAGCACCTGCAAAATCTTGGCTACGCTGTGCAAATACAACCCATAGCCGCATAAGCAGGAGTTAGTTTCTTATTAGGGCACGACTTCAGTCGTGCCGGAAATGGCCAGAAATGCTCGCGGCTTTAGCCGCTGAGGCCCGACTTGATTCAAATCTCCTCGCCCCCCGGAGATTTCTAACTGGGTTGCTCGTTTCATGTCCTTCACATTGCCCCGTCCTGCCTCAGGGGTCAATGCAACGCGCATCACCACGCCACGTTTATTTCTCACCGTGCAACTCCTTGCTTTGCAGGCATCTGCTCCGACTTGTTCCGCGGCCTCAAACTTGGGATTCATCTCCCCGCGATTTACACTGGACTCCTCAGCCCGCATGTCCGACCCCCGCCCAGCACCGCGCTATCGCTTTGGAGCCTTTGAAGCCGACGCGAACACAGGAGAGCTCCGCCGCCAGGGCATCCGCATCCGGCTCAACACGCAGCCCTTCCAGGTCCTCACCATGCTCCTCGACCGCCCCGGCGAACTGCTGACCCGCGACGAGATTGCCCGCGAGCTCTGGCCACAAGGCACCTTCGTCGACTACGAGCACGGCCTCAACTCGGCAATCAACCGCATTCGCGAAGCTCTCGGCGACACCGCCAGCAGTCCGCGTTTTGTGGAAACGCTCGCCCGCCGCGGCTACCGCTTCGTCGCTCCCGTCGAGCGCATCACCGCAGAGATCGATTCACCGGCGCCGCCAGACCAAACCACTCCTCCGGCGCCCGCGGAGCAAGTCACCCCGCCTCCGGAACCCAGCCCCCAGCCCGAAACCGAAACGGAAGCAGATCTCGGCCTCGGCGCCGGCATTCTCGCCTCGCCAAAGGAACTGCCCAAAGCGCCGTTCCACCTCGTGCAAACACTCTTCGTACTCTTTCAGCTCATGTATCTGGGTTTCTACATCGGCGCGCTGGCCAACCTGGGAGAAATCGAAGACCTACTTTCCGTCTTCCGCTGGGCTGCCGTCGCCGTCGGCGTCATCGTCGTCAGCTCGGCCATCCTGATCGCCGTCCGCGGCTACGTCATCTGTCTGGCGCTCTTCCATGCGCCCGGCGCGCGCCGCAAATTCCTCAAGATCTGGCCCGGCCTGCTCGTCCTCGACGAGCTGTGGGCCCTTTCGCCTTTCCTGCTCATGCACCACATCAACTTCGGCCTGGCCCTCGCCTGCATGGCCCTGCTGGCCTACGCGCCCTTCGTTCAGCGCTCGCTGGTGCTCATGGGCGCCGCCGGCTCCAACGGCGCAGTCCCCACCGCGGCGCGCTGACCCTGCGGCAATCCAAGATTCTTCCACAGCCGCGTGCTCGCGTCAGACTGGTTGATGGTGTAAAAGTGCAATCCCGGCGCGCCCCCGCGCAGCAGCGTCTCGCACAACCGCGTCACCACCTCCACGCCGAACTCCACCAGCCCCGCCTTGTCGTGCTGCAGCTCTTCCAGCCGCAGCCGCACCCACCGCGGCAAATCCGCCCCGCACCCCGCGCAGAAGCGCACCGTGTTCGCGTACCCGGTGATGGGCATTATTCCCGGCACCACCGGAATGCGAATTCCGGCCCTGGCGCACCGGTCCATGAAGTGGAAGTACGCGTCCGCGTTGTAGAAGAGCTGCGTAATCGCGCCGTCCGCCCCGGCCTCCACCTTGCGGCGGAAGCACTCAAAATCGGCCCTGGGACTATGCGCCTGCGGATGCATCTCCGGATACGCCGCCACCTCGATCTGGAACGCATCGCCCTGCGTCTCACGAATAAACTCCACCAGTTCGAGCGCGTAATGAAAATCGCCCGGCGCGGCCGCACTCATCGCCGTCGCCGGCAGATCGCCGCGCAGCGCCACCACACGCTTCATTCCCGCCCTGCGATACCGCTCCAGCAACTCCGCGATATGCGCCCGCCTCGAGCCCACGCACGTCAGATGCGGAGCCGCCTCGATGCCCGCGTGCTCCACTACCTTCATCAGCGTCTGGTAGGTCCCATCCTGCGTCGACCCGCCCGCCCCATACGTCACCGAAAAATAATCCGGCCGCAACTCCGCAAGCTGCGCAATCACACCCGGCAGCTTCGCAGCGCCCTCCGGCGTCCGCGGCGGAAACAACTCAAACGAAAAACTCAGCGGTGAAGCCATAATCTCTGCCTTCATTCACTGGCATCTATGCGGCAATCTCCCTACCTGGCCTTACAATTCGTGCAATTCCACCTGTAAAGAGCGCAGCTGCCCGACCTCTTGCTCGCCTATTGGCGTCAAATCTAGCAACTCGTCCGAGCCATAAAGCTCAAACGGATCTCGAACAGCGAAAGCACACCCGCGAGAACTACATAACATGACGTACACCAGAACTGCATCTGCGGTCCCTTTGAACTCACGAATTTTGCTGAGTTCTTCCCATCGTCGCTGTTTGTAGAGGTCAAAGAACGCCTTAAGTTCGTCGGTTTGATTTTCTGCGACTTGACTTGCAAGCAAGAAATATCCATGTCCGGTCAGTTCCGTCTTTCCACAGACCGGACACGGGGACATCAATCGACGTATCCCTTGAGTCGTCGATGACCACAGATCATCTTGCATTCCCTGATCCCTGATCCCTGCTTTTTAGTACCGGTAGTGTTCCGCCTTGAACGGTCCTTCCACCGGCACGCCAATATAGTCGGCCTGCTTCTGCGAGAGCTTGGTCAGCTTCACGCCGATCTTCTCCAGGTGCAGCCGCGCCACTTCCTCGTCCAGCTTCTTCGGCAGCGTGTAAACCTCTGTCTTGTAGCTATCGCGGTTCTTCCACAGGTCGATCTGGGCCAGCGTCTGGTTAGCGAAGCTGTTGCTCATCACGAAGCTCGGGTGTCCCGTCGCGCAGCCCAGGTTCACCAGCCGCCCCTCGGCCAGGACAAAAATCGCGTGTCCGTCCGGGAATACGTACTTATCCACCTGCGGCTTGATGTTCACCTTCTTCACGCCCGGCTCCGTATTCAACCGGTCCATCTGGATCTCGTTGTCGAAGTGCCCGATGTTGCACACGATCGCCTGGTCCTTCATCCGCTTCATGTGCTCCAGCGTGATGATGTCCGTGTTCCCCGTGCAGGTCACGTAAATATCGCCGCGCCCCAGCGTGTCTTCAACGGTCGTTACTTCAAAGCCTTCCATCGCCGCCTGCAGCGCATTGATCGGGTCAATCTCCGTCACCAACACCCGCGCGCCCATCCCGCGCAGCGAGTGGCTCGAGCCCTTGCCCACGTCGCCATACCCGCAGATCACGGCCACCTTGCCCGCCATCATCACGTCCGTCGCCCGCTTGATCCCGTCCGCCAGCGACTCCCGGCAGCCATACAAATTATCGAACTTCGATTTAGTCACCGAGTCGTTCACGTTGATCGCCGGCACCAGCAGCTTGCCCTGCTCCATCATCTTGTAGAGCCGGTGCACGCCCGTGGTCGTCTCCTCGCTCACCCCGCGCCACTCCTTCGCCACCTTGTGCCAGTGCTGCGGATCCTCGGCATGCACCTTCTTCAGCAGGTCCTTGATCACCTTCTCTTCGTGATTCCCCGCCGGCCCTTCCACCCACTTGTCGCCGTCTTCCAACTCATAGCCCTTGTGGATCAGCAGCGTCGCATCCCCGCCATCGTCCACAATCAGTTGCGGACCCTTGCCGCCCTTGTGCGTCAGCGCCTGGTAGGTGCACCACCAGTAGTCCTCCAGCGACTCGCCCTTCCACGCAAACACCGGCACGCCCGCCGCCGCAATCGCCGCCGCCGCGTGGTCCTGCGTCGAAAAAATGTTGCAACTCGCCCAGCGCACCTCCGCGCCCAGGCTCACCAGCGTCTCAATCAGCACCGCCGTCTGGATGGTCATGTGCAGCGACCCGCTCACCCGCACGCCCTTCAGCGGCTTCTCCGCAGCATATTTGTTGCGGATCGCCATCAGCCCCGGCATCTCCTGCTCGGCAATCTCAATCTCTTTGCGCCCCCACTCGGCCAGCGCCATATCAGCTACCTTGTAAGCCTGCTCCTTCACTTCCGCCACCGTCGTCGCCATTCCTCATTCTCCTCATATCGTGTTATCGTGATATATTGATATGTACCAGAAACAGCCCCAGCGGTCAACAGCTTTCGCAAGGAAATTCCCGCGCCACCGATGCGCGCACCGGAACGGACCCGGCTGAATCAACGGCTGAAAGTCCTGCGGGAAGCCGGTAAAGTCTTGCTGGAATCCGGCTTTGTAACAGTCCGGCACCGGTGTTTCCGACCCGCGATGGATGAAACGATGGGCCGGGATTGTGTAGAGTTTTCTTGCGCAGCCGGCACAGAGGTCGGCATTTCCCTGGTGCAGATGAGCCCGTGTAACAGTCGGACC
>DASYWU010000022.1:0-143177 GCA_035935755.1 Occallatibacter sp. | reverse complement strand
CTCGGCCCGCACCATTTTGACCAACACGCTAAACATCGGCATGCCTTGCGCCTGCTCAAGCACCTGCAAAATCTTGGCTACGCTGTGCAAATACAACCCATAGCCGCATAAGCAGGAGTTAGTTTCTTATTAGGGCACGACTTTAGTCGTGCCGCAAGTGCCGCAAAATGTCCGCGGGCTTCAGCCCCTGCTCACCCAATAAGGCAGCCACTGCTTTATAACGCCGTCCGCAATTCCAACCGTACGTATTTGTCGCAGAAAAAGCGGAGTCGGAGAGCAGCGCACCCGCCTCCGAGGCTGCGTTTTGCGGATCAGGCCTGGAGGGCCGCGGAACTTGTTTCAACAGTTTCTTCCCGAATTTTTCCATGGGCCCCCCAAAAACTCTCACCAGCCAGCCAAGCCGAACGCCAGAAAACAGTGCTACACTAGCGCCTTCCCAAGGTCGGGCCATATTCAAGCACCCGAGGCCATCTATGCCCGCTCGTGTTCGACCCGCCTTCATCCGCCGGCCAACTGTGACCGCGCTGTAGAATCCATCTGCCAAAAATGCTGCGAGTCCGTTGGCGCCTCTCTCTGGAGGTCCGATCTGGAGCGCGCGGAAAGGCGCCATACCTGCGATCAAAACTTGCTTAAGCGATGGCGGAAAATGGCTGAGGCTAAAAGCGGAAACGTATAAGAACGCTGGTGGAACCCTCTGAGATGCTATCGGAATATTTTTGATGCGAGCTCTATGCCGCGATCGGCGCTTCAGGTTCCCCTTCCTGGTTTTCTTTCACTATCGACAGTTCAGTCACCATCCGCATCACGAACTGCTTCAGCCATTCCGCCTCGGCTTCGTTCAGCTCGGGCGAACTGGCCATTTTATGCAGCGCTTCGATGAGCGCTTCCTGAACCTTGGAAGTGGGCCTGGTCATGTTCCGGGGGGAAAACTCCGCAATAGTAGGGGGATGCCGGCCCCGGGACATCCGTTGCCCACCCCTTTGGCGATTCTTCGCTTTCTGCAACTAAAGTCCTATCGCTCCCCGGCCGCATTACGTTTAAGGTATTACTACTATCTTCTCCGGGTACAAAAGATGGATTGCGTACAGATATTGCGGAGGTTGTCGGAAATAGAGCGCGCGGTCGGCGTGCTCGATTCATTTTCCGTCCGGAAGATGCTCATCGAAACTCAGGACTACATCCTCTACGCCCAGAAGGAATCCCTGCAGGCCACCACCGTGAAAGATCCGCGTCTGGCTGTCAGCAGGTAATCGGGCGAGATCTTCCGTTCCGGCTACTCTAGCCCCAAACGCCCCTCCCGAATCGAGGCGGGGGGTCCCCGTCAGAACCTGTCAAGAGGTTCTTCCGATTTTATTTTCTAAGTAGCTGAAAACAAACGTAAAAAACTTCGACCTGTTTTGCCGATTAATTCCCGCCATCCGCTAGCCTTGAATCATGCGTGAAAGAAATGAGCTCGAAGCCGGCCCCTCCGGCCGCCGGCGTGCGCCCTCCACGGGCAGCCGCGCCCTTGCCTGCTCGCCGGCTCTGCGCAAATTCAGCACGCTTTTCCCGGCGCACTGCGGCGGTGTTCATTGCCACGATGCAATTGGTAGCTCCATTCGCAATTCGCCCCGCTTCCCGGAAAACGCAATTCGAAATTTGCCGCAGAAAATTTTCATCTCTGCCCCTTGCCCGCGCGGCGCGGAATCGCAAATCCCCGCTCCAGGCCTGCACTTTTCGCAACCTCGATTTTCCGCTCCGGCAGAAAAATCTCCGCGAAACTGCCAAAATCCGGGTTTTCGATTTTTGAAAGTAAAACTGTAAACCGGTAAAGCTGCAAAAACCAGAAAGCCAAAAAATGTAAATCTGTAAGACTGTATGCCCCGGATTCGGGCCACCTGAATGCCGCCGGCGTCAGTCGCTTCTTCGCGGCGCAGCCATCGTAACCACCGCCACCACCCCCAGGATTCCGCCGATCACCGCCAGCGTAATCGTGATCGGCACCTCAAACCACGGGCTCGCCAGCATCTTCAGCGCCACAAACCCCAGCAACACCCCCAGCGCGTAGTGCAGGTACCGCATCCGGTTCAGCAGCATCGCCATCGCCAGGTACAGCGAGCGCAATCCAATGATCGCCGCGATATTCGACGTGTACACCACAAAGGGATCGTGCGACACCGCCAGCACCGCCGGCACCGAATCAACAGCAAAGAGCAGGTCGGTCAATTCCACCGCAACGATCACCGGCAGCAGCGATCCACCCGCCGGATGCATTCGCCGAATCCACTTGGGAATCGCCTCTTGCGGCGATCCCTCGCGCACCAGCTTCCACGCCGCATACAGCAGAAACAACCCGAATACCCACGTCACCCACTCGAAGTTCCGCAGCAGCGTAACTCCCGCCGCAATAAACGCCGCGCGCAGCACCATCGCTCCCGCAACTCCCCAGTTCAGCGCCCGATGTTGCCGCTCCGGCTCAATATTGAATCCCTGAAACAGCACCAGAAAGACAAACAGATTATCGATGCTCAGTGAACCTTCGATGGTGTATCCCGCAATCCATTCGAGGCCCAGCTCGCGTCCCTTCTCGAGATAAATCCATCCCGCAAAAGCCACTGCCGCGAGCACCGCAATGGCGGTTCCAATCCACGCTGCCGTCTGCGGTTGCAAACGCTTGTGCCGCCTCCCCTGCAGCAGGAAATCCGCCGCCAGCATCATCGCAACTACAGCGTGAAATCCCAGCCACCAGGCCCAGGTTGCGCCGGCAATCATAGCTGGATGCTATAGCACCAGACCCGGCGAATGCCGCATGCGCGCATTTCCATGTCACCAAACCCGCTGTTCCCGCATCTCCTCTTTAGAGACAGATTTGGCCGCGGGTAAATGAAAGCAGCGCGCCGCGCGGCAGATTCGGAGGAGCCCTGGCTCATCGACCGAAAATCGTGATCATCGGTGGCGGATTCGCCGGCATCCATGCGGCCAAATCTCTGGCTGGTCTGCCGGTGGACGTAACGGTAGTCGACCGCAGCAATCACCATCTCTTTCAGCCGCTGCTCTATCAGGTGGCATTGGCCGTCCTCTCTCCGGCCGACATAGCACAACCCATCCGCTCCATCTTGCGCAAACAGAAAAACGCCGAAGTGCTGATGGAGGAAGTTGTCGGCATCGATACGGCGAATCGTCGCGTGGTTCTTCGCAGCGGCACCACCATCGCCTACGACTATCTCGCTCTCGCCGCCGGCGCTACGCATTCTTATTTCGGCCACGACGATTGGGCCCCGAATGCTCCTGGGCTCAAGACCATTGAGAACGCGCTGGAGATTCGCCGCCGCGTGCTTCTTGCCTTCGAACTTGCCGAGCGCCAGGTGGTCGAGCGTGGTTGGCATCCGCCGCTCAATTTCGTTGTCATCGGCGGCGGCCCCACCGGCGTGGAATTAGCCGGCGCTATTTCCGATATCGCGCAGCTTTACATGCGCCACGATTTTCGCCACATCGATCCATCCAAAAGCCGCGTGCTTCTGCTCGATGGCGGCTCGCGCGTTCTGGCCGCGTATCCACCCGATCTCTCCGCCAAAGCTGAGGCGACGCTGAAGCATCTGGGAGTGGAAGTGCACACCAAAACGCAGGTTTCCGCGGTCGGTCCCGGATGGGTGGAAGCAGATGGCAAGAGAATCGACGCAGTGGTGACGCTGTGGGCAGCAGGCGTGCAAGCTTCTCCTTTGGGCAAGATGCTCGGTGCGCCGACAGATCATCGCGGATGCGTAATTGTCGATGAACACTTGAACCCGCCGGGGCTCCCGGAAGTCTTTGTGCTGGGAGATCTCGCCCACTTCGAGCAGGACGGTCACCAGGTCCCCGGAGTGGCGCAGCCGGCGATGCAAATGGGCGATCACCTTGCACGTATGATTCGCGCCGATCTCGCTCACCATCCGCGTCCGGCGTTTCGTTATTTCGACAAGGGCGACATGGCCACCATCGGCCGCATGAGCGCGATCGCTAAAGTCGAGTGGCCCTTCAAGGCGCATTTGAGCGGATTTCCCGCGTGGTTCACCTGGGTCACCGTGCATATTTTCTTTCTTATCGGATTTCGCAACCGCGTATCCGTCTTTGCAGCGTGGATCTGGACCTACTTCACATTTTCGCGCGCGGCGCGCCTGATCACCGGCGACAAGCAATTGCCCGGCTGGCAGGATCACGTCTCAGCCCATTCCGAAAGCGGTGGCGCGAAAGCTGCGGACTGACGCATCCACGCACTTTGCGCATCGCGCCGCTATACTCTGAAGTCGATGCGCACCGCATATATCGGAATGGGCGCCAACCTGCCCAGTTGCGCCGGATCGCCCGAAGCAACTCTCGCCGCCGCGGAGGAACGACTCGCTGCGCTCGGCCGCGTCGCTGCGAAATCTTCCCTCTATTCCACTGAACCGGTTGGATACACGGAGCAGCCGCGCTTCGTAAATGCCGTGGTGGCGCTCGAAACCGAAGCCAGCGCGCGCCAGCTACTGGATGCGCTGATGCGGATCGAGAAAGAGTTGGGCCGCGACCGGGCGAATGCAATTCCCAATGGTCCGCGCACACTGGATTTGGATATATTGCTCTTCGGAGACAGCGTGATCGATGAGCCGGGACTCAGGATTCCGCATCCGCGACTGGCGGAGCGCGCATTTGTGCTGGTGCCGTTGAACGAGATTGCGCCGGAAGCGGTGGAGCCACGCATTCGGCGCACGATCCGCGAGCTCTTGCAGGATTTTTCCGCTCGCGCGGGAGAGATCGGCAACGATACGCAAAAAGTGGAGAGAGTCGGGGTGTTCGGCCTGAAACCTTAGGCAAATGACAACTCGATTACGCAGCCCGCAGGAGGAGAAATTAAGATGAGGCAGCCGATATGGTGGAGGGCTATCGTTCGGCCGACTGGCTGAGCCAGCAGGGATCGCGGCCCTTCGTGTTGAAGTACCGTTTGCCCCGCGAGACGGATTCACCGTGCAGCATGAACAATGCTCTTGCCGACATGCAGCGGGCAATTCGCACCGTGAAAAGCCGGACCCCTGAATGGGGCGTCGACCCCAATCGCGTGGGCGCCATGGGATTCTGTTAGTTCGGCTCGGTAGTTCGGATGAATCTCTGCACCTGGAAACAGCTCCTACAATGAGAACTTACGATTCGACACGTTCGCAATCGTACCTGGAGGTTAGCCGCATGCGCAAAGCATTTGCCGCACTCTCAGTTGTAACTTTCTTTCTTGTTGCTCCAGCTCCAAACCGCGCTCAGACCAATATCCCGCCCGATCCGCCGCATCGCATCTGGCACGCATCGTGGATCACCCATCCTACTGCTCCGCTGCGCGAGCCGTTGGTCCTCCACTTCCGCCGTTCCGTCAATATTGCCGCGGTTCCGAGCACCTATATCGTCAGTGTAAGCGCCGACGATCGCTTCATTCTCTACGTCAACGGTCAACGCGTCGGGGACGGCCCGGCTCGCGGTGATCTTACCCACTGGCGCTATGAGCGTTTTGATCTGTCGCCGTATCTGCATCCCGGCAAGAATCTGGTTTCAGCAACGGTGTGGAACTGGGGCATCTTCGCACCCATCGCGCAGATGAGCGACCGCACCGGGTTCCTGCTTGAGAGCGAAGCAACAGGCGCAGAGAGCATCAGCACCCCCGAGAACTGGCAGGTGGAAGCGGAGCCTTGTCATCGCCCGCTCGACCGCGCTTCCGTTACCCAGCGATCTTACATGGCTGCAGGCCCCGGAGAGCAGATCGATGCTGCCCAATGCGACTGGAACTGGAACGTTCCATCCGACGACAGTTCTAACTGGATTCCAGCCGCGTCACCGATGCGAGACAGCATTTACGGCACCGTCAATCGCGCTCACTCCGCCGATGCAACCGGCGACAATCCCTGGGGCCTGGTTCCGGATACGCTGCCGCACATGACCTACACGCCAGGCAGCGCGGGTCAGGTGGTCAGAGTCGATTCACCTTCAGCCGGGCAGCCCGGTATGACGTCGTTTCCCGGCAATGCAGTTACGATTCCAGCCAACGTGCATCTCCACATTCTTCTTGACCGCAAAACGCTGACTACGGCATATCCGATTCTCACCGTTTCTGGCGGCAAGGGATCTCAAATCTGGCTCACTTACTCTGAAGCGCTCTACGACAATGAAGATCACAAAGGCGACCGCGGTGCGATTGACTACACCGATGCGCAGGGGGTGAAGCATCCGCGCCGTGCGCTTGGTCTGCGCGACGAGTTCCTTCCCGACGGAGGTTCCAAGCGCGTCTTCGAGCCGCTCTGGTGGCGCACCTGGCGTTATCTCGATCTCGACATTCGCACCGGCGACGAACCCCTCACGCTCGACTCCCTGACCACGGGATTCTCAGCCTATCCGTTTGAAGAGCGCGCCACCTTCCAATCGCCCGATCCCGATCTCGCCAAGATCTGGCAGATAAGCTGGCGCACGGCGCGGCTCGACGCCCACGAAACCTACATGGATACGCCTTATTACGAGCAGCTTCAGTACGTGGGCGACACTCGCATCCAGGCTCTGATCTCTTATGCCGTCACCGGCGACGATCGCCTGGCCCGTCAGGCCCTCGAGGCCTTCAACGACTCGCGCATTCCTGAAGGCATCACCCGCAGCCGCTATCCCAGCTCGCTGCCGCAGAACATTCCCACGTTTTCGCTGCTCTGGATCGGCATGCTTCACGACTACTGGATGTACCGTCCCGATCCCGCGCCCATTCGCGAATCCCTCGAGGGCACGCGCACCGTCCTCGACTGGTTTGCGCAATACGAGCAGCCCGATGGCCTCCTCCGCGAACTTCCATGGTGGAGCTTCATCGACTGGGTGCCCTCCGGCACCATCCCTACTTACGATTCCCGCGGCGAATCCTGCGTCACCACGCTGCAATATCTTGGCGCGCTGCGCAGTGCCGCCGATCTCGAAGCGGCATTCGGCGACGCAGCTCTCGCCGAACGCTATCGCACCCGCGCGGCTCATGTCAGCGCCGGAATCTACGCGAAATGCTGGGTTCCTTCTCGCGGCATGCTTGCCGATAATCCCGGCAAAACTGTTTTCAGTCAACAGTCGAACATTATGGGCGTTCTCTATGATGTGGTGCCCAAAGATCAACAACGCGCGGTGCTGCAGAAGGTGCTCGCCATCGAGCCCGGGACTACGCCCAACGGGATCTTGAGCGCCTCTTACTATTTCCGCTTCTATCTCGCACGCGCGCTCGACCACGCCGGCATGGCAGATGATTATCTGGTCTCCATCGCGCCGTGGCGGCAGTTACTGCCCCTCCATTTCAGCACGTGGCCAGAAACTCCCGGTAATACCCGCTCTGATTCGCACGCGTGGAGCGCCCATCCCATCTACGACCTGCTCACCCTCGTTGCGGGAATTGGGCCAGCCAGTCCCGGATTCAAAACCGTCCGCATTGCGCCCCATCTTGCTGCGCTGCCATCGCTTTCGGCTACTTATCCGCACCCCGCCGGCGCAATTGAAGTGGAATATCATCGCCAGGGCAAAGGCCTCGACGCCTCAATCACCTTGCCCGCCGCACTTCACGGCACCTTTGTTTATGCGGGAAGAACCTGGCCCCTCCAGCCAGGCAAAAACCACATCCATACTTCGGGATCGGATTAGATCCGGAAGCCGTCAGCCCGCGACTCGCCTCCAGCCTGCATCTGTAATAACGAGGGTTGAGGAGGTCGCAGGTGAGCCTTGAGGCGCTGGCCGCAGCCATTCACGACCGCCGCGTGATTCTCTTTGCCGGCGGGGGAATTTCGCAGAACCTGGGCCTGCCGGATTTCGGCGCGCTCGTGCGCTACATCCGCCACAACATGAGGCTGAGCGGTGGCGACGGTTCACTACGCGATTACGCGATTCTCGCTGAAGCTTATGTCCTCCAGGAAGGCAAGATCGGCCCGCTGCGCAGCTGGCTGGAAAGCACGTTGCATCCGCCATCGATCGACATAACCGGCTCGGAAATACACAACCTGATCGTCGATCTTGATTTCCCCGTCATCTACACCACCAACTACGACCACTGGCTGGAGAAGTCATACGAAGCCCGTGGAAAGCCGTTTCAAAAGATTGTCAGCGTCGGCGATCTCACCCGTTCTGATGGCCGCACCATAGAGATCATTAAATTCCACGGCGACCTCAATGATGATGAGTCGATCGTGCTCACGGAGACCAGCTACTTCCGCCGCATGAGCTTCGAGAGTCCGCTCGATCTGCGGCTGCGCTCCGACAGCCTTGCCCGCCCACTGCTGTTTCTCGGCTACAGCCTTCACGATGTGAACACGCGCTACCTGCTCTGGAAACTGCACGAGATTTGGGAGAATTCCGCGTGGGCCGAGCACCGGCCGTTCAGTTACATCCTGATGACGGAGAACAGTCCTGCACACGCAGCGGTGCTGCGGCATCGCGGAATAGAGCCGCTCCTCGTCGAAGCTTCGGACCCCGGTTCAGCCACGCTGGCGCTTTTGCGCCGCCTGCGGGCGCTCCGCGACGGGCAGACCGCGCCTTCCAGAACATCTGCTGCGAAAGCTACGCGCAGACCGGCAGGAAGAAGAAGCAAGATCAAAAAGAAAGCATGACCCCAGGCGGCTGACCGGTCACGGGCGGCAAACTTCGCAGCAGGCAGATCGCATAAGCGTGCGCTGCAGGGAGAGTCAATTAAAAGCGTCCCATCTTCACCAGTACGACTTCCGGCCTTTGAAAAAAGCGGAGGCCGCGGTCGGTTTCATCGCCGTTCCAAAGGCGGACCGGCTTCCACACGCCATCCTCGTACGCGCCTTGCTCGACCGAGAGAAACTCGCTCCGCATCCACGGCTGTTTTCCGGGAAGGTGAAAGATCACGCTGGCGTCGAAGCCGGTCACCAGAAATTCATCGGGGCCGAGGCGGGCCACCAGCGCTACGCCGCTCGCGTCTTTGGTGCCTGGCGGCCTGCGGCCGTCGCCTTGGGGAAAGCCGAATGCGACCGTGGCTTGCCAGTCGCCGAAGTCCAATTCTTCAGTTGCTTTTCCCGGCTCCTCTACTGCGGTCTTCAGGTTGCCTTCGAATTCCGCCTGGGCAATCTCGCGATCCATCGGCGCGATCGCGGAAAAGTTACGCGCGTGGGTCTCCGGCGATCCGAATCTTGCGCTCACTCCCTTGGGGTGATCGATGCCGAAGGGCGAAAAACCGATCGCTCCGTCGCCAAGGGCATAGAAGAAGAATTTGCCAAAGTTGTTGCCGCTTCCCGTCTCCGGAATCCACAGCGGATTATCGGGGCGTGCATACGTGCTCAATTCGCTGCGGTAGAACCCTGAATCGGTGGAGTAGATATCAGGACCGATCATGTCGATGGAGGGAGCAAGCGCCTTCCACAAGCTCACCATTTTTTGCACGGCGCCTCCGCTGGGATAGGCCACTCCCGGATTCTCCAACGCACGCTGCGGCAACTCCGCCGGTGGAGGGTCGGGCCAGACGTTGATGTAGCAGGGAACCGCGAACTCCTTCTTGCCGGCCGCGGCGATCTCGTTTATGTACCTGGCTTGGTAGTAGACCTGAAAAGTTTCGTCGGCATCCGCGCCGAAAACCTGGCTCCACGTACCCGGCTGCTTGTGCGTAGCGGACAGCAGGTCCGCTGGAACCTGCCCGGCAAACAATCGATTCGCTTCCGCGGAATAATCGCGAACGCTGCCGATGATACCGGATTCGTTTTCCACCTGGACAAGCAGCACCGTGTGCTGCTCGCCGTCAATCTGATTCAAGTGATGCATGAGTGCGACGAACGCCGCTTTGTCCGCTTCCAGATTGTTGCGGGAATTCGCGGAAAGCACATCGATAGGCTCGCCGTCGCGCCGAATCACCCGGGGAAAGCGACGGGTGTCGGTCTTGACCCACTCCGGCACATAATGCATGTTGCCGTTTTTCCAGGTGCCAAACCACAACAGGACAACATGCAGGTTGTGGGCGCGGGCGCCGTTCACAATCGCGTCCACGTTCGCGAAATCGAAGTGGCCCTCCTGCGGCTCCAGCACTTCCCAGTAGACAGGCGCCTCAACCGTGTTGGCGTGAAGCGCGGCCATCGAGTCCCAAACCTCCGGCAATTCGGCAGGCCACCCGCTGGAATTGTGAATCTGGCCGCCAAGGATAAGATAGGGCCGGCCATCCACCATGAGGGCGTAGCGGCCGTCCTTTTGCACCAGGTGTGGCGGATCAGCGGCCGTGGCGCGCGGAACCAGAGTGACGGCGAACGACGTTGCAATGACGAAAGAAACGATGGCGGAAACGCCGACGCGCGGCGACCTCAGCAGAGGCAGGACTTTCGTTATGCTTGGCATTTGTCAGCAATCTACTCCTTTGTGCTTGATGCCGCAAACTCTCTGGATCAGTTTTTCATTGGGCACGCGTACTGCCGTGCATCATGCACTTTTCAGATAGGATTCAATCTCTTCCAGGGTTTTGCCCTTGGTTTCAGGAAGTGATGCGGCGATGTACACGAGACCGGCGAGGCAGATCAACGCATACGTCCAGAACGTGCCGGACGCATTCAGTGACGCATTCAACAACGGAAATGTGTAGGTAAGCAGAAAGCACGCAGCCCACAGCGCAGTTACGGCAATGGACATCGCGCTGCTTCTGATCCGCGTGGGAAAGATTTCGGCGATCACCACCCACACAACGGGAGCCAGCGAAACGGAATAGCAGGCGATAGCGCCGAGCACCAGCGCGAGCATCGGCTTGCCATGCACGTGCAAGCGGTAAAGTTCGCCCAGCGCACCGTAGATAATCACCAGTCCCGTCATGCCGGCGAGGAGCAGGATGCGCCGGCCGAAGCGATCAATGGTAAAGAGCGCGACAAAGGTGAAGGCCACATTCACCGCGCCGGTAAAGACAATGTTGAAGAGAATATCGGAGACATGGTATCCGGCAGCGGCAAAAATCTCCTGCGCGTAATTGAAGATGACATTGATGCCCGCCCACTGCTGGAGCACGGCGAGTGCTACGCCAAGAAACAGCACTTTCCCCATGCCGCCCGAAAATAAGTCGCCGAAAGAGGAGCGGTGCTCGGGCACCTCCGCTTCCCGGGTGAGATCTTTGACCACCTGCGCCGCGTAGTCCCCGCCGCCAAGCCGCTCGAGCACTTGAGAAGCCTTGTCCATGCGGCCTTTTGCCGCCAGCCAGCGGGGGCTCTCCGGAACGAGGAACGATGTGATGAGAAAGCATGCCGACGGAATCGCGGTTACGCCGAACATCCAGCGCCATCCCCACTGGCCATTCCACGAAATGAGAATGTCATGCGCCGTGAACCCCGGCGGGACCGGACGGGCAATGAGCCAGTTGACGATCTGCGCAAAAAGAATGCCGAAGACGATGGCCAACTGGTTGAGCGAAACCATGCGCCCGCGCAGGTGCGCCGGAGATATCTCTGCGATGTACATGGGAGAGACGCCCGAGGCCAGGCCGATGGCGTAGCCTCCGGTGATTCGCCACGCGACGAAAGCCGTAAAGACATTGGCCATGCCTGTGCCAATAGACGAAATGACAAAGACGGATGCGGCCAGGATGAGCAGCCGTTTTCGGCCGAAGCGGTTGCTCAGCGCGCCCGATGAAAGCGCGCCGATCAGGCATCCGACGAGGGCGCAACTCATCGCCCATCCCACCAGCGTGGCCGAGTTGAGATGAAAATATCGCTCGTAGAAAGGCTTTGCGCCGCCGATGACCACCCAGTCGTAACCAAACAGGAGCCCGCCCAGTGCGCCGGCAAGAGCCACCAACCACACGTAAACGGAATTCGCAGCTGCTGCGCGCGCCACCTTTGCGCTGGAGGCAGGCAGGGGCACGATCATGATGCCGGCGCCGCCTCGCGAACATGCCTGCGTTCCCACGCAAGCTGGTTCAGCATCTCCGCCGCAAACAGGTGGTTGGGATCTTCGGCGAGAACCTGGCGCAGAAGCGCCACGGCTTTTTCGGGATCTCCCCGGCCGTGACTGGCCAGCGCCTTCAGCAGCAGCGATTCCACGCGATTTCGCTTGCTGAGATCGTCATGAAAGAGAAGCATGTTGGGCAATGAAGTGGCAAAGTAGTCCACCTTGGGCTCGCGATTCGCTTTTTCGTCCGCGGTTCTTGACAGCTCCGAGATTGCCTCGTCGGATCGCTTCTCTTCGCCCAGGGCGCGCAAGGCGAGCGCCTTAAAATAAGTGTGCAGCCCCGGCTCAGGCAGGGGAGCCGCAGCCGCCGCCCAGAAGACTTGCGCTGACTTCGTATCCTCGAGTTGCTGCGCAGCTACCCCGGACAGATAATCCAAATCGCGCTCCAGCGTGAGCAGGTGCTTTCCTTCGCCCAGGTTTTCAGGATAATGCCGCGCAGCCGCAAAGTGATTCAGAGCTTCGCGTGCATCGCCGGCCGCCAGCGCTGCTCGGCTCATTGCCCTGTGCGCGTTGACATATTGCGCCGAAACCAGGCCCTCCCCGCCTTCCCATGGGCTGAAGCGGCGGCGGCTGAGATTCTCCAACGCCTTCTGCCACTGACCGGTTTGGTTGAGAAGTGTGATGTATTCAACCGTCAGGTCGTCACGCTGGGCTACCAGGGCGTCGTGCTCTTCGAGAAAACGCAGGCGCTCTTCCGGCGTCGCCAGGCCGGCCCGTTTCTTCAGCTGATCCCATTCGTACAGGAGGCGAGCATCGCCCCGATTGGCGGCAAACGCGCGCTCGTACATGCGGCCGGCTGTCTGGGAATCGTTGTGTACATTGAATTCCGCAATGCCCAGGTTGCGCCATGGAATGGAAAATGTGGCGTCAAGATCGACCGATCTGCGCCAGCAGCGGATGGCATCCTCGTAGCGGCGCTTATCGTAGTAAAGATTTCCCAGATAGTAGTGCGCTTTGGAGGCATCCGGCTGCTGCGCGATCACCTGCTCCAGCACGATCATCTCTTCCAGCCTTGCGGGAAAGCAATGGAGCGGCGGAGCTGCTTCCCCACGCGCCGTATACTTGCGTGATTCCTCGTCGCGGCCGAGCAGGAAAGTGAGCCATGCAAGCGTGTACCAAAGCATCGGCTGATCCCACTGGGCTTCGCCGATCGCGGCCCGAAGCACATCGAACGCATCGTCGCGAAGGCCGCACCACGCAAGGTCGTACAGAACATCAAGCAAAATCTGGAAGTCGCCATGCAGAGCGTTTACAAACGCACGCAGAGTTTCTTCGTCGTGCGTCAGTAGAAAGTGTTCCGCCATGGTGCGGAAATCGAGCGGATCTAGGGATAAGGTCGCCGAGATTTCCTCCCTTGCCTCCTCGACCCTGCCCAAACGGCGAAGCAGCGAGGCTCTGAGCGCGCGGGCTTCAAGATTCTCGATGTTCGTACGCAGGCTCCGCTCAATTTGCTCCAGTGCCGCGGCGAAGTCGCCCCGCGCCGCACTTATAGACGCCAACGCATAGTAACCGCAGCTCTGCCAGGCGTAATTCCACACGCACTTGTGAAAGGCTTCATAAGCTTCGGTGTTGTTCCCTTGGTAAAAACGAGCCAATCCCAGGTTGTAAAACGCCTCGCCGTCACGGGGATTAGGGTTTCTTAAGGTCAACCGCCGCACTGCGGACGTAAAGCACTTTTCTGCTTGTGCAAATTCTCCCCTGCGGAGATGAAACAAGCCCATGGCGTTGTTGAGGCGCGCGTCGCCAGGATCGCGCTGCAGGCCCTCCAGCCAGTAGGTTTCAGGCGAGCGGGTTGCATGGCGATACTGCTCCAGGTGCAGCCCGGTGAGGTAAAGTTCGTCGGCGCTGGCAATCTGCGCAGGCGGCGGAGGCTCGGTGGCTGGCTGAGGTAATGCGCGCTCCACCGGCTTTTCGGGATGATAAGCAATCAGTTGATTGCCCGATGCATCGACAACGGCCAGGCTAAACTGCTCCGGCGCGGCATTGTCCGCCGTCAGCGACGCAGTAAACGGCTGATCGGGCGCTACTTCCAATTTGCGGTCAATGACGGGTTTGCCATCTCGGGTCAGCAGCACGCGCACGCTGCGCCGCGAAGTCACCGCGACGCCGATGCGCACCGTGCCCGCTTCGCATTCGAGATTCACCGCGGCTTCGGTGTTGGCGTTTTTCACGGGTCCAATTTTCTGAATCGGATACCAATACTGACTGAAGGTCTTGGTCTCATAGGGCTGCAGCCACGAGAAATCCGGTTGATTGTCCGTGTAGGCGCCGGCCATCAATTCGGCATAAGGCCCATCTTCATCCGTTAGATTGCGGTCCCACGCATAGCCGAACTCGGCGTTGCCCCACGTCCAGAGCTTCTTACCCGGCGCCACAAGGTGATTCGACGTGTGGACGATGCCTGCCTCGCGCGCGTGGTCGTAACCGCCGCAAAAGTCGTATTTCGACTCCGTAACCATGTACGAAGTGGGAACCGGAATATTTTTGTACCAGGAAATGTCAGTACCCGGGCTGTAATCCACTCCGTAGTAGTGGCCGCGGGCGACCGGGAATGACGTGATCGCGCGTTTGGCGTGGTCGGCTACGAAAGTAACGTCCGGCGGAAAGAAAGCCTGGTACTGCTCGTGCACGCTTACCGCAACGTTGCTCCACCAGAGGAACGTCTGCGCAAGGGGCGTGCGGTTGAACAGTCGAACGCGCAGCTCGATCAGCGCCTTTCCCGGCGTCAGTCGGATGCCGGCCATGCCTTTCATGCGCAGCATGGGATCGTGCTCGCCAAGCCAGACAGTGCAACTGCCATCCGCGCTCTTTTCGATTTGCGCGTGAACCGGCATGTAGGTCGACGGACGATGATGCTGCGGCCAGTTGAATTCCACGCCCCCCGAAATCCACGGACCGAGCAACCCAACCAGCGCCGGCTTAATCACGTGCTGGCGGTAGATGAAGTCGTACTGGTTTGTCTTGTCGAGAGCGGCATGGATGCGCCCGCCGATCTCGGGCAGAATCATCAACTGGAGATATTCGTTCTCCAGCATAATGGCGCGATAACTCTGTTCCACTTTCTCCAGTGCGACGCGGTCGGTAAAAGGATTCGGATAGACCTTGCCGCTGCTGCCCTGGTAAACCCGACTCTCAAAAAACATCGGGTTCGGATCGGGTTCCTGAACCGGATAGGTCGGAATCACAATTTGCTGTTCGTAGCAGCTTACGGTCTGGCGCGTGGCAGCTTCACTCACAAGAGTCGCACCTCGTAAGAGGTCGGTCGACATCCGCCAGAGCAGCAGCTCTGCCCTGAGCACATTGCTGCTGAACACGACGGACGACGTCAACCGTTAACGTACACGTGAGATACATCGGTGTCAAGCTACCTCCTTTTGGAACCCCCTGGCCAAAGTACCGCAATTCCTCTTCAGCTATCCGCCCCGTCTCTCAGGTTTAGCTCAAAGGCTCCGAGAGGCGCAGCAACTGATCTGTCTGGACTTCCCCCATCTTCTGCACTCGACCGGATGGCCAGTGGACCTCGATCGCTGCTCTGGCTGCATCGCCCAATCCGAAATGGACTGTCAGGTCGCTGCTTGACGCATAGCCGACGCTGCTTCTCACCCAGCGCCACTGAGCACGATCGGTAGTGCATTTCACCGCTGCGCCTATTGCGGAACGGTTGGTCTTCCTGCCCTCAAGCCGCAGCTCCAGCCAGTGCCACTTTGGACTGCGGTTCCACCACAGCTCAAGAGGAGCATTCAATGCAGCTACAGCGACATCAATCCTGCCGTCGCGATCGAAATCCGCCAAAACCATCCCGCGATGCAGCCGCGGCACCGCGAATTGCGGCCCAACTCCTTCTGTGACGTCGGTAAACCGGCCGCCGGTGTTGCGAAATATCCGGTTGCACTGCTCATCGTCCGTATCAAGTCCGCCGCCAGCAGCGAACCAGTCCAGCCATCCATCGTTGTCCAGATCTGCAAGCCCGCAACTCCATCCGCTCCTCAGCCGGCTCAGCGCCAGGACATCCGTTTGCGCGCTGTCATCCACAAAGGTACACTTCCCCTGGTTCCGAAACACCTCCCAGCCTTCATTTTTGAGCCCGGTCACGACAATATCGGGCAGACCATCACCATTGATATCGCCGAAGTCCGCGCCCATTCCTGAAATGCTGCGACCGTCAGTGTTATAAGCGACGCCGGCGTCCAGTGCGATTTCCTCAAAGCCGCGCCCGCGATTTCTAAGGAGCATATTAGGCGCATTGTCATTCGCGATAAACAGCCCCATTCTGCCTTCACCCGCAAAATCGGCAACTGCAATGCCCATGCCTTTGCCTTTCAGCAGCGGGAAGACGCTTTTGTCCCTCACTGCGGTGAAGGTTCCATCGCCGTTGTTATGGAAGAGCTGCATCGGTTCAGCGTGGTACATGTCCGGATGGCAATAATTGTGTACCTGCGGCCCCAGGCCTCCGCAGACGGGATCGGTTCCAGGCATCCAGTCACAGTAATTTGAGATGAAAAGATCGAGATGCCCATCGTTGTCGTAGTCGATCCACGCCGCCGCGACAGACCATAGCGGATGCCCGGCACTCTTCGCGCGCGAAAATCCCGCATGTATGGTCACATCGGTAAAGGTGCCATTGCCGTTGTTGTGGTAAAGCGTGTTTTCATGTACGCCTGACACGAACAGGTCCTCATGACCGTCGTTATCGTAGTCACCTACGGCCACGCCGATGTCGTATCCCTTGCCCTGCACTCCGGCAGCGGCAGTCACATCGCTGAAGGTGCCGTCACGGTTATTGCGAAAAAGACGATTCCAATACTCAGGGCCCGTTTTGACCAGCGATGGAAGCGCGGCGCCGTTGGTGCAGTACAGGTCGGGCCAGCCGTCGCCGTCAAAATCGATCACGCCCAGTCCGCCGGCAAGGGTTTCCACCTGATACTTGCGGCCGGTGGCTCCATTGCGCACCGTGAAATCGAGGCCGTTGCCCGGAGCGCCATTCACCATACGAATCGGCCCATCTTCAGCGCACCACGAAACACTGCTGCCTTTCATCGCCGTTCCAATCACTCCGCCTGAAATGCGCAGGAAGTCGCGCCTGCCGAGGTTCATCCGTCGCTCCGGGTGCGGTGATGTAGGCGTCCATGGCAAGCATACAGTGCCGCAAGCAAAAGTCCAGTAAGCGCGTGTTTCGCGCCGTCGGTTGCGTCCTGGCTCATTCGGATCCAAAAACGGGTGTCTACGCGGTAGCGAAGATTTGAGTTGACAGTCGAGTGACGGTCGGCTTAACATCCAAGTCCGAGTCGTTAACGTACACGCAGAAGTCGGTCTGCGCGCATGAAAACGGTCCCAGTTCCTCGCCCAACAAAAAAGGAGAGCAACCATGTCTTGGAGGCTTAGTCAGAGCAGTATCCCCGTTCCGGGCCTCTCCCGCATCATTCTTTTCGCCGCTTTGATGCTGGTCGGCACCACGCTTATCGCTCAGGTCGATCAAGGGACCGTAACGGGCACCATCACCGATACTCAGGGGGCCGTAGTTCCCGGCGCCAAAGTTACCCTGACTCAAATCGAAACGGGCCTGGTCCTGCAGGGGATCACCAACCATGCGGGAATTTACGTGTTCTCGCCAGTCAAAATCGGAAACTATACCGTCTCTGCAACTTCAACCGGGTTCCAGACGATCACGCATACCGGGCTCACCCTCAACGTGAACCAAACCTTGGTCGTTAACATGACCCTGCATCCAGGCCAGGTTACTCAGACCGTAACGGTTCAGGCCGGCGCCGCAGAATTGCTGCAAAAGGAAGATGCTTCCACCGGTCAGGTAGTCAGCTCCAAGGTGATCAATGAGACTCCACTGGCGCTGCGCAACTATGTCTTTATCGCCCAGCTCGCAGCCGGAGTTACTGAGGCCCAGGGCTCTCGCGGTCAGGGACGTGGCGACTTCAACTCCAACGGCCTGCGCGCCGAGCAGAACAACTTCATCCTCGACGGCGTCGATAACAACAGCAACCAGGTCGATTTCCTGAACGCCGCCAGCTTCAACGTCAAGCCGCCGCCGGACGCGCTAGCGGAGTTTAAGGTGCAGACCGGCGATTACGACGCAGAATTCGGCCACTCGGCCGGCGCTGTCATCAATGCGGCCATCAAGAACGGTACCAACAATCTCCACGGCGACCTCTGGGAATACGTGCGCAACAACGATCTCGCACTGGCCCGCGACCACTTCAATCGCAACGGGGCGGCGGGGTCCTATCACCAGAACCAGTTCGGAGCAACGCTCGGCGGTCCGTTCCTGAAAAACAAATTGTTCTGGTTCGCGGACACCGAGATTCTCCGCATCGTCACCTCGCAGAATGCCAACACATACACCGTTCCCACCCCGCTGATGCGCACCGGCGATTTCAGCGAGCTGCTGAGCACCGATTCAACGCTGAACGGTCACGTCACGACCCTTTTTGAGCCGGGCTCCGCCGGAGCAACGCCCTTGGGGGCGCCCTGCGGGAACAATTCGCCAACTATGCAGAAGTTCTGTGCCAATGAAATCGATCCGGTAGCGCAGAAAATCCTGAACATGTACCCATTGCCCAACAACGGCCCGGTTGGCAAAACGTTCAGCAATTTCGTGGTTCTGCCCGTCACGCACGATAACACGGTGCAATGGGATGGCCGCATCGACTGGAACCCCACATCGAAAGATCAGGCCTTCTTCCGCATGAGTTATTACAACGAGCGAGGAGTCTACCAGCCGCCTTTCGGTACCCTTCTCGATGGCGGTGGCTATGGCAGCAGCGGTTCCAACGTCAACATGGGGGAGAATTACGCCCTCAGCGAAACCCATGTCTTCACCCAGAACCTGATCAATGAATTCCGTTTCGGCTATAACTGGAACCACCCGCAGTGGGTGCCGCTGGAAGCCAATATCAACGTCGCGTCGCAGTTAGGCCTTGGCGGCATTCCGTTCAGTCCCGGAAATGGAGGATTCCCGTCCCAAACCGGAATCGGTGGACTGAGTAGCATCGGCGGCACGGAGTGGTATCCGGCCATCGAGTACGAAAACGTCTTTCAGTTCCTCGATAACGTGACCAAGATCGCCGGCAGGCACACCATCAAGTTCGGAGTTGACTTCCAGCATGTGCGTGTTTCTACCACCGCTCCAATTGCGCCTCACGGCCACTATGACTGGAGCGGCTTCTACACCTCGAATCCATCGGTGAGCAACACCGGTTTCGGCGCGGCCGATTTTCTGGCTGACAACGATGTGCCTCCCGGCTCGCCGGCGGGCACCACTCCCGGCTCGATGGACAATGCTTTGTTGACCGCATTCTTCAATGTCGACGATGTGCGCTGGTACCGGGCCGCCTACGTACAGGACCAGTGGAAGATCGCACCCCGTCTCACGGCCACTCTGGGCATTCGCTACGAGAATTTCCAGCCGAATGTAGAGCGTCACGACCATCAGGCTCTCTGGTATCCGACTGCGCCTGGCGCCCCTGGCGTAGGCGCAGCGAATTACGTGCTCGCTGACAGCCAGAAGAGCACTTATCTTGCGCCGGGCTTCCAGAACCTGCTGGCCAAGGATCACATGAACCTCGTCTATTCCGGAACGCGCTCCCTGGTGAATCCGCAATACACGCAGTTCGCGCCGCGGGTCGGCCTTGATTTCACGGTCTCGAACAAGTTGGTGGTCCGCACCGGTTACGGGCTCTTTTATGGAGGCCTTGAGAGTATTGGTGGAGCCCCTAATATGGGTTACAACTACCCCTTTGAGTACACGGTGAACTTCAACAAACCGGGATGCACAACCGTGTGCCCGAGCATCGGCCAGCAGTATGGCGTGAACCTTGCCCAGGGCTTCTCCACGCAGCCAGGCTGGAACAACGGACTGGCCCAGGATCCCAACCCGACTACACCGTCCCTGGTCGGTGCGCAGCGGGATTACAAAACACCGTACACCCAGCAATGGAACCTCACCGCCCAATACGCGCTTTCCAATACCATGAGCTGGACCATAGCTTACGTCGGGAACGACTCGCGCCATATCGAAGGATTCCCCGACCAAAATGCTCCTGCCGGGCTTGTGGGACCAAAAGATAACAAGAACAATGACCGTCCATTCCCGGATTTTGGCGGATCGCAGTACGACAATCATGAAGGCGTGAGCACCTACAACTCACTCCAAACCACTCTCCAGAAAAATTACTCGAACGGCCTCTCGTTCACTGGCGATTACACCTGGGGGCACGCCATGGACGATACCCGCACACCCCTGGATGGCGGCGCAGGTACTTACCGCATGCCCCTTAACCTGCCCATGATCATTGACTACGCCAACTCCGATTGGGACGTCAGGCAGCGCGTGAGCTTCAATGGCCAATATGACCTGCCCTTTGGATTGGGACGAAAGTATCTCAGCCAAGGCGGCATCGTTAACGAGGTCATCGGCGGATGGTCCACCGACTTGGTCTTTACTGCTCAGACCGGACTGCCCTTTACCGTCGGCCCAAATAATTCCGGCGCGAATGGAGCCAATGCTAGAAATGCTTATGTCGCTGGCGATCCGTACAAGGCCGGAGGTAACCCGAATCCAACCAACCCCAACATCAGCTGTGCTTCGAGCACGCGTAACCTCACCCACTGGTATAACCCCTGCGCATTTAACAATCCGCTGCCGGGCAGCGACATTCCCAATACGCAGACGGTGGCGAATCCTGTGGGTACGCCGCTCACTGCGCCTTCCGACATCCTTCCTTATCTAGGCCCGGGGCGCAACCAGCTCTACGGACCCGGCTATAAACGCGTCAATATGACTCTCTTTAAGAACTTTCCTACATTCCGGGAACAGCACGTTCAATTCCGCGCGGACGTATTCAACCTATTCAATACGCCCTCGTTCAACAACCCCGGCAATGGCGTCAACTCCAATGGCGGACAGATCACGAGCACGCATAACATGGGACAGTTCACGCCCAACAGCCGCTTCGTTCAGTTAGCATTGAAGTACGTATTCTAGTGATGTTTTCCAAAACCTGGGAAACTTCAACACGCCGGAACTCCTCAAGGGGAGTTCCGGCGTGTTGTGCATGTGACTTCATCTCAGCGCTCTATGAAAGTCTGATTTTGAAACTCTGGTTTTGAAAGAGTTGGTTTTGAAAGGGCTCGGCTTCAGCCGTGTCGTAATCGATACACAATGAATGGCCGCTTTAGGCACCGAGGGACTATTTGAAGGGACTCCACGCAATCCCGCTCCTGTTTTGCCTGGCTGGACTTTCCCTTGCCGCCTCGCACGCACAACAGGCCGGAATGACCTCGGCAGATCAGGCTACCTTTCGCCAGGCCCTCAATGAAGTCGAGGCAGGTAAACCGGAGCAGGCAGAACCCGCGTTGCGCCTGCTTGCCGAGCGATATCCCGCGAACGATCAGATAAGCGAGGCTCTCGGCTTGATTTATGCCGAAGGCGGAGAGATGACGCGCGCATTGCCGTACCTGGAACGTGCTTCTAAGAACGCTCCGAATTCAGCGCTCGATCACGCCAACCTCGGTGCCGCCTTGCTTAAAGTCGGGCGCACGCGTGAATCGGAAAGAGAGCTGGCCACGGCGGCGCACCTCGATCCTCGAAATCCGCAGACTCTCTCCGCGCTCGGCCAGGCACAGATGCTGCTGAAAAATCCGGGCGATGCAGCTCGTGCGTTTTCCCAAGCTGCGTCGCTCACTCAGCCCAGTGCTGATCTTCTCTACAATTGGGCTCTGGCGCTAAGTCGCAGCAATCAGACGGCTGCGGCGGCAAAGGTGCTGGAACAAATCCCTGCTGACCAGATTTCCGGCCAATCCGAGTCTCTGGCCGGCGATGTAGAAGAGAAACTCGGCGACTTCATGTCCGCGGCGAAACACTATCAGAAAGCGGTACAGATCAATCCCAGCGAAGCAAATCTCTACGCCCTCGTCCTTGAGTTCCTGCGTCATTGGACCTGGGACGCCGCAGAAACCAATGCCGCCTATGCGGTGCAGCGATATCCTGCCAGCACGCGTTTGCAACTCGCTCTGGGCGTAGCTTTCTATGGCGATAAGAGGTTTCCTGATGCGGCGAAGATCTTCGATAGCCTGCTTCAGAACGAACCGGGCAATAGTATGTATGCCGATATGCTGGGCCGCACTTGCGGCGAAATCGCCGGCGGAAATGCTAACTGCGACACCTTGGTGACGTTCTCAAACCAGCATCCCGCTAACCCGTCGGCTGCCTTTTACGCAGCCCGGCAGATCCTCGGCCGGCCCCATTCAGCTTCCGATCTCGATGTGGCAGAGAAGCTGTTGAAGCGCGCCACATCGGGAGATCCCAAATCTGCCAATGCCTGGTATGAATATGGTCTGCTCGAGTCGGAGCGGAATCAATGGCCGCAATGCGCGCGCATGCTGGACCGGGCCATCGCACTCGAGCCCGATCTCGCCTCAGCGCACTATCAACTGGCCAACGCCTACTCGCACCTTGGAAGAAATGCAGATCGCAAAAGGGAACTGGCTCTTTTTCAGACCTACAGCCGGCAGGAGAAACAGCGTGTCGACACGAAGGTGCGCGAAATGACCGTGTTTCTCACAAAATCGCATTGATTCCGCATCGCGCGGGCGCCAACGAACCGGCTGATTCCCGCCGTCTAGAAACCTTCGGCATCAGCTACGAATTTCCGATCAGTCACCAGTCACAGCCAGGTTATCGAATTGGGCGCGGTTCCATTCCGAGCCGATGCCGATCATGCCTTTCCTATGCCCGTTATCCTGAACCGACGACAGCGTCTTTCCGTCCAGTTCTGCCTTAATCGTATCGCCATGGAATACTAACTCGAGATGATGCCACTCTCCCGCCGCCGCTGACGTCTTGCCCTGTGCCAGGGTAAGCGTGGGCTTGTGATACGTCGTCGACAGCAGTTCCCATATGCCGTCGCTATGAAGCCGCAGAGCATAACCGCTCGGCAGCCGCGCCTGCTGATCGCTGAACACATTGGCTGAATCAATTCTGCCGATCACCATTGCGCACCCGGTACCGTCGATGCGCACATCCGCGCCGACTTTGTAATCCGCCCAGTCGGCGTTGCCCGCCATCGTCCACGGATCGGGCAGCGGTCCCCACGGAATCGGCCGCTCCGTAATCACCTGTTCCAGGCATTGTCCGGCTCGTCCCTCGCACTTCTGCACTTCGAAGGCGCCATCCTGGTCAGCGAGGAACTTCGGGCTTCTGAGCAAAGGCGTACTTTCGAAATTCTCCGTATACGGAAATGGAAACGGCGCCGCGGCCGGACTTTCCGCAGTTCCTTTGTGTTGTCCGGTTGTAGTGGTCAGGGAATACAGCGAATCCGGATCGAACGTATATTTGAACTTTGCGTCGTGCACAGGCACATCGGCCACATGCTCGAAAGTGCGCTGCTTGTTCGTCTCCCAGATGTGAACGGTGGCGGTTGAGAGTCCGCCTGTAATTGTGAATTGCACGGTCTGCGGATGAGTCGCATCGATGGTCTGAAGCACTACGCTCCAGTTCTTTCCGTCGGGCGATTTCAAGGCGACATAATCCCCTTTTTCGGGCAGATTGCCGCACGACTTCTCCATGTACTTCCAGCCGGGCTGCGCAAATTGCGTCGTGTGCGCCGTCACCCAGATCGCGCTCTGCACGTCGTAATGGCCGGACCATGGCGTGTTGGCGTACATCAAACCAGAATTGGGGGCTGCAAGGTTGTCGTAGTACGAGGTGATCGGGCTCCAGATCTCCGTCGCGGTAAAGTGCCCCTTCAGATAATTGTCGTTATAGAGCTGCGCCAGCGCCCGTCCGCCTGATGGCCAGTTCCGCGAAAGGATAAACGATGCGCTCGATGCCGGCTGGTCTTCGCTCGACCAAAGCGGCTTTCCGATGCCCAGCGCCGAATCCGGCGTGGTCACTTTCCCGTGCATGCGCGGATAATGGACCGTCACTACTGAGACCGCATCGCGAAGCGCCGGATCCTTCCGCATCGCGTCCAGAATCGTCCACTGATCGACGCCTTCGCGCGGATATTCGTCGCAGCAGACAATCTTGGTGTTCAGGTGATGTTCATCGAGGACGCGGCGCAGGATCTTTACATACTCCGGACTCTCGAAATGTTTTTCGTTCCAGATGCCCGTGTACGCGATGTCCAGTCCCCACTTCCGCTTCGCGCCTTCGATAAAGTCGGCGACATAATTGGCCATGTCATCGGAGTAAAAGTCACCACCGCCAATCCACCCCGGTGCCCCCCAGGCAAGGGTATCCAGAACAATGTCTGGATTCCGCTTTCGCGCCTCATTCATCAGCCACCATTCATAGCCTTGGGAATAATCGTGGTCGCTCCGAGTGCGCATCTGGCTCGGCTCCGAACCGTCAGTCGAATTCACATCCGCTCCGATTTCCACTTTCAGGTGCTGCAGGGATGCTCCGTAATCGGGCTTGAACAGATAATCGAGAATCTGGCTTCGATAAGGCTCGGGATAGTCGACCAGTAGCCGAGATGAGGCCCCCGCACTTACTGCTCCGATTCCATCAAAAACCTGGCCCGGGCTTTGACCGTCAAGCACAACTTCCGTCTGTGGCGCCTGCGCAAAGAGCGTTGCTCCCGTAATCAACGCCAGGATCGCTGTCGCGGTCAACCATGGTTTGCTGTGCATGTCGTTTGCCATCCTTTCCATTTGGACTCTGAACCTCAGCGTCAGGAAGGACTGCACTGCTTCGCCTTCTCTCATGTGTCCCGCCACCTAGATGCGACGCGATCGCTCGTAAGGCACGGCAATTTTTCGCCCGGTACTCCTAGACTCCAGAGTAATTCAGGCTACGTGTACGTAAACGGTAATCATGCTAATGCTACGGAGTTGCGAGTGTCAAAACAGATCATTGAAAGGGTAACTCGAACTGCTCGGGTTCAGACTCTGCCAAACGGATCCCCGCGCGGAACGCGATCGAGAAAAAGCGGCAGGTTGCTGCGCAAGACGATATGGGGGGCAAATCTTGTTATTGCATTCGGAGTAGCTCGTTCTAACAGATGATGGACCAGGGCTTCGGCAGCGGCCTTGCCCTGTGCGAAAGGACGCTGATAGAGAGTGGCAAGTATTCTGCCCGACTCCAGAAAGGGAACCAGCTCCGGGAAGAGATCTGTAGCAACCACAAGCACATCCTTGAGCGCGCCCTGGTCGTCCAGCGCGCGCAGAACCGGCAGGCTGTTGGCCGTGCTGATGTATATTGCCGCCGGCCGCTGCCTGCGCTCCAGCAGCGTCAGCGTGGTGCGCCGCGCATCCTGTGGCACGTCATGTGTCTCGATCGCCGGCAGCAGCGACAAATGCGGTGCAATAGTAGCGAGTGTGGCGGCGAAGCCCCTCAATTTGTCGGCGTGATCTTTTGTGCTGAGATCCCCCGTGACGATCGCAACGCAGCCCGGTTCGCGTAATGTTCGCGCGAATAGCTCCGCCGCGATACCGCCGCTGATTTCGGCATCCACCGTGACTGCGGCAATCCGTCCGCTGCGGGGCGCATCGCTGGCTACGCATACAACAGGAGTACCACGCGCCGCAAAGCTCCGGATGATCGGATCGAATCTTCCCGGGTCTCCCGGCGTTACGATCAAACCGTCGAAGTGACGATCTGCATCGGATTCCAGCAACTCCACGTCGCCTTTGCCAATGTGAGGATAAGTTTTGAAGTCGAGGTCAAGGTTTACTCCGACAGTCCTCTCTGCCGCCGATCGTATGCCGTCGCGAAGTGGGTCAAAAAATGCGGCAATCTCCCTTGGAAGTCGCACTCCAATCCGCAATTGGCGATTCAGCTTCAGGCTTCTCGCAACTACATTCGGGCGATAGTTAAGGCGATCGGCCATCTTCAGAACCTGGGCACGAGTTGTTGGGCTGATGCCCGGCCGATTGTGCAGCGCGCGGTCTACGGTGCCGATCGATATGCCCAGGGCTCTCGCGATTTCCTTGATTCCTGCGCGGCTTGGGCTCTCTTCATTCTTCAATGCGGTCTCTTTGGTTTCATGGACATTTTAGAGCAACTATTCGGTTTTGGTATTCATTCAAGATGCTTTTCTGAGGCTGAGAGTACGATTCTGAAGTGAGCTCATCGAAACCAGAAGTCGGGAACGGAAGTCGCATTCGAATTGGCTGGGAGGATTTTTCGATCTCGCTTTTGCCTGTTTTCGGCGGGAAAATCTCTTCGATCCGACTTGGGCATTGCGAACTGCTTCAGGCACCCCTTACAACCATCGGCGCGCGCTCGCCAGATCTGCCATTTGACCAGAGTGATGCAAGCGGTTGGGATGAATGCTTGCCATCCGTGTCCCTCTGCGAGGTGAACACCATGGCGGGCATCGCGCGAATCCCGGATCATGGCGACCTCTGGCGCGTTCCGTGGACCGTCCTCGAAGGAAATGCGTGTTCATGCACAATGGTCGGCAGGTGCTTTTCTCTTCCACTTCAACTGAGGCGGGCGGCCAGCGTAAGCCGAGCCGGAGGAGGCTCTCGCCTCTATCTCGAATATCAGTTAAGCAACCTTGGACACAATTCGGCTCCGTGGGCGTGGTCTGCGCATCCGCTGTTTGCGGTCACGCCTGGCGACCGCATCCTCTTGCCGGAATCTCTTCGGTCGGTGCGCGTGGAGGGCTCGATTGGAGAACGCCTGGACCAAGCCGGGGCCATAGCGGGGTGGCCTGTGGCGAAGACGTCCGGCAGTGGCTTTGCCGACTTGAGCATCGCTGAGGGGCTGGAGACTGGCCACGCAGACAAACTGTTCGCCGGGCCGCTAAAAGAGAACGAGAACTGGTGCGTGCTGGAAAGGCGCACCGCAGGCGTGCGCATCCGCATGAGCTTCGATGCGGCGGCGACGCCGTTTCTCGGATTGTGGCTGTGCTACGGCGGCTGGCCCGCGCGACCGGGTCCGAAACAGATGTGCGTGGCGCTCGAGCCGGCAACTTGTGGGGTTGACTCGCTCGCTTACGCGGGGCGATGGGGACGCGTGCTCGAACCAGGCGCCAGCTATTCGTGGGAAATCTCGGCCGAATTTCAATTACTCTGAGGATGTCTCGTCAACCAGCAAAGCGCAAGAGCAGTCTCCGCTGGCGCGAAGCGCACCTAGATCAGCCTGCTGCGGAAACTCCCAGCCTAGCCGCGCTTGACAATGCTTTCCATGCAGAGTAGCGTGGCGTCCGGTAACGTACACGTGCGCCGGCTTCGACTCTGCGCCGGCGCAATACTGAAGTTCATCTCCAGAAATTCATACGGTCCTGATCGGGGTTAACGTTCATGTTTCGCACTCCCTCTGTCCTGCTAACCGGGTCCTTCTGTCTGGGAACTGCTGCACTCCTGAGCGCGCAGACGACGCCCCGCAATCCTCAGTTGCCCACTTCTGTCCAATCCGCGCCGATACTGTTGTCACCTGACGGGCAAATCGCAATGAGAATTTCGGTGTTGCCATCGCCGGCGCTAGGCAGTGGCGGCAGCGGCCAGCTCGTGTACTCGGTCTCTTTCCGCGGAAAACCGATCATCGATAACTCGGCTCTTGGGCTCGAGCTTAGTGACGATACGCCTCTCGGCGCCAATGTCACCATCATTGCCGCTCGGCCCGGGAGCGGCGTGGATGACTATGTGCTGACAAACGCAAAGTCAGCCACGTTCATGATGCGTACAACAGCCTCGCGGTGACGGTCTCCGAAGCAAGCGCGGCGAGTCGGCGAGGCAAGCGCACCATGACCGTGGAAGCGCGCGCGTATAACAGCGGAGTGGCATTCCGGTATTTGCTGCCGCGCCAAAGTGCCATCCCAAGCCTGCACCTGCGCGGCGAGAGTACCGAGTTTCGCTTCAGCGAAGATGACACAGCCTGGGTGCTGGCGCTGCCCGGTTTCCGCTCCAGCTACGAAAGCGAGTACGTACGGCTCAATCTCTCGGCTCTCAGCAACCAGGGCGGAATTCCAAGCAGGTTCCTCATCGGCATGCCGGTACTGCTCCATCAGCCGGGTACGGCATGGCTCTCTCTGATGGAAGCCGACCTCGAAGGCAACGGCTCGATGTACGTGACCAATCCCTCCGGCAGCTGGGCGGGGCACTACCTCTCGGTCAAACTCTCACCGCGCTGGGACGATCCCACCTATGCGGCCATCGGCGAACTGCCGCATCATTCGGCGTGGCGCGTGCTTGGCATCGCCGATGATCCCGGCAGGTTGCTGGAAGCGAATCTGGAAACCGACTTGAGCGCGCCCAACCGGCTCGGCGACACGAGCTGGATTCACCCCGGCAAGGCATCCTGGAACTGGTGGGTGGACAACGTGGACAGGGAAGGGAACTCCGGCAATCAGAATTTCAACACTGAAACCATGAAGTACTACATTGACTTCGCCTCCCAGTCGGGGTTTCCGTATTTTCTTCTCGACGCGGGCTGGTCTTCGCCGCGTGACATCACCCGCATGAATGGGCGCGTGGACGTGCCCGAACTGGTGCGCTACGGGGCCACGAAGAACGTGAAGGTGTGGATCTGGCTCGGTTCGGAAGCGGTGATGCGGCAGATGAAGGAGGCCTTTCCGCTGTACGAAAAATGGGGAGTAGCCGGACTGAAAATCGACTTCGTCGATCGCGACGACCAGGAGGGAATCCAGTGGTTCTATGACACCGCCCGGTACGCTGTTGCGCATCACCTCATGCTCGACTTCCATGGCTGCCGCACACCATGGGGACTTAGCCGTGAGTATCCAAATGTGCTGAGCTTTGAAGGCGTGCTGGGGCTCGAAAACAATAAGGTCGGCCGCCGTGACAGCCCCGTGGACCGCAGTGTTTTCGCGTTTACAAGGCTGCTGGCCGGGCCCATGGACTACACCCCGGGAGCCTTCAACAATGCCACCGAAGATGCCTTTGTGGCGCGCAATGCGTCTCCTATGGCCATGGGCACGCGCGCCCAGCAATTGGCTCTCTACGTCATCTTTGAATCGCCATTCCCCATGGTCTCCGACAGTCCGCAGATGTACAAGGGGCAGGAAGCATTTCAGTTCATCAGGGATGTGCCGGTGAGCTGGGATGAAACGCGTGTGCTGAATGGACGGCCGGGAAAGTTCATTACCATCGTACGCAGGCACGGTGCGGAATGGGATCTGGGCAGCATGACCAATTGGGAATCACGCACGATTCAGGTACCGCTCAGTTTCCTGAGTGAGGGTGCCTACACAGCGCAGGTCTATGAAGATGCCTCAGACGCCGCAACCAACCCGAAGAATGTGACGGTTCGCAGCATCGATGTCGCCGCCTCAACCAAGCTTACGCTGCACCTGGCGCCGGGGGGCGGAGCGGCCATCCGTTTTATTCCAAAGAAGGAGCGCTGATCGACGCTGATACAATTTCTCATCGACTGAGGAAGAAAGCATGAAGATGATTTGCGGGTTCTTGCGGGCGTGCTCCGCGCTTGCCTGCCTGACGGTTTTGCTGTGCGGGGTCGCACTGGCGCAGGACGTGCGCGTCACCGCAGATGCCGCCAGGCGCGTCTTCCGCATGGATTCGGCCGCCGTCACCTACGTTATCGGAGTCAACGACCAGCAACAACTGGTGGCGATCTATTGGGGTAAGCGGCTCGCCGACAGCGACTCGTTTCCCGCTCCACGTGCGCCCCGCGCTTGGTCCGGCTTCGATCTGCCGACGACGCTCACGCCGCATGAATTCGTCGGCTGGGGCGGCGGACTGTACCTTGAACCCGACCTCAAAGTCACGTTCGCTGATGGCAACCGCGACCTGGAATTGAAGTTCGTTTCCTATATGATCGACGGCCAGGAACTTAGCATCGTGATGAAAGACACTTCGCGCGATGTATACGTCACACTCCATTACGTCATGAACGGTGAGACGGGCATCGTGAAGCGCTGGGCTGAGATTCAAAATCGCACCAGCCAGCCATTCACGGTCGAGCAGGTCGCGGCGGGTACCTTCAACCTGCCCAGTGGAACTGACTACCATCTGCACTACCTCACCGGCCGCTGGGCGGGCGAGTGGACTGTCGAGGACGATCCGATCCGCGGCGGAAAAATCGTCCTCGAAAGCCGCCGCGGATCAACCGGCGCGCAGAATAATCCTTTCTTCGCTATCGATCGCGACACCTCAAAAAGCCAGGAACAGGGTGAAGTCTATTTCGGCGGGCTGGCGTGGAGCGGCTCCTGGCAGATCAGCGTGGGGCAGGACGCTATGAGGCAGGTCCACATCACCGGCGGATTGAACCCCTTTGACTTTGGATACTTTCTCAAACCGGGAAGCGCCCTTGAGACGCCGGCCTTTTACGGCGGGTACTCCGATCACGGCCTTGGCGGTGCGTCCCGGCTGATGCACAAGCTCGAGATCGATGCCATCGTTCCCGGCGCGCCCACACCTCCGCTCAGGCCGGTGCTTTACAACTCATGGGAGGCTACCGAGTTCAACGTGAATGAAGCAGGCCAGATCGCGCTCGCTGAGAAGGCCGCTTCCCTTGGCATTGAGCTGTTCGTGATGGACGACGGCTGGTTCGGTCAGCGCAAGAACGATCACGCCGGGCTCGGCGACTGGTATGTGAATCCGCAGAAGTTCCCGCACGGCCTGAAGCCGCTGATCGACAAGGTGCATTCGATGGGAATGAAGTTCGGATTATGGGTCGAGCCGGAGATGGTGAACCCTGACAGCGACCTCTATCGCGCGCATCCCGATTGGGTGCTGAATTTTCCCGGCCGCCCGCGCAGCGAGGGACGCAACCAGCTCGTCCTCAATCTTGCCCGCCCCGACGTGCGCGCCTACGTCGCCGGATTTCTCGAAAAGCTGCTCGATGAAAACCAGATCGACTTTCTTAAGTGGGATTACAACCGCAACTGGTCGGAGCCGGGATGGCCGGCGGTTCCTCCGGACCAGGAAAAGAATGTCTATTACGATTACGTGCGCAACTTCTACGGCATACTTGGCGAGCTGCGGGCAAAGCACCCGAATCTGCAAATCGAGAGCTGTTCCGGAGGCGGAAGTCGCGTGGACCTGGGCGTGATTCATTACACCGACGAAGTGTGGCCGTCGGACAATACCAATCCTGCTGACCGGCTCGTGATTCAGAACGGCTTCACCTACGCCTACAGCCCGGGGCTGATGATGGCGTGGGTCACGGACTCGGGGAACAATGGCGCGCAGCAGGCGTATTCGCTGCCGTTCCGATTTCTCTCTTCGATGCAGGGCTCACTGGCAGTTGGCGCCAACCTGAACAAATATTCCGCCGAAGAAATGGCCACCGCAAAACGGCTCATTGCCGAATACAAGAGAATTCGGGCCACGGTTCAGCGGGGAGCGCTTTACCGGCTTTTGCCCGCAGAGCAGGGCGCTCAGAAGACAGCTACAGAGTATGTCGCGCGGGATGGAAACCAGGCGGTGGTCTTCGCCTTTTCAATTTCGAGCCTGGAGGGCTATCCATATCCGACACTGAAGCTCGACGGGCTTGACGAGCATGCGGAATACAAGCTCACCGCATATGAAGGCAAAGCAGCAAGCGATACTCCAGAAATAGCAAGTGGCGCCTACTGGATGGATCACGGATTCGCGCCGATGCTCTACGGCACCGATCAGGCAGCTGGATTCACGCTCGAGAAAGTCGCCACGCATTAATCGCGCTAATGCGGGCGCCGCACTGCATTGGAGAAGGTATGTATTCTCGAAGCAAAGAGACTTCGCGGCGCGACTTTTTGCGTGGCGGCGCCGCCACTGCGCTTGCTTCGACGGCCATACTGCGTAGCTGGGCAGCCGGGCCGGAAACTTCAGTGCCTGTGCGCGGCATGGCCCAGGGAGTACTCTCTCTCGATTCCGGCTGGCTCTTCGGCGGCAGGTTGAAGACCGGACAATTGGAGCCGGATTTTGATGACAGCAGCTTCCAGACCGTCACGCTTCCGCATACCGTGGCTGGGCTGTCGTGGCGTAACTGGGATCCAGCCCAATGGCAGGATGTCTGGATTTATCGCCGCCATTTTGATATTCCTCCGCTGTTTCGCGGACTGCGCCTGTTTCTTCGCTTCGATCGCATCATGGCGGCGGCGAAGCCTGTTCTTAATGGACACGCGCTCCCGCAGCACATGGGTGGATTTCTTCCGTTCGAGCACGAGATCACGGGCCTGGTGCGGGAGCCAGGCAATGTCCTTGCTGTTGCCGTCGATGCGCGGTGGCTGAATGTGCCTCCCTCCGGTTCGCCGAAAGGTCCTGCTGATATCGACTATCTCCTCCCCGGCGGCATCATCGGCCACGTGGCGATTTGTGCGGTCCCGCGCGTTTTCATTGCCGATGTTTTCGCCAAGCCTGTCAACGTGCTTAAGCCAGACGAGCGCCGCCTGGACGTGAGTTGCAGCATCAACTCGGCCGCGAATCTGCCGCTATCCGCAATCATCGAAGCAAAGCTCCTGGACCAGGGCCGCACCATTGCCATGGTTCGACATCCCGTGATGCTCCACAAGCAGGATGAGGAGATTGCTTTCAGCATGGCCGGGTTCGGTGAGGTGAAGCTGTGGGATGTTGATTCGCCGCACCTCTATGAACTGGACGTGACGTTGCACTGTGGCGGGCAGCGGTTGCATTCGTGCCGCACACGCCTCGGCTTTCGCGAAGCCCGTTTCGAAGTGAATGGATTCTTTCTCAACGGGCGGCGGCTGCACATCTTCGGCCTGAACCGACATGAGCTTTTTCCGTACATGGGCTTCGCCATGCCAGACCGCGTGCAACGTCGCGACGCCGAAATTCTGCGCCGCGATTTCAACTGCAACATGGTGCGCTGCTCCCATTATCCCCAGTCGGAGGCCTTCCTGGACTCATGCGACGAGCTTGGCCTGATGGTATGGGAGGAAGTGCCCGGCTGGTGGTACGTCGGCGATGAAAGGTGGCAGAAGCTGCTGGTACGCGATGTGCAAGCCACGGTCCGCCGCGATCGCAATCGGCCATCCGTGATTATCTGGGGCGTGCGCGTGAACGAATCGATGAATCATCCCGAACTCTATGCGCAAACCCGCGCGGCGGCAAAGGCGCTTGACGATTCCCGTCCGACTTCAGGGACCATGACGCCGTGGTCTCGCAAGAACTGGCAGGAGGAATGGCACCAGGACGTCTTCGCTTATGACGATTATCACTCCGCGCAAGACGGTAGCGTGGGCATCGATCCGCCACTCCCCGGCGTACCTTACCTGGTTACTGAAACGGTAGGTCAATGTAACTACGGCGGGGAGGGAATGACTCGGCGCTACCGGCGCACCGGAGATGTCCGGGAACAGGAGCTGCAGGCGATCTATCACGCACAGGCGCACGATCGAGCGGCGGCGTACCCGCGCTGTGCGGGTGCGCTTGCCTGGTGTGCATTCGACTACGCCAGCCTCCTCAACGACTACAATGGCGTCAAGTGCCCGGGCATAACGGACGTATTCCGCATTCCCAAGCTCGGCTCATCGTTCTATCTGGCGCAGGTTGCTCCCGCGATTCGGCCGGTCATCCAGCCCAATTTCTACTGGGATTTCGGACCGGAGACGCCCAACGGTCCGGGCGAGCACGTGGCCATCTTCTCCAACTGCGATCGGCTAGAACTGTTCGTCGATGGCGTGCAACATACCACGCTATTTTCCGATCGAACTGGCTTCCCGAACCTGCGCTATCCGCCTTTTTTTGCCGATCTCACCTTTGCGGGGCACACGCCGCGCGAGCTTCGCATCGAAGGTTTCGTCAAAGAACGGCGGGTGCTCACGCGTTCATTCTCTTCAGATCGTGCGGCGGACCGGCTCCTCATCCAGGCCGACGAGTTGAATTTAAGGGCTGACGGAATCGACGCAACCCGAGTTTCGGTCCAGGTGGCGGACAGGTTTGGCGCGCTGCGAGCCTGCGCAAAAGGAACTGTGATGCTGCATATCGACGGCCCTGGCACACTCATCGGCCCATCCGCACATGATCTGGCGGAAACCGGCGGTGGGGTCGCAGTCTGGATCAGAACCGTCGCTGGCCGAAGCGGCCGAATCGTGGTCAAGGCAGAACAGAGTCAGATGCCGCCCGCCAGACTGACGATAACAGCAGGTTAAGAAATCCCGCGGACCGCCGAAACTTGAAGTATCGATAGCCGCTCCGAGCCAGCCCCTGGGTAACGCTTCCATATGAAACCGGTAAACAGCCTTTGCGCCGAATGGGGCGGCTCGCTCTGGAAATGCTTCGCTTCACCCCAATTACCGCGAACGCGCTTTGGACATTTGGGACTGCCGGGCACCACAGTTCAAGGAAGCCAGGTTACTTCAATGCCCATTCATGGTTAAGTCGAACTTTCAAAATCGCGGTACGTCTAAGTATCGACGCGCGGGTCGAGGGGTTCAACGTTACCGTCCATTGGAACTTCAACGGGCAGACGACGAATTTCGCATCCGGCATCCGGTTCGAAGCAAGTGGCACGTTCGATACAATGTTTCATTACCCGCCAGTCCAGAAGATTGCGGGTCAAGACCATACCCGCACATGAACGCGATGAAGACCGTGCGGCGGGAGTTCCACAGAATGAAAATGGGATCGGGTTCGGGTATCAAGCGCAGGGACTTTCTCAAAGTGGCGGGCGCGACCGCAGTTTGTAGTCTTGCGCCAGCGGCCGTGTCGGCACCGGCCGGTCGGGTCTCCATTGTTCTGGATGGCAGGGATGGAAGCACGTCATCTGCCCCAGTTAAGTGGGCTGCAGGCAGGCTTCGAGACGCGCTCGCTGCGAAGGACATTTCATGCCAGATCGTTGGCTCTGCGAAAGCAGTTCAGTCCTCGAATCTCTGCGTGGTGGCAGCGGGGAGTGGGTCAGAACTGGCTCGCGGCTTTCCGGCCGCTGAGCGCGCCGTCATACTGCCAGACAGTGTCCGTTTTGCACCGGGCAGGTTGGGACAGTCGCCGGCAGTTCTGGTGTCGGCAATTGATCAGCGCGGTCACGTGTACGGTTTACTGGACTTGGCCGAGCGCGTGCAAATGGGTGCCAATCCTTATGCGGCGCTGCACGTTCCCGAGCCTGTCGAGGAACAGCCCGCAAACCAGGTGCGTTGCGTCAGCCGTTATTTTTGTAGCGAAATCGAAGACAAGCCCTGGTACTATGACAGGAATTTCTGGCCCGCCTATCTCGACACGCTCGTTTCCAGCCGCTTTAGTCGCTTCTGCTTTGCCTATGGCCTGGAATATGACTTTCCGCGAGGTGTTACGGACGACTACCTGCATCTGCCGTATCCCTATCTTGTCGACGTGCCCGGTTACAGCGATGTGCGCGTGATGCAACTTCGCTCTCCCGAGGGAAAGCCGTTGCCCGAGCCGGCGCCGCTGAGTGCCGAAGAACGCAATCGGAACTTTGAGGCGCTCAAATATATTGCTGCGCAGACCGGCTCCCGCGGGTTGCATTTTCAACTTGGCATCTGGACGCATGCGTACCAGTGGACAGACAGTCCCGATGCTTATCATCGCATCGAGGGCCTCACGCCGGAGACCCATGCGAAATATTGCCGGGATGCACTCGCCATCATTCTGAAGGAATGTCCGCAGATTCAGGGCCTGACCATGCGCGTTCATGGAGAGAGCGGAATCCCGGAAGGCAGCTACGACTTCTGGAAGACGCTATTCGAAGCGATTGCCGGCGCCGGACGTACGATCAACATCGACATGCACGCAAAGGGCGTGAATCAGACGATGATCGATATCGCTGCGGCCACCGGCATGCCGGTCACGCTTGGCGCGAAGTATTCCGCGGAGCACCAGGGCCTTGGCTACCAGCAGGCGGATATTCGCGCACTGGAGATACCTAACCCAAATCGTCCGGGCAACACTCGCCTCTTCAGCTTGAGCGGTGGATCGCGCCTGTTTACGCGTTACGGATATGGCGACTTTTTCCAGCAGGGCAGCAAAGCCAAGATCCTCTGGCGCCTTTGGCCGGGAACACAGCGCCACTTACTCTGCGCCGATCCTGAAATGGCTGCGGCCTACGGGCGTACTTCGCATTTCTGCGGCGCAATAGGTCTCGACCTGATGGAACCTCTGACCTTCAAAGGCCGCGAAGGTTCAGGACATGCCGGCAGCCGCTGCGCCTATGCTGACGCCAGTTTGAATCCTGACGCTGACTGGAAGAAATACGAGTATTATTATCGCGTCTGGGGTCGAAAGCTATATAACCCCGAAGACAATCTGCAATCGACTCGGAATTACCTTCAAAAGAATTTCGGCCGGGGCGCGATTTCTGTCGAAACCGCGTGCGCAAATTCCAGCCGTATTCTTGCTCTGGTTACTTCAGCTCATTTGCCCTCAGCTTCAAACCACGCCTTCTGGCCCGAGCTTTACACCAACATGCCCATCGTTCTTGGCAGTGAGCGCTCGCCGTACAGCGATACGCCCAATCCAAAATGTTTTGGCACAGTGAGCCCGCTCGACCCGCAGCTTTTTTCTACGATCGTGGAACACGCCCAGGACCTGCTCGCCGGACGCGCTAATCCTAAATATTCGCCTGTCGAAGTCGCGCAATGGATCGAGGATTTCACTTCCGCTTCAAACCATGCGCTCTTGAAGGCCCGCGCCGATTCGTCTTCCAGAACTTCTCCGGAGTTCCGCCGCATAGAGGAGGACATCCTCATTCAAATTGGCCTCGGCGCCTTCTGGTCGGCCAAGCTGCGGAGCGGTGTGCTGTTTGAAATCTTTCAGCAAACCGGCAATGCGCAGGCTGGAAAGCTTGCGCTTGAGTACTATAGAAAGGCACGTTCGGCCTGGGCTGCCATGGCCGAACGCGCCAACCGCGTTTACATGTCCGATGTCAGCTATGGCGACGTCCCCATGCGGCGCGGTCATTGGTCCGATCGCATCCCTGGAATTGACGCGGATATTGCCGCGATGGAAGAGAAGCTCCAGTCGCCACCCGCCCCCGTCGATTCCAAGCAGGAGGTCAGCAAGGCAATTGCCGCGGCGACAGGCAGGCCCAATCGGCCTTCCGTTTCATGCACACACGTTGCACCCGACAGCTTCGACCCCGGCCAGCCGCTTCAGTTGACTTTGCATCTCTCCGGCACCAGCACAGCAACTGCGCCTACCGCTGCTCGCTTACACTATCGTCACGTGAATCAAGGGGAGAGATGGCGCTCCGCAGATATGCTGGGCGAAAGCGGCAAATACAGCGCGGCTATTCCAGGCGACTACACCCAGTCGCCGTTCCCACTTGAGTACTATTTCGAGTTTGAGCGTGGAAACGAGGCGGCATGGCTCTTTCCGGCGTTCAATGCGACGCTTTCGAATCAGCCATACTACGCCGTATCAAAAAGAAGCGTCTGACGAAGCTGTTATGCGTCACTGGGCACGTTGAATAAAGACTTTGCGGATCTCAGATATTCAGTCTGCCGCCTGTACTTTTGCCGGCGATCCACACGATTGACGAACAATCAGTTTGCATCCTAGAAGTACATCGCGCGGAGGTAGATCGGGATTCGCGATCCGGTCGAGCATGACCGCAAGCCCAATCCTTCCAATATCTCGGCAGGGCTGGTGTTGCGTCGTGAGTGGCACGGGCAAGAGCCGAGCATATTTCACATCGTCGATCCCAATCATGCGCATGTCTTCAGGCATCCCTTGACCAAGTGCGAGCAAGGTGTGCATCAGATTTCCGGCAGTGAGGTCATTGGCACAGACAAATGCATCTTAACGATCCTTCTTCAATACAGCCTTCACGAAGTGGCCATCCAGCGCGTGCTGTCGACGACGGCCGCGACGGCGAGCGCACGCCGATGCAGTGGGACGATACCGCGAATGCCGGCTTCACCACAGCCTCACCCTGGCTGCCAGTTCCGTCGAGTGCCTCCACGGTCAACGTAAAAGCCGAGGAGAACGCACCCGATTCGTTGCTCGCGTGGTATCGCGCGCTGATCCGGCTCAAGAAGACCACCCCGGCGCTGGAGCGTGGCAGCATCACGATGCTCGACACCGGAAACACCAAGGTCCTGAGCTGGATGCGCCACGCTCCCGGCGTCCCGACCGTGTTGGTCAGCTTGAATTTCACCGCCGAGCCGCAGACGGTGGATCTTGCCGGTGTCCGCACCGGTGCAGAGGGCAAGCTGCGCACGTTGCTGAAATCGCCGGGAGAGGCTGATCCAGCCAGACCGGCTCGCATAGTACTGGGGCCATTCGGAGTTTATATCGGTGAAATTCAGTAGCGCCGAGAAAGTAGGAAATCATGAACCAACACAGACTCTTACTCCTCGTGATTGTGGTTTCGTGTATGGCTCTGCCCGTCTGGTCTCAGGGAGGACCCTCGTGCGCGGATCTCGCAAATCTCAAGATCGAGGGCGTCGAGATCACTAACGCAGTTTCTGTTCCCGCCGGTGCCACCGTCCCGGCATCTTATCCGCACTACGCCGGCACGCTGCCTGCGCACTGTCGCGTGGAGGGCGTCATTCACCGCCGCAAGGGAGTTGGCGGCGAGGAGTTCGGCATTGGCTTTGCTTTGGCTCTGCCTGCCAAAGACGCCTGGAACGGCGACTTCATGATGCAGGGCGGAGGTGGCGGAAACGGCGTCATCAACTATCCCGTTGGCGCTGGGTACGCAGGCGACAAGCCGTCATTGGATCGCGGATTTGCGGTGGCCAGCACAGACACCGGGCACAAAGCAAAAACCGGCCCCTTCGATTTCTCCTTCAGGCGTGACCAGCAGGCTTATCTCGACTTTGCCTACCAGGCCAACGCCGAAGTTGCGGGTGTGGCAAAAACCATCATCGATACCTACTACGCAAAGCCCGCCGGCTACTCCTATTTTGTCGGTTGCTCTACCGGCGGACGTGAAGGCATGATCCTCTCCCAACGCTATCCCACTGTGTTCAACGGCATCGTTTCCGGCGATCCGGCCATGCGAACGGGCCTTTCGAATCTGGCTATCGGCAAGTGGATCCCGGTGGCATATAACCAGGCAGCACCCAAAGATCCTTCCGGAAAGCCGGAGATTTCGAGACTGCTCACCGACGACCAACGCAAGCTGTTCATCGATACTCTCCTGAAGAAATGCGACGCGCTTGACGGCGTGGCCGACGGGATGATCTTCGATCCCCTTCATTGCCACTTCGATCCCGCGGTGCTCTCCTGCAAAGCCGGTCAGACCGCGGATTGCATAGCGCCGAAAACCGTCGCCGCCATTAAAAAGGCGTTTGCTGGACCAAAGAACGCGTACGGAACCCAGGTCTATCCCGGCTTCCTATACGACAGCGGCGTCACGGAGAAGCATCCAATACCCGGCTTACTGAATCCGAGCGAAAACGGTCTCTTTGGCCCCTACACCACCGCCACAACGATCGACGTGGACAAGGAAGCGCTCCACGCCTCGGATCCGCTCGTCGAGCCGGCAGCCACAAATCTTTCCACGTTTTCTGGCAAAGGAGGCAAACTCATCTTTTTCCATGGCGACAGCGATCCGTGGTTCTCGCCGCTGGACACGGTGGATTATTACAAGTCGCTGGAGGCGGCAAACGGCGGTGCCGACGAGGTAGAGAAGTGGAGCCGATTGTTCCTGGTGCCTGGAATGTCCCATTGCGGCGGCGGACCTTCGCTTGATCATTTCGATATGCTCAGCGCGGTGGTGAACTGGGTCGAAAAGGGAGTTGCGCCAGATTCGGTGATTGCCACGGGCCGGACATTCCCTGGCCGCAGCCGCCCCCTCTGCGCCTATCCCAAGCACGCTCAATACACCGGGCACGGGAACACGGAAGATGCAATCAATTTCACTTGCCAATGAGAGTCCATCGTGGTCGCTACCTTGCAACGACAGTACACAGCTAACCTCATCCCGCACATAAAAGTTCTTCGTATAACTTCATCGCCCGCTCCACTGCGACCCTCGGATAGATCTCCAGGTTCTCGCGCGTGGCTCTATCCTCGCGAAAGGCGAACATTTCATTTGCTAAAAACACCAGACACATTTGTGTGCTAACGGCATTGCGGTTCTGGGACGTAATCGAAACGTAAACATCGCTTTTGATCGTTGTCGATTATTGACGCCGGCGAGGGGATATCCTGGCGCAATTTTGGCACGAACGACGTGCCGGTTTTGTAAACCACCGATTGTACGAGCGTATAGAGGCTGGTGCCGGGAGGGGGGGTCGAACCCCCATGACCGCAAGGGTCGGCGGATTTTGAGTCCGCTGCGTCTGCCAGTTCCGCCATCCCGGCTTGCCCTACTAAGCGATGCGGGATTGAGCTTAGTCGGGATAATTGCGCCCGGTGAAATGGGACCAGAACTCAGGCGCTAGGCCAGTATCGCACAATCATTCGGGACGCTCCAACATCGCAGGCAGGAAACTGGAACTGTTGCAGCGTGCGCCGGGCAGACGAGCGGGGGTCTGCTGGCGAGTTGTGTTTTCTGAAGGGGCAGGGAACTCGCTTCGGCGGCAGCCCGTAAGCAGGACCGCCCCGCGTTCCGCTTCAACTGGGAATCGGAGGACAGATCGAGATCGCCCGCTGGTCCTGGGGAACAGCGGGCGCCTCAGGGCGAATGGCCCTTATTGCATTGTCGGCGTTTTACCAGACGCCATGGCCTTGGCGTCATCAAGATGTTTCTGGAGGATCGGAATCGCGTTCTGGGCGTACGACTTTATCGTCGAATCCGTGGCATCGCTGGCTTCTTTTTTGTAGATTGCCAGCGCTTTCGTGTGTCCGGCGATCATTTCATGGATATATTTCGTGTCGAAAGCCTTGCCCTTCAGCTTTTCAAACGGCGTGATTTCAGCCTTGTTGTGCTCCGCGTCAATGGCGCCGGGCACCGTCACGTTGGCCTGAGAGGCGATGCTCTGCAGTTGTTTGTAGTCCGCGGTGTGATCGGTGACAAGCATCTGGCCGTAGTCCTTTACGGGCTGGGCCGAGGCTGCATTTTGCGCCAACTGCCCCAGGTTGGCCTCAACCATGTCGGTTTGAGCGGCTAGAGTGACGAACTGCTGGTCGGTCATCGCGCCCCCGGCAGCCTTTTTCTGCGCCAGAGCGGGGGCCGAAAAGAGAGCCATGCAGCACAAGATGGACAGATAGCGATTCATTGCAACTCCTCCAGAACATGTTAGATGCAAGTATTTGAAAATGCGCAATGGTTTTGACCTCGGGGAAGCGAATGGCGCGTGGCGAAACCGATGCGCGAGCGTCGATGCGAGTCCTCAGCGCTGCCATTCTGGTCGACTCCGACTGCCGCCCCGCCGTCGCGGGCACTAAACATTCCATCCTGTGCATTTCCTTGCCGGCTGTGGTATCTATTCTGGTGTTATGACCACGATTGTCTCTTCACCCAAACTGCGCACTCTTGGTAACTCGGATATGGCCCTGACTCCCATCGGCTTCGGCGCCTGGGCCATCGGAGGTGGCGACTGGCAATACTCCTGGGGTCCCCAGGACGACAAAGATTCCATTGCCGCCATTCACAAGGCTCTGGATATGGGGATCAACTGGATTGATACGGCAGCGGTATACGGGCTCGGTCATTCCGAAGAAGTGGTGGCGAAAGCACTCAAATCTGCAAATCGGAAACCCTATGTCTTCACCAAATGCTCCCTGCGATGGCGGGGGGACAGAACAATCTATAACTCTCTCAAAGCACCCTCTGTCGCTGAAGAACTGGAAGCTTCTCTGCGCCGCCTTGGCGTGGAAACCATAGATCTCTACCAGGTTCACTGGCCCAATCCCGAATCGGAGATTGAGGAAGGCTGGGAGGCGCTGGAGCGACTTCGCAAGCAGGGAAAGATTCGTTGGATCGGGGTTTCAAATTTCAACGTGGAGCAGATGAAGCGCGCGCAAAAGATCGCACACGTTACCAGCCTGCAGCCTCCTTACTCGATGCTCCGCCGGGCCATTGAGACCGAAATCCTGCCTTTTGCCCGGGCCAACGGGATCGGGGTGATTAATTACTCCCCAATGCTTTCGGGGATGCTGACGGGAAAGATGAGCGCGGAGCGAGTGGCGGCGATGCCGGCCGACGACTGGCGGAGACGGAACCCGGAATTCAGTGAGCCGCGGCTGAGCCGCAATCTGCAGCTGGTGGAATTGCTGCACGAAATTGGCAGCGGGCATGGCGTTACTCCCGGCGTGGTAGCAGTGGCGTGGACGCTCCATCACCCGGCCATCACCGCCGCTATTGTCGGAGGCCGTAACGCGAAACAGGTGGAAGAGACGGCCGCGGCGCTGACGTTCCGGCTCGGCGAAGATGAGTACGCGCGTATCACTGCGTTTATCGAAACCCATCCGGCTTGACATGACCCAATCTCCATCCCAAGCCTCTGCCTCGCGGAATGAGAGATGAGAACCAAAAAGAATAAGCCCCGGTTTCGACCGGGGCTTATCCAGGGAAACACGGGTCGGCCGCTTACATTGCGGCGACGAAATCAGGCAATATCGTGGCCGCGTTGGCCTGGAGCAATTGCGTCATGCGGGCGGCCATGCCGGCATACATTGACGCTGCACGGAATGCATTGACCCGGACCCCTTCGCCAGCCTGCGAGAAAGCATATTGGACCAGCGCGGTGAGAACGCAAACGCGAATCTGCATGGCATCGCTGTGCAAGGTCTCCACCAGCAGACGGTCAATGGTCTCGCTGTTGCGGGCAGCGTAATCGGCCATCTCCAGCATTACCCGCGCATTCTGATGCATGATCCAAAGGCCCTTCGGCCCTTGCATCCGCTGCCATGCATCTTCAGGGGTGGCATTCAGACCCTCTTTCCAGAGGAATTGCTCCGACAGCTCGCGGGCGCTCCACTCAGGGTTAAGCCGCGCCAACATCGAGTCCCAGGATTGGGCATTGCGACGGCGTACACTGGCCCGCCACCTCGTAAGGTAGAGCCCAATGGCGACAACCGCGGCAATCTGAAGCAAGCACAGGATCATCTCAGATCCTCAGTCTAAACTTTCAGAAACTTCCGGGAGATTCACTCACAATCATCCCGGGTTTTGCTGCACGCAATAGTTTTAGCAAAAAATCGAGAGAAATTGGGAACCGTTCGGGTCACTCGGAATACCTCTTTAGTTGTAGATCGGCCGATCCGAGTGTCGCAGGAACGAAAGTAACATGTGTCGTACCTAGCCCTGATATCGAGACCTTCGCGCAGCTCCGGCCGATTGATCCGGACTTGAGCCGTCATCGGGTGCTTATTTCGGCGGTGCGTCGATCTTGAACGGTTCCGGCGGCAAACGGCTGGCTCGAACTGTCGTCGCCTGAGCGGCTGACAGAGGTGAATTCTGTGCCGCGCGTGCGAGAATCGATTGCCGCCGGCTGTTCGAAGGCGAAATACTGCACCCAGTACACCAGCATTGCGAGATAGACGAGCGACGCCGAGACGTCGACCCAGTGATAGGCGGGGCCCACCGGCTGATGACTGTGGATGATAACGGCCACAAGCGCAACCAAAGCTTCGATGCCGATGCCAACAGCAATTCGGAATTCCCGCGGTGGCCACTGCAGCCGCTGCAGAGCGCTCCACCAGGCCATGGCCAGAAAGGCGGCGAGATCCAGCACCGCGGTGGCCTGTGAGGCCCGCAATTCGACATGCCAGATGAAAGCAAGATGGGGTGGAATGGTCCAGGGTGACAGCAGAGTAAGAACCCAGACCGCCGGAACAAACAAGACGACGGCGAGGAACCAGTTTGGCGAATGCCCGCGATTGACCCGCAAAAGATTTCTGCCCAGTTCGATCGTCGTGCCGAGAAAGAAGACAAATTCCAGAATTAGGCTGGCAATCCAGATATAAAGGTACGCATGTTGGCCAACGAAGCCCGGAACGAGGCTGGCACATATGTCGGTGCAAAGTGCGGCTGCGATGAAGCCGACAAATGAGGGCAAAGTTCGGTAGATGCCCCGCGCAATCAGCAGGGCAACCAGGATCAGTTCCAGTGTCAGGCCCGATAATGTCAGCGCCATATCGGCGGTCATCATTTGTCCCGTTCGCGCAATCGATTCGTGTCAGGCCCGGTCATGGCCACGCGAGTGGAGCGGGCCGCACCAGCCACCGCCAGCAAAATGCCTTGCATCTGCGGAGTGAATTCGCGGCGGGGAGCAGGGTTTTTGGCGAAGCTGAATAGCCAGTACGCGAAGCAGCCCACCCCGCTGATACCGACGAGCTCGTCGAGCATGTGGTACATGGGTCCGACGGCCTGGTTCGCATGGAGAATCGAAATTGTGACTGTAATGATCGAGTAAAATCCAAGCCCCGTGGCAATCTGCATTTCGCGGTCGCGCCAGTTGATCGACAGCAGTTGGCTGCTTGCAGCCAGAACCAGAAAGAAAAATATCCTCATCACGGAAACCGTCTGTTGCAGGTGAAGAAGCAGCCGGCTCTGAGGTCCGTAGTGCAGGTAAGCCGCGGAGTGGGCGAATGGCCAGATAGCCGCTCCGATGACGCCGACCATAAGGGCCACTACGACGATCGCTCCCCGCGGCAGGGCCAATCGGAAAGGGCGCAGAACAGACCACGCCAGCTCAACCAGCACTCCGAACATGAAAACGGAATCTATGGCCAGGGCGATCAGGTAGCTCTGAAAATAAAACCCCGGATCAAGACGGGAAATGAAGTATAGTCCGAGATTGTCTAAAAGGTCCCAGGCAATGTATGCGCAGAAGACCGGGAACTTCTCATATGCGCGCATGCGGACGATCAGCGCAATGAGCGCTATCTCGGTACAGCTTCCCGCAAGCAGCAGTATGATGCCCAGAGACACCACAACCCTCCGGCCAAGTTTCTATGACAGAGGTACATGCTGAGTCTATCAGCAGTCGATGCGGCCCCCGGGCAAAATGTAGACACAACTTTCAGGTGACGTTACATGACTGACATTTGCTTATTAGGTAGAACCTATCCCGCGTTGGGACCGGGAACCGGAATTCCTCCGCCGTAAGGCATCGCAGCCACATTCGGGCCGGGAACTGGAATTCCTCCGCCGTAAGGCATCGCAGCCACATTCGGACCAGGAACCGGGATTCCTCCGCCATAAGGCATCGCAGCCACATTCGGACCAGGAACTGGAATTCCTCCGCCATAAGGCATCGCAGCCACATTCGGACCAGGAACTGGAATTCCTCCGCCATAAGGCATCGCGGCTACATTGGGACCGGGAACCGGGATTCCTCCGCCGTAAGGCATCACGGCAAAGGCACACGTAGAAAAAGCAAACAAAGCCGTACAAAGAATTCCGCAGCGGACCACCAGCGAATGAGCCAGCATGATTAGAACGCTCCTTTTGAATGCATTAAGTATGCACACGAAGAGTAACCCAAATGGGGTAGTTACGCTACAACAAAAGTCATTTTTCTACAACTTTTTTCTTATCAGGCGGTCCAATTTGGGAATTCCTCCTGTTTTTCCCAGAAACAAAGGGTTTCCTGCGAGTGTTTGCACCTCGACTGCAACAAAACAGCCGACTGCCAAGCGCATTTCTTGGGTAATTCCCGCGTCTCAGGGCCCAAAGCAGTCACCTAAAGGTGTTACTCGGTAAACGATTTCATCGCATTCCGGGCTTTTTGTGGAAAACCTGTGGAAAACGAGAGGACGAATCGCCTGAATCAGTCGCAGTCTCTGCAGCGTCCCTGCTGGGGGAAGCTCCGGTTCCCATCTCGGGCGCCTTCGGAACGGCAATTGCCGACCCGTCCCGGAAATTGAACGCCCCTCCGATCCCCACATCCTGGCTGCAAATTCCTCGCTTTTCCCTGGCTCGAAACCCGTCCCAGATCACAATCTTCCGCGCCACGGCGGTTTATTCTTGAGATAGATCCGATTGATACCGAGGAGTTTTCCTTACGTGTCGAGTTCCAAGCATCCGCTTGTCCTCACCATTCTTGACGGATGGGGTTACCGCGCCGAAACCGAGAATAATGCCATCGCGCTGGCTCGCAAGCCGGCATACGACAGGCTTCTGAAGGAATTTCCCAATACCCTCATTCGGGCCTCGGAACACTTTGTAGGGCTGCCCGACGGCCAGATGGGCAACAGCGAGGTCGGCCACCTGAACATCGGGGCGGGCCGTATCGTGCAGATGGATATCACCCGAATCGATGCCCTCATCGCCTCGGGAGACTTCGATAAGAACCCGGCAATCGTCACGGCCATGCAGAGCGCGCGAGAGAAAGGCCGGCAGTTGCATCTTTTCGGATTGGTTTCTGACGGCGGCGTGCACTCACACCAGGAGCACCTTTATGCCCTGCTTCGTGTGGCCAGGGAACTGGGTGTTGAACGTGTATTCGTGCACGCCTTCATGGACGGGCGCGACACTGGACCGACGTCCGGCGCTGGGTACATTGCCCAGCTCGAACAGAAAATGCGCGAGTATGGCGTGGGCAAGGTGGCAACCGTGAACGGCCGCTACTATGCCATGGATCGCGACCGCCGCTGGGAGCGCGAGCGCAAGGCATTCGATGCCATGGTGCACGGCAAGGCTGAGGGCGGCGCTCATTCCAGCGCCGTGGCCCGCATCAAGGAAAGCTATAACAGCGGCACCACCGACGAATTCATGATTCCCTTCGTGGTGACGGACGGGACAGGAAAGCCCACGGGCGTGATTCGCGAAAACGATGTGTGCATCAATTTCAACTTTCGTGCCGATCGCGCGCGGCAGATCACGCGCGTCCTGGCGCGTGAGAGCGGCCTCAACAAGCAGGGCGGGCGCGATCTGGATTCCTGGGAATCGTTGGACGAGATCATTCCGCGCACCGAAATTCCCAAAGGATTGCACTACGTCTGCATGACGCAGTACGACAAGCTATACGAGCTGCCGCTGGTGATCCTGCCCGAGTCGATGGATAACATTCTCGCCAATCTGCTCGCCGCGCACCAGATGCGCAACCTTCGCGTTGCGGAAACGGAGAAGTTCGCCCACGTAACCTACTTCTTCAACGGCGGAATCGAAACGCCCTTTCCCGGCGAAGACCGGGCTCTGGTGCCGTCGTTAAAGGTGGCCACCTATGACCTTGCGCCGGAGATGCGCGCCGAGGGCATCGGCGATGCGGTGGTGAAAGCCGTGAACGATACCGCTTTTGACCTGGTGGTGGTGAACTTCGCCAATGCAGACATGGTCGGCCACTCCGGGAAACTCGAGCCGACCATCAGGGCTGTTGAAGCTGTGGACGCGCAACTGGGACGGATTTACCAGGCCGTTCGCGAGCGGAACGGCAGTTGGCTGATTACCGCGGATCACGGCAACGCCGAGATGATGGTAGACCCGCTAACCGGCGGCCCGCACACCGCCCACACCACCAATCCGGTGCCGCTGATTTACGTGAGCGAAGATGCGAGCCGCTATCGTTTGCGCACAGATGGGGCGCTTCGCGACATCTCACCAACACTGTTGAACATCCTGAAGCTGGACTTGCCCAAGCAAATGACCGGCGGGGACCTGCGCGTGCCGATCGCAAAATAGACGACCCATTTGCGGCTCTAAGAGGCGGAGCCGCATCGGTTTCGCCTTTTTCTCTTTGCGCAATCGTGCCCAACGCTCGCTGCCCGCGCGGCGCATAACTCCTTCGTTGTATCCTCATGAACCTTCCGTAATTCCCCGGCGGTCTTCTCTCGTTGGATGATATACAGAAGCGATCTCACCGCTTTTGACGAAAACACCCCCCAAGTTGGAAGGAAGAGCATGGCCACCGTTTCGGAATCCAGGGTTCGCGATGCGCAAAAGCTCGCAATGGGAATCCCCAGGCTGTATTGGTACTTCACGTTCTTCATCATCTCCGGCTTTTGCGGATTGGTGTACGAAGTGGTGTGGGTTCGTCTGGCCATGGCGAGCTTCGGCGTGACTACTGCGCTCGTTTCTATCGTGCTTTCCATGTTTATGGCGGGCCTGGGCCTCGGCTCATGGGGCGCGGGTAAATTTGCGCGGCGCGACTTTCGTTCCGCAAGCTGCATTATGCTGCGCCTCTACGCAGCTACCGAATTGTTGATCGGTGTCTCGTCAGTCACCGTCCCGCTGCTGTTGAAAGCTGGGCGGAATCTGATGCTCCACGCCACAAGCTTCGGCGGCTGGCAAACTTCCGGCTATTATGTGCTGGCCGGACTCTGGATCGCAGTCACCCTCCTGCCCTGGTGCACCTGCATGGGAGCTACCTTCCCGTTTCTTATGGCGGTCATCAGGCATACGGACGCCGATGATTCCAAGCACTCATTCAGCTACCTCTACATTGCCAACGTGCTTGGAGCGCTTCTCGGTACCTTCATTTCAGCGTACATTCTGATTGAATTCCTCGGGTTCCAGGGAACGCTCTACGTTGCCGGGGCGCTCAACACGCTCCTCGCCGCGACGGCTTTCGCCCTCAGTTCCAGAGTGGCGAGCGTGCTTCCGGCAGAGATTTCCGTTACCTCACCGGCGCCGCGAGCCACGCTCTACGGGCTGCCTCGCAAAGCAATTCTCTTCTTCCTGTTCACCACCGGCCTGGTGAGCATGGGCATGGAAGTCGTCTGGATCCGGCAGCTCACGCCATATCTCGGCAATGTCGTTTACGCCTTTGCGGGAATTCTCGCCGTTTACCTTTTGTCCACCAACGTGGGCTCGTTCGACTACCGCTCCAACGCGCGAAAGCGCGGACCGGAGGAGAGCGCTTCGTCCTGGACTTTGCTGGCGTTCTTTTCCCTCATGCCGGTGATCGCGGTCGATCCGATTTTGGGATTCGGAAGGCTGCATGTCGGTGGCGGCGCTCCACTCTCCTCGATTGTTTTCTTCTGCGCGATCGTCGGCTACCTCACCCCCCTGCTCGTGGACTGCTGGTCGGAAGGTGATCCCGACAAAGCCGGCACCGCCTATGCCGTAAATATCGCCGGTTGCATCCTGGGGCCGTTGATCGCAGGATTCTGGCTGCTGCCGTGGCTCGGCGAACGGCTCTCAATCGGCGCGCTCGCCCTGCCTTTGTTTGTGATCGCCGCGCTGGCTGTTTTTCACAAGCCCATTGAAGCGTTAGACGCTAAAGCGAACGGAAATGCGAAGCTGAAGTTCCTGATAGCCGCCGTCCTGGCCGTCGTCATTATCGCCGTGAGCCACGATTTCGGTACGCAGTTTGCACAGAAGCTGGTTCGACGCGACTACACGGCCACAGTCATTGCCACCGGAACTGGCTTTGATCGCCAGATACTGGTGAATGGCATAGGCATGACGCGCCTCACTCCAATTACCAAGTACATTGCTCATTTGCCGCTCGCGTATATGTCGCGGCCGCCGCGCAACGGGCTCGTGATTTGCTTCGGCATGGGAACATCCTTCCGCTCCATGATGTCCTGGGGGATTCCCACCACTGCGGTCGATCTTGTGCCCAGCGTCCCCAAAATGTTTCCCTACTTCTTTTCGGATGCTTCGGAATTGGAGCGTTCGCCGCGAGCGCATATCGTTATCGACGACGGTCGTCGCTTTCTGGACGGATCGACGCAAAAATATGATGTGATCGTCGTCGATCCGCCTCCGCCGGTGCAGGCAGCCGGTTCAAGTCTCCTTTATTCCCGCGAATTCTATGCTGTGATCCGTAAGCATCTGTCTGCCGATGGAAAATTTCTGATCTGGTACCCGGCCGGGATGGGCGACGTCGACACCAGTGTTTCGGTTACAAAGGCGCTGGCGGATTCATTCCCATATAAAAAGGCCTATGCATCGTTCGACCCGCGTACGACGATTCTGGGAGTCTACTACCTTGCCAGCATGAGTCCGCTGCCGGACACCCCAAGTTCCGTGCTTGCCTCGCGCATGCCGCCCGCCGCGGCAGCCGATTTTGTCGAATGGGGTCCCGCGACAACTGCACAGAAGCAATTCGACCTTGTCCTCTCGCGCGAGGTGCCCCTGCAGGCGCTGATAAACCAGAATCCGCAGGTGCCGGAGATGTCGGATGACCGGCCGGTGAACGAGTACTACTTGCTCCGCGATTACCTGCACACTCGGCAATAAACCAAGATCCACCGTTCCACGTCGTTGTTTCCGAAGACCGCTGAAGCCATTTGCGCTTGCCGCGATCAATCGCTGAAGCCGTGATCGCCGGTCGCGGCTGCGGATCGCGTAGCGCTGTTGTCCGCTTCGGTATCGGATCGCGCCGAAGTTGATGCCGGCTCAGCAGCCCCGAAGATGCTTTCCGCGCCGCCTTTGGATGCTGTAGTGGTGCTTGGGTTCTCCAGCTCAGGCTCGGGCTCCAGCAATGCATCCAGGTTCTTCGGGCCTAACACTTCAACGTTCTTGGGAACCAGATGGAAGCGGCCCCGTGCTATGTAATCGACGAGCAGCCCGCCGGTGATATAGGGACTGATGAGCGTGATCGGCACAGCATAGGCTGTGGTCACGAAAGATTCTGCCACATCTTTGTTTTTCTGGCTGAAGCGCCGGAATCCGGGAATCTGCGGAATCTCGAAAACGGTGAGACGGAGTTCCGGATGACGGCGCGCATATCGCACCAGCTTCCCCGTCATCTGCTTTGGCGTGGTAATTCCAAGGTCGGGGAATACGCTGCGATGAAACTTCCGGGGAAAATAAACATCGAGAACAGTGCGTGAGAAATCTGCACAATTGCGCCATAGCATCCGGAAATGAGAGCGATTGGGCGTGGAGTTGAGGCGGGCGATCAGCTCATCGTCCTGCTCCGCCGTGGTGTCGAAGCGGAAGGCGTATATGCGGCGCTCGTATGCTGCGCCGATGAGTTGTTTCCATCCGTTGGGTACCCAGCTCCCGCCGGAGCGATCCAGTCTCATGCGATGGAAATGCGCTTCGCGATATCTCTTGCGCAACAGCGCAACTTCGCGATGCGTCACACGCGCCGGAACCTCATCAGCGCGCTCGACTGAGTAGAGGTACGGTATGAGCGGCGTCGCTACCCAGTCATAGCCGTCTATGCCCTCATACCTCGAAATGACCGAGCCCGGCTCGCCCGGCCGGCAGCGGCGCAGCTTTACCGGCGTCTCCGTGCAGATTCTCTGAAAATAGACAGCATTATGGCCGGTGGGATTCAGAAGGCCATAAACCCCGTACGGCTGCTCCAGCAGCAGAGCAGCCTGGGCCCGTGCACCCGGAGAATAAACCATCGCCGCGGCAACAACGGCAAATGCAAAAATGCGTCCATAGCGCGCCAAAAGCATTCTCCCAATATTCAGGTTGTTTCTATCTTTTTTAGTGTTACTCAAAGCCACAACCGAACACGCGTCTTTCGAGATGCCCTTATGGATCGGAGGGTTGGCCCAGCGGCGGCTTTGCGACCAGAGTTGACCGCAAAACCACAACCCGCTCTTCTCAGTGGACACGAGTTACGGCTGAATGTCTCGTCTCTCATATTCTTGATGGACCGGTACATGAATCCGGTACATTGTTTCTTCGCGCGGCAGAAACTACTTTGCGGCGACCCTCATATGCAGGTTCAACCGATAAAGAAATGCGCATTTATCTGTCGGTGCATGAATAACACGGATCGATCGATGCCTGAATCAGCGGCGTATCGGCAAGTCGCGCTCCGCGTGCCATCCATCGCACCGCTGGCATGTTCACATACGTTGGCGTGCGCACATGGATGCGCGTGGGATTGCGCGCATTCTCCTTCCAGGTGACGCTGTACACGACCTCGCCCCGGGGAGCTTCCACGCGGCTGAGCGCCGTGCCGCCGGCAAAAGCGATCTTAGCGTCTCCCGTGTCGATCTCACCGGACGGCATTTTGTTTAGAGCCTGTCGAAGAATACGGCAGCTCTCGAGAATTTCGAGCGCTCGCACCAGAAGACGCGCGCGCACATCGCCATCCATCTCGACGGGAACATTGAAGTCCATCTCTTCGTAGGCCGCGTACGGCGCATCTCGCCGGAGATCCTGGTCCACGCCTGAAGCGCGCGCAGTCGGTCCCACCACGCCGCAGGAGACCGCTTTCTCACGCGTGAGCACGCCAACGCCCGCGCAACGCGACATCGCCGTCGTGCTGGTGGTCAGAATGGGGACAATCTTGCGTGCCATCTCACCTTCGAGTTCCTCCACCATATGCAGAATCGCAACCGGATCCTCGACGTCACGGTTGACGCCGCCGATCCGGTTCATGGAGTAATTGACGCGATTGCCGGAAATCGCCTGCAGCACGTCCATCACTTTTTCCCGGATGGCAAAACAGGTCATGAACATGGTTTTGAAACCCATCAACTTGCAGGCGATGCCCGCCCAGAGCACATGCGAGTGCAGACGCTCCAGTTCCGCCATGATCACGCGGATAAAGCGAGCGCGCGGCGGTGGCTCCTGCCCGGTCAGTTGCTCCATCGCCTGGCAGAGCGTCAGCGTGTGAATAAAGGAGCAGATGCCGCAGACGCGTTCCATCAGCGCGACCACCTGGATGTAATTGCGCGATTCGGCAAGCTTCTCCACACCGCGAAAATTGAAGCCGATATGGAGTTGCACGTCCTTGACCGTCTCTCCCTCGCATAACATGTCGAGCTTGTAAGGCTCTTCCAGCGCGGGGTGATACGGTCCCATGGGAATCCGGTAACTCACCTCTCAACCTCCTCGCGCAGATATATCCCCGCCTTGTTGCCGGCGCGCAGCAGGAGCGGCTCGTATTCTCGTCCGATGAAGTCAACTGCGAACTGTTCGTGCACTTCGCGCTCGATCCAGTCGGCGGCTTCGCAGATATCGAAGATCGAGTCCATTGCCTTGCCCTCAAGCGGAAACGCAAATCCGAGCAGCCGGCCTTCCATGTCCCAGTGATATTCGAGGCGCAAAGCTTGCGGGCCGGACAATTGATGCGCAGTGATGGTGACGAACCGCGCGCCCACCGCGTTCATGGCGGCGGCAACTTCGCGCAGACTCAGGTGCTCACCGCCGTACCAAAGCACGCCGCTGCTCTCGGTCCACACGCCTTCAATGGTGGACTGCGCGGGAATCGTTTCGACTGCGCTCATTCGGCCCCTCCCGCGGTTGCGATTGCAGGTTTGATCGCGGTCTTTACAGGCTCCGAGGCGGCGCGAGGCGCCGGCTGCTTGCGGGCTACGGTGTACGTCTTCTTCAACTCGCCGAGTGTGGAGTAAACAGGCGGGCACGCTTGCTCCTGGCTCAGCGCGTGCTCCGTGCGGCCCTCTTTCAGCGCGTGCCCCGTGCACGCTTCTACGCAGCGCCCGCAGAAAGTGCAGCGGCCGGGATCGTAACTCCAGGTAAATTCGCCTTTACCTGCTTTGTATTCAATTGCGCGCGAGGTGCAGCCGAATTTGCATAGAGCACAGCCGGTGCAGAGCTCAGGATCGAAGTGAACCAGCCCGCGATAACCGGCGCTCACCTCCGGCCGCGCCGGAAATCTCAGCGTTTCGGGGCCGCGCAGCAGATTCTTCCACATCATGTTGAAAATGTTCATGACCAGTACCTCATGAAGAGCGCGGACGATACGGCCAAAACCGAGAAAATCAGCGCGCACTGCCAGTAGAAGCGCACCGTGGTGTCGATCGCCAGGCGTGCGGTCGCGGCGGCCAGCGCCGAAAGTGCCAGAACCTCAAGCACCGAAAGCGACACAAAGATAAGGCCGGCGTGCCAGGCAGCATCACCGTGTGGAGCGATGAGCGCCGCGGCCAGGCCCGCACCGGCAACCCACTCCAGCCCATGGGCGAGCTCCCACATGGCCAGCTCAGGACCGGCGTATTCCACGATAGGGCCCGAGTAAATCTCCTGTTCCGCATTGGGCAACGAAAAAGGATTTATGTGCAGCTTCGCCGGCAGGCAGGCGAGAATGGCCAGCACCCCCAGCCAATGCAAAGGCGACGAGGGAAGAGCAGCCAGCGCCTCCAGCCGGAACGTGTGCTGTGAGGCCGCAATCGAAACGATGGCGAGCAAAAACACAATATTGTAAGAAACGCTCAGTGCGGCTTCGCGTGCCGAGCCGATCTCACCGAAGATGGATCGCGAGGAAAACCCCGCGGCCACGATGCACACCGAAGGCAACTCGAGCAGCGCGAGCAGAAGAATCAAGTCGCCTTCGAAGCCTCCCGAAGACGGCAGCACGGGCAGCAGCCCCACTGCCCCGGCCGCGGAAGAAACCGCGATCAGCGGCCACGCGCGCATAAGCCCGCCGGCGATGCCAATCCGCGGCGGCGTGGTTTTGCCGAGGAGCTTGATGAAGTCGAAAAAGGGCTGCATGAACGGCGGCCCGATGCGGCCCTGCATCAGCGCCACGGATTTGCGCTCGATCCACAAAAAAAACCAGGCGGCAGGCACCGCGAAGAGCAGGCCGGGAAAAATAAGCAGTCGTGCTAGCGCGGTGATGAGGTTCATTGCTTCACCTCCTCGCCGGCATGTGCGGGCTCCTGCTGCGACCGCGCTCCGCGGTGCGCGACGATATCCGCGGCTTGGGCAATGCCCTGGATGATGGCATCGGGACGTGGCGGGCAGCCAGGCACGAAGACATCCACAGGCAGGTGATTGCTGAGCGGCCCGGCGAGCGTTGGGCTGTCGACGAAGACGTTGGTGGTCGCCGGGCACGAGCCGATAGCCACGACGGCCTTAGGCGCGCAGACCTGCTCGTACACCGTCTCAATCGCATGCAGCGAGTTGCAGGTAACCGGGCCCGTTACGCAGAGAATGTCGGCATGCCGCGGGCTCCCCTCCAGCCGCACGCCAAGCTGCTCGGCGTCATACCGCGGCGAGAGACTGGCCACCAGTTCGATGTCGCAACCATTGCAGCTGCCGGAATTCATATGGAAGATCCAAGGGCTGCGGCGGCGACAATAAGACATCAATCGATTCCACAGTTTCATGGCTTCCCCCACTGCACCGCGTGCAAAACCGCCGGCCAAAGGCCCGCTACGAGCAGAAGAGCAACCAGTCCGACGAGCGCGGCACGTAAGGCAAAAGGCTCGGCGGCTCTTGGTTCAGGCATGGGCGCCGGAGCGTTACCGGCATCTGAAATGAGCTCGGATTCTGGAGGGCCCCACCAGATGCGCGCCAGGGCCATCGCGTACGCGATGAGCGCCAGCGCGGACGAAATTGTGAACGCAAGCAGCCAGCTCGGGCCGATGCTCAGTGCGGTTTCATAAATGCGCCAGCGGCCGAGGAATCCGAGTGTGGGCGGCACGCCGATCATGGCCAGCATGCCAAAAAGGAACGCGAAGGCGCTGACGGGATATCGCGTGATCAGCGCGGTGCCGGTGCCGAGATCGCCCGAAGCTTCCGGTGCGCTCAGGGATGCAAATAATAGCGCCTTCGCCAGCGCATGGGTGGTCGCCGCGATCATCGCCCCTTCACTGCCAAGCGCCGTCATCGACCCGACGCCAAAAAGCAGAAAGCCGACGTCTTCAATGGTTGACAGCACCAGAAGGCGCTTCAGACTCCCCGCCGCGGTGGGTGAAATCATCAGCAACGCGGCAATCAGCGAAGTTGCAGCGGCAACGCCGAGCCAGAGACCGGCAGGAGAGAGCAGTCCCGGACGGGCTTGCGCGGTAGTCCACAATTCTCCGAATGCGGCCATGTCAATGACGGAAATGATCACGCCGAGCACCAGGGACGGCACCTCGTCGGCCAGTCGCAGCAGCCAGAAGAAAAGTGGAACCGCGGCAAGCTTGACGCAAATGCTCGTAAAAAACAAAGCGCGCGACCAGTTCATCTCCCCGTGTTCAAGCAGAGCATCACTGATACCGAGTGCAATTGCAGAGACGGCAACGGCCGCAGCATATGCAATGCGGCCCGAGTTTGACCGGGCACACCGCCAGACGAGAACCAACGTGAGCAGCGCGCCGGTTTCAAGAAACGCAAATCGCAGCCACTGATCGGTAGTTTCAAGGCCCGCAAGCGCTGCCGCCGCAGATAGCAGGACGAGCGGAGCGAGCTCGCGCCATTTCGATTGCGCAACGGCGGCGATGGCAAGCCCCGCCGCGGCGATAGCGCAGGCGTCGATAAGCAGATGGGGTATAGGGATTGCCGCCGCAGGCGCCGTGGATTGCAGTGCCGGCGCCAAAAACCTTACCGAGATCGCGATAACAGGCGCAAGCACCACAACCAGCGTGGTCGCGTGTTGCTCCATCCAATGCGCTGCCTTGTCGATAGTCCTCGAGGCGCCGAGGAGACCCTGCCATATCCACATATAAGCACGGTCCACATTCGACCATCGGAAGAACGATTGCCAATGTTCGAGGAAAATATCGGAGAAATCGCGAGCAGTCAGCCGCCCGCGGTCGCCCAGCGGCTCGCCGCCCGTGAAAATACCGCCCGTTCCCCAGCTCACTTGCACTGAAGCATCCGCAGCGCCACCGGCGCCTGCCACTGCGGGTGTGGCCACTACCGGCCGCGCGAACCAGGCGATGAGATAAATTCCGCCGCCGAGAACCAGTGAAACCAACGCCAGCACCAGTCCACCCATGGAAGAGAAGCTGCCGGCGGAAGCGGAAAGCCCAAACCACGTGACCTGAATTCCGGTGCCCATTCCCAATGCGCCAAGTATCGGATTGAGCAGGATATTGACCGCCAATTGTGGCGCAATTCCCAGAGCGATGCTGCCGATAGCCAGCGCACTCATGCCCCAGAGCATCGATGACGGAGCTTCTTCAGCGCCACGGGTACGGTCCGTGAGTGGCCCGAGAAAAACAGCACTCGTGGCCTTAGCGCCAAGAAAGACGGTGCCTAGACTCACCGCCCATGCAACAAGTGCGGGCACGGCCCATCCGGCCTGGAGCGCGGCGGCGTAGAGCATCCACTTGCTGGCGAAGCCGCTCATGAGTGGAATGCCCATCATGCTCCCCATTCCAATCAGCCACCACAGCGTAGTCTGCGGCATCCGTCCCGCGAGCCCGCCCAGCTCGTTCATGTCACGCGTCCCGGTAGCATGCTGAACGGAACCGGCATTGAGAAACAGTCCGCCCTTAAAAAAACCGTGGTTGAGGCAATGAAGCAGACCCGCGGCAATCGCCAGCGGCGTCCCGATACCGATGCCCATGATCATATAGCCGATCTGGCTGACAGTGGAGAAGGCAAGCATGCGCTTCAAATCGGTCTGCACCATGGCATACATCACGCCAACCGCCATCGTGACCGTGCCCACCCACGTCATCGCTGCTCCCCACGATCCCGGCCAGTCTGCAAAGCTATGCATGCGCGCCGCGAGGTAAACGCCGCTCGTCACATAGCAAGCGGAATGGAGCAGGGAACTGACCGGTGTGGGTGCGGCCATGGCTTCAGGAATCCATGTGTGTAGTGGGAACTGGACGCTCTTGGCCACCAGCGCCACCAGCATTAGCGCGAAGACGCCGCCCGTGAACGCGCGAGAGGTAGCGGCATCGGTCCAGAGCGCAGTTCCGGCGCGGTGATAGATGACGAGGATCGCGCCGAGCAATCCATAGCCGGCGATATGCGTCATCAGCAAAACCTTGCGCGCGCCGTTCACGGCTTCGCGGTTGGTGTACCAGAAGCCCACCAGCAAGAACGAGCACAGCCCGACCACTTCCCAGCAGAGATAAAGAAGGAAGAGATTGGCGCTGAAGACCAGGCCTACGAAGCCGCCAATAAAAAGAAGCATGAGGCAATAAAACCGGGTGGCAGCCCGATCGTGGGCCATGTAGCCGATCGAATAGAGGAGCACGAGCGCCCCGATGCCGCCGGCCATCAGGCCGAACAGCACACTGAGACCGTCCACATGAAGTACGAGGGCCAGAGGGCCGTCCCACGCACTCAGATGAGCTTCAACCGAGCCGCCGGCGTGGACTGAAGGCGCGAGAGCGGCCACCGTCCCCAGCGAAATCAGGCAGCAGAGGAACGCCAGCGCCCCTTTGACCCGCGGCGAAAGCAGCCGGCCCGCCGCCAGTTCGAGCGCCGCCCCGGCAAAAAGCGCGCACGGAGCCAACACCATGATGGCCGTTACATTCATGCCAACATGTTGAGCGTGCGGGCTTCGAGTGAGATGTGACCGTGCTTACATCTGCAAGACGGGTGCCACCATGTGGGACGAAACAGCATCCTGAGGTCGGACGCCATTCCCGGCATCTGACGTTGGGATCAGGGGCACTACTGCGCAATCACCATTTGCGCGGTGCTCATCATATGCCAGGTACGGTCGCCAAAACCGGGAATCGCAAGTTGGAATGGATAAGTAATTGTCACCTGGACAATATCCCCCGGAGCATTTGCCACAGAGGAGCCTGAGCTGGCGGTGCAATTCTGTGACGCGGTTGACGGAACAGAGGAATAATAAGTAACGCAAACGTCATCGGCAGTAAGGTTGATTCCCGGAAAATTGCGGCTGGCGACAAAGTTCGCTATGTCGTTCGAAGAAGCCTGGCACTGCGAGGAACCGTACCCTGACCCCGCAGAGCCGGTGCCGTCACAGGCCTGGGCCCAGCTTCCTCCGCGAACGATCGCATATCGTGCCGCTTCATGCGCGGCATTGCCGAGGTAGTGGAACGAGTAGACCGCCCAGCACACTTCAATCACGCCAAAGACGAGGCTGAGCATCACCAGCATCGACATTGCGGTTTCGACGAGGGTCTGGCCGCGTTCGTCGTGCGCATGGCTCCTCAGGGCGCGCAGGAGTCGGGATTTGAACTGGAATCGGGATGTGTTTGAAGTAGTCAATTTTGAAGAACCCTCAATCTGGAAGATGCTCTTAGCGTGTAGGTGGTCGGTAGACCGGGCAGATGAATCAGCGGGTCTATAGTCGTCTGCGTGTCAACCTTGACGTAGTCGATGATGTATTGCTGGGTAGTACCGCTCTCCGTCGTGCAACTCGTAATCGTGGGATCCAGGCACGATTTCACGCCGCTGAACGTGGCGGAGCCGCTTGAAGGAGTCAGCGTTTCGCACACACAGTAGGTGAGGGGATTTGTGACCGTCAGACTTGACACGTCAGGCGCGTCATTCTTTGCGGCCTGCACCGTATCAGCTTGGCCAGATGTAGAGAATGCATTTCCATAGTTGACGGAGCCATAGGAAGCCCCTGCACGCGCTGCGTTCACCACTTCAATGGAGTAATACGCGACCCGTCCCAGCTCAATCGCGCCCATCATTAATGTCACGAACAGAGGCGCAGTCAGAGCCAGTTCCAACAGGGCCGACCCTCGATCGCCACGCAATGGAAACTTCATCGTCGTGCTCCTGCAATTGAAAGATTCTTTAAAAAACCAGTCCCACCCGGGTGGTGGGTGACAGCGGCCCGCTGAGGCCGTTTACTTGAATCGTTGCCGATTGCGAACAGAGAGTGCCGAGGACAAAGTTGTCGTCCAGGGTTGTGCTCGCCCCCTGGTCTTGGACGAACAACTGCATGTACGGCGCATAGACAACTCCCTTGAGTGTCGTAGTGCTGCTGCCAAAGTCGAAGTAGATTTCCCCGTTGTTGCCTTTGTTGTTGCCGTTCCCGTTAGAGCAGGTGCTGGGGGCCACTTTGCCGCTGCCGTCGAGGGGCGCATCGATCACGATTCCGCAAAGCGGGTTCGCGTCGCCCGCGCAACTGTCGCCACTCGGGGCAGGAGCAGATAACGTTAGGGTTCCGACGCTATTGAAATCCAGATATGGCGTGGTGCCTGCCAGATAGATGGTGTTGCCCGTTCCGGATACGTTTCCGCTGATGGTCAGCGGCTTGTCGTAGTAGTAGATCGTGCTCGGCGTCAGTGTGATGTTGCTGATGGTACAGCTCGTGCTCCCGCAGCCATAGTCGTATTCGCAGTTCATCCCGTCGGGCCCGGCGCAGGTTGTGCCGGACGCCGTGGGTTGATTGGCAGGATCCTGAAGATATTGCATCGGATCGCTGATGTAAGAGCCACCCGAGGCCACAGGCCCGCTAATGCCCGATGAGCCTCCATTCGTAACACTGCCAGACGCCACCAGGTACAGGGCAGTAAGGTTCGAGCTCCCTCCCATGTCCACGTTGCCGTTGACGGAAATGCCGCATTGATTGGCGAAAACTCTGGAGCTTCCTCCCATCTTCACCGCCGGGCTATATCCGTTGGGGTCTGGGATCCAGCCGCACCCATTCGACGAAATCCTGTTCGACGCAATCGCTGTTGCAGAAACAGTGATGTTTTGAAAATTGCCTCCCAGGAGAGCGCCAAATGCCCCCATAAAGATAGTTGGCGTGGTCTTCGCAACGATGGCCTGAATGTTGCCGGCCGAACTGAAGCCCGGAATCGTTATGTTGGAACCGGAATTGATGGTGAGAGTCACGCCCGTGGAGGAATTCGTGGCCCCATTGGATGACCCCGCGGTATAGCCGTCTAAGGATGCATCCAGAAAAGCTGATTGATACATGGCCGTGGTTACGGCTGTCGGAAAGCGCTCGTTCAGCGCCTCCGTCGCCGCGCCTACAGCGGCGCTGTCGGCCACCGTTTGCGCAACCCTGCGCTCCCGCAGCATCACTCCAACGTCTGTGGCAAATCCCACAAACCCGAGCAGAATAGTCATGCTCAAGGCCGTGATGATCAAAACCTGCCCGCTTTCGTTTCTCCGCGTGCCCATCGCCGCTCCTTCGCAGTGCGCGGGACCTTAGAGGCGAAGCGACATCGTTTTCGCAGTGGGAAAATTCAAAAAAGCGCACCAAGGGCAAAATCAAACTGCAAATGAACTCGATCGGCGCTCTGCTGCCCTTTGAGTGAGCCGGCCAGGCGCTCCACTTCGAAACGACGCGTTGACCTCCGCGTCCAAACTGCTCGAACTTCCTCAACTCTCCAGCAGTGTTGAAGGAATAGTAGCCATTCCGAAGAGCTCGGGATAGATAGCAGTAGTCACAAAACGGCAGAATAATGGTTTTTAACGTCAGAGTTACTGGACAGGGATTTTTTCCCTTCAGGAATGACCACTTTCCAAACTTTCGAGAGTTACTAAGCGGTGGTGCCAGTCTTTGGATCCCGGCATGGCTGTCGGCCAACCCTCTATTTTCGGGCTCCAAATAGCGGCGAATCAGCTACAAAAGCTCCTTTGCGGTTCCATCGCTGCCGTTTCCCTGTCGGAGAGACGCGTTGAGCTATAGGAGTGCGCTCGGACCGGCACGCGTGAATCACATCCCTTTCCTCGGCAAAGCCCGAGCCTCGCGCATCCTGCCGAAGGCAATGAACCCATGGGCCGGCTCAACAGATGCCGGATTCCAGCCTATTGCGCGATTACCATCTGCGACGTGCTCTTCAGGTTCCAGGTATAGGAGGGTAACAGCGGCATGGTGAGGGTGAATGGATGGGTAATCGTCACTTGGACCACATCGCCCGGAGAATTGGCAAGCGTGGAGCCGGTGCTGGCGGTGCAGGTCGTCGACGAGCTCGAAGGAAGGGACGAAAAGTACTCCACGCAGACATCGCTCGCCGAGAGGCTGATTCCCGGAAATTGCCGCTTCGCGACATAGTTCGCGATGTCGCTGGTTGAAGCCGTGCACATCGATGAGCCATACCCGGACCCGGCAGAGCCGCTGCCGTCACAATTGCTCGTCCAGCTTCCGCCGTGCACGATGGCATATCGCGCCGCCTCATGCGAGGCATGGCCGAGGTAGTGGAAGGTGTACACCGCCCAGCATGACTCGATCACGCAGAAAACCAGGCACATCACCATCAGGAAGCAGATCGAGACCTCCACCAGTTCCGAGCCTTCTTCCTCGCCCAAGGCACGCCGAAGTGGTTTAGGCAATAACGATTTGAGCAGTCGAATTGGATTTGTGCGGTTCAATTTTGCAGAATCCTCATGGCGGAATAGCCGTTCAGCGTGTAGGCGGTGGGCAGCCCGGGAACGTGAATCATGGGATCCACGTTGGCCTGCGTGGAAACGGTGACGTACTCGATTACGCTCTGCACCGATGTGCTCGACTCCGCGGTGCAGCTCGTGATCGTGCTCGACGTGCAGCTTGTCGTCCCGCTGCTGGGGCTGAACGACGGACTGCCGGTCGACGTGTTCATGGTCTCGCATACGCAGGCGTTGCCTTGCGAGACCACGATCAGGTCCGATACATCCGGCGCATCGTTCTTTGCCGCCTGCTGCACGTTGCTGGTTGAGCCGGCATTGCTGATATTTACTGCGCCGTAAGATGCTCCGGCACGTGCCGCGTTCGCCACTTCAATGGCGAAGTACGCGAGTCGCCCTATCTCCAGCGACCCCATGGTTAAGAGGAGGAAGAGCGGCGTAGTCAGCGCCAGTTCCACCAGAGCCGCCCCTCGATTGTCACGTAATTGAAGTTTCATCGTCATCGCTCCCTGAAATCAAACCGCACCAATTCGATCAATACACCAGCCCCACCCGCGTAATGGGCGATTGATTTCCCGTGTAGCCGTTCACATTGAACGTGGAGGACTGCATGCAGATATTTCCCAGTACCAGGTCGGTGGCGAAAGTCGTCGAGGCGCCCTTGTCCTGTCCGAAAATCTGCATATAGGGCGCATAAACAATTCCCTCGACCACCGTGGTGCTGCTTCCGAAATCGAAATACAGTTCGCCCGGATTGTTTCCGTTGTTGCCCTTCCCCGAAGAACAGGAATACGTGCCCCCGTTATTGCTGCCGGAGGTCGGCGCATCGATCAGAATTCCGCAATACGGGTTCAGGCTTCCAATACAGCTTCCGCCGTATCCTGGCGGCGTAAACGTCCCGCTTCCGTTGCTGGTGAAAACGAAAGAAGCGTTATTCGTCAGGTAGAAAGTGATATTGGATCCTGTCACCGAGCCCTTGATGTTGACCGGCTTGTCGTAGTAGTAGATTGCGTTCGAGGTCAGCGTGGTGTTGCTGATATTGCAGCTATTGCCGCTGCAACCGTAGTCATACACACACGACATTCCGCTGCCGGTGGGCGCCGTGCAACTGTTAATGATTCCCAGCAGGCTGTTCGTCGTGGGCTGATTCGAAGAATTCTGCAGCTTCGACAGCGGGTCGTTTTGCGGAGGAACACCCTCACTCCAGTTGCTCCCGCCGCCGCCCGTGTAGCTGCCTGAAACCGCCACATACTTGGCGTTGATCGATCCGCTTCCGCCCATCGTGAGGTTTCCGTTTATCGTGATGCCACAGTTCGGCGCGGCGATCAGAGAATTGCCGCCCATATCCACTGCGGGATTCGCATAGCCGCCCTCGTCCATGATGTACATGCATCCGTTCGACTTGATGGCATTGGACGCGATCGCCGTCGCCGTCACATTCATGCTCGAGTAATCTTTTCCGATGATGCTGCCGAAGGTAGCCAGGAAGATGGTGGATGTCTTCAACACCACATTCGCCTGCACGTAGCCGGCGGAGTTGTAACCGGAAATCCCGACGTTGGGAGTGATATTAATGGTCAAAGTCACCCCGGAGGAGGAATTCGCCGTCCCGCTGGATGACCCCGGCGTGAAGCCGTTCATCACCGCATCGTGCTTAGCCGCGGTCCACATTCCCGTAGTCAAACTGGACGGAGTGCCTTCACTCAACGACTCCTGGGCTGCGGCCATGGCGGCGCTGTCCGCCACCGTCTGTGCGATTCTCCGCTGCCGCAACAGCAGGCCCACATCTGTCGCAAAGCCCACAAACCCGAGCAGAATCGTCATGCTCAAAGACGTGATCACCAGCACCTGACCGCTTTCGTCTCTCCACTTCCTCATTGCCGCTCCTTCGCAATGTGCGCGACGACGTATCGACCTCGCGTCCAGACTGCATTCAACGGTCCAACTCTTCTGCAGTGTTGAATGGATAGTAGCCAGCTTCCGACCGCGCGGAAAGATTGCTGAAGTCATTCGCAAGTGAATATGGGTTCTTGTCGTGAAGTTACTGACAGGTGACCATCGTATAGACGGCGCATCGCGCCCCAACCAGTATTGCGCCTGGGTATTCCCAATTTAAGTCTTGAAATATGTTTGGCTTCGGAGAAGTGATAGTGCTTTTGAGGAAGTACTCCCCATCCGGTGTTATTCGTCACCGGCGAGCTGTTTTCACCCGATAGGGTTACTTCAAATCGAAGCAGCCGAAAGCAGTTTCGCCGCTGAGGAAAGGGCAATTTGGCCAGCAATCGGGGGACTCGCCTGGGGGTAATTAACGCCAGGAGCGCCGCCAGAATCCGCACGGCAGTCCATCAGCCTGCGCGAACAATCGATGTTGGATTATAGATTTCCGGCCTACTGCGCAATAACCATCTGTGAGGTGCTCATCAGATGGAAAGTGTGGTCGGAAAGGCCCGGGATCACGAGAGTGAATGGATATGTGATCGTCACCTGGACGATATCTCCCGGCGCATTGGCAAGAACAGAGCCGGTGCTGGCCGTGCAATTCTGCGACGCGCTCGAGGGAACAGAAGTTAAATATTCCACGCACACATCGCTGGCCGTGATGTTGAGTCCCGGAAAATCGCGATTGGCGACGTAATTTCCAATGTCGCTCGTCGAGGCCGTGCACATCGACGAGCCATAGCCGGAACCGGCGGAGCCGCTGCCGTCACATGTAGCGCTCCAGCTTGACCCGCGCACGATAGCATATCGCGCCGCCTCGTGCGTGATACTGCCGAGATAGTGGAACGCGTATACCCCCCAGCAGGCCTCGATCACCGCGAAGATGAGAGTAAGCATGACCATCATGGAGAGTGCCGTTTCCACCAGGGTCTGGCCCCGCTCGTCACGCGCATCTCGCTTGAATTCGCGCAGGAGAGCCCACTTCAACTGCCGCCGGAATTTGCCTGAAAACATCAATTCTGAAGAATCCTCAATGCCGAATATCCGTGAAGCGTATACGTGCTGGGCAATCCGGGCACGTGAATCATTGGATCGATATTCGCCGACGTGGAAACGGTCACGTACTCGATCACTTTCTGGATCGAAGTTGCCGAATCCGCGGTGCAGCTCGTAATCGTGGTGGATGTGCAGCTCGTCGTCCCGCTGCTGGGATTGAAACTGGGAGTGTTCGTCGAGGGGTCGATCGTCTCGCATACGCACTGGCTGCCCGGTGACACCACAATCAGGTCAGACACATCCGGCGCGTCGTTCTTCGCCGCCTGCTGAACCGTGGTTGTCAAGTTCGCATTGGCGACGTTCACGGCGCCGTAAGAAGCGCCCGCGCGCGCGGCATTCTGCACCACCACCGCGAAATATGCAATTCGCCCCAGCTCCAGCGAGCCCATCATCAGGAGGACGAACAGTGGCGTCGCTACGGCGATTTCCACCAGCGCTGCCCCGCAATCATCACGGAATCGATGTTTCATCGTGCTCACTCCAGTCCTCAGAGAATCCCGAATCTCCGGTCAAAACACCAGGCCTACTCGGGTCAGCGGCGACCGCTTTCCGCTGAAGCCGTCCACATTGAAAGTCGCTGATTGCATGCAGATATTGCCGATGACCAGATCGGTGGCAAAGGTCGTTGACGCGCCCTTGTCCTGCCCAAATACCTGCATGTACGGCGCGTATACGATTCCCTGGACGTTGGTTGTGCTGCTTCCAAAGTCGAAATACAATTCCCCCGGATTGCCCCCGTTATTGCCTTTGCCTGACGAACAGCTATAAGTGCCCCCATTGCCGCTTCCGTCGGTGGGTGCATTGATCAGGATTCCGCAATAGGGGTTTAAGCTTCCCACGCAGGTTGACCCGTATCCGGGCGGTGTAAACGTCCCGCTTCCGTTGCTGGCAAAATCGAAGTAAACGTTGTTTGCCAGGTAAATTGTGTCGTTGGATGCTGTCACCGCGCCGCTGATGTTTACCGATTTGTCGAAATAATAGACTGTGTTTGTAGCCAGGGTGACATTGCTGAGAGTGCAGCTCGTGCTTCCGCAGTTATAGTCATAGACGCAACTCATTCCGCTTCCCGTCGGCGCAGTGCAGGTTGTACCGGAAACCGTTGGCTGATTGGTGGTTTCCTGAAGCTTCGACAGCGGATCTTGTTGCGGCGGATTGCCCTCACTCCAGGAACTGCTTGCGTTTGTCCCCGAGTAAGTGCCTGTAACGGCGACGAAAAGGGCATCGATGGTGCCATTTCCACCCATCGTCAGGTTGCCGTCTATCGTCATGCCACAACTCGGCGCGGCGATAAGAGAGTTTCCGCCCATGTCCACCGCGGGATTGGCGTAGTTGCCGTCATTCTGAACGTAAATACACCCGTTGGATGAAATTGTGTTCGAGGCGATCGCCGTGGCGGTCACATCCATGTTGGAATAGTTTCCCCCGAAAAGTGCGCCAAACGTCGCCATGAAGATCGTCGATGTCTTCAAATCCACATTTGCCTGAACGTAGCCGGCGGAATTGAAGCTCGAAATCCCGACATTGGGAGTGATGTTGAGGGTCAGCGTAACTCCCGTGGAGGAGTTTGCAGTTCCACTCGAAGATCCCGGCGTGTAGCCGTTCATAATGGCATCGTGTTTAGCCGCGTTCCACATTCCCAGAGTCACGCTGGAAGGAGTGCCTTCATTCAGCGATTCCGTTGCCGCCGCCATGGCAGCGGAATCGGCCACGGTTTGCGCAATTCGCCTCTGGCGAAGCATGAGCCCGACATCGGTCGCAAAACCCGCAAAGCCGATCAGCACGGTCATGCTCAAGGCCGCTATCACCAGGACCTGTCCGCTCTCGTCTCGCCAATTCCTCATCGCCGCTCCCGCTGTGCTGTATGGTCCGGTCACTCATCCCCGGTCTGTTAGCCCACATCAACAAATGCGGCAGGAATACTTCGGCGCCAGACCAGCGCCAGAGCTCCGCCTGTTCTTCGGGGAAAGGGCCCAAGTACCCAATTAGTCACCATGCGAGTACTCGCACCTCGCGGTTCCTCATATCCACTGAATCCATGGTACTTGTTCGGCTTAATTTAACACTTATGTTCCATTTCGGGTCAAGCTAATTGCGTTACTTGTTGATTACCAAAGGACTACCGGCCTCGCCTGCCCCAGGTGGCTTCGTCGCCCCACATCCGGAGAAGGCCCGTAAATGGTTCTCGGGCCTGCAACCAGATCAAATTCCCCACGCAGAAACGAGAAGTGTTTGCGCCGCGGCTTGACGAGATTCGATACGCGCCTCAGATCGCATTGGATTGGCGGTCAGCCACAATCCCGCCAGGTGAGCGGCACTCGGACGCGGCAAAGCTGTGGCATGCGGCGCCGCATTCGGCTAAGATAAGGTCGCAACCGGCACGAGGACTGCCATGAGCCTTCTGCGACAGAACGACGAACAACTCGACGATGCCGCCCTCGGCGAAGAGTTGACCAAAGGCACCAGCCACGTAGTGGTGGCGAGTGTCGTGGCCGTGGCCCTGCTCTGTCTCGCCGTCGTTCTCTACGTGGTTCTGGAACGCACCCCACCCGCGGCCGCCGGCAACGTTGTCGCCGTTTGGGCCGTACCGCATCACACGGAAACCTCGGGCCTCGACGCCAGCGGGGCCCGCGTCCCTTCTGAGTCTTTTGACCAGATGCTGATCTTTGCCCAGGTGAGGCTGCACAACCAGAGCAAATTGCCGCTGTTTCTAAACGGGGTGACGGGTAACGTCATTCTTGTCGACGGAGTTCACACCAGCTACGCGGCCTCGCAATCCGGCTATAACGATGTCTTTCTTGCCTACAAGGACCTCAACGTACCTCAGGGAACACCGCTGAAATCAGACCTGACTCTCCAGCCGGGGCAAACGGTAGAAGGAGCGATCGTCTGCGCCTTTCGCATGACCAAGCAGGATTGGGACGCGCGCAAGGGCTTCAACTTTGGCTTCGGATTCCAGTATCAGCCCCCGCTCAAGCTCACGCCGCAGCCATCCGTGATTACTGACCGGTAGCCGCCGGCACCGGCGCTGTTTTGGGCGTGGAAAGATAACCCGAGACGCTGTTCTTTCCGATGTTGTTCACCACGATCTCGTAGAGAGATGGCTGTTTTCCGCTATAGAACTGCAGCGGCTCGTTCACGTTGCGGTCCTTCTTCTCATACCGGCGGTCGTCGGCAAAGACCCAAAGCGTGAACCGGCTGTGCTTGGCATCGGCCTTGCGCAGCTCAAGGCTGACGGTGCCCACCGGTTTGCGGCGTCCCTTGTCCAGCGTGAACTCGTAGTAATTGCGGTCGCCTTTGTGCTCCAGAGTCACCAGTTCATCGTGGTTGCGCGCAATCAGCGTGTTCGCGCCCGTCAAATCGCCGCGCATCGACTGCAGCTGGCTGATTGTAGTGGCCAGGTCCGCTTGGGTCTTCGCCACGTCCGTTTTTACACCGCCCACGTCCGTCTTGACGTTGGTTACGTCACTGGAAACGGCAGCCACCTGCTGGGCGGTCTGCTGTTGCGCCGCCCTCAGCTGCCGGTTGGCCGCGTCTTCCCGTTGGATGATCGCATGGGCGCGTTCCTCCAGTTGCTTCTGGGTGAGGCCCACGGAACGGCTCAGTTCGTCGGTCGCCACCCGCAGCCGGGCATCCGTCTCACGCAGATCGGCGGCCAACTTGGCGTTCTGCTGGTTGGCATCGGCCAGTGCGGTCTCCTGGCGCGAAATCCGGGTGCTCAGAAAATAGCTCCACACCAGGCCGCCCACTGCGGCCAGCACGGCAATGGCGACCGCTGCCAGAAATGCTCCGGAATAAGTCCGCTGCGGCTCTGTATACGCTGCTGGAGGGGTGTCGTTCGTAAACTCACTCATCGTCTTGCCTTTCTCCTCGGCGGATGGGGAGTGATCCCATGTTCCCGGCCTCTCCCCGTCGCTTCTTCCGGCCGCAGCCGGTTGATCCTGGAAGTTTCCGTCCCGCACATCCTCGGGGAAGCTACAGAATACCGAAAGCGGCTGCATCGTGCGGAAAATAGTGCCGCCGCACCGCTGAATCCGTTCTCAGTGTCCTTCACGCTGCGTTTCAACACCGTCGCGCGCCGCCGACGAGCCGTCTCAGGAACCTGGAGGTAGACGGAATCCTCCCCTTCAGGCTCCGCCGCTCCCTCGGTCTCCTCTACCCCCCCTTTGTCAACCCCCTCGGCTCGAAAAAACTTTGCAAGTCTCTGAAAACAAAGCAAAGATTCCTGAACCAGCTTTGCCGATTAATTATTCCCGCCGGCGCACAATAGAAACATAGAACCAAACCCAGCAGCAGATCCGGTCGGCTCGCCGCGATGTGCAGTTAGCGCACTCCGCCCCGCGGCAACAAAGCTGACAGCTGATAGCTGAAAGCTGACAGCTGTAAGCCGTTCACCGTTGACGCTTGCTGCGTTTGCTGTTCACGGTTCACTGTTCACCCTTTCAAGGACCCCTCCACCATGGCCAACATGCATGAAAACCCGCGCAACCGCCCGTCGCGAGTCGCGTAACGCCTCGAAAGCTTCCCTTTTGATTTTTCACTATGCAGCAATGCAGCAATGCTGCTATGCGGACCCTCGACTCCTTCAGGTTTATCTGTGTTGCAAAAGACTCCGATGTGACAGCGGGGGAATGCCTACGCTATAAAGGTCTTTTGGCCCTTTTTCGCGCGGGTCGCGTAACGCATGCCGGCGAACCGGGCTTTCATCATCAAAGCATGTAGCAAGAGGGAGAGTTAAAACGAATATGTCCACCGCAGTTGCCGGAAAGGGTCTTGAAGGAGTTGTCGCCGCCAATTCGGGGATTTGCTGGATCGACGGAGAAGCAGGAGTGCTGTCGTACCGGGGAATCGACATTCACGATCTGGCCGAGAATTCGACCTTTGAGGAAACTACTTACCTGCTCTGGAACGGCATTCTGCCCAATCAGCTTGAACTGCGCGAGTTTACCTCCCAGTTGGCTCTGGCGCGCGAACTCGACCAGCGCATCCTCTCCCTGATGAAATCGTTTCCGCCCTCGGCCACGCCCATGGAAGTGCTGCGAACTACGGTATCGGCGCTCAGCTTTTACGACGCCGATGAAAAAGACAATTCCCACGACGCCAACGTGCGCAAAGCCTACAACCTCACCGCGCAGATCGCCATGATCGTGGCCATCTACGATCGCCTCCGCAAAGGCAAGGAAATTGTCCCTCCCGATCGCTCCCTCAGCCACGCAGCGAATTTCCTCTGGATGCTGAACGGCGAAAAGCCTTCCCCGACGGCCACTCGCACTCTCGACATCGCTCTGGTCCTCCACGCCGACCACGAGCTGAACGCTTCCACCTTCGCCGCGCGCGTGATCGCAGCCACGCTCTCCGATATTCACTCCGCCATCACGGGCGCCATCGGTGCGCTCAAAGGCCCGCTCCACGGCGGCGCCAACGAAGGCGTGATGCGGCTGCTACTGGCCATCGACAAGCAGGGCGCCGACCCGGTCGAGTACGTCAAAAGCATGCTCGCTGCCCGCCAGAAGATATCCGGTTTCGGCCACCGCGTTTACAAGACCGAAGATCCCCGTGCCACCCACTTGCGGCGCATGAGCGAGCAACTGGGACGTGACGCCGGCAATCCCAAGTGGTTCGAGATGTCTCGCGCCATCGAGCTCTTCATCAATAAGGAAAAGAAGCTGAACGCAAATGTCGATTTTTATTCGGCTTCGACCTACGCCACCTTGGGAATCGATATCGACTTATATACACCCATCTTCGCCGTGAGCCGCATCGCCGGCTGGGCCGCACACGTCATCGAGCAACTGGACGACAACCGCCTGATCCGCCCGCGCGCCGAATACATTGGGCCCGCCTATCCGTCGCCATACATCCCGGTCGAGCAGCGTCCGTAAGTGCCTATTGCAGTTCAATGACTGAAGGCGATTTGGCTCCTGCGGCTATCCGCAGTTCTACCATCGGACCGAACCGATCGACTTTGCGCATCCAATGTGCACCGCCGGCGGCAAGTTCTCCGGTTCCAGTCTGCATGGTCATAACTTTTCCGTCCAGGTTGACCTTGCTTGCGGTGGTATGAATTCTCAGCAAGTATGTGTGGAGCGGGCTGATGTAGCTCCCAGTTTCACCATCGACTTTCACTTGGGTTGCGCCATCAGTCTTCCGAGCACGGATCTTCTGCCGGAAATATGCACCTTTTTCGTAGCTGTATGTCTCGCCGTCGTCATTGTAAACAACAAAGCTTGCCGAGCTATCCCCGGGGAAGATATCAAGAGTGATTTCAGAAATGGGTTGCGCGCCCACAAACTGCTCGACTGGCTGAGTAGCCAGAATCGAACCTTCGCGAATAAAGAGTGGAATATCGCTCCAGGTTTTTGAATCTGTCATTACGGTAATGTTTTGCCCGCCTGAATAGCATCGCCCGCTGGCGAAATCGAACCATTCACCAGATGGCAGGTAGATGCTTCTGGAAGTTGCTCCCTGGGTCAAAACCGGCGCTACGAGCAGCGCGTCCCCAAACATCCATTCATCTTCCTGCGCAGCGGCAGCGCGATCCTCCGGGAATTCCCAGAAAAGTGGCCGAACCAAACCAACTCCGCCCTCGGTATTCATTCGTGCATATGAGTAGATGTATGGAAGCAGCTCATAGCGCAGATCGAGTGTATTTCGCGCGGCCGCTTCCGCAATGGGCCCGTAAACCCATGGCTGGCGCTTCTCGCCCAGCCCGCCGTGAACACGCATGATGGGCACGAATGCCGCAAATTCGAGCCATCGCGTGTAATTCTCCGGGCTAGGGTGCCCATGAAATCCACCCGTATCCATGCTCCAATAGGTCTCGCCCGTATCGAGCGCTGCGAGCATGCGCTTCGCCTGCAGCGCCATGCTGGCAAAACCGGATTCAATATCGCCCGACCAGGCGGCATATCCATAGCGGCTTGCGCCAAGATAGAAGTTTCGATTGAGCGACCACACGCGCAGATTCGAGCCGGCGCGCTGCCCGTCATAAATCATCCGTCCCATGTTCATGAACTGGAGGTTGTTGAAAGTCGTGGTTCCGATGACATCGGCCTCGTCATTCCACCAGCCCCACATCCCGGAGTGAAACGCAGGCTTCAGGTGTTCCCAAAACCAGGCGCGCGCATCCGGGTTATTGAAGTCGATATCACGTGTCATGCGATGGGAAAAGTAATCATCTGATGCCGATTCGCCCGGATACCAGAAATGGTGTTTCGTGGCGTAAGCTGCCGCCATCGTCGGCTGCTCCGGATGACCGGCAACCGTAGTCACAATGCGCGGCTTGAGAATGCCGGCAAGCTTCACGCCCTCCGCCTTGAGGCGTTGCGCAAAAACTCCACTTGCGCCGTCCGGAAACTTATCGGGCGCCACGTTACCCGCGCCGGACGTGCTGTTCCATCGCCACTCGCCGTAGTTATCTTCGCCCCACGCTTTCCAATCAAAGTCGAGGATGAAGCCGTCAATGGGTAAGCGCTCGCTGCGATACCTGGCGACGATTTTTTCCACTTCAGCTTCGGTAGAGCCCCATTGGCTGTTGAGAAAACCGAAGGTCCACTTGGGTGGAAGCGGCGGAGGCCCGGTAAGACGGGTCAGGGAAGCTATAGTCTGCAGAGGCCTGCCTATGAAGACGAAATACTCAACGTCAGGCCGGGAGCTGTGTCGAAACAAGATGCTGTCTGGTGCGTTTACAAACTCGCCGCCGTCGGAATCCACCAACAGACCATAGCGAACAGAGAAGACGAAGGGAGCGCCGCTATCACCCTGCGCGCCCGCCGCAACCCGGCCACCAGTGTCGCGTGTGAGGCTCACGTCTTTATCTTCCAATCTGGAGCCGTGAATTCCGTAGAGAATCTCACCGGCTGCGTGCTTCATCGTCACGCTGCTCGTGGCGGCATCGGAGAATGGATCAGCGCTGGCAAGGATCTGCTCTTTTTCAGAGTCGAAAAAAGAGATGTGATAAGGTTCTGATTCTTCGATGCGAACCGAAATGTCCGCTGTCGAAAGTGTATAGATGCCGTCCTTTTCGTTGCGCGTAATCATTGAAGGGGCGCGCAAGGATGGGTGCGGATCGATCACCGGCGTTCGAGATGTCTCTTTGCCATTGAGCCGAACATGCACGTCAACCAGACGATCCTCGAGAACCCGCACATCGAGTTCCGACGTTCCCTTCGCCAGTTCAACTCCATCAGGCAGTGGAGAAATTTGTGAGTGTTGCGCAGGAGCGGGTGGCTTTGCAACGGCGGAAAGGTCGCTCAATAAAAACGCGAGGCACAGCAGCAGAAACGAAATTCCCTTTCCAACGCTCGATCTCCGGTACACGCTTGAAATCCTCCCTGTATCTATCACCCGATTGGGGCTCAACGCACCGCGTAAATCGTCATGGATTCAGCGGGTTCTTCGATGCGCAGTTTTCCGTTGCTGAGTTGCGGTTGTTCGCCGGGGGTAATCGGGGCCGCCGCAAAGCTGGTGCATCCCGCAAGTGCCGTATTGCTGACCGGCAATTCCAGAGACTGGCTTTGCCCACTCTTGTTCACCACGACCAGCAATCGCTCGCTTCGGCCGTGCGCATCGCATCCCGCAGCATCTGCTCCGCGAACGAATGCGAATGAATCGGCATCGGCGTAGAGATTCTGCTCGATTCCGGCTTTGAGCTCGTTGCGTGCCGCGCGATAAGCGAGCAGGCCTGACGTCCAACGGAAGATGTCTTCCTGGGTGGGAGTGCGGCCGGCCGCGATAAACGCATTCTGCGCGTCGCCGGGGAAGCCGCCGGGAAAGTCGTGCCGGTTGTCGGGATCCGGGCCACCGGTCATGCCGATCTCATCGCCGGTGTAGAGCTCCGGCATTCCGCGCAGCGTTGCCAGCAGGCCCACGCCGAGTTTGAGCATGGGAACCGAGCCTTTGGCCTCGGTAAGAACCCGCGGCAGGTCGTGGTTACCGATAAAGGTGACCAGCCGCTCCGGGTGCGGATAGAGCGCGTCCTGCCGCAGGATGCCGGTGAGCTCCGTCATCGGCTTCCCCTGAGTGAGCACGTCGCGCAGCGCGAAGCACAGGGGATAATCGAAGGGAGTGTCCAGCCCAGTGTCGATGTCGCCGTCGGCGCCGTCGCGCGCCTCGCCGCCGGCGAAGAACGACGTGACTTCGGGGTCGCGATGATAGACCTCGCCCACGGTAGTCAAATGAGGAAACGCCGTATGCAGCGCGGCGTGGAAGTCGTGCCAGAAAGCGCGGCTCACGTAAGGAAAGGTATCCAGGCGGATGCCGTCGAGGTTCGCCGTCTCCACCCACCAGAGCGCGTTCTGAATCAGGTAGCGCGAGACGAGGGGGTTCTCCTGGTTCAGGTCGGGCATGTAGTCGGAGAACCAGCCGTCGGTATTGTTGCGCCAGGCAGCGGGCGGCGAATGCGGATCAAGCAGATCGTAAAACTCGTAGGCGAGCGCGCTGTGGTGGGCCACCGTGCCGTGCAGCCAATCGGGCGCGGGAGGATCGGCAACCCACGGGTGCTTTGAGCCGATGTGGTTGGGCACGAGGTCAATGACAAGCTTCATGCCCCGCGCGTGGAGGGCGTCGGAGAGCCGCTTGTAATCGGCAAGCGTGCCCAGGTGCGGGTCAACGGCATAGAGATCGGTGGCGGCGTAGCCGTGGTAGGACTCGTTCATTCCAGCGTTGGAGGCCACCGGAGTGGTCCACACCGTGGTCACGCCGAGGTGCTTCAGGTAGTCGAGATGCTGTTCGATGCCGGCCAGGTCTCCACCGTGCCAGCCCCGGGGAGCCGAGCGGTCGTCTCCGGGAGGGTAGGGCGCGGTACTGCCGCGCGAGAAGCGGTCCGGCATGATGAGATACATCACGTCCTTCGCTGAAAAGCCGGCATGAGCGTGCGGATCGCGCGAAGGTTCAGCGAGGGTGTAGGCGGCGTGTGCACTGCCGACGCTGATTTCGAGCGTTTGCGATGCAGCATGCGCCGTTGCCAACCACAAGAACGCCCAATGGCCGTTGGTCGAAACCTGCGTGCGCTGGATTGCGACTCCCGTGCCCCGCAGGGTGAAATGTGCACCGCGCAAACCGGAGCCGTGGACCAGGAGCATGGGGTCAGGCATTCCCACCCACCAGTTGGGCGGATCGATCTTGTCGATGCAGGGCGCGCCCGTTGTCTCCGCGCAGGGCCGTGCCGTTTGCCCGAAGCCGGGGACGCCGCAGGCAAGGAAAATGAAACTTGCTGCAGTCAGCTGCCCGAGCAGCGTCACGATCTGGCTCTTCATCTGGCTTTTCCTATTTGTGTTCGGATTATAAGGAATATGTTTGAGAGGGTACGACTGAATGCCGCGCCCTTTCAACAGCAGACTCTCGCGACCGCGGGTGAGAGCCTGCGGCACGTGAAAATGCATGAGGATCGGTTCGAGACCGCGAGCTTCGAACCTCGTTAGTAGTTTTAAAAACGCGCCCTTCCGCGGACTACTGCGGAAGGGGCATTTTTGCTGGTTAAAATGTGAACCGCGCTGCCAACTGAATCTCACGGTTGCTGTACACCTGCGTGCCCTCGACCTGCCCGAAGTTGGAACCGGTCACGTTGGAGTTCGGGTTGGTGAACTCCGCTGAGTTGAGCAGATTGAATGCATCTCCGTGAAGTTCCAGCGTGTACCTCTCCGTCACGTGCAGATTCTTCTGCAAGCTCAGATTGACTACACGATATCCGGGTCCGTAAACCTGGTTGCGATGCAGGTTGCCGAGCCGAGAGTAGACCGTGGTTCCGTCCGGTGCCGTCGTGGTGGGAATGTTAGCCGAGAACGCCGCCGGATCAAACCAGTGCCCGGTGATGCTCTTCGGATAGTTGATCGATCCCACGCGGTCAGGCCGGTTGCCCGGCTGGTTCTGGCCGGTAGAGAGATCGAACGGCGTGCCCGTCTGCACCAGAGCGATGATGCTGGTCTGCCAGCCCCCGATGAGCCAATCCAAAGGCAACGGAACGTTGCCGGCGAAATGCTGGCCACGGCCGAAGGGAAGCGGATAGAGGATGGAGCTGCTGAAAACCTGCCGCTGGTCCTGAGTGGAATTGCCGTAGTCCGCCATCGGATCGTAGTAGAGCGCCGCGGTCTGCCCCTCGTATGCGCCCGTCGAATCGTCGAGCGTATGCGACCAGGCATAGGAGAAGGTCCCTACCAGTCCATTCGACTGACGGTGTTCGAAGTGCGCCTGCAGCCCATCGTAGTTCGAGATGCCATTGTAGTTGTTGTAGTTGATGGAGCCGAGGCCGGGGAAGTCCTGCTTGCCGGTCCCGAACTGGTAGAGGTTATACGGGTAATAGCTGGAAAGATTGCTTCCGTGCGTACCCACATAAGCCAGGTTCACCACGTTGCTGGCGCCAAGCTGCCGCTCCAGTTGCAGGTTCCACTCCTGCACCATGCTGGTTGGATTATCGCGGTTGACTGCAATCATGCTGGTGCCCTTCGGTGGCGCGGCGGGATTGAAGTTCGGATAGCCACGAGCCGGCAGAGGCGTTACGACCTTCGACGGGTCGGTATATCCGCTGCAGTTATACGAGCCGCTCTGGGTTGCGGTCTGGCCGGTGAAGGTGATGCAGTAGCCGTTCGAAGCCAGGTAGCTGTTGCTGCCGCCGAACGGAGGCTGCTCGCCAAGCTGGTTGCCCACGCTGCCGTAGTCGATGAAATAGAAGATTCCGTAGCCGCCGCGGAGAACCGTCTTGCCGGTTCCATCCAGGTTATAAGCGAAACCCAGGCGCGGACCGAAGTTGTGGTAGTCCTGATTGACGATGGAACGGGAGATGCCGTTTTTGCCGGCGATCATGACCTGGCCGGTTTGCACGTTGAAGGCCGCCTGCTGGTCATGCATCTCGTAAGGACGCGACAGGAAGTCCCAGCGCAGGCCGAGGTTCAGGGTCAGGCGGCGATTGACGCGCCAGTCGTCCTGCCCGAAGATGCCGTCTTCCTGCCCGACGTTGGCAAAGTAGCCGGACTGCGAACCGATCTGGTAGTTCATCACGCCGCCGGCCAGCAACTCCGAAACTTCATAGCCGGTGAAGAGTGGCGTGCCCTGATCGATCCAGAAGTATCCCTTGCCTTCCTGCGGATTGAAAAACGCCACCTGGCGCCGGATGAAGGTTCCGCCGAACTTGAACGAGTGCGAGCCCTTGTTCCAGCTCATCGCATCGGTGAGCTCGTAGGTGTTTTGCGGAACTGCGTACAAACCGTAGTCGCCCGTATACTCGAGCTCGCCTGACCAGCCGCCGATCAGCGCCCCGCCGGTGGTTTCCTGGTTGATGTTGGCGTTGACGATGCCCAGGTTCTTTGAAACGTAGTCGCCATACATGGGCGGCGTGTAGCCGTAGTTGTCACGGTTGTACGCGATTCGTGCCTCGTTGACCACGGCTGGCGAGAAGATGTGCGTATATCCTCCAGCCCAACTGCGCGCGTGCGTGGGGTTCATGCCGGTTCCGCCACCTGCCGGCAAATTCTTGAACTCCGAGGTCTTGGTGTTCACCGAGTTGTCGTAGCTGAAACGGATGAACGCCGTATCGCTGGCGCTGGCATTCCAATCAAAGCGCGCGTCGAAGGTGTTGTACTTGTTGGCCTCAGTCTGCGTATCGAGGTAGTTATTGAGGAAACGGTCGGTACGCGTCGGCAGCGGGAACGCGTTCAGATAGTTCACCGCGGCCGGATTCAGGCGCCCCGTCGGAATGATGTTGTTCTGAAAAGGCTGGCAGGTGGTGACGTCGAAGATATCGCCGGCGAAGGCCCCAAAGGTGCTGGCGCCTGCATACGGATGCGTTTTGCCGCCCGCATCCACGTAGGTGCCCGGGTAGCATTGCGGGAAATTGGTCTTGTAGCCGTTCGCAATGTTAATGCCGGAATTGCTTTCCATGCTGGCTTGCTGCAGTTCGCTGAAGTTCCCCGTCCGCATCAGTGCAGTGGGCACGGTTAGGTAGTGCGGCGAAACGGCGAGCGTCTCACGCAGCGCCTGGTAGTCCCCGAACCCGAATAACTTGTTGCGCAGGATCGGACCGCCGATGGAAAAGCCCGGCTGATTGCGCAAGAATCCGCCCGCGGGAGTGGCCGGCGCGCCATTAAATCGGTAATTCGGGTTGGAGTCGAAGCTTCGGTCGCGATAAAACTCGAATACGGACCCGTGGTACGCGTTTGTGCCGCACTTGATGGAACTGATCACGATGGCGCCACCGGCACGTCCGTATTCGGCTGGCGCAATGTTGGTGTCCACCTTGAATTCCTGCGTGGCGTCGATGTTGGGGAAGATCAAAATCGTCCCCACCATGCCGTCGTTGTTGTCCACGCCGTCGAGAATGTAGTTGTCCGCCTGGGGACGAAGCCCGTTGACCGAGATGGCCGCGGAGCCACTCTCGTTGTTGCGGATGGTTTCGGTCATGTTGGAGCTTCCGCCTCCCGAAGCCTGATCGCCGTACGCGCCGCGGGTTACGCCCGGCGTCAGAAGCGCCAGGTTGGAGAAGTTGCGGCCATTCAGCGGAAGGTCCGTTACCTGCTTGCCTTCAATCGTCGCGCCGATCGTCGCGTCAGAGGTATTCACCAGAGGTGCGACATCGGTCACCTGAACCGTCGACGAGGCTCCTGCCGGCCGTAATTGGAAAGTTACCGACTGCGTTGTCGTCACGGTAACGGCCATCTTCAACGAGGAAGTCTGGAAGCCGTTGGCGCTGGCTTGCACCGCATAGTTGCCGCGCGGAACAGCCAGGATAGTGAATTGGCCTTCGCTGTTGGAGACTGCGGTCAGTCTCAATCCGTTGTCCGTGTTGATCGCCGTCACTGCCGCACCGGGTATCACGGCTCCCGTGGGGTCCAATATTGTTCCGGCAATACTGCCTGTGTCTGTCTGCGCCTGGATCCTGAACGGCAACACGATCAGCAGCAAAGCTGCGATCGCAATGGACAGGAGCATCCGGCTGCGCCGTGGATAGGTGCTATATTGCATCCGCATCACAAGTCCTCCGAAGTTTTGGTAGTGGGTTAATTGTTTATGGATTGGGTAAGGGTAAAAGGGAATGCCTCGTACCCATCGATGAGGGAAACCCTTTGTGATGAAGAGCGTCAATCCACTCAGGCGCAATTCGTAATCTATTCGGTATCAACAACTAAATATCTGCTATCAATGGTTTTATCTCTACATATCTCCAAATTCTAACGGCGCATACGGCCATCTCCAAAGACTTTTTTCAATCGTACCCCTTTCCCCTTACACTACTGGAGTACCCCCGATGGACTTCAAAACCAGGACGGACGGACTGCGGCGTGCTCAATTCGGCGTCTTTGAAGCCGACCTGGAGGCAGAGGAACTGCACCGGTCAGGTATTCGCGTACGCATTCAGAGTCAACCCTTCAAGTTGCTCGCCGTTCTTCTTCAGCATCCTGGACAAGTCGTTTCCCGGGAGGTTTTGCAGCAGGAGCTCTGGGGAGGCGACACCGTTGTTGATTTCGACCACGGCCTTGGCATTGCCGTGAACAAGCTTCGCGAGGCTCTCGGCGATTCCGCCGACAATCCGCGCTTCGTGGAGACGCTGGCCAAGCGTGGCTACAGGTTTATTGCTCCGGTTACGGTACTTGACCCTTCGCCCGCGGAATCATTTCCGATTCCGGTCGCCACCGCACCCAGAGACATGCGTGGCCGGACTGGCTGGTGGCTCGCTGGTGTCTTCGCAGCCGGGTGTCTCGCCCTGTTTTTGTTACTGCTTCTTCGCCCGCCCATGCGCAAGCCCTATCGCATCGCGCAGATTACCTTCACCGGACATGTCCTCGCCAACGACCTGGATGTGGAGAGTTTTTCCAGCTCCGCCAGCGATGGAACGCGCATTTACTTCTCGCACGTCGAAAACGGCAATCCCGTTCTGGCGGTCGCCTTGATCGCCAATGGCGAGATCAGCCACTTTAATCTGCCTTCGGAAATTGGTGAACCGCTCATCGGGTCGCTTTCTCCAGATGGTTCGCGCCTTGTTCTGCGAAGTCACCTGCGGCCCGAACCCGAGCAGCCTCTGTGGATCGTGCCGACCCTTGGTGGCGAAGCTCGCCGAGTTCCCAACGTGCTGGCACACGACGCAACCTGGATGCCCGATGGCAACCGTCTTCTCGTTGCGTCCGGCAATCAGATGATCGAAATGGGAGCGGACGGCAGCGATCAGCACCCGTTCCTCTCCACAGCCGGCCTCGCTTTCTGGTTGCGCTGGTCGCCGGATGGAAAGCATCTCCGCTTCACGCTGCGTAATCCGGAAATGCAAACCTCCGAACTGTGGGAAGTCTCCGCGGATGGATCTAATCCGCATCCGATTCTGCCTGGATGGAGCGAGCCACCTTCAGAATGTTGTGGCAGCTGGACACCGGACGGAAAATATTTCGTTTTCCAGTCCTCGCATAACGGCCACAGCGAAATCTGGATGCGCCGGGAAAAACCTTGGTATCTGGCCGACAGCGAGCCTCACCAAATCACCAGTGGCCCGCTGGAATTCCAGGCGCCGAGCACGGCTCCAGGCAGCGACCGCATCTACTTCATCGGGGCGAATCCTCAATATGAGCTGTTGCGTGCCATGCCCCGCGCGAATGGCGAGAGCGCGCTGCAAGGACCAGCATTTACTTCGATCGACCAGAACCTGAGCTCCGCTGCATTGGCGCAGTATTCACACGACGGCCAATGGGTGGCGTGGCTTAACGCAGCCGACAACTCCCTGTGGAGGAGCCGCGCTGATGGAAGCGAGCGCATTGAACTCACCACTCCTCCGCTGCGCATCTTCATGATGCGGTGGTCGCCCGACGACCGCAGGCTGGCCGTCATGGGAGAGGAGCCAGGCAAACCGTGGAAGATCTATCTGATCGACGCGGAGGGCGGAAAGCTCATGCCCATCCTCAACGAGGACCGCAATCAGGCTGATCCTGCATGGACGCCTGATGGCCGGTCGATCATTTTCGGTCGTCCGCCCAATCGCATGGGCAACGAGCAGCCCAAAGCTATCTACCTCTTGAACCTCGACACACGTCAACTGGCCGAGATCCCGGGTTCGCCGGGGCTCTTCAGTCCACGCCTCTCACCGGATGGTCGTTACATCGTAGCAATGCCTCTAGACCAGCGTGCCCTGCTGCTCTTCGATCGAACTACGAAGCGATGGACCACTTTGACTACACACGGAGTGGGCGATCCGACCTGGTCGCACGATGGGCGGTTTGTCTACTTTCAGGACTTCGCCGAAAAGGCAAGCCGGTCTATCGAATCGCCGTACCCGACGGGAAGCCGGAGTTAGTTTCCAAAATCGACAACCTGCGCCCAGTGGCCGTTACGGATTATCGACTGATCGGGCTTGCACCGGGCGACCTGCCGCTGGTGCAGGCCAGCACTCCGGTGGTGAACCTATACGAAATCAATCTGAACGAGAATTGATCATCGCCGAACCCAACACTCTCATGTCGAGCTGAGATGGAGGCATGGTCGCGCGCCAGCAGCGATGATGGCGGAATTCTCCGGTCTGCGCCAGGGCGCGGTCTCCCAGGCATTTGCCGGACTTTGACGCGCGCGTCGCGAAACTCGTACGGGTACGTTCTGGCATTGAAATATTCCCTCTCAGACGTTCCCGCTGGCCCTGCAGACTTGCATTTGCTAACTTGGCAGAATGACCATACATTCCGGGAAAATCAGTGTGGCTCTTCTTCTGATTTGCGCTCTTCCCTCTGCGGCGCAGAAAAGAGTCCCGCCCCAGCCAATTCGCTTCCAGGGCGCGCCACAATACACTCAGCAGGAACTGCTCGCGGCCGCTGGTTTGAAGCCGAGCTCCCGTCTGAGCCCTCGTGAAGTGAAAGCTCACGCCAGGCAACTCGTTGATACGGGCATGTTCAAGGAGGTCAAATTCGCATATGAGCGCAAGTCGCTGCTCTTCACGTTGACGCCTGCCAGCCAGCTCTTCCCGATGCGACTGGAGAATTTGCCTCTCACTCCCGGAAAGGAACTCGATGCCAAGCTCCACGAACGTTTTCCGCTCTATCACGGTCTTCTGCCTGGCAGTGGCTCCATGGTGGAAGGAATCTGCCGGACATTCGAAGAAATGCTGGCGGCGAAAGGCGCCAAGGCGACGGTGAAAGCCGATCTCACCAGTGGACTGGGTCCTCAAAAGCTCACGGCTGTCAATTTCACCGTCGTTTCGCCGGCGGTGCACATCGGTCGCATTCAGCTTTCCGGCGTCTCGCCTGCGATGGAAGCTAAGGCCAGCCAACTGGCTAGCCAGGAAACCGGAACCAGCTTCGACACGGAGAATTCAGCGACTGGTATTCAGCGCGTATTCGAAAACCTCTACCACGATCAGGGTTATGCGGCCGTGCAAGTGGGAGTTGTCCAGCGAGACGCCCTCGCGGTGTCCGGTCAGTCCATTGACGTTCCCTATGCCGTGACAATAAAGGAGGGTGGAATCTACAAACTGGGAAAGATCGAGCTGCCTGCAGACGCCCTCGTCACACGCGCAGAGATTGAGAAAGTCGTTTCAAAAAAGCCCGCCGGTTCCGGTCGGCCACTGGATCTATTCGTTCTGGCTGTCTGCGATGCATATACCGCGCATGGATATCTCGATTGCTCGACCGTTTTGCACCCTTCCTTTGATGAGTCGGCTCACATCGTGAATTACAGCCTGCAAATCAACCCGGGCGCGCAGTACAGGCTGGCTTCAGTGAAATTCGAAGGCGCTCCCGATCCCATGGCAGCCAAACTTAAGCTCGCATGGAAGATGGCCCCCGGCGACGTCTTTGACGAGAGCTACTTCTCCAACTTTGTGGCGCTGGCGAAGAAAAAAGACAGGTCTCTTTCGAAATGGTTGCAAACGGTTATCACGACCTATGATTTCAAGCCCGACCCCGCCACCCACCAGGTCAATTGCATCTTCCATTTCGCCAAAGCTGCGCAGCAGCCTCGATAACTATCGAAAGAGGCCCAATTCGATTGCGGAATCAGTCCGTGCGAACCGAATGGGACGGAATTCTGTTATCGCCTCCGGAAGAAGAAACCCTGGTCCGGCATCAGCGCATGAAATTTGTCGTAGTGCAGATTGCGGCATCCGCTGACGATATCGAAGACCATCGTCTGCGGGTCCTCCTGCGCATACGGCTTCCACTCGAGCCCCGGTTGCGAGGGATTGCCTGTGTGGGCGAAATTGATCCACGCTCGCGAAACTCTATCCTGCAGCGCATACCCGGCGGGAGCATCACCGGTCGAGATTCGCACCTGCGGTTCGGAAAGATTATGAAAGACGAAAGCGAGCTCCGAGGTATGGAATGCGGTGATTCCGTTGTTGACCGGGTACTCATACGTGAATAGATAATTGTAGACAGGTGCATTGCCGGCCTCGCGCTTGGCGCCGAGTGCTGCATTGTTGGGAACGGCGAAAAAGAGAACATCCTGTAGCTTCTTGTCCGGGAATGCTTCTTTGAACGTTGAGACTACGGCGTCCTTCTTGTCACCGTATCGGGCAGTCAGATGATTCTCGACGTCTTGCTGTGTCCAGGAGTTTTTGTCTTCGCCTGAGACCAGGTTCCCCATAAATTCACTGAAGACGTTGCCGAACATCAGAGGAATACTGCTTGACCAGTCGCAAAATTCGCGCGTGATGTATTGGTCATCCGCGTAGACATTCCACATAAGACGCTGCGCTCCCGTCTCTTTGGCGGCCGTTTTGAGCGCCGCATCGCCTGCGGCGATCAGATCGGAGTAAGGAACAGTCTTCAGCTTGTCGATTTGATCGCCGGTCAAGTTCAGATTCTTGATGGTTTCGGCAGCGATCAAGTGCAAATTCTCGAGGTTCTTCGCGGGCTCTTCATTCGCGAGCACTTCGCCCCCGCCGCTTTCGCAAATGACGTTGTGGAAGAGCCCCTTGGCCGACGGAGTATGCATCATGCGCGCAGCCTTGCTGCCGCCGCCGGACTGGCCGAAGAGCGTCACATTGCCCGGATCGCCGCCGAAGTTCTCGATATTGTCGTGTACCCACTGCAGCGAGGCAACAAGATCGGCAGTGCCGGTATAACGCGACCGCGCGTACTGGGAACCGTAGGCGGAAAGGTCGAGCGTGCCGAGGATGTTCAAACGGTGATTCATGCTTACCACTACGACATCCCCGTACTCGCTCAGGTTCTTGCCGTCGTATGCATAGGCTTCCATCGATGAGCCATTGGTGAATCCACCGCCGTGCATCCACACCATCACCGGCTTCCCGGCAGTGCGGGAGAGGCCCTGCGTCCAGATATTGAGGACCTGGCAGTGCTCATTCTCCACCCAATAGCGGTGGGGGAAGACAAACTCGTCAATGCCGGGTTCCGTCATATTCACGATCGGACAGACCGGGCCCCACGCCTGCGCGCTCTTCACGCCTTCCCACGGCGTAACCGGCTTCGGCAGTTCAAAACGCTCCGCCTCCGCGTAGGGTACACCGAGAAATACCGTGGTCTTGCCATCCCGGAAGCCTCGGATTTTTCCGCCCTGCACCGTAACCACTGGAGGATCGAGGTTGGGAGGCATCGAACCTCCGGGTCTCGTTGCGGGGCCGGATCCATCTTGCACCGGTCTCGCCTCGCTAAAGGCCTTCGGGCTTTGCAGCGTGGTTCCGGCCAGCGCGCCACCTAGCTAGACGCTCGCCGAGTTTCGAGCACTATGCCTCTCGATGAGTGCCTCGGCGATTATTCACTCATCGAGCGAGGATCAACGGACGATGCGGACCTCTCTTTCCACTGCAGATGTCGCATTTTTACTAGCTGCCCACTCTCGTGCCCTGCTAGCATCCGCTTCCAAGCATGGGGTGAGGAGGTTCCCAATCCAGCATGGCAATATCGTCCCTTGAGGCCCCATCCGGTCCATCCCAAAAGACCGCCATCGAACGCTGGTCCTACACAGGATTCGCACTCGCGATGATCGCCGTCTCCATTGTCGGCTTTGTGCCATCGCTTGTCAGTCCCGAGAAGCGCCACGCTCCCCTTTCACTGCTGGCGGCTACGCACGGCCTCCTTTTCTTCGCGTGGCAAATCCTCTTCCTCACACAGAGCCTGCTGATTGCCACGCGCCGAGTTTCGCTGCACCGGAGACTCGATCTCACCGGGGTGTTCCTGTTCATCGCGATGCTTGCCCTGGGCTCAGTCACCACCGTCTCCATGGCACGCCGCGGCTTCGATCTCAGCGGCGATCTCAAGATCCTGCCCCAACCAACACCGGGCTTCATTGACCCAATCGCCGGAATGCTGTTTCCGCTCACTGATCTCACGATGTTCGCGGTGCTCGGCGCTGCGGCCCTGGCTTTCCGCCGTCGGCGTGAAATTCACAGACGGCTCATGCTATTTGCGAGCATCATACTGGTACCGGCCCCGCTTCAGCACCTTATCGGCCACAACCCAACACTCGCGGCAGTGCAGGCCCCCATCATCATGATCCCCATCGGAATGTTCCTCTTCGCGGCGGTGGCGCGGGATTTCCTCGTAGAGCGCCGAGTTCATCCGCTGACTTGGACGCTGGCCATTACCATGTTCGCCTCGGGCCCCTTGCGCGCATTTGTCCTCGGTCCCAGCCCGGCATGGCATCGTTTTGCCGCGTGGCTTATCCGATAAACAACGCGGCACATGTCGTCCCATTCCTGCGGAGACATAACCTCGGCAAGAAAAGCATGCCATGCGGACTAGATCTTCGCTAGAATGAAAGACCTCAACGTTGCCGTGTCACCCGCTCCACGGCGCTGCTTCCCCGGTTTTGCAAGTGATTCCAGAGGGCACGGGTGGCACGGTAGATTCGCAGCCGACGGGATTCCTCGGAGCATGGCACGATGACTAAGTCTGCTGGCGCCGCGCATACTCTAAGCTATCTCCAGCCCGCTCCATACCTCAAGAACTTCGTTCGGTGCTACGCTCAGCGCAGTGCCTGCATCGCCGACGGGCTGTTGGTGCACCCCGTGCACGCTCGCGTGGCGCCCATTCTCGAGTTCATTTTCGGCGACAGAATTGTTTTCGCCCAATGTGATGGCAAGCCTTCTCGGACTTCACCATCCTCTGCCCTCATCGGCATGCAGACCCATCGCCGCGGCGAACTCCATATCCGCGGCACACACGATTCTTTCATCATTCTTTTCCAGCCTGCAGCACTCGAGCGCCTCTTTGCGCTTCCCGCGCGCGAGTTCACCGACAGTGATTTCGACGCCCAATCCGTGCTCGGGCCGCAAATACCGCTGTTGCAGGAGCGGCTCGCCGAGTGCCGAAGCGCCGAGCAGCGCGCCTTCATCGCCGACAGGTTCTTGCTGAAGCGAGCCCTCGCAGCCGGCTCTCTCGATGGCGTAACGGTGGCCGCCAATCAGATCGTCCGCGCAGCCGGCCGGGTACGCCTATCAGCCATGGCAGATCGCGCCGGCCTGAGCCTGCGCCAGTTCGAACGACGATTCGTCAGCCAGGTCGGCATGAGTCCAAAGCTGGTCGGGCAGATTGCGCGCTTCGAAGCCACCCTGGACCGCATGGCCCGTTGTACCGGCACTTCATGGACCGAGATCGCGCATCGCTTCGGATACTACGATCAGATGCACATGGTCCACGAATTCGCCGAGTTCACCCGCAGCACACCAACCAACACGCTGCACAATCTCGAATCGCTGTTTCATCAGCAGATCGAAGAATCACGATCGCACCCTCCTCCGGTGTCTACCACCGGTGAGCGATGGATCCTCTGATCCCCAGCTGCAGGTCGGCTTCCGTTGAGCTATCCTGCTGAGCCGGTCTCAGTTATTGCCGACAGGCCAAATCACTCATAGAGAGTGGCCTCCGCAATGAAAGCAAGATAAGTATCGGCAAACGGACTCTGCTCCAGGAAAACTGGGGAAGGCTCTTCTGCCACTCGGTACGCCGATCCGGCATCAGTCAGCCCGGCACCAAAAATGACGAGTTCATTGAAGTCGCTCGCTGGCAGTGTGCAGGAAATGCGCCAAGAAACTCCCAATGAATTGAACACCCAGCCCTCAACTCCCTGGCTCCTTCAAAATACAAAATCCAATTCTGCCCATCATGAGATCCCAATGAAACTCCGTCGGAAGCAACTCCGCCCGATCCACCGCCTCTTCTGCTGCGGAAGAGAGGCAATGCCGAGGCAACGGCCTCAGCGCCAGATCGGCGTCCGTCGCATAACCGTTCTGCGGCGTCCACGCCTCGCCGGTTCTTCCATGGGTGCATACAACAGTCCCCAACTCGCAGTTACCGTGATCCTGATTACGAGTAGCTGAATCCGCTCCTCGCAAGCGGTAGAGCCCGAATGCGCCTTCCGGTTGCGGCGAAGATGGCATTGCTGACCGCAGGGAGAATTGGAGGCACCGCAGGTTCGCCCAAGCCTGTCGGCGGGAATTCACTTTTGTGCCAGAAGACCTCGATCGCTGGGACCTGGCGCATACGCAGCATCGGATGCTGATGGTAGTTGGTCTGGTTCACGCGACCATCGGTCAGCGTGATCTCCTGTTGCATGTGGCTAAGCCCCTCGAGGATGCCTCCGTAGCAAAGACTTTCGGCGGCGCGAGGATTGATGATCTGACTGCCGATGTCTCCCGCGGCCCAAATATGGTTGACAGTCACGCGATTAGTTCTGTCGACACTGACCTCAGCGACCATGGCAAAGTAGCCGAGATGGCAGAAATGAGCGCCAATCCCCATGCCTCGTCCGGGAAGTTTCTTGCGCTCACGCCAGCCTGATTTTTCGGCGACGAGCTCAAGCACAGCCTTCATTCGCTCCGGATTCAGCAAATCAGGATTCTTCGCATCGACTTTCGTCCCGGGTCCCGGTGTGGCGTTCAGGAGTTCAAGCTGCAAGTCGAGAGGGTCGCGGCCAGCGGCGGCGGCCACTTCATCTAGGAATGACTGGTGAACGAAAGCATATGCGTTGTCACCAGGGGAGCGCAGGGCGCCACTCCGCAGCCACAGTGGCTGGGTGCTCATGCCCAGCGAATAATTCTGCACACGGCCAGCGGGAAATTGATCGCCGCGGATGTCTCCACTCTGAACAGTGTTCTTTCCTTCGCCGTAAGTGATGAGGTGCTCGCTCCAGGCAACCAGTTTCCCTTGCTCACCCAGGCCGGCTTTAAGGCCGATCGTACCGCCGGGGCGGTAGGCGTCGTGCGCGATGTCGTCTTCGCGCGACCAGACAAGCTTGACCGGCACGCCCATCTGTTTGGTCAACCAGGCTGCTTCAACCATGTAATCGTTCATCAGGCGCCTGCCAAAGCCGCCGCCGGCGCGGCACATGTGGATGGTAATGTTGGCAGGGTCGATAGTAAGGACTTGCGCCACCAGGGCTCGGCCTTCCGCCGGCATCTGGCTGGCAGTCCAGATATCCAGTTTGCCCTCCTTGTATGCGGCAGTCGCGACCTGCGGCTCCAGAGTGCCGTGCGCTAGGAACGGATATGCGTATACGGCATCAAGAACCTTGGCGGCCGATTTGAAGCTCCCGTCGACGTCGCCGTAGCTGCGGATCACATGAGCCGGCGGCGATTTCACCAACTCCGCGGCTCGCTTCTCAAAATCCTTGCTGTCCTGGCTAGCGCCCCGTCCGTAGTCCCAATCCACCTTCAGGCTCCTGCGGGCGCTCTGGGCCTGCCACCAGCTCTCGGCGAGAATGGCCACACCAGGCTCCATGCCCGGTTCCCACCCTGCGACCGGGTCGTTGGAGAGCGTGCCCTCGACAATCAGCACTTTATCAACGCCGGGGAGTTTGCCAACCTCGTCCAGGTTGGCAGTCTTCACCTTGCCGCCAAAAACAGGACATCTCTGGATCACGGCGTGAAGCATCTCCGGCAAAGTGACATCCATGCTAAAGATCGGCTTACCGGCAACGATGGCGTGGTTGTCGACGCCAAGATGCGACTTGCCGATGATGCGGTAGTCCTTGGGATCTTTGAGTTTGACGGATGACAAATCGGGCGGAGTCAGGGCCGCAACATTTGCGGCCAGTTGGCCGTAGGTGGCCATCCGGCTCGACCCGGAGTGCATGACTTTGCCGCAGCTCGTGATGCATTCGGAGTCGGAAACGCCCCAGGTAGTCGCGGCTGCGGTGATCAGCATCTGCCGCCAGGCGGCGCCGACGCGCCGCAACGGGGCCCAGTTGATGGGAGTGGCTGTACTGCCGCCGGCAAACTGCGGTCCGAACAGCTCCGGGTGAACACTGGCTTGCTCGATACGAACCTCGTTCCAGTCGACGTCCAGTTCCTCGGCAATAAGCATGGGCAGCATAGTCTTTACACCCTGGCCAAGCTCAGGATTCTTGGCCATGAGCGTAACCACGCCGCCGGGGTCGATATGAATGAATGCAACCGGCACGAAGGCAGGCTGCTGGCCGGGCCTCTGTGCAACATTCCGTGATGGTGCGTAGAGACCCAATGCAAAGGCTCCGCCGGCGAGGGCAGTCATCTTGAGAAATGATCGGCGGTCGAAATCATAGTTGTTGCTCATGGTTTTCGTCCTCCTTCAGCCTTTCAGGATCGGCGCGTGAGCCGCCTCGGCGGCGCGATGAATGGCCTCGCGGATGCGCGGATAAGTCCCGCAGCGGCAAAGATTTCCGCTCATGGCAGCATCGATCTCAGCATCGGTGGGGTGCGGGGTGCGGGCCAGCAGCGCGACAGCCGCCATGATCTGGCCGGGCTGGCAGTAGCCGCACTGGGGAACGTCCACCGTTTCCCAGGCTTGCTGCACAGGGTGCCGGGCGTTTGCCGCGAGCCCTTCGATGGTGGTGATGGACTGACCGGTCACGCTGCCGACGGGGGTGACGCAGGAGCGCACCGGGTGGCCATCGACCAGCACCGTGCAGGCGCCGCATGCTCCTATGCCACAGCCGTACTTGGTCCCTTTCAGGTCGAGCTCATCGCGAAGGACCCACAGGAGCGGTGTGTCAGGTGGCAGGTCAGTCGTCCTGATTTCGTGGTTCACATTTAGTTTCAGGGGCATTGGGGCACCTCGATTGCGGGCGCCGGCGAATTATGCCGGTCGAAGGATTCTCAGGCCTGGGAAACTATACTTGCTGTCACTTGCCGGAAGAAGTGACTGCGATCACCTGAAATGCAGGCAATCTGACTTCCTTCCGGAAGAAAAGATCGTCGACAGATCGAGGAAATAGAAGCTCGGGACTATCTTTAAAGCTGGGGAGAATCCTTTTTGTCCTTTGCTTGACAGCCCAAATTCACCGCTCCTATAGTTAATTCGCTTCGAGGGGTAGAAGGGATGCATTCCGTCCTAAGACACCCCGCTTGCCGAGGGCATGCCTCATTCTCGCCCGCTTCCTCTCCGCTCGTGGAGTTGCCATGAACGATTCGGACCGCTTAAGCCTTAGTCGCCGCGAATTTTTGCGTTCTAGCATCGGGAGCACGGCAGGCTCCCTAATAACTATGCGCTCCTATGGAGCGCGGATTTCCCCCGTAAATCCAAAGCGAAAAGTCATTGTGGTTACATTTGGCGGCGGCGCGCGTGACGATGAGACATTTTCTTTTGACGGACAGCAATATATCCCTCATTTGCTCAACACGCTTGCTCCGCAGTGCTGCTTTTTCACGCAAGTGATCAACCGCGGAATCCTCGGCCATTATGTGGCCACGGCGAGCATCGCAACGGGTGCATACGAAACTTTCGACAACTTTGTGGCACAGCCTCCGGATCACCCCACCATCTTCGAATACTTTCGCAAAGATCTCCGGCGGCCAATCGAAGACGCGTGGGTAATCGCGCCAGGCAGCCTGTTCGCGGAAATGGGATCGAGCCAAAGCCGCCGATACGGACTGGGCAAAGGGGCCGAGGTAATTCTTCCAAAGCGAATGCTCGCATCAGTACTTGGTGGGTCCGACGGATCGCGATTCGATTCCTTTCCGAACATTTTGCGTGACAGCTATGAGGTGCCTGTCACTTCGAGTATTCCGTCTTCCAATGCGGAGCGGGAGAGCATGGAAGAGCTTTTGGCTCGGATGAAGCTCGACCGCGAACAATTGCGAAGCCGCGCTAAGACGTTCGTCAGCCCTGATGAGCTTTCTGTCTACATAACCAAATACGTGATGCGCACGTTCGCGCCGTCCTTGTTGTTTCTCACCCTGCACGACATCGACATCGCACATTCCGGCGCGTATTCGCTTTATGTTGAGGGCATTCGCAGCACCGACAGGCTGTGCGCGGAGCTGTGGAACGAAGTTCTGCAAAACCCGGAATACAAAAACAGAACTACGATGCTGATCTTGCCAGATTTCGGTCGAGACGGCGATAACGATTCTGGAGGCAATGGTTTTCAGCATCATCGCACTGGAAGCGCGACGGCTCGCACTACGTGGATGATGGCACTTGGACAAGGGATTCGCGAGAGCACCATTGTGCATCGACCCGTCGAGTCGATCGACGTCACGCCCACGGTTGCTGGATTATTCGGAGTCGATGCGCGACTCGCCCAAGGAAGACCGATACCGGAGCTGGCATAGTGCCAATCTGGCTCAAAAGCGATGACTTTTCTCTCTACCCCCGGCAAGGCAGAGATCTCGCAATCGCGCACCTTGCCGCGCTTAGAGCAATTCCTACGCCGCTGCTCCCAGTTTTCCTTGTCGAGCTGAAAGAATACGATTGGAAATTTCCAGTCGAGCAGCAGGAAATCGTGGCTCGCCTCGAGTTTGTCGAGACCGATCCAAATTCACTGGCCGCATTCCGAAGCATCCATGTTCCTGCCGCTTGGGAAGATCCTGAGAACGTCAAAGATCCTCAACGATTTTTGGCCGGGATGACGGCCACTCTGTGGTCATCGCTGCAAATGGATGCATATCGCAAAGCCGCCGATCAATTCGTCGGACTTTATGAAGCCACGGCGAAGCCAACCGCGCCCGCCCAGCCTCGGCTAGTCATGACTTGTATAGGACGGCAATCGGCTGTACCCGCATATCCGCTTTTTCAAAAGCTTCGCGGATCAGGGCGGGTGTGGACCAACGTGCGTACCAACGGCGCAACTGCAGCTCTTCTCAATGCTCTTCACGAGCGCGCGGCGAAGGATCCCACTCCTTATTCACATTGGTACATCGACGGCGGCAGCCCGCTGCCAGAATTCAAAGCCGCCGGAGTAGCGCAACTGCTCTATCCCGACCTCGCACCAGTCGACAAAGAGATTCTTGGCATCATGATGTCGTGCATCAAGGCGGGAAGCGGGCCAGAGGTGCTGCAGGCCAAGCTGGCCGAATTGACCAGGCATATTGCATCAGTGGGCAAAGTCACCGATGATGCCCGCATGCAGCAATTTGTAGTTTCATTGCTGACTCAAGGATCGGGCACGCAGATTTTCAGCACCAGTTTTGTACAATGGGCGACGCGCGAAATTCTTCGCCGAGCTCAGCCGGCAACTATTCTCGCGCGCTATGCTCCGCGACAGCGCCAAAAATCCTTCAACGCGTTGGTAGCGGACGCCTTGAATACCAACGACATCGACCCAGAGGGCTCACTTATTGACGCCGATATGGCGGCCTATTATTCGTATCTAGAATTGAAGCGCCTGCCCGGCGCGGATCGCGCCCGTTTCCTGGTGTGGTTTGAAGGCCATCCGGAGGCATTCACGGCCGGACCGGGTATCGCGGCAGGGACCGTAAACGAATCGCAGACCGATATGGCTGAACTGCTTTCAAGGATGCAGGCAAGCAACTAGCCTCCCATCCTGAACCTCTTACACTTTTGAGCGAAGTGTCGAACCGGACGGAGCGATTACCCGGTGCCTGTCCTTGGACGATATGGCTGAACTTCCACGCAAGTTCCGTAGAAGCTCGTATAAGATGTAGGGTACTTCAGGAAAGCTTCTGGGAGTCTTTGGGTGAGAAGGCGGTCAGGCAATCAGTTTTGGAAACTGTTGATGCCCGCCCTCATTGCGCTTTCTCCCGGCTTTCTTCCATCTCAGGAGACGACCGCTATCTCTGACGCTGAAGTGCAGCGCGACTTTCAGGTGGCAATGGCAGCGCAGGATCGAGGCGATCTGGATGGTGCCGAGGCTCTTTTGATGAGGCTCCACACTGCACATCCCGGCATTTTCGCGATCGATGAATCTCTGGGACTGCTCCTCGCCTCGCGTGGAGACAAATACGGCGCTTTGCGCCTGCTTGAAGCGGGGGCGCGCGAAGAGCCTTCTTCCGATGTGGCGCACGCAAACCTCGGCGCTGCGTTCTACCAGCTGAATCAAAGCCAATCCGCGATAGTTGAATTTCAGCGGGCAGTGCAAATCAATCCCAACAATGTCTCCTCGCAAGAGAGTCTCGGTCGTTTGTGGATGGATGATCGCAGGCCCGATAAGGCTGCAGATGCTTTGCTCGCAGCCGTGAGATTGAAACCAGATGATCAGGACATGATGCTGGACTGCGTTACCACGCTGCTGCAGGCAAATCGCTTGGACGAAGCACAGAAGATGCTCTCATCTTTTGGCAATGCGGACCGGTCGGCCCGCGCTCAGTCTTTACTCGGAGAACTCAATGAAAGGAAGGGCAGCTTCCAGTCCGCCGCCGAGAGCTATGCGCGTGCCGCCGAGTTGGATCCGAGCGAGCAGAATGCTTGGCAGCTCGGATTCGAATACTTGAGGCACTGGACATTCAATGCGGCGGCAGCTGAGTTTCAGGTTGCCTCCGGTAAATTTCCCGAAAGCGAGCGCCTGCGCCTTGGATTGGGAGTGGCTCTTTACGGTGAGGCCCAATACGTGCGAGCGATTCCGGTCTTTGCCAACTTACTGAACGATGAACCTGGTGATGCGCTCTACGCGGAGTTGCTGGGAATGTCGTGCGACGCGCCATTGCCAGCCCGTGTTCCCCAGTGCGCGACGCTGGTGGAATACGCGGGAGCGCATCCAGCTGATGCTAAGGCGGCAACATATGCGGCATCCTGGCTCTTGAAATATGAGGACACCGCAGAGCATTTGGTTCTAGCTCGAAACTTAATCGAACACGTCCTCGCAGCAAACCCGAATCTTCCTGAAGCGCAGTTTCAGATGGGCAGGATCTTGCAATACGGGAAAGACTGGGCAGGCAGTATCCCTTTTCTAGAGCGTGCGGTGAAACTAAAACCTGATTACGCTGAGGCGCACTACCATCTCGCGCTCGCTTATTGGAGAACTGGGCGCAAGCGGGACGGGGACGCACAGATGGAACTGCAGAAAAAGTTCGCTCGACAGGAACAAGAGGATCTTGACCAACATCTTCGGCAGATCACAACTTTTACTATTGGGGCTCACCCGTAGGCAGAAGGAGCCTATCGGGTGGAGGCGTTTGCGCTACCAGCAACCGTACCATCGCTATGGCTATAAATCAGCGGATGAACCGCAATGAGAGACGATCCCAGGACCTCATGTCCTTTTTCGAGTCGAACGCTCAAAAGTGCCTGAAAGAGTGGTGGGCCGCCGTTAGTGCCGTGAATGTCGTGGGTAGTGAAGGCTTTTGAGAGTTCTTCTACGCCTGCTTTTGACGTTGCGAACTGAGCGGCACCTTCGGACCCCGTAGTGTCCAGGCCGCCGAAGTCGACGATGTAGCGTCCGGGAACGATTCCCGGCTCTATGGTGATGAGGGCATGGTCCATTTTTACTACCCGAGTCACTGGATCCCTCTCCGTGCGATAGAGGTTCGCCTCTCCTGGGCGAGGATGAGCATTTTCGATGAGGCCGCTCCAATCCTTCTCCGAGGAATGTGAAGACCTGAAACTGAAGTCACCCATCGTATTGAATTGGGCTACAGCATAGCTCTGAAACGAAGAGCCGACCAGAAATACGTTGTGCTGCTGTAGATCCTCCGGTGTCAGATCCTTGCCCCCCACGATCCTCGGCTTACGTCCCATTTCCCCAAAGAGATTTGACAAGATAGCCACGGCCGCAAGGTCGCCGGAGCCTAGGTAGGAATCGTCGTAGTAAAGCTTGCCGGCTTTCGCCACAAGCGTCGGGCTCGCGGCAAACTGCCGTGCGAGTTCAGCGGCGACAGGGGCGCCACGATATCCGCTCTCTTCATGAGGAAACCAGAACAGGTCATTTTCAGAATCCAGAAGAAAAACTCCATCGGCATGGGCAATGATCGGGGTCGAGTCGTTTCTGAGCAAGGGGGCCCAGAACATCTTCACCGGATCCGTTGATGGATTCAAGGTCAAATCTGTGCTGGCTGAAGCAGGATCGCTGTTCGATCCTTTGCGAAGTTGTCCCTTGCCGACCCAGAACCCTACTGCAAAGATCACCATCGCCGTCGCTGCAACAAGAACAGTACTGAAAAACAGCTTACCCCGTCGCCAATTCTTCGAGGAGACGGCTTCTGTGGGTTGGGTCTCGGACGGCCGGTTGGCAACAGAGGAATCGCGCAACCCGGTCGCTGTCGAGTCGGTGAGTGGTGGAGCGCCGACACGGTGGCCGGGGTTTTCAATCTCTTCAAAAACAGGAACATACGTGCCCTTCGGAATATCTATCAGGATGGAGTCGTGTCTGCCGTCGGTTTCATAGTATTCCTGCAGTTTCTGCCTCAGCCGGTGGACCTGAACGCGCACGACGGGATCGGCCTTGGGATCGAAATCCGGTGGCCGGTTGAAAACCCCCATACCAATCGTGGATTCTTTTAGAGTTTCGGCATCCGGACCATAGGCTTGCACTACCAAAAATTCGAGGAGGTGTTGCAGAGTATGCGCGTTGCGGAATCCCGCCGATTGCAGGATCCGGTCCATTTGGCGTTGGCTCTGCTCCTGGGATGGGTGCGACGTGCTGTTTTCTCCAAGCTTGGCCGACGAGCCCTCTCCGCGCGAAGCAATGGTTGAAGACGCCCCTTCCACGTTCAGCCCCCAAAGTGGCACTGGCCCTCAGCGCCCTGTCCGAACTTTTATCGCTCAATTCTACGACATATCTACGAGTTTGCAACTAAGCACTTGACGACGCTCCAAATCCGCACCACAAGCAGTGCCCTGAGGGTTTCCGGGATTCTCTCTGTAACACGCTGTAACACTAATGAAACATAACGACTTCGCCCGGACGAATATTGAGGAATCTACACCAGAACGGGATGTTTCAGATTTTGGCAACCCACAGATACTTGTAAATCTCGACTGCGTTGTACCACTATGTTCGCCGGTTCCTCAGAGGCTCTTGCTAGAAATCCGTCCGCCAAGGACGAAGCAGGAACCGCAAGAACGGTTTGTCCGGTTCTTGCGCTGAAAACGCTATCAAAACGCGCGACAACGGCCGGGGTCAATTCAGGAGGCGGAATATGAAAACGCGGCAAATTGAATCAGCGATTCGGATGTCATGGGTCCGTGCCCAGTCGAGTACGAAAAGCCAACGGGAGATCAAGACCGCGAGATACAGGACGGGATTCCTCCTGGGCGTCCTAGTCTTCGGGTTGTGGCTAACCCCCGGCAGCATTATGAGAGCTCAGGTTGATCAGGGCACGATCACCGGTACGGTTGAGGACACAACTGGCGCCGTCATTCCCGGGGCCGACGTGAATTTGACCAGTATGGAAACGGGGCTCGTGCTTCAGAACAAGACCGACGAGCATGGGATGTACACCTTCTCTCCAATCAAAATAGGCCTGTATACCGTGAAGGCTTCCGCGCCGAATTTCGGCACCACCGTGCAGCAGAATCTGCGGCTCGACATCGGCGCGCGGCTCAACGTCGTGCTTACCCTAAGGCCGGCGGCGACAACCACGCAGGTGACGGTGACGTCGGCGCCTCCCTTATTGCAGACCGAACAAGGCACAGTGGGCCAGGTCGTCAGCACGCAGCTCATTAACAACCTCCCGCTCAACGGGCGCAACTGGGTCTTCATTGCGCAGCTGACCGCTGGAACCGCCCCATCCATTAACGGCCTCAGCCGTGGTGCCGCAAACGGGGACTTTTACGCGAACGGCCAACGTGCAACGCAAAACAACTTCATCCTTGATGGGGTAGACAACAACGTCAACGTGATCGACTTTATGAACGGAGCCAGCTACAACGTGCGGCCTCCGCCGGACGCGCTGGCCGAATTCAAGGTGGACACATCCGATTACAGCGCCGAATTCGGGCACTCGGCCGGCGCAGTTCTCAACGCGAACACCAAGTCCGGAACAAATGCTCTCCATGGCAGCGTCTGGGAATATGCGCGCGACCAGTCGCTGAACGCCATCAACTGGAATGCGAAGACGATGCCGCCTTATCGGGAAAACCAGTTTGGGGTCACCTTGGGGCTTCCCATCCGGCGTAACAAGCTGTTCTATTTCGGCGATGCGGAAGCGAACCGAATTGCAAATGGCACAACCTACACGTTCACCGTTCCCACGGCACTGATGCGCCAGGGTGACTTCTCTGAATTGTTGAATACGAGCCTGACCGGTTCAGCCAAGCCAATTACTCTCTACGAACCGAACTCCGGTGGCACGCAGCTGATGGTTTGCAATGGACAGCAAAATGTCATGTGCGCCAATCAGATCAACACTGTAGCTCAGAATCTTCTCAATTTGTATCCCAAGCCAAATACGAATGGCGGGAAGACATCTAACAACTACACGACGAATATCACAAACCGCAGCGATACCTGGCAATGGGATCAACGGCTTGACTGGAACATCAGTAGTAAGGACCAGGCTTATGCGCGATACAGCTACGCGCATGTGCAATCTGCAGCTCCGTCACCGATCGGGCCTATTCTCGACGGTGTGCAATGGTCCGGCAACGAGAACGTGGCGGATCTGAGTGAAAACGGAATGGGAAGCGAGACGCACATCTTCAATCCAAATCTGGTGAACGAATTTCGCTTTTCATTTAATTGGGGCAACTTCAATAATCTCCAGGAGAATGCCAACACCAATGTTGCCCAGTCGCTGGGCCTCGGCGGTGTTCCGTTCGGACCGGCCTGGCCGAAGAACGGAGGCCTGCCGAACCTGAACCCGAGTGGAGTCTCTACCGTCGGAACCGGATGGAGCGTGCCCTCGATCGAATTCCAAAATGTCTACCAGATTTTGGACAACCTCACCAAGATCGCCGGGCGGCACTCTTTGAAAGCCGGCGTATCGTTCCAGAGCATTCGCCAGTCGTTCCTGCAGCCTGGCTGTTCGCGTGGCGTCTACGACTGGACCGGACTTTACACCTCCAATCTTGGAGCCAGCTTTACCGGATTTGGCGTAGCCGACATGCTGGCCAATCAGATGCATGATTCACAGATCACCGGCGAAGCCAACGTCGCGGATACCCGGTGGTACAACGCGCTTTATGCACAGGACGACTGGAAGATCGCACGCAACCTCACATTGAATCTAGGCTTGCGCTGGGACTACTACCAGCCATGGAAGGAACAGTCGGATCGTCTAGCCAACTTCATCCCCAAGAGTGTCGGGATAGGAACGGGAACCGGAATCCTGCTTTTTCCCAAGAAGATCCAAAGCAGCTTGAATCTTCCCGCCGCTTTCACCGCGTTGGCGGCAGCGAACAACATCTCCATCCAGTATTCTGACAACGAGAGGTTGGTGAATGGCCAGTTCACCAACTTTGCACCTCGGGTTGGCTTTGCGTATTCGATAACCCCGAAGACTGTCGTGAGGGGCGGTTTTGGGATCTTCTACGGCGGCATTGAGAGCTTTGGAAGCGCCAACCTGGGCAACAGCTATCCTTTTATAGTTTCCGCCAGCGTTGCGGCGCCCAGTTGCACCGCGGCAAGTTGCGTATCTCTCGCAGATCCTTCTGCGGGCCACGTCACCCTGGAAACTGGAATGGGAGCACAGCTCTCACAGGGCTTGGTGAATTTCATTTCCTACCCGGGGTTGAATCAGATCGATCAAAATGCAAAAACCACTTACTCTGAGGGGTACAACCTGACTGTAGAGCGTAGCGTCTCCAGAGATCTTATCGCTACCGTAGGATATGTCGGGAACGTCAGCAAACATCTGATTACCGCCGCAGGCGGCGGGGCGAACTCTCCCGCAGCCTTGTTGAACCCTGCCAACAAAACTCAAACTGTGCAACCGTTCCCGACATTCGGCAGTGTGGGCTACGAAGACTATGGGGCACACGGCACGTACAACGGCCTGCAGGCGAAAATCCAGAGGCGATACGCGAACGGGTTGGATTTCCTCGGCACCTACACCTGGTCGCACAGTCTCGACAACGGCGTAACCGGACTTTCGAACAATCCACAAAAGTACGTGCGGAATTTCCTCCTGATTCCCATCAACGAGGAGTACACCAACTCGGGCTGGGATACCCGGCATCGCTTTACCTTCACTGGCGTGTACGATCTACCTTTCGGCGCGGGAAAGAAATACCTCAACCAGAGCAAAATGGTAAATGCGCTGGTGGGAGGCTGGTCCGATTCAATCGTGTTTGTCGCGCAAACCGGCAATCCGTTCCTCGTAACCCCCAACATCTCCACCGCGGCCGGAATCAGCCAGGCGAGAACGTTTGTGGTTCATGATCCGCTCAAGGCGGGAGGAACGCCGGATCCTACGAATCCGGGAATCACCTGCGCCTCGTCCACGCGTAACCGCACACATTGGTACAATCCGTGCGCGTTTGCGAACCCGCTGCCCGGGAACACCATACCGCAATCGGGACCCGGATCACAGATCACCAGCACAGCAGGCGCCATCGCATACGCGGGCGGCAAGACGGACACCGTCTACGGTCCCGGCTACGAGCGCATCAACATGTCTCTATATAAGACCTTTCCTGTGTGGCGCGAACAGCACGTTGAATTCCGCGCCGACGCGTTTAACCTTCTCAATCACCCAACGTTCGGTTATCCGAGCATCATCAGCGACAACTCAAATGGCGGTCAGATCACAGGTCCCGCATCGCTCGGAGCCAATACTCCCGACGCGCGATTCTTCCAACTGTCCGTGAAATATGAATTTTAACTAGAGACCACAGCTCCCACGCAGGGAATGGATGCGGCAACCGCATCCATTTCCTGCGGATCATTCACAGCCGTTGAAACGAATTCCGGAGAACACAACTGCGTTTGCCGGAGAGAAAAGAATAGTGGGCAAGTCAATGAATGAACATTCGGGATGTTCCAGCCGGAGGATGTTTCTAAAGTCGGCTGCTGGCGCCGCGGCGCTCCCGTTACTGGCGAATCTGGATGCGGACCGGGTATTCGCGGATTCGACCGATAAATCTCAAGTGTTTCGCGTCAGCAACTGCCCGTCCCATGACGGCGAGTTTCGCCACGTCGGCATGGATGCTCTGTTGCACCTGCTCTCGCAGCATGGGACAAAGTTTTACAAGAGCGCTGGGCCCGGAACGCTCAACGGGCCGCATGGCCTCATCGCCGCGAACGACGTCGTAATTCTGAAGGTGAATGCACAGTGGAAGTGCCGCGGGTGTACCAACACCGACATGCTGCGCGGGTTCATCCATCGCATCCTCCAGCACCCCGACGGATTCAAGGGCGAAGTGGTGATCTTCGAGAACGGACAGGGACGTCCGGCGAGCTTTGACGGCATTCACAATGACATGTTGAAGGACGAATACAAGCCGTTTCCGGAGCTTGCCGGAAAGGTGATGGTGAATGCAGAAGAACAACACGTGACGACCATCGACTATCTGGTGAATAGGGTCTTTAAAAGCAAGCCGGTGAGTTCCTTTCTAATGGATCCGCACGCCAACACGTGGATCGGCGACGACGATCATGTGACCAACGGCTACCGTCGCATTGGGATCCCGGGGAGCTCCTGCATCTCGTACCCGTGCTTTACAACGTCACGTGGTAATCGCATTGAGCTGCGCGAGGGGCGATGGACCGGCTCGGACTACGCAGAGAATCTGAAGCTCATCCACTGCCCCGTGCTCAAGGACCATAGCGGCGACATCGGCATGACGGGCGCACTGAAAATCGTCTATGGAACGCTCTCGATGAGCGATGGCACATCAGCCCGGCGACACTACGCCGATCTTGGCTCACAGTGCGCGCGCATGTGGACCGAGGTCCGTGCCGCCGATCTGAACATATTGGATTGCATCTGGGTAAGCCATGGGTCGATGACCGCGCAGGGGCAGCACGTGAGCGGTTGCATCGGATATCCGCCCGAGATTACCAGCCGGCAAGATGTGTTGCTTGCCGGGCACGATCCGCTGGCCATTGACTACTACGCGAACCGGCACATTCTCTTGCCGCTCGGGGGAAACAGCGCCGAGGCGCACGATCCGGACAACAACCCACGGCTGGTTTCGGTTTACAGGCAGGCTCAGGAGACGATCAACGCGGCCGGAGGCATTCGCGGCCGGCGAGTATACACGGAAGCGGAGCACATTGAGCTATTGAGCGCCGATGCGTCGAATGAGAAGGCGCGGAAGGACTGGGAGGCTTATGCATAGCAGAATCGGCTGTCCGCGTTACAATTCGTTGCAAAAATTTCTCGGAGGAAATGGCTCATGTCCGAGTCAGCAGGCGTTCTGAATCGAAGAGATTTCATTCGCAAGGGCATGATCGCCGCCGGCGGCTGCATGCTGGGCCGCTCACCGCTGGCAAGGGCCGCGCGCGAAAAGAAGACAGTCTTGTTTAACGGCAGGACTCTGGACGGATGGATCATGGCTGAAAACAGCCAGATTTCCATTTGGAGTGGCGATATTACGAATCTTGCAGAGTTGGTAAAGGCAATCACGTCCAAGTCGAATGGCGTGGCTGCGTACCTCGACAGTGCATTGGACGAGGCGGTGAAAGGAAATCTGGCGGCGTTTAATCCATCGAACGAGGCGAGCGTTAAAGCTACCGGGTCGGCTCTGGCGAGAAGCCTTACTGCGATCATCAAAGGTCCATCCGTCTATGACAAGTCGCGTTTCGCGGGCATTCATTTGCAATCGGAAACAGAAGAGCTCGCGCTCAGCGACCCGCAGGGGCTGCGTCTAGTCGAAACAAACCGGGCGCTCCTCGTGGATGCCTTCCCCGGCGATATCTCGCCCGTCAAACCCGGCTGGACGGTAAAAGACGGTGTCGTGGCCAGCACCGGCTCAGGCCGGGGCGTATTTTACAGCGCGCGGGACTACGGGCGCTTCCGTTGGATGTTTAAAATCAGGCATGTGTCCGGAGATCCCGATCACCAGGCTTGCGTGTTGATTTTCTGCGCGCGCCCGGCTGCGAACGAGATTCCGCTGGATGCCATCGGCGGCATCCAGTTCCAAGTTCCACGCGGGGGCCACTGGGATTATCGCCCCGGCCACAACAATGCCGGAGAGGGCGAGTTCAGCCCGGTCACAAAGGTTTCGTTCGACCCGCATCAATGGAGCAGTGTCGAAATCGTGGCCGACGCGAGTAAAGGTGCGGCGCGCATGGCAGTGGCGCAGCCCGTCGGAAGCAAGGCGGTCGAGGTGCTCGACTTCAACGATCCCACGGCAGGCAAAATTGGCCCGATCGCACTGCAGATGCACAATGCCGGATTATTCGACGAGTACAAGGACCTGACAATCGAGGTGAACCCACAGAGTATGAGCTTGATCACAACCTCGTAAGGACCAGGTTGTGGGGAAGTCACCGGATGAACACCGCCCGACCTGCTCTTAACAAATCAAAAGGAGAAATATGCCGAGAGTTCAGAAGCGTTGCCGCATAGTTTCCTTAATCTCTTTTGCATTAATCGTGGGAGCATCGCTCGGCCTTGCCGCTTCACGTGCGGCCGCCGGCTCGAGGACGACAGCTGGCCGGCAAGCAGAGCCAGAATCAGCCCCGGCCCATCTTTCTGCCAAAGGGCTTGCGCAACATCCGTTTCTTTACTGCGGAGAATGGCAGAACCGCTCCATTGAGAATCAGAAAATATACGTGATTCGCGACGGCAAGATCGTTTGGGCCTATACGAATCCGGGAAAAGGAGAATTAGATGACTGCTGGATGCTTCCCAGCGGCAATATCCTTTTCGACAGGCAATTCGGAGCCAGCGAAATTACACCTGACAAGAAAATCGTTTGGAATTACGATGCTCCTCCAAACACGGAAATCCACTCTGTGCAGCCCATCGGGAAAGACCGGGTCTTACTGATGCAAAACGGAAACCCCGCCAAGTTGATGCTCATCATCAAGCATTCGGGAAAGGTGGAAAAGCAACTCATCCTGCAGACACGCAGCCAAAACACCCATGGCCAGTTCCGTCATGTGCGAATGACCAACAAGGGAACCTTACTTGTCCCCCACTTGGATTTAGGCAAGGTGGTTGAATACACGTGGTCAGGGAAAGAGCTATGGTCAGTGAATGCGCCTTCCGCCTGGGCCGCAGTTCGTTTGAAGAACGGCAACACGCTGATCAGCGGGAATCAGCACGGCTACGTGCGCGAGGTCGATCCAGAAGGAAGGACGGTGTGGGAAATCGACCACGACGATTTGCCAGGGATCACACTTTACACAGTTCAAGAACTTGATAGGCTGGCTAACGGCGATACGCTGATCTGCAACTGGCCAGGCGAGCTTCCCCTTGCCGAATGGCCGAAGGCAGTCCAGGTCGTTGAAGTCACGCCGGACAAACACGTCGTGTGGGTCTTACACGACTTTGAGGAATTAGGGCCCGCATCGACTATCCAGCTCCTGGATCAACCGGGCAATTCCGAGAAACCAGGGGACGTGGAACGTTGATGGCGTGTGATCCACTATGAGCAATGGTAACTATCTTGGGGGACGATATCGTGCGGAATGTTCGTGTTGAAGCGTCGCGGATAAGCGCTTTGTCTCTAGAATCTTTCCGAGGGCTTTTCCTCGCCCTGGCAACTTCTTGCTTTATCCTTTGCGGTACCGTATTAGTCGGCCTGGGACAGTCGACTGTAAACGGCCAGGAGGCTGCTCCCAGGGCTACGCCCTGGTCTCCCGGAAATGTGAAATCCTTCGTTCTGAAGGGGCCCAACGGCGAGCCAATTCCGATCAACTATGACGAGAGCAAGGCAGACAATTACACGCTTCCCGATCCGCTAAAGTTAGAAAGAGGGAAAGAAGTCCGTACTGCGAGTGCCTGGTACCATGAGCGCCGTCCGCAATTACTCCATCTCTTCGAGGAGGATGTTTATGGGCGCACTCCGGCTCGTCCGGACCCATACGGAATCCGTTACAAGGTATTTAACGTCGATCACAATGCGCTCGGCGGCATAGCTTTGCGCGAACAAGTGGAGATCTACTTCAAGCGCGACGAGACAGGGCCGAAAATGGACATGGTGATCTATCTCCCCGCTCACTCAGACGGGCCTGTTCCTTTGTTTCTTTGCCTGAGTTTCTCAGGTGTGAACGCGATCGCCGGCGACTCTGGCGTTCAAATAAAGGAAATATGGAACACCAGGGAAAAGATCAAAGTCCCCGCTTGGCCACTGCGCAATGCCACTTCGGATAAATGGCCGGTCGCGAAGATACTCGCCCAAGGATACGGCCTTGCAGTCATCTGTTACAACGATATTGAGCCTGATTTTATCGGCGGCTATCAATATAGCGTCCGCAGGCTTTTTGCCAAGTCGGGGCAAACCGAGCAAGATCGCGCACCGGATGCGTGGGGCGCGATCGGCGCCTGGGCATGGGGCTTGAGCCGCGCGATGGATTATCTGGAGACCGATAAGGCCGTGAATGCCAAGCAAGTCGCACTTGTTGGACAATCGCGGCTCGGCAAGACCGTCCTTTGGGCAGGTGCGGAGGATATACGCTTTGCCATGGTGATTGACAGTTGTTCCGGCAAGGCGGGTGCCTCTCTGCTTCGCCATAATTATGGCGAGACAATCAAGAACTTGGTCCTCCACTGGCCTTATCAGTTCGCGCCTAACTTCCGGAAATTCATGGACGATCCCGACAAGCTCCCGGTTGATTCGAATGAGCTGATTGCTCTCATCGCGCCACGGCCTGTATTTCTGTCCACGGGATCGCTCGATCAATGGTCGGATCCGCGGGGCACATTCCTCGCCGCAGTTGCCGCGGGACCAGTCTTTCAGTTGCTAGGAGTCGAAGGGCTCGGCACAAACCAGTTCCCTCCCCTCGACCACCCGATTATGCACACGATCGGCTTCGATTCTCACTCAGAAGGTCACGAGATTACCGAAGCAGATTGGGACAGGTTCCTTGAATTTGCCGGCATGCACTTCACATCTGAGCGATGAGCATTCAGGGTAGAAGGACAATGGCCGATGAATCCCGACATACTGCGGACGTGCGCCAAGCTCGCTAAAACGCGTAATGCCCAATTTGACCCGGTGCTGCAAGCGTGAGGAGGTCATCAAATGGCAGCTCCTCACCAACGCGAAAACGATAGGGATTCTTTCCGGAGGCTGTGCCGGAATCAAAAGATGGTCGATTCACTCCATCCTAGAGAGTGCGGCTTCATCCTTCCTGCCAGAACGGCAGATACTGACGCACACTCGCGGCGAAAATTGCTTGCTTGGCTATTTTCTGCCTTCGCTTCGCGAACAGCGCTCGCTAACTTGCTCATCCTGAGACAGCTGTATAGTGGACAGCCTCGTGGAGAAATTCTGAAAATGCATAGTAAATCACTGGGAATGGATGCTTGAGTCCGAACTTCAGCCCTAGTAATTTCGTTGTCACCATCGCGTCCAAAACTGGAGATCGGCACCGTGGTTCTGCCCTTGTCTTCAGCGCTACCCTCTGGCGAAGATCCGTGACCGTCATCACATAACAGTCATTTTTTCACTGCTAAACTTCGAACCCAACACCGGCGGACCGGCATGCCAATGTATTCAAGGCGGAGTATTTTGAGGTCACTTGCCGGCATAGCCGTAAGTAAGCTGGCCATTGCGAGTCGGCAGTCCTCCGCACGTCTATCCGCTGTGCCTGACGGGAGCAATGGACCGAAACTGATTGTAATTCTCTGCGGGGGAATTCGTCAGGCCGAAACTTTTCATGATCCCACCTTTGTCAACATTCCGCATCTGCACAATGATTTAATGCCAGCGGGACTCTTCGTCCCCGTGATGCGAAATGCCGGGGTAACATCGCATTTCAACACCATTGCGAGTGTCCTTACGGGGAACTGGCAACGTTTGGATGATTGGGGAAAAGACCCCCCGGCAAGTCCGACCGCATTTGAGTATTTGAGGAAGTCGCAGTGTGTACCTGAAAATGGCGCCTGGTTCATATCCAGCAACAAGGCGCTGACAAGCCAGATAGGCGCTAGTTCCTACCGCGATTACGGCCCGCGGTTCGGCGCGAACGTCGTCTTTCCCAAGCAGCTGCTTATTGATGCTGTTGTCAACGCCGCAACTCACGGTAGAGCTGCGCATAGCGCGAGCCGCGAGAAAATGCAACCCGAGCTCGAGGCGATGCTCGAAGCCGCTAACTACGAGGGTCTCGGCTGGTCAGTCGCCGGAAATGCCTATTCGCTTGATCCCGATGTGCGCGATTCGGTATCGACGGCGATCGCTAACCTCGTCAAAACAAGTGCGGCGGCCACCGGCGACGAGTTCACATACCTGGTTGCAGTAGAAGTAATGCGCCGTTTCACGCCATCACTTCTGGTCGTCACCTTTTCCGATATGGAAGCTGCGCATTTCGGTTCGTATTCACTTCACCTAGCAGGCATACGCACTCTCGATCGGCTGGTTTACGAGCTCTGGAATGAAGCAGGCGCCAACCCAGCCTACCGCGAAAAGTCAACGCTCTTCGTCCTGCCTGAATTCGGACGTGACTTTGATGGATCCTCGACGAATGGGTTCTTCAATCACAGGCAAGACGGCGAATCAACCCGTCTTTCGTGGATGCTATGCCTTGGCAAAAATGCGCCCCACGGCTCCATACTCGAGCGCCCCCTGTTTCACATTGATATTTGCCCAACCATCCTGCGCAAATTCGGCTTAAACTCGCCCCAGACACAGGGCCAACCCATCCCAGAGCTGCTGGTTTGACGATGCAAGGAGATGAAAAAAGGGCACACCGGAGCGCGCAATCAGACGAAATGCACGCCTGGCGAAAGACCATATCCCGCATGCCATTGACGCTGCGCCCCGTTCTTAATCAGGAACTGGGGGAGTGGGATTACCTATTCCCCTTTGAGCGCGCAAAGTTGGCCGGATTCTTTCGCGCCGCCGATTCATACAGCCTCACGGAGCTTAACGACGCTTTGGCGCGTCTACGGCATCTGGAATCGAAGATGGGAATCGCGAGTACCTCGTTCGCCGAGGGCGGCGTAACCCTGGAGTTCGCATCCAAAATCGCTCGTTCAGCTTATTACGGCGAGTGGCGCTCTGAGGTGCAGAGCATCTACGGTGCCATCGAAGCTAGGGCAGCGGATCAATCGCCATTACAACCGGCGCAAAGGCGACTTGTTCTTCTGGTGCTTCCCAAAAGCCTCCCTGTGGAGCGCGGGACTCTCGCCGGGTGTTGGGAGACCCACGGAACAGAATTCGAAGTAACGGGAGACTCGACGCAATTGCTCAACAAACTAACGAGCGGTGATGGAGGATTGCCCTCGATTTCAGAGGTTCTCGCGCACCGACCTGATGGCGAAATTACCGACGTCGATCCATCGGATCTGTGGTTCATTGATGGCGACACGTCAGCGGCAACTTCGCTCCCCCAAGAGCCTAGCCCGTCCTACATGAGACTTAGTTTTGCAGCATTGAACTTCTTCCGAGAGGAGTTTCTGGACCGCCTCAATTCAGTGCAGCGTGATCTGGCCGTGGCCGATCAGGTGGTCGAAAAGCTCAGGCAAACTGACTGGACTAGGTGGTGTCCGGCGGAGCTCAACGGCGATCCGAGGCTCCGTCAATTTGTTATCGATCTCTTCCTCAGCGGCAACGGCGCCCTGGTCTTCCCCGCCGCCTTCGCGGAATGGGGAGCTTCTGAGGCGATCCGCCGCGCACGTCCACGAGTGGTTGTGGTTCGGTTCGGAGTACGCAACAAGCCGAAGCCGTTTACTAGCATTGCGGTGTTTGAAAACCAAAACAAAGTGAGCACTCTCCCAGACGTGGCCGATCCGGAGAACAGTGCCACGGATGCGGCGATCCTCGCCGACTATGTATGGCGCGCGGCTATGCGCTATCCCGAATATGATCAGTCGCTGTGCCTGTGCATTGCAGATTCTTTGAGCTCAGCTTGGTTCCTACCTCCTGGTCACGACAGACGCAAGCGTGACAATGGGCGGATTTCGGTGGAGGAGCTTTTCCGCTTCGTAATTGCTTGGCTTATGAAGCCGGCGTGAAAAGCTCTCCAGCACGAGTTTCAGCCAATTCAGCGCGCCGGTCCAGGTTGTAGATGGGCATGTCATCTTCTATTTCTCACGTGCCGCTTTGCTGTTCCTCGTCCGAGCGGGGCGGCGCGAGGGCGAGGGTGGTGGTGTTTGGAAAGGAGTCGGCGGGTTCGCAAGCGCGGCGCGGCAGAAGGTGGAATTGGTGTATGGAACCGAGCGACTGGCCCCGGTCTGTTCTTCCCCTGTCCCCCAGGGCCATAGGAAATAGATCCCTTTTCCTATAAATCTCCATCTTCTGTCTTCCTTCCTCTCCTGCTCCCGCCTGGACTGTTTTCATCTCCTCTCCAGGGCTCTATCTCCGGCCTGACGCTATCCATCCTGCGCGGAGAAAACCCCTCTTGTAACCGCGCCACTTCACCCCCTTTGTGGCGGTTAGAGGCACCGCAACCGCGCGCAACCACGGAGCGGAGACGGGGCGAAGGAGTTGTGGGGTTATTCAGCTGCATGTCGATGAAGCCAAGTGAGTTGCCGGATCGTGGAGGAGCGGCGCGGGAGCGGATTGAAAACTGGGCAAAGGGGCGGAGAGAGGGGAGGGACCAGGTGTTTTGGCCCTGTCCGCCAGCGTGTCTCCCCCGCCTGGCCTGGACAGCTTTTCCGCTGCCCTCGAGATCCGCCGGCTGCGTCCGGAGGCCAAGATCGCCATCTTCACCCGCCACCCTCTGGCCGACCAGCTGCTGCGCGCACGGCGCCTGCGGCTGAACGGCTTCATCCTCAAAATGGATCCCAGCGAGGAGCTCTTCTACGCCATCTGGACCATGCTGGCGGGAGGCTTCTGTGCTCCGCCCACCATGTCCAACCTGCTGCGCGATGAGACCAAGCTCAGCGATCCGCTGAGCATGCTGACGCAGCGGGAGAAGTCGGTGCTGACCCTCTACGCAAGGCAAGTGCATGAAGGAAATCGCCTGTGAGCTGGAAATCTCGGTGAAGACGGCGGAGACGCATCGGCATAACTTCGGCCGGAAGCTGGGGAACATGAACCGGTCGCAGCTGACGGCCTTTGCTCTGAAGCATCATCTGGTCGACAGCAGCCTGGTGCTTTGGCTGTGGATTCGAAGAAGCGCATACTTTCCATGGAATTCAATCCCGGCAGTCTCCTTCTTGATGGGGCGGGATATACTTATATGAGCATGGCAGTTTCAGCTTCTCCCGCCGCTCCCCCGCCTACCGCCGCCTCTGCGCCCAGATCTTCGGCGACCACATCCGCACCCTGCGTGTGCGCGACGGCTGCCCCCTGGCCGAGCTCGCCCCCAAGGCCGGCCTCACGGTCGAGGAATGGCAGCAGATCGAAGCCGGCCAGACGGCGTATGCATGGGAATGCGTGCTGCTGATGGCCACCGCGCTCGAGCTCGATCGCGCCTCCTGGCTGCCCTACTTCGCGCAGCTTTACCAGGGGGCGCAGGAGAACTAACCCGCTACCCGGGCCCGCGGCCTCCGCCGCGGAGGCCTGGCGCCCGGCACTCCAGCCGGATAACCTCATCTCTGAAGAAAAGGAGGTGAGTCGCATCGTCACCGTCAACGGAGAGCAGGTGAAAAGAATGAACCTGAACGTACCTGTCGAGCTGCACAACCGCTTCAAGTCGGTTACCGCCTCCGAGGGCAAGAACATGACCGACGTCCTGCTGAAGTTTATCCGGTCCTATGTCGATGAACATGTAGCCAAGCCGAAAGTGCGGCGCCGGTGAGACGCGCCGCTCTATATATGAGGGTCTCGAGCGTCGATCAGCATCCCGAGACCCAGCTGTTCGATTTGCGCCTGATGGCGGCGCAGCGCGGCTACGAGATCGTGGCCGAGTTTACCGACAAGGTCTCCCGCGCCAAGGCCCGCCGGCCCGGACTCGAAGACCTGATGCGCGACGCCCGCCGCGGCAAGTTCGATATCGTGCTGGTGTGGGCGAGCGATGGCATTGCCCGGTCGACCCGGCATTTCCTGGAGATCCTGGACGAGCTGAACTGTCTCGGGGTGAAGTTCGCCAGCTTCCGCGAGCCCATCGACACCGATGGCCCGCTGGGCCGGGCCATCGTGACCATCATCGGCAGCATCGCCGAACTCGAACGCCACCTGATCATCGAGCGCGTGCGCGCCGGCATGCGGTGGGCGCGCCTGGAAGGCCGGCAGATCGGGCGCAAGCCGCTCGTGCTTGACCGCGACGCTATCTTTAGAGACCGCCGGCGCGGCCTCAGCCTGCGCCAGATCGCCCACGAGCACCGCATCTCCCGCGCTATCGCGCACCGCGTGCTGCATGAGCATGCGCCAGCCAATGCGGAGCACCTCGCCTGAGTTAAGTCCGGTATCTACCTACTTATCCGCGGCGCACACCAGCCGGCTGGCGCTGTCATAAAAGGGTGGGAAAAACCCGCTCTCTAACCCGCGCAGAATCAAGCGCCGGATCTCCGCGATCCGGCCGTCTCAAAGCCGAGTGCAGAAAAGAAAACAGAGATATAATAGCGCGCAGGCGATCAACCGCAACGGAGTTCTTTCATTCTTGGTCAGCGTCAGTTGATCTCCCATGACGTGGCTCTATTGAGCCGCAGTTCCGAACACCTTTCAGTTTTCCCCGATCCTGAACCATTCAATTCGCCGAGCCCCACCGGTTGACTCTCTACCGGAGGTTCCATGATCGAGAAGGATTTTGTAAGACGATCCGTGACGGCGTTGAGCTGGATATTGATCCTCTCAGCCCCGCATTGTGCGTTCGGCCAACAAACTAACAGCACCGCACAGCTGCAGGCGGATGGGCTTGCCCGGATCAGCCAGTGGAGGGATTATGTGCGGCGCACGGGAGACGCGCGCGGCACGCTTTCGAACCTGGCCACAGCCCAGGCGGAACTGAAGGTCGCTTATGAGCAGGCCCTGCAAGTCAACGACTATGCCGGCGCGGCATGGACAGCGATCAACCTGGGAGACATCTGGCGCTATGTAAATCGCTGGGCAGACGCCGTTCCTTTTTATCAGCAAGCTCGGCAGGACGCGCAGAAGGCCCGCCGCACGGATTACGAGACGAAAGCTCTCGCCCGCCTCGCCTTCGCGGAAATGAGGACCAACCAGATAGACGCGGCCGCAGAGCACGCGAGCGAAGCGGTGCGCCTGGGCACGAACTGCGGCAACCCGGACTTCTATTTCGACGCTCTCGACACGGCCAGCGAAGTAGAAACGAAACACGGCAACCTGCCCGCGGCAAGCGACTACCTGGATCGCGCGCTTTCTCTCTCTTCGCAACTTCAGGACAAGCAGCAGCTATATCTTGCGTATGGAGACCGTGGCGACGTTTTCTATCAGAAAGCGCAAACGTACGACTGCAACAAGCAATATGAAGTCTGCTTCCAGGCCTACGACCGTGCCAGGGCTGACTATCAGACAGCGCGGTCGATAGCGCTGCAAGCGGGCTTTACGTTCATGGCAAACACCTATTCGCAACTGGTCCAAGGCGCGGATGTTCAGCTCAGCATGCTGAAGCGGTTGGCGGCCGGCTCGCAAACTCTTCCCGCGGGAATGTTCGAGCCGAAGGCGCCCAAAGATGTTCTGGTAAGCGAAATCTTCTATTCGGGACCGCAGAATGCCTCGAATGTGGCCATGGTAAAGAGGCTGGTGCAGGAGAGCGACAATTGGCATCTGCAGATGCAGCGGCAAGGCCTGACGGTGAAGGATACTGACCCGCACGACTATTGGAACCGCGCTTCACTCGCGGAGATGAGCGGTGATGTAGAGACAGCCCTGGCCGAGTATCGGCAGGCCATGCAACTGGTGGAGCAGGACCGCCGCAGGCTCAAAGACGAGCAGGCACGCAGCAGCTTCATGGAAGACAAGCTGAATTATTACTACCGCCCCGCTCTACTCCTGTTGCAACAAAAGAAATACTCGGAGGCATTCACACTGATTGAGAAATCCCGGTCGCGCACGATGGCAGACATGCTTTTCAGCCACGGGCTGAACCTGGGAAGTTCGGGAGACCGGGAACTGTTTTCCAAGCTGCAGGCGCAGAGAACTTCCATTGCCGCGAAGCAGGAGGATCTTTTTGCCCTGACCAGCAGCGCGGCGCGCGATCAAAACGGAAGGAAGATCGCCGATGTGGAGCAGGAGATCGACGCAATGCAGCGGAGCTACGAGCAACTTGAAGACAAGATTGCCGTCCAAGCTCCCAATCTAAAAGAACTGACGCACTCAGAGCCGGTGACCCTGGAAAGCGTGCAGCGCGCGGCGGCTGATGGAAAATTTGACGTCCTCTACTATGTCGTCACAGACAACGCGCTGGTCGTGTGGCATGTGAGCGGATCTGAAGTCCAGGTGAGGAATGTCTTCCTGCCCCGCTCGCAGCTCATCGCGAAAGTGTCGGCGTTGCGGGACAGCCTCGAATCCGGCCCTGACTCTCCATTCGACGAAGAGCATGCGCGTCAGTTGTACCTTTACCTGATCCAACCGATGGTCCCGTATCTTCGCACTCATCATCTCGCCATCATTCCTCACGAGGAACTGAATTCGATACCGTTCCAGGCGTTGCAGGACCCGGCGACAGGGAAGTATGTCGGCGAAACGTACGCGATCTCCTATAGTCCAAGCGCAACGGTGCTGGAGGATCTTCCCCTCCCTGAGAGCTTCGCATCAGGAAAACTTCTGGCGGTTGCCGACCCTGGACTTTCCGCCGCGGTTGACGAGGTGAGGGCCATCGGCAAGCTTTATCCGAACCGGAGCAAGATTGTGCTCGCCGCCACCAGGGCCGACCTGAAGTCCCTGGTAAGCGACTACGATCTGGTGCACCTCTCGATGCATGGAGAATTCAATCAACGCGACCCGATGCTTTCCTATGTGCAGCTCAAACCATCGCCGCCGGATGATGGCCGGATGACAGCAGCCGAAATGTTCGGCCTGAATCTGAAGAAGAATGCTGTAGCCGTGTTGAGCGCATGCGAAACCGGCCGGGTTACAGCCGGGCACTCCAACGAGGTGGCAGGCATCGTCCGCGGGCTGTTGTACGCCGGCGCCGGGACACTCGCTCTCTCCGCATGGAAGGTGGATGCGGCGGCTACGAATGTGTGGATGCAGACCTTCTATCGCGAAGGCCAAAGCAAGCCACCGGCGGAGGCGGCCAGGCTGGCACTAATCGCGGTGAAGTCACGGCCTGAATACAGTCACCCATATTTTTGGGCGCCCTTTTTAGTCACAGGAAAATGAGATGAGCGAGTTTTGGGACAGAGTAGGTGAAATGCTGAGCGGCCTGGCCGCGAAATGGACGGGGTATGCCGCGATCGGCTCATTCCTGCTTTACGTGTTTGGATACCTGGTGCTCCGCTTTCAATTGAGCGTATTCGGCGTTGCCACCAGCATCGATGCGTTCGATGAAAAGTATCTCTTTGCCGGCTGCCGGTTCCTCGTCTACCTCGTTTCAACAATTCCCAATCTTCTGATCATTGTCCTAGTTTTGATTCTGATCGGTTATCTGCCATTCCGGGCGGTTCCAACCAGCTTAAGAAGTCGTGTGAAAGAGGCGATTATGAAGTGGGCTGAGGATCCGTTCCGCCTCGCCCTTGCTGGCATCGTATTCGCAGTTCTATTCATCCAGTTCGTGCTGCGCATGTGTTTCGTTTTCGTCAACAATGCTTTGCTGGCGAAGAGCCTGCCCGACCTCTGGATTACAAGAGTCTTGTTATCTGGCGAAGGCCGACTGGCGCTGTATTTCAGCGGTCTGGTTACCGGTACGTTGATTACGGGTGGGATGCTGTTTTTTGTGCAGCGGCGGGAGGAGGCACATACCGGGCCGGGGAGGGCGCTGGTCTGGCTCCTCGGCTTTCTGTTTGCGGTAGAAGTTCTTTTCCTGCCTGTGAATTACGGCGTTTTGATTTCGAGCCAATCGTTGCCGCGGGTTGCGGAAATCAGCGCGGAGACGGCACCCTCCGACGGATCGATGTCGTGGTTGCTTTGGGACAGCAAGGACGCCATGACCTATCTCGTGCGCGACTCTGCAGATCAACGGATGCTGGTCACGGTTCCCGCCAAGGACGCCCGGATCAGGATCATGGGATACGACAACATCCTCTGTGTGTTGTTTTGCGGAACTCAAAACGAGACACATTCCCCGCGGGAGGCATCCAAGTGAAGCGCTTTTTCTTCGGACTTTTCCTGTCGCTGCTGCTGGCGAGTGCGATGCCCGCTCAGGCTGGGAAAAATAACGCAAAGAGCGGCAGTGGGCCGCCGCAGAAGTCCAAAAACTTCATCGACTGGGTGCTCGACTTTCTATCGATCTCGTATACTCCGGGAACTCAGAAAGGCCCAGCGTCTGGCGTGGCGAATGGGCAAATCTGGGTTGCGGACCTGAGGAACGGCTCTACGCACCCTCGCAGTCTTAGTGGGAGCTTTCGATCGCCGGTATTCCTCGCCGGAAGCGGAGACATCCTGGCGCTGCGCGGTAATGATGTCGTTCGCATTTCGTCTGCGGATGGAAACGCGAGGAAGCTTTATTCCGTCGACGGAATCCTGAAGCTGGTAGGTGCGGGCAGTCACGATCCCGGCAAGGTTCTAGTGCTTCTGCGAAATGAAACCGGCAGTCATCCGCGCCTGGGGCTGCTGGCAGTCGACGCGGGGTCGATTATCGATCTTCCTTACGATGAGAACTCGAGCGAGGACCTCGAGTTTGTCGAGGAGTTGGAAGGCTGGTCTCACACCTATGGCAAAAACCGCGTTTACGTGAAGCGCCAGACCAAGGAAGCTCTCGCGGGGACGGTGGAGTGGACCGATGTTTTCGTATCTGCTCCCGGACAGCAAGCCTTGAATGTGAGCCGTTGCGATGGGACCAATTGCGGCCAGCCATCGATGTCGGCGGACGGGAGTCTCTTGGCTTACGTGAAGGAGAACCCGACCGATCCCGATTCTCGCTGATCAAGTGGTTTACAGAACCACGGCAAGTCTAAGCCAGCATTGGCCTAATGGCTGCGGTTATAGGAAATAACGTAATAACCGGTGCGGGCGAAGCCCCAGACCTGATTATCGGTCGGCTCAACCAGCCGGAGGATCTCATCGTATTCTCCGACTCGATCGGCTCTGGGCTTGCGGACGATGCTGAATAGTTCAGTGCGGGCGGCGCCGTGACCGGTCATGGTGACGCGGTCGCCGTCGATTCTATACGTCCCGCTGCCGGCGAAATGGCTGGCATGGTCGTAAATCAGTCCATCGTTGCCTACGACATAGTTAGTCGCGACGGCGCCGTCGTCATAGTGGCCATTGGCGGCATAGATTACCATCACGCCGGCACTGCCACTGACACTCTGCCATGATCCGATGATTTGTTTGGCTAGCTGAGTCGAAGCTCCGTCAAATCCCGGCAGGCGCAAGCTGTGGAAGAGCATCAGAAAGGTGTCGTTATCGCGCACGTAATAGCTTCCCAGGCAATCGACGGCGTTGAACAAGCCCATGAGGGCAACGGCACGATCGTTGTAGCGCGCCAACAATGCGCGAACGTGAAAAGCGGAGTTGCCGAGTTGGCCGAGGAGATCGACATAGGGCCAGCCGGCCACGGAGACGCCCTTGTACTGGTCGGCTTTGATGTCCTGGCCGTTCTCGCCATGGTAGGGACCGAACTGCCGACTGAAGCTGGCGTCGACAATGGCTACCAGTTGCGTGGCCATATGCCCGGCAGGCGGCTTCAGATCGGGAACGATGACGAGCATGCAGGGCTGATACTGCCGCGGCACCGGCCCTGTCATAACGACCATACCGTTGAGTTCCCTGACCGACCAGCCTCTGGGGGCGATGTAGCCAACGCTGCCGATGGTGCGAGGCGTGCCTTCGAGGCCGAAACCGGCAGGCTGCTGGCCCACGAGTGCGATCGGCGTGGCGACCGCGATCAAGGCCAGGAGTCTCCAGGTTCCCGACAATGGATTCGGCTTAATCTGCGTGCGCGAAGGGCACCGCGGGCAAGCGGAGTTGTGCATGGAGATGACCTCCTGTATGAAAGTCGCCGGCAGGATCCTCCCTTGATATTCACGCCCAGACACTTGCGCTGGGGTGACATTTAATGGTGAAGGCCCAGCTCGATTCGTTTCAAACAATGGCGGATGGGGCAGGGCTGAGAATGAGCGAGGTTGCGATGCCCTGATATGACGGAACCAGTATGCTCCCATTGCCGGCGGCTTTCAAGAAAAGCCGCGTATTGTCTTGACAGTTTTAATTATCCTGGTGTACGTTCTTTCAGATCTCCCGACACTCGGGAGTGATAAGGCTCGAAGCCCAAAATCGCTCGAGAGAAGCCTTGGTTTATTTCTCGGCCCTTTCCCCAAAAACGTGAAAAACTGACGGTCGTGAATGCGTCGGCGTAGAATTCGCCTGCGCCTGAATTCCGGATCAATATCAATCTCCAGCAGTCTGGAGTGAGGTTCGGAGAGGTTAACTGGACTTAAGCAGGCCTAAGTGATCGAGTTATCGCTCGATTCGCGCAACTTACTTCGGACAACTCGGTAAATCACAATTGAGTTTTCGCTGGCTGCGTGTGAAGCGGAAGCGGCATAGGTGCATTCTGTGCTCTTTTCGAGAGGGAGGCGTTTATGGCAACCGATCCCAGCATCCACAATGGATCACCTATTTCCGGCACAGTTGAACCTGCTGCGACGACAAACGCAACCACAACGACTGCGCCTCCACCGCCAGCTTCGTTTACTTACTCGGTCAACCGGCAGCGAATTCCGGTGACCATTGACCCGCTGTCTGGCGCGCTTCCAGCGAGTGCCGCCGGACCGATCCAGACCCTACGCACCTCGGGCACTCAGAAGATCTACCTCGGTATCAAGCAGATTCAGACCCAGTTGCCGAAGATAACCACGATCCTGAAAAGTCCGGTTGTACCTTCGCCGCTCCTGGGCCAGCTCCTGGAGCCGGGTGGGAATCCTGCTTCCACCGTTCAGATCGAATTCGACCCATCGCAAGCTGGAGGTCAGGGGCCGGCGGTCACGGCTATCACTGGCAGTGATGGTACTTTCTCTCTAGCAATTCCGGCAAACCTGACCTTCCCCTCCTCCGGGCTTACTCTGAAAGTCCGCGGCGCCGACACTCCGAACCCTGTGTCGTTAGCCGTTTCGTCCGGCCAAGTGGCCCCGAACGGCTTCGTCAGCAATCTCAAACTGCCCACTGCGATTGCACCTCTGCCGGTAAGCATTGTAAGTTCCCTGACATCGATCCTTTCCGGACTAGCTTCCACATCGACCAGCAATGGAACGAGCGTGTCTAATGCGACGATTCCCACGGTGACCCTCGGCGAGGACGGAGGATGCCAGCTCAAGTTCCAGACTAACTATTCCATCGACAGCTTTCCCTACTCAATCTTCTATAGGCTGGTCGAACCGCAACTCAGCGTAAGCAATGTGGCTTCAACTGTGTCCGATCCGAACGGCGGCAAGAGCATTTTTTACCTTCCGAATTATGTGGAAACGCAACTGGGGCTTGCCGCACCTGTCCCGGCCGCCGGCGCCACGCCCGCGCCGTCCTACATCGACCGTGTCCCTGTGGAACAGCCTTTGAGCGTCGACGGATTTCGCGACAATATCATGGGCGTAAATGCCGATGGATTCATCGTTGCCGATGAAACCGTGCCCATGGCCGGCACGCTCGGTCTGGGCTATGTCCTCACCTTGGCACAAAAGTGGACATTGAACGGGCTGGGCTTGGGGGATCTCGTCTATTCGCTGCCTCTCGCGCCAGGCGAGCAACAGCAACTCGCCGTCTTTGAGCGAAGCGACACCTCGCAGGTTGTCGAGTCGGAAACGTTCAACGAACAGGAGGCGCAGCTCCAAACTGCCCTCAGCGACACTTCCGCTTTGGCCACGTTCAGTTCGGCGGTGAGCCAGATGCAGGCGGGCGGAAGCCAGTTCTACACTGACTCAACCAACAGCAGCTGGGGTGTAGCCGGAGGAATCGGGGGAATTCTTGGGGGTTTCATCGGGGGCATCGGCGCTGCAGGCGGTAGCGGTGAAACAACTTCGACGGGCAACGCATCGGAATGGCTTTCCGGCCAGCTGAACACTGCGCAGACCGCCGCTCAGAGTACACACTCAGCCGCGGAAACTCAGGCCACAGCCCGCAGAACTGCGGGGCGTACCGGTATGCGCATCGCCAGCGCCAGCGAATCGGAATCTATCACCACCACCACCGTCACCAATCATAACCACACGCGCTCGCTTACGATGCAGTATTGGGAAGTGCTGCGGCTTTACGATGTGAGTTCCGAGGTAGAAGGCGTCACTCTCACCGCGCTCATACCGCTTCAGGTTATCCGTTTCCTGCCGCCCGGGCAGCCGCTAACGCTCGCCGATACTTTCCAGGCCGATTTCTACGTTGGAAGCCGCAGAGCCGTGCTGACGCGCTACGCAGCGCTGCTAAAGCACATCGATGTGCTGCAGCAGGCGGTTCCCCGCCAGTTCCAATACGGGCTCACGTTGCTCCGCCAGTTCGCCTCCGATCCTACCGCGGATGTAGCCCAGTTTGGCGGCGCTGCGGAGGAAGTAATTAACTTCACTCTCTCTGGAACTTTCCTTTCCTGTGAGCGGGTTTATGTTTCGGCAGTGACCCGCCGCAACACGCGCGTCGGACCGGTGGAGATGACCGGCTCGACTCCAACAATTCCCCTGAACAACTATTCCAGCCGGGATGCACTCGTTAGCGAATTGAGTACACAGCGTAACGGCAGTGCGTCCAAGCTCACCGGGAGCTTGGCTCTTCCGCAGACGATGAACCGCAATGACATCGTTGGGTTCGAAGTGACACGCTATTTCATCCAACTCGACTACACCCTAGTATCGCCCGAGATCCAGGCGTTGAATTCACTCAATGGACTCTTCGGCGGCAACAGCCAGTTGATGACGCAGGCGGTCGAATCAACTCTCGGGCCTAACGGTAACTTCGCCCAGAGCACGATTCACCTGACACCGAGCGACCTGGAAAGCGCGCTCGCAGGCCCGTGGCTGACAAACTTCAGCGCCACTATCGCCGATCCTAACCCCGGTGGCAGCGGCGGGACACCTACCGGTTACGAAACCTATGCCAACATGTCGCTCGCCGGCGTCCAGCTTCCGCAGCAGCCCTATCCCATTCCCGCCGAACAGCTGGCCCCGCTGCTTCAATACAACGAGATCCTCGAAATCGAAAAGACAACCCAACACGTAGTCCGCAACACGGTGAACTACTCGAAGGCGGTGTGGCTCTCCATGACTCCGGAGGAACGCGCGATTCTCTTCGAGGGCTACACCATCGGCGTGCCGCAGGGCGGCGTAACCGACTGGACCCAAATGGTCCCGCTGTTGAACTGCATCGAGAATCGCGTGCTCGGCTTCTTCGGCAACTCGATGATCGTTCCGTTCACGATTCCCCCTAGCGCGACCGCAATGGAGGGCAGCGATGGCTTGACCTCAGCGCAGGTACAGGAGGCACTTCTCTCCTACTACCAGAAGGCATTCGTCCCTCCGGTTTCTAACATCGCCCTGCCCACGCGGGGAGTGCTCGGAGAAGCTGTACTCGGCCACTGCCCTGCCGCGGAGAAGCTCGACATCACGCGGTTCTGGAACTGGGCGGATTCTCCGGCCGACTCTGCACCGGCGATCGCCAGCCCTGTGCTGCCCACGACTTCTCCTTCCATCGCGGCCGGCCAGACGGCGCCGAACAGCTTGACGAATTTGCCGCCGCTCATTAACAACGTGCTCACCGCTCCCCAGCCGAACACCAGCCTGCTACAGTCGCTAGCCACCACGGCCGCCGCGGCCCAGGCCGTCAATCCAGCGCTCACGGGTGCGACGCAATTAGCTGGTCTCATCACCAATGCGCAAAACACCGCGACCAGCGCGCGGGCCGATGCGCTCAAGACCAGCCAGTCACTGGCATCGCTGGCCATGGCCACGGCAGCGAACCTGTACGGCGGCAGCGGCGGCAGCAATAACAACAAGCCCATTAACCCTACTGCTGGCTCGAGCGCGCTCACGGCGCTGAACACCAGCGGGCCGCCGCAGAACCAAAACGCGCAGGGTACGCAGGGCAATCAAGGCACTCAAGGCACCCCATCAAATCTCGGAACGGGCACCGGAGTGAAAATTGCGATCAGCCCGACGAGCCCGAGTGTAGCTGTCAGCGCAACCCTTCAGTTGAATGCAACCGTCACCGGGAGTCCCAACAACACAACTGTGAACTGGAGCGTTGCTGGCATTGCCGGCGGGAACTCTACAGTGGGAACTGTAACCGCTTCCGGGCTATACACCGCGCCTGCCGCGGTGCCAAATCCGGCCGTGGTGGCTGTCACTGCCACGAGTCAGGCTGACTCCAGCCAAACCGCCACAGCCGCACTAACGATTCATACCTGACAAGTCAGGCCGCGAGCCTTTGGGATAGCGGCCATCTGCAACCGGAAAACGTGAGTTCTAAAAAGCGCAGGAGGCGATTATGGCAACCTCACCAACCCCTTTGGCCGGCAACGGCGATCCCGATTCGAGCCAATTGCTCGCCGCTGTTCTGAACACCCTTCAGGCCGCCACCTCGCCCGATGTTCTTGAGGCGCAATCGATCATCCTGCGCCGCATTGCGCTGGAAGGGGATGTCGTTGGTTCTCCGATCCCCGCGCCTGCGAACATCTCCCAGGTTGGCTGCTGGCTCAATCTGCTCACAACTCTGAACGAGACCGTTATTCGGCAACAGGCGATCGCAGGCGCGCTCGGCGTAGCCGGACCCAACCCGCCGCTGGGCTGGATCAGCAACGCCATGCCGCTTTCCTTTATCACGATCACCAACGATATTCCGGCCGGACAATGGCCGGCCATGCCGCTGACGGTGACGGTGCGCAGCGACTTTGCCTCATTCCTGCAGGCACAACTGACGAAGCTCCACAATCAGGGTTGTCTTCTGCCCATGCAGGCCCAGCCTATCTATTTGCCTCCATCGGCTCCTGGCACTATCGCACCTGCGGATCCGCTACCCTACCTGGGCCGCGCCCTCGATCTCTACGCCGGAGCCGCGCTCAACAATACTGCCTCTGATGCACTTGTCGTCGCCAAATCTGGCGCCGGCATACAGGTCATGGCGAGCACATCGAATGCCGCCGCAGTTCCTCCCGCCACCTACACTGCTTATCAGTGGAACAGCGGCTCGAAGACCATGACAACGGCGTCGATCACTGCTTCGCTGGTCGCGGTTGCACCACAACTTCAGGCAGCGGGATTCTTTCCAGCATCCACTGCCGCACCCACCGCTCCAATGCCAGCACCATGGGCTCACTTCACCAACATTACGGGCCTCATTCCCGGCGTCACCAAGCTAGGTGACGAACTCAGTCTGATCTATAACTGGACCACGATCATGAATAGCGTATTCGCCAATTCGCTGACATGGGTGTGGAACGGAACGCAGTTCGCGTCGTCATGAATCCCGCACCGCGCTATGATGCGATGTACTTATGCTGGACGAAATTACGACCATTTTCGCCTCACCGTTCTCCTGATTTGAAGCGTGAGAAGTTGGCCGCATACCAGAAATATTCGCATCACGGAAGATTTGAAACCTTGACCCAGCAGGAAGCTTCAAGCGTCCAAACTGCCGGAATGCGCACAACTCGCCGGGAACGTTGTCAATGAGTGGCTCGCCTTGGTCATCAACCGAGAAGGAAGGCTCCCCTAATGCCAGATTGACGATCGCGGGTTAGCCCATCACGCAATAACAGGGTCGGGGCGTGATTTGGCAGCGTTCCGCTTGGGACCCATTTGTCCTCGATCTCCGGGGCTTGCGAGAAACTCGGCGAACATCCAGCAGGCCCCGATCGCTGCCAGATTGTAGACAGCGGCACCCCACGTTGCCTGATTGTGAAGGCGAATAAAGATGGGGGGCACTTCCACAAGACCCTCAAACAGCAACAGCATCAACGCAAGAAGCCGGACGGCAAGGATATCTTTAATTCCCGAACAAATTGCAACTCCGGCCAAAATGAAAGCGAGTCCGGTCAAAACTGCCCAAAGGCTTCCAAACGGTATCCAACGCGGAACGATGCTCGCAAATACATGAATGCCGATAAGGTGGAGTAAGCCGAATACGACAGGCGGTAAACCTAGCATCCAACGTGCTGCGATAGCTGCTCTCGTTTGCAACCGAGTATCCGGTGAGGCGGTGGAGGCATAAACGATTGCTGCCGGAGCAACCAGTATGAACTGTTGAGCGAGCCCAAAAGAAATGCCCCCTAATACGTCGATTCGCCAGCCAAGCGCATGAATTCCCGCGTAGTAGCGTGGCAGCCAAAGCGCCGCAAAGATCAAGTAGGCGATGCCAGATGCCGCGGCGCCCAGCTTTGCGCTGCCCCGCCACAGAATTCCAAGACCTGCTGCGACCAGCCAGATGCCCGCAACATAGCCCAGTATGTGTTGGTCGGGGAGATTTATCCCTAGCGATTGGATAGGCTGATGCGATGCATCGAGTGCACCCCAGGCAATATTCAGAATGCCGGCGAGAGCGGTGCCCAGGCCATAGAACCAAGCTCCAACTTTCATCTGTTGATCTCCTATCAATCGCTAGCGAGAAGCCACGCCCCAATGACGATGCCGGCGATTCTCGACTTCAGAACTGATAGTATGGCCACGGTGGTACATCAAACAGAGCCATTTTCACGAAGTATTTTGGACCAATTGAAATGCCTAAAGCCGTTAGTTCGTTCGAGCTCACCCTCAAAGGCCGCTCGCGCCATCAGACCCTGACCAGTTGGTTGTACGGCGAACTGCGCTCTGCCATGCTCGACGGCCGACTCGCGCCGGGCGCCAGGCTACCGGCATCCAGAGATTTTGTCCGCCAGTATGAACTCTCCCGGGGTACAGTCGTCAGCGTTCTGGAGCGTTTGCAAGCCGAAGGATTTATCATCTCCCGTGTCGGATTCGGTACGTGGGTCAATCGCGTCGAGGCGCCCCGACCGGCTCGACAGGCAACCACGACACCGGAATACATTCGTCGCGTCATTTCGATCTATAGACGGCGGCCGCAACCCTGGGTCGACGTAGCTTTTGTTGGCGAGATCCGCCCCTTTCGAATCGGGGTCCCAGACCTCAACCAATTCCCGTCCGCGGTTTGGGGACGTATTGCCTCAGCCCGATCCCGTAACTTCGGGTCATGGTTAAAGAAAGAGGCTGATCGACGCGGGTATCGGCCATTGCGCGATGCAATCGCCGAGTATTTGCGCACGTCCCGTGGTGTGCGATGCAATGCGGAGCAGATAGTCCTCGTTTCCGGAATACAACAGGCGCTCGACCTGTTGGCACGGCTGCTCTTGGAAGAGGGCGATTCAATATGGATGGAGGATCCTGGATACTTCGGAGCCAGGATCGCGTTCGATAATGTCGGAGCCAGAATTACTGCTGTACCGGTGAATGATGAAGGGCTGTCCGTTTCCGCCGGAATTAAGATCTGTCCGGACGCGAAGGGCGCGTATGTAACGCCGGCTCACCAATTCCCGCTTGGGGTAACGATGTCGCTGGAGCGGCGGATAGCCCTTCTCAGCTGGGCCGCGCAAGATGACTATGACAGCGAATACAGGTTTGAGGGGCCCCCCGTGCCTGCCCTGCAGAGTCTCGACAATCATTCCAGCGTTATCTTTATAGGATCGTTCAGCAAGACGTTATTCCCAGCATTACGCGTGGGCTACGTCGTATTGCCTGCCCCATTAATAGATTTGTTCGTGGGTCTACGGTACCGTACCGATTTTCGGAATTCATCCTTCGACCAGGCGGTGCTCTGCGATTTCATTGTCGACGGGCATTTGGGGCGTCATCTGCGGAGAATGCGCAATCTGTATGCGGAGCGTCTCGCAGCACTGATGGAAGGAGCCAGGCAACATTTGAATGGTTTGCTTGAGATTTCTAATGTCAGCGCAGGCTTGTACACGATTGGGTACCTCAAGAATGAGATGACTTCGCGACAGGCGGAAAAGTTGGCCGCGGCCCAGGGTATAGAGGTTCTTGCTGTCGATCGATGCGCCTTGAGACGCCCTGATCCGAAAGCGTTGCTCCTCGGCTTTGGGGGATTTGACGAGTTTGCGATTCGGCGGGGACTCAATCGACTCAGAAGGGCATTGAGCCAGTCAGACCTCGGCAAATGAGAACCATTCTTGCAACGAATGCCAAATCGCCGAGTCAGGCAGCGGAAAAGCTGTCCAGGCCAGGCGGGGGAGACACGCTGGCGGACAGGGCTCAAAACACCTGGTCCCTTTCCTCTCTTCGCCCTTTTGCCCAGTTTTCAATCCGCTCCCGCGCCGCTCCTCCACGATCCGGCAACACACCTGGCTTCATCGACATGCAGCTGAATAACCGCGCAACTCCTTCGCCCCGTCTCCGCTCCGTGGTTGCGCGCGGTTGCGGCGCCTCTAACCGCGCCACAAAGGGGGTGAAGTGGCGCGGTTACAAGAGGGGTTTTCTCCGCGCAGGATGGATAGCGTCAGGCCGGAGATAGAGCCCTGGAGAGGAGATGAAAACAGTCCAGGCGGGAGCAGGAGAGGAAGGAAGATAGAAGATGGAGATTTATAGGAAAAGGATCTATTTCCTATGGCCCTGGGGGGACAGGGGAAGAACAGACCGGGGCCAGTCGCTCGGTTCCATACACCAATTCCACCTTCTGCCGCGCCGCGCTTGCGAACCGCCGACTCCTTTCCAAACACCACCACCCTCGCCCTCGCGCCGCCCCGCTCGGACGAGGAACGGCAAAGCTGAGATTACGCCCGCGCTCATAAGCCCTATTCTGTAAACGACGCCGTCACTGCGTTGATCACCGCATTTTTGTCCAGCTGCTCACGACCACCGCAGAGCGACCCTGCACACGCGATACCCGTGCAGCGCCAGATCGTTCCGTCCATGTGTAGCTGTAGCGCGCGCTCGCCGGCAGAGGTCACCACCGCCTAGGGCTTCCAATCCATTTCGTGCCACCATCCTCCACATACTTCATAGCCTGATTTCCCCGAATCCGCAGATTCTCCTCCCTGTAATAGCGCCGCTTCAGGACCTGGACCAGCTCTCCAATGAAGCTCATCGCATCGCCGGCGAGCAAGCCGGCCAATGAAGACCTGCTGGCAAGGCTCAGCAGTAGGTCACGTGTCATTTTCGGGTCAGCCGCGCTGCTATTCCACCTTCCGGGAAGCAGTGCTTGTCCGCTTCCGCGAGAACCGTGCCAGCCATCTCGGCGGCCTATCTCTTGGTTGAAGCCGCATTACGATTCTTATTCTTCAGCGCCAGTTGCTGAGGGCTGGGCGATTCAGCTTCTTCCGCAGTTGAACGGATTACTTAGGTCAGCGATTCCGGTTCTTCGATAAAGGCAAACCCGCGAGACTGCCTGCGCGCTTCTCATCGATGAGCCGCTGCAATTTCTCCGATATAGGCCGGAAGAATTCATCCTGATCCAAGCGGATGTGGCGCGTTCGAGTCGATTCTCAGCTCCGTTGCTTCCCTATCCGAGTGGGAAAGCGATGTCCGATGACCTCCGGTTCACGTGGCCCCTCAAGACCCTTTTTGATCCTCCTACCGAAGGAAGCATTGATTCTCTCCTCCAGCGAAAAGTCGCCTAACTTATCGCTTAATCGCACAAGCCACAGCTGCGCAATCTGGCCGCTTGTCCATACGTGAGTTGAATCCAAAATTGAAACGCTCCTTCTTCGCTGGCTGAAAGTAATTTCATTTTCACTTCACACATGTTTCATTTCAAAAGAAGTTAATGGCTCCTGCTCGCAATTGCAGGTTTCCGGAGGTCGCGAGCGCAAAATTCCATTCGACGGCGGTGGCTCTCAACCCGCCTCTCCTGCACCGGAGCTTGCCGTCGAGAGAGGTCAAACATGCAGTTCCACAAACATACGCCTCTGCGCACGCTCATCTCGCTGGTCTCTTGCATGGCGCTCGCCTTCGCTTTCCATCCACACGCCACCGCCCAGGTGTCCACCGGCGCCATTCTCGGTCGCGCAGCCGATCCGCAGGGGGCCGCAATTCCCAACGCGTCGATCAAGATCACCAATCTGGCTACCGGGATCGCAATCGCCAGCAGCACCAACGCCGACGGGCTCTATAACGTGCCCAACCTCCAGGCCGGACACTACTCCGTCTCCCTTTCCGCGCCCGGATTCGCCTCCATCGAGTCTCCCGACGTCACTCTCAATGTGGGTGCTCAGGTGCAGGTGAATCTGACGCTGCAGATCGGCGCCGCCTCCCAACAAGTAATTGTGAACGCGGCCGCACCCGCCGTCGATCTCGTCAATTCGACTCTGCAACCGGTTGTGAACGATCACACCATGGTTCAACTGCCCTTGAATGGCCGGGACTGGGCGTCGCTCGCCAACCTGCAGCCCGGCGTGGTGCCGGCACGCACCCAGCCGCCGGTTGCTCTTACCAATCAACGCGCGAACCGCGGCGTGGGCAACCAGCTTGTAGTCAGCGGTGCACGGCCGCAGATGAATAACTACCGCGTTGACGGCATCAGCATCAACGATTACTCAAACGGCGGTCCCGGCGGGGTGAACGGCGGCAACCTGGGCGTAGATGCCATTCAGGAGTTTTCGGTGGTAACCGGGGACGCCACCGCGGACTACGGCAAGACTGCCGGCGGGGTTATCAACGCAGTTACGCGCAGCGGAGGTAACGCAGTTCACGGCAGTGTTTATGAATTCCTCCGCAACAGTGTTCTGGACGCGCGCAACGAGTTCGACCAGGCCAACCACATCGCACCATTCCGCCGCAACCAATTCGGGGCCTCCCTCGGGGGCCCGCTCATCAAAAACGGGAGTTTCCTTTTCGGCGACTACGAAGGCCTGCGCCAATACCAGAGCCAGAACATCGCCAGCACCGTGCCCTCAACTTCGGCGCGCGGGGGGACACTGCACGGTTCGAATTGCGCGGGCGGCGCGGCAGAATGCACGGTGACCGTCGACTCGGCGGTCCAGCCATTTCTCGTTTTCTACCCCGCCGGCGCGGCCACCAGCAACCCTGACTACAACACCTTCCTCTTCAATGACCCGGCTGCGACTGCGGAGAATTACTTCACCATTCGCGCCGACCACAAAATCTCCTCTTCAGACGCTCTTTCCGGCACGTACTTCTTCGATTCCGGGACCATCACTTCACCCGATCCCTTCGACATCGTCGATACAGGGAATGTGGACAAACGCCAAATGGCTGCGATCAGCGAATCGCACACGTTTACTGCCTCGCTGCTTAACAATGCCCGGTTTGGTTACAGCCGCGTTGTCTCCGAGGCACCGAGGACACTGGGCGCCATCAACCCGCTTGCCTCGAAATCCAGCCTAGGATTCATCCCCGGCCGCAATGCCGGCCTGATCAATGTTGCTGGGTTGTCCAACTTCCAGGGAGGTCTTAACGGGGTCGGCGAATTTGATTTTCATCTCAACTCCTTCCAGTTTTATGACGATCTCTACTGGACACGCGGCAAACATTCCTTCAAGACTGGAATTGCCTTCGAGCGCCTGCAGAACAACCAACTCGGCCACTTCAATCCCAACGGCCAATTCATCTTCACATCTCTAGGCAATTTCCTTACTAACCAGCCGTTTCAGTTCAATGGGCCGCTTGCCCAGGCGATCGCACCGCGCGACCTGCGCCAGAGCGTCGTTGGCGCCTACTTGATGGACGATTACCACGTCTTGACGAATCTCACACTGAATTTCGGCCTGCGTTATGAAATGGCCACGGTACCAACCGAAACCGCAGGCCGCTTATCCAACCTTCCCACCCTCACTGCAACCAAGGCACTTCTTGGCTCGCCGTTCTTTTCCAACCCAACCTTGCGCGATTTTGCTCCCCGCGCCGGCTTCGCCTGGGACCCTTTCCGCGACGGGAAAACTTCCGTACGAGCCGGCTACGGTATTTACGACGCCCTGCCACTCAACTACCTCTATGAAGGCTTAAGCATTTTCGCCGCGCCGTTTTTCCAGAGCGGCACGGTTACAAATCTGGCCAGCGGCACATTTCCCAGCGGCGGTTACAGCCAGCTCACGCCAACCACTTTCCGATACAGCTACACGCCACAGCATCCACAACGAAGCTATATGCAGCAGTGGAGCGTCAGCGTGCAGCGTGAACTGCCAGGGAGGTTCACCGCGCAGGTGGCATATCAGGGCTCGCATGGCGTTCATCTGCCCTATCGCGAGGACGACATCAACACCGTGCAGCCAATGGGGGTCGTCAACGGACTTTACGAGTTTCCCAGTCTTATCAACAACAACGCCGGTAACACGCCGAATCCGAAGTTGAACAATGCGCTCGGCCAGATCAGCGCCATGATTCCGATCGGCTATTCCGAATACGCCGGATTGCAGGCGCAGTTGACGAAAGTGCTCACCAAGAGTTTCCAGATGCAGGCCTCTTACACCCTGCAGAAAGACATCGACGACGGCTCGTCATCGACCTTTGGCGATACCTTCGCTAATTCGGTTTCGAGTCTGCCTTTCTTCGCGCCAGACCGACGCCGCGCCATCTCCGATTTCAACATCGCCAACAACTTCGTTTTCAATTACATTTACCTGCTCCCCAATGCACCGGAATCAGCAGGTAGCGCCGCCGGAGCCCTCCTCGATGGATGGCAATTCGGCGGTATCCTAACCGTCGCCAGCGGCATGCCGTTCACGCCCCTTATCAGCGGCGATCCCATGGGTCTGCGCAGCGCAGATACATTCGGATTCCCGAACCGCAACTTCGATACGGGTTGCCGGGGCAACGTCATCAATCCCCAGAACAAGACTCACTACATCAAGACAGGGTGCTTCTCCTACCCAGCCGAAACAGCGGAGTTCAATCCGTTTCTTGGCACTTCCGGCCGCAATTCGCTCATTGGGCCGGGACTGCAGAATTTCGATGTTTCCCTGTTCAAGAACAACCACGTGCGAGGCCTGGGGGAGAAATTTAACTTGCAGTTCCGAGCCGAGATCTTCAACGTTCTCAACCGCGTCAATTACGGTGCGCCGCTCAAGACCGCCACATTCCTGTTTGCGCCCCCGGCTGCGCCCAAGCTTGTGAACGGAAGCTATTCGGGCTCGCTCAGAGGCTCGCCGATCGCCTCCGCGGGCGCGCTTACCAACACCGCCACCAGTTCCCGCCAGGTGCAGTTCGCCCTGAAGGTCATTTTCTAGGCAACTGCCCGGGCCGGCTCACAAACCTCGCCCATTGGAGAAATGATGCGCAAGCAAACCAGCATTCTTTGCACCACAGCTTCAATCGCAATCCTGTCTCTGGCGCCGTTCAATGCGACGGCACAGCAAACGCGTGCGCAGGCCGTTGCCGGCCTGCGCAAGGTTTCGCCCTCAGAGATGGATCCCACCTATACCAAGGCAGCGCCGTACGCCCAGGAACTGGTCAACAGGGCTCTGGCCCGCCACCGGGAGGTCCTTTTGCTGGCAGTACACGCCACACCTCCGGGTCACGGCAACGTCATTGTGGCCTCTAACTTCGATCGCATTGGCAAACGCGGCGATGACGATGATATGCGCTGCATTCGTACCGGCAAGCCTAACCTCGAAGTCAATGGTCCTCATTTTGAAGACGAGGTTGTCCTGAAGGACGCCTCCGGCCAGACCATTGGGGCCATCGGTGTGGTGTTCAACTACAAACCCGGAGAAGATAAGACACCGCTCATTCGTGCTGCCAACGAAATCGAGCAGGAGATGTCGCACGTGATCCAAACTCCTCTCAGCCTGTATAAAACCACAAAATAAGTCTCCAATATTGCCACTTTTCGGCGCGACGCCTCAGCACACAGAAGGCGTCGCGCAATTTCTTTTGGCGCTGCCCAGAGGCCAGGATTCTCCTGGAGCGGAACTGCGGTTTTGCGGTTGTGGTGATCGCTCTACTGATCGGCTCACGCCTCGCGGAATAAGCGGTAGGTGGCGCCGTTGTCATCGATTATGGCCTTTGACGGTGGAGGGACGCCCTTCCCGCTGCCATTTTCGAGCCCCATGCGAACGTCCGCCCGCCAAACAGAGCTGACATGCAAATGTTCAGTTGGAAGAATCTGGCCGGTGAGTCTGATGGACAAAAAGCCGTGCCCATTCAAATGTTCTTCTTTGAATGGGCACGTTGCAGGTCGATCAATTTACGCGACGAGCTTAGTCGCGGCTACGGCTCAATGCGGTAAAAGAGCACCTTGGCGACGTTCGGTGAATCTCCGGGAGATGCCGCCAAAACTAGTTCCCGCCTGCCGGTCAGCAGTAATCCTGTCTTTGCGCCTGGCGCAGTGGGGATGCTGGCGAGCTGCTTCACATGATTGGAGGATGACGTGTCGTAGATGGCAAGATGGGCGTCGCCCCCCGGTACATAGAGTTGGTGCGCAGCGGCGTCGTAGAACTCATCGTCGGCGAGAGATGGCGCCGGCTGGGTGGAAACCACGGCTCCTGTGTCCGCATTCATCGCCACAACCATGCCCGGCTCCCTGCACACGACGTACAACCGATGCTGTGCCTCATCCAGCGCCACCATCGCGTTCATCTTTGCCGGAAATACGGGCCACATGGCAATGATCTTCATAGTCCTGCGGTCGACCACCGCGATCTTGTTGGTTTGTGCCAGGTTGATAAAAAGACGTGGCCCGTTCTTCTCCAAAGCCATCGCTTCGACGTGGTTGTCCTGAAATGTCACGCTTCCGCGCACCGCGCCCGTGGTGGGATCTACAGCCGCAAGAGTTGCGGTTTTCATGCCCACGTCTTTGCCGCCGGTCACCACGTAGAGAACCTTCGCCGCCGGATCGTAGTTAGATGAATCCGCGCCTACGGTAAGAGGAACCGATTTTACCTCTGCATAGGTATTGGCGTTGAGTATTTTCGACATCGAATTGCCACTGTCTGTCAGAAAGATAGTGGAGGCTCCGGGGCGCACCAGGATACTGTGTGGTGTATCGATGGCTCCCTTCACCGTGCGCAGGTGGTCGCCGCTTTTGAGTGAAAAGACTTCAAGCGTCCCGTGATCCTCGGCCGCCAGCAGAATGCGACCGCGCGCCCGGTCCACCGCGAAGTGATCGAAATCTCCGTGATAGCCTGGCAGATTTACGGTTTTCACAAGACGAAGTGAGGGGGTGGACGCTGCGCGGATAGTGCTAATGCATGGAGCCAGGGCCAGCATAGATGCGGCGACAAGACAAACTTTCTTCATTCCCTTTTTCCTCCAAATCACCTATGAATGGAGCATCGCCGCCGAGAATGAGCTTCAATTGAATCGTAAATGAAAATGCATTCATTGCTCCTTCGAACCGCGAGAACTCAAAGCCAAGCCGATTTCCTGAACGGTTTTTCACTCGTCGTTCAGCTTTTCATCTCTGAAGAGGGCTAAGATGCAGATGCTCAACAAAGGAACGTCTCGTCTGATTTCCTTGCGAAACATTGCCGTCATTGCGGCTACCCTGGCCTTCCTGTTACCTGTGCGCGCACAAGACGGTTATGAGCCGGATCGCCGCGTTCGCGGAACACTGCGGGTGTGGGGAAGCGCGCAGATGCAGGAGCTGATGCGGTTGTGGGAAGCGGGCTTCCGGCAATTTCAGCCAGAAGTGCGATTCGAAGAGAAACTCAACGGAACAGTTTCCGCAATGGGCGGACTCTACGCTGGGGCCGCGGATCTCGCGCTCATGGGCCGAGACATCTGGCCGGAAGAGGCGATGGCCTACAAGCAGACCACAGGGGCTACTCCCACGGGTGTGGATGTGGCGATGGGCAGCTTCGACGTTCCTACCAAGGCGGACGCCCTGATGATCTTTGTCAATCGGGACAATCCGCTCTCAAGCATTCGTTTCGACCAATTGGCTCACCTATTCGAATGCGGTGACACGGGATCGCCGAAGTGGTCAGACGCTGGTGTAGCTGGGCAAATGGGCAGCGAGCCTGCACATCTCTACGGGTACCTTCCTGAAAATGCGGCGTCCCGGTTCTTCCGCGCTCGCGTGTTGCACGGTCCGGGGTGGAATTGCGGGTATCGGGGCTTTGGTAATTTAGAGCAAACGGGAAAACCTCGCATCGATGCGGGCCGGCAGATTATCGAGGCCCTTTCCACCGACCCGCTCGGCATCGCCATCGCGAACATTCACTATGCCACGCCGCAAGTCAAGGTGTTGGCGCTCTCGGAAGGACCCGGCTTGCCCTATGTCGTGGCAGACCGCTCCGATTACATTGCCGGCCGCTATCCGCTGACGCGCACAGTCTCCATCTATATCAATTGCAGTCCTGCTCACGGTGGTTGCTCGCCGGCCGCGCTCGAGTTTCTCCGCTACGTCCTGAGCCGGCAGGGCCAGCAGGACGTGAGCCGCGAGGGTGCATATCAGCCGTTAGCCGCCACCCATCTCGCCGCGGAATGGCGTAAGCTCGACACCATGAGATGAATGCCATTTCATTCGGTATTCACTCATCACTCATCTATGCTCAGGATGCTGGTCAGAGTCTGTTGAGGTTGCTACCATGCATGGACTCGCGTCGTCAGTCAAAGAATCCGAAAACGTTTCGATCCTGAGCCGGTTCACGCACGTCTTTGTGTACGTCTTTGAGCGGATCCTTCCGGACGCGTACGTCTTCGCGCTCCTGCTCACATTCGTCGGCGCGGCACTGGCCTATTGGCTGGCGCCACACGCAAGCGTCGAAGTGATCCTGACCGGCTGGTACAAGGGCGTCTTCGATATCTTTACTTTCGCCTTTCAGATGGTCATGATGCTGGCCACCGGTTATGCCCTGGCATCAACGCCCATCGCGCGGCGAGGTCTTGAGCGCATCGCTTCTCTTCCCCGCACGCCGCGCACCGCCGTTGCGCTCACGGTGCTGGTGAGCCTCGTCGCTTCGTGGCTGAACTGGGGACTGGGGCTGGTTACGTCTGCTCTGCTGGCGCGCGAAATCGCCAAACGCATGCGAATTGACTTCGGGTGGCTGGTCGCGGCGGCCTACTCCGGCTTTGTCATTTCCACTGAAGGGCTTTCGGGCTCCATCGCGCTGTCGCAGGCCACGCATGGTTCTGAACTGAACATGGTAGAGAAGGTGACAGGCCAGATTCTTCCGCTATCACAAACGGTGTTCACCCGCTTCAACCTCGTGCCCGTGATGGCTCTTGTCGTGATCCTTCCGCTGGTTCTCTGCTTTACGGGGCCCGCGGAGAAAGACATCGTTACGGCGGAGGTGGAACGGCTGAAGGCCGAAGATGCGCCTCCACCCGTGAAGGAACGGCTGACGACCGCCGGCGTCGTTCTCGATCGTGCGTGGCCCCTTACGCTGCTTGCCGTCGGTATCGGAAGCGGCGCGCTATTCTTCATGCTTCGCAGAGATCACTATTCTCTTGACCTGAATTCGGTGATCCTGATCCTATTTCTTGCCGGTGTACTTCTCCACTGGCGCCCTGCAGCTTATGCGGCCGCCATGAGGCAGGCGGGGCGCTTCACCGGCTCGCTGATCCTGCAATATCCGCTCTATGGCGGACTGATGGGCATGATAACGGCGACGGGCCTGGCGGGGGTATTCTCGGCGGCATTCATTCGCTTTTCCACTGTGCGCACACTGCCGTTCTTCACCTATCTCACGTCGCTCATGATAACGCTGTTCATTCCCAGTGGAGGCGGCCATTGGGCCGTGCAGGGTCCGTTTGCCATTCCTGCGGCCCAGGCGTTGCATGCATCATTGCCGGGAACAACGATGTCGGTGGCCATGGGCGAATCGGCAGCCAATATGCTTCAGCCCTTCTGGGTACTGCCGATTCTCGCCATTGCCGGCATCCCTATGCGCCGCGTCATGGGCTTTATGGTCATCACGTTTCTGATCGCGCTGGTGTGCTTTGCCCTTTCCCTGTTCTTCCTGCTGCCACATTGATTTTCACTGTGCGCAAACACAACCGTGCTCGGCGCGCGCCAGCCATTCGCGCTGTTGTGCATCGAGGGCTGCGGGAAGTGGAGTGAAGATGCCGTCCTTCACAATCTGCTGCTGGCCTTGCCGGCTCAGAATGTAACGGAAGAATTCGAGCAACAAAGGATTCAGAGGATGGTCCGGCTGCTGGTTGAAGAACATATAGATAACGCGGCTGAGAGGGTAAGCCTGCGATGCCACGGTCTGAAAAGTTGGCGATATGTACGGGCCGCCGTTGTGGATGGAGAGCGACAGAACCTTGGTGTTCGGGTTGCTGTCCCATGCAAGTCCGGTATAACTGATTGCGTACTGATCGGCGCCGACCTTGTCTGAAAGCGGAATGACGGTGGGCAGGGACTGGATGCCATCCTTCCACTGCCCATTGGCCAATACGCGCATATTCACGAAGACATCGTAGCCGTTGGGAATTTCGACTCCCCAGGTGTGAATGGGCTTATCGGCCCAGTCGCCGGTGAGGCCCAACTGGCCCCAGGTTGTGATCGGCGTCTTTATGCCGCGATTGTGTGTGGCCGAGTAAATGGCATCCAGTTGATCGAAGGAGATGTGGTCAAGCGGATTGGCCTTGTTGACGACAAAAACTACCGCATCGGTGAACGCCTTTACATCGAGGCTTCCACCTGACACTTCTAAGTCCATCGGCTTACGGCCGAGTTTTTCGACATAGGGCGCGAGTTCACGCCCCATCATTTCGCGGGAGATGAAAGCAAAATCGGCTGAGCCCGCGGTGAGCCTTGGTCCTCCCTGGCCGGATCCGCCGATATCCACCTGAAAGTGAACATCGGGATAGATCTTCGTGAAGCCGTCAATCCAGAGCTGCATGAGATTCGTGACAGTATTCGATTCCACGCCCCGCAGACTGCCGACTAGATGCGCGACCGGCTGATAAGCCGGAATCGCGGCATCGACTTTTCCGTAGTAAGGCAGGGGCGGGTTGGGATGCGGCTTGGGCTGCTCGAGATTCTGAGCCAAACCGGCAAGCGGCGACAGGCAGACAAGGAAAATCCAGAAAGGTGTCTTCAATGTAGCCTCCAAAGGCTAAAAACTTCGGCCATCATGCCACCTGACACAAAGCATATCCATGAACGAGACCTGAAAAAGTGTTCATCGAACCTCTTCAGCCAGCGAGCGATCGAGAAGATGAACAGACTTTCACGATACATTCAAGACTCGCCAGTATCCGGGTGGGTATGGTTATGGTCCATTAAGCTCCGCCACGACCAAATGGGAGCGGCGGGTGGTTTTTGTCATCGGGCACGACTTCCCCTCGACGAGACTTTACAACAGGAGCAGGAAAATGAACGCAAAATTCAGCGTCAGTTCGTTCAGAGGGCCAGTGGGACGCGGCCGTACAGGCCTTCAACAACGTTGCTGCGCGACAGCTTCTGCTGGAGTGTTCATCATCCTCCTCTTCGTTGTTTCCGCGGCTGTTCCGCTACGTGCGCAGACCATGGGTGCGGCCACTCTCGAAGGCACGGTGACCGATCCCAGCAACGCCATCATCGTGGGCGCCAAAGTGACTGTCACCTCCGATTTAACCGGGGTATCGCGTATTCTGACCAGCAATTCCGCGGGTTTCTACTCCGCCACCGATCTCCTCCCGGGTAGCTACCACGTCACCGCTTCCAACAGTGGATTCAGCCGGAGCGAAATCGACAAGATCGTCCTCACGGTGGGCAGCGTTCGCGAGGTGGATGTGCATCTGAACGTGGCCACAGTCGCGAACAGCGTGACGGTATCCGTGGTCTCAAATTCTCTTGAAACCGTCAGTTCCTCGGTGAAAGGAGTGGTGAACGGATCGACAACGCGCAACCTGCCTCTCAACGGGCGCGACTTCACGGCGCTTGCAACCCTGCAATCGGGTGTCTCGGCGGTAGATACCCAGTACAGCGCGAGCGCCACATCCACCACGCGTCTCAGCCGAGGCTTCGGGTCGCAACTCAGCATTGGCGGAAATCGCCCGCAGCAGATCAGCTATCTGCTTGACGGTATCAATGAGAACGATTACGCCAACGGCAGCCCGGGCAGCGTCTCCGGAGCTATTCTTGGCGTCGATGCCGTGGGAGAATTCTCTGTAATCGAGAGCAATGCCGCTGCGCAATATGGCCGCACTTCCGGTGGCGTCATTGACTCGATCACCCGCTCCGGCACCAACACTTTCCGCGGCTCCGTCTACGATTACCTGCGTAACAGCGTATTCGATGCGCGAAACTATTTTGATCCAGCGACCATTCCGCCGTTTCGCCGGAACCAATTCGGCGCCAGCGCTTCGGGACCCATTCTGCGCAACCGCACGTTCCTTTTTGGCAACTACGAAGGCTTCCGGCAAAGCCTGGGCAGCGCCGTGGAGGACGTGGTGCTAAGCCCAAACGCCCGTCTCGGCCAGCTCGTGTCCGGCAATGTCACCATCAACCCCGACGTCCTCCCTTTCCTTGCTCTGTATCACACGCCAAATGGGGACGTCACCGGTGACACCGGTATCTACAGCTTTGTCACTCAGCAGCCCACGAACGAGGACTTCAGCACCGTTCATCTTGACCAGAACTTCTCAAGCAATGACTCCCTGCACGGAACCGTGCTTTACGACACCAGCAGCATCACTTCGGCGGATGAATCCAACGCCGTGCTCGACGAGGCTCTTTCACGCCGCGCGGTGGCGGCAATCGAAGAGATTCACATCTTTTCTCCGCAGCTCACCAATGCTGTTCGCCTCGGCTTTTCGCGTTCGGTGGCAAGCGGACCACGCCAGCAGGGTGTTCTGAATCCCGCCGCCAACGACTCTTCGCTCGGATTTTTCACGGGAGCGAATGCCGGCTCGCTGCTGGTATCTGGTCTCACTACGTTCAATGGCGGCGTGGGCGCGGTGGGCACCTATACCTATCACTACAACTCTTATCAACTCTATGACGACGTCGCCCTGATCCGCGGCAAACATTCCTTTGCCTTCGGCGGTTCGGTTGAGCGCGACCAGGATAACGAAGAGGCCGGCCTTCTTCCCTTCGGATCCTGGAGCTTCGGATCCATCAAGAGCTTCCTTACCAATGCCCCCACTTATTTCCAGTCCGGTCTGCCGACGTTGCCGGTTGCGCCGGTGGACTTGCGCACCAGCATTTACGCGGGATACGCGCAGGATAGCTGGCGGCTGCGCCCAAACCTCACCCTGAATCTGGGCATCCGCTACGAAATGAACACGGACTTTACCGAAGTCAGAAACAGACTGGGCGTGCTGGTCACTCCAACGGACACGGCCGTGACGCCGGTCCATAGTTATTTCAGCAATAACCCCACCCTCAAGAACTTCGAGCCAAAGATCGGTTTCGCCTGGGATCCGGACAAAAAAGGGAAAACTGTTGTACATGGCGCCTTCGGTATCTACGACGTTCTCCCGTTGCCGTACTTTCTCGGTTTGCAAGCTGTCGGCTCCTCGCCCATCTACGATGAAGCAGAAAATACCTCCGTCACGAAGGGATCATTCCCGCTGAATGGATTCGCCGGTTTCAATCCGCCGGTCCGCGCGATCTATACGCCGCGGAATCCCGGCCGGAATTACGTAATGCAGTTCACATTCAATGTGCAACAGCAGCTTACGCACAATACCATGATGACCCTCGGTTACATTGGCTCCCACGGTGTGCGGCAGCCCTTCACCGCAAACGACATCAATTTTGTGCAGCCGGTGCTCGATTCGCCGCTGGGCTACGTGTGGCCCGTAAAGGGCACGGCCCCCAAGCTGAATCCGGCGATCGGCACCGAGTCGGGCACTTATTTTGAAGGTAGCTCCATTTACCACTCGCTGCAGGCGACCCTCAAATACGATTCCACGCGCATTCACGGAATGCTCGCTTACACATGGGGCCACAGCATCGATGACAGCTCTTCTGCTCTCTCTGGCGCCAGCTTCGGTAACTCAATTGCAAATCCCCCCTACTTCAATCTTCGCCTCAATCGCGGGCCATCTGATTTCGATGTGCGCCACGCGATTTCGGCGTATGCCATGACGGTGCTTCCCAGCGCACCAACGAGCTTCGGCCCGTTAGCCGCTCCATTGCGCGGATGGAATCTCGAAAACATTGTCAGCATCCACAGCGGAGTCCCCTTCACTCCCATCGTTGGCGGCGATCCGCTCAGCGCTCTCAGCAGCGCGGCTTTCGACCGGCCCGACCGTGTGCGCAAAACCGACTGCACTCATCCGCAGAATATTCACTATCTCGATACTTCGTGCTTCGCGTTTCCCGCGAAGTATGAATATGCCCCAGGCGTTTTTGGGGGGCGGCTCGGAAACGCGGGCCGCAACTCCATCATCGGCCCTGGCAGTCTCTTCTGGACGGCAGGCTTGATGAACGAGCAGAAAGTCAGCGAGCGGTTGCGTATCGAGCTTGAGGCCCAGGCCTTCAACGTTTCAAACCGCGCAAACTTTGAAGATCCAGCATCCGCGCAAAGTCAGATATTCAACGGCTCGGGCAGTCTGCTCGCCAATGCAGGCAGGCTTACCTCTACTTCCACTTCCTCGCGCCAGCTTCAGTTCGCGCTCAAAATTCTGTTCTGACGCGGAGAATGAATTGACATGGCGTCAAGCCAAACCAACCATTGGAGGCGGGCCCTTTCGATGAGCAACATGTATATTATGGCCGCTACAATTCTTTTGGCGGCCCTTCCAGAAGTTGCCTCGCCTGCGACTGCGCAAAATGGTGCGGCCTGGCATTTGGGAGCTGAGTACAAGCTGCATGGTGCCGGTGCAGTCGCTAACCTGTGGCTCGATGCTTCATCGCGCCGCCTTTACGTGGCACACTCTGATCAAGTGGAAGTGCTCAATGCAGACTCAGGACGCAGCGAAGGTTCCATGCCGGCGCACGATGCCGCCGGCATCGTGGTGGTCGACAACACGTCCCGCGGTTTTTTCGCGAACCGAGGCAGTGACGCGGTAACTGTCTTCAACCCCGCAACACTGGCCGCAATCAGGACCGTTCCGCTGCAGGCGAAGAATCCCGAATCGCTCGTCTTTGACAGCGATGCGCAGAGGATTTTCGTAATCGCACCGGGCTCCGGAGAAGTGATTGCACTCAATCCACATAGCGGCGAAATCGAAGGTCGGATCGCGCTGAAGGGCCATCTGCGCCAGGCCGTGTCCGATGGCATGGGCAGCCTCTTCGTTGCTGCACAGGACCTGAACCTAATTCACGTTGTCGACACGCATTCCCTGAAGTTCCTAGGCGATTTTCCCTCCGGAGACGCAGACGGTCCCGTTTCTCTGGCCATCGATCCTTTCGGGAGACGACTCTTCGTTGCCTGCTCGGGTGGTAAGCTCGCGGTGATCGACACCGATATCGGGTTCACCTTTGAGGAACTGCCGATCGCTGCCGGCGATCCTGACAGCTTCTTCACGTTCTCACCACAAGGCAAGGGTGGTTGGAAGGGCGCGGATTTTGTCGCCGGCGATGCAGGCACTCTCACGCTCATTCAGATGAACGCGTTCATTCGGTATAGCGAGGGTGGCAATGTCTCCATTCCCAGGGGCGTGCGCGCTCTCGCCTACGATTCGAAGACGCATCGCATTTTTCTATCTGTATCCGCACCACACCCCGAAGTACTGACTCTGGTGCCCGCATCTTCCGAGGTGACTCAATGAAAGCATCAGGTTTTTCTGCTCTGTTCTTCGCATTGAGCCTCGCAATCGGTGCGTGCGCAACCGGAGCGCATGCCCAGATGCTCCCAGCTTCCGCAATGAAAGGCAAACACGTCCTCTTCATCGGTGGCGCGACGAAGAAAGGCGAGCCTTCCGACGACGCGCTTGTATGCAGGCACCTCGAACAGATGGGCTTCGTCGTAACCGCCAAAGAGGATCAGGATGCCTCCACGCCGCCTGCCGGCACAGACCTCATTGTGATCTCATCTACCGCCGATGCCCGTTTGCTTCAGCAAAGGTACACAGCTTCGACCATCCCGGCCTTTACGTGGAATACGTATCTCTATCCCGAGATGAAAATGACCGGTCCGCATCTTCATACCGATTACGAAGTGGTTGATCCCCAACACTTCTTCGCGCGCAGCTATTCCGAGCTTTATGGCTACGGCGCGGGAAACACCTCAGCGATTGCGGAAGCGGCGGGTCTGAAGCCGCAGCTCTTCGGCACGCTTTATCTTGAGCCTCAGACTGCCGGCTGGGGCCGCCCCGCTGAAGGCGCCACTATCATCACGACGTTTGAGGGTGATTCCGGCAAGGCAGGGGTTTTCGCTTACGAACGCGGCAGCATGATGTATGACAATTTCGCCGCTCCGGCTCGCCGTGTCGGCTTCTATCTTTCCAACGCCAACTTCCATCTACTCACCGCGGTATACGGCCCCGCAGCCAAGGATCCACAACTCTATGACTGGTACGCAGGCCTTCGACTCTTCGATGCGGCGATTCGCTGGGCGGCAAGTCCGCCCCCTGCCATGCCTCAGCCTCTGAAAACGGGCTCTTTCAATGCAGACGGGAAAAAGCTGCTCTATGTCGAACGCAAATTCGCGTTTGAAGGTGAAGAAACTGATGAGCACATCGTCGCGCACCTGAAACAAATGGGATTTAATGTGACTGTTGCCGACCAGATGGATCCCGAGACGCGCGCCGAAGGCGAAGATGCAATCCTTATATCGGCCACCTGCTCCAAGTACAAGCTTTCCAATAAATACGTCGACACGCCTGTTCCGGTCTTATTGCTCGAAGCCCTTTACTCCGACACATTGCGTCTGACCGGACGCGACCGCTATGTGAATTACGGCGAACACGGCGAACCGAATGAGAGCGACGATCCGCCAGAAGCGTACTTAAAAATCATTGGCGCCTGGCATCCCATGGCCGCCGGTCTGCCTCCCGGCATTGTGCAGGTGCTTAAGGAACGGGGCATGATGAAATGGGCGGTCCCGGAGCCGAGCGCCATTGCCATTGCTTCGCTTCCAGGCGAGGCGGAGCAGAAGGCCATCTTCGACTATGAAAAAGGCTCTGCAATGTACGGTGGATTCATCGCTCCTGGCCGCCGCGAGCTCTTTCCCCTCGACAACGATGCATTCGATGATCTGACTCCGCAGGGCGTGGCTCTCTTTGACGCGGCCGTGGAATGGCTTGTTTCTCCGCAAAAACCGCGGGAAGGAAACGGCAAGACGGAAAGTGCCGGATTGAGGTAAATTTGCGCCAGTAAGGGTGCCTGCCCGGGAGGTCCTCGTATGAGAATTCTGGTTGTCGAAGACGAACCCAAGGTCGCTGGCTTCGTTCGCCGCGGGCTTACCGCAGAGCGCTATGCCGTCGATATCGCCGGCGACGGCAGGGAGGGTTTGGAACTGGCCGACGCCTTTCCCTACGACCTTATCGTTCTGGATCTCATGTTGCCGGGAATGGAGGGACGAGAAGTACTGCAGCGCATCCGCAGAAAGAACACCTGTGTCCCTGTCCTTGTCCTGACGGCGCGCGACGCTATCGAGGACAAAGTCAAGCTTTTCGATGCAGGCGCTGACGACTATCTTACGAAACCTTTTGCCTTCGCCGAATTGCTGGTGCGCACCAAGGCGCTCCTGCGACGGGGGCCGGTGAATCGATCCAGTACTCTCACCATTGACGACCTTGAGCTGGACCGATTGACCCAGCAGGTACGCCGCGGCAGCCGGCGCATCGAACTCACAGCCAAGGAATACGGTCTGCTCGAATATCTCATGCTCAATCCAGGCCGCGTGCTCTCGCGTAACATGATCATCGAGCACGTCTGGGACCAGAGCTTCGACGGAATCACCAACATCGTCGATGTATATGTTCGACATCTGCGCAGCAAGGTCGATGACGGACATGACTTCAAAATGATTCGCACTGTCCGCGGCGCCGGCTATATCATCCGTGGCGGAGGTCAGGAATGAAGCTGGCATCTCTGCGTGTCCGGGTCACATCCTGGTATGGCAGCCTCCTCGCCGCTGCTCTCGTGATCTTCGGCTTCGCTGTTTGGATGGGTCTCCGAAACTATCTCCTCACGACCATGCAGCGCACGCTGAAGGACGAATCAGCCAATATCGTCGACCAGTTTGTCGCGCATGTCGACGCCAAAGGTGAATCCTGGCTGGCTGCGGAGATGGAGGAATCCTATGCGCCCGAGAGCGACGGGCGCTATATCCGCATTCTTCGCGAAGGCCAGGTGCTTTACCAGTCCCGAAATGTTGAGGCCGCCTCAATGCAGACATGGCCGCCAGCTTCCGCCTCGCAGCGCATCGGCTTTTTTCGCAAAATCACCGCGCACGCGGGGCCACTCCTCTTGTACACGCTGCCCTGGGAATCACCGGCCGGCGTGCATTTTCTGATCCAGGAAGCGGCACCCACCACGGCTATGGACCGCATTCTCAAATCGCTGCTGATCGCGCTCTGTCTGCTCACCCCGGTTATCCTCGCCGGCGCCGCCGTCGGCGGTTATCTGCTGATGAATGTTCCATTCCGGCCCGTCGTTGAACTCACGCGACACGCGGAAAAGGTTGGTACCAGTGCGCCGGGCGAGCGTCTCCCCGTCATCCCGACCGGGGACGAGCTGGAGCGCCTCTCCATCTCGCTTAACCGGATGATCGACCGCCTGGAGGATGCCCTCGCTCACAACCGCCGCTTTTCCGCTGACGTTTCGCATGAGCTTCGAACTCCGCTCACCATCCTGCGGGGCGAACTTGAGCCCCTGGTCGAAAATCCAGACCTGCATCCGCAGGCCTTGGACGCGATCGGCAGCGCTCTTGAAGAGATCGAGCGCATGTCTGACATCGTCGAGAACCTCCTGATCATCTCCAAACTGGACGCTCAGGGCCCACTGCCGCGTTCTCCGATCAATCTCGGAGCGCTGGCACTCTCGACTGTCGAGCAGATGCAACTGCTCGCCGAAGATAAGCACCTGAAGGTCTATGCCGACGCCTCACGTGAAACTTGGGTTTCGGGCGATCGCGTGCGCCTGCAACAGGTGATCGTCAACCTTCTCGACAACGCCATCAAATACACGCCCGCAGCTGGTGAAATCCGGCTGTCCGTCTCCGGGCAGTGCGATTACGGCGTCGTGGAGATAAGCGACAATGGCATTGGCATTCCAGCAGATTCTATTCCATTCGTTTTCGATCGCTTTTATCGCGCCGATAAAGCGCGCTCCCGCGAGTCGGGTGGCACCGGGCTGGGGCTTTCCATCGTCAAAGCCATCTGTACCGCTCACGACGGCAACGTTTCCATTCAAAGTCGGGAAGGCGCTGGAACCACCGTGCGAGTTGAGTTGCCGCTCTGTAGTGCCGAAGAAATCGAGCGGCGCCTGGAGCACGAAGCTCATCCAATCGATCACTGGGACGATGCCGCTCCAGCAACCCCAGATGCTTCAGATCCGGAGTCCCGCGCATTGCTCCCGGTTAATCATGCAGAGTGAGAGGACAAGCCTAACGGCCGACTCCTCGGGCGCGCACCGCTAAATGTTATCCCCTACCGGGACCCGCGCTCCGTTTTCAAGGGACTGAAACTTTATGCCCTCATTTTAGTTCATTTAGGACCAAGGAGGAGTAGTTCCACAGAGATGGACCTGAATACCCATTTCCGCCAACATTGCGGCCTTCGCCGCTAGAGCGTTTGCGGCGGTATTCTTATCGGGCGCATAGGCGACGTTTACATGATTAGCATGATGACGGCCCATGAAGTGGTCGCGCGTGATGCCGTGTAAACGCACGTGCATTATCGGCCACTGAGGCGTTACAGATTTCCATCGGCGTTCCGTCTCGGCCGCAG